>JBFWOX010000008.1:100125-259976 GCA_050250295.1 Mycolicibacterium sp.
GGGCGGCGATGAGCGCTCGCGCGAAGAGCAGAGGGCGGCGATGAGCGCTCGCGCGAAGAGCAGAGGGTGGCGATGAGCAGGGGGTGGCGCTCGTGAAGGAGCAATTGGCCGTTCCCCGAGCCGAATTCCGGTCGTACTACGGACGGCAGATCCTCAAGACGCCGGTGTGGAACTGGATGATCGCGGCGTACCTGTTCAGCGGCGGGCTGTCGGCGGGCTCGGCGCTGCTGGCCGCCGGCGCGGATCTGACCGGACGGCGCCGGCTGCGGCGGGTGTCGCGGGTCGGCGCGCTGGCCAGCCTGCTGGCCAGCATGTACTTCCTGGTCGCCGACCTGGGCCGGCCGGAGCGGTTCCACCACATGCTGCGGGTGGCCAAGCCGAGCTCGCCGATGAGCATGGGCACCTGGATCCTCAGCGGCTACGGCCCGGGTGCCGGGCTGGCCGCGGTCGCCGAGCTGATGCCCGCCCGGCTGCGCCGCACGCGGCTGGGTCGGCTGCTCGGGTGGGCTTCGCGGCCGGCGGGGCTCGAAGCCGCTGCCGTCGCCCCCGCGGTGGCGTCCTACACCGCAGTGTTGTTGTCGCACACCGCGGTTCCGGCGTGGCGGGAGGCGCACCCGTATTTGCCGTTCGTGTTCGCCGGGTCGGCGGCCGCCAGCGGCGCGGGGCTGGGGATGCTGCTGGCCCCGGTGTCCGAGAGCGGGCCGGCGCGGCGGATGGCGGTGACCGGCGCGGCGCTGGAGGTGGCCGCGTCGCGGACGATGGAGCACCGGCTCGGCCTCGTCGGCGAGGCCTACATCACCGGCCGCCCGCACACGCTGCGGAAGTGGTCGGAGATCCTCACCGTCGGCGGCGCCGTCGGCGCGGTGGTGTCGGGCCGGCGCCGGTGGGCCGTCGCCGCATCCGGGGCCGCACTGCTGGCGGGCAGCGCGCTACAGCGGTTCGGTGTGTTCGAGGCCGGTGTGGCCGCCACGAAGGACCCCAAATACGTGGTGGTGCCGCAGCGGGAGCGCAAGGCCGTCCGCGTCCCGTGGTAAATCCGTCAGCTTTGTGCGTCCACGCCGAACGCCGTGCGCAGCGCGTCCACCCCGCCCAGCGCGGAGACCGCGGCCAGCGAATTCCAGTAGTCCCGGTAGTGCTCGATGCCATCGGGGCCGACCGTGATCACGCCGATGTAGTCCATGGTGTAGTCGTTACCGGTCTGCCGCACAACACCTTTCGCGGAGAACTCGACGATCACGGTGGAGGCGTCGGTGGTGTGGTGCCTGCGGTGTTCGGTCACCTCGTCGATGCGGAAGGACGCGCCGTAGTCCTTGACGTAGTCCCACACCGCGTCGCGGCCGTGCAGCACCGGGTAGTTGGGCGGGGCGAACGGGAACTCCATCACCCCGTCGGGCGCCCACTGGTCGGCGAAGGTGCGCATATCGACGCGCCGGACGCTGTCCAGCAGTGTGTCGACGATGCGGTCGATGTGGACGCGGGGGTCGTGTGTGGTCTGATCCATACGAGACGGAACGGTATCGTCTCGCGCTAGTATTCCCGGGTGCGTAATTCCGGTGGCAAGGCGACGCTGCGCGCGGAGGTGACCGACGGCATCGTCGAGGCGGTGCTCGACGAACTGGCCGAGGTCGGCTACGGCAGGCTCTCGATGGACGGCGTCGCGCGGCGGGCCCGGGCGGGCAAGGCCGCGCTGTACCGCCGGTGGTCGTCCAAGCAGGACATGGTCGTCGACGTGGTGACCGGTCTCAGCCTGCCAGCCGCGCCCGTCGAAAGCTCCGGGTATCTGGTCGCCGACGTCGTCGACCTGGTCGCCGGTGTGAACGCCTGGCTCGGCGATCCACGCTTCGCGCGGATCCTGGCTGATCTGCTGGCCGAGGCCCAGCGCAATCCGGGCCTCGCCGACGCCCTCGACCAGCTGGGCGCCGCGCGTCGCCGCTCCGGTGCGACGGTGATCGCGGCGGCGATCGAGCGTGGCGAGGTGCGCCGCGACGTCGACGTCGAGTACGCCGTGGACCTGATGGCCGGGCCGATCTTCTGGCGCATCTGCGGGCTGCGGCGGACCACCACGCCGGAGTTCCTCGACCGCGTGGTCGACACGGTGCTGCACGCGCTCGGCGCCCAACGCTAGAACGATGGCAATATCCCGGCGCTGGCCTACTATCTCGCCAATTCGGCTGGTAGGGTGCGGCCATGCACCGCGTTGCCGTCCTGGCCCTGTCCGGCGTGATCCCGTACGACCTCAGCCTCGCCGTCGAGACATTGGGCCGGGTGCCACTCTCCAACGGGGAGAACGGCTACCACCTGGTGGTGTGCGGCACCGAACCCGTGGTGGCGGCCGGGCTGTTCCGGATCGCGACCGACCACGGGCTCGAGGCACTCGCCGACGTCGACACGATCGTCGTACCCGGGTGCCACGACGTCGACGTCGACACCCCTGCGGACGTGATCGACGCGCTGCGCAGTGCGCACGCCGCGGGCACCCGGATCGCGTCGATCTGCACCGGCGCGTTCACCCTCGCCGCCGCTGGCCTGCTCGACGGTAAGCGGGCCACCACGCACTGGTACGCCGCGGACTTCTTCCGTGCGCGGTTCCCGGCGGTGCAGCTGGATCCGGACGTGCTGTACGTCGACGAGGGCCAGATCCTGACGTCGGCGGGGGCGGCGGCCGGGCTGGATCTGTGCCTGCACATGGTGCAGCGCGACCACGGCGCCGCGGTGGCCGCGATCGCCGCGAAGCTGGCGGTGATGCCATTGCACCGCAGCGGTGGGCAGGCGCAGTTCATCGTGCGAAACCAGTTGCCGGTCAGCGTGATCGGTTCCCGCACGGAGCTGGATGCGGTGCTGGAGTGGATCGAGCAGAACGCCCACCGCGATCTGACGCTCGCCGAGATCGCCGAGCAGGCCGCGATGAGCATCCGCACGCTCAACCGCCGCTTCCAGGCCGAGACCGGCCAGACGCCCATGCAGTGGGTCGCCGGGGTGCGGGTCCGGCATGCGCAGGAGTTGTTGGAGCGCACGTCGCACGGCGTGGAACGGATCGGCCGCGACGTGGGGTTCACGTCGGCGGCGAACTTCCGCGAGCAGTTCCGCCGGCTCGCCGGGGTGGCTCCGCAGAGCTACCGCAACGCATTCCGCGAGCGCGCCCTCGACGAGGTGTACTCCTCGGCGTCGTAACGGGTGTGGGCTTGCCGGTTGCGTAACGCTGTGGTGAGTTACGGGCCGGTTTTCCGCCACTGCGTTACGCAACTCGGGGGCCGGCGGCCCGACGCTTCCGGGCCCTGGCCATATCCTGGCGCACGCTGGCTATCCGGCCACTGTCGCGGTGCCGGGTGGCCGGGCAGGCTGGGCCCATGACCCACCCCCTGCCGCCCGAATGGGACCTGCCCGACACCGAGGTCTGCTCGGCCGCCTGGCAATTGGTGTTCGAACTGTCGCCGCCGTTCATCGCCAACCACTGCGCACGCAGCTACGTGTTCGCCCGGGAGGTCGCCTCGGCGACCGGATTGCGCGCCGGCATCGACTACGACGACGAACTCGTCTTCCTCGCCTGCGTCCTGCACGACCTCGGTGTCACCGCCTACGGCACCGGTGACCAACGCTTCGAGGTCGAGGGGGCCGACGCCGCCGTCCGCTTCATCAAGGACCACGGCATCACCGGCGAGCGGGCCACCAAGGTCTGGCAGGCGATCGCGCTGCACACCAGTGTCGGCCTGGCCGACCGCTTCGGCCCCGAACAGCGCGTGTCCTTCCTCGGCATCAGCCTCGACATCAACGGCCTCGACCGGGACCGGCTGTCCCCGGTCCTCGTCGAGCGGATCAACACCACCTGGCCGCGCCAGAACCTCGGCTACGCCATCGCCGACCTGATCGCCCAAGGTACCCAGGCCAATCCGCTCAAGGCGCCGCCGCTGTCCTTCCCCGCCCACGTCACCGAACTCGTCACCGGGACCCCTGCGCCGTCGTTCTTCGACATCCTCGGCTGGGACGACCGGCCCGACCTCACACCGCGGTGGGCACCGTCGTCCGCAGCTCCCGGCGCAGCTCGCGCGTAGCGGGTAGAACTCCTTCATCGACTCCACGCTGCGGAACACCGGCACATACGGAACCCCGTCGCGCTGGAGCAGGAACACCTGCTGCCGACCGTCATTCGTGTCGCCGAACGGCGTCGAGTGATAGACCCTGCCGTCGACGTCGCCCGGACCTGCCACCGTGCCTCCTTCTTGGAGGCACCCTGATCTGTCCCGGTGGCGCCGGCGCGAACGCCGCCGACGTCCGCTTCGCCTGCCGGGACTTCGGCTCGTGGAATGATGGCGCGAGGGTACCTTCGAGCAAAGGAGCTTGCGATGGGGTTCGAAGCCATCGACGACCTGTTGAACGGTGTGGTCGCCGACGGGAAGCTGCACGCGGTGGCCGCCACGGTGGTGGCGCGTGACGGCGTGCTGTATCAGGGTTTCGCCGGAGAAGCCAAGCCCGACAGCATGTTCCGCAATGCATCGATGACCAAGGCGGTCGCCACCACGGGCGCGCTGCAGCTCTTCGAGCAGGGCCAGCTGGACCTCGACGCGCCGGTCTCCTCGATCGCGCCCGAGTTCGGGGAACTGCAGGTACTCGACGGTTTCGAGAACGGCCGGCCGGTGCTACGCGCGCCGCAGTCACCGGCCACCGTGCGGCAGTTGATGACCCACACCGCCGGCTGTGGCTACAACTTCCTCAACGAGAAGCTGTTCACGCTGTGCACCGAGCACGGCCTGCCCAGCCCGCTCGACGGGATCCGGCAGAGCCTCAACGCGCCGCTGGTCAACGACCCAGGCACGGTCTGGGAGTACGGCGTCAACACCGACTGGCTGGGCCTGGTGGTCGAGGAGGTCAGCGGGCAGTCGCTCTCGGAGTACCTGGCCGACCACGTGTACGGGCCGCTGAAGATGACCGACTCGACGTTCGCGATGACCGACGATCAGCGGGCCCGGCTGCTGCCGATCCGGTTCCGCGCCCCCGACGGCAGCCTGGTGGACACCGACCTCGACCTGGCTGCCAACCCGGAGTGGGACGCCGCCGGGCACGGCTCGTACGGGACGATCGCCGACTATGGGCGGTTCGTGCGGGCCTGGCTGCGCGGTGGAGAGCTCGACGGGGTGCGGATCCTGAAGGAGTCGACGGTCGAGCTCGCGCTGCAGGACCACCTCAACGGCGCACCGCTGCCGAAGGGGATGCAGCCGACGATGCCCGAGCTGTCCAAGCCGGTGCAGCTGCTCGACGTGCCGCAAGGCTGGGGTCTGGGGTTCCACCTGTACCACATCGACCTGCCCGGGATGCGCAGCGCCGGCTCGGGGGACTGGTCGGGGCTGTTCAACACGTTCTTCTGGATCGACCGCAAGGCCGGCATCGGCGCGGTGATCGGCACGCAGCTGCTGCCGTTCTTCGACGACACGGTGGTCGAGACGATCCTCACCTTCGAGGCGGCGGTGTACGCGGCGCTGGCTTAGGGGTCTTCCGCCCTTTACACCGTGGCGGGCACCTTCGACCGCATCTCCCGGCGCAGCTCGCTGAACTCCGAGATCGTCCGCGTCGCCACCGTGGCCACCGGGCGGGCGTTGCGGCCCGTGGCCTCGGTCTTGCTCACCATCACCACGCTGTCGATATAGGGCTGGATCGTCGTCGCATTCTGCACCGTCGCGACGATCACCAACTGGAACCCGAACTTGCGGAACGCCTGCAGCGCCTGCTGCGCGAACTGCGGATCGGACTTGCTGAACGCCTCGTCGAGCATCAGCTGCGCGAACACCGGCCGGTTGTCGCCACTGGTCGGGCTCGCCAGGTTGAAACTCAGCGCCCCGGCCAGGCAGAACGCCATCAGCTTCTCCTGCTCGCCACCGGAGTTGTCCCCGGCGTTGCTGTGCGTGCGGATCAGCTCGTCGCTGCTGATGTCCCACTCCGCGCAGTCGAACGTGAACCGGTTGCGCACGTCCAACGCGTCCCGGGTCCACGCCTTGTCCTCGGGAGCGGTGGAGGCCAGGCGATTTCGCAGCCGCAGGATGTCGGCGTACTGGTCCAGGATCGCCTGCTTGTCGCCCAACCCGACCTCGGCGATGCGCCGCGAGATCGCCCGCACGATCTCCGTGAGTTCCGACACCGCGGTCAGCGTCCGCGGTGTTGCCCGCAGCGTCAGCCGGGTGCCGCGGTTGAACTCGACGGCCCCCAACCCGGTGTTGACCCGGTCGATCTGATCGGCGATGCGCCGGGCTTCCTGCTCGGCCACCCGGTGCAGCGTCAGGATCGCATCCGGGGCCTGCTCGGTGACCAGCCGCATCATCCGCTCGTAGGCCTCCGGCAGCTCGCGCTCGTCGATGTGCCGGCACAGTGCCACGTAGTCATGCACCCGCTCGTCGAAATCGTCGCTGTCGTTCGGGATGGCATCGGGGAACGCGGTGTCGAACGTATTGAGGATGCGGGCCAACTCGTCATAGGAGCGGCGGCGGCTCTCCCGCAGCTGCTCGCGGTCCTTCTTGACCGCGCTGAAGAGCGCGTCGCGGTGCGGTTCGGGATCGAGCAGCTCCAGCGTCACCGGCAGCGCCGCGGCGTAGCGGTGCAGCAACTCGGTCAGCGGCTCGGACACGAACGCCGGCGAGAGCCGCTCCGAGAGCTCCAGCAGCCGGGTGCGCCGCTCGTCGAGATCGTCGCGGCGGGTCTGGATCGCGCCGCGGCGGGTCATCAATTTCTGGATCTGCGACCAGCATTCGTCCGCGCGGGCGTTGAGCGCCTCGAGGTCGGGATGGTCGGCCAGCAGCAGCTCGTACTGTTCACGCAGCCGGTCGGCGTGCCCGTCGGCGGTCTCGGTGTCGAGCTGGCTCCACTGCGGGAACTGCTCACAGATCGCCTTGCGCGCGGCCGCTCCGTCGCGCCACTGCTGGCGCGCGGCGGCAAGGTCGTCGGCCGCGCGGCGGGCCTTCTGGTAGGCCTCCTCGGCGGCCGCCAGGTCGACGGTCAGCGCGTTGATCTTCGCCGACACGTCACCCTGGTACAGGTACTCGGACTGCTTGAGCGGGCGGCGGTCGTCCTTGATGGCCAGCCGGTCGGAGTCCTTGTACAGACCGGTGTCGGTGACCGCGCGGCGGAACCGGGCGAACACGTCCGGGGTGTCCACACAGACGTGGTCGCCGGCGGCGGTGATGACGTCGACGGCCTCGGCCGCGCACGGATGTCCGGGGTCGACGGCGAACAGCTTGCCCGCCAACGTGTTCGGCTCCGGATCCACCGGCTCGGCGCCGAGGAACTTCGCCCGCACGTGGTGCAGCTGCAGCCGGCCCCGCATGTTGGTCTCGTTGACGAACCGCAGCACCTCGGTCCAGTGCGTGTCGGGCACCATCAACCGAAGCCCGACCCCGCGCAGCACCTTCTCCACCGCGACCCGCCACCGGGTCTGGTCCGGTCGCAGATCCATCAGCTCGGCGATGTAGGGCAGCTCGCCGGCGTCGACTCCCACTGCCGCACAGATCTGTTCGCGCATCGCCAGCGCGAACTCCGGCAGCGCCGAACCGACCTGCTCGACCCGCTTGAGCTCCTTGGCCGCCTCGTCACGCGCGATGCGGGCCGCCTTCTGCGCGTACTCGGCGTCGGTGGAGGCTTCCCGGTTGCGCTCCACCTTGGCCAGCAGCTCGGTGGCCTGGGCCAGCAGGTCCTCGCGCAGGTTCCAGAACTCGTCGGCGGTCTCGGGCGCCCGCAGACCCTGCGCGATCACCATGTCCTCGTAGGCGCTGCGTCGTCGCGACACCTGCTCGGCCTCGGTCTCGGCGGCGGTGACCTGCGACTGCAGCGGCCCGATGCTCGCACTGGACCCGCTGATCTGCGCATTGAGCGAATCCGCTTCGGCCTTCGCAAGATTCAGCGACCGGGTGACGTCCTCGTACTCGTTGTCGAGCTGGTCGATGGTGGAGTCCAGCTGCGCGACCTGCGTCGGGCACTGCGCGAGCCGGACGTGATCGGTGAACGTCCGTACCATCGTCGCGTCCACCAGGTCGATGATGCCCAGATCCGAGGACTCCGAGGCGTAGCGCTGCTGGATCTTCTCGATGTCGCCGAGGATCTTTCGTTTACGCTGCGCGACGGCCAGCAGCTCGCGCGCCTCCACCAGCGGGTCGATCTGCTTGAGCGCCTCCGGCAGCCGGGCCAGGCTGTCCGGCTCGTCGAGCATGAACTCCCGGACGAACTGCTCCAGCCCGCCAACGCTTTTCAGCGACTTGGCCTTGCCGAGCAGCTGCTGGGCGGCATCGGAGGCGCGGATCCCGATGGTGGCGTACAGCTGCGCCAGGTACTGCGACTCCACCTTCGTGGTGAACCGCCAGCCGTTGTCTTTGAACACCCCGGTGTCGAAACGTCCTGCCGCCCAACGGTTGCAGACGTCCTCGATGTCCAGATCGCCGTCACCGAGGACGAACCGGCTCGACGAATCGTTGCGCGACTCCCCGGTCAGCCACTTAAGCACCAGGCCGGTCACGGTGCGGCCGGTGTCGCTGCGGTAGGTGACCGCCACCGCTGACCAGGTGGTGCCGTCGCCACGCAGGTACATCACCCGGCTGGTGCCGCCGTCGCTGCGCTGCCCCCACGCGCCGCGCACGTACTTGTCGACGGTGCGCCGACCCGCGCTGGACCCGGCGGCGGTGTTGTCGCCGGAGGCGTTGAAGTTGCGCCGGTTGAACGGCAGGAAGCCCAGCGAGATCGCGTCCAGCAGTGAGGATTTCCCGCTGCCCGAGGCGCCGGCGATCAACGCTCCGCCGGGGCTGAACGGGATGTCGTGGTAGCCGTCGAACACGCCCCAGTTGATGACCTGCAGCCGGGACAGGTGGAACTGTTCAGTCATCTGAGTCTTCCTGAGAGTCCGGCGAGTCCGTTGGGGTGCCGCCGCCGAGCAGCAGCTCGAACTGCTGCTGCAGTTCGGTGATCACGCTGGCGGTCATCACCGCGGTGATCACCGGGGAGATGGTGTAGCTGTCTTCGTCGTCGCGGCTGCGGCGCAGGATCTCGAGTCCGGTCAGCCGCGCGATCGCCGCGTCGATGCGCCCGGCGAAGGCCACCGCGTCGCGGTCGGTGTCGTTGAGCACCCCGGAGAACAGGGCGTGCATTTCCTCCCGGCTGATCAGCACCGCCTGCCCGCCGGAGGCACGCATCATCTGCGCCAGGTGCAGCGCCAGGATCGAGTCGTAGGTGCCCAGCGGCTCGCGCCGCAAAAGCTTGATGCCCTTCGCGGATTCGTAACGGGCCTGCTCGACGAACGCCACCCCGTCGTTGTCGTAGGTGCCGTCGACGACGCGCAGCAGCAGGTCCAGTTCGGACAGCCGCACCGACAGCTGGTTGCGGTACTCGAGCACCCAGGAGTAGATGTCGGCGTCGGACTCGGCGCTGATGTAGCGCCGGGTCAGCAGGTGCTGCAGCGCCCAGCAGGCCCGGTCGGGCAGCTCGGAGACGTCACCGTCGAAGCGGGGCCGGCGCTGGTGCGGCGGACGGGCGTTCTGGTCGACCTGGGGGAGCTGCGAGAAATCGATATCGGGTTCGGTGGCGGGTGGGGTCACGCAGAGGCTCCAACACTGATCGGTTCGGTGAACAACAGGTCGGGGACGGCGATCTCGCGGTCCGTGCCGTCAAGGGACCGGAATCGCACCGTCGTCGACGGCGGTGCGGCGGCGTTGGGCTGCTTGAGCGCCCACGACCACAGCACGATCACGTGCCCGAGGTAGGCGCCCTGCCCGGAGCGGCCCAGCATGTCGATGGCCTGCGGCAGCGACACCGGGCCGCCGGCCACCGCCGCGTTGAGCATGTCCGACATGGCGGGCGCGTCGACCTGGGTGGTCAGCGCGGCGAAGCTGCTCAGGTCCACCTCGCCCTCGGCGGCCAGCGCAGGCTTGGGCGTGGACAGGTCGCCGATCTTGAAGCTGAGCGCACCGATGGAGCTGATCGCGTGCCGGGCCAGCGGCAGTTCGATGTCCAGCCGGGAGTCGATCAGACTGGCCTTCAACAGGTTCCGCGCCGCGCCGATGGCCTCGTTGAGCTGACGGGCCACCCCGCGGCTCTGCTCGAGCGTGCCGAACGCGGTGAACCGCTTGACCCGCTGTGCGCAGCGCTGCTGGATGCGCTCCACCTCGTCGATCTGGTGGCCGACCAGTTCGAAGAACCCGGCCATCACCGCGCGCAGCGCCGGGTCCAGCGCGGGCAGCCCCTCGGCCACGGCGGCCACGTCGGCTTCGAACTCGGCGCGCTGGTCGGGGTCGTTGATCATCCGCAGGAACGCGCGGTGACTGTCGCGGCCCTGCGAATCCCATGCCGCCTGGTAGTCGGCGTACATCTGGCGCTGTCGGTCGCGGTACTCGAGGTTGCTGTCGATCGGCTCGTCGAGCGCGGCGGTGGCCTGCTCGATCATGGTGCCGTACTGGCCGATGTCGGTGATCAGCCGTTCCATCTGCAGCGCGATCGCGTGTGCCTCGTCGTAGGCGTCGGTGACATCGGGGGCGGGCCGCTGTCCGGCCTCGAGCTCGTCGAGCTCGGCGTGCAGCGCCGCGATCTCGGCCTCGATGCTCTTGCGGATGCGCGCCGGATCCTTGCCGACCCGGATGGCGACCTGCTTGAGCCGGGAGGCGATGCCGTTGATCGACCCGCCGGTGGCGATGGTGTCGTTGCGCCGCATGCCGCGCACGAAGTCCAGCGCCCGGCGCGCATCCTGGGTCAGGTAGCAGACGTTCTGCTCGCTGCGGTCGTCGACGATGCGGTGCAGCCAGCCCTGGCTGGCCCAGGCCTTGATCAGACCTAGCCCGCTCTGACCGTCGAGGTGGCCGAGCTCGTCGAGATCCCGCTCGAGGCGCACCACCAGCTCCGTCTCGGCCACCACCCCTCCGGAGAGGTGACGCTCCATCAGCGTCGAGTACACGCCCAGGTTGACCGTCGCGAGCAGCCGCATCGCCCGGGACCCCTGCACCTCACGGTTGAGCTCGAGCAGGGCGGAGGCCGACAGCCCCGTGTTGTCGTCCACTCGGTTCCTCGATGCTTCCTGAATCCGTCTGCGGTTGGGTCGGACGGTTCAAGATATGGCACCGCGCGGACATCCCGGCGCGCGGCGGGGGCGTGTCGGCGCAGCTGTGACTGGTGGGACACAGGAGGTGCCGAGAGGCCGTCCCGGGGCTGTCGGAGACCGCTAGTCGGCCGCTGTCAGCCCTGGTATCCCGGCGTGCAGGTGACGTCGACGATCACGGTGTTGGACTCGGCGACCTCGGTCACGTTGGCGACGTCGCATTCCTCGAGCGGCGCCTCCTGATCGGCGCGGACCTCGACGTTGCTGCCCTTGCTACGCAGCTCCTCGACGAGCTCGACGGCGCTCTGGTCGGCGTTCTCCTCGTCGTCGGGTTGCGCGCCGGCGACACCGGCGGGGATCACCGCGACGCAGGCCAGCGCGGCACTTGCAGCAGCCACAGACAGGTGGCGATTCATGACAGGCCTTTCTCTGGGGTGTGTCTTGTCTCGGTTGTGCTGACAAAGGGGTTCCCGGGGTCGGGCGTGGGTACACCGGTCGAGTCGGATGGAGGGTGGCCATGCTCGATTCCGCGCCCGAAACCAGCGGACGCCGCAGCTGGGTGCGCGACAACGGTCTGCTGCTGACCTGCTTGGGCCTGTTCCTGGTGTTCTTCGCCGGCATGATCGTCTCCGGCGCCGCCACCTACAACGAGGAACAGCGTGAGCACGGCTCGGCCGAAACGGTCTCCGTCGTCGGGTACCTGCTCAGCGGGGATTTCATCGAGGCGACGTTCGAGAACTGGGAATCGGAGTTCCTGCAGATGGGGATGTACGTCGTGCTGACGGCGTTCCTGTACCAGAAGGGCTCCTCGGAATCCAAGCCGATCGACGAGAAGGCCCCGCAGGACCGCGACCCGCGCTCCGAGCGTGTGACGGCGAAGACGCCGTGGCCGGTGCGCCGGCGCGGCTGGGTGCTGGCGCTCTACGAGCACTCGCTGGCGATCGCGCTGTTCGTGCTGTTCTTCGCGTCCTGGGCGCTGCACGCGGTCGGCGGCGTCGCGGCGTTCAACGAGGAGCAACTGCAGCACGGCCAGCCGGCGATCTCGGTGTGGCGCTACGTCACCACCGCGCAGTTCTGGTTCGAGTCGATGCAGAACTGGCAGAGCGAGTTCGTCGCCGTCGCCGCGATCGTCGGGCTGTCGGTGTTCCTGCGCCAGCGCGGCTCACCGGAATCCAAGCCGGTCGCCGAGCCGCACCGCGACACCAGCGCGTGATCAGCGGTGCGCCGGGCCCGGGTCCGGCGGCGACGACGGCTCCAGCGGCGCCTCCGGGACGTCGTCCGGGGTGAGCCGCTCGGGGACTTCGGTGGGGGTGAGCCGTTCGGGAGGCTCGGTGGGTTGGGTGTCCATGCCGGTGGGCTACCCCGGCCCGGCAGCGGTCACACGTAGTAGGTGACGCCCGGCCTGTTGGCATATCCGTACTATAGTGTGGATACACCAACTATAGTTGGTTACTTGGAGGTGCGCCGTGGAACTGAATCGCCCATTCGCGACGGTCACGCCGACTCTCGACGGCGATGTGCTGGCTGTGCTGGCGGCGCACGATGGCACGTTCACCACCGGTCAGATCCACCGCGTGCTGAATTCCTTCTCCGAGGAAGGCATCCGAAAGGTGTTGGCCAGACTCGTCACCCAGGGCGTTGTGCTGTCCGAACGCATCGGTCGTACCTATGCGTACCGCCTGAACACTGCGCATCTCGCGGCGAAGCCGATAGTGGAGCTGGCGAGACTCTTCGACACTTTCCTGAAGCGGCTCGAAGAGGAGCTATACGAGTGGCAGTACCGACCCGTGTACGCCGCGGTGTTCGGCTCGGCGGTGCACGGCACGATGAATGCGGACAGCGACGTTGACCTGTTCCTGGTCAGGGCGACGGGCACACCGGACGATGTTTGGGCACAGCAGGTCACTGAGCTTGCCTCGACCGTCACGGCTTGGACGGGTAACGACGCACGCGTGGTGGAGTACACGGAAAACGAACTCAGAAGCGCGAGAAACGAACCGATGGTGCAAGACGTCCTCGAGCGTGGGTTGACCGTGGCCGGATCGCGCGTGTGGCTTCTCCGACGGGTCAAACCTGTCCGCGCGCGGAAAGTGGTGAGCGATGACTGAACGCACGAGACCCAGCAGCGAGGCCATCCGACGCGGTAGGCTCAAGAAGGCTGTCGAGTTCCTCGATGGTGCGATCCTTATCGCTGACGACATGCCAGACGCTGCTGTGTCCCTGTTGATCAACGCGGGCATTGCGGCCGCTGACGTCATATGCGGTGTCCGCCTTGGCCTATACGCTGTCGGTGAAAACCACAACGAGGCCGTTGCATTGCTCGCGAAGGCCGAAGCCGGCGCAGAAAAGCATTTACGCGCGCTCCTGAACGTCAAGTCCAAGGTGTCGTACACCCATCAGTCAGCCACTCCCGATGAGCGCAAGAGATCGAGACGCGCTGCAGAGGCGTTGGTCGAGACGGCCCGCCGCGCAGCCGCAACTGGCTGAGCCTCATCGTCCGTCGCGCCCCTGACGGGCGTAGTGCACACATGCGAAGTGGTCGCCGAGCGACACGGCTACCCCGGGCCGGAAAGGGTCACACGTAGTAGGTGACGCCCGGCCCGCGGATGGTGTCGGTGATGGTCAGCGCGAGTTCGTCGAGCGCCCTCGGGTCGTCGGGCAGCCGCATGGTGGCTATCCGGATCGCGTTCACGCCCGGGTCGACGTAGCACTCGCTGCCCGCGCCGACGGTGATGCCCTCGTCGGCCAGCCGCAGGATGGTGTCCAGCTCGTGGTCCACCTCGATCCACAGGAACTGCCCGTCCGGCCCGCATGTCGCGGTGACACCGTGGCGGGCCAGCGCCTCGCCGAAGGCCGCCCGCCGCAGCCCGTATACCCGGCGCGCTTCGGCCATCACCTGCGCGGTCTCCGCGCTCTCCATCAGGTAGGCCAGTGCGTCCTGCAGGATCCGGCTGGTGACCGCCAGCCCGGTGCTGCGCTGCGACTGGATCGCTTGTAGCGCTTCGTGACTGCCGCCGATCAGCGAGGTCCGCAGGTCCACCCCGTAGGACTTGCAGAACGACCGCACGTGCACGACGCGCCCGGGCAGCCGGGCCCCGAACGAGCGTGGCGTCGTACCGGCCAGCGGCCCGGCAGCGTCCTCCTCGAGGATCCGCACGTTCTCGGCGGCCGCCAGCACCTCGGCGAGCGCGGCCAGCCGCGCGTCGGTGATCGCCGTGCCCGGGGAGTACGGCGAGGTGGCCTGGAACGCGTAGGTGTCCGCCCCGGCTGCCAATGCCGCCGAAAGTGATTCCGGTACAGGGCCATCCGCGTCGGCGGCGACCCCGATGGCGGTCAGGCCAGACTTGCGCAGCGACGCCAGGAACCCCGGGTTGCTGGGCTGGTCCACCGCGACGGCGCCGCCGGGTGGCGTCACCCCGAGGATCGACAGCAGCGCCGCCTCGGCGCCGCTGCCCGAGGCGATGAATGACTCGGCGGGAAACGGCCAGCTGTCGCGGGCGCAGGCCGCCAACCGCGGGGTGATGAACTCGCGCACACTGGAATGCAGGTTGGGGGCCTGCAGGCCGAAGCTCACCGCGTGGTGCAGATCCGGCAGCAACGCCGGATCGGCGGTGGAGCGCCCCAGGTCCAGCCGCGGCCCGCCACCGGTGGGGGCGGCGACCGGCTGCGAGCCCCCGTCGGTGTTCCGGGCCGCGATGAACGATCCTCCGCGCCTGCGCGTTTCGATCAACCCGCGGGCACGCAGCTGGCCCCATGCATCGCTGATGGTGCGGAACGCCAGCCCGCTGGCCGCGCTCAGCTCCCGGATGGTGGGCAGCCGCGCCCCCCGCCGGAGCTGGCCGGATTCGATGGCCGCCGCGATGAGATCCGTCAGCACCGCCGGTGGCGCGCCCTGCGGAAGCTGCGCCACCAGCCAGTCCGCGTCGATCAGCTCGGATCCCGGTGGCCCGGCCATCGCCTCCCTCTCGTCGCGGTCTCCCGCTGGTCGTCGCAGCCGCCGATGCTAGCCGCGGTCGGCGTTGTCGACGCGGTAGACGTACCCGTCGTCGGGGTTGAAGTCCTTGGCGCCGATGAAATCATGCGCCCACCGGCCGACGAAGTCGAACGGGTCGACGTCCTCGTACAGGTCGGGGTAGGCCCACTTGGCGTAGAACAGCGGGGTGATCTGGTTGCCGGCGATGTCGAACGCCCACGCGTTGTACAGGTACAGCTTGCCGTCGCGGACGGCGGCCAGGTCGGTCCAGCCCGGCCGGGCCAGCAGTTCGTCGGCCTTGCTGGCGAACACGTCCTGCGCGCTGCCGCCGTAGGTGTTGGAGGTCTCCACGACGATCAGGCCGGGGTCGGCGGTCAGCACCGCGGCCGGGTCGGAATCGATGGTGTTGCCGGGGGTATCCCCGAAGATGTTGCGGACACCGGCGGCCTGCAGCGCGAAGTTCTTGCCGCCCTCGGCGCCGGTGGTGGCTCCCTTGGAGTCCTCGTAGTAGGTCGGCAACGGCGTGACATCCTTTGTGCGGGACAGTAAGTCGCCGATGTCGGTGGTGAACTTGTGCACCGCCTCGGCCTGCTGCTGGCGGCCCAGCACGGTGGCCAGCAGGTCGATGCTCTTGTCCCACTCGGAGAACACCCAGGTCGACAGCGCCACCACCGGGATGTCGAACTTCTCCAGCTGCTCGGCGGCCTCGGCCCAGTCGTGGTTGCGGTAGATGAACACCACGTCGGGGTCCTTGCCGACGATGGCCTCGTAGTTCAGCTCGGTCCCGTTGGCGCCCACCGAGAGATCCTCGGAGAAGTTCGCGTAGTTGAGCTCCTTGATGGTCTTGGTGTCGATGCCGACGATCTGGTCGCGGGCACCCAGGGCCAGCGCCAGGTCGACGTTGAAGCTGCCGATCACCACGGCACGTTCGGCGGGCGCGTCGAAGCTCAGCTCCCGGCCCTGGTCGTCGACGACGGTGAAGCCCCGCGGGGCCGCGTCGGACGTCGGCGCCGGATCGGCGGCGTCGGTGCTGCTCGAGCAGCCCGCGAGCAGCACCGCGGCCAGCGCGGTCAGCACCGCTATCACATGACGGGCGAACCGGATCGGGTCGGCAAGGGGCATGGCGATTTCTCCTGTGTCGAGAGGTGTGGTGAGGGGGTGGGGGTGGTGCTCAGGCGGTCACGGGCTGGACTTCGACGAACGGGCCGCGGCTGTGGACGTCGACCGGCAAGCCGTACACCTGCTCGAGCAGGTCCTTGCGGTAGGCCTGCTGGGTGGTGCCGAACTCGGCGATGCGTCCGCCGGAGAGCACCGCCACCTGGTCGCAGAACCGCGATGCCAGGTTCAGATCGTGGATCGCGATGATGGTGACCAGGTTCCGGTCATGCGTCAGCGCCCGCAGCAGCCGCAACGCCTCCACCTGGTAGCGCAGATCCAGCGCGCTGGTGGGTTCGTCGAGCAGCAGCACCTGCGGGTCCTGGGCGGTGGCGCGGGCGATGAGCACCCGCTGCGCCTGCCCGCCGCTGAGGTCGGCCATCGGCCGGTCGGCGAGTTCGGTGAGATTGAACAGCTCGATCGCGTCGTCGACGGCGGCCCAGTCCGACTCGGCCGGACGCATCCCGAAATACGGTGTGCGGCCCAGGAGTACGCAATCGCGCACCGACAGCGCCGCGCTGGCCTCGCCGGCCTGCGGCACGTAGGAGACGAGCTTGGCGTGCTCCTTGGCCCGCAATCCGGACAGCGGGCGGTCGTCGAGGGTGATCCGCCCGCTCTGCAGCCGGTTGATCCGGGCGATCACCTTGATCAGAGTGGACTTGCCCGACCCGTTGGGACCCAGCAGCCCGATCAGCTGCCCCCGCGGCACCGTCAGCGAAACATCGTGCAGGATTTGGGTTTTCCCGTAGGCGTAGGTCAGCCCGTCGATGGTCAGTGTCACAGCCGGTTCGCCCTCTTGGAGAAGATCAGGTTGATGAAGATCGGGGCGCCGACCAGCGCGACGATGATGCCGACCGGGATGACCGCCGGGGACAGCACGGTGCGCCCGACGGTGTCGGCGACCAGTAGCAGCAGACCGCCGGTGATCGCCCCGAACGGCAGCAGGTAGCGGTGGTCGGAGCCGATCAGCATGCGGGCGATGTGCGGGCCGACCAGCCCGACGAACCCGATCACCCCGGTGAACGACACCACCACGGCCGTCAGCGCCACCGAGGCGAAGATGGTGGCGGCCCGGGTACGGGGCACGTTGATGCCGAAGCTGGTGGCGGCGTCGTCGCCGGCGAACGCGATCGCGTTGATGGCGGCGGCCTTGATCAACAGGTAGGGCAAAGTCACCGCCAGCACCGCGCTCACCAGCCCGACCTGGCCCCAGCCGGCGTTGTTCACCGAGCCGAACGCCCAGTGCACGATCTCGGCGAGGGTGTCCTCGTCGACGAAGAACTGCAGGCCCGAGGTCAGCGCCTCGAAGAGCTGGCTCAGCGCGACGCCGAGCAGGATCAGGGTGGCCGCGCCCAGCTTGCGCGCCGAGGCCAGCCCCAGTACCACCACCGACACCGCCAGCCCGCAGAGCAGCGCGCTGATGATGGTCAGCACCAGCGACGAGTGGCCGAACACCGCGCGGCCGACGACGATGGCCAGCGCCGCCCCGAACGCGCTCGCCGAGGACAGGCCCAGGGTGTACGGGCTGACCAGCGGGTTGCGCAGCAACCCCTGCATCACCACACCGGCCACCGAAAGCGACGCTCCGCCAACGAAAGCCAGCAGTGCCCGGGGCAGCCGCAGATCGCCGAGGATGACCACGGTGGAGCGGTAGGAGTCCGGGTAGTCGTGGCCGAGGAACCAGATCCCGAAGGTGCGCAGTAGATCGACCGGGCCGGCGTTGGCGGTGCCCACCGTCGTGCAGACCACGATCGCCACCGCGGTGACCGCGGCACCGACGCCGATGACGGTCCATTGCTTGCGGCCCGTCGGCACCCGCCGTCGCGCGGGCGGGTGCGACTCCCGTCGAGACGGTTCGACAGCGGTTGTCGTCATCGGGTTCCTCGGACTCGCAGGGTCTGATCCAGCGAGACGCTAGGTGGTCGGACAGCTCCGGAACATGATTTAGATTCCGGCGAATTTTATCTCTGATGTGATTCATACAAAACGCTAATGTGATCCGCTGCGGGCCTGGAAGGCCTCATCAGACGGCCTTTCGGGATCCCGAGGCCAGCAGCGACGACGAAGCGAGGCCCTCGTTGACCCACTACCGATACTTCGGGCGCACCGGCGTGCGAGTGACCGCACTGACCCTGGGCACGATGAACTTCGGGCCCTGGGGCGAGCCGGACCACGACCGTTCCCTCGAGGTGATCCACCGCGCGCTGGACGCCGGCATCAACATCATCGACACCGCCGACCTGTACTCGGCGGGGGAGTCGGAGGTGATCGTCGGCAAGGCACTGGCCGGCCGCGCCCGCGACGACCTCATCCTGGCCACCAAGTTCCACGGCCGGCTGGGCCCGGACATCAACCAGCAGGGCAACTCCCGGCACTGGGTGGTGCGCGCCGTCGAGGACAGCCTGCGCCGGCTGGGCGTCGACCACATCGACCTCTACCAGGTGCACAAGCCCGACCCGCACACCGATCTCGACGACACCCTCTCGGCGCTGACGTCGCTCGTCGACGCCGGCAAGATCCGTTACTTCGGCACCAGCTGCTTCCAGCCCTCGACGCTGGTGCAGGCCCAGTGGGTGGCCCAGGACCGCGGCCGGCTGCGGCCGGTCTCCGAACAGCCGCCGTACTCCATCCTGAGCCGCAAGGTCGAGGCCGAGGTGCTGCCGATCGCCCAGCAGTACGGGCTGGGCGTGCTGACCTGGAGCCCGCTGGCCGGGGGCTGGCTGTCGGGCCGCACCCCGGACGGCTCCCCGCTGGAGGCCACCGACCGGCACCGCCGGCTGCCCAGCCGCTACGACACCGAGCTGGCGCCCAACGTCGTCAAGCGCCAGCGGGTGGAGAAGCTGTCCAAGTTGGCCAGCGACATCGGGATCTCGTTGCCGCAGTTGGCGATCGCGTTCGTGCTCGCCCATCCCGCGGTCAGCACCGTGATCGTCGGTCCGCGGACGGTCGAGCACCTCGACAGCGTGCTCGGCGCCGACGAGGTGGTGCTGACCGACGACGTGCTCGACGCGATCGACGAGATCGTCCCACCGGGGACCACCCTCAACGTCGCCGACGAGGGCTACGTGCCGCCGGCGATCGCCGACAAGAGACTGCGGCGACGGTCATGACCGGCAGCGCGAACCGGCTGGCGCTCAACCTGAGCATCAAGGCCGCCGGTAACCACCCAGCGGCGTGGCGACATTCGTGGACCGACGGCGCCGACGTCAACAACATCGACGCACTGCTGGCGCTGGCGACGCGGGCCGACGAGGCCGGGGTGGACGCGCTGTTCCTGGCCGACAAGCTGGCCATCTCCACCGACCGGGCCACCGCCCCGATGGTGTACGAGCCGGTGTCGCTGCTGGGGGCGATGGCGGCGGTGACCCGGCGCATCGGCTTGATCGGCAGCATCTCCACCACGTTCTCCCATCCGTTCACGGTGGCGCGGCAGACCGCGTCGCTGGATCACATCAGCGGCGGCCGGCTCGGCTGGAACATCGTCACCACCGGCGTGCAGGCCGCCGCCCGCAACTACGGCCTCGCCGAACTGCCCACGCACGCAGGGCGATACCAGCGCGCGCACGAGTTCCTGGCGGCGATCACCGCGCTGTGGGAGTCCTGGGGTGTGGACGCCGTGCTCTGCGACGCCGCGTCGGGGACGTTCGTGGACCCGGACGCGATCCGCCCCGTCGACCACGCCGGCGAGGAGTTCACGATCGCCGGTCCACTGAATTCCCCACGGCCGCCGCAGGGTTGGCCGGTGCTGGTGCAGGCCGGCGGGTCCCCGTCCGGCCGGGACCTGGCGGCGCGGTGGGCGGACTCGGTGTACACCGTCGCCGGTGACATCGACGACGCCCGTGAGTTCTACCGGGACGTGAAATCCCGCGCCGCGCACTACCACCGGGCCCCGGAGTCGATCCGGATCATGACCGGGTTCCGGGTGCTGGTGGCCAAGACCTCCGAGGCGGCGCGGCAGGCCGACACCGAACTGGCCGCGCTGGCCGACCCGCGCCAGGTGCTGCGCCAGCTGGCCCTGATCAGCAGCGTGAACCTCGACGTCGAGGATCTGGACCAGCCCGTGCCCCCGCTGCCCGACCCGGCCGAATCCGAGGGCTACCGCACACATCTGGAAGCGCTGCACAACCTGGTGCGGACCCGGCAACCCGGCTCGATCCGCGAGCTGGCCCAGCAACTCGACGGCGGGTTCGGGTGGGACAACCGCTTGGTCGGCGACGCCGCAGAGGTGGCCGACGTCTTCGAGGAGTGGCTGGAGGCCGGCGCGACCGACGGCATCAACCTGGGCACCGAGATCCTGCACGGCGGCGCCGAGGCGGTGTTCACCGAGCTGATCCCCGAGCTGGAACGGCGCGGCCTGCGGGCCCAGGCGGCCGACCAGAGCGACGGAACCCTGCGCGAGCGTTACGGTTTGCCCCGTCGCGATCGGCCGTGACGGCGACGGTCGCGATCGTCGGAGGCGCGCTGCGCGGCACCTCGATGCTCGAACGCATCGGGGACGCGGTGGGCCGGTACGGCGGGCCCGCGGTGCACACGGTCGTCATCGACCCGCACCCACCGGGCCCGGGTGCGGTGTGGCGCACCGACCAGTCCCCGCTGCTGTTGATGAACACCCCCGCCGCGGCGTCCACGCTGTGGCCCGACGACGCCGACCGCGGCCTGTCGTTCTGGCAGTGGCTCAACAGCGAGGCGGTCGACCCGGCGCTGCGCGCCTCGGCCGACGGGGCCACCCCGCAGTCCTTCCTGCCCCGCGCGCTGCACGGGCACTACCTGCGGTGGGCGTACCGGCGCATCGTCGCCGACCTGCCGGCCGCGGTGAGCCACGAATGGCGCCGCGACGAGGTGGTCGACATGCAGCGCAGCGGTGCGGGATTCACGCTGAGCCTGGCCTCGGGCGCCACCCCGGTGCGGGCCGAGGCCGTCGTGCTGGCCACCGGCTGGAGCGACGACGTGCGGCCGGTCCGCCCGGACGGCCGGGCCCGCTGCATCGACGCCGGCAGCCCGATCCGCCAGGACCTCGACGCCATCGCCCCCGGCGAGCACGTGCTGGCGGTCGGCATGGGGCTGAACTTCTTCGACGCCGTCACGCTGTTGACCGCCGGGCGCGGCGGCACGTTCGACGAGGACGACAGCGGGGAGCTGGTGTACCGGCCGTCGGGCGCCGAACCCGTCATCGTCGCGACGTCGCGGCGCGGGTTCCCGTACCGGTCCCGGCTGCGCGGCGCCGAGGCGCCCCACACGTCGCTGAAATGCTTTGTCCGATCCGGGGATTCACGTCCCATCGACTTCACCGCCGAGTTGCTCCCGCGCATCGTGCACGACGCCAACGCCGAGTACTACCGCGCGCTGGCCGAGCAGCGTCCCGATGCGGTGACCGTCGGCGCCGGTGACTTCATCGACGCGTTCACCCGATGGGCACCCGGTGCGGAGGCGTTCGACGCCTTCCTGGAACACGCCGTTCCCCAACGCATCAACCGGTTCGACGCCCGGTCGCTGCTCGAACCGGTGGCGGCGATGTGGACCACCCCGGCCCGGTTCCGGTCCGCGGTGCTGGCCGCGCTGCGCCGCGACATCGAGGCGGCCGTCGCCGAGGTGGAGTGCCCGGAGCGGGTCGCCACCCGGTCGTTCTGCGAGGCGCGCCGCGTGCTGGTGCCGATCATCCGGTACGGCGCGCTGCGCACCCTCGACGACTACCAGCGCTACGCCGACGAGGTGTCGTTCCTGTCCAACGGGCCGCCGGTGCGGCGGCTGCGCGAACTCGTCGCGCTGCTGGAGGCCGGCGTGGTCGACGTGCTCGGCCCGATGCCGGTGGAGTCCATCCGGCACGGCGGGTTGGTGGTGTCCTCGGCGCAGGTCGCCGACTCGGCACGGCCGTTCACCGTGCGGCTCGAGGCCCGGGTGCCCAAACCGTCGGTGCACGGCGGGGACCGGCTGACGTCGGCGCTGCGCCGCAGCGGCCTGGTGCGGGCCTGGCGGGAGACCAGCGACGCCGTCGACACCGACCGCGACACCGGCGCCGTGCTGGGTCCGGACGGCGCCGTGGTGCCCGGCCTGTACGCCGCCGGGCTGCTGACCTGGGACTACCGGCTGCACTCGCTGATGGCGCCGGTGCCCGGCAGCGACTCGCCGTTCTTCCACGAAACCACCTGCATCGCCGACAGTCTCGTCGCCCATCTGCGTTCTGCCGACGTCCGTCCGGATGAATCACCAACGAAGGGATAACCGAGAATGCCGCAGGATCAACAGGACCGAACCATCGTCAACACCGACCAGCTGGTCGACGTCGACGAGGCCACCCGCCGGCGCGCCGCCGGGGCGCTGTTTCTCGACGTGCGCCGCCGCGACAAGGGCGGGCCGGTGCCCCCGGTCGACGGCGCGGTGGTGCTGGACAAGGCGCGGGCCGCCGAACTGCTCGACCCGTCCTCACCCGAGCTGCTGCCCGAACTCGAGGACGCCCAGGACACCGAGATCGTGGTGTTCTGCAACAGCGAGTTCGGCTCCGACCCGGTGGTCGGCAAGCTCAACGAGTTCGGCTACCGCCGGGTCTCGCACATCGACGGCGGCTACCGGGCCTGGGAGGCCACCCTGCGGCAGGGTTAGGAAGGCGTGCGCCTGCCGGGCAACCGGGCACGCAGCTGGTTGACTGAGCCACATGAGATCGGAGGTGCTGCGCGGCCCCGCCGTCCGGGTGCTGGGCGGCGCGGTCGCCGGCCTCGTGGCGGTCATCCTGGTGGCCCCGCTGGGTTTGCGGTGGTTCGCGCTGCTGATCGGCTGGGACGTGCTCGCGGTGACGTTCATGGTCTGGACGTGGGCGGCCATCGGCCGCTACGACGCCGAGCGCACTGCCGCGCACGCCGAGTACGAAGAGCCGGGCCGGCGCACCGTCTTCGCGCTGATCCTCGGCGGTGCGCTGGCCAGCCTCGTCGGCGTCGCGCTGCTGTTGGCCAAGGCCAAGCCGGACCACTTCGCGGTCGTCGCGCCCGGCATCGCGGTGGCCAGCGTGGTCATCTCGTGGTTCGTGGTGCACACCCTCTACGCGCTGACCTACGCCAAGGCCTA
Source organism: Mycolicibacterium sp. (assembly GCA_050250295.1). GTDB lineage: Bacteria > Actinomycetota > Actinomycetes > Mycobacteriales > Mycobacteriaceae > Mycobacterium. The sequence goes on from JBFWOX010000008.1 coordinate 123,360, forward strand.
CTTCCGCGACAAGCCTGTCGGCGGCATCGACTTCAACACCGAAGAGCCACCGCGCTACACCGATTTCGCCTATGTGGCCTACGCCGTCGGGATGAGCTTCGCGATCTCCGACACCAACCTGACCTCGTCGCGGATGCGCGCCATCGCGCTGGGCCACGGCCTGCTGTCCTACCTGTTCGGATCGGTGATCGTGGCCGCGGTGGTCAACCTGATCGCGGCGGGCTTCTAGGAGTCTGGTGCGCGCCGTCGTCTCGTGCGTGACCACCTCGGTGGCGGCCCGCTCACCCGAGCGCACCGCCCCGTCGATAAAGCCGTACATGCGGGATCCGCCCGGCACGGGGCGCGCGCGGGGCCGAACTCGGTGAGCACCCCCGGCGGGGTGTGCGCGATCATCCCGCGGTGCGCCCTCGGATGGGGGTGCGGCTCCAGGCTTACTCCGAATTGCCCTGGCAATCACTATGTGACGGGCTGACAATTGCCTCGGCAAAGAGTTCGCACCGGGCTCTAGAGTTACCGACATGGTGACCGACTGGCTGTTGGACTCCGATCCGGCGCTGCGCTGGCAGGTCGAACGCGACCTCGCCGGGGCGGCGCCGGAGGTCTGGGAGGCGACGCGGGCCCGGATCGGCACCGAGGGCTTCGGTGCGCGCCTGCTCGCCCTGCAGGACGCCGACGGTCAGTGGGCCGGCGGGGCGTTCTTCCCGGCGGACTTCGACTTCGACCGCGTCGAGACCGAGGGGCAGCCGTGGGTCGCCACGACGTGGACGCTGAACTCGCTGCGCGAGTGGGGCCTCGACCCCGCGGTGCTCCGTGCGCGCAGGACTGTGGAACTGCTTGCCGCCCACAGCCGATGGGAGTACGACAACCTGCCGTACTGGGGCGGCGAGGTGGACTGCTGCATCAACGCCTGGACCGTCGCCAACGGCGTCTGGCTGGGCGCCGAGGTCACCGGCGTCGTCGACTGGCTGCTCGAACACCGGCTGGCCGACGGCGGCTGGAACTGCGACTGGATCGACGGGTCCACCCGGTCGTCGTTCCATTCGACGCTCAACGCCCTCAAGGGCCTGCTCGCCTACCAGACCGCCATCGGCGGCAGCGCCGAGATCACCGCCGCGCGCCGGTCGGGCGAGGAGTACCTGCTGTCACGGAACCTGTTCCGTCGCCTATCGACCGGTGAGCCCGTCGCGCCGTGGGTGGACCGGTTCAGCTACCCGTTCCGGTGGCGCTACAGCGTGCTCAACGCGGCCGATTACTTCCGGCAGGCGGCCCTGCTGGACGGGAGCGCGCCGGATCCCCGGATGGGCGAGGCCATCGAGATGATCCGTGCGGCACGGCAACCGGACGGCACCTGGCTGCAGGGGCGGCTGCTGCCCGGCCTGGTGTGGTTCCCGGTCGACGTCGGCGAGGGCGAGCCGTCGAAGTGGCTGACGCTGTTCGCGACACGGGTACTGGCCTGGTGGGGGCGCTGAGTCTCAGAGCAGGCCGCGCAGCGCATCGAGCGCCCCGTCGACCTCGGTGTCGGTGGTCGACCACGAGCAGACGAACCGCACCACCGGCACCAGCGGATCGGGCTGGTGCACCTGATAGTGCTTGGCCAGCCGGCGGTGCACGTCGGGGTCGACGCGGACGAACACCTCGTTGGCCTCCGCTGGCGACGCCAGCTGCAGGCCCAGCTCGGTGAACCCGGCCGCGAGCCGGGCCGCCATCGCGTTCGCGTGGGCCGCGTTGTGCAGCCAGAGGTTCTCGTCGAGCAGCCCGACGAACTGCGCGGCGATGTAGCGGTGCTTGCTGGCCAGATGGCCGATCTGTTTCTGCACGAAGTGGATTCCGGGGAACTGCTCAGGGTTGCGGACCAGCACCGCGTCGCCGAACAGCGTGCCGTTCTTGGTGCCGCCGACGGTGACGATGTCGGCGGCACCGATGGCCTCCCGGGGTGGCACGCCGAGGGCGGCGACGGCGTTGGCGACGCGGGCGCCGTCGACGTGGACCAGCAGATCCAGCGCATGGGCCCGGTCGACGAACTCCGCGATGGCCGCCGCCGGCCACACCCGGCCGTTCTCGGTGGACTGGGTGATCGACACGATGCGGGGCTGCGAATGGTGCACCGGGCCCAGCCGCACGGCCCGGCGGTCGAGCTCATCGACCGAGATCAGGCCGTCGTCGCTGGGCAGCCGGGTGAGCTGGGCGCCGGAGAGCCGGACCGGGCCGCCGGCCTCGTCGACCAGCACGTGCGCGACGTCGCTGCAGAGGATCTCGTGCCACGGCCGCACCGCCGAGGCCAGCGAGATGATGTTGGCCGCGGTGCCGGTGAACGCGAACAGCACCTCGGCGTCGGGGGAGTCGAACACCGCCCGGATGGCGTCGGCCGCCCGCTCGGTGACCGGGTCGTCGCCGTAGGCGGCCGCCGGCCCGTCGTTCGCCCGGTGCAGGGCGGCGAGCACCTGCGGGTGGGCGGGCGCGGCGTTGTCGGAGGCGAAGGCGGGAGACGGAGACGTCACCCGAGCCATTGTTCCCGACCGCGCCATCACCGCAGGTGATCGGGCCGCCGGGGCGACGCTGAGCGCCGGCTGCGCGGGACGGCTGGTCAGTGGCGGGCCAGCCAGCCGAAGAACTCGTCGGCGGTGAACATCGGTTTGCCGTACTCCTGCGCCTTACGGGCCTTACCCGACTGCGTGCCGGCCTCGGCGGTCACCAGCGCATCGCAGCGGGTCTTGCTCACCGTCTTGACCGGCGCCAGGCCCGCCGCGGTGGCGCGGCGCTCCATCTCGTCGCGCTCCACGATGCGCCCCGACGGGTCCTGAGCGGTGCCGGTGAAGCAGATCCGCATCCCCGGGGTCAGCACCTCGTCGATATCATGGGCGGCCAAAAGCATTGCCTCGGAGATGATCTCGACACCGAGCAGATCCTCGGCAGCCCGCAGCCGGGCCAGCGTCTCCTCGGTCAGCGTCACCCGTTCCGCGGCCGCGCGCAGCTGATCGGCCACCGACTGCACGGCCGCCGGGTCCCACGGCGCGTCCAGGTCCCGGTGCACCTGCGCACCCAGCAGCACCGCCCCGACGTCGCGGCTCACCCGCAGCAGCGCCGACAACGCGGGCAGGTGCCGGGCGCTCGGAGTGGCCACCTCCGGATCGCGGCTGACCAGCAACCCCGAACACTCCATGGCGTCCGGCTCGTCGAACGCCGACGACCCGGCCTCGGCGTCGGTGTCGCGGTGGGCCGCCAACGCCGCACGAGCCCGCTCCAGCGCGGTGCGCCCAGTCGGCCGCACCCCGCGCAGCTCGACGCCCAGCGGCATCGCCGTCACATAACCCAGCCGCTTGAGCTCGAAGTCGAGCAGGCCCAGCTGCTCGTCCACCGCCCGCCCCACCGGGGTGCAGCCGGCCAGCATCGGCGCGATCACCGCCCACGCCTCCCGCAGCGTCGGCGCCAGCAGCACGTCGGCGACCGTGATGCCGTAGGCGGCCCGCGCGTCGGCCAGGTCGCGCTGCGGGTTCACCAGCGTCGTCACCGCCGTCTCGTCGTCGAACGCCACCGCCAGCTCCACCGGCCGCGGCCGCGACATCCGGCCCTCGTCCCCGACGGTCAACATGCCGATCGCGCAGTACCGCCGGACGCCGGACTCGGCGGCCGAGCTGCGCAGGAACCGGGCGATGCGCCGGTCGGTCTTCAGATCCTTCGGTAGCACAGGCCTTTTCAGCACCAGACCGGACAGCGACGTGCAGCGGCTCAGCGCCACGTAGAGCTGGCCGGTGGAGAACATGCCGCCGGTGAGGTCGACCACCACCCGGTTCAGCGTCTGGCCCTGGCTCTTGTGGATCGTGATGGCCCACGCCAGTTTGAACGGCAGCTGGGTGTAGGTTCCGACGACCTCGCGGCCCAGCGACGACCCGGACATCACCGGCCGGGTCACCTCCCACGTGAACGGGGTGACCTCGGCGGTGCTGCCGTCAGGGAACTCGACCTCCACCACCGCGCCATAGCGGTCGTAGCCGACGCCGACCACCCGGCCGACCGTGCCGTTGACCCAGCGGCTGCCCTGGTCGTTGGTGAGCATCATGACCTGCGCGCCGACCTTGAACCGCAGCGTCTCCTCGACCGGCGGGTCGAACAGCGACAGGTCACCGGAGGACTTCGCGTGGTGCACCATCTCGTCGCCGGGCAGCCGCTCGAGTTGCTGGCGGTTGCGGGCGGTCACCAGCCGATTGGTCGGCGCCAGCGTCAGCCAGAACTCGTCGTCGGGCGGCACGAAATCCTTGTCGGCGCGGGCGTTGAGCTGCTCCTGCGCGTGGCCGAGCAGCACGCCCTCGCGGATCTCGTTGAGGATGGCCGTCATCCGGTCGTCGCCGAGCTGGCGGAACACCGTCGTCAACGCCACGGTGGGGAAGTCGTCACGGCGGAAACACTTGGCGGAGAAGAAGTACGGCGTCTCGTACACCGTCGCGAAGTAGGGCGCCTCGTCCTCGCGCAGCACCGGCGGCAGCTGGTAGAGGTCACCGACCAGCACGATCTGCACCCCGCCGAACGGTGCCCCCGGCTGCGGCCCGAACCGCTGCAGCGCGGCGGCCACCATGTCGAACACGTCGGCGCGCACCATCGACGCCTCGTCGATGATCAGCGTCTGCAGCGAACCCAGCGTCTTGGTGAAGCGGCCCGGCCGGTACCCGCCGGTGCGGACGTCCTCCAGCGTGGTCGTCGAGCGGAACCCGAACAGCCGGTGGATGGTGTGGCCGTCGACGTTGAGCGCGGCGATGCCCGTCGGCGCGACGACCACGACGTTGCGGTCGGTCTCGGCCATGAACCGGCGGATCAGCGTCGACTTACCGGTGCCCGCTCGGCCGGTCAAGAAGACGTTGCGGCCACCGGCGAGCAGCTCGAGCGCAGCCCGGAACTCCTCGGTGAGGACGATGTCCGCCATGGCTGCCCAGGTTACTGGTGGCTATCGCGCCAGTGCCGCCAGCCGCGGTGCGCGGCGAACGCGCCGAGCACGGCCGTCACGCACCACACCACGATCGCGGTGGCCAGCAGCGGCGCCGAGAACTCGCCCAGCGACGCCCCCACCGCCGTGTACACGAACGCCTTGGGCGCCGACCCGATGAACGCGCCCGCCGCCATCTGCCACAGCGGGACACCGAACGCCCCGAACACATAGGAGGCCAGCGCATCGTTGATGCCGGGCACGAACCGCTGCCCGACCACCGCCCACAGCCCGCCGCGGTCGAGCAGGCGGTCCACCCGCTCGGCGCGCTTGGGCCCGAGCAGCGCGCGGGCGCTGTCCCGGCCGGCCCGCCGGCCCGCGAGGCTGCTGATCACCGCCGACCCGACCGTGGCGCCCAGCGTCACGAACGTGCCCAGCACCGGCCCGAACAGGAAGCCGCTGCCTGCGGCCAGCAGCGGTCCCGGCACCAGCAGCGCCCCGAGCACCGCCGAGACCATCACGTACGCCAGCGGCGCCGCCGGACCCGTCGACTCGATAAGGTCGCGCACGGAGGCGACGTCGATGACGCGCCGGACCGCGGTCAGGTAGAACAAGACCCCGAGCACGCCGACCACCAGCGCAAGCCGCACGAGGTGCCTGCGCCGCGACGTCTCCGGGGTGTCTTCGGTGTCGACCATGCCCGGCCAATCCTGCCGTACGCCGTTAAGTTGGCAGGCGTGAGTGTGACGGCGACGGACCTGACCGGGACCGAGCGGGCGGTGCTGCTGGTGCTGATGGCCCAGGCCCGGCCCGTCCCCAACCCGGAACTGGCCACGCTGGGCCCGGCGCTGGCCAAGCCGGGCCGCGACAAACTCAATTCGCTCGGGCTGATCGAATCCGAGCGCGTCGGCAACCGATTCGTCCACGAGCTGACCGACCGGGGTTGGCGGCTGTGCCGCGACATCGTCGCCGCCGGGCCGCCGCCGCGCTCGGCCGGGGCCGCCAGGGCGCTCTACACCGTGCTCGGTGCCCTGCGCAGGCACCTGCAGCGCTCGGAGCTGAGCCTGGCCGACGTCTTCGCCCCCGCCGACCCCGCCGGTTCGGTCGAGGACCGGATCCGGACCGCCTACACCCGGCTGGCCCCGCGGCCCGGCGGCTGGGTGCCGCTGACCCGGTTGCGCGCCGAGGTCGACGCGCCGCGCGCCGACGTGGACGCCGCGCTCGTGGCGCTGCACCGCACCCCCGGCGTCGCCGTGATCCCGCAGGAGGACCAGAACTTGCTGACCGCCGAGGACCGCGCCGCGGCCGTGGTGATCGGGGACCGGCCCAAGCACCTGATCGCGATCGAGGCCTGATGGACCCGCTGCACCGCGAAGCCCTGACCGCGCTGCGCCTGACGTGGGCGCCCACCTCCGACGACCTGTGGCGCCCGCAGGCCGCCACCCACGTCCGCGGGCTCAACGAACACGCCGTCGCCGACGTGCTGGACGGCTTCGGCGATGCCGCGCGCGACGACGCGGCCACCCCGCTCGGCGTGGTGATCCGCGGCCCCGCCGGGTCCGGCAAGACCCATCTGCTCGGCCAGATCCGTGAACGCGTACAGGCCGGCGACGGGTTCTTCTTCGTGGTGGAACTGCTCGATGCCGCCAGCTTCTGGGAGTCGGTGCGCAGCGGCATCCTGGAGAGCCTGGGCCGGCCAGGTACGCACCGGGAGACCCAGCTCAAGGACCTGTTGTGGGAGCTGTCGTCGCTGGCGCACGTGTCGCGGGCCGACCGCCGGGCCATCATCGGCGACGACGACCTCGAACCCGAGACGCTGGACCGGTTCGTCAAGGCGCTCGCCACGGTGGCGAAAGAGACTGTGCGGCAATGCCATCAGACGCTGCGGGCGTTGGTGTTGCTGGGCGCGGCCGACTTCACCGCCCACGACGTCGGCGAGGCGTTCCTGCAGTCCGGTGAGGAGTTCGGCGCCGGCGAGCGGGCACCGTGGGGGCTGCGCACGGTGCCCGAGTCGGCCCAGACTTGTGTGCGCGACATCTCCCGGCTGGTCGCGCTGGCCGGGCCCGCGGTGCTGGCCGTCGACCAGATCGACACGCTGCTGGCGCAATCGGTGGCCGGCGACGGGGATCACGGGGTGCTCGAACAGGTGGCGCACGGGCTGATGGCGCTGCGCCAGACGGTGCGCCGCACCGTGCCGGTGGTGGCGTGCCTGCCGTCGGTGTGGGAGCTGGTCCGGGAGCGCGCGACCGCCAGTGTGGCAGACCGCTTCCGGGTGACCCGGGTGCTGGATCCGCTGCCCAGCGCCGACGTCGGGCGCGCGATCCTGGAGCGCCGCTTCACGGCCAGCTACGCCGGTGTCGGGTTCGTGCCGCCGTACCCGAGCTGGCCCATCGCGGCGGCGGCGTTCGAGGAGGCACCGTCCTACACCCCGCGGCAGCTGTTGATCCGCGCCGACACCCACGTGCGCGAATGCCTGGCCCACGGTGCGGTGGTCGAGTTGCACCAACTGCGCGCCGACGCGGCGCCGACGTGGGAAACAGCGTCGCCCAACGGAAACGGCTCGGTGTCGGCCGCGCTGGACCGGCGGTTCGCCGAATACCGGCAGCGCGCGGTCGTCTCGGCGGCGGTCAGCCCCGAAGGCGAGGACGTCACGATGCCGGAACTGCTGTCGGCGGCGCTGACGGCCTGGATCGCCGAACGTGACGGCGAGCAGACGTTCGTGTGCGACCCGCCGCCCGGCGCGCACGTGGTGCTGCACGCCCGGCTGCGCGAGAGCCTGGACCGCGCGACCGACGACGAACGGCACTGGGCGTTCCGCGCCGTCGCGGCGACCAACGCGATCGCCGTGCAGAACCGGGTCCGCAAGGCGCTCACCGCGACCGGGGTGGGTTCGGAGCGGCGCCGGCTGTTCCTGCTGCGCAACACGCCGTGGCCGAGCGGGCCGAAGACCGCCGCGCTGGTCGAGGAGTTCCACGCCCGCGGCGGCAGGGTGCTGCCGCTGACCGAGGACGACGTGCGCACGATGACCGCGCTGCGTGACCTGATCCACGACGACCACCCGGACCTGCCCGGCTGGCTACGGGCGCGTCGGCCCGCGCACGGGCTGACGCTGCTGGCCGAGACGCTGGGTGACGGGCCGGCCGTCGGGGGCGAGTCCGGGGTCGAGCCCGAGTCCGAGGCGGGTGTCGAGCCGGAGGCGGTGCCGGACTATGACGTGCCGGACCACGAGCTGCCGATCGGCCGGGACCTACGCACCGAAAAGCCGGTCAGCGTGCGGCTTTCGGCGCTGCGCAAGCACATCGCGATCTTCGCCGGCTCCGGCTCGGGTAAGACCGTGCTGATCCGGCGGCTGGTCGAGGAATGCGCGCTGCGGGGCGTCTCGTCGATCGTGCTGGACCCCAACAACGACCTGTCCCGGCTCGGCACGGCGTGGCCGCAGCGCCCCGCGGGGTGGCAGCGCTCCGACGACGCCCGCGCCGAGGACTACCTGCGCAACACCGAGGTGACGATCTGGACGCCGCGGCGCACCACCGGGCGGCCGCTGAGCTTCCAGCCGCTGCCGGATTTCACCAGCGTGGTCGACGACTACGACGAGTTCATCGACGCCGTCGAATCGGCGTGTGCCGCTCTTGAACCGCGCGCCCTGATCGCCGGCCAGACGAAAACGGCCAACCGGGCCCGCGCGGTGCTGCGGGAGGCGCTGCAGTACTACGGCCGGACTCCGGTGCCGACGCTGGACGGGTTCATCGAACTGCTGGCCGATCTGCCCGACGACATCAGCAACCTGGCCGGGGCGGGCCGGATCGCGGCCGACCTGTCGCAGGACCTGCATGCGGCGATGGTCAACGACCCGATGTTCGGCGGTGCCGGCACGCCCGTCGACCCGGGGGTGCTGCTGACGCCGTCGCCGGGTTACCGGGCGCGGGTGTCGGTGATCAGCATGGTCGGGCTGTCGTCGGACGAGCAGCGGCAGAGCTTCGTCAACCAGCTGCAGATGGCGCTGTTCGCGTGGATCAAGCGCAACCCGGCCGGGGAGCGTCCGCTCGGCGGCCTGCTGGTGATGGACGAGGCGCAGAACTTCGCACCCGCCAAGGGATTCACCGCCTGCACCCGCAGCACGCTGGCGCTGTCGTCGCAGGCCCGCAAGTACGGGCTCGGCCTGGTGTTCGCCACCCAGGCGCCGAAGTCGCTGCACAACAACATCCCCGGCAACGCCGCGACCCAGTTCTACGGCCTGCTCAACGCGCCGGCCCAGATCGAGGCCGCCCGCGAGATGGCCCGCGCCAAGGGCGGTCTCGTCGACGACATCAGCCGGCTGCGGGCGGGCCACTTCTACGTCGCGACCGAAGGGGAGGCGTTCCACCGCATCGTCGCGCCGCTGTGCCTGTCGTATCACCCGGCCAGCCCACCCTCGGCCGAGGAAGTGCTCGCCCTCGCGGGCGCGATTTCGGCGTGATCACCGTCGTTGAGCGACGACGATCACGCCGAAATCACGCGGGGACGCCGCGCAGGTAGGTGCCGCGGACGGCGATTGTGTGCAGTTGCGGCGGCGGCAGGGGTCGCGGGTCGCGGTCCAGCCAGACCAGGTCCGCGCTGAAGCCGGGTTGCAGGACGCCCCAGGAGTTCTCGGCGAAGGCCTGTCGGGCCACCCCGGCGGTGTAGGCGCGCAGTGCCGGTTCGATCGGCAGGATCTCGTGCGGGGTCCAGCCGCCGGCCGGGGTCCCCTCGCGGGTGGTCCGCGACGCCGCCACCGCGATGCCCTTCAGCGGCGACCCCGACGACACCGGCCAGTCCGAGCCGAACCCCAGCGGCGCCCCCGAGGCGGCCAGAGTGTTGATCGGGTACTGCTTGCCGGCGCGCTGCTCGCCGAGGCGTGGGATGGTCAGCACGGTCATCAGCGGATCCAGCTGCGCCCACAGCGGCTGCATGTTCGGGATCACCCCGAGTGCGGCGAATCGGGACAGGTCGGCGTCGTCGACCAGCTGGCAGTGCGCGATCACCGGGCGGCGATCCCGCGGACCGTTGACCGCCACCACGTGCTCGATGGCGTCGAGGGCCTGCCGGACCGCGGCGTCGCCGATGGCGTGGATGTGGATCTGCAGACCGAAATCGTCGACCCGGCGGGCCGCCTCGGCCAGCGCGTCGCCCTCCCAGTTGCGCATGCCGTGGCTGTGCAGGCCCGAGCAGTACGGGGCCAGCAGCGCACCGGTCTCGTTCTCCACCACGCCGTCGGCGAAGAACTTCACCGTCTGCGCGGTCAGCAGCGGGTTGCCCGCGTCGATCACCTGGGCGCGCTGCTCGGCGAATTGCGTGGCCTGCGAATCGAAATGGCGTGGGTCGGCGTACAGCGCCAAGTTGAACCGGATCCGCAGCGCGTCCTGGCGTGCGGCCGTGACATACGTCGCGACGTCGGCGGGTTCCACCCAGGCGTCCTGCACCCAGGTCACCCCGCGGGCCAGGAAGTAGTCCGCCGCGGTGCCCAGCGCCGCGATGCGCACCTGCTCGTCGTGCGGCGGCATCACGTCCATCACCAGATCCGTTGCGCCCCATTCCCGCAACGTGCCCAGCGGCGAGCCGTCGGGCCGGCGGGGGATCGACCCGAGCGCCGGTTCCGGGGTGTCGGCGGTGATGCCGGCGCGCTGCAGCGCCGCCGAGTTGCACCACACCGTGTGGTAGTCCCAGGCCCGCAGCACCACGGGCCGGTCCGGGACCGCGGCGTCGAGCCAGCGGGCGTCGAACAGCCCGTCGGGTGCCAGGCTGCCGTCGTAGGAGGCGCCGACGATCCACTCCTGCTCGGGGTGCTCGGCGGCGTAGCGGCCGACGGCGGCCACGATCTCGTCCACCGACGTGCAGCGGCGCACCGGCGGCCCGACCGCCTCCAGCCCGCCGTAGAGCGGATGGGCGTGCCCGTCGCCGAACGACGGCATCACGAACCCGCCGTCGAGGTCCACCCGCGCGCCGCCGCGGCTGCGCGCGTCGCCGTCCAGCGCGACGACGACGCCGTCGGCGACCAGCAGCGCGTCGGTCTCCACACGGCCCGTCCAGATCACACCGCCGGTGAACAGCGTCGGCTCAGGGTTGGTCGAGTCAGGACTCACCGGCCCATTGTGCTCGCCGGGCGCAAAAGTCGCCGAGCAACCACGAGAGCCTTGTCCCGCAATCACACCGGCCGACGGGACCGGGCACCGATCGAACCCGCAGGCACGCCCGCACACAGGTTGCCCGGCTACCGTGGACTCACCCAGCTATACGGGAGGAGTCCGATCGTGGCCGAACGTCGCCGCTACATCGTCGTCGGAGCGGGAGCGATCGGCGGCACCATCGGCGGTGTGCTGGCCCGCGCGGGCGCCGACGCGGTGCTGGTCGCGCGCGGCGCCCACGCCCGTGCACTCTCCGACACCGGCCTGCGGCTGCGCACCCCCGACGGGGTCCTCGAGATCCCGGTGACCGTCGCGGCGAGCCCGGACGACGTCGCGCTGACCGAGCGTGACGTGCTGGTGTTCGCGACCAAGACCCAGCAGCTCGACGCCGCGCTGCAGGACTGGGCCGACCGCCCGGTGCGCGGCACCGACGGCACCGCCGGTGAACTGTTGCCGGTCCTGACCGCACTGAACGGGGTGGCCGCCGAGGAGAAGGCACTGCGGTACTTCGCCCGCGTCTTGGGGGTGTGCGTGTGGATGCCCGCCGCGCACGTCACCCCGGGCGAGGTGATCATCCGGTCCTGGCCGGTCGCCGGGCAGTTCCACGTCGCGCGCTGGCCCGCCGCGCTGGCCACCGCGGAGGACCGGGAGCTGCTGGCCGACCTCGCCGACACCTGGACGACCGCGGGCATCCTGATCCAGCTGCCCCCCGATGTCAGGCCGTGGAAGTACAACAAGCTGCTGTCCAACCTCAACAACGCCGTCGTCGCGCTGACCGGATCGCGCACCGGGGGCGAGGAGCTGGTCGCCGCGCTGCGCAGCGAGGCCGAGGCCGTGCTGGCCCACGCCGGCATCGAGTTCGTCCCGTTCAGCGTGACCCAGGCCCAGCGCGCGCACGGGCCCAAGCAGCGCCCGGTCGACGGGACCGAGCACATCATCTCCAACTCCACCTGGCAGTCGTTGGCGCGCACCAGCGGCAGCGTCGAGACCGACTTCCTCAACGGCGAGATCGTGCGCATCGCGCACCGGCATGGCACCACCGCCCCCGTCAACGCGGCGCTGGCGCGGCTGGCCCGCGAGGCCGCCCACACCCGCCGCCCACCCGGCTCACTGTCGATCCACGAGCTGGCCGAGCAGCTCGGGCTCTCCGACGGCGCCCGGCTACGGTGACTCGATGAGCCGTGGAACGCTGATCGTGCTCGGCGGGCGGGGCGAGTCCGCGGTGCTCTACCGCGGTCTGGCCACCCGGATGACCGCCGCCGGATGGCGGGTCGCGGTGCGCGGCGACGTCACCGCCGATCGGTCCGCGGCCCAGTACTGGGTGTCGAACCTGTTGCAGGACAAGGTGTCTCCCGGTCCGGCGATCCTGGTCGGCTCCGACACCGGCGCGCTGCTGGCGCTGCAGCTGGCCGAGTCCGGTGTCGACGGCGTCGTGGTGGCCGGGCTGCCGACGGGCGCCCCCGTCGAGCGCCGGCGGCTGCGGCTGGTCGGCGCGCACGCACAAGGTCTGCGCCCGCTGCGCCTCCCGCTGCTGGCCCTGCACGGCCGCGACGACCCGGTCGCCCCGCTGCACCGTGCACTCGAAATCTACTGCGACACACCGCATTCCGATGTCGTCGTGATCGACACCAGCCGCCACCACCTGCTCGACGGCGTCCCCGACCCGACCGCCGCGGCGGCCGTCACCGCGTTCCTGGACCGCGTGCCGGGGCGGACCCCGGTGATGGTGGAATCGCGGTGAACGACGCTGCTACCGTGCTGCCAGGGATGACCGGAAGGAACCGTCATGGCCCGCGAGGATGTGCTGATCACCGCTGACGAGCTGGCCCGCCGGCTGGCGGCCGGTGAGCCGATCACGCTGCTGGATGTGCGCTGGGAGCTGGCCCGGCCCGACGGCCGCGCCGCCTACGAGAGCGGGCACCTGCCGGGCGCGGTGTACGTCTCCCTCGACGACGACCTGTCCGATCACAGCGTGCCGGGGCGCGGCCGGCACCCGCTGCCGTCGGGGGCGGACCTGCAGCCCGCCGCGCGGCGCTGGGGGGTGCGCACCGGCGTCCCGGTGGTGGTCTACGACGACTGGAACCGGGCCGGCTCGGCCCGCGCCTGGTGGGTGTTGACCGCGGCCGGCATCCCCGATGTGCGCATCCTGGACGGCGGGCTCTCGGCGTGGACCGGGGAATTGCAGACCGGCACAGTGCAGCCCGAACCCGGCGACGTCACCGTTGTACACGACGACCTGTACGACGCGGCCCGCAAGACGGTGACCGCCGAGCAGGCCGCGGCCGCCGCGGTGCTGGTGGACGCCCGCGCCCCGGAGCGCTACCGCGGCGAGACCGAACCCGTCGACCCGGTTGCCGGGCACATCCCCGGCGCGGTCAACGCCCCGAGCACCGGGCTGCTCGGCCCGGACGGGAGCTACCTGGCCGAAGCCGACCTGACCCGGCTGTTCGCCGAGCGCGGCGTCGGGGGCCCCGACGTCGCGGTGTACTGCGGCTCCGGGGTGACGGCCGCGGTGGTGATCGCCGCGCTGGCGGCCGTCGGTGTGGACGCCGCGCTGTTCCCCGGCTCGTGGTCGGAGTGGAGCTCGGACCCCACCCGCCCGGTGGCCCGCGCCTGAGCGATTTCGGCGTGTTGATCGTCGCTCAGCGACGACGAACACGCCGAAATCGCTAATAGAATCTGCGCGATTCGATTGCTGGTGCCCTGCCGGTCGATGGTGCAGCATGGCCGCGAGTGAGCACCTCGCCGGACCTCGACTGCCTGACCACGGACGTGCTGGTGATCGGCGGGGGGCCGGCGGGCACCTGGGCCGCGATCAAGGCCGCCGAGGCCGGCGCCGACGTGGTGCTGGCCGACAAGGGCTACACCGGTACCAGCGGCGCCACCGCCTCGGTCGGCACCGGCGTCTGGTACGTCGACGACGTGCCCGAGCTCCGCGAGGCCGCGATCGCCAAACGGGAGAAGCTCGGCGCCGGCCTGACCGACCGGACCTGGATGACCCGGGTGCTCGACGAGACGATCGTACGGATGGACGAGCTGGCCCGGATCCAGCGTTACCCCTTCCCCGTCGACAGCGACGGCCGCCAGATCCGCGAGGACCTTCAGGGCCCGGAGTACATGCGGCGCCAGCGAATCCGCTTGCAGCGGCTCGGGGTTCGCATCCTCGACCACACCCCGGCGCTGCACCTGCTGACCGACCGCGACTGCGTGGTGTCCGGAGCCGTCGCGGTGCGCCGCGCCGACGGCACCCCGGTGCGCATCGAGGCCGGCGCGGTGGTGTTGGCCACCGGCGGCTGCGCGTTCCAGTCCAAGACCCTGGGTTGTGACACCGACACCGGCGACGGCGCGCTGATGGCCGTCGAGGCCGGCGCCGTGCTGTCGGGCATGGAGTTCTCCAACGCCTACGCGCTGGCCCCCAAGGGCACCTCGATGACCAAGAACGCCTACTACACGTGGGCGAGTTTCTACCGCGCCGACGGCAGCTTCCTGGAGGCGCCCGGGTCCACCAAGGACCGCACGCTGATCGCACAGACGCTACTGGAGGGGCCGGTGTACGCCCGGCTGGACCGCGCGTCGGTCGCCGAGCGCGACGTGATGCGCACCGGGCAGCCCAACTTCTTCATGATCTTCGACCGGCTCGGCATCGACCCGTTCACCGACTTCTTCGAGATCACGCTGCTGTGCGAGGGCACCGTGCGCGGCACCGGCGGTGTGCGGATCGCCGGAACCGACTGTGCCACCGATGTTCCCGGCCTGTATGCGGCCGGTGACACCGCCACCCGAGAGCTGATCGCCGGCGCCTATACCGGCGGCGGCGCGCACAACGCGTCATGGGCGGCCTGCTCGGGGGCCTGGGCCGGGCGCGGCGCCGCGGACTTCGCCCGCACCCGGGGACGGCCGCCGGCGCGGCTGGACGACGCCGGGGACGTCGGGATCCGGCCGCTGACCCGGCCCGGTCTCGGCGCCGACGACGTCGTCGAGCAGGTGCAGCGCCGGGTGCTGGCCTATGACGTCAACTACCTGCGCCACGCCGACCGGCTCACCCCGGCGCTGGCCGACCTCGACACGCTGTGGGCCGACGCCCGCGCCGGCCTGGCCGGCACCGGGGAGAACCTGTTCCGCGCCCGCGAGGCCGCGGCCATGCTCGCGCACGGCCGGTGGATGTACCATGCCGCGCTGGCCCGCACCGAAAGCCGGGGCATGCACCGCAGATTCGATCACCCCGAGCTCGATCCGGCCCAGCAGCACCGCCTCGTCACCGGCGGTCTCGACGAGCTGTGGACCCTGCCCGAGAGCCGCTGGCTGGCCGAGCGGGAGCGCGCCGCATGATCGAGATCGTCGACGCGGACCGCTGCATCGGTTGCGACAAGTGCATCGACGTCTGCCCCACCAGGGTGTTCGACCGCGGGCCCGACGGCGTCCCCGTCATCGCCCGCCAGCCGCGTTGCCAGACCTGCTTCCAGTGCGAGGCCTACTGCCCGGTCGACGCGCTGTTCGTCGCGCCACTGGTGCACCCGGCGCCGGCGGACTCGCCGTTCACCGACCTCGACGCGGTCGAGCGGGCCGGCATGCTCGGCGGCTACCGGGCCGTGCTCGGCTGGGGCAGGGGCCGCTCCCCAGGCGCCCGCGTCGCGGTGCAACCCCAAGCGCCGCAATGACTCACGGCTGCGGGTCCGTGCTGTCGTAGTGCTGGAACGACGGGGTGCGCCGCGTCAGCACCGTGATCACCAGGATCATCAGCAGACCGCCGGCCAGCAGCGGGCTCCAGATGAACAACGCGCTGGCCACCGCGCCGGTGACGACGTCGCCGACGCGCGGCCCGCCGGTGACGATCAGCGTGTACATGCTCTGCACCCGGCCGCGGATGTGGTCGGGCACCGCGGCCTGCAGCATCGCCATCCGGAAGATCGCCCCGACGTTGTCGACCGCCCCGGCGACCGCCAGCACCACCGCCAGCGCGGCGATGGCGGCGACGTTGGTGCCGTCCGGGTGCGGACGCAGCGCCGCCACCGCGACGACGGCGCCGGCCGCCACGATCGTCACCGCGTAGGCGTAGGTGACGATCAGGATCGCCTGGCCCTGCCTGCGGATCGAGCCGGTCCAGCCCGAGAAGAACGCCAACAGCGCTGAACCCGCCGCCCCGGCCGCCGACAGCACCCCGACGGTGGTGACCCCGCCGCCCATCGTCACCGCGCCCAGCGCCGGGAACAGCACCCGCGGCTGGGCCAGCGCCATCGCGATGGCGTCCAGGGTGAGGCTGAACCGGACGTTGCGGGCCCGGCGCAGGAACGCCGCCCCGTCGAGGACCGCGCGCAGCGGATTGGCCTGTGCCGCATCGACGGGACGCAACGCCGGCAGCGTGAACACGCCGAGGAACGCCGCGCAGTGCAGCACGACGTCGATCAGGTACGCGGTGTGGAAACCGCCGGCGTTGACCGCGCCGGCCGCCAGCATCGGGCCCACCGTGGCCATCAGACCCAGGTTGATGCCGTTCAGCGCGCCCGCAGCGGGCAGCAGATGCGTCGGCAGCAGCCGCGGGATGATGGCCCGCCGGGTGATGCCGCCGACGGTGCCCGCCGCCGCGTTGACCGTCGCGGCGGAGTACAGCAGCCACAGCGAGCTGCCGTCCATGACCGCGTGCAGGGCTAGTACGGCGATCGCCACCCACGAGATCACCGACGCGATCCACGCCACCCGGCGCCGATCGAAGCGGTCGGCCAGCGTGCCGCCGTACAGGCCGGTGATGACGATGGGCCCCAGCGCGATCCCGGCGATCAGCGACACCGCGAACGTCGAGGAGGTGATCGCGTAGACCTGCAGGGCGACGGTGACCACCGTCATCTCCTGCCCGATGCTGCCCAGCGCCGTGCCGATCCACAGCCGGGTGAAGGGCCGGCTGGTGCGGAACGGCGAGATGTCAAGAAGAAGGCGGCGTCTGGCCTTTTGCTCCGGCGGCGTCAACGGACGAGCACGCGGGACGGATCGGCAGCCCACTCCGAGGCCGAACCGACGTAGAGCCGGGCTTTGACACCGAGCACCGACAGCACGAACACCTCGAGCGCCGCGGCCACCCCGGTACCGCAGTAGGCCGCGGGCTCAGAACCGGCCGGGATGCCGAGCGCGGCGAACCGCTCCCGCAGTGCCTCGTCGGGCAGCAGAAACCCTGCCGCATCGAAGAACTCGGCGACCGGTGCACTGCGCGCACCCGGGATGTGCCCGGCGCCGGCGTCGGTCGGATGGGAGAACTTCGACGCCGGCCGGGCGTCGAACAGCAGCCCCCGCTCGGCGAACGCGGGCACGTCACCCACCTCGACGACGGGCAGCCCGCCCGGGGCGATGGTGAAGTCGCTCTCCGGCCGCACAGCGGTGGGCTCACCGGGCTCCAGCTCACCGGTCCACGCCTGGAAGCCGCCGTCGAGCAGCCGCACCGACTCCACACCGGCCCAGCGCAGCAGCCACCAGGCGCGCGCCGGCGCGGGGGAGCGGGCCGCGCCGTACACCACGACGGGGGTGTCGCGGTCGATGCCCCACCGGCGCACCGTCTTCTCGAACTGGGCGGCATCCGGCAGCGGCCTGCGGCCGTTGCGTCCGGTGCTCACCCCGGCCAGGTCGGCGTCGACATCGACGAACTGCGCGCCCGGAATGTGCCCGGCCAGATAGCCGTCCCGGTCCGGATGGTCGGCCGGCATGACATGGCGGACGTCGAGCACCACCGTCTCCGGCCCACTGGCCGACAGCTCCGTCGCGCCGACCAGATGGGCGGCGCGGGCCCCCTCGCTCATCGGTGATCTCCTCGTCGTTCCTCGCTGCAGTTATGTTTCATAACATTGCCATGGCCGGGCGGGATCGAGAAAAACTACGGCTGAGGCAAAGTCCGATCGTGCAGCGTAACCGGGGTTTCGGTATTTATTCTCGCCGCAAGAGAAATTATGGACCAGCCCTTCTGCGGCTTCTAATGTGCTTGCAAGCCAACAAATTATGTATCAACTGCAGTTGTAACAAAAGGAGCGTGATGGCTCTCGCCACCCAGAGCGTCGTCTCCGTCGAAGAGCTCGCCGCGAGCCTCGACGACCCGAACCTCGCGGTGATCGAGGTGCACGCCAAGGCCCCGGACGCGCCGGGGATCCCCGGCGCGCGTGCGGTGTTCTGGAAGGACCTGGCCTGGCACCCGCTCGAGCGGGAGCTCGCCACCGGCGCCGAACTGTCCGAGCGGCTGTTCGCCCTCGGCGCGGGCGAGGGCTCGCGCATCGTGCTCGCCGGGGACCCCACGCAGTTCGCCGCCTACGTGCTGTGGGTCGCGCGGGTGCGCGGCTACACCGACATCGCCTACCTCGACGGCGGCCTGGAGGCGTGGCGCGCCGCCGGGCCGCACGCCGAACGCGCCGTGGAACGCACCCCGGCCGCCGTGCCGCTGCCGGTGCCCGAGCCGACCCCCGAGCAGGACCGGCTACGGATCGGCCGCGACGACGTGCGCGCGCTGCTCGGCCGCGACGACGTGGTGATCCTGGACTACCGTACCCCCGAGGAGTACAGCGGCGCCCGGGTCAGCGGGCCCACCGCCCCGATCGACCACGGCGCCGAGCGGCACGGCCGCATCCCCGGCGCGCGGCACCTGTTCTTCCGCGACCTGCTCGACGAGCACGGCCGGCTGCGCGACCGCGCCGAGCTGCAGCGCCTCGTCGACGAAAGAATCGACGGCACACCGACATCGATCGTCAACTACTGCCGCCTGTCGCACCGCTCCACGCTGGGCTGGATCGCGCTGTCGGAGGTGCTCGGCATCGACAACGTCCGCGTGTACGACGGCTCCTGGACCGAATGGGGAAGCATCGTCGGCTTCCCCGTCGAGAAGTAAGAGAGGCACGAGATGACCTTCAGCCGCGACTCGATCACGCTGAACCTCAACCTGATTCCCGGTGGGGTGTTCCCGGGCGCCTGGCGAGCCGGCAGCGGGGACCCGCACCAGTACAGCAGCCTCGAGCACTACATCGAGTGCGCCAAGATCGCCGAACGCGGCAAGTTCGACGCGGTGTTCCTCGCCGACACCCCGGTGTGGCGCTACCGCGGCGAGTACCGGCCCTTCCGCGGACTGGATCCGACGCTGGCCTTCGCCGCGGTGGCCCAGCACACCACGCACATCGGCCTGGTCGCCACCGGCTCGAGCTCCTACAACTCGGCCTACAACCTGGCGAGGCGGATCTCCACGCTCGACCACATCAGCAACGGCCGCGCCGCGTGGAACATCGTGGCCACCAATGGCGATGACGTGGCCCGCAACTTCGGCCGCGAGCAGGGGCTGGACCACGACGCCCGGTACAAGCGGGCCCACGAGTTCGTCGAGGCCGTCATCGCGCTGTGGGACGGCTGGGCCGACGACGCCTGGGTGGCCGACCGCGAGACCGGCACCTACGTCGACGAGGCCCGGATCCGCGCCGTCGACTACACCGGTGACTACGTCAACACCGCGGGCCCGCTGCCGCTGCCGCGGTCCCCGCAGGGTCATCCGGTGCTGGTGCAGGCCGGTTCGTCGCCGGACGGCATCGGGCTGGCTTCGCGGTTCGCCGACGCCGTCTACACCGTGCAGCCCACCATCGAATCGGCGATCGCGTTCCGTAACACCGTGCGAGAGCGGGCCAAGCGCTGGGGCCGCGACCCCGAGACCATCCGGGTGCTGCCCGGGCTGATCACGCTGGTGGCGCCCACCGAGGCGGAGGCCCGCGCTCGCGAGATCGAGCTGCGGGAACTGCACACCGAACGGTTTGCGATCAACGCGTTGGCGCTGCAGATCGGGGTTCCGGTCGAGGCGCTGGAGCTGGACAAGGAACTGCCGTGGGACCTGGTGCCCGCCGACGGTGAACTCGGCGCGCAGGGCGGGCATTTCGCTGCGCTGATCGGTACCGCGCGCCGCGAGCGCTACACGGTCCGCCAGATCCTGGCCCGCCAGGGCGGCGGCCTGACCCACGTCACCGCCATCGGTTCACCCGAGCAGGTCGCCGACCAGATCGAGACCTGGGTCAACGCGGGCGCCGCCGACGGGTTCAACATCATGTCGGCTCAACTGCCAGACGTGGCAACAGAATTCGTCGACCACGTGGTGCCGCTGTTGCAGCGCAAGGGTCTGTTCCGCACCGAGTACCCGGGGTCGACGCTGCGCGATACGCTGGGGCTGGAGCGTCCGAGCGACGGCTTCGAGAACTACGTCCCTTCCGGTGAGAGCCTTCACACCGCGGGTGGGAGTGGGGCGGGAAGGGTTCGAGCGGAGGCGGCGTTCGGCTGAGCGCCCTACGCCACCGCTATGACCGTCCTCGAGACCACGCACCCGAACCTGGCCGGGGCCGACACGTCGGCCACCGGCGGGTCCACGCCGCCCCGGCTCCCCGGCCGCTTCAGCGGCCTGGCGTTCCAGCTGCGCTACATCGGCGAGAAGCTGGTGGCCGCGGTGGTGGTGTTGTGGTTGGCGGCGACGGCGGCGTTCGTCGCGGTGCACCTGTCACCGGGAGATCCCGTCACGCTGCTGATGGGCGAGTTCGACACCCCGGAGCTGCGGGCCACCATCGAAGCGCAGTGGGGTCTGGACAAGTCGCTGCTGGTGCAGTACGTCGACTTCCTCACCCGGTTGGTGCAGGGCGACTTCGGCATGTCCTACGTGCAACGCGTCCCGGTCGCCGACGTCCTGTTCAGCCACCGGCTGGTCGCCAGCGCCCAACTCACCGGGGCCGCAACGCTGATCGCCGTTGTGGTGGCACTGATCCTGTCGGTGACCACCGCGGGCCGCAAAGGTATCGGGACGCGCATCGCCTACCTCGGCGAGCTCACGTTCGCCTCCATCCCGACGTTCTGGCTGGGCATCGTGTTCATCACCGTGCTGTCCTTCCAGCTCGGCCTGCTGCCGGTGGTCGGCGGCACCACGCTGGAGAACCTCATCCTGCCCAGCCTCACCCTCGGGCTGCCGCTGGCGGCGGTGCTGACCCAGGTGCTGCGCGAGGGCATCGAGAAATCCCTCGAACAGCCCTATGCCGTCACGGCTCTGGCCCGCGGTATCTCACCGTGGCAGCTCAAGGTCCGCCACGGTCTGCGGCACGCGCTGATCCCGGCGGCCACGCTGGCCGGCTGGTCGGTCGGCGGCATGCTCACCGGCACCGTGATCGTCGAGCAGGTCTTCGGCCGCCCGGGGATCGGGCAGGCCACCGTCATCGCGGTGACCCGCCAGGACGTCCCGGTGGTGCTCGGCATCACGCTGCTGGCCGTCACCCTCTATGTCGCGGTGAACACCGTCGTCGACATCCTCTACCTATGGATCGACCCGCGACTGAGGGTGCGGTAATGGCAACCACTTTCGCGTTCCCCGGCCGTTCGCTGTCCTCCGGGCTGACCCGGTTCCGGCACACCGGGCTGCTGATCGCCGCGTCGATCCTGGCGCTGCTGGTGATCGCGGTGGTGTTCCCCGGACTGTTCACCGGACGGGACCCGCTGGCCAGCGACATGTCGAATGCGCTTGCCGCGCCGAGCCTCGAGCACATCTTCGGCACCGACCATCTGGGCCGCGACGTGTGGTCGCGGGTGGTGCACGGGGCCCGCTACTCGATCCTGATCGGGGTGGCATCCACCGCGCTGGCGGTCGTCGGCGGCGTCCTGCTCGGGTTGATCGCCGGGGTCACGCACCGCCGCGTCGACGAGGCCATCTCCCGGGTGTTCGACGCCGTCGGCGCGTTCCCCGACCTGTTGTTCGCGCTGATGCTGATCACGCTGATCGGGCCCGGCACCGGGAACGTCATCGCCGCCATCGCGATCGCGTCGGCACCCCGGTACGGCCGGGTGGTGCGCGCGGAGACGCTGCGGGTCCGCGAATCCGATTACGTGGCACAGTCCCGGCTGGCCGTCGCCTCCGCGGTGCGGCGCACGTTCCGACACGTGCTGCCGAACGCGCTGGGCACCGTGCCGGTGCTGGCCACCCTCGGCGTCGGCACCGCGATCATCGGCGCGGCCGGGCTGTCCTTCCTCGGCTTCGGCCCCACCCCACCGCTGCCCGAATGGGGCGCCATGCTCTCCGATGCCCGCCAGGACCTGCGGATCGCCTGGTGGGTCGGCTTCTTCCCCGGCCTGTTCATCACGGTCACCGTGGTCAGCGTCTCCATCGTCGGGCGGCACCTGCAGCGCCGGTTCGAGCGGCGGGCCGCGCCGTGACCGTCACCGCCTCGGCGTTCCCGGAGAACAGTGCCGCCGCCGCAGGCCGGACCGGGGACGTCCTCGTCGACGTCAAGGGCCTGACCGTCTCGTTCGACAGTGTCCGCGCCGCCGACGGTTCGGCGCTGCCGGTGGTCTCCGACGTCGACCTGAGCATCCGGCGCGGCCGGATCCTGGCCATCGTCGGCGAATCCGGCTCGGGCAAGTCCGTCACCGCACGTACCCTGATCGGACTGGCCGGCGCCGGAAGCCGGGTCGAGGCAACCACATTCGACGTCCTCGGCGCCGACACCCGCGGCTACGCCGCGACCGACTGGCGGGCCGTGCGCGGCGCCCAGATCGGCTTCGTGTTGCAGGACGCGCTGACCTCGCTGGACCCGCTGCGCACCGTGGCCGCCGAGGTGTCCGAGGCGCTGCGGGTGCCCCGCGCCCAGCGCACCGCCGCGGTCGAGGACCTGCTGGACTCCGTCGGCATCCCCGACCCGGCCTACCGCAGGCGCAACTATCCGCACCAGCTCTCCGGCGGGCTGCGGCAGCGCGCTCTGATCGCCTCCGCGCTGGCCGGCCGGCCCGACGTGCTGGTGGCCGACGAACCGACCACGGCGCTGGACGTCACCGTGCAGGCCCGCATCCTGGCGCTGCTGCGCACCCTGGCCGACGACGGCCGCGGCGTGCTGCTGATCAGCCACGATCTGGCGGTGGTGTCCCGGGTGGCCGACGACGTGCTCGTGATGCACAACGGCCGGGTGGTCGAACGCGGCGCGGTAACCGACGTGATCCACCACCCCGAGCACGACTACACCCGCAGGCTGGTGGCCGCGGTGCCGGGCCGCGACACCCGTGGCCGCCGGCTCAGCGACCCGGACGAGCCTGCGCCGCAGCCGATCACGGCGGGTGGCCAGGTCGTCGCCGACGTGGTGGGCGTCGGCAAGTACTACCGGCAGGGCCGGCGGCGCACGTTCACCGCAGCCGAGGACGTCAGCTTCGCGATCCACCGCGGTGAGATCGTCGGCCTGGTCGGGGAATCCGGCTCCGGCAAGTCGACGGTGGCCCGCATCGTCACCGGCCTGCTCGCCCCCGACACCGGGCACGTCGAGATCGGCGGCCGGCGCTGGGCCGGGCGCCGCGGCCACACCCCGCCCCGGCTCGGGGCGGTGCAACTGGTGGCACAGGACTCGGTCGGATCGTTCGACCCGCGCTACACGGTGCGCGAGATCATCGCCGAGACAGTCGCTCTCAGCGCCCGAAGCAGGTCCGAACGGGCCGCCCGGGTGCGCGAACTGCTGGACCTGGTGCACCTGCCTGCCACCGTCATCGACCGGCACCCCCGGTCGCTGTCGGGCGGGCAGCGGCAGCGGGTGTCGATCGCGCGGGCCCTGGGGTCGGACCCCGAACTGCTGGTCTGCGACGAGGCGGTGTCCGCGCTGGACGTGTCCATCCAGGCGCAGATCTTGGACCTGCTGCTCGAGATCCGGTCCAGCCGCGAGACCGCGCTGCTGTTCATCTCGCACGACATCGGGGTCGTGCACCACGTCGCCGACAAGGTGCTGGTGATGTACCGCGGCCGGGTGGTCGAGGAAGGCACCGCCGACGAGGTGTTCGACGCACCCCGCGACCCGTACACCCGGGCCCTTCTGCAGGCGGTGCCGACGCTGTGAGCTGTCCGGATCTCTGTCGCCGCTGACCCGGGCGCTGCCTTTTCTTCAAACCTCCGACCGCACAAGGTGTGTGGTCTCGATACGAGATGGAACCACGAGATGACCCCTACCAGACGACCATTGCTCCACGCGCTGCGATGGGTAGCCATCGCGGTGGTCGCGTTGCTGGCGTTGAGCGCCTGCGGCAGCGACTCCACCGGCGGCAGCGGTTCCGGTGAGCCGCAGCGCGGCGGCACACTGACCGTCGCGCAGGCCGACTATCCCGAAGAGGGCATGAACCCGCACGTGCGCGGCTGCTGCACCGAGGTCCAAGTGCTGCGCAACGTCTATGACACCCTGGTCGCCATCGACTACGACGAGTCGATCCACCCCTGGCTGGCCGAGAAGTGGGAGCGGTCCGAGGACGGGCTGGTGTACACCTTCACGCTGCGCAAGGGGGTGAAGTTCTCCGACGGCGAACCGTTCAACGCCGCGGCGGTGAAAGCCAACTTCGACAAGATCACCGGCGACAAGGAGTACGCGCCGTCGGTGGCCAAGAGCACCTTCCAGACGCTGAAGTCCACCGAGGTGGTCGACGAGTACACGGTGCGCACCGTGCTGTCCGAGCCGACCGCCAACTGGCTGAACACCCTTGCCTCCCTACAGGGTGCGCAGATCTCGCCGAAGTCGCTGGAGAACCCCGACGTGGCCGCCGGCGGCGTCGGCATCGCCGGCACCGGCCCGTTCATCCTGACCGAGGTGGTCGAGGGTTCGGAGCTGCGGTTCAAGCGCAACGAGGACTACAACTGGCCCTCGGCGCTGGCCTCGCACGAAGGCCCGGCCTACCTCGACGAGCTGGTGGTCAAGGTGGTGCCCGAGCCCAACGTCCGCGCTGGCCTGCTGACCTCCGGTGAGGTCGACGCGATCGCGCAGGTGGCCCCGGCCGACATCGCCAGCTTCGACGGCGTGGACGGGTTCCAGTTCGAGTGGAAGCCGTCGAACGTCTCCCCGTGGTCGCTGTACTTCAACGTCACCGGCGACAACACCAAGGACGTCCGGGTCCGGCGCGCGCTGCGCGAGGCCGTCGACCTCGACCCGATCATCGACACCGTGCTGCAGGGCAGCTCGGAGCGGGCGTGGAGCATCGTGGGCCCGCAGAGCCCGTTCTATGACGCCAAGTACGAGAACGCCTACGGCGGCAACATCGACGAGGCCAACAAGCTGCTCGACGAGGCCGGCTGGACCGGCCGCGACAGCGAGGGTTACCGCACCAACGCCGCCGGGCAGCGCCTCGTGGTCCGGTTGATCGCCACCGAACCCAAGCCGCCGCTGTCCACCGTGCTCGAGGCCTACCAGGCCGAGCTGCGCACCAACGCCGGCGTCGAGGTGGATCTGCAGTTCCGCGACGAGGGAACCGTCGACGTGGTCCGCGAGACCAACACCTACGAGGCCTTCCCCCGCGCGGTCGGCGGCGTCGACATCGGTGTCGTGCTGGAGAAGATCTACGAGACCGGCGGCGCCATCAACGGGCCCAAGCTCGAGGATCCTCAGGTCGACGGCTGGCTGGCCGACGGCCGCTCCGCGCTGGACGACGAATCGCGGAAAGCGGCCTACGACAAGGTGGCCCAGTACGCGCTGGTCGACCAGGTGACCACGCTCCCGCTGTACACCGAGCGGTACAACGCCGCGGCCACCAGCCGGGTGCACGGCATCGAGCGGTGGCTGGACCCGCCGCGCGGCATGGTCAACTTCTGGGCCTACGACACCTGGAAGGACTGAGGCGGTGACCCGGCTACCCGAGTTCGGGATCTTCTTCCGGCTCAACGACACCCAGGCCGACCCGGTCCGGCAGTACCACGACGGACTCGATCTCATCGAGTACGCAGAGGCGTTGGGCCTGTCGACGGCGTGGATCACCTCGCACCACTTCCGGTCCGACAAGGGCACCATCGCCTCGCCGCTGGTGTTCCTCGCCGCGGCGAGTCAGCGCACCAGCCGGATCAAGCTCGGCGCAGGCGTCGTCGTCATCACGCTGGAGAACCCGATCCGGGTGGCTGAGGACGCCGTCATCACCGACGCCCTGTCGCGAGGCAGGCTGCAACTGGGTCTCGGGTCGGGCCTGGAGGACTGGGCATTCGAGCCGTTCGACGTCTCCTGGGACGACCGGCTGCGGGTGTACGCCGACAAGGTGGCACGGCTGCGGTCGGTGCTGGCCGGCGACGACCTGGGCGGCGGTAAGCGGCTCTACCCGCCGGCCGGAGACCTGCCGCAGCGGCTGTGGCGGGTGGCCAGCGATCCCGCGCACGCAGAGGAGATCGGCCGGGTCGGTGACAACCTGCTGCTGCGGTCGTCGAAGGCGCTGACGTTCGAGGGCAACCTGGTCCGGCACAGCGAGGCCATCGACGCGTTCCGGTCCCAGGCCGGCCCGCAGCAGCGCATCGCCGCGTCGCGCACCGTGATCGTCGCCGACACGGTGGCCGAGGCGCGGGCGCTGGCCGGCCAACACGCCATCGATCTGCACAACAAGAACGGCAACGGCGAGCCGTGGTACGGCGACCCCGAGCTGGTGCGGGACCGGCTGCGCAACGATCCCGAACTCGACCATGTCGACGAGGTGCTGTTGCAGGTTGCCCCGGCGAAACTCACGTTGGCGCAGTGGAAGTCGAGTCTGGCGCTGACGGTGTCCGAGGTGCTGGAGCCGGTGCGTGAGGAGGGCCGCCAGTATGCCCGGATCTCGTGATGGCGGGTTGATCCTCAACCTGAACCTGTTGCCCGGTGGCACCGCGAAGGGGGCGTGGCGGCTCGACGACCGCGATCCGGCGTGGTTCGTGTCGCACCGGCACTACGTCGAGGCCGCGCAGCTGGCCGAGCGGGGCCTGTTCCAGGCGGTTTTCCTGGCCGACACCCCGGCGTGGGACGACGCGTACTGGCATCACCCGTGGCGGGCGCTGACCCCGTTCATCGCGCTGACCACGATCGCCGCGCACACCGACCGGATCGGCCTGATCGGCACCGCGTCCACGTCCTACAACGACCCGTACAACCTGGCCCGCCAGGTCGCCTCCCTGGATCTGGTCAGCGACGGCCGGGCGGCGTGGAACTTCGTCGTCACCGCGGGGGATCGGCCGGCCCGCAACTTCTCCCAGCCGCACGCGCACCCGAAGGACGAACGCTACGCGCGCGCCGAGGAATTCGTCGACGCGGTGCTGACGTTGTGGGAGGCGTGGGAACCCGACCCGATCGCCGGGGACCGGGCCACCGGCGACTACCTCCGGCCCGGTGTGATCCGCCCGGCGGCCTTCACCGGTGCACAGATCCAGGTGGCCGGCGAGCCGCTGGTGCCGCCGTCACCGCAGGGCCGACCGCTGCTGGTGCAGGCCGGGGCCTCCGAACGCGGCATCGCGCTGGCGGCGCGCACCGCCGACGCCGTCTACACCCACCAGACCGATCTCGACGACGCCGTCGCCTACCGGAACCTGCTGCGGGACAAGGCAGCCCGGGCCGGGCGTGACCCGGACACGCTGAAGGTGCTGCCCGGCTTCTTCGTCGTCGTCGGGGACACCGAGGAGGCCGCGCGGGAGCGCAAGCGCCGGCTCGACGAGGCCACCCCGGACGCGGTGCGGCTGTCGTTCTTCGCCCGCCAGCTCGGCATCCCCGTCTCCGAGTTCCACATCGACCGTCCGCTGCCGTTCGACCTCATCGCGACGGCGGAGATCAGCCGCAGCGCGGCGAGCGAACTCGACGGCCTGCTCGACGCCGCCGCGCGGGACAACCTGACCGTACGCCAGGTGCTGGCGTTGCGCCGCAACGGAACCCAGCACGTGTCGGTGATCGGCACCCCCGAGCAGGTGGCCGACACCATCACGGCGTGGTACCTGGCCGGGGCAGCCGACGGCTTCAACCTGCACGTGGCGTCCTCACCGGGGGTGCTGGCCGACTTCGTCGAGCACGTGGTGCCGCTGCTGCAGGCCCAAGGCGTGTTCCACGACGGCTACCAGGGCAGCACGCTGCGGGAGCACTACGGGCTGGCGCCGCACCGGCTGGGCGCGGGTGCTCGCCTGCTGAGCCGATGACCCGGGGGCTGCGCCTGGTGGCGTCCGAGCACGCGTTCGGGCCGATCGCGCGCTGGCGGGAACCCGACGTCACCCCGGCCGACATCACCGACCTCGACCAGCACGCCGCCTACGCCCAATGGGTCGAGGACGCCGGCTTCGACGCGCTGTTCTACACCGACTTCCTCGGCTTCGACCCGGTGAAGCAGCTCAACCCGCGGCTGCCGTTCGACCCGATGACGCTGACCGCCGCGCTGATCGGCCGCACCGAACACCTCGGGTTCATCACCACCGCGTCGACCACGTTCGGCGCACCGTTCCACCTGGCCCGCTCGCTCGCGTCGCTGGACCGGCTCAGCGGCGGCCGGGTGGCGTGGAATGTCGTCACCTCGTTCACCGGTGAGCGGAACTTCGGACTGGACGGGCTGCCCGCACCCGGACAGCGGTACGCCCGCGCGCAGGAGTTCCTCGACGTCGTCGACGCGCTGTGGGCCAGCTACCCGCAGTCCGCCGTCGTCGACGACAAGGCCGGCGGCCGCTACGTCGACGTATCCCAGGTGAGGTCCATCGACCATGTGGGCGAGTACTTCTCGGTGAGCGGCCCGCTGGACAAACCAGGCCCGGCGCAACGCCCGGTGCTGGTGCAGGCGGGGTCCTCGCCGGCGGGCATCGCGTTCGCGGCCCGCAACGCCGACGTGGTGTTCGTCGCCGTCCCTGACCTCGAGCAGGCGCTCGACTACGCGGGCCGGCTGCGCGCGGAGGTCGCCGCGGCCGGGCGTGCGCCCGACTCGCTGCTGGTCATGCCCGGCTTCCGGGCGTTCCTGGGCCGCGACGACGCCGAGGCGCGCCGGGCCAGATCCCGCCACGTCACCCCGGACGTGCTGGAGAAGGCGCGCCGGGTCGTGCTGCGTGAATCCGACCACTTCCAGCTCACCGACCTCGAGCTGGACGTGCCGATCCCGGCGTCGCACCTGCCGACCGATGCCGACCTGGACGCCTCCGTCGGGCGCCGCAGCCGCGCCCAGATCTACCTGCGCTGGGCCCGCGAACCCGGCGCCACCCTGCGCCACGTGCTGGAGCGAATTGCGTTGGAACACGGCCACTTCGCGCTCACCGCGACACCGGACGCGGTGGCCGACGAACTGGAGCGGTGGTTCGTCGCGGGCGCCGCCGACGGGTTCATGGTGGGCTACGGCTCCGGCATCGCGCAGTTCGTCGACGAGGTGATGCCGCTGCTGGCCGAGCGCGGGCTGTGGAAGCCGCCGACCGACCACGACCTG
Source organism: Mycolicibacterium sp. (assembly GCA_050250295.1). Lineage (GTDB taxonomy): Bacteria > Actinomycetota > Actinomycetes > Mycobacteriales > Mycobacteriaceae > Mycobacterium. The sequence goes on from JBFWOX010000008.1 coordinate 152,568, forward strand.
CGGGGCCGGCTCGGCCTGCCGGAGCGGGGGTGAGGATGTCCGACCATGTCGACGCGGTGTGGCTGGCGCAGCGACTGCGGGCGACATCGTCGAAAGACCTGGGCCACGGGCTGACCCGGCTGATCGACGGCGGCGAGCTGGCGCCGGGATCGCAGCTGCCGACCATCCGTGACTTCGCGCGCGCCGCCGGCGTCAGTCCCGGCACGGTGATGACGGCCTGGAGCCGGGTCCGTGACTCCGGGCGGCTGCAGACCCGACGCCGCGGCGGTACCGTCGTCGCCGACCCCAGCGGCCCGCTGCCGGCGTCGGGAATTGTGGATTGGTCGTCGGTGGAAATGGCCTTGGTGACACCAGATCCCGCACTGCAGCCGGACCTGGTGGCTGCGCTCGGCGAGGCGGTGAGCGGCACGCTGGATCTGCACAACCCGGCGCGGGCCTACATCAGCGAACGGCTGCGGCACAGCGTCGAGCCCGGGTGGCCGTTCCCGGCGCAGGCCTGGAACTGCGTCGGCGGTGGCACCGAAGCCGTGGTGCTGGCGACCGCGGCCGCGGCCTCCGGCGGCCCGGTCGGCGTCGAAGAACCTGTCAGCCCAGGCTATCTCGACATCCTGAGGCAGCTCGGGATCGAGGCGTTCGGGATCAGCGCCGACGAACAGGGCCCGACCGTCGCGTCGGTCTCCGCGGCGGTGCACCGTGGCGCCACCGCGCTGGTGCTGCAGCCCAGCGGCGCCTACGCGATGACCGGGGCGCTGTCCGCCGAGCGTGCCCGCGAGCTGGCCGGCGTGCTCGGTCCCGACACCTGGGTGGTCGAGGACGACAGCGCGGGCCCGCTCGCGTCGGCCGAACCGGCGTCGCTGGGACCTTATTTCCACGAGCGGGTGTTGCGAATCCGGAGCTACTGCAAGGCTTTCGGCATCGACCTGCGCACCGCGGTGCTCGGCGGCAGCGCCGAGCTGATCGAGCGCACGGTGCGGCTGCGCAGCTTCGGGATGGCGTCCAACAGCCGGATCCTGCAGAACGCGCTGGCCCACCTGATCGACGACCCCGACGTCGCGCTGGCGATGACCCGCGCCCGCGGTCGTTACCGGCTGCGCCGGCGGGCCGCACTGGACGCGTTCACCGGCGCGGGGCTGCGCGCGTCGGCCAGCCCTGACGGCTTCGTCGTCTGGGTCCGGGTGCCCGACGAGACCACCGCGTTGATCAACCTGGCCCGCCAGGGCATCGTCGCGGCCGCCGGCGCCAAATCGTTCGTCAGCAGCACCGACGGTCTGCTGCGGTTCTCGATCCTGCAGCTGCCCGAGGACCGAGGCCGGGTCGCGGACCTCGCCGCGGCGGTCCGGGCGGCGGTCAACTCCGCCGAGCGCGAGTACTTCGACTGAACCGCGGTTCTCGCCGAAGCCCTCCGGCAGGTACGCCGTTCTCACTAGCATCGAGGGATGGGCGACGACGCGATGGCCGACGAACGCGATTTCAACCAGCGCAACATCGACGAATTCCGGGCCAACGGCGGCCAGGTCGGCGGGCAGTTCGAGGGTTTCCCGCTGCTGCTGTTGACCTCCACCGGCGCCAAGAGTGGCCAGCAACGGGTCAACCCGACCGCCTACTTCGATATCGACGGGCGGCTCTACATCGTCGGCTCCTCCGCCGGCCGGGATCGAGATCCCGCGTGGGCATTCAATATTCGGGCCAACCCGGAGGTCAGCGTCGAGATCGGCGCGGATGCACCGAGGCCGGCGACCGCCCGGGAGCTGCCCCGCGACGAGCGGGACAGGCTGTATCCGCAGATCGTCGAGCGGGCACCCGGCTTCGGCGAGTACGAGAAGCGCACCGACCGCGTCATCCCGATCTTCGAGCTCGTCCTCGCCTGACGTTGCGTAACGTGGCGGCGTTCTCCGTGCCCACTCGCCCGGGTCTTCGACGCGACCGGCGCCGAGAACCCCGACGTCGACGCCGACGACATGGCCGACGTGCACTCGCTGGACCTGCAGCGCGTCTACAACCTGCGATGCTGGATCTACGGCTCCAACCCCGAGGCGAACGGCGACCTGGTCGCCGACGGGGAACTGCCCGAGGACCGCGCCGGCGGTTGCCAGGAGGAATGGCCGCAGCTCGACCAGGCGTGGTCGACCCTGCTGGACCCCTACTTTCACATAGCCGCTGTCGCGGCGCAGATCTCACATAGCCGCTACCGCGGCGCAGATCTCACATAGCCGCTACCGCGGCGCGACGGCCGGGGGAGGTGCGGCGGGAGCCGCAGGGGCGGGCAGCAGCGGCGGTGGAGGCGGGGGTAGCGGCGTCGTCAGGATGCGCACCATGTCGCCTTTCATCGCCTGCAGCTGCGCACCCCAATAGCCCCAGCTGTGGGTGCCGTTGGGCGGAAAGTTGAAGACCGCGTTGCGGCCGCCGGCGGCCAGGTACTGCTTCTGGAATTCCTTGTTGGTGCTCAGCGTGATGTTCTCCAGGTACTGCGCCCCGAAGTTCGCGCCCAGGTCGGTGCCGGCGTCCAGGTCGGAGGTGACACCGTTGCCGCAGTACACCCACAGCGCGGTGCGGTTGGCGACCAGCCGGTTGATGTTGACGGTCGGGTCGGCGCGCTGCCACGCCGCCGAGCCGGGCGTGCCCCACATGTCGACGGCGTCGAAGCCGCCGGCGTCCTGCATCGCGATGTCGATCAGCGTCGGCCACAGCCCCCGCGACGGCGCCAGGTATCCCGACAGCGACGCCGCGAACTTGTACTGGTGCGGATACCAGGCCGCCATGGTCAGCGCCGCGCTGCCCGACATCGACAGCCCCACAACGGCATTGCCGAACGGGTCCTGACCCTTGTTGGCCGCCAGCCAGGTCGGCAGCTCGCGGGTCAGGAACGTCTCCCACTTGTAGGTCAGCGTGCCCGCGTGGCCCCTGGCCGGCCGGTACCAGTCGGCGTAGAAGCTCGACTGCCCGCCGACGGGCATGATCACCGAGATGCCGGACTGATGGAACCAGTCGAACGCGGCGGTGTTGATGTCCCAGCCGTTGAAGTCGTCCTGGGCGCGCAGCCCGTCCAGCAGCAGCACCGAATGCGGCCCGCCGTACTGGAATTCGACGCGGATGGTGCGGCCCATCGACGGGGACGGCACGTCGAGCTGCTCGATGGGCAGCCCTTCGCGGGAGAACGCGTCGGCCGCCGGCGCCGGTACGGCGCCGACAAGGCCGGCGGCGAGGAGCGCCGCGACGGCCAGACCGCGGATCCGCTGCCCGAAGGAGCTCACTCACGCGAAGCTAACAGCGTCGCCGCGCCCGCTGCGCGGACGCGCGGGGCGGTGACCGGGTCGTTACCGAATCGTGTGCACCTCCCGCCGAAATTGCATTCCAGCAGGCCTCCACTCGCACTTTCGCTGCTGGAATGCAATTTCGGCGGGGTCGTGGGCGGGTTCGGTGGTCGTGGGCGGGTTCGGGGGGCGGGGGCTGGAGGGGTGGGGGGTCAGCCGACGACGCCGGGGCAGAGGATCGGGGCCTGCGCCATGAAGCGGGGAGTGCGGCCGCGGTGCTCGTCGGCGGCGTGCACGGTGAACGGGTGCAGCAGGTACATGTCGCCGGGCTCGCCGGTCGCATGCGCCACGGGACGGCCGGCGCTGGCCTCCTCCACCAGCGTCCCGGCGGTGACCGCGTCGAGCGGCTCGGAGCCGAGCACGTCGGCGATGTCGTGGTGCGACCCCACCCGGATCCGGGTGGGCGCGTCGTCGATCGTCACCTCCGACAGCAAGGTCAACAGCAGCACGGTGTGCGGAGCGTCGGTGACCGCCCACGTCCCGTCGGGCAGCGGGGTGTTCAGGTCGATGTGCCAGCCGCGGTCCTCGTCCGGCGGCGTGACCGGGAAGCGGACCGGGACGTTGCCCAACGATCCGCGCGGCTGCCAACGGCCGGGTCCGCACACCGCATCGCACACCGCGGCCAGCCGGGGACTGCGGACCAGCTCGCCGAACGGGCCCGTCCCGGTCAGGTCGGCCGCCCACAACACCGGCTTCGTCCACGTCGTGGGGTCGTCCGGCGCGATGCCGAGCTGTGCGGCCAGCAGCGCGCGCGCCGCGTCGGCGGCCTCCCGCGACGCGGCCCCGGGGATCTTGACGAAGCCCTGTGCCCAGAAGTCGTCGACGTCGGTCATGGCACCGAGCCTGGCAGGCCGGTCAAGCGATTTCGCCGTAGCGCAACTGCCGACGGGTGTGGACGCTCACAGATGGTTATCAATCCAATAATTATCAGTACATAAGTATTAGGTAGGGTAGATGCGTGCAAGAGCCCTCAGCCGCGCAGCTGGCCGATCTCGCCGACGTCGTCATGGCGGTCGCCCGCGCGGTCCGGGCGCAGGCGGGGGCCGACCCTGCCGTGATCGCGCTGTCCGGCACGGAGGTGACGGTGATGCGCTACATCGATCACCACCCCGACGTCGGCCCGAGCGCCGTGGCGGCGGGTACCGGCCTGCAGCGCAGCAACCTCAGCCGGGGCCTGCGCGACCTCGAGGCCAAGGGGCTGGTGCGCCGCTCGGTCGATCCGCTCGACAGCAGGCAGGTGGTGCTGCGCTCCACCGAGCTGGCCGCGCAGAACCTGGCGCGGCTGCGCGCCATCTGGGCGCGGCTGCTGCGCGAGGCCCTCGCCGACGCCGGCGGCGAGCACGACGTCGCGGCGGCGCTGCGGCTGATGCGCGCGCTCGAACGCGGCCTCTACGCGTGAGTTCGGCGTGATCGTCGTCGCTCAGCGACGACGAACACGCCGAACTCGCTAGAGGTCGACCGACATCGGGCCGACGCCCCAGATCTCGTCGCAGTACTCCTTGATCGCCCGGTCGGAGGAGAACTTGCCGCTGCGCGCGGTGTTGCGGATCGACATCCGCGACCATGTGTCGCCGTCGCGCCACACCCGGCTGACCTCGTCCTGGCAGTCCACGTAGGAGCGGTAGTCGGCCAGCGCCAGGAACGTGTCGTGGTGCAGCAGGTTGTCTACGATCGGGCGCAGCACCTCGGTGTCACCGTGGGTGAACTCGCCGCGGGCCAGCAGCTCGAGGACCGCGGCCAGCTCGGGGTCGGACTCGACGTAGCTCAGCGGCCGGTAGCCCTGCGCCTTGACGGTTTCGACTTGGCTCTCGGTGAGCCCGAACAGGAAGAAGTTCTCCGCGCCGGCCTCCTGACGGATCTCGACGTTGGCGCCGTCGAGCGTGCCGATGGTCAGCGCGCCGTTGATCATGAACTTCATGTTCCCGGTGCCGGAGGCCTCCTTGCCCGCCGTGGAGATCTGCTCGGACAGGTTGGCCGCCGGGTACACCAGGTGCGCGTTCTTGACGTTGAAGTTCGGCAGGAACACCACCTTGAGGTATCGGTTGACGTCCGGGTCGGCGTTCACCGTCTCGCCGACCGCGTTGATCATCTTGATGATCCGCTTGGCCATGAAATAGCCCGGCGCGGCCTTGCCGCCGAAGATGAAGACCCGCGGCGGGATCGCCAGCCCCGGGTTGGTCTTGAGCCGGTGATACAGCGTGATGATGTGCAGCACCATCAGGTGCTGGCGCTTGTACTCGTGGATCCGCTTGACCTGGACGTCGTACATCCACGTCGGGTCCAGCTCGATCCCGGTGGCCGAATGCACGTACTCGGCGAGCCGAGCCTTGTTGGCGCGCTTGACCTCTCGCCACCGCTGCCGGAACGCCGGATCGTCGACGAAGGCCTCCAGCCCGTGCAGCCGCTCCAGGTTGGTCAGCCAGCCCGGGCCGATGGTGTCGTCGAGCAGCGCGCGCAGCCCCGGGTTGGACAGCGCCAGGAACCGCCGCGGGGTCACCCCGTTGGTGACGTTGCCGAACCGCTCCGGCCACATCTCGTAGAAGTCCTCGAGCACGCTGTTCTTCAGCAGCTCCGAGTGCAGCGCGGCCACCCCGTTGACCGCGTGGCTGCCCACGGTGGCCAGGTGCGCCATCCGCACGCTCTTGCCGCCGTCCTCACCGATCAGCGACATCCGCCGCACCCGGTCCTCGTCGCCGGGGAACTTCGCGCGCACCTCGTCGAGGAAGCGTTCGTTGATCTCGTAGATCAGCTCCAGGTGCCGCGGCAGCGCCTCCCCGAAGATCCGCAGCGGCCACGTCTCCAACGCCTCGGGCAGCAGCGTGTGGTTGGTGTAGCCGAACGTGCGCACGGTCAGGTCCCACGCCGCGTCCCAGCTGAGCTGGTGTTCGTCGATGAGCAGCCGCATCAGCTCGGCCACCGCGATCGAGGGGTGGGTGTCGTTGAGCTGGATCGCCCACTTGTCGGGCAGCGCGCTCAGCGGCAACCCGGCGCGCTGCTGGTGGATGTTGAGGATGTCCTGCAGCGAGCAGGTGACGAAGAAGTACTGCTGCAGCAACCGCAGCCGCTTTCCGGCCTCCGGCTCGTCGTTGGGGTAGAGCACCTTGGAGACGGTCTCGGAGACCACCTCCTCGTCGACGGCCTTGTAGAAGTCGCCGGTGTTGAAGGCGTCCAGTGCGAACGACTCGACCGCCCTGGCGCTCCACAGCGTCAACGTGTTGCACGTGTTGACGCCGTAGCCCTGCACCGGGGTGTCGTACGAGACGCCCTTGAGCACCCGCTGCGGCACCCACCGCACCCGCACCTTGCCGGTGACGTCCTCGTAGGTCTCGGTGTGGCCGCCCCAGTTCACCAGGTAGCTGGCGTCCGGCTTGTCGATCTCCCAGGGGTTGCCGTGCACCAGCCAGTTATCGGTCTTCTCCACCTGCCAGCCGTCGGCGATCTCCTGCTTGAAGATGCCGAACTCGTAGCGGATGCCGTAGCCGATCGACGGCCGCTCCAGGGTGGCCAGCGAATCCAGGTAGCACGCCGCCAGCCGGCCCAGGCCGCCGTTGCCCAGCCCCGGCTCGCCCTCGCAGTCCAGGATCACGTCCAGGTCCTGGCCGAGCTCGGCCAGCGCCTCCCGGGCCTGCTGCTCGATGCCGAGGTTGAGCAGGTTGTTGCCCAGCTGCGGGCCCATCAGGAACTCCGCCGACAGATAGCAGGTGACCTTCGCCGACAGGTCCAGCCAGTCCTGGGTGGTGGCCATCCAGCGTTTCTGCATCCGGTCGCGCACCGCCAGCGACAGCGCCCGGTAGTAGTGCTCCGGGGTCAGCACCGCCGGCGGCCGGGCGATCGAGTAGATCAGGTGATCGGAGATCGCGTGCCGCAGCGACTCGGCGGTCAGCCCGGTCCGGGTCTGACCGATCGGCCCTATCTTCGCGCCGTTGACCTCGGTGGATTCACCGGAGGGCGGGTTCACGACATCGGTCACGGGTTCTCCTGCGATCTGGCCTGCGGGGTCCGGCGGGAGCCGGACATGTGATTCTGGCGTCTACGTGTTTCTTAACAGCGTCGGCAATGTGAACGCGACGCTAGGCCAAGCTGCCCGGAATCGGTTGCCCGGGGGTTATTGACGCGGTTGACTAGGTCAATGTCAACGGGTGACACGAGGTTTGCGCGGCTACCGTCGCGCGGGCCCGGCGCCCTGCCCCCGCCGACCCGGCTGGTCGGGTGGACGCTCGCCGTCGGGGTGGCCTGTTTCGCGGTCCGTGCGCTGGTCTACTTCGACAGCTGGTCCTACGCGATGGTGTGGCCCGCGGTCGCGCCGCAGCTCGTCGCGCTGCTGACCGCCCCGCGCCGGCAGTGGCCCTGCTACCTGCTGGCGTTCGCCGCCGTGCAGATCATCCCGGCCCGGCTGGTGCTCGGCATCGCGCCGGAGGTCGGGGTGCTCTCGACGATGACGGCCGTGGTGTTCGCCGCGGCCGTGCTACACCGGGACCAGGCCTGGGTCACCGGCCGCTCCGATTCGCTGACCAGTTGGCGCCGCTTCCTGGTGTACGCCGTGTTCGTCGCTCCGGCGCTGGCCGTCCCGATCGGGTTGGCCAGCCTGCTGTGGAACGGCGAGGTCAGCACCCAGCCGCGCGCGCTGGCCTACGCGGCGATGGCCTGGTACCTGACCGAGTCGGTGGGCATCGCGTTCCTGGTGCCGTTGCTGCTGCGGTGGCGGCGCTACCTCCGGCCGCAGTCCTGGCGCGAGTCGCTGTGGTTCGCCTCGATGGCCGCGATGATGGTCGGGCTGTGCGCCGCGTCGGCGGCCACCGACAGCTTCGTGCTGGTGTTCATCACCGGGCTGCCTGCGCTGCTGGTGCTGATCCGCACCGGCATCGCCGCCGCGTTCGCGGTGATCGCGCTGGGTTCGGCGCTGGTGCTGGGCGCCACGTTCGAGGGGCACGGCCCGTTCGCCGCGGCGCAGGCGACCTCCGGGCAGGCGATGATCTCCGCGCAGGTCTTCGTCCTCGGCGCCTACACGCTGGTCGTGATGGTGGCCGCGGCCCTGGAGGACCGGATGCGGCTGACCGCGCTCGACGCCGCCAGCCGCAAGGCCTACGAACTGATCGCCGACCTGACCGGCGACGTGGTGATCCTCGTCGACGCCGACGGCAACGTATTGCACCGCGCCACCGCCGGACACGAGGCCCTCGGCCTGCCGGCCGGCACCGTCACCAAGGACCAGTGGCTCGCGCACATCCACCCCGAGGACCGCGCGGCCCGGCAGGGCTTCCCGCAGACCGCCGACGACGGGGCGGCCGAGCCGTTCCGCGTGCTGCGCCCCGACGGCACCTACCGCTGGTACGTGCTGCACAGCCGCCGCACCCCCGACGGCCTGACCGCGGGCATCCTGCGGGACGTGACCGCCGAACGCGAGATGCACGAGTCGCTGACCGACATGGCCAACACCGACCCGCTCACCGGGCTGGCGAACCGGCGCGGCCTGTCCGACCGGGCGGCTCAGATCTGGTCGCGGGCGCACCAGACCGGGGACCCGGTCTCGGCGCTGTTCGTCGACATCGACCACTTCAAGTCGTTCAACGACGTCTACGGCCACCAGGCCGGAGACGAATGCCTGCGCAGCGTCGGCGAGGTGCTGCGTAACCTCGCCGATCCGGACGTCTGCGTGGCGGCCCGCTACGGCGGTGAGGAGTTCGCGATCGTGCTGTCCGGCTGCGACGACCCGCAGGGCTTCGCCGACGGGGTGACCGCGGCGATCCGGGCACTGGGCATCGAGCACGCCGGCTCGGCCACCGGGGTGGTGACGATCAGCATCGGGGTGGCCACGCTGCGCCCGTGGCAGGTGTTCGGCGGCGACCCCGACACCGCGGTCAGCGAACTGCTCTACCGCGCCGACAAGGCGCTCTATGCCGCGAAATCCGAAGGGCGTGACGCGATCTCGATCGCCCGGGACGGGTCGGCGTTAGTCGGCGAGCAGGTTCACCAGTCCGGTGAACACCCGCGGCAGGCCACTGGCGGCGGGCACGATCAGTGACCTCAGCGGCGACGTGCTCGCCGAGAGCACCCCGGTGGTGAGCATCCGGTACCGGCGCGTGGTGTCGCGCCAGCGCCGCTCGTAGTCGGCGGGCCGGTCGGTGACGACGGCGTCGACCAGCAGCCGGGCCGCCGCGAACGCCAGCCCCAGCCCCTCGCCGGTGAGCGCGTCGACGTAGCCGGCGGCGTCGCCGACGAGCAGCACCCGGCCCGCGACCCGGCTGCGCACCCGCTGGCGCAGCGGGCCCGCCGCCCGGTCGGGCTGGTGGGGCAGGCCGTCGATGCGCTCGCGCAGCGCCGGGAACGCCGCCAGCTGGTCGTCGAACCGGCCCTGCCGCGAGGTCAGGATCGCGATGCCCACGCAGTCGTCGGCCACCGGCGTCACGTACGCCTCGGTGTGCCCGGCCCAGTACACCTCCACGTAGTCGCTCCACGGCGCGACCGCGATGTGCCGCTTGATGCCCCACCGCCGGGTGGGCCCGGCCGGCAGCTCCAGCCCGAGGCCGGCCCGGATCGGCGAGTGCAGGCCGTCGGCGGCGGCCAGGTAGCGGGCCCGGATCCCGTTGACGGCCACCGAGTCCGCGTCCTGGCGCGGCGGGCCCGCCTTCTCGTGCACCAGCGTCACCCCGGCCGCGGCCGCCCGCTCCAGCAGCGCCGCGTGCAGCGTCGTGCGCCGCACACCCAGCCCGGTGCCGGAGTCGAAATCGGCGGTGACACCTCGGCGGTCGTCGAAGTAGGACACCCCGCGGAACGGCTTGCCCGCCGGTTCGGCGCCGAGGCTGGCCAGCTGCTGCACCGCGTGCGGCATCAGCCCCTCGCCGCAGGCCTTGTCGATCGGCCCGGCCCGCTTCTCGATGACGGCCACCTCGAGGCCGGCGCCGGCGGCGTGGATGGCGGTGGCCAGCCCCGCGGGACCGCCGCCGGCGACCACGAGGTCGATCACCTCATGTCCGTAGGGATTCCAGCGCCCGGTTCTCCACCGAGATCCGGACCCCCAGCAGCGCGGCGTTGAGCACGGTGAACGCCACCGCGGTGAGCCACGCGGTGTGCACCAGCGGCAGCGCGACGCCCTCGACGACGACGGCGACGTAGTTGGGGTGCGAGAAGAAGCGGTAGGGTCCGCCGCCGACCCGCCTGGCCCCGGGCACCACGACCACGCGGGTGTTCCACTGGTGGCCCAGCGTGGTGATGCACCACCAGCGCAGCGCCTGCGCGGCGACGACGAGGGCCAGCATCGGCCAGCCCAGCAGCGGGATGAATTCGCGGTGGGCGGCCTCGAACAGGCACGCCGCCAGCAGCGCGGTGTGCAGCACCACCATCACCGGGTAGTGGCCGGCGCCGAACTCGACACCGCCGCGCTCCCGGCTCCACTTCAGATTGCGTTGGGAGACAACCAGTTCCAGTAGCCGTTCGACGGCGACGGCGGCGATCAGCAGGGTGTAGGCGAGCATGTCAGCCCCAACGCAACAGCACGAGCTCGGCGCAGAAGCCGGGTCCCATCGCCATCAGCATGCCGGGCTGGCCGGCCGGCGGGTTCTTGGCCCGGGTGTCGCGCAGCACGTGCAGCACCGACGACGACGACAGGTTGCCGACCTCGGCCAACGAGCGCCAGGTCAGCTCCAGCGCGTGGTCGTCGAGGTGCAGGGTGGAGGTGATCGCTTCGATCACCTTGGGCCCGCCGGGATGGGACACCCACACGGCGATGTCGTCGACGGTCATGCCGTGCTCGGCCAGGAAGCCGGAGACGTCGTCGGCCAGGTAGCGGTCGATCAGCTCGGGCAGGTTCGGCGCGAGGATCAGCTGGAACCCGTTGCGGCCCACCCGCCAGCCCATGGTGTCGCGGGTGTCGGGGTACATCCGGCTGCGGGAGTCGATCACCTCGGGGCCGGCCGCCCCGATCGCGGCGGCGCGGTCCTGGCCCACCGCGACCACCGCGGCGGCGCCGTCACCGAACAGCGCGCTGCCCACCATGCTGGCGATCGTCGGCTCGACGGCCGGGTAGGTCAGCGAGCACAGCTCCACCGACACCAGCGCGGCCACGGAATCCGGTGCGCCACGAAGATAGTCGTGCATCCGCGCGATCCCGGCCGCCCCCGCCACGCAGCCGAGCCCGAACAGCGGCACCCGGCGGATGTCGGGGCGCAGCCCCATCCGGTCGACCAGTCGGGCGTCCAGCGACGGCACCGCCACCCCGGTGACCGTGGTCGTCATGATCATGTCGAGGTCGGCCGGATGCAGGCCGGCCTCGTCGAGGGCGGCGGTGAGCGCCTCGCACGCCAGATCAAGTGCATGCTCGAGGAAGGTGTCGTTGGCGTCGCCGAAGTCGGTCAGGTCCTTGTACCGCTCGATCGGCAGCACCAGGTGCCGGGCGTTGACCTTGGCGTTGGCGTGCAGGCTGCGGGCCAGCTCGCCGATCTCGGGGTCGGCGAACGCGGGGACGGACAGGAACTCCTCGGTGATCTCCTGCTGGCTGTACCGGTGGGGCGGCAGTGCCCCCTGGACCCCGGCGATGACACTGGTTCTGGTGGTTTCGGTCATGTTGTGACCCGCTCTTTCGGTGCGTCGTTCTGTGGTGCGCTCGGCGCTTCGTTGAGACCGATGCGATGGTGAATACGTTCGAGCCAGTGCGGTGCCCACCAGTTGCGGTTGCCCATCAGGCGCATGAACGCGGGCACCAGCACCATGCGCACCAGCGTGGCGTCGACCAGTACGGCCAGCGTCAGGCCGAGGCCGAACATCCGCATGAAGGACACGTGCGCGGCGATCAGCGCCGCGAACGAGATCGACATGATCAGTGCGGCGGCGGTGACGATGCGTCCGGTGTAGGCGATTCCCATCGCCACCGATTCATCGGAATCGCCTGTCTGCAACCAGATCTCGCGGATACGGGAGACGATGAATACCTCGTAGTCCATCGACAGCCCGAACGCGATGCAGAACAGCAGCACCGGCATATTGGCCACCAGCGTGCCGGTGGAGGCGGTACCCAGCCCGCCCAGGTGGCCGTCCTGGAAGATCCAGACCAGCGCGCCGAACGCCGCGGTGAGCGAAAGCAAGTTCAGCACAAGGGCTTTCAGGGGAACAACGATGCTTCCGGTGAGCAGGAACAGCACCACGAACATGATCACCGCGATCAGGCCGAGTACCACCGGCAGCGTGGAGGTGATCGCCGCGACGCTGTCGCGGTTCACCTGCGCCGTACCGGTGAACTCGACGTCGCGCCCGTCGGGTCCGGGCACCGCGTGCAGCCGGTCGAGCTGGGTCTGCGACTGCTCGGAGAACAACGGTGCGGTGCTGGCGACGGTCAGGAAGGCGCTGCCGTCGCGCTCACCGGTGGGCGCCGACGGTGGCCCGGCGTGCGCGCCGTCGACGTAGGTGCCCGTCGGCGCCGACACGGCGGGCACGTCGGCTACCCGGCTCAGCTCGGCGGCGTAGTCGGACAGCTGCGCCGGTGTGAGGCCGGCGCTGTCGGGGATGACGATGGTGATCGCGGTGTCGGAGTTGTCGGCAAAATCCGCCCGCAACTGATCGCCGACCTGGTGCGCCGACGCGGTGGCCGGCAGCACCCGCTCGTCGGGGAAGCCCCACCGCACACCGGTGAACGGCGCGCCGAGCACCAGCAGCAGGGTCACCACGGTCAGCCCGTAGATGAGCGCCCGGCGCATGACGACCTTGGCACAGCGGTACCAGAACCGATGTTGCACCGGCACCGGTTGCGGGTCGGGTCTGCGCAGCAGGCGGCGGGCCAGCCGGCGTACGTCGAGGGCGTCGATGCGGTCACCGAGCAGCGCGAGCGCGGCCGGGGTGACGATGACCGCCGCCGCGGCCGCGAACGCCACGGTGGCCACCCCGGCGTAGGCGAACGATTTGAGGAAGTGCATCGGGAACAGCACCATCACCGCCATCGACAGCGCCACCGTCGTCGCCGAGAAGATCACGGTGCGCCCGGCCGTCGTCATCGTGCGCTCCAGCGCCTGGGCACGGTCGGCACCTGCGGCGAGCTCGTCGCGGTACCGGGACAGGATCAGCAGCGTGTAGTCGATGGCCAGCGCCAGCCCCATCGCGGTGGCCAGGTTCAGCGCGAAGATGGACACGTCGGTGGTGAACGTCACCAGCCGCAGCACCGCCAGCGCCCCGATGATCGCCATCCCGCCGATCGCCACCGGCAGCGCGGCGGCCAGCAACCCGCCGAACACCCACACCAGCACCAGGAAGCTCAGCGGGATCGCCAGCGACTCCATCAGCACCAGGTCGCGCTGGGACTGCTCGGTGATCTGCACGTTGACCATCGCGGTGCCGCCGGTGCGCACCGAGACGCCGTCGCGCTCACCGCTGATCCGATCGGAGATGGCCTTGGCGTAGGTCTGTTGCTGCGCCTCGGTGCCGTCGATACCCGCGACCACGAGCCCGGCGGTGCGGTCCCGGCTGACCAGGTCGGCGGCGGCCGCCGGCGGCGACGTCCACGCCGAGGACACGGTGGCCACGTGCGGGTCCTCGGTGAGTAGGTCGACGATGTCGGTTCCGCGTTTGCGCGCGGCCGGGCTGTCGATGCCGTCGGGGGAGGACACCACGATGATCATCGGGACGTCGCCCTGCTCGAACTTGTCGGTCAGCACCTGCGCGGCGCGCGCCGACTGCGAGTTCGGGTCCTGGAAACCGCTCGGGGACAGATCCTTGGCCACCGGCACCCCGAACACGCCCAAGGCAACCGTCACCAACGCCGCGGCGATCAGGATGCGACGCGGCGCGGCGAGGGCCAAGACGGCGATTCTGTGAAGCAGCTGTGTCTCCTGTCCTGGAGAGGGGCGCTTTACCGTACGACACGAGGTGGCCCTCGTGGGGGTTCACGTCATCGGCTCTGGGTTCACTGGGAGTTAGCTGAGCGAAGCTCGAAATGTTGGTAATCCAGCGGTGTCCGCCAGTGGCCACCCCAGGCCCAGCCGCGGTCGGTGAACACCAGGACGGCGGGGTCGCCGTCGTGCAGCATCCCCGGTTCGGTGCGGGTGCGGTCCAGGTACGGACCGGCGTTGGCGGGCTGGAAATCGCCGCGGCTGTCCACATAAGGATTCTGCCGGGGATTGAGGTCGATCGCCCGGCCGTAGGCGTGCAGCGACCACCGGCCGGTGCCGGGGATGTCGCGGCAGTTGAAGGCGGAGGTGTTGTTGTCGCGCATCGACAGTTCGTCGTCGGCGCCCGGATAGTGCTCGACGGTGCGCATCCGCTCGATCGGGAAGCGCAGCCGGTGCAGGTCGGCGAAGATCTCGAGCACCCCCTCGACGGTGTCCTGGTGCACGACCAGGCGGCCGCGGTGGGTCCGGCCGTCGATGCCCCAGTGGTCGAGTTCGACGAGGCGTAACTGGTCGGGGCCGACGGGGCAGCCGGGGCGCCACGTGGTGCCGAGCTGCTCGGCGGTAACGAGATGGACGGCGGGGGCGCTCGGGCTGGGTGACGTCGTCGGCGGCGCGGGGGCCGGGCTCGGGGTGGCGGTCGGCCCGCGCGACGCGGTCGGTGCGGTCGGCTCGGGCGGCGACGCGCACTGCACCAGGACCGCGGCCACGGCGGTCACGGCGGCCAGCCTGTTCAGTCTTCGTGTTCGCGGCATGTGCGGCCTTTTGCGCGTGCGCCGTCGGGTGCGACGTCGCCTGCGAACCACCGTACCGAACCCACCGCCGCCACTTAGCCGCGCTAATCGATTCTGTTCGTTGGGCTTTCGAATCGGACTCGGAAGTTACAACATCACGTCATCTGTGTGATCTACACCCTCAGCGGGTTATATTGTGGGCGCAGTCACAGAGAGGGGCGACCATGGTTGGAGTGGGTGACGGGGCGTTCGCGCCTCGGGAGGTCGAACCCGCGCGGGCCGCGCGGCCGTCGACCTCGATCAATTGGTTCGTCGCGATCCTGATGCTGGCGCTGCTGATCGCCGCCACCGCCGGTGTGGTGGTGGCGCTGTCCAGCGGCATGCCGACCGTCGCGATCCTGATCGCACTGGTCACCGGCGCCGTCTTCGCCGGCGTCGCCTGCTGACCCGCCGCTGGCTCGGGGCCCGTTTCCTGCAGGCGGTCGGCTCACCTCGATGCCGGGCGCTCAGATCATGTCGTTGCGGGTCAGCCACCGCATGATCGGCCAGCCGATGAACACCGGCAGCCAGCACGTCAGGATCCGGTAGAGCAGCACCGAGGGCACCGCGACCGCGGCGGGCACCCCAAACGCGGCCAGCCCGCCGATCAGAGCGGCTTCCACCGCGCCGACCCCGCCAGGGGTGGGAGCCGCCGACGCCAGCGTGCCGCCGACCATCGTGACGATGGTGACGGTGACGAAGCTGGCGTCCCCACCGAACGCCTCGATGCTGGCCCACAGCGCCAGCGCCGCGCCGAGAGTCGTTGCCGCGCAACCCAACACGATCAACGCCAGGCGGCGGGGCTCGCGGGCCAGCTCCACCAGATCGGCCATCACCTCCTCGAGCCGGGGCCGCACCGCACTGCCCAGCCAGCCGCGCAGCTTCGGCACGAACAGGAACACCCCGACCGCACCGAGCAGCACACCGGCGATCAGGTACAGCACGGTGGCGCTGGGCACGAACCGGGACAGGTTCGCCGAGGCGCCCGCCGCGGCGCTGAAGATGACCAGCAGCACCAGGTGGGTGATGACCTGCACCGACTGCTGCAGCGCCACCGCGGTGGTGGCCCGCAACGCGCCCAGCCCGCCCTTCTGCAGGAACCGGGTGCTCAGCGCCAGCCCGCCCACCCCGGCCGGCGTCGTCGTCGCCGCGAACGTGTTCGCCACCTGCATGATGCTCAGGTTGCGGAAACTGACCGTGCGGTCCGCGCACGCCCACAGCGCCGCCCCCGCGCCGAGATACTTCAGCGCCGAGACCATCAGCCCGGCCAGCGCCCACCACCAGTTGGCCGACCGCAGCTCGGAGAAGAACACCGGCACCGAGCTGATGAACGGGTACGCGACGTAGACCAGCGCGACCAGCAGCACCATCTGGATCAACTGGTTGCGGGTGAACCGGGTGATGGTCGCGGTCTTGATCTGGTCGGCGCCGGTCTGCTTCTTGACCTCGTCGCGGGCCGTCGACATCGCGGTGGCCGCATCCTGCACCGCGGCCTGGACCCGTTTGGGCACAGCCGATTTGGTGAGCCGGCGGGACGCCGCCAGCACCGCCTCGTTGCCGAACACGGTGATGGCGGCCCGCACCGCGGCCTCGGCACCGTAGAGGTCGGTGGTGGTCACCAGCAGCTGCGCGATGTCGCTGTGCAGGTGCGCGTCGGAGGCGCCGTACTCGGCGTGGGCGAAGCCGCCGAACAGCGGAGTGCCGTCGACGACGGTGATCTCCTTGCCGCGCAGGTCGCCGTGCGAGATCTGCTGGCTGTGCAGCACGCCGAGCGAATCCCACACCCGCGCCACCGGGGTGTCGGCCACGCAGGTGCCGATCCGGGTGCCGTGAGGAGGCTTGTGCGCGTACAGCGTCCAGCCGCGATCCAGCGCCGACACCGCGATCGGGGAGGTGTTGGCCAGCCCGAGATTGCCGACGGCGATCGCCATCAGCGCGCGGTGCTCGACGGCGCGGCGCATCGAGGTCTGCAGCGGCGCGGTCTCGCTGTCGCGCAGCCGCAGCTTGCCCCAGAACTGGCGCAGGAAGCCGCCGCCGCGCTGATGCGGACCGTAGAGCTCGACGACGGCCTCGGTCAGTGCGTCGCCGGTCTCCGGATCGGGCACCTCGACGTCGGGTCCGCGGGTACCGGTCAACACCAACGGTCCCCGCCCCGCGGGCCGCACCACCGTCAGCGCCGTCACCAGGAAGCCGCGGCGCGCCAGCGCACGCACCGCCCCGTCCAGCGGCACCTCCAGCGCGGGGGTGCCGGACACCAGCACCACCAGCGCGCCGACGAACCAGCCCACCGAAAGGCCCAGCAGCGAACGCGCCGGCACCACCGCGCTGACCACCAGGTGGATCGGCACGAACGCCAGCAGCAGCACCCACCACCAGGTGCGCCAGCGGGCCGGCAGCCACGGCCCGGACACCGTCAGCACCGCCGCCAGCATCGCGATCCAGCGTGGGTCGTCGAGGAACTGCGACAGCACGGTGTCCAGTCGCTCGCCCAGATCGAAGTGCCAGCGCGGCGCGGCGATGCCGTTGCCGGTGATCGACAGCGACAGGATGGCCAGCACCCCCGCCGCGGCGTAGGCGCCGAGCATCTTCCACTGCCGCGCCACGATCAGCCCGATCAGGATGACGAACGGCAGCGCCAGGATCGCCACCCCGTACACCAGGTAGACCGTGTTGGACTGCGTCGGACTCAGCACGCCGACGATCTCGGAGATCGACTTCTCCAGCGCCTCCCACTCGTAGCGGGTGATCAGCGAGCTGGTGACGATGACGATGAGGAAGACGCCCGACAGCGCCAGCCGAACGATGTCGTTGGTGCGGCGGGTCAGCGGCTGGAGCAGACTGCCCGAGACGACGACGTCCCGTCCGTCAACTCGCATGGGGTAACGATCCCTCGGTTGGCTGATCAGCCGGCAACGGCACACCGACAACTTAGGCGATTCTTGCGCCCGCGTCGTACACGCCGAAAAAGGGGCGCCCGTGTGGGCGCCCCTTCCCGGTGCTGGTGCTAGCGCACGTCGACGTAGTAGACCATGCCCGTCCTGACCTGCTCGTAGGTCCGGTCGTGGTCGTTGTCCCACACCGTCATCCGGATATCGGGTCCGGGCTGGATGCTGACCACCGAGGCCTCCGACAGCGGGACGTCGGAGAGTCGGTTGACGATGACGCGATTCATGCCGCCCGCCTCCAGCATGGCGATGGTGTCCTGGGCGTTGCCCCCGCCGGGGGCGGCGGCGGCCGGGACGGCCAGGCCGATGACGGTGGCGGCCAGCCCGCCGGCGACAGCGGCGACGGTGGTGATGTTCATGGCGGTGCTCCTTCTCGAATGTTCTGGTGCCTTGCTGTCGAGTGGTGTGCAGGGCCGCTGTCAGCGTTACGCCCAACCCCGGCCGAAATTGCATTCCAGCAGCGAAAGGCCGAGTGGAGGCCTGCTGGAATGCAATTTCGGCGGGTGACCCGCCGCGGGTGTGTCGGCGGCGGGGCTGTCGGTTAGCGGAGGCGGCGGGCCAGGCCGGAGGCGCGCACGGCCCGCCGCCTCACCGCGGCGCGCACCGACGCCTCCGGGCCCACCACCCGCACCGTGCGCCGGGCCCGGGTGACCGCGGTGTAGAACAGCTCGCGGGTCAGCAGCCGGGACTCCGGGGGCGGCAGCAGCACCGTGACCGTGTCGGCCTGGCTGCCCTGGCTCTTGTGGATCGTCATCGCGTGCATGGTCTCGACGTCGGCGAGCCGGCTGGTAGCGAAGTCCGCCGCGCCGATGTGGGCGCGCAGCCCGGCGGGGGAGTCCACCACCACGCCGGTGTCGCCGTTGTAGATGCCCAGCCCGTAGTCGTTGGCGGTGACGAGCACCGGCCGGCCGGCGTACCACTGCGACCACATCGGCGCGCCGGTCTCCTCGGCCAGCCACCGTTCGACCTGCCGGTTCCACTGCGCCACCCCGAACGGGCCGCGGCGATGCGCACACAGCAGCCGGTGCCCGTCGAGGGTCTGCTGGGCCGCCGCGACGTCGCCGAGCACGGCCGCCCGCCGCAGCTCGACCGCCTGCCCGACGAGCGCAGGCCGCAGCAACTCGGCGGGGTCGTCGGCATCGATCCATTCGATCGCCTCACCGCCGTCACGCAGCAGCGCCAGCAGCCGGTCGTCGTCGCCGGCGCGGATGGCCGATGCCAGCGCGCCGATCGCCGCCCCGAAGCGGTGCGAGGTCTTCAGCTCGACGACGCCGTGCGCGCCGAGGCCGTCGACCAGGTCGGCCAGCACCGCGCCGGCGTCCACCGACGCCAGCTGGTCGGGGTCGCCCACCAGCAGCAGCCGGGCGTCCGGCCGCACGGCCTCGAGCAGCCGGGCCATCATCGTCAGCGACACCATCGAGGTCTCGTCGACGACGATGACGTCGTGCGGCAGCCGGTTGTCGCGGTGGTGCCGGAACCGCGACGACGTGCCCGGCCGCGACCCGAGCAGCCGGTGCAGCGTGATGGCGTGCAGACCGGCCAGCCGGCCCCGGTCCACCGCGGTCAGCTTGGCGACCTCGAGCGCGACCGCCTCCTGCAGGCGCGCGGCCGCCTTGCCCGTCGGCGCCGCCAGCGCCATCCGCGGCGGGCTGTCGCCGGCGCGGGCGGCCTGCTCGGCGAGCGCGGCCAGCAGCCGCGCGACCGTCGTCGTCTTGCCGGTGCCCGGGCCGCCGGTCAGGATCGTCAACCGCTGCGCCAGCGCCGCTTCGGCGGCCATCCGCTGCTCGGCGAACTCCTCGGGGAACAGCCGCCCCAGATCCGGTTGCGCCGGTGCGGGTTCCACCGCCACCAGCCTCGCCGACACATCGCGGCACACCTGGTCCTCCTCGAGCCAGTACCGGTCGAGGTAGACCAGCTCGTCGAGGAACCGCAGCACCGGCGCGGTACCGGCCAGCGGGCTGGCCCGCACCGCGGCCAGCCACGCCTCCGGGTCCGGCCACGGCACCTCCACCGTGCCGGCCAGTTCGTGCTGTTCGGCAACCCGGCCCAGGTCGACGCACACCGACCCGTTGCGCAATCCGCGCACCAGCAGCGCCACCGCCAGCGCCACCGTCTCGTCGGGCTCACCCCCCAGCGCGCACAGCCGTTCGGCGATGACGGTATCCACCGCGTCGACGATGTCGGCCGCGGTGAACGCGGCCAGCAGCCCGGTCACCGGGTCGCCCCGGCGTGCAGCAGATCTGATGCGGCGACGACGAGTTCGGCCGGCGGCCGCCAGCTGAACACCCCGGCCGGCTGCCCGTCCGTCACCGGGGTGTCCGGCCCGCACATGCCGCGCAGGAACAGGTACAGCACCCCGCCCAGGTGCGTGCCCGGGTCGTAGCCGGGTCGGCGCCAGCGCAGGAACCGGTGCGCCACAACGCTGTACAGCAGCGCCTGCAGCGGGTAGTCGGAGTGCATCATCGCCTCGACGAGTCGCGGCTGCTGGTAGTCCGCCGCGGTCAGCGCCGCCCCCGAGCCGAGCCAGTTCGTCTTGTAGTCGACCACCAGGTAGCGGTCGTCGACCCGCAGCACCGCGTCCACCGAACCCGACAGGTAGCCGCGCAACGGCTGACCGCCGAGTGCGTCGCCGAGTAGCCGGTCGGCATACGGGCGCAGCGGGTCGTCGGCGGGCAGGTGCTCGCGCAGCAGCACACCCAGCTGGGCCAGCCTGATGTCGGGGGAGCGTCCGCGCAGATCGCCGCCGGCCAGTGGGAACTCGAAGTTCAACTCCCGCAACCTATCCCGAAGACCGATCTGGCGCAGCGTCCGCCCACCGGCCAGCGGCCCCAGCGGCGTGTCGTGCAGCGGGACCAGCGCCGCCGCCAGCTCCTCGGCGGGCACGTCGACCGGCCACCACACCGAGTGTGCGCGGATCTGGTCGGCGAGCTCGGCGGCCAGGTCGGCGGCGAACGGATCGGCGGTCTCCAGCACAGCGTGCACCAGGCTGCCGAACTTCGCGCCGCTGGGCAGCTCCGCCATCGGGGAGACGACGTCGGCGTCCACCTCGACCGCGGGCAGCGGGGCCGGCACGTCGTCGAGTTCGTCGTCGAGCTCGGCCACCTCCGGTTCGCTGCTCACCCCGGCGCCCGGGTCGGCGTCGCGGATCAGGCTGGAGTACGACGTCCGTCGCCAGGCCGCGTCGATCTGGCGGTGGAAGTGCCGCACCGCCAGATCGGTTGGCGGAGCAGTCAACTCGATCTCACGCAGCGCCGCGATGACCGACTCCTCCAGGACCGGGCCGCCCGCCTCGGACCAGGCCCGCAGCAGCGCCATCGCCTCCGGGTCGTCGATCCGGGACGGTTCGCACCGGTCGGGCACCACCGGGTCGCCAGGCGTGCGGCCGCGCAGCAGCCGCGACAGCCCGCCGTTGGGTTCGTCGTTGGACGGTGCCCACCACGCCACCACCTGCGACTGCGCCCGGGTCATCGCGACATAGGTCAACCGGACGTCGTCGCCGGCCGCCTCACGGCGGCCCTGCCGCGCCACCTCGGCGAAGTCGGGGCTCTGCTCGCCGCCGATGTGCAGACAGCGGACGTCACCCGCCGGGCTGGGTTCGTGGAACAGCACCACGTCGCGGGTCTGGATGTTGCGGTTGAACGCGAACGGCAGGTACACCACCGGGAACTGCAGGCCCTTGCTCACCCACACCGTCATGATCTGCACCGCCGCGGCGTCGCTGTCGAGCCTGCGATTGCGTTCCACCGCGCCGCTGCGCCTGCCGTCGCGCTGGGTGCGCAGCCAATCCCGCAGCGCCGGAAGGCTGAAGTGCGCGCGGTGAGCGGTGTCGTGCAGCAACTGGGTCAGGTGGGCGAGGTCGGTCATGTGCCGTTCGCCGTCCACCCAGGACAGCACCCGCTCGCCCATGCCGGCCAGCTGCGCGGCCTCGAACACCGCCGCCACGCCGCGCTCGCGCGCGAAGTCGGCCCACTGGCGCACCGTCTCAGCGATCCGGTCGGTCAGCGCATCACCCTCGGCCGCAAGGGTTTCGGCGGTCTCTCCGAAGAACATCGTGGTGGCCGCCGCGCGCACCAGCCCGGACCGGTGCGGCTGGTCGAACGCCTCCAGCAAACACAGCCAGTCGTCGGCGGCCGGCGAGGTGAGCACATCGGAGTCGCCGGCGTAGACCGCGGGGATCCCCGCGGCGGCCAGCGCGTCGAAGCAGGCCCGGCCGTCGCGGTGGCTCTCGACGATCACCGCGATGTCGCCCGGCGCCAGCGGCTCACCGCAGAACGTCGCGCCGGCGGCCAGCAGCGCCGCGATGTCGGCGGCCATGTCCCTGGGAATGTGGCTGCGCAGCCGGTCGATCGGGATGACGCGGTCGGGCCGGGTGCCGGTCTGCTCGCGGGTGACCACCCGCAGCCGGAACGGGTGGTTGTGCGGGGCGCCGGCGAGCCGGTGCTCGCGGTGCGCGGCCGCCACCGGGCGCACCACGATCCGCGGGTCGCCGAGCTGGGCGTCACGCATCACCGCCTGCAGGGCATCCACCAGCGGACCGTCGCTGCGGTAGTTGGTACCCAGCGTGCGCTGCTCGCCCGCGGTCGTGGCGGCGTGCAGGTAGGTGACGATGTCGCCGCCGCGGAACGCGTAGATGGCCTGCTTGGGATCGCCGATCAGGATCACCGTGGAATGCCCGGAGAACGCGCAGTCGATGACCCGCCACTGCACCGGGTCGGTGTCCTGGAACTCGTCGACCATCACGATCGGCCAGCGCTGCCGCATCCGCACGCGCGCAGGCGAATCCGGCGCCTCCAGCGCGTCGGCGAGCCGGGACAGCAGATCGTCGTAGTGCAGGATGCCGAGCTTGCGTTTGCGGGTTTCCAGCTCCGCGCACACCGCACGGGCGAACCGCACCCGCACCGCGGGTTCGGTGCCCGCGGGCGGGTCGGCGGGCCGCAGCTCGGTGTTGGCGTTGCCGACCACCTCCCGCGCCAGCGCCAGCGCGGCCTCGTACGACAGCAGCGGCTGGTCGCGCTCCTGCCCGAAGTGCGCGAGGTAGCAGTCGTCGACGATCTCGGCCACCAGATCGTCGAGGCTCTCCACCAGCTCCACCCCGGAGTCGGTGTCGCCGGCCACACCGAGGGAGCGCAGCACCAGCTGGCAGAACTGGTGGGTGGTGGCGATGGTGGCGGCATCGAACCCGGCCAGCGCGTCGCGCAGCCGCTGCCTGCGCTCGGCCAGCTCGTCGGCCGGGCCGGTGAGCAGATGCGCGATGACGGCGTTGCCCTCGGCCACCGCCGGATCGTCGAACGCCTGCAGCGTGTCGAGGATCTGGTAGCGCACCCGCTCCCGAAGCTCCTGGCTGGCCGCCCGGCCGAACGTGATCAGCAGCATCTGGTCCAGCGTCGCCACCCCTTCGGCGACGTAGCGGGTGACCAGCCCGGCGAGGGTGAACGTCTTGCCGGTGCCCGCGCTGGCCTCCAGCACCGTCGTGGTGTGCGGCGCGGGTAGCGGCCCGAGCAGGTCGAAGGGCCGCATCAGTACCCGCCCCGTTCGGCGCGCAGCATCGGCGACCACAGCCGCGACGCATAGTCGGGCAGGCCGGCGGCCACCAGCTCGGCCAGCGGGAAGTTCGGACCCCACACCCGGACGTGGGCGGGTTCGGCGTCCTCGCCGGGGAAGCGGCCGGTCTTCCATTTCCACCCGGCCTCCCGCATCGGGGTGCCGCGCGCCTGATCGGTCTCCACCCACGCATAGGACGTCTTGAGCGGCAACGGGATCGGCTGCCTGCGGCCCTCGTCGTACATCGCGACGAGATCCCCCAGCACATCGGGGGCGTCCGGCGGCGGTCCCAGCACGCGCTCCCTGGGCCGGTCCCCGCGTCGGGCCCGCCCGATGCACACCGCCAGCCACTCGGTGCCGGGGAAGCGGGCCGCCAACGCCACCAACCGGATCCACGACGCCAACAGGTGCCTGCCGTCCAGGCGTGAGTAGGTGACGTCGACCATCCGCTCGCCGTAGAGCCGCGGCACGGTGCCGGTGACCCGCCGCCCGGTGCCCGGGTCGACGACGACGTCGACGTCCACCGCGGTGGGCGGCTGTCTGCGGTGCGCCAGCGCGGCCTCGGCCAGGCCCGCCGAGCGGGCCGCGATCTCCTGGGCCTTGCGCCAGCCCAGCCGCCCCGGCGGCAGCGAGCCGCGCCGCCACCCGGCCTGCTGCGCGTCCTTCGGTGTCATCCCGGCCAGCATGTCGTCGAGCATCCGATCACCGATCTTCCACTCCTGCAACGCATCCACCTCGACCGGCATCGCGTCGGACACCGGGTCGACGTCCCACGGCAGCGTGTAGTCCAGCGCCCGGAAGAACCCCTTGACCGGATCCTTGAAGAACCCGATCAGATCGTCGAGCGCGACGTCGGCGGGCGGTGTCTGCGGCAGCGGCGCACCGAGCAGCTGCGGGCGCGGCTCCCGGTGCCCGGCTGCCACCGTGGCCGCGGTCAGCACGGTCGGATCGAACGTGAACGGCTCACCGGCGGGCATCCCGAGCGCGCCGGGGGTGACGTTGTCGATGTCGAAGGGCTGCAACGGATGTTCGACCAGGATGCGCTCGCGCACCGGGGCGGCGGTGGTGGCATCGAGTGCGTCGAGCAGCTCGAGCACCGGCACCGCGGGCGGCTTGCGCTGCCCGCTGTACTCGTTGGCGCCGGTGTAGGTGAGCACCAGCTTCTCGGTGGCCGCACCGATCGCGTCGAGCAGCAACTGCCGGTCCTCGGAACGGATGTCGCGCTCCCCGGTCATCGGGTCACGGGCCAGCGCGTCGTCGCCGTCGACGGCGCCGTGGCGGGGGAACACCCCGTCGTCGAGCCCGACCAGGCACACCACCCGGTGCGGGACCGACCGCATCGGCACCATCGTGCAGACCGTCAGCGTGCCGGTGCGGAAGTTGGCGCGGGTGGGCCGCCCGGCCAGGTGGCGCTCCAGCAGCGCCTTGACATCGGGCAGTCGCAGCTCGAGCGTGGTGGCCGGACCGGCGTCGGCCAGGATCTCGCCCAGTTCGCGCTGCACCTGCCCGCCCTGCCAGGCATCGGCGTCGGGCACCTCGGTCAGCGCGGCCACCCCGTCGGTCAGCGCGGTCAGCCAGGCACCCAACGGTGCCGTGCCGGATAGGGTTTCGACGACCTCCCGCAGCCGGTCGACGAAGGTGGCGAGCCGGCCGGCGAGGTCGACCCGGTTGCTGCTGACGTCGTCGAGCGGCAGCGTGGTGTCCAGCCAGGCGTGCGAGTCGTCGGACATCGCGACGCCGGCGAGCACCCGGTCGATGCCGAAGCGCCAGGTGTTCTGTACGAAGTCCACCCCGTAGGGCAGGCGGTGGTCGCGGTCGAACCCCCAGCGCACGTTGGCTTCCCGAACCCAGTCTCCGATCGCGTCGAGGTCGTCGTCGGTGAAGCCGAAGCGCTGCCGGACCGGCCCGGCCTCGGCGAGGTCGAGCACCTCGCTGGCGGTGGCCCGGCCACCGGCCAGCGCGAGCAGCTGCCGGGCCACCCCGAGCAGCGGGTTGGTCTGCGTCAGCGCGCGGTCGGCCAGCTTGACCCGCAGCCGGTGCGCGGGATGTGCGCCGGTGACGACGTCGCCGAGACCGAAGCCCGCCACGATCAGCGGCGCATAGGTCTCGATGTCCGGGCACATGACGAGGATGTCGCGCGGCTCCAGCGTCGGGTCGTCGGCGAGCAGCCCGAGCAGCACCTCACGCAGCACGTCGATCTGGCGGGCCGGCCCGTGGCAGCTGTGCACCTGCACCGAGCGGTCCCCTAGATCGTGTGAACGGCCCTGCGGCCGAACCGAATCAGCGGACAGGTCGGCCTGCAGCCAGCCCAGCAGCGTCGCGGGCCGGTCCACCCCGCCGAGCCACTCATCGGTCGCCGGGTCGGCGGGCAGCACCCGCTGCAGCTCACGCAGGTCGCGGCCCAGCACGGCCAGCAGCGGATGGCCGACGCCGCGGTGGGAGGTGTCCGCGCGGCGCGGCACCCGGCCGCGGACCTCACGCAGCGCCCGCCACTGCGCATCGCTGGGATGCGGCAGCCACAGGTGCAGGTCGTGGTGGGTGCTCAGCGCGTGCAGCAGCTCGATCTCGGTCACCGGCAGCCGCGTGTGGCCGAACAGCGACAACCGTTCCGGCAACTCAGCGGGCGAATCACGCAGCCGTGCAACGAGTTCAGCGTGGCGCACCGGCGGTGGTACCGTGCCGACCTCGGCGAGCAGAGCCCGGTAGAGCTCGGGCTGCCAGCGCAGGTCGTCGTCCAGGTCGCCGGTGTGGCCGTCGATCCAATCCACCAGCAGCTGCGGGCGCTGCCTGGCGTAGGACGAGAACAGCCCGGCCAGCCGGCGGGCCACGGCGTAGCGTCTGCCCCGGCGCAGCTCCCGCTCCTCACCGTCGGCGAAGTGCCCGAGGTGGGCGGCCAGCGTGGCACACCACGGTTCGTCGAGGCTGCGGTCGATCACCCGCAGCAGCGGCCACACCAACGCGTCCGGCGACCACGGGTCGCGGTCGCCGGTGCCGGACAGCTCGGCGATCAGCGAGCGCGGGTGCCGGAACGTCACCCCCGCGCAGACACCGTCGTCGGCACCGCCGCGGCCCAGCACGTGCGACAGCCGCTGGCTCAGCCAGCGCTCCAGGCCGCGCGCGGACACCAGCACCAGGTCCTCGGTGAACGGGTCGGGCGGCGGGGTGGCCAGCAGCCGGCCGAGGCCGTCGGCGAGCAGATCCGTCCGGTCGGCCCGGTGCAGGTGTAGCGCCATCGGCCGCAAGACTACGACGGCGCGGTCCCCTGGGGGTCGACCCGGATGATCGTCTTGCCGCGCCGTCGCCGGGTGAACGCACTCACCGCGTCGCCGAGCTCGAGTACGTCGCCGACGAGGACGCGCAGCCGGCCGGACCGCACCCGCTCCAGCAGCTCGGCCAGTTGGTGGCGGTCGGGTTCGACGACGAAGAACAACGCCCGGCCGTCGCGCGGGGTGTTTTCGGGCGGGCCGGCGATGCTCACCAGCGTCCCGCCCGCGCGCACCAGCGCCGCCGACCGGTTGGCGACGTCGCCGCCGATCACGTCGAGGACGACGTCGACCTCACCGACGCTGTCGAGCCCGTCGGCGGCCAGGTCGACGAACTCGGCCGCACCCAGCCCGAGGACGACGTCACGGTCGTCGGCCCGGCCGGTCCCGATCACGTGCGCGCCGGCCTCCCGGGCGAGCTGCACCGCGACCGACCCGACCGCGCCCGCCGCCCCGTGGATCAGCACGCTCTGGCCCGGCCGCACGGTGGCGTGCACGAACAGCGCCTGCCACGCCGTCAGCCCGGAGATCGGCAGCGCGGCGGCGGTGGTGTGGTCGACGTCGGCGGGTAACGGCGCGAGGTTACGGGCTTCCACCGCAACGTATTCGGCCAGCGAGCCGTCGCGCGCCCAGTCGGTCAGTCCGCACACCCGCTGCCCGATCGTCAGGCCGGTGGTACCGAACCCGAGCTCGGCGACGACCCCGGACACCTCGTGGCCCAGCACGCTGGGAGCGCGGTCGTGGCCGTTGCGGTCGGTCCAGGTGCCGGGCCAGTCGAGTTCCCCCGGGGTGAACCCGGCCGCGCACACCCGCACCACGACGTCGTTCTCCGCGGTGTGCGGGTGGCCGACGTCGCGCACCGCCAGGCCGCCGAACCCTGCGGTGCGGTCGGCGGCGAGCAGCGCGCGCATCGGGCTATCCCTGCTCGACGATGTTGCCGTTGCCGGACTTCGAGACCTCCGGGGTGCCCTGCCGATAGGTCACCCGGTTGTCGAAGCCCGACGCGGTGATCGTGGCGGCCGAATCGACGGTGACGACGTTCTCCATGCCGGACACCGTGACGCTCTCGCAGGCCCCGGTGATCTCGACGGTGTTGTTCATCCCGCTGACGCTCACCGCGCCCTGGTTGCACACCACCCGCTGCTGGCGGTCGACGCCGGCGATGCTGACACTCGACCCCGCCTCGACGGTGAGCACCTCGTCGGACGGGCCGATCGGCAGCTCGATGGACGGGATGCCGGGCACCTCGATGTCCGGGATCTCGATCTCGGGCAGCTGCGGGGAGTCCACGGGTCCACCGCCCCCGGAGATGCCGGGCGGGTTCGGGATCGGCGAGGACGTGGTGGACTTGACGACGTTGAACCAGACCAGCGCCACGCCGATGCCGATGACCGCGATGACGACGACGACCAGCGGTGCGATCCAGCCGACGTGGGTGCGTTTGTGCACCACCCGTTGCGGCGGGGCGTAGTAGGGCGACGGGTACGGCGGCGATTCGTACCCGTACGGCGGCGACGCGCCGAGCGGCGGCGGTGGTGGCGGGGGAGGGCTGGGGTACGGGTAGGGCGGCGGCACCGGCACGTTCGCCGACGAGGTGACCTCGTACGGCCGGGTACCCATCTCGCTGGCGTTGGCGCGGTCCGCGAGTGGACGCTCCAGATCGCGGATGCGGGCCTCAGGGTCCCCGAACGGCTCCATGCGCAGATGGTTGCACACACATCACCGCAGCTCAACGGTTACGCGGCGGGGCTAGAGCCAGTCGCGCTTCTTGAACATCACGTACAGCCCTATCACCAGCACCCCGATCAGCACCGTGCTGGTCACGAACCCGCCGACGGTGTCGATGCCGGGGTAGAGCACGTTCTGGCCGTAGAAGCCGGTGATCGCGGTGGGCACGGCGATGATCGCCGCCCATCCGGTGAGCTTCTTCATCACCATGTTGAGCCGGGCGTCCTGCAGCGACAGGTTGGTCTCGAACACGGTGGTCACCATGTCGCGCAGCGACTCCGTCCACTCCGAGACCCGCAGCACGTGGTCGTACAGATCGGCGTAGACCGGGTCGAGTTCCACCGCGGTCTTGGCGTCCATCCGGCGATGTTGGATCGCCGAGACCACCTCACGCATCGGCAGCACCACCCGGCGCAGCGCCACCAGGTCCTTGCGCAGCCGGAACGTTTTGCGCTGCAGCGCGTTTCGCAGCGGATGCGCGGAGAACAAGTCGTCTTCGAGGCTCTCGATGCCGTCGTCGAGGGCCTGCACGGCGTCGAAGTGCCCGTCGACCACGACGTCGAGCAGCCCGTGCACCAGCGAGCCGACGCCGTACTCCTGCCCGCCGAGTTCGTCGAAGCGCCGGGACACCTCGTCGATGTCGAAGTGCGGGGACAGCCGCACCGTGATCAACCCGCGCGGCAGCACGAACCCCGAGATCCGGTGCACCTCCAGCATCGACTCGGCAACGTCTTGCGGCGGCGGGGATTTCATCGACACCCCGTACACCGTGAAGAACGTGTGGGTGCGGTAGACGACGGCCTTGGTGCGTTCGGACTCGGCCAGCGCATCCTCGACCGCCCACGCGTTGAGGTGGATCTCCTCGGCGAGCTGGGTGAGGATCTCGTGGTCGGGGTCGTAGATGTCGCACCAGACGAGGGTGTCCTCGTCGGCCAGATAGTCCGATATCGCCGCGAATTCGAACTCGTCGAGCGGCTTGCCATCGCGCCAGATCCGGCCCCGGACGTGGGTCACCCGCCCATCATGGCAGGTGGGTGCGGGGTGTGGAGCTACCGAGAGTGCACGCTGGGCGCAGGGCGGGTGCGCGAGGGTGCGCTCACGGTAGTGGTGTGGGGTGCACAGCTACCAGGAGTGCACGCTCGGCGCAGGGGGCGTCACCGAGAGTGCACTCCTGGTAGCGGGTGGGCGGTGTAGAAGGCGATGTGGGCTGACGCGGCGGCCTGCCAGGTCATCGACTCGGCCAGCGCTCGGCCCGCGGCGGCCCGGTCGGTGTCCCCGATCGCGGCGGCCAACCCGGCGGCGAACCCGGCCGCGTCGGTGGCGTAGCGCACCGTGTCGCCGAACACCTCCCGCAGCACCGGCAGGTCGCGGGCCACCACCGGGCGCCCGGCGGCCAGAGCCTCCATCGCGGCCAGCCCGAACCCTTCCTTGGTGGACGGGAACGCGAACACCTCCGCACCGGCCACCAGGCCCGGCAGCTCGTCGTCGGGGACCGCGCCGAGGATCACCGGTGCCACCCCCAGCGCCGCGGCGCGCCGGTCGAATTCGGCACGGTAGTCCCGGTAGTCGAACAGCGTCTCCCCGCCGGCGATCACCAGCGCCAGGTCGGGGTGGTCACGGCGCAACAGATGGTAGGCGTCGACGAGGTCGACGGTGCCCTTGCGCGGTTCGATCCCGCCGACGGTGAGCACGTAGCGGCCCAGCCGGTCGCGCCAGCGCTGTGGTGCGGCCGAGGCGGCTGCCGCGGTGAACCGTTGTGCGCGCACCCCATTGGGGATCACCGTCGGGTGCAGGCCCCACCCGGCCGTCACCTCGGCGGCCACCGCGGCCGACACACAGATCCGGGCATACGGGTCGACGACCGCCTTCTCGTGGCACTCGGCCAGGATCGGGGTGGTGAACTGGTCGAGGTGGTGGATGGTACGGATACAGGGGCCGACGGCGTTGGCGCTGATGCAGTCCTGCGCGTGCACGATGTCGTAGGCGTGCGGGGTGAACCGGCTGCGCAGCGTGTCGATGGACCGCACGATGCGGTCGGTGACGGTCTCATCGGCCACGTCGGGGAACTCCAGCAGCCGCACCGTCACCGCCGGGTCGACCCGGCGGAAGAACCCGGTGTCGCCGTTGCGGGCCAGCGACCACACCGTGACGTCGGCGCCCTGCTCGGCCAGCGCCTCGGCCAGGTTGAGGGTGTGCACCACCCCGCCGCGCGGCTTGGTGGAGTAGGTGAGCAGCGCGACCCGCACCGTCAGCTCCGGGCGCGGGTGGCGTAGGTGTCGGTGCGCAGCTCCGCGAGATGGTGCAGAACCCTTCGCGCGCGGGCGATCTCGGCCCCGACGTCGATGGTGATGGCGGCCAGCCCGCCCTTGGACCGGGTGGTGGCCAGGATCTCCCCGCCCGGGCCGACGACCTTGGCCTGCCCGAGGAACCGCAACGAACCCATGATGCCGGTCTGGTTCGACGACACCACCACCACCTGGTTCTCGGCGGCGCGGGCGCAGTCGTAGAGGTCGAACAGCCGGGACTGCCGGTCGGCCGGCAGCCGGGATGCCCGGTCGGTCACGCTGGCCGGCCAGGCCGACAGCGTCGCGACGATGTCGGCGCCGTCGAGCGCCAGCGCCCGCGCGGACTCGGGGAAGGTCTTGTCGTAGTCGATCAGCATGCCGAGCCGGCCCACCGGGGTGTCGAACGCGGTGAACGCGTCACCGGCCAGATACGTCAGCGATTCCCCGGCCGGCTGGTGCACCTTGCGGTGTGTGCCGAGCACCCCGTCACCGGACACGCAGACCGCCGAGTTGTACCGGGCCCCACCGGTGGTGGCCTCGGCATACCCGACGCACACCGTCATCGGGCCCGCCGCGGCGATCACCGCGGCGATCTCGGGCCCGTCCGGGTCCAGCGCCGGCGGCGGGTCGGCCGGATCGGGGGCGCGCAGATCGCCGATGTAGCCGCCCAGACAGGCGTCGGGGAACACCAGCAGCTGCACGCCGTCGCGGGCGGCGGCGTCGATGATGCCGACCACCTTTGCCACACCCCGGTCCACGTCGCGACCGAAATGTGCTGCCACTGCCCCTATGGTGATCGGCGGCATGGCCTCACCCTAGACCTCACGCCCGGCCCAGCCCGGTCACCGCCGCGGGCAGCGCCGTCGTCACCACCCCGTCGGGCCAGCGCAGCCGCACCCCCGGTTCGGCGCTGAGCCGCCCGCACACCCCGCTGCCCACCCCGTCGGGCAGCGCCACCGCGGCGGTGTCGCCCCCGGTGAGCATCCCGAAGCCGGGGAAGCAGGTCAGCCACGACGCCATGTCCGCGCCGGCCGGGCGCGGCACCGCCGCCACCTCGATGTCGGCGCCCAGCCCGCCGGCCTCGGCGAGCATGCCCGCCGTGCCGGCGATGCCCGCCATCGACACGTCCTTGGCGGCGCGGGGCCGCGCGGCGGCGACGAAGCCGGCCATCCGGGCCAGGTCGTCGGGGGAACGGCCGCTGGTCGAGTCCCACTGCCTGCCGTGGTATCCGGGCCGCCACCCGCCGGTCACATCGACAGTGAGCCGCATCGCGTCGCCGGCCGCGGCGCCCCCGGCCGGCACCGGGAAGCCGGTGCGGCCCAGCGCGGTGACGGCCAGTGACGCCGGGACGCCGAGCTGGGTGTGCCCGCCCAGCACTGGGACCCGCCACGCCTGCGAGGCCCGGGCCAACCCCCGCACGATGCGGGTCAGCAGCGACCGGGTCGGGGCGCCGACGGCGTCGAGCAGGCCCACCGGCGTGGCGCCCATCGCGGTCAGGTCGTTGACGTTCACCAGCACCGCACACCAGCCCGCCCACTCCGGATCGCGTTCGACCATCGACGGGATGATCGCGTCGCACGCCGCGACGGTGTCCCCGCCGGGCACCGGTACGCCGTCGTCGCCGACGAAGCCGGCCGGGCCGAGCCCACCGGGCACGGCGCGCAGCGGGTCGAGCGCCTCGCCCAGAAAGGATTTGGTGGCCGCGGCCACCCGCTGGATGGGGTGCAGCGGCCAGCGCACCAGGGTGTGCGGGCGGCCGGCCACCTCGCAGTCGCCGTGGTCGGTCCAGCCCAGTGCGCGGAACATCGGCGCGTAGCGGCGCTGCACGGTGGCCTCGAACCGCAGTGCGCCCACCGATTCGACGTGCGCGCAGGCGGCCCGGATCAGCGCGGCGCCCAGCCCGGCGGTGCGGGCCGCCGGATCGGCCACCAGCCGGCTGCCCGTCCACCACCCGATGTCCGGGGTGCAGGCCGGGGCCAGCCGGACCCCGCCGAGCACCGTGCCGGCGCCGTCGACGGCGACCAGCACCACGGTGCGGGGATCGTCGTCGACGTCGTCGCGGTCGGAGCCGGCGAACATCCCCTGTTCGACGACGAACGAGGCGCGGCGCAGCTGCCGGTAGGCGGCCAGCTCGGCGCCGTCGGCGGGGTGGATCAGGAACTGCTGCGGGGCCGCCGGGCGTGTCCCGGACAGGATCGACAGCTCACCGTGGTGCGAGGACACCGCTTGGAAAAGCATGGTTTTCACCCGCCCATGGTCTGCAGCACGCCGCAGGCACCACAGGAGGCGCAGCCGGCCCGCTGATCGGCGCCGGCCATGCCCGCCGCCACCAGCAGCGCCGCGACGTCGCGGGACACCTGCTCGACCAACGCGGCGTCGGGGGCGCGGGCCCCGTCGACGTCGACGGCCAGCGTGCCCGGATGCGGCCGGAACGGCACCACGAACGGGTACACGCCCATGTCGATCAGCTCGGCGGCGCCGGTGACCAGCTCCTGTGGGTCCTCACCGAGGCCGATCAGCAGATACGTCGAGACCTGGTTGCGGCCGAACACCCGCACCGCTTCGCGCCACGCCGCGCGGTACTGCGCCAGCGGCACCGTCGCCTTGCCCGGCATCCAGCGCCGCCGCACCTCGTCGTCGAGCGACTCGACGTGGATACCGATGGAATCGGCTCCCGCGGTGCGTAGTTCGGTGATCACCTCCAGGTCGGCGGGAGGCTCGCACTGCACCTGGATCGGCAGATCGGGCACCGCGTCCTTGACCGCGCGGGTGCAGCGCGCCAGGTGCTTGGCGCCGCGGTCGCTGCCCGCCGAGGTGCCGGTGGTCATCACCATCGACGTGACGCCGTCGAGGTGCACCGCGGCGCGGGCCAC
Source organism: Mycolicibacterium sp. (assembly GCA_050250295.1). Taxonomy (GTDB): domain Bacteria; phylum Actinomycetota; class Actinomycetes; order Mycobacteriales; family Mycobacteriaceae; genus Mycobacterium. Next base: position 186,155 of record JBFWOX010000008.1, read on the forward strand.
CTCGGCGAGCTCGGACGGCCGTTTCACCGCGGTGGTGGCCCCGGCGCGCAGCGACTCCTCGATGGAGCAGAACCGGCACCGCTGCTCGGCGTAGCGCACGCAGGTCTGCACCACGGTGGTGGCCAGCACGCTGCGCCCGTGCAGCCGGGCCAGCTTTTCGTACGGCACCCCGTCGACGGTGGTCAGGTCGTAGAACCTCGGCCGGTCGATCACCTGTACGTCCAGACCGGTGTCGTGGCCGTCGTAGAGCACCCGATCACCGTCGAAGGCGAACGGGCTGAGCGGGTTCCGTGGGATCGCGGCGTCGCGGCCGTTGATCACCAGGTGGCCGTCGTCGGAGGGCCCGGCGCCGGCACCGCGGCTCAGTGGGGGCCGGCCGCGGATGCCGAGCAGGGCGAGGTCGACTCGGGTGGAGGTGGCGGGCGGTGGGGTCATCGTGGTCCTTCGCGGTGGCAGGCGGTCATGGTGGTCTCAGCCCCCGACCGCCAGCCGCAGCGCTGACGTCGTGTGGGTGGAATCGGCGATGGCGGCCGCGACGTGCTCGGCGTCGCGGTCGATGCCCAGGAACCGGCCCGATCCCCAGGTGTGCATCCAGGGCAGCCCGACGAAGCTCAGGCCGGGCACCGTGGTGATGCCCCGGTTCTGCATCGGGCGCCCGGCCCCGTCGAACGCGCTGGCCTCGATCCAGCGGTAGTCCGGCCGGTACCCGATGGCCCAGACGATGCTGGTCACTCGCTCGGCCACCAGATCCAGTGTGGTGGTTTCGGTTTCGGGCTCCCACACCGGGGTGTACCGGCTCGGTGGGCCGGCGTCGGCGCCGGTGCGGTCGATGTGGGCGTCGATGTCGGCGCAGATCGAGTTGTACACCGAGTCGGCCTGGTCGAGCGCCTCGCGCAGCGTCGGGGCGAACCGCAGCACCGAGCCGTGGCCGTCGGCGAGGCTGCCGTAGAGCCGCATCCCCTCGGTGGCGAACCGGCGCAGATCGATGTCACGGCCGCCGTCGCGGCCGGTGACGTAGTGGTTGGTCTTCTCGATGGCCGCGCTGCCGCCGGGGTATTCGGCCGCCGGCCTGTCGTACAGACCCATCTCGGCCAGCCATGTCATGCAGTCGCGGCCGCGGTAGAACCGGGCTACCCGGGGCGCGTTGCCGACTGCCAGGTGCACCTGCCGGCCGGCCAGGTGCAGGTCCTCGGCGATCTGGGTGCCCGACTGCCCGGTGCCGACCACCAGCACCGCCCCGTCGGGCAGCTGGCCGGCGTTGCGGTACTGCTCGGAGTGCAGCTGGGTGACCGACGGCGCGAGCGAACCGGCGAACGGCGGCAGCACCGGCAGCGGATAGCCGCCCGTGGCAATCACGACGTGCTCGGCGGTCAGGGTCTCCACGCCGGCTCCGGTCTGCAGCGACAACTCGAAACCGCCTGTGGTGCCGTGCCGCAGCCGGGTGACGCGGGTGTGGTTGCGTACCGGCGCGGAGAAGGTGTCCAACCAGCCGGCCAGCCAGGCCAGCACCTCGTCGCGGGTCATGAACCCGTCGGGGTCGGGGCCGTCGTAGCGGTACCCGGGCAGTTGGCAGTGCCAGTTCGGGGTGACGAGAGTGAAGTTGTCCCAACGGCTGTCGGCCCAGGCGTGCACCGGGGTCCGGGCCTCCAGAACCACATGCTCGACGCCGGCGCGGACCAGGTACCAGCTGACCGACAGGCCGGCCTGGCCGCCGCCGACGATCGCGACCGGGACGTGCGCGGCGGTCATGACGGCACCGGGGCGGGGTCCATCGCCACCACCCGCACCACCGCGGCGGCGGGGTAGCGGGCGGCCGCGTGGGCGATCTGCTCGGCGGTGGCCGCCGCCGACGTGCACGCGAAACCGTACTTGGCGCGCACCCGGTCGCTGGCCTCGGCCAGCGCCCGCCCGGTGCGGTCCACGAACTCGGCGACGGTGTAGTCGGCGCCGACGCGCAGATAGTCGTGCATCACCAGGCTCGGCGAATAGCAGTGCTGGGCGGCCCCGTCGGGCCAGCGGACCTGGAATGTCATCTCAGGCATGGGCCGGCTCCCGCCATCCCGCGTCGGCGTCGGTGGCGGCCACCGCGCCGTACACGTCGGGTCTGCGGTCACGCAGGTGGAACATCCCGGCCCGCATGGTGCGGAAGGTGGCGTCGATGTCGACCTCGGCGACTGCCATGCCGCTGTCCAGAAGCGTTGTGGCCAAGACGTTCCCGCCCGGATCGACGATCTTGGCGTTGCCGACGTAGCGCAGCGAGCCGAAGGTACCGCTCTGGTTGGACGCCACCCAGAACACCTGGTTGTCCAGTGCGCGGGCACTGTCGAACAGGTTGAACCGGTAGGTCCACCGATCCTCCTGCAGGTTCTCGGCCGTCGCGGTGCGCGCCGCCGGCCACGCCGACAGGCTCACGATGACCTGCGCGCCCTGCAGGGCCATCACCCGGGCCGCCTCGGGAAACGCCTTGTCGTAACAGATCTGCAGCCCGACCCGGCCCACCGGGGTGTCGAACACGCCGTAGCTCGACCCCGCCGAGTACGACATGCCCTCCCCGAGCGGCTGGTGCACCTTGCGGTAGGAGCCGTAGATCGTCGACCCGTCCAGCAGCGCCGCGGCGTTGTACCGGGTCCGGCCGTCGTCGGCGAGCTCGCAGAACCCGATCGCGACCAACAGATCGCCCGCGAGTTCCTGCACCCGGGCGAGCTCGGGGCCGTCGAGTCGGAGCGCCGGCGGCAGCGACCGGGTGGTGGTCCTGATCGTGTCGCCGTGGTTGCCCAGCGACGACAGGTACCCGCCGAGGGCGGCCTCCGGCAGCGCGAGCAGGTCGACGCCCCTGCTCCGCGCCTCGGCCACCAGCGACGCGATCAACGCAAAGTTCTGGTCCAGGTCCCTGGTGAAGTTCGCCGAGACCGCAGCGAGTGTGGTCATCGTCGCTACACCATGTACGTGGAGTTGATGATGGCGCCCTTGCGCGCGTAGTGGATGATCGCGTCCTGCACGTCGAGCGGATGGGCCGGGATGACGCCCTCGATCAGGTCCTCCTCGCGGCCGCCGTGCAGCGCCAGCCCGAACCGGCAGCAGAACACCGTGCCGCCCTCGCTGATGAACGTGCCCAGCGCGTCGTTGATGTTCTGCTCACCCGGGAAGCCGGAGTCTCCGGTGGTCGGAAATCCGCGGGTGGCAAGGCAGTTGATGGCGCCGGGGCCGTAGAAGTAGATCGCCGATTCGAAGCCCTTGCGCAGCGCCCTGGTGGCCTGCAGCACCGCGACGAAGCTGACCGACGACTCGTGGGCGATGCCGTGCACCAGGGTGAAGTAGGTCTCCCCGTTCTCGGCCTTGTAGTCCGGGAAGATCTTGGTCCCGCCGTAGATGTTGGAGCCCTTGGGCAGCGACGGGTGCGGGATCTCGGCGAGCGAGGTCTTGATGTTCTCGGCGATGGTGTCGTCAAAAGACATGGGGGCTCCCGGGATTCGGTGGGTGTTCGAGGGCTCGCGGCGGCGTTGCCTGCGGGGCCGACAGAGCTTTCGGCTGCTTTCGATTACAGGCCGCGCCGGTTGCGCAGTGGTTAGCGATGGAATACGAACGCGTTAGGGGGAGCTCACCGCCGCAACATGGCCGCAACACGGCAGCGGCCCCACCCCGGATCCGGGGTGGGGCCGCTGCGGCGGAGTCGGAACGTCAGCCGCCGGCGAGTTCGGCGGGCAGTCCGTCGATGCTGGTGCGCAGCGCGTCGATCACGTTCTTGCGGGCCTTGAGCTTGGTGGCCAGGTGGGCGTGGGCGTGCAGCGTGGTGGCCGCCTCACCCGCGACCTGCTGGGCGCGGGTGAGGACCTGGTCGGTTTCCACGATCTCGTCGAGCCAGCCGGCGGCGACGGCCTCGTCGCCGACGTAGGTGGACGCCAGCGCGGCGCCGCGGTGGAAGGCCGCCGGGGTGAGCCGGAACCGCATCAGCTCGATCGCCGGCTGCGGGATGACCATGCCGATGGCCACCTCGATGGCCTGGCAGCGCGACTTCGGCGCGCCGACCCGGTGGTCGCCGGACAACAGCAGGAACGAGCCCATGGCGATGGCGGGCCCGGTCGCGGCGATGATCACCGGCACCGGGAACGTCAGCGTGCGCAGCGCCAATTCGAAACCGCCGGCGAGCATCCCGAGCGACGCCTCGGGATCCCCGGATTGGAACACCGCCAGGTCGAAGCCGCCGGAGAACACCCGGGTGTTGCCGGCCAACACCACGGCCTTGGCGGAGTCGGCCTCGGCGCGGTCCAGCGCCTCGTTGATGGCGGCTTGCATCTTCGGTCCCAGGACGTTGACCTTGCCGTCGTCCAGGCTGATGGTCGCCACGTTCTCGGAGAGTGTGTAGGCCACGGTCATCGGACGAACCTAACGTGGGGCCCGCGCGACTACCTAGCCGGGTTTGGCATCGCCCGTGCCGAAGTGGAGTAGCCGACTACGCACGACCCGGCCCGGCGGCGTCCCTAGCGTTTCGTTCCAGCGCGGCGACGAGGGGTCGCCGCGCCCCGGACGAAGGAACTGCGATGCGTGCGAAACGGAAGCGCCCCGCCGAACATGTGGAATCCGACCGCAGCGCCCGCAGGCGTCGCGCGAAGCCGACCAGCGGGATCCCGAAGATGGGCCTGTGGGAGTGCGGGATCGGCTCGGCCTGGAAGTAGGCCTGAGGTAGGTCTGGGGACAGCGCCGGATCAGGAGGGGGCGCCGGCGAGCACCGGCGCGACAACCGGCGCGGGCGGCGCCGCCAGCAGACGCTCGGCGCGCGCCGCCCATTCCAGGTCGGCCCAGCGCACGTGCGCGGGCAGCCGGCGCCAGTACGACGGGTGGATCCGCAGATAACTCTCCACGCTGGCGTGCACCGCCGCGTCGGCCGGCAACCGGCGCAGCGGCAGCGGGTGCGCGCTGCCGGACAGCGCGTCGGCGACATCAGCCGCCGGGATCCGCTGCGATGCCGGAACCCCAAGGGTGGCACCGGCTTTGACGGCGCCGTCGAGCACCCAGTCCAGCGCGATGCCGGCCAGCGGAGCGCATGCGTTGTGCGCGCCGACGACGTCGCAGTGCGCGCCGTGGAACCAGACCTCCTCGACGGTGGGGGCCGGCTCCAGCCGCTGCACGGCGAACGGCCCGATCCCGCCGTCGATGGCGACCGCGTGCCGGACCGCAGCGACGTTGCCGCACCACCCGGCGCTCGCCCCCGGCACCGCGACGGTGTCCCACAGCCCGAGGTAGGCGACCTCGACGGCGACGTCGCGGCGTCCGGCCAGGTCGGCAGCCAGGCGGCCGATGCGCCGCCAGTCCGCGGCGTCGCGCCGGGTGCGCGGCATCGCGTAGGTGTTCAGCACGTACTCGCGGAACTCCGCGGCCGTCCAGCCGGTCAGATCGGTGCCGCGCAGCACGCCGACGGTGCCCAGTAGCCGGGCCAGCGCCAGCGCGGCCACCCCACCGCGGCCCGCGCCGAACAGGTAGAGCCGATCGCCGGGTTCCCAGCAGTCGACCAGGAATTCGTAGGCGCCGGCCACCGCGGTGCGGGCGGTGGCGAACTCGGGGCGGTGGTGGCGGCGCACAGCGAACCGGTGCGCAGTCGGGTTCGCGGGCGGCGTGGCGGTCCAGACGATCTGGTCGTCGGCGGCGCCGAGCAGGGTGGCGATCGCTGCTGTGTTCCCGCTCCCCGCCGACCCGGTGCGGTCGCGGACATGGTCGAAACACAGCGCGATGTTCTTCACGAGGACCCCCGACGTGAGTGGCGGACTGCGCTGAAATCCGAGTTTGCCAGATCCGCACCGGCGGTGTCTGCGGTTTGCCCCGGTTCGTCCGGTTACCGGCTTCGGAATTCCGGCCCAAGCACCGGCTCGCGCCACGAATTCCGTAGCTGAGCTAGGTGACTGATCATGGAGCGGGGGTCAGCCGCCCATCAGCATGCGCCACTGGTCCAGGTTGCTGGCCCGGTACACGTAGTTGGTCTGCCGAACCTCCGACAGCGCCGCGCTCGGCTCGGCGGAATACCAGTGCCCGGGGAACACCGTCGGGTCCCCGGACAGCTGGGCCAACGCCTGCAGGCTGCGGAACATGTCGTCGACGTCGCCGCCGGGGAAGTCGGTGCGCCCGCATCCCTCCAGGAACAGGGTGTCCCCGGCGACCAGCCGGCCGTCCACCAGGAAGCACTGGCTGCCCGGGGTGTGGCCGGGGGTGTGCAGCAGCTCGATGTCGATGGCGCCGACGTTGACCTTGTCGCCGTGCTGGTGGCTGGTCAGCTCGCTCGGCGCGATGCCGGTGACCCGCGACACCCAGTCCGCCTCATGGGTGTTGACGTGCACCGGCACGCTGACCCGCTCCAGCAGCTCGGCCAGGCCCTTGAGCTGGAAGCCCATCATCGAGCCCCCGACGTGGTCGGGATGGTGGTGGGTGACCAGCACCCCGGACAGGTGCATGCCGTCGGCCTCCAGCGCGTCCACCAGATCCTGGGCCGCGTAGGCCGGGTCGACGACCACGGTGTCGCCGGTCTGGCGGTCCCCGATCAGGTAGGCGAAGTTGCGCATCTGCTGGGCGATCATGTCACCGGCCGCGAAGTCGCGACCCGAGAGCAGCTGCCGGAAGTAGAGACGGTCCGCGTCGGCCATGCCCGTCAGCGTAGGCAGTCGCAGCCGTGGCGAGGGCGTTCAGGGTCCGATGACGCCGCTGGGGACCTGCGGTTTGGCTTAGGAAACCGAGAGAATGTACCCTCTTTAAGGCCCATCGCTCCGCGGTGGGCTTCAGCACGAAGAAGGCCCCCTTAGCTCAGTCGGCAGAGCGTTTCCATGGTAAGGAAAAGGTCAACGGTTCGATTCCGTTAGGGGGCTCGGTGGACGCCCCGAGCGGCGGCACCGTCACGGCGGTGTAGCTCAGCTGGTTAGAGCGCACGACTCATAATCGTGAGGTCGGGGGATCGAGCCCCCCCACCGCTACAAGAGCAAGACGAACGCGAGAAGGAACGACTGACGTGGCCTCCAGTACCGACGTACGGCCGAAGATCACTTTGGCGTGCGAGGTGTGCAAGCACCGCAACTACATCACGAAGAAGAACCGTCGCAACGATCCCGACCGGCTCGAGATCAAGAAGTTCTGCCCGAACTGCGGCAAGCACCAGGCCCACAAAGAGTCGCGCTGAGCGCTCCGACCCGGGCTCCCCGCACCCACGATGTCACGGTGATTAGCCCGACTAGGTAGGTTCATCACTCGTGTCGTTTCTCGATAAGGTCGTCGGGACGCATTACCGCTACCCCGACCACTACGTCGTCGGTCGGGAAAAGATCCGCGAGTACGCCACCGCCGTCAAGAACGACGATCCCGCCTTCTTCGACGAATCGGTCGCCGCAGAACTGGGCCACGACGCCCTGCTCGCGCCGCTGACCTTCATCTCGGTGTTCGGCTATCAGGCCCAGTCGGCGATGTTCGCCGCCAACAACATCGCGATCGCCGACGCCAAGATCGTCCAGGTCGACCAGGCGCTCAAGTTCGTCCGCCCGATCAAGGCCGGCGACAAGCTCTACTGCGACGTGTGGGTGGACTCGGTCCGCCAGGCCCACGGCACCGACATCATCGTCACCAAGAACATCGTCAGCAACGAGAACGGCGATGTCGTTCAGGAGAGCTACACCACGCTCGCGGGGCGTAGCGAAGAAGACGGAGAAAGTGGCTTCACAGATGGCACTGCGTGAATTCAGTTCGGTCAACGTCGGCGACCAGCTGCCCGAGAGGGTGATCCCGCTGACGCGGGCCGACCTGGTCAACTACGCCGGGGTGTCCGGTGACCTCAACCCGATCCACTGGGACGACGAGATCGCCAAGCAGGTCGGCCTCGACACCGCGATCGCCCACGGCATGCTGACGATGGGGCTGGGCGGCGGGTACGTCACCGAATGGGTCGGTGACCCGGCCGCGGTCACCGAGTACAACGTCCGGTTCACCGCGGTGGTGCCGGTGCCCAACGACGGCGTGGGTGCCCAGATCGTCTTCAACGGTCGGGTGAAGTCCGCCGACCCCGAGACCAAGTCCGTCGTGATCGCGCTGAACGCCACCTCGGGCGGCAAGAAGATCTTCGGCCGCGCCGTGGCGATCGCGAAGCTGGCGTAGGCGCGGGGATCGCTGATGGCTCTCAAGACCGATATCCGCGGGATGGTTTGGAAGTACCCGGACGTGTTCGTCGTCGGGCGCGAACAGATCCGCCAGTACGCCGCCTCCGTCAAGGCCTTCGACCCGGCCAGCCACGACGTGGACGCCGCCCGGCAGCTCGGCCATCCCGGCCTGATCGCGCCGCCGACGTTCATGTCGATCTTCGCGGTGATGATCCAGCGGCACTTCTTCCAGCACGTCGACGTGGGCTTCGAGACGATGCAGATCGTCCAGGTGGACCAGAGGTTCCTGTTCCGCCGGCCGATCAAGGAGGGTGATCAGCTCACCGGCACGATGTACATCCAGACCGTCGACGAGCGGTTCGGCGCCGACATCGTGACCACCCGCAACGTGCTGACCGACCAAACCGGCGAGATCGTGATGGAGTCCTTCACGACGCTGATGGGGCACGAGGGCGACAACTCGATCTCGGCGGGCTGGGATCCCGAGACCGGTCAGGTGCTGCGCAAGCCCGTCGTGCACACCGACGCGGATTAGTAACTCCGACCCACGGCGCGCTACACTCGGACCTCGGGGTTTTCCCAGTTTAAGCGCGCTGTCCGTCGGCACTGACGACCGTACGGGGAGCGCGCAAATTGTGTGGGCCCCGAACCTCGTGAAGGGGCGTAGCTCAACTGGCAGAGCAGCGGTCTCCAAAACCGCAGGTTGCAGGTTCAAGTCCTGTCGCCCCTGCAACTGAATACTCGACAAGTGTGGACACTGGAAGGTGACCCCACACAAACCAAGGAAGGGCATGCGGTGAGCGACGAGCGCGAAGGTGCCGGCTCCGCAGACACTGGCGCCGACACGGACAGTGGTGACACCGGCGGTCAGACGGCCGTGGTGACCCGGCCGCTGCGGCCGACCGGTAAGCGGTCCCGGCGCGCCGTCGAAGCCGACGACGCCGCCGCCGAGCCGCAGACCGACAGCGCCGATGCCAAGGACGGCGGCGACACCAAGGGCCGCAAGCGTGCCAAGACCGGCAAGGCGGCCAAGAAGCCCAAGGACGGGCCATCACGCAACCCCATCCTGTTCGTCATCAACTACCTGCGGGAAGTGGTCGGCGAGCTGCGCAAGGTCATCTGGCCGAACCGCAAGCAGATGGTCAGCTACACGACCGTCGTGCTGCTGTTCCTGGCGTTCATGGTGGCGCTGATCGGGTTGACCGACCTCGGTCTGGCCAAGCTCGTGATGGTGGTGTTCGGCTGACCGACGGGGTCGGACAGCGCGGAACAGTGAAAATCAGAGAGGACCTGACACGTGACTAGCTTCGACGGCCCAGCGCCTTCGGGTGACACCGTCGACACCATCGAGGTCGACGAGACCAACGCCGCAGCCGAGACCGAGGCTGACGCCGCTGACGACACCGCTGCCGACGACATCGCTGACGACGACGCCACTTCCGACGAGGCCGCTTCCGACGAGGCCGCTTCGGATGAGGCCGCTTCGGATGAGGCCGCATCGGATGAGGGCGAGGAGGCTGCCGAGCCCGCCGTCGACGAGGACGAGGACCCCGCGGTCGCGCTCAAGCGGGAGCTGCGCAGCAAGCCGGGCGAGTGGTACGTCATCCACTCCTACGCCGGCTACGAGAACAAGGTGAAGGCCAACCTCGAGACCCGCGTGCAGAACCTGGACGTCGGCGACTACATCTTCCAGGTCGAGGTGCCCACCGAAGAGGTCACCGAGATCAAGAACGGCCAGCGCAAGCAGGTCAACCGCAAGGTGCTGCCCGGCTACATCCTGGTCCGCATGGAGCTCAACGACGAATCGTGGGGCGCGGTGCGCAACACCCCGGGCGTGACCGGCTTCGTCGGCGCGACGTCGCGGCCGTCGCCGCTGTCGCTGGACGACGTGGTGAAGTTCCTGCTGCCGCAGGGCCCGGCGAAGAAGGCCGGCAAGGCGGCTTCGTCGGCCGCGGCGGCTGCGACATCGGAGACCGGCGGCATCGAGCGGCCCGCCATCGAGGTCGACTTCGAGGTCGGCGAATCGGTCACCGTCATGGACGGGCCGTTCGCGACGCTGCCGGCGTCCATCAGCGAGGTCAACGCCGAGCAGCAGAAGCTCAAGGTCCTGGTGTCGATCTTCGGTCGCGAGACCCCCGTCGAGTTGACCTTCACCCAGGTCGCCAAGATTTAACGGGCGCGAGCCCACTAGAAAGGAAACACCCCGAATGCCCCCGAAGAAGAAGGTCGCCGGGCTGATCAAGCTGCAGATCCAGGCCGGGCAGGCCAACCCTGCCCCGCCGGTCGGGCCTGCGCTCGGCCAGCACGGCGTCAACATCATGGAGTTCTGCAAGGCGTACAACGCCGCGACCGAGTCGCAGCGCGGCAACGTCATCCCCGTGGAGATCACCGTCTACGAGGACCGCACCTTCACGTTCGCGCTGAAGACCCCGCCGGCGGCCAAGCTGCTGCTCAAGGCGGCCGGTGTGCAGAAGGGCTCCGGTGAGCCGCACAAGACCAAGGTCGCCAAGGTGACCTGGGATCAGGTGCGCGAGATCGCCGAGACCAAGAAGGAAGACCTCAACGCCAACGACATCGACGCGGCGGCCAAGATCATCGCCGGCACCGCCCGGTCGATGGGGATCACTGTCGAGTAGCTTGCGGATCGACCAGACCGCAGTCGAGTAGCTTGCGGATCGACCAGACCGCATCCCGCGAGCGTGCAGTGACGGTAGTGGCGAAGGGCCGTTGACTACCTTCAGTGCACGCTCGTCGCACGAACCCCGTGGCAGGGCTGGCATCGGCCCGGACGACCACGAACTCTGAACAAGGAGAACCACAATGAGCAAGACCAGCAAGGCTTACCGCGAAGCGGCCGAGAAGGTCGACAAGACCCGGCTGTACAGCCCGATCGAGGCGGCGCGGCTGGCCAAGGAGACGTCATCGAAGAAGCAGGACGCCACCGTCGAGGTCGCGATCCGCCTCGGTGTCGATCCGCGCAAGGCCGATCAGATGGTGCGCGGCACCGTCAACCTGCCCAACGGCACCGGCAAGACCGCGCGCGTCGCGGTGTTCGCCGTGGGGGACAAGGCCGAGCAGGCGACTGCCGCCGGCGCCGACGTCGTCGGCAGCGACGACCTGATCGAGAAGATCCAGGGCGGGTTCCTCGACTTCGACGCCGCGATCGCCACCCCGGACCAGATGGCCAAGGTCGGCCGGATCGCCCGCATCCTGGGCCCGCGCGGCCTGATGCCGAACCCGAAGACCGGAACCGTCACCCCGGATGTCGCCAAGGCGGTGTCCGACATCAAGGGCGGCAAGATCAACTTCCGCGTCGACAAGCAGGCCAACCTGCACTTCGTCATCGGCAAGGCCTCGTTCGACGAGAAGGCCCTCGCGGAGAACTACGGCGCGGCGCTGGACGAGATCCTGCGCGCGAAGCCGTCGTCGTCGAAGGGGCGTTACCTGAAGAAGGTCACCGTCTCGACGACGACCGGCCCGGGGATCCCGGTGGACCCGGCGGTCACCCGGAATTTCACGGAGGAGTAGGCGGAGCCGGATCCGACCATCGAGCCGGAGGAGTAGGCGGAGCCGGATCCGACCATCGAGCCGGAGGAGTAGGCGGAGCCGGATCCGACCATCGAGCCGGAGGAGTAGGCGGAGCCGGATCCGACCATCGAGCCGGCGGAGTAGGTCAGTAGGCCCGCAGAACTGAAAATGGAGAACCCCCGCGCCGATTCGGTACGGGGGTTCTCTCCTGTAGAAGCTTGTTGAGTGCTCCTCGGTCACCGCAGGATCCGGCCTGGCCGACGCCACCGCCCCCCACGAACACTGGGTCGGCTCTACAGGCCGGAGATCGACGCTGTCATCCCCCGCTTCAAACCCCGAAACGGTGGCCGAGGAGCACTCCACCAGCAACATAACACTTCGGTCACGGTGTCGGGCGGCATCTTCGAAATATTTCTGGAAATCGTTGGGAGCAGGCGCTTCTGCGCCGTGCTGAACGGTGATGGGTGAGGTTGGGCGGCAACCGGACCCCGAGGCGCAAAGCCGCATTTGCCAGTGGCATTGTCGAGTTTGCTGGTTCGGGAGCGGTCACTGCGGTGTTGTGTGATCGTTAGAGGATGCGTAACCAGGCACGTGCGCTGATCGTCGCGTTTCTTTCCCTGCTCACCGCGATGGCTCTGGGGATCGCGTCGGCGTTCTGCTCGGCGCTGGCGCTGGGGGCCACCGCGTTGATCGTCCCCGGCACCGGAACCCCGAATGCCAACAATGTGGAGAACTACCTCCAAAACGCTTGGAGCCGTTACATAGATCTCGCCTGCGTCGAGGACTGTGACGACCCCGATCTCATCGGGATCAACTATCCGGCGTCGTTCTGGCCGATCACGTTCATCCCGGGGTGGTGTGTGACGGGCCGCTGCGCGAAGTGGAACGAGTCGGTCGGGATCGGCACCGAGAACCTGCTCGAGAACCTGTCCCCGTTCCTCGGTGAGGACTCCGCCGAGCAGGTGTACATCTTCGGGTATTCGCAGGGCGGGGCGGTGGTTGCTGACGCCCTCACCGAACTGGAGGGTCTGGATCTTCCTCAGTCGGTGAAGGATCGGCTGAAGGTGGTCACCATCGGCGGGATCGAGAACCCCGACGGCGGGCTGTGGCAGCGCCTGGCCTGGCTGCGTTTCCTGCTCGGCGACCCGGTGCCGATCCTGGACCTGTCGTTCGTGCCGGGCATGCCGGTGGACAACGGCATCACCCAGACCGCAATCGGTTTCGAGTACGACCCGGTGGTGTACGCGCCGCTGTACTGGGGCAATCCGCTGGCGCTGTTGAACATGGTGGCCGCGCTGGACACCGTGCACGGCCTCTACCTGTTGCCCAACGGCAACAACCCGCAGGGAACCCTGCCCTACGGCTACGACGTCGACACGCTGGCCGAACAACTGGATTGCACTGCGAACCCGGGCAATTGCCGCACCGACCAACACGGCAACACCTACATCATGATCCCGGCGACGTCGCTGCCGCTGACCGATCTGGTCCGGTCGCTGACGACGTCCATCGGTCTCGGGTCGCTGGCCGACCCGTTCATCGACCTGGTCGAGCCGATGCTGAAGGTGGCCGTCGACCTCGGATTCGACTGGAGCGGTGATCCCGGGGTGACCCGCCCGCTGTCGATCCTGCCGTTCAAGCTGTTCCAGAACTGGATCAAGGTGGGCATCGACTTCGCGGTCGCCGCGGTGAAGGGGGTGGAGGCCTTCGTCAGGAACTTCATCCCGGATCCGGAGCAGGAGCAGGGCATCAAGGCGCGCAGCCTCGCCCTGGTCGACGACGAGACCCTAGCTGATGAGACCGCGGCTGACGGAACCGTGGCTGATGAGGAGACCGCCACCGGCGAGGAGGAAACGGTCACCGAGGAGACAGCCACCGAGGAGACAGCCACCGAGGAGACGGTTACCGAGGAGGTCGTCACGGAGGAGGGCACCACCGAAGACACCGTGACCGATGAGGTGATCGAGGACGTCACCGAGGACGAGGACGTCACCGAGGACGTCACCGAGAACGAGGACGTCACCGAGGACGTCACCGAGGACGAGGACGAGGTCACCGACGTCGGCGACGAGGTCATCGAAGACGAGGACGAGGGGACCGATCCCGACGAGACCGAGACCAATTCCGGCGATGACGCATCCGATGCGACGCCGGCGTCCGAGAATGACACCACCAGCGACGACGAAACCCCAGCTGCGGCCTGACGGCCGACATGAGGAATCCCCCGCATTCAGGCGTGCGGGGGATTCTTCTCGTCGGGAGTCTCAGGCAGCCACGGCAGGCTTGAGGTAGGTCACCAGGCTGACGTCGATGCTCTCGTCGATGAAGTAGTACTGACAGCCCTTCAGATACCGCATGTAGCGGTGGTAGTTCTCCTCGTCGGTGGCGGCGATGGCCGCCTCCTTGTTCTGCTCCAACCGGTCGGCCCAGATGCCGAGCGTCTTGATGTAGTGGTTGCGCAGCGACAGCGTCTCCGGCACCACGAACCCGGCTTTCTCGCCGTGCTCGACCATCATCTGGGTGGTGGGCAGCCGGCCGCCGGGGAAGATCTCGGTGATCATGAACTTGATGAACCGGGCCAGTTCGAAGGTCAGCTTCTTCCCGCGTTCGGCCAGATCGTAGGGGTGGTAGCCGACGCTGCTCTGGATGGTCATCCGGCCCTCTTCGGGGAGGATGTCGTAGCAGGTCTTGAAGAAGTCGTCATAGCGCTCGAAACCGAAGTGCTCGAACGCCTCGATGGACACGATCCGGTCGACGGGGGAGCGGAACTGCTCCCAGCCCTCCAGCCGCACGTCGAAGGTGCGTTCGGTGTCGAGTTTGGCCAGCAGCTGGTCGCAGTACGCCTTCTGGTTCTTCGACAGGGTCAGCCCGATGACGTTGACGTCGTACTTCTCCATCGCGCGTTGCAACGTCAGGCCCCAGCCGCAGCCCACCTCGAGCAGCGTCATGCCGGGTTTCAGCTCGAGCCGGTCCAGGTGCTGGTCGACGTTGGCGATCTGCGCCTCCGACAGCGTGACGTTCGGTCCGGTGAAGAACGCGCAGCTGTACTTGCGGGTCGGGTCCTGGAAGACGCCGAAAAAATCGTCCGAGAGGTCGTAGTGCGCCTGGATGTCCTCGAAATGAGGAGTCATGTCCTTCGTGTCGGTGGGTTTATCAGCCATGTTCTTCCTGTCCGCTTCATTCCACGCTGTTGGAGACGGTATCGAACGCGCGGCTCGACTGTCTGTAAACGCACGTCTGAAGCGTCCACACTAGCGCCGGAACGACCGGTGGCACCTCCGGCACCCCGACGCGCTGGGTCGACAGGGTCCGACGGGCGAGAATCCGCAGGTGAACTGGGGTTTGCCGGCGCCCCGTAACGCCCCGGTGGCACCGACCCGGGGCTTGCCGACGGCCCGTCACGCCGCCTCCCGGGATTGACGTGAGCGTCAACGACTTCCGCCGGCGGAGGTGCCGGGCCGGCGACTTGACAGGCGTCGAGTGTCCGCGGGGACCGATGGTGGCGTTGCTGGTCGAAAGTGGCGGATTGCCAACGGGTTTGGCTGCACAAGGTGCTACTCAACGTCCTGCACAAGGTCCTGCACAAGGTCCTGCACAAGGTCATCGCAACGTGCTGTTCCGGCGGGGGATCCAATAGCGCTTGGCGACTTTCAGGATCACCGAGAGGTCGAAACGGTCGACGTCCGGGCGTTGCTCGAGGAAATCCACGAGAAAGGCCTGCAGCGACGCCTCGTCGACGAAGACCGCCTGGCCGAGCAATTGCCACGAGCCGGCGATGCGGGTCACGTAGCGCAGGTTCGGATGCTCGATCAGCGCACCCGCGAGCTCCTCGGTGGCGCCCGGGCGCACCGCCAGCCACAGCAGGACTTCCAGGTGGTAACCCAGGAGTTCGGGTTCCACGTCGACGCGGGCGCTGACCAGTCCCCGGGCGAACAGGGTGTTCGTGATGCGGTACACCGTGGAGTCGGGCAGCCCGGTGGTGTGCGCCAGGGTGGCCGCGGACGCCCTGGCGTTGTCGGTCAGTGCCGCCGCCACGGCGATCTCGTTGTCCGACGGCTTCGGAAACCCGTTTGCCGGCCGCGGTGTCGATGCGCTGAGCCGCTCGACGATGCTGGGGTCGAGACGGTCGAGGCGCCACTCGCTGGCGGTGCGGTAGGTCCGCAGCACGATGTGCGATCGGGTGCGCAACACCCCGTCGATCGCTGGGAGGTCGTCGATCAACACGTGCGCGCGCGCCGACCGGGTGGCGGGGAACAGTTCGCAGATGATCTCGGACTGGCCGGTGGTGATCGCCGCGAACCGGACGTCGGAGCGACGGGCGAGCTCGTCGAGCACGCGGCCGGTGGCGCCGGCGGCGCACTCGATCTCGACGTGCACGGGGGTGCTGTCGGAGAACCGGGTCAGATCGGCTTCGGTGATCACCCTCATTACGCCGTCGTGGGTGAGGCGGCGCAGCCGGCGGCTCACGGTCTTCTCCGACATGCCCAGGGCCTCGGCCAACGCGCTGTGGGTGGCCCGGGGTGCGTGCTGGAGCGCGGCGATCAGGTCGAGGTCGCTGTCGTCCAGATGCGGCGGCACCGGGTCACTCTACGTCGGCCGACGCCGCCGGTCAGCGATTTCCGCCCGGCGGTGATGGCAATTTATGGATAAGTCTGGAGCTGTGATGAGAAATTCCGGTAGTATCGATCACCGATACGAACAATTTCGAACTTCACCGGGGATTGGCTGTACCGGAGATCATGCGGTTTCCGTCCTGGGGGGCGGGGTGGCAGCGGTCCTGCACCGAACGAAATGCGTTGTCGCGCTGAGGAGAAGATCATGTCTGACCGACGTCGCGTCGCCGAGATCGAAGCGGTGCCGACGAGCGAGGTGGTCGCGCTGGCCCGGGAACTGGTGCGCACCGACACCGTCAACCCGCCCGGGGGCGAACAGGCGGTGGCCGAACAGCTCGCGGCCCGGCTGCACGCCCAGGCCATCCCCGTCGAGGTCCTGCCCTTCGCCGCCGGCCGGGCCAACCTGCTGGCCCGGCTGCCGGGCCGGGACTCGTCGGCACCGGCGTTGATGTTGTCCGGGCACCTGGACACCGTCGCCGCCGGGCATCAGCCGTGGACCCGCGAGGTGCGCAGCGGCGACATCGTCGGCGACCGGTTGCACGGCCGCGGTGCCTCGGACATGAAGGGCGGGGTGGCCGCGATGCTGGTCGCCTTCGAGGCCGCGGCGGCCGGCTACCACGGTCGCGGCGACATCGTGCTGGCACTGACCGGCGCCGAGGAGTCCGGCTGCCAGGGCGCCCGCGCGTTGCTGCCGAACCTGGGCCGGATCGGGGCGGTGGTGGTCGGCGAGCCGACCGCAGGCCGAGTTGCGGTGGGGCACAAGGGCGTGCTGTGGGTGACCCTGTCGGCGTCGGGGCGATCAGCCCACGCCTCGGCGCCCGAACTCGGCGTCAACGCGATCGACAGGATGACCCGGGTGCTCGCCGGCGTCCTGCAGCGGGACATCAGCGCCTCCGCGGAGGGGGAACTCGGCCGGCCGACGCTGACCGTCACCACGATCTCCGGCGGAGTCGCCCGCAACATCGTCCCCGATTCCTGCACGGCCCAACTCGACATCCGGCTCACCGATGCCTTCTCCCGCGACGACGCGTTGGAACTGGTCCGGGCGGTCGCGGCCACTTCCGCCGGCGCCGACGTGGTCGTCGACCTCGATCTGCCCTCGGTGCTGACCCCGGTCCGGGATTCCTGGGTCAGCGAACTGCTGCACGAGCTAGGGCTGGGCGCCACCGGCAAGATGACGATGAACTACTTCACCGACGCCTCGGTCTTCGGCCCGGCGCTCGGCGTGCCTGTCATCCTCTACGGGCCGGGTGAGCCCACGCAGGCCCATCAGACCGACGAGTGGTGCAGCGTGTCCCGGATCGAGGAGTCCGTCGAGGTCTACGCGAAGATGATCCGGTGGTGGGGCCGGTCGCCCCGGTAGCTGAAAACGTTAGATGTCAATAGTGTTCGGCGAACGTGGTCTTCAGTTCGCCGACGATGTCGTCCCAGAGCGGTTCGGGGAGGTCGTGGCCCATGCCGTCGAAGAGCACCAGACGAGCGTGCGGGATGGCTCGGGCGATCGCCCGTCCGCCGGACGGCCGCATGAGTTTGTCGGCCTTGCCGTGGATGACCACGGTCGGCGCGGTGATCTGACGGTCGTAGCGGCGCAGGCTGCCGCTGCCGAGGATCGCCGCGAAATGCCTGCCCACCCCGGCCGGGTAGTAGCTGCGGTCGTAGCCCTCGATCGCGTCGGCACGCAGCCGTTCCTCGCTCGCCGGGTAGCCGGGGCTGCCGATGATCCGGCTGACCCGCACTGCGTTCTGGATCACGGATTCCCGGTCGGAACCCTTGGGCGGCTGCAGGATTGCTGCCAGCTGCCGCAGTCCCGGCGGCGGTAGTGCGGCCTGGTTGTTGCTGGAGAAGATCACCCCGAGGGTCTTGGTGCGGGGCTGGTGCCGGGCGGCGAAGACCTGCGCGATCATGCCGCCCATCGACCCGCCGACCACATGGGCGGCGTCGATGCCGAGGTGATCCAGCAGCGCGGCCGCGTCGTCGGCCATGTCCTCGAGCGTGTAGGGCGCCGGGCTGGGCCGGCCGGCGACCGACCGCGCCATCCGCGGCAGCAGCGGACCGGTGCGTTGGCCGGTCACCTTGCTGGACAACCCGACGTCGCGGTTGTCGAACCGGATCACCCGCAGGCCCTGGTTGACCAACTTCTCGCAGAAACCCATGCGCCACAACAACAACTGCGCGCCGAGGCCCATGACGAGCAGCACGGCAGGGTCATTGGGATCGCCCATGTCCTCGTAGTGGATGTCCAGCTCCCCGGACCGCGCGGTGCCCGTGCGAACTCTCATATCTCCTCGTCGGAATGTTCGCGACTGACCTCCACCATGAAGTTGGCGAAGTAGCCGGTGAGCTGTGGATCGCTCATCATCTGCCAGCGTGGCGCCAGCAGCTTCATATAACGTTCCACGTAGAGGAATTGCTTCCCTATCAGCACGAGTTCGCGCGGCAGCTTCACGTCGTAGGCGTCGGCCAGCGCCGAAAGTTGTTTCCCTATCTCGGCGTAACTGAGGTCGCCGAGCGTTTTCATGGTCAGTGGGGTGGCGAACTTCTCCAGGTCCTTGGCGGCCTGCGCCTCGGGTTTGACGGTGCCCACCGCGCCCATCATCACCACGATCTTGCCCGCTGCGGCGTGGTCCTTCTTGACCAGCAGCGCGTACACCAGCTCGCGCAGCAGCCACCGGGTACGCGGGTCGATGCGGCCCATGATCCCGAAGTCGAAGAACACGATCTTGCCGTCATCGTCGACGTAGAGGTTGCCGGCGTGCAGGTCGCCGTGGAACAGGCCGTGCCGCAGCCCGCCTTCGAACACGCTGAACAGCAACGCTTTCACCAGTTCAGTGCCGTCGAAGCCCTTTTCGCGGATGGCGGCCACGTCGTCGATGCGGGTGCCCTGGACGCGCTCCATCGTCAGCACCCGCGCACTGGTCAGGTCCCAATACACCTGCGGCACCCGGATGTTGCGGCCCAGCGGCGAGGCGTGCATATGAGCCACCCAGGCGTCCATCGACTGGGCTTCCAGCCGGAAATCCAGTTCCTCGGCCAGGTTGTCGGCGAAATCGGCGACGACATCCTGGGCGGAGAGCCGCTGGCCGAGCTTGGCGAACTCGACGAGGCGGGCGCCACGTTTGAGGATCTGCAGGTCGGCGGCCACCCGCCGACGGATACCGGGGCGCTGGATCTTGACCACCACGTCCTCGCCGGAGTGCAGGGTGGCGTAGTGCACCTGCGCGATGGAGGCCGACGCGAACGGCTTGTCGTCGAAGGACTTGAACAGGTTGGCCGGATCGTCGCCGAGTTCCTCGCGGAACAGTCTGTGCACCGCGGTGGGGTCGGCCGGGGGGACCCGGTCGAGCAGGCTGCGGAACTCCCGCGACAGCGGCTCGCCGAAGGCGCCCGGGCTGGACGCGATGATCTGCCCGAACTTGACGTAGGTGGGTCCCAGGTCGGCGAACGTCTTGGGGATCTGCCGGACGATCTTCTGCTGCAGCGAACCGCGCCCCGCCAGGGAGGCGGCGACGCGGGCCCCGGTCCGGGTCACCTGCCAACCGGTGGCGCCGATGCGGGCTGCCTCGACCGGCAGGGGAACCCGGTCCAGCCTGGCAACCTCGCGGTGCTCAGTCTTCCGCGATGTGCTCATAGCTGCAGTGTCTCAGACACCGCAGCGGGTCAGCACATGTTGGGGGGCGCGATGGCGACCGCGACCGACGAGCTGGCGGTGATCGACGCGCCCGGGCTCGGCTTCTGCCCGCAAACCTCCCAGGTGGCGGGGTTGAACGGGATCTGGGGTGCGGTGTGGATCACCCGGGTCGACAGCTTGGGCCCGGCGTCGGCCGTGGTGGCACTCATCACGCTATTGGCCTCCGCCAACGTCATGCCCTGGAACGACGGCATCTCCCAGCTCTCGTCGGCCGACGCGGTGCCGATCCCGGCTGTGGCCATGGTCAGCAGCGCGGCCGCGGCGAAACCGGCGGCGAGGCTTCTGCTCATCTGGAACTCCCCCTCGATCGAATCGCTCGTGCCCCCCGGCGTTCCTCCACGCTAACCCACCCGGTGACAGGCGACCAGCGCTCTGCGCCGATTGCCCGGTCAGGCGTAGACGTGGTCGACCTGCGCGCGATCGCCACTGGGCTGGGCGACCCGGGCCTTGGCCTGCTCGAACTCCGGGACCGGGCCCGACGCGACGTGGACGCCGTTGATGATCGACCACACCAGCGCGCGCCGGGCGGTCCGCTCCACGATGTTGGGGTTGGTGTGCTGGATCAGCCGCTGCGCCCACGGCGGCATGGTGTCGCGCACGGCCCAGTCCAGGGCGCTGTGCGGCAGCCCGAGATTGGGGCCGGTGGCCATCGCGGTGCCGTAGGTGACCGCCAGCTTCGGCAGGTAGGAGTGCAGGCACTCCAGCGTCTCCTTCTTGGTGGTCGGCAGGCCGGTCCCGCCGAGCGCCTCGCCGACCCGGACGAACTCGCCGTAGTAGCGATCGATCTTCTTGCCCCGCAAGGGTTGTGGGTGGTACAGCTCGTGTGCGGTGGCCAGTCCCCACACCACCGTCGCGTAATTCCAGCGCAGCCATTCGGGGTCGTCGGCGTCATAGCGTGCACCGTCGGGCCGAGTGCCCTTGATGGTGTGGTGCATCGAGCGCACGGTGCGGGACAGGTGCTCGGCGGTGGCCGTCGACCCGTAGGCGGTCCCGATGAAGAACGCCACCGAGTGCCCGAGCCGCACCGCGGCGCCCGCGGGATCGAGCTGGGGCATGTCGTGGGCGCGGGTGTCCTCGCGGACCAGCCGGGAGTGGTGCACCCCCATCCAGTAGATAGACGGGTCGAGGCGTTCCAGGTAGGCCGCGCACTGCAGGCCGAAGACCAGCGCCTGCATGTGTGAATGCACGTGCCAGACCGCACTGCCGGGGCCGAACCAGCCCGGGTCGCCGGCCGGGCCGGCGAAGTCCATGCCGCGGAAGAAGTGGCGCCGCACGTCCTGGTCGAACCGCTTGTTGAGCAATTGTCCGACGAGCTGGTGGGGCAGGAACATCACGGCCTCCCGAAAGTGGTCACAGATGTGGCCAGAATACAGTTTGGATACGGCCGTCACCAGATTTGGGCTTAGGCTGAGGCTCGTGTCCGCTCCCGAGCCGGCGTCCGGCCCGACCCCCACCAAGTGGGCCGGTGTCCCGCTGACCGACCGCCGCGCCGAGCGGCGCGCGCTGCTGGTCGACGCCGCCTACCGGCTGTTCGGCGACGGTGGGGAAGGCGCCCTGTCGGTGCGTTCGGTGTCCCGCGAGTGCGGGCTGAACACCCGGTACTTCTACGAGAGCTTCAACGACACCGACGATCTGCTCGGCGCCGTCTACGACCGGGTGAGCGTGGAACTCGGGCAGGCCGTCGAGGCTGCGATGGCCGCCGCCGGTGATTCGCTGGCCGCCCGCACCCGGGCCGGGATCGCCGCCGTGTTGCACTTTTCCTCCGCCGACCCCCGCCGCGGCCGCGTGCTGTTCACCGACGCCCGGGCCAACCCGGTGCTGGCGGCGCGACGGGCCGCGACGCAGGACCTGCTGCGCGAGGGCGTGCTCACCGAGGGCTGGCGGCTGCATCCGGGAACAGACCAGGTGGCGGCGATGGTCGGCGCGGCGATCTTCACCGGCGCGATGGCCGAGCTGGCCCAGCAGTGGCTGGCCGGCCATCTGGGTGACGACCTCGACGCGGTGGTGGACTATGCGCTGCGGTTCGTGCTGCGCTGAGTCTTCTCAGACGGAGGCCGGTTTCCAGGGCTTGAGCCACTCGGTCTCCGGCCAGTTCTCCAGCCCGCCCAGCAGCTCGTACAGCGTCGCGCCGTCGATGCTCTCGCGGATGATGTCGCCCTGCCCGGCGTGGCGGGCCAGCTCCTCGATCATGTGGAAGATCACCCAGCGCACCGACCACACCGAGATGTCCTGCGGGAACCACGGCACCCCCTTCGGCACCGGGACCGGCGCGGACAGGTCCGAGGTCTCGATCAGCCGGATCGTCTCGGCGTTCTGCGCGTCGAACGCGGCCAGGATGTCGGCCAGCGTCTCGTCCTCGCGCATGACGAACTCGTCGGCGTAGTCGGCGGCCTGGTCCTCCATCGACCGCTGGTCGGCGTCGGCGGACTCCGGTGCGGCGGCGACCCGCTGCATCCAGCCGCGTTGGCAGCTGGTGACGTGCTTGATCAGCCCGCCGATCGACAGCGCACTGACCGACGGCGTGGACCGGGCCTGCTCGTCGGTCAACCCGTAGGCGATGGCGTGGAACGCGTACTGCTGGGCGGCGACGTACTCGCGGAGGCCGGCGCGCTCGTCGGCGATCGGCGGGGGCATGGCGGGCATGGTCAGTTTCCCTTCGGGTCGAGGTTGGTGTGCAGGTAGAGATCACGGAGCAGGGCGATCTCCGCGCCGTGGTGGATCACTTCGCGATGGATGTGCAGCACCAGCGCGATGAGCGGGTAGTCGGCGAACGGGCCCTCGGCCGGACCGCACGGCCGCCACAGCTCCGACTCGGCGAGCCCGCGGACGCCTTTGATCCACGCGGCGTACTGGGTGTCGAGCTGGTGCAGTGCCGTCGTCGCGTCGGTGGCGTAGTCCCAGGTGTCGTAGCCGGCCGGCGGGCCGCCGAAATGTGAGTGCACCCGCATGGCCAGCACGCCGACGATGATATGGGCCAGTCGCCACGCGATGGTGGTGACCGGCTCGGGATCCGGTGGGGGATAACTGAAGTCGACGCCGCCGTCGCGGTGCACCGTCCAGCAGCCCGGGACCGGCTGCCAGAAGTACTCGTCGTCGGTCAACCCCTCGAGCCGCGGTCGCAGCGCGGTGCTCCAGTGGTAGTCGAGCTGGTCTGCCAGTTGCTCCGTGAGGTTCGGCGGGTGGCTCATGACTTCACCTTCCCACCCATTGAGGACAGGTTCTGTCCTCAGAGTGAGGCAGAATCTCGATATGTCCGAAACGACCGGCCGGGTGCTGCAGCTGCTCGGCCTGCTGCAGTCCCGCCGGGTGTGGAGCGGTGAGGAGCTGGCGCGCCGGCTCGGGGTGACCACCCGCAGCGTGCGCCGCGACGTCGACCGGCTGCGCGACCTGGGCTACCCGGTGCACGCCAGCACCGGCCACGGCGGCGGCTATCAGCTCGGCGCGGGCGCGGCGCTGCCGCCGCTGCTGCTCGACCCCGACGAGGCGGTGGCGATGGCGGTCTGCCTGCGGGTCGCCGCGGGCGGCAGCGTCGCCGGCATCGGGGAGTCGGCGCTGCGGGCGCTGAGCAAGCTGGACCAGGTGATGCCGGCGCGGCTGCGCTCGCAGGTGTCGGCCGTGCACGAGTCGACGGTGACGCTGGGTGCGGCCACCGACACCCCGGTGGATCCGGACGTGCTGATGACGCTGGCGCGGGCCAGTCGCGACCACGAGCACGTCACCGCCGACTACGTCGACGTCCGCGGCACCGCGACCCGGCGCCGGCTGGAGCCCTATCAGCTGGTCACCACCGGGCGGCGGTGGTATCTGCTGTGTTTCGACCGGGACCGCGAAGACTGGCGCAGCCTGCGGCTGGACCGGATGACCGAGGTGCGGGCCCAGGGCAGCACGTTCATCCCGCGCGACGCCCCTGATGCCGCCACCTATGTGCGGCACGCGATCAGCACCGCGCCGTACCGCTACACCGCCCGGATCCGCTATGCGGCTCCGGAAAGCATTGTCGCCCAGTGCTTCCCGGCCTCCGCGGTGCAGGTGGTGGCCGACGGGCCGGACGCCTGCATCGTGACCACCGGCGGCGACGACCCTGCGGCCATGGTGCCGTGGCTGGCGATGCCCGGCTGCGACTTCCACGTGCTCGAGCCGCCGGAGTTGATCGAGGCGGTGCGGATGGTGGCCGAGCGGATCAGCCGCGCCGGATCGGCATGCTGATCAGTTTGTACTCCAGGAACTCGTCGATGCCCACCCGGCCGCCCTCGCGGCCCAGCCCGGATTCCTTCACCCCGCCGAACGGGGTGGCCGGGTCGGAGACGATGCCGGCGTTGAGGCCCACCATGCCGACCTCGAGGTCCTCGCTGACGTTGAACGCCCGGTCCAGGTCCCGGGTGAACACGTAACCGACGAGGCCCCAGGGGGTGTCGTTGGCCAGCGCGACGACGTCGTCGGCGTCGGTGAAGGTGCGGATGGCGGCCACCGGGCCGAAGATCTCGGTGCCCCACATCGCGCTGTCGCCGGACACCTGGGTCAGCACCGTCGGCGGGTAGAAGTAGCCGGTGCCCGACGGCAGCTGCGCGCCGGTCAGTGCGGTGGCCCCGCGGCCCAGCGCGTCGCGCACCAGCCGGTCCACCTTGTCCCGGCTGGGCGCGTCGATCAGGGGGCCGACGTCGGCGCCGTCCTCCCAGCCCGGCCCCACCCGCAACGCGGCCATCCGCTCGGCAAGCCGGCTGCCGAACTCGTCGGCCACCTTTTCGTGGACGAAGAACCGGTTGGCGCCGGTGCAGGCCTCGCCCATGTTGCGCATCTTGGCCTGCATCGCCCCGTCGACGGCGACGTCGAGGTCGGCGTCGTCGAACACGATGAACGGCGCGTTGCCGCCCAGCTCCATCGACGTCCGGATCACCGCCGAACCACATTGCTGCAGAAGGATCTTCCCGACCGCGGTGGAGCCGGTGAACGACAGCTTGCGGACCTGACCGCTGCGCAGCATCGGCTCGATCACCTCGCCGGCGCGGGTGGTGGGCACCACGTTGAGCACGCCCGGCGGCAGGCCCGCCTCGGCCAGGATCGCCGCCAGCGCCAGCGACGACAGCGGTGTCTGCGGCGCCGGCTTGAGCACCATGGTGCAGCCCGCCGCGATCGCCGGGCCGATCTTGCGCGCCCCCATCGCCAGCGGGAAGTTCCACGGCGTGATCAGCACGCAGGGCCCGACCGGTGCCGCGACCACAAGCGCCCGCTTGGCGCCGTCGGGCACCGTGGCGTAGCCGCCGTCGATGCGCACCGCCTCCTCGGAGAACCAGCGCAGGAACTCCGCGGCGTAGCGCACCTCACCGCGGGCCTCGGCCACCGGTTTGCCCATCTCCAGCGTCATCAACAACGCCAGGTCGTCCTCCCGGGCTAGCACGAGTTCGTAAGCCCGGCGCAGGATCTCGCTGCGCCGCCGCGGGGCGGTGCGGCGCCAGGACGGCTGGGCGGCCACCGCGGCCGCCAGGGCCCGGGCCCCGTCGGCCGGGGCGGCGTCGGCCACCGCGGCGAGCAGCTCGCCGGTGGCCGGGTTGTCGACGCCGCTGGTGGCGCCGCCCTGGGCGTCGACCCACTGCCCGCCGACGAACAGCCGACGGGGGAACGTGGCGACGAAATCGGCGAAGCGCGTCGGCGAGATGGCGGTGGTCATATCCGGTTACCTCTGTTCTGTGGTGCTGTTCTGTGCTGCGGCGGGCAGGGCGGCGTGGATCAGCTCGGCCAGGTGGGCCGGCGCGGGGTTGCCGTCGGGGTTGAGATGGGTGATCTGGGTCTGGCAGCTGAACCCGTCGGCGACGATCGCCTGCCGGGCCGCCGCGCTGTCCAGGGCGGGTCGCAGCGCCAGTCCGGCGACCTGCACCGAGATGTCGTAGTGGTCCCGCTCGAAGCCGAAATTGCCTGCCAGACCGCAACATCCAGTGGCATTGCGGACCGACCGGACGCCGAGCAGCGAGAGCACCCGCTGCTGTGTGGTGGCCCCGAACACCGCGTACTCGTGGCAGTGCTGTTGCAGCATCACTTCCTCGGGTAGTGGTGGGGGCTGCCACCCGGCGGCGATCCGGTCCTCGACGGCGCCGGCGAACGTGACCACCCGCGCCGCGACCCGACGGGCGGCGGCGGTGGGCACCAGCTCCCGGAGGTCCTTGTGCAGCGCGGCCGCGCAGCTGGGTTCGAGGACCACGATCGGGCCCGGCCCGGTGCGCTCGAGCGCGGCGACGGTGCGGCGCAACACCCGCTTGGCGGTGCCGAGCTGGCCGGTGGTGATCCAGGTCAGCCCGCAGCACACGCCGTCGGTGGTGGTCAGGTCCAGCCCCGCGGCGGTGAGAACCGCCGCTGCCGAACGCATCAGCGTGGGCCGGAAGGCGCGGGTGAAGGTGTCGGTGAACAGCACCGCGTCGTGGCGACCGGGGTCGGCCAGGTACGGCCGCGCGGCGCGCCGGGCCGCCGAGGCGGCGGCGAACCGCGGCACCGGGCGGGCTGCGGTCACCCCACCGGCAGCAGCCAGGGCGCGGTGCGCGCCGGGATGCCCGGCGATCCGGTTCACCAGCGCGGGCGCAACGCCGGCCAGCCGGGCCAGCACCGGCAGCCAGCCCAGCGAGTAGTGGGTGCGCGGACGCCACCGGCCGCGGTAATGGTGATGCAGGAACTCCGATTTGTAGGTCGCCATGTCGACGCCTACCGGGCAGTCCGACGAGCAGGCCTTGCAGGACAGGCACAGGTCCAGGGCGTTGGCCACCTCGGGTGAGCGCCAGCCGTCGGTGATCACCTCACCGCGCAGCATCTCCTGCAGGGCCCGGGCCCGCCCGCGGGTGGAGTGGTTCTCGTCGTGGGTGACGCGGTAGCTCGGGCACATCACCCCGCCGATGTCGCTGCGGCAGCGGGCGATCCCGACGCAGCGGCCGACGCCGTCGGCGAACCCGCCGGGGTCGTCGGGGTAGGCGAACTGCGGTGTGCCCAGCGTGACGGTGTGCGGTGCGATGTGGGCGGTGACCGGGTCCGGGCGCACGATGATGCCGGGGTTGAGCAGCCCGCGCGGATCGAAGGCGTCCTTGACCGCGCCGAACAGCGCCAGCATCTCGGCGCTGTACATGATGGTGAGCAGCTCGCTGCGGGACCGGCCGTCGCCGTGCTCGCCGGACAACGTGCCGCCGTAGCGGGTGACCAGCCGGGCGGCCGCCCGGACGAACCGGCCCATCGTGTGGATGCCCGCCGCGGTGTGCAGGTCGAAGTCGATGCGTACGTGGATGCAGCCGGCGCCGAAGTGCCCGTACATCACCCCGGTCAGCCCGTATTCGGTCAGCAGGGACCGGAATTCACGCAGATAGCCCGGCAGGTCGGCCGGGTCGACAGCGGAATCCTCCCAGCCGCTCCAGGTTTGGCGCCCGTCGGGACGGCGCGCGGAGAGCCCGGCGCCGTCCTCCCGGACCCGCCACAGCGAGGCCCGGTCGGCGGGTCCGGGCACCACCCTGGCATCGGTGAGGTGGCCGCGGGCCCGCAGCACCGTGACGAGTTCGTCGGCGCGGCGCGCCACGTCGGCGGGATCGTCACCGTCGAGGTCGACGTACAGCCAGGCGTCACCGTCGGGCAGGCCGGTCACCGAATCCGGGCCGCGGCGCGCCCGCATGGTGGCCACGATGCTCTCGTCGAGACCCTCCACGGCGGCCGGGCCGAACTCCAGGATCGCCGGGACGTCGTCGGCTGCCGCCACCACGTCCGGGTAGCCGACCGCGATCAACAGCGCCGACGGCGGCGTCGGCACCAGCTTCAGGGTGACCCCGACGATCACCGCGCAGCTGCCCTCCGTGCCGGTGAGCATCCGGGCCACGTCGAACCCGTGCTCGGGCAGCAGGTGGTGCAGTTGGTACCCCGACACCTGGCGGCCGATGCGGCCGAGTTCGCGCCGGACGATCGCGAGGTTCTGCGTGGTCAGCCTGTGCAGCGTCGCGTTGAGCTGTGCGGCGCGCGCGGCGGCGGATCCGTCGGCCGGGTCGGCGGCCGACAGCCCGCCCGGCCCGGCCCGCAGATGGCTGCCGTCGGCGAGGACCAGTTCGAGTTCGACGACGTGGGTGACCGTACGGCCGTGGCGCACCGAGTGATTGCCGCACGCGTCGTTACCGATCATGCCGCCGAGGGTGGCCCGGCTGTGCGAGGACGGATCGGGTCCGAACTCCAGGCCGTGCGGGCGCAGGGCGCGCTGTAGGTCGTCGAGCACGACGCCGGGTTGCGCGGTGACGGTGCGGCCGGCGGTGTCGACCGCACCGATCGCGGTCATGTGTCGGGAGAAGTCGAGGACCAGGCCGGGGCCGATCGCGTTGCCCGCCATGCTGGTTCCGCCGCCGCGCGGGATCACCGGGACCTCGGCGTCGGCGCAGGCGGCCAGCGTCGCCACCACATCGGCGACGCTGCGCGGGTAGGCCACCCCGACCGGCGCGACGCGGAAATGGGAGGCGTCGTAGGCGAACTGGGCCCGTGCGCCACGGCCGAAGTCGGCGTCGACCCCGGCAGCGGTCAGGGCGCGGTGCAGCGTGGTGTCAGTGCGGACGTCGACCATGATTGTTCAACAGTAGAACAGTATAGCTATTGAGCGCAAACGGCTTATAGTTGTGCGCATGAACCCGGTGGAGAACCTCACGTTGCGCCGCACCAGCACCGCCAAGCAGGTGGCCGACGGGCTCAGCGACGCGATCATGCGCGGTGAGTTGGCGCCCGGTGCGCCGATCAAGGAGAGCGCGATCGCGGCCTCCCTTGGCATCTCGCGCAACACCGTGCGCGAGGCGGTGCGGGTGCTCGAAGCCGGTGGGCTGGTGCGCCACACCATGCATCACGGGGCCACCGTGGTCGATCCGTCGCAGGACGACCTCGCCGAGCTGTACCGGGCCCGGATGGCGCTGGAGCTGGCGGCCGCGAGCGTGCCGCGCACGCCGGAGGAACTCGCCCCGGTGCGTGCGGCGCTGCACGAGCTGATGGCCACCTACGAGAGCCACGACCCGGCGGCCATCGCCGAGAAGGACCTGGCGTTCCACGCGGCGATCGTCGCGATGCTGGGCAGCAAGCGCATCGACGAGTTCTACGCCCAGCTGGCCCGCGAGCTGCGCTTCTTCCTCGTGGTGCTCTCGCTCGAGGACCGCGAGTTCGAGGTCCAGGAGGGCGTCATCGAGGAGCACACGTCGATCATGGCGGCCCTGGAGGCCGGTCCCGAGCAGGCGCGCGCGGTACTGCAGAACATCCTGTCGGCCAGCGCCGAGCGGGTGGCGGCGATCTTCGCCGAACGCGCGTCGTCCTGATCCCGCCCCGGCCGGCATTCAGCCGAGGCGGGTCAGCACCCGGTCGAGTGCCTCGCAGTAGATGTCGGCGTGGTGGTTCTGGAACGTCATGGGCGGCTTGATCTTCAGCACGTTGTCGTAGACGCCGTTGGGGAACACGATCACCCCTTCGGTCTTCATCAGCTCGGTCACCGCGAAGGCCTCAGTGGTGGCGGGCTCCTTGGTGTCGGGGTCGCGGACCAGCTCGACACCCAGGTACAGGCCCTGCGCGCGGACGTCGCCGATGAGCGGCTGGCGGCGCTGCACGTCGCGCAGCGCGTCGGCGAAGTACGCGCCGACGCGCCTGGCGTGCTCCTGCAGCCCGTCCTCGAGGACGATGTCGAGCACCGCCGAACCGATCGCGCAGGACACCGGGTTGCCGCCGAAGGTGTTGAAGTACTTCATGCCGGTGTCGAACGCGTCGGCGACCTCGCGGGTGGTGACGACCGCCGCCAGCGGATGGCCATTGCCCAGCGGCTTGCCCATCGTGACGATGTCGGGTACCACCCCGGCGAGCTCGAAACCCCAGAACGCATCGCCCATCCGGCCCACGCCGACCTGGACCTCGTCGGAGATGCACAGCGCCCCGGCCCGGCGCGCGGCGGTGAACGCCGCCTGCAGGTAGCCGGGTGCGAACACGATGTTGCCCGCCGAACCCATCAGGGATTCGGCGATGAACGCCGCCGGCGGGGTGCCCTCGGCGGTCATCGCGGCGATGACGCGGGCGGCGTCGGCACCGTACCTGGTACCGGCGAGCGGGTCGTCGTAGCCGTACGGGCCGCGGTAGCGGTCGGGGATGGGGGTCTCGCGCGTGGTGGGTGGGGCGCCGGCACCGCCGGGCCCCTTGTACCGGTTGGGTGAGATCCCGGTCACCACACCGGTGTTGCCGTGGTAGGCGCCGTCGATGATCGCGATGTGCTCACGGCCGGTGACCTGCCGGGCGATGCGGATGGCCAGGTCGTTGGCCTCGCTGCCCGAGCACACTAGGAACACCACCTGCAACGGATCCGGCAGCGTGGCCACCAGCTTCTCGGCGTAGGTGGCGATGTGTTCGTAGATGAACCGGGAGTTCGTGTTGAGTTTGTTCATCTGCCTGCGCGACGCCTCGGCCACCCGGGGGTGGGCGTGCCCGACGTGGGTGACGTTGTTGAGCGAATCGAGGTAGGCCAGCCCGTCCTCGTCGTAGAGCCAGACGTCTCGGCCGCGTTGCAGGTTCATCGGCGCCCGGTAGTAGGCGCGCTGGGAGCTGGCCAGCCGGTCCCGACGGATCGCCAGCACTTGCTCGACGGTCAGCCGCGCCGGGGCGGACGCGTCGATGCCCAGCAGGGGTGCCGGGTCCGGTGACAGCTCGGCGAAGACCGGTCCCGCACCCGGCGGCACCCGGTCCGGCCAGCCGGTTGCAGGCGCGTGCCGACGCGGCAACGAGATGCTGACCCGCACAACGGGTCCCAGGCCGTCGCCGGCGTCGTGCCCGGCCTCGCCCAGCGGCTCGCCGGCGGGCACCCCACCGGACACCGAGCCGGTCAGGCCGTCCCAGTGCGTGAAGAACGTCAACCGGCCCGCGTCGTCGGCGACGTCGTGGCGCAGCGTCAGCGGCGCGCCCTCGGACACCACGGTGCCGGCCATCGGCGCGGCGACGGTGTCCCCGCGGTGCAGCAGCAGCCGCACCCCCAGCGCGAGGGTCGCGGGTTCGGCGTCGGCCGGGGCCCGCCGCGCCGACCACATCAGGTTCGGCTGCAGGTGCCCGATCACGCCGTAGCCGGTGCCGCGGTCGCCGACCGCGTCGCGCACGGCGGCACCCAGCGCGGCCGGATCGGCCCAGTCGATCGTGTCGAAAAGGTCACTGGCGGTGGAGGTGTCGAGCGGACGCGGGACCCGCTCCAGGGCCGACCACGATCGGGTTGCGCCGGTCGCGATGGCGGCACGGACCCGGTCGGCGGCCGGATGCGCGGTCCGCCCGCAGGCCCGGCGCAGCGCCGCCTCGGCGAAGTCGGGGTCGATGCGCGCCACCTTCGCCAGCGCCGGCCAGGTGTGGGCCATCCGCTTCTGGCCGTGTTCGTTGGGGCTGTGGCTGTTGCGCAGCGTCCACGTCGCGGCGTTCATCGCCAGCCGGGCGGCGGCCAGCGGGAACACCACGGCCAGTTCGTCGTCGGTCAGCGGCACCACCGAGTCGAAGCCGGCCACCACCAGTTCGGCCACCCGCAGCGGATCCTCCTTGCGGACCAAGGCATAGGCGGTGGCGACGGCGACCTCGGCGACCCGCATCGTGTAGAGCGCGTCGCCGAGGTCGAGGACACCGCTGATCGCCTGCCTGCCGTCGGCGTCGCAGCTCACCAGCACGTTGGAATCGTTGAGGTCCTGGTGTGCCACCCCGCGGGGCAGCCCGGACAGCAGCGGTTCGATGGTGGTGAACCACGACATCACCGTCGTGATGTCGGCGCGGTGCCCGGCGTCGCCGACCGCGCCGATGGCGGCGTCCACCACCGACCCGGCGCGGCGCATGTCCCAGTCGTGGGTGATGGCCGCGTCGGGTTCGGGCATGGTGGACAGCGCCGCCGACATCTGGCCCGCGATCCGGCCGAGTTCGGTGAGCAGCTCGTCGGAGTGCCTGTCCTCCTCGGCCAGCGGCGCCCCGGGCAGCCACGACAGCACCCGGATCATCCGGTCGCCCTTACTCGTCGCCACCACCACGTGCGGGGCACCGTCATGGGCGTGGATCAGCCGCGGCAGCGGCAGCTGTGGCGCCGTCTCGGCCAGGTGCCGCAGGATCCCCTCGTGCCAGCGCGCGGTGGAGGTGTCGGCGTCGACCAGCGTCGAGATCTTCACCAGATAGTGCTCCCCGGTGGCATCCGAGACCCGAAGGTTCTGGTCGAACTCGCCGCCCAGGGTGATCGGTTCGCCGACCGCCAACCCGAATCGGTCGTGCACCAGCATGACTGCCTCGTCCAGGTCAAGGGGCAGGGCTCGGCGCTGGTCGACGACACCGTCGGCTGACATGGAAAGTGTTCCCTTCGTTGTGGTGATTGCGGTGAGCGGGGCTGCGGCTCAGGAGATCTGGTCTCCCAGCGTGGAGTTCAGCCGCTCGTAGCGTTGGGGCGAGCGCATCTTGATGACGTAGGCGCCGACGATGCCGACGACCAGGGAGGCGAACAGCATCGTGGTGAACGACGCCTGCAGCCAGCCACCCCCGCCGAGCAGCACGTCCATGCCGGTCACCGCGTAGTAGAGGAACGGCAGCAGGCCGGCGATGCCGAGCAGTGGCGCCACGAACGTGTTCCACGGCCGCTTGTCGACGTCGGAGCGCCGGAAGAAGACGAAGATAGCGATGCTGGCGATGGTCTGCAGCAGGATGATGCCCGCCGCGCCGACACCGGTCCACCAGGTGAACAAGGTGGCGTACGGGTCGAGGCCGAAGGCGGCGAAGATGACCACCACGACGGCCACCATCGCGATTTGCACGTAGCAGGCCAGGGCGGGGGACTTGCGGGTCGGATGGGTCTTTCCGAGCTTGGACCACAGCACGCCCTGGCGGCCCAGCGAGTACAGGTAGCGCGCGACGTTGTTGTGGAAGGTCAGGATCGCGGCGAACAGGCTGGTGATGACCAGCAGCTGGAACGCCTCGGTGCCCACCCGGCCCAGGACGTCGTCACTGACCGCGAAAACCAGTTCCCCGCCCTCGGTTTCGGCCAGGCTTACCGCACCGCCGATGCCGACGGCGTTGACGATCAGGAACGCGGTCACCGCGTAGAACAGGCCCATGAAGATCACCGCGGTGTAGGTGGCGCGCGGGACCGTGCGCTTGGGGTCCTTGGCTTCCTCACCGTAGATCGCGGTGCCCTCGAACCCGATGAAGGAGGCGTGGGCGAACATCAGCGCGACGCCGAGGGCGCCGGCGAAGACGGCCGACGGGGCGAACGGTTCCAACGAGTACTCGGTGACCGGGGTGGGGCCGTTGAACAGGATGCCGATGTCGAGGACCAGGATGATGCCGGTCTCCAGCGTCAGCAGCACGGCCAGCACCCGGGCACCCGCGTGGATCTGCCGGACCCCGAGGAACAGAGCGGCGGCCATGGCCAGGAACGAGAAGACCCACCACGGGATGTTGGCATCGGTGTGCTTGTTGACGAATTCCGCTGCGTAGTACCCGAATCCGCCGATGACCCCGAGTTGGATCGCGTTGTAGGCGAAGATCGCCAGCGAGGCCGAGCCCAGCCCGAATGGTCGGCCCAGACCTCTGGTGATGAAGGCGTAGAACGCGCCGGCGTTGGTGATGTGCTTGCTCATCGCGACATAACCCACGGCGAACACCGTCAGCACCGCGGCCACCACCAGGAACGTCCCCGCGATGCCCACCCCGTTGCCGGCGCCGATGATGACGGGGAACAGGGCGACCACCACGGTCAGCGGGGCGGCCGCGGCGACGACGAAGAACACGATTCCCAGCACACCGATCTGGTTGCGGGCCAGGGTGGAGTGCCCGTCGGGGGCATCCTTGGCCGGTGCGAGCGATTGGGGGTCTTCCTGGTGCAGCATGATCATTCCTTCCGGCGGGGCACTGCAGGGATACGGGGATGGGTGGGCGTCGTTGCCGTATGAAGCCGCAACGGGTTTCAGTGTCGGGCGCGCCCGTTGTCGGCGGCGTTGCTGCGGGCGGCGAACTTGACGACCTTGCGGAACGCCGGCCGGGAGGCGACGTTGTAGCCGAGCTTCTTACCGGCCTTGGTCTCCATGACGGTGTCGAGCATGCGGTCGAGCACACCGGCTCTGGCGGCGCCGGCCGGCGTCCGCGCCGCGGTCGGGGCCGCGGTGCCGGTCAGGTCGGCCAGGACGACCTTGGCGGCGTTGTGACCGCTGGCGCCCATCACCCCGCCACCGGGATGGGTGCCCGAACCGCACAGGTAGTAGCCGGTGACCGGGGTGCGGTAGTCGGCGAGTTCGGGGGTGGGCCGGTTGTTGAAGAGCTGGTCGAAGAACATCGCGCCGTGGAAGATGTTGCCGCCGGTCAGCCCGTAGTCGCGCTCCAGGTCCTTCGGGGTGATGATGACGCGGTCGCGGATGTGCCCACGCAGGTTGGGTGCGTAGCGGAACAACACCTCGAGCACCCGGTCGGCCCACTCGTCGCGCACGGTGTCCCAGTCGGTGCCGTCGAGTTCGAATGGGAGTTGTTGCACGCCAAGGGTCATCGTGTGCAGTCCGGGCGGGGCCAGGGTGTCGTCGTGGGTGGACTGGATGACGGCCTCGATGACGAAGTCGTCGGGGATGGCCCCGCGGCGCTCGGCCTCCCAGGCCCGCTCGAAGTTCTCGATGGAGGCGCCCAGGATGGCCTGGGCCTGGTGCTGCGGTCCCTCTACGCCGGCGGGGAAGCCGATGTAGTCCGGCAATTCGTCGATCAGCAGATGGATGCGGGCCATCGATCCGCGGGCGTCGTAGTTCTGCAGCTTCGTGGTGAGCTTGTCATCGATCGCGCCGGCCGGTAGCAGCGTGAGCATCGAGCGTTGCGGGTCGGCGTTGGAGATCACGGTGCGCGCCGAGATCGTCGTGCCGTTCTCCAGCAGCACCCCGGTGGCCTTGCCGCCCTTGGTGATCACCTGGTGCACAGGGGAACTGAGCAGGATCTGGGCGCCGTGCGCCTCGGCGCTGCGGGCCAGCGCGGCGGTGATGCCGCCCATCCCGCCCTTGACGAACCCCCACTGGCCCAGCGTGCCCTTGAACTCACCGACGGAGTGGTGCCCGTAGACGTAGCCGGTGCCCGGGGTGGACGGCCCGCCCCAGATGGAGATCATCCCGAAGAAGGTGAACAGGCCCTTGATGTGCTCGTTCTCGAAGTAGCGGTCCAGCAGGTCGCGGGTGGACAGCAGCACCAGCTCGTTGAACAGGTCCTCGGCGCCGGCCGCCTCGAACGCGGCCACCACCTGGGACCGGCTGGGCGCCGGCGACAGTAGGAACGGGGTCAGCAGCGAGGCGAATTTCTTGACCCGCATCCCGAAGTCGAGGAACGCGCGGGCGTCCTTGTCGGAGAACTTGGCGATCTCCTTGAGCGTGCGGTCCAGGTCCTTCCACATGAACAGGTGGCTGCCGTCGGGGAAGATGCTGACCTCGTTGGCCTCGGTCTGGTACATCTGCAGGCCGTAACGCTCCAGCTCGAGCTCGGCGATGATCTCCGGGCGCAGCAGGCTGGCGATGAACGCGCACGACGACCAGGTCGAGCCGGGGATGAGCTCCTCGCTGGTGCAGGCGCCGCCGACCACGTCGCGGGCCTCCACCACCAGCACACGCTTGCCGGCCCTGGCCAGGTAACCGGCGGTGATCAGCCCGTTGTGGCCGGCGCCGATGACGACGGCGTCGTAGGTGGTGTCGGTGGGGGTCAGCGCGGGGCTCATCGCGGGTCTCCGGTGATCGGGCGGCAGAAGTAGGTGCGCACGGTGGCGAGGTCGACGAGCTTGCCGAACCCGTCGGTGACCGGCTTCATGTCGGGGTGGTGATCGCGCAGCTGTTCCCACACCGCCCAGTCACTGACGTGCATGACCTCGAGGATGTCCGCCGGTGCGCCGTCGGGGGATTCGGTGACGCGGTAGGCGTCGAAGCGGGTGACGACGTCGCCGTGGGACAGGCAGGTCGGCCGGTCGAGGTCGGTGGAGAACCGCTCGAACTCGGCGGGGTCGACGCCGGGCAGCATCGAGAACAGGTTGATCGCGACCACGCCGGGGCGGGATGGTGACATGGGTTCAGCTCCAGAAATGTTGGTGTCGTTGAGTTGTCAATTCACACTGGGTCGGTTCACGCCGAGAGGTTGATCATGATGTGTTTGATCTCGGTGTATTCCTCCACGGAGTAGATCGACATGTCGTTGCCGTGGCCGGACTGCTTGAACCCGCCGTGCGGCATCTCCGAGACGATGGGCAGGTGGTCGTTGATCCAGACGGTGCCGAACTGCAGCACCCGCGCCGCCCGCATGGCCCGGCCCACGTCCTTGGTGAACACCGAAGCCGCCAAACCGTATTCGACGTCGTTGGCCCAGGCGAACGCCTGTTCCTCGGAGCCGAAGCGAGTGGTGGTCACCACCGGTCCGAAGACCTCCTTCTGCACGATCTCGGAGTCCTGTTCGGCGTCGACGACCAGTGACGGCCGGTACCAGAACCCCGGACCCTGACCGGGACCGCCGACGGCCAACCGGGCCGGGCCGGACGCGACGGCCCGGTCGACGAAGCCGGCGACGCGGTCGCGGTGCGCCGCGGAGATCACCGGTCCCATCTCGGTGGACTCCTCGGCGGGCCGGCCCATCGCCACCTTCGACACCGCGCGGGTCAGCTCGGTGACGAAGTCGTCGTAGATGCCGTCGGCGATGTAGACCCGGGACGCGGCCATGCAGTCCTGACCCGAATTGCCGTATCCGCCTTCGCAGATCTTGGTGATCGCCAGCTCGGCGTCGCAGTCGTCGAACACCAGCACCGGTGCCTTGCCGCCGAGTTCGAGGTGCAGCCGCTTGAGGTTGCCCGCGGCGGCACCGGCGACGATCTTGCCGGTGGCGGTGTCGCCGGTCAGCGAGGACATCCGCACCCGGGGATGTGAGGTCAGCGTCGCGCCGACGGTGTCCCCGTGGCCGGTCACCACGTTGAACACCCCGGGCGGGAACAGGTCGGCGGCCAGTTCGGCCAGCCGCAGCGTCGACAGCGGGGTCTGCTCGCTGGGCTTGAGCACCAGCGTGTTGCCGGTCATCAGCGCCGGGCAGATCTTCCAGATCGCCATCACCAGCGGGAAGTTCCACGGTGCGACGCTGCCGACCACGCCCAACGGGTCACGCCGGATGATGCTGGTGTGCGTCGGTGAGTACTCGCCTGCGGCGCGGCCCTCCAGCACCCGGGCAGCGCCGGCGAAGAAACGCATGTTGTCCACCCCGAACGGCACCTCGTCGCGGGCCACCGTGATCGGTTTGCCGACGTTGCGCGACTCCAGCCAGGCGAACTCCTCGGCGTGCGCGGCCAGGCGGTCGGCCAGCGTGAGCAGGAGCTCGGCCCGGTGCCCGGGGGTGGTGGCCGCCCAGCCCGGGAACGCCCGCTCGGCGGCGGCCACCGCCCGGTCGACGTCCGCGGCGCCGCCGCGGGCCACCGTGGCGATCTGCTCGCCGGTGGCCGGGTCGATCACCGGCTCGGTGGCGCCGTCGAGGGCCGCCACCTGCTCACCGTCGACATGCATTAGCGCTACGTCTGCCATTCGTCCTCCGAATCCTCCATTATTCGCTCTTCTGTTCTATTGTTGAACAGTTGATACCGAGCACTAAAGCACAGCGGCTGGCGCGGGGCAACAGATCAGGCGCAATCTGTCCGGGGGTCGGCGTTCCCGGCGTGTCGGACAGACACCCGCCGACCGCCGCGAACGAGGATTGGCTGATGCCGCTGTCGCTGCAGTCCGCGGAGCCCACCGAGCTGTTCGTCGGACCGGTCGCGGCGCCACTGCAGATCGTCCGCGTCCGGTACGCGGGGGCGACGGCCGACGCGGTGCTGACGGTGGTAGGTGACGGGCTGTCCGGGCAGGCGCAGACCGACGGGCCCGACGGGGTACAAGAAGTCCCGGTCCGCGTCGAGCAGCCGGTGCCCGGGCAGCGGCGCGCCGCCCGGGTGCGCGGCGGGCAGAGCGCGCTCGACTTCGACTTCGTCGTCGCCGAACCCGGTTGGACCATGCACATGGTCAGCCACTTCCACTACGACCCGGTGTGGTGGAACACCCAGGGCGCCTACACCAGCACCTGGACCGAGGACCCGCCGGGGCGGTGCCGGCAGACCAACGGCTTCGAACTCGTCACCGCCCACCTCGAGATGGCCCGCCGCGACCCCGACTACACATTCGTGCTGGCCGAGGTCGACTACCTCAAGCCGTACTGGGACACCCACCCCGAGGACCGCGCCGACCTGCGCGCCCTGATCGCCGACGGGCGGGTGGAGATCATGGGCGGCACCTACAACGAGCCGAACACCAACCTGACCAGCCCGGAGACGGCGATCCGGAACTTCGTGCACGGCACCGGTTTTCAGCGTGACGTGCTGGGCGCCGACCCGGCGACGGCCTGGCAGCTCGACGTGTTCGGCCACGACCCGCAGTTC
Organism: Mycolicibacterium sp.; assembly: GCA_050250295.1. Taxonomy (GTDB): domain Bacteria; phylum Actinomycetota; class Actinomycetes; order Mycobacteriales; family Mycobacteriaceae; genus Mycobacterium. Next base: position 224,519 of record JBFWOX010000008.1, read on the forward strand.
CCCGGGATGGCCGCCGACGCCGGCCTGACGTCGAGCTCCTGGGCACGGGGGCCGCACCACCAGTGGGGCCCGATGGCAATCCAGGACGGGCAGGCCGGTGACCCGGCCCGCATGCAGTTCGCCAGCGAGTTCGAATGGGTGGCCCCCTGCGGGCGCGGCTTGCTGACGCACTACATGCCCGCCCACTACGCGGCCGGCTGGTGGATGGACTCGTCGGCGTCGCTGGCCGAGGCCGAGGCCGCCACCTACGAACTGTTCACCGCGATGAAGAAGGTCGCGCTGACCCGCAACGTGCTGCTGCCCGTCGGCACCGACTACACCCCACCCAACAAGTGGGTCACCGATATCCACCGGGACTGGAACAGCCGCTACACCTGGCCGCGGTTCGTCTGCGCACTGCCGCGCGAGTTCTTCGCCGCGGTGCGCGCCGAGCTGGCCGAGCGCGGCGCCACACCCGCACCGCAGACCCGCGACATGAACCCGATCTACACCGGCAAGGACGTCTCCTACATCGACACCAAACAGGCCAACCGGGCCGCCGAGAACGCGGTGCTGGCGGCCGAACGGTTCGCGGTGTTCGCCGGATTGCTCACCGGCGCAGGTTATCCCGAGGCCGCACTGGCCAAGGCCTGGGTGCAGCTGGCCTACGGCGCGCACCATGACGCCATCACCGGATCGGAGTCCGACCAGGTCTACCTCGACCTGCTCACGGGCTGGCGGGACGCGTGGGAACTCGGGCGCCACACCCGCGACCGGGCGCTCGGGGTGCTCTCCGACGCCGTCGACGCGACCGTGGTGGTGTGGAACCCACTGGCGCACAACCGATCCGACGTCACCACGCTGCACCTCGCGCAGCCGTTCGCGGGCCGTCTCGTCGACGATGGCGGCGTCGAGGTGCCGATCCTGTGCGAGGACGGCGGGCACTCGATCACCTGGTGTGCCCGGCAGGTGCCGTCCCTGGGGTGGCGCTCCTACACGCTGGTGCCCGGCGCACCGGCGCCCGGGTGGGAGCTGGTGCCCGGCTGCGAGATCGCCAACGGGCACTACCGGCTGCGGGTGGACCACGCCCGCGGTGGCGGCGTCAGCTCACTGCTGGCCGGGTCGCGCGAACTGATCGCCGAGGGCCGCGTCGGCAACGAACTGGCCGTCTACCAGGAGTATCCGGCACACCCCAGCGCGGGGGAGGGGCCCTGGCACCTGCTGCCCACGGGGCCGGTCACGGCGTCGTCGCAGGCCCCGGCGGAGTCGGTGCAGGCCTACCTCAGTGCCCTCGGCGAGCGGATCGTGGTGCGCGGTGAGATCCCCGGGCTGCTGCGCTACACCCAGACCGTGACCCTATGGGCCGGCATCGACCGCGTCGACTGCCGCACCGTCGTCGACGACTTCACCGGCGAGGACCTGCTGCTGCGGCTGCGCTGGCCGTGCCCGGTGCCCGGGGCCACCCCGGTCAGCGAGGTCGGCAACGCCGTGATCGGCCGCGGCTTCGGGTTGCTGCACGACCGCGGCCCGCACGAGGCGGTGGACAGCGCGGTGTTCCCCTACACCCTGGACAATCCGGCCTACAGCTGGTTCGGCCTGTCGGCCACCGCCCGGATCCGGTTCGCCGACAACCATGTTCATGCGATCGCGGTGGCGGAGGTGGTGACCCCCGACCGCACCGACGCCGGCACCGACGCGCTGGTGCGCGAGTTGATGACCGCGCTGGCCCGCGCCGGGGTGACCGCCACCTGCAGCACCGCCGGCGCCCCCCGCTACGGGGACCTGGCCGTCGACTCGAACCTGCCCGATGTCCGGATCAGCATCGGCGGTGCCGCCGAGAACTCCTTCACCGCGGCCGTCGCCGGTGCCGGCACCCGGTGCTGGATCCCCGCGGCCACCCCGCTGCGCCAGGTCTGGCGGCCGGGCGCGGATCTGCGCGATCCGCGGGCGCTGCCGGTGCTGGTGGTCGGCGCCGACGGCAATCTCCCCGGTGCGCTCACCGCGCTGGTCGAGGACCTCGGCGACGCCGAGATCGTCGTCGACCAGATCGGCGGCCCAACGGATTTCGAGCCCCGCACGGTGGCGCTGATCAACACCGGCGTTCCCGGTTTCGCCGTCGACACCGACGGCACCCTGCACACCTCGCTGATGCGGTCGTGCACCGGCTGGCCGTCGGGCACCTGGATCGACCCACCGAAGCGCACCACCCCCGACGGCTCCGGTTTCGGCCTGCAGCACTGGACCCACACCTTCGACTACGCGCTGGTCGCCGGCGACGGGGACTGGCGAGACCTGGAAATGCCCTGCCGTGGCGCGGAATTCAACCATCAGCTGCTGGCCGTGCGCTCCCACCACGATCCGGTGGACGGCGGCCTCCCCCCGTGGGGGTCGCTGCTGGAGGTGCACCCGGACCGCAGCGTCGCCGTCGTGGCGGTCAAGCCCGCGGGCAACCCGAGCGCGCGGGGCAGCGCCCAGCAGGTGGACCCGGCCGATGGCGTCGCGGTGCGGCTGGTCGAGACCCTGGGCCGCGACGCCGAGGTCACGCTGCAATCCGGGTTGCGCACCGTCGCCGCGCCGGTGCGCCTGGACCTCGTCGAACGACCGACCAGCCACGACAGCCCCGACCTGCACCTGAGCGGCTACGAGATCGCCACGCTGCGAACACGATTGAACCACCCCAGGATCTCCGGGCACGTGCCGGTCAGCCTCGGAGTCGACGCCGAACCCGCGCAGCCGCTGTACGCCAGGTACTGGCTGCACAACCGCGGGCCCGCTCCGCTCGGCGGGTTGCCCGCGGTGGCCCACCTGCACCCGCACCGGGTGCGCGCCGCGGCGGGAAAGATGGTGTCGCTGCGGCTCACCGCGGCCAGCGACGCCACCGACACCGCCCTGCACGGCACGGTGCGGCTCGTGCCGCCGCCGGGCTGGGACGCCGATGTGGCGGAGCTGCCGTTCGTGCTGCCCCCCGGCGAATACCTCGAGACCGCCGTCGAGCTCACCGTGCCCGCCGGGGCGGCGCCCGGGCTGTACCCGGTGCGCGCAGAGCTCGCGGTCACCGGCGCGGTCCCCGCGTCCTGGCACCAGACCGTCGAGGACGTCTGCGTGATCAGCGTCGGCGAGCCCGACGCGCAGCTGTTGCGCCTGCTCACCGCACCCCGCGACATCGACGTCACCGCCGGTGAGACGGCCGAGCTGCGCGTCACGGTGGGCACCGACGCGCACGCCGACCTGGCCGTGGAGGCGCACGCGATCTCCCCGTGGGGAACCTGGGAGTGGTTGGGCCCCAACATCGTCGGCGCCGTCGTGCCCGCTCGTGGCAGCACCGACGTGGTGTTCGACGTGGCCCCACCGCCCTGGACCCCACCCGGCCGGTGGTGGGCGCTGATCCGGGTCGCGGGTGCCGGCGAACTGCGGTACTCACCCGCGGTCACCGTGGCGGTGCGCCGATGAGTCCGGAGGTGGCCGCCACCGTCGGCGACGACGTCGTCACCGTCGCCGACGTGGACGCCCGCGAACAGCGGTTGCGCCGCGGCGGTTCGGCGCACACGCTGCCCCGTCCAGGGACCGCCGAGGCGCGCCAGCTGCGCCGCTGGATCACCCAGGTACTGGTTGCCGAACGGGTGCTCGCGCGCGAAGCCGCCGGCGCCGAACCCGCCGCCGAGCACGCCGATGTCGAACCGCCCGACGCCGTGGCGCGCATGGAGCTCGGCAGCATCGCGGCGGCCACGCTGACCGACCCGCGGGGCCGCGCGGTGTTCGCCCGAGTCACCGCCGGCGTCCGGGTCAGCGACGGCGAGGTCCGCGACTACCACCGCCGCAATCCGAAGCGGTTCGCGCCGCGGCGGGCGGTGCCCGGAGGCTGGCACGCCCCCGCCGGTGCCGTCGACTTCGCCGAGGTGCGCCCGCTGATCGCCGGGCATCTGCTCGCGGCCGCGCGCCGCCGGGAGTTCCGACGCTGGCTGGACGCCCGGTGCGCCGAAACCGTCGTGCTGGCGCCGGGATACGAGCATCCTGGGGATCCAGGGCAACCGGACAACACGCACAGACACTGACGGTCGGAACGGAGGGACAGCGATGAGCGACCGCATCCTGGCACTGGACATCGGCGGCACCAAGATCGCCGCGGCCCTCGTCGACGACGACGGCACACTGACCGGCCGCCGAGAGCGGCCCACCCCCAGCGGTGACGCCGAGACGGTGTGGGCGGCGGTCGAGGCGCTGCTGGCCGGGGTGCGGGCCGACGCGGCCGTGCGGGCGGTCGGGGTGTCCTCGGCCGGGCCGGTCGACGCGAGCACAGGCACCGTCAGCCCGATCAACATCGCCGGCTGGAACGGCTTCCCGATCGTGGAGCGGATCGCGGCGGCCACCGGGCTGCCGGTGCACCTCGGCGGCGACGGGCTGTGCATGGCGCTGGGGGAGCAGTGGCGCGGCGCAGGCCGGGGCGCGCGGTTCCTGCTCGGCATGGTCGTCTCGACCGGTATCGGGGGCGGGCTGGTGCTCGACGGTGCCCCGTACCCCGGCCGCACCGGCAACGCCGGCCATGTCGGGCACGTCGTGGTCAAGATGGGTGGGGCGCCCTGCACGTGCGGCGGCCACGGCTGCGCCGAGACCGTCGCCTCCGGCCCCAACCTGGCGCGGTGGGCCCGCGACCACGGCTGGCGGGCGCCCGCGCACGCCAACGCCAAGGAGCTCGCCGAGGCCGCGCGGGCCGGCGACCCGGTCGCGCTGCGGGCGTTCGGCCGCGGCGCGGACGCGGTGGCGGCGACGATCGCCTCGGTGGGCGCGGTGTGCGACCTCGACCTGGCCGTGGTCGGCGGCGGCGTGGCCAAGGCCGGCGCGCTGCTGTTCGACCCCCTGCACGAGGCGCTGCGCCGGTACGCCGGGCTGAGCTTCCTGCGCGGGCTGGAGGTGGTGCCCGCCGAGCTGGGCGGCGACGCCGGCCTGGTCGGAGCCGCGGCCCTGGTCGGTGCCTCGACTCGTTTTGGCTGATCGGGCGGCGGCAGGCTATCCTGGCTCGGTTCCACCGAAGACCGTCGGTCGCCGGCACCACGAGTTCACGCTCGCGGAGTCGGTCGAAGGTCCGGGTATCACCCGGCGGCCCACGCAGGAGGACGAGGCTCAGTAGTGGTACGGATTTTTTCGCCGTCGCCTCCCGCGCCCCGACCGTCTGCGTCGGGGCGTTCGTGTTTTCCCGGGGCAAACCCGTCGCTCGCCGGCGGAACGTCCGAAACCACACACGAGGAGGCATGCATGGCCAAGGCTGACAAGGCCACCGCGGTTGCCGACATCGCCGAACAGTTCAAGGAGGCCTCGGCGACGCTGGTCACCGAGTACCGCGGACTGTCCGTCGCCCACCTCAAGGACCTGCGCCGCTCGCTCGGTGACTCCGCCACCTACACGGTTGCCAAGAACACGCTGGTCAAGCGTGCCGCGGCAGAGGCGGGCATCGAGGGTCTCGACGAGTTGTTCGTCGGCCCCACCGCGATCGCGTTCGTCAAGGGCGAGGCCGTCGACGCCGCCAAGGCGATCAAGACCTTCGCCAAGGACAACAAGGCACTGGTCATCAAGGGCGGCTACATGGACGGCCGTGCGCTGTCCGTCGACGAGGTCAACCGCATCGCGGACCTCGAGTCGCGCGAGGTGCTGCTGGCCAAGATGGCCGGCGCGATGAAGGCGAACCTGTCCAAGGCGGCCGGTCTGTTCAACGCCCCGGCGTCGCAGGTCGCACGTCTGGCTGCCGCGCTGCAAGAGAAGAAAGCAAGCGAAGAAGGGGCCGCGTAGCGGTCTCGAGATCCACCCACTAGCCACGAAGTAAGAATCAGGAAGGACCATCATGGCCAAGCTGTCCACCGATGAACTGCTCGACGCCTTCAAGGAGCTGACGCTGCTGGAGCTGTCCGAGTTCGTCAAGAAGTTCGAGGAGACCTTCGAGGTCACCGCTGCTGCGCCGGTCGCGGTCGCCGCTGCCGCCCCCGCCGGCGGCGGTGGGGCCGCCGAGGCCGCCGAAGAGCAGTCCGAGTTCGACGTCATCCTCGAGGGTGCCGGCGAGAAGAAGATCGGCGTCATCAAGGTCGTCCGCGAGATCGTCTCCGGCCTGGGCCTCAAGGAGGCCAAGGACCTCGTCGACGGCGCTCCCAAGCCGCTGCTCGAGAAGGTCTCCAAGGAGGCCGCCGAGGACGCCAAGGCCAAGCTCGAGGCCGCCGGCGCGTCGGTCACCGTCAAGTAGCACTGGCGTCGGCCTCGACTCGTCGAGCGCCAACAACGTCCCCTGTAGGGCTGGTCTGGCAAAATCGATCAGCCCTACAGGCGTCTCTGGGGCCGGGGGAAGCGTTCCCCGGTCCCAGTGTTGTCGCGCGGGCGCGTAGGTTACAGTGACTCAAACCACAGGCGGTCAGCGCCTGTGGCCGTCAGTCGGATTGGCGAGAGGATTTCGCGTGGGCATTGGTATTCAGATTGAGGGACTGACAAAGTCCTTCGGGCCCCAGCGAATTTGGGAGGACGTCACCTTCGACCTCCCCGCCGGCGAGGTGAGCGTTCTGCTCGGTCCGTCGGGTACCGGTAAGTCGGTGTTCCTGAAGTCGCTCATCGGACTGCTGCGCCCCGAGCGCGGCAAGATCATCGTCGACGGCACCAACATCATCGAGTGCTCGGCCAAGGAGCTCTACGAGATCCGCACGCTGTTCGGCGTGATGTTCCAGGACGGCGCGCTGTTCGGCTCGATGAGCCTCTACGACAACACCGCCTTCCCGCTTCGTGAACACACGAAGAAGAAGGAATCCGAGATCCGCAAGATCGTCATGGAGAAGCTCGATCTGGTGGGCCTCGGTGGCGACGAGAACAAGTTCCCCGGCGAGATCTCCGGCGGTATGCGCAAGCGTGCCGGGCTGGCGCGTTCGCTGGTGCTGGATCCGCAGATCATCCTCTGCGACGAGCCGGACTCCGGTCTGGACCCGGTGCGTACGGCCTACCTGTCGCAGCTGCTGATCGACATCAACGCCCAGATCGACTGCACGATCCTGATCGTGACGCACAACATCAACATCGCCCGCACCGTGCCGGACAACATGGGCATGTTGTTCCGCAAGCACCTGGTGATGTTCGGTCCCCGCGAGGTGCTGCTGACCAGCGACGAGCCGGTGGTCAAGCAGTTCCTCAACGGCCGCCGGATCGGGCCGATCGGGATGTCCGAGGAGAAGGACGAGTCGACGATGGCCGAAGAGCAGGCCATGATCGACGCCGGTCACCACGACGGCGGTGTCGAGGAGATCGAGGGCGTGCCCCCGCAGATCCAGGCCACGCCGGGCATGCCCGAGCGCAAGGCGGTGGGTCGTCGGCAGGCCCGGGTGCGCGAGATCATGCACACACTGCCGCCGGCCGCGCAGGAAGCCATCCGCGACGACCTCGAGGGCACCCACAAGTACCCGGTGCACGACTTCGGCGACGAGCCCACCGTTCATCACCGCGCCGAGGATGACGCCCCGACCGGACGCATTCCGGTCGCAGGCGACCGCTGACGCACCAGACCCCCTTCCCACCAGCGCCCCGGCAGCAGCCGGGGCGCTGGTGTTTTTTCGTGCCGCGACCGAGTTCGGGAACGTCTCGCCTCATTCGTTGCTGAACTCACATCTACAGGTAGAACTCTCTTCTATTACTGTCCCGTAGCGACTTTGCCGGTGCGATTTCCGCGCTTCTAGCGGTCCAAATGAATTCTTTTGGCACGCGTCAATTTTTCTCGCTCAGCCCTTGTGATCACAGTGAACGCGGCTATAGAGTTTGCCAGAATCGCACCCTGGCGTAACGTGCCGCCACTCGCCGGCGTCTTCGGTGATGTTCTGCGATCGCGAACAGGAGAAGAATGGTCGACCGCTATCGGGTCTGGTTGGGGGCCGGAGTATTAGCGGGGGGAATGTCAGCGGCCATGCTGGCCGGGGCGGGGATCGCCGCCGCGGAGGACGGGACGTCGCCGGGTTCGGATGCCGGGGTGTCCACGGGCGATTCGACGCGGGCGGCCGCGACGACGAAGGACAGGTCGGACGACGCCGCCGATGACAAGGCCGACGACGACAAGGCCGCCGACGACGATGAAGCCGACGACAAGGCCGCCGACGCCGACGACGATGAAGCCGACGACGATGAAGCTGCCGACGAGTCTGGCGACGATGAGTCTGGCGACGACGCGGCCGGGGGACCCGCCGCGGGCGGCGGCCTCGACGACGGCGGCGGCCTCGACGACGGCGGCGACCTCGACGACGGCGGCGACCTCGACGACGGCGGGGCAGAGACCGGCGGCGGAACGACCGCATCCAACGGCACCGCATTCGACGGTGGCACCGGACCGGGCGGCGCGGCCGATCCCACCGTCGGAACCGACGCCGGCGCAGTCACCCTCGATCCCGAGGCTGTCGCCACGCCGAGTGTCACCTCCACCGCCGGGCGCAGCACCGCACCCGCCGGGGTCGATACCGCCGAGACCGGCGACGTCGAGGACGCCGCGGACGCCCCGAGCAGATTTGTCGCCGCCATCGAGACCGACCTCGGCAGCAGCGACGGTGCCGCGGTAATGCGGGCCGCCGCGGCGGAGGTGCCGTGGCTTGCCTACACCTCACCGGAGTTGCTCGCCGTGCTCAACGACTTCGGCACCGCGGTCTACAACTTCTTCACCGACGCCGTCCAGTTCCTCGCGGGCCCGGCGCGCGCCCCGTTCGGTAGCCGGGTGCGGGTCGAGAGCTCGACGCTGACCCTCGGGGACGGAGTCGTGGTTCCGGTGGACTGGTACTTCCCGACCAGCCGCAAGGCGCCGACGGGCCTCATCTATCTGCAGCACGGATTCCTGGCCACCGCCGCCTTCTACAGCGCGACCGCGGCGTACCTGGCGGAGAAGACCAACAGCATCGTCGTCGCGCCGACGCTGACGTGGAACACCTTCGACATCGAGCACTACCCGCTGGTGCTGCCGCGCACCCACCGGGCGATCGCGGACCTGTTGACCGGGAACCGCGCCGAGCTGCTCGCCAGCGCCCGCACGGCGGGGTTCCGCGGCACGTTGCCCACCCGGCTGGTGCTCGCGGGCCACTCGATGGGCGGTGGTCTGGTCACCGGGGTGGCGGCCCGGCTGGTGGAACTCGGCGAGGCCGACGACCTGGCCGGTGTGCTGATGCTCGACGGCGCGAGCTACCTCGACCTGATGAGCACGGACCTGGCGAAGATCCCGCGGTCGATCCCGGTCTACAACCTGGCCGGCGAGCCGTACTACTGGAACACCTTCGGTGACGCGAATATCCGTCTGGCACAAGCACGTCCGGGTATGTTCACCGGTGTGGTGATCGAGGGCGGGCTGCACTCGGACTCGATGCAGAGCAGCAGCCCGGCGGTGCAGTTCGCCGCGTACCTGGCGACCGGGTTCTCCTCGCCCTGGAACGTCATCACCACCAAGGTGCTCGCGGCGGGCTGGGTCAAGGACATGCTGGCGGGCACCCACACCGCCCGGCTGTACGGCTCCGTCGGATCGGCGATGACGTTCCTGTCCGGCTGGTGGCCGACCTCGGCACAGGTGCTGCCCGCGCACTCGGCGGAGCTGAGCCTGACCGACCGGCTCTACGCCTGCCTGCTCAATCCCACCACGGTGAGCTGTACATCTTTGCTATTGCCGTCGGAAGCGGCCGCGAGTCGGGAGGTTTCACCGGCTAAAACCATGGTTGCCGTGGCGTGATGTGATCGCGGGAATCCGCGTCGGATGTCACTCATCCGCGATACGGTTTGCTGAACTCGGGCGGAGGTGAGCGGTGGCGAACCGGATGGCGGTGCGGGTCAGCGCCGGGATCGTGATGGCGGGACTGTCGGCGGCGATGCTGGCCGGTGCCGGGGTGGCCCTCGCCGACCCCGACGGCGCCGCGGGCGGGACCGCCCGGTCGGAGCCGGCCGCGAGCGAGAAGCCCGCCACGGAAAAGCCGGCGACCGCAGAGGCGACGCCGGACCGGGCCGAGGATCCCGGCGAGGCCGAAGGGGACGGCCGGGACGACCCTGCCGACGTCGAAACCCCCGACGATCCGGAGGCCGACGAGCTCGAGGATCAAGAACCGGCCGAGGATCCGGAGCTCACCGACGAACCCGAACCCGGCGACGAACCCGAACCCGGCGAGGACCCCGAACCCACCGAGGACCCCGAGCCCACCGAGGACCCCGAACCCACCGAGGACCCCGAGCTCGCCGACGAGCCCGAGCCCGAGCCCGCCGGGTCTGCCCGCAACGAGGAATCCGAAGACCCCGAATTCTCCGTCGAAACCTCTTCTCTACCAAAGACTTCCGTCGAAACGGCAGTCGACCCAGCGCCGGCCGTGCCCACCGCGGACGTCGTCGCCGACAGCGCCCCGGCCGCCGCCGCGCCGGCCGCTGCCACCCCCGACGCCGACCCCGAGCCGCCCTCGCAGGGCCACCCGGCGCTCGCGCGGCTGACGATGACCGCCGCCGACGCACCGGCGCAGCAGGCGGCCACGCCCAAGACCAGGCAGACGCTGCTGAGCGTCGTCGGCACCGTGCTGTTCAACATCTACAACGTCGCCGTGCGGACCCTCGGCGGGCCGCCGCTGCTGCCGTGGGGCAGCAAGGTGACGGTGCAGAGCTCCACGCTGGTGATCGACTGTGGCGACGGCTACGAGGTACCCGCCGACTGGTACGTGCCCGACGGGCCCACCCCGACCCGGCTGATCTATCTGCAGCACGGCTTCCTGGCTGCAGGCCCGTTCTACAGCCACACCGCGGCCCGGCTGGCCGAGGCCACCCACAGCATCGTCGTCGCCACGTCGCTGACGTCGAACTTCCTGTCCTGTGACGGCTGCTGGGTGGGCGGTACCCAGATGCACAGGGCGGTGGCGACGTTGTTCGCCGACGGCCAGACGGCGCTGGCGGACAGCGCGCTGGCCGCCGGCTACACCGCGGCGCTGCCGCGCGACGTCGTGCTGATCGGGCACTCGGCCGGCGGCGGGCTGGTCGCGGGCACCGCGGGCTACATGACGCGGAACGGCTCGTCGGACCGGCTGGCCGGGGTGGTGATGCTCGACGGTGTCGGCTTCGGCCGCGTGATGACCGAGGCGCTGGTCAAGCTGCCCGCCGACCTGCCGATCTACAACCTCGCCGGCCGCTCCTACTACTGGAACCTCTCCGGCGTCACCAACTCCGTGCTCGCGGCCGCCCGCCCCGGCGGGTTCACCGGCGTCCGGCTGGCCGACGGCCTGCACTCGGACACCATGGTCGCGGGCAACCCGCTGATCCAGCTGGGGCTGTACCTGGTCACCGGGTGGTCGCACCCGCGCAACGTCAAGGCCGCCGAGATGCTGAGCGCGGCCTGGATCAACGACATGTTCGCCGGCACCGCACCAACCCAGGTGCCGGCCGGGGCGTCGTCGCCGTTCTACGGCGCGCCGGGGGCGACGCTGGACGTCCCGACGGGCTGGCTGACCGGGGTGGCGCAGGCCCACGTGCTGCCCGGTCCCGCCGAGACGCTGACCTTCGTCGACCGCGTGTTCACGTTCATCGCGGGCATCGTCTTCAGCCTGGAGTTCGCCACCTGTGCGACGGATCCGGCAGAAAACTCGGTGGCCAACACGGCGTTATCTCTTGACGGCAGGGCGAAAGCGGGCCAATCTATTGGCCAGCATGTTTGTACGGGATGAGGACGCCGGCCAGCGCCCAATAGTCGTCAGCGTGCGAAACGCGGCGGGTATTTGAGGAATGCGCTGTCCTGCGCTATCGTTGGACGTTGCGCTGGCTGCATCCTGCCCACCTCACCCGCCTACGACACCCCGGACCACGCCTGAGCATAGTTTCCCGCTCTAGTGATCTGTCGCGTGCCGTGCGTCATGAGTCGCCGGGCCTGATCGGCCAGCCGAACCGACGCAGATTCGCGACGCACGGTCCGGTCCCTTCCGGAACCCGCAAGTCGCATTAGGTGCTGGAAGGATGCATCTTGGCAGGGTCCCGCCAGATCGAGTCAACCACTAACAACTCCGTTCCCGGAGCACCAAAACGTATTTCTTTCGCCAAGCTCCGTGAGCCGCTCGAGGTTCCGGGGCTCCTCGACGTGCAGACCGAGTCCTTCGAGTGGCTGATCGGCTCCGAGGACTGGTTCCAGCGCGCCGTCGACCGCGGGGACGTCGACCCCAAGGGCGGCCTGCAGGAGGTCCTCGAGGAGCTCTCGCCGATCGAGGACTTCTCCGGCTCGATGTCGCTGAGCTTCTCCGACCCGCGCTTCGACGAGGTCAAGGCCCCGGTCGACGAGTGCAAAGACAAGGACATGACGTACGCGGCCCCGCTGTTCGTCACGGCCGAGTTCATCAACAACAACACCGGTGAGATCAAGAGCCAGACGGTCTTCATGGGCGACTTCCCGATGATGACCGAGAAGGGCACCTTCATCATCAACGGCACCGAACGTGTCGTGGTGAGCCAGCTGGTCCGCTCGCCGGGTGTGTACTTCGACGAGACCATCGACAAGTCCACCGAGAAGACGCTGCACAGCGTCAAGGTGATCCCGGGCCGCGGCGCGTGGCTGGAGTTCGACGTCGACAAGCGCGACACCGTCGGCGTGCGCATCGACCGCAAGCGCCGGCAGCCGGTCACCGTGCTGCTCAAGGCGCTGGGCTGGACCAACGAGCAGATCGTGGAGCGCTTCGGCTTCTCCGAGATCATGATGGGCACGCTGGAGAAGGACAACACCGCGGGTACCGACGAGGCGCTGCTGGACATCTACCGCAAGCTGCGCCCGGGCGAGCCGCCGACCAAGGAGTCCGCGCAGACCCTGCTGGAGAACCTGTTCTTCAAGGAGAAGCGCTACGACCTGGCCCGGGTGGGCCGCTACAAGGTCAACAAGAAGCTCGGCCTCAACGCCGGCCAGCCGATCACCAGCTCGACGCTGACCGAAGAGGACGTCGTCGCCACCATCGAGTACCTGGTGCGCCTGCACCATGGCGAGAAGACGATGACGGCGCCGGGCGGCGTCGAGGTCCCGGTGGAGACCGACGACATCGACCACTTCGGCAACCGTCGCCTGCGCACCGTCGGCGAGCTGATCCAGAACCAGATCCGGGTCGGCCTGTCCCGCATGGAGCGCGTCGTGCGCGAGCGCATGACCACCCAGGACGTCGAGGCGATCACGCCGCAGACCCTGATCAACATCCGTCCCGTCGTGGCGGCGATCAAGGAGTTCTTCGGCACCAGCCAGCTGTCGCAGTTCATGGACCAGAACAACCCGCTGTCGGGTCTGACCCACAAGCGCCGCCTGTCGGCGCTGGGTCCGGGCGGTCTGTCCCGTGAGCGCGCCGGCCTCGAGGTCCGCGACGTGCACTCCAGCCACTACGGCCGGATGTGCCCGATCGAGACCCCGGAGGGCCCGAACATCGGCCTGATCGGTTCGCTGTCGGTGTACGCACGGGTCAACCCGTTCGGCTTCATCGAGACGCCGTACCGCAAGGTGGTCGACGGTGTGGTCACCGACGACATCGAGTACCTGACCGCCGACGAGGAGGACCGCCACGTCGTGGCGCAGGCCAACTCTGCGACGGAGGAGACCGCTGCCGGCCAGAAGTTCGTCGAGGACCGCGTGCTGGTCCGCCGCAAGGGCGGCGAGGTCGAGTACGTGTCCTCCACCGAGGTCGACTACATGGACGTCTCGCCGCGCCAGATGGTGTCGGTCGCGACGGCGATGATCCCGTTCCTCGAGCACGACGACGCCAACCGTGCCCTGATGGGTGCCAACATGCAGCGCCAGGCGGTCCCGCTGGTACGCAGCGAGGCCCCGCTGGTCGGCACCGGCATGGAGCTGCGCGCCGCGATCGACGCCGGCGACGTCGTCGTCAGCGAGAAGGCCGGCGTGGTCGAGGAGGTCTCCGCCGACTACGTCACCGTGATGGCCGACGACGGCACCCGGCACACCTACCGGATGCGTAAGTTCGCCCGGTCCAACCACGGCACCTGCGCCAACCAGCGGCCGATCGTGGACGCCGGCCAGCGGGTCGAGGCGGGTCAGGTCATCGCCGATGGGCCGTGCACCGAGAACGGTGAGATGGCGCTGGGTAAGAACCTCCTCGTGGCGATCATGCCGTGGGAGGGCCACAACTACGAGGACGCGATCATCCTCTCCAACCGGCTGGTGGAGGAGGACGTGCTCACCTCGATCCACATCGAGGAGCACGAGATCGACGCCCGCGACACCAAGCTGGGCGCCGAGGAGATCACCCGGGACATCCCGAACGTCTCCGATGAGGTGCTGGCCGACCTCGACGAGCGCGGCATCGTCCGCATCGGCGCCGAGGTCCGCGACGGCGACATCCTGGTGGGCAAGGTCACCCCGAAGGGTGAGACCGAGCTGACCCCGGAGGAGCGGCTGCTCCGCGCGATCTTCGGTGAGAAGGCCCGCGAGGTCCGCGATACGTCGCTGAAGGTGCCGCACGGCGAGTCCGGCAAGGTCATCGGCATCCGGGTGTTCTCCCGCGAGGACGACGACGAGCTGCCCGCCGGCGTCAACGAGCTGGTCCGCGTCTACGTCGCGCAGAAGCGCAAGATCTCCGACGGCGACAAGCTGGCCGGGCGCCACGGCAACAAGGGCGTCATCGGCAAGATCCTGCCCGTCGAGGACATGCCGTTCCTGCCCGACGGCACCCCGGTGGACATCATCCTGAACACCCACGGTGTGCCGCGTCGTATGAACATCGGCCAGATCCTGGAGACCCACCTAGGGTGGGTGGCCAAGGCCGGCTGGAACATCGACGGCAGCCCGGACTGGGCGCAGAACCTTCCTGAGGATCTGCGGTCGGCGCCGTCCGACAGCATCGTGGCCACCCCGGTGTTCGACGGTGCGCAGGAGGGCGAGCTCGCCGGCCTGCTCGGGTCGACACTGCCCAACCGCGACGGCGAGGTGATGGTCGATGCCGACGGCAAGGCGACGCTGTTCGACGGCCGCAGTGGGGAGCCGTTCCCGTACCCGGTGACGGTGGGCTACATGTACATCCTCAAGCTGCACCACCTGGTGGACGACAAGATCCACGCCCGTTCGACCGGCCCGTACTCGATGATCACCCAGCAGCCGCTGGGCGGTAAGGCGCAGTTCGGCGGTCAGCGCTTCGGTGAGATGGAGTGCTGGGCCATGCAGGCCTACGGCGCGGCGTACACGCTGCAGGAGCTGTTGACCATCAAGTCCGACGACACCGTCGGGCGGGTCAAGGTGTACGAGGCGATCGTCAAGGGCGAGAACATCCCCGAGCCGGGTATCCCGGAGTCGTTCAAGGTGCTTCTCAAGGAGTTGCAGTCCCTGTGCCTCAACGTCGAGGTGTTGTCTTCGGACGGTGCCGCGATCGAGATGCGTGACGGAGACGACGAGGACCTGGAGCGTGCCGCTGCCAACCTCGGGATCAACCTGTCCCGCAATGAATCCGCGTCCGTCGAGGATCTCGCGTAGACGCTCGCCCGAAGACCGCCTCAGTAGTCAAGTTTCAACACCCGCAAGGGGAAAGGGAGTTACGTGCTCGACGTCAACTTCTTCGATGAACTCCGCATCGGTCTGGCGACCGCGGACGACATCCGCAACTGGTCATACGGCGAGGTCAAGAAGCCGGAGACCATCAACTACCGCACACTCAAGCCCGAGAAGGACGGCCTGTTCTGCGAGAAGATCTTCGGACCGACTCGCGACTGGGAATGCTACTGCGGCAAGTACAAGCGCGTCCGCTTCAAGGGCATCATCTGTGAGCGCTGCGGCGTCGAGGTGACCCGCGCCAAGGTGCGCCGTGAGCGGATGGGCCACATCGAACTGGCCGCCCCCGTCACGCACATCTGGTACTTCAAGGGTGTCCCGTCCCGGCTGGGCTACCTGCTGGACCTGGCGCCGAAGGATCTCGAGAAGATCATCTACTTCGCCGCCTACGTCATCACCGCGGTCGACGAGGAGATGCGGCACAACGAGCTGTCCACGCTGGAAGCCGAGATGGCCGTCGAGCGCAAGGCCGTCGAGGATCAGCGCGACGCCGATCTCGAGGCCCGGGCGCAGAAGCTCGAGGCCGACATGAAGGAGCTCGAGGAAGAGGGCGCCAAGTCCGATGTGCGCCGCAAGGTGCGCGACGGCGGCGAGCGCGAGATGCGCCAGATCCGTGACCGGGCCCAGCGCGAGCTGGACCGGCTCGAGGAGATCTGGAACACCTTCACCAAGCTGGCCCCCAAGCAGCTGATCGTCGACGAACTGCTCTACCGCGAGCTGCAGGACCGCTACGGCGAGTACTTCGAGGGCGCCATGGGCGCGGAGTCGATCAAGAAGCTCATCGAGAACTTCGACATCGACGCCGAGGCCGACTCGCTGCGCGAGACCATCAAGAACGGCAAGGGCCAGAAGAAGCTGCGCGCGCTCAAGCGGCTCAAGGTCGTCGCGGCGTTCCAGAGCAACCGGAACTCCCCGATGGGCATGGTTCTCGACGCGGTGCCGGTGATCCCGCCGGAGCTGCGCCCGATGGTGCAGCTCGACGGTGGCCGCTTCGCCACGTCGGACCTCAACGACCTGTACCGCCGTGTCATCAACCGCAACAACCGTCTGAAGCGACTGATCGACCTCGGTGCACCGGAGATCATCGTCAACAACGAGAAGCGCATGCTTCAGGAGTCCGTCGACGCGCTGTTCGACAACGGCCGCCGCGGCCGCCCGGTCACCGGGCCGGGCAACCGTCCGCTCAAGTCGCTGTCGGATCTGCTCAAGGGCAAGCAGGGCCGGTTCCGCCAGAACCTGCTCGGTAAGCGCGTCGACTACTCGGGTCGTTCGGTCATCGTGGTCGGCCCGCAGCTCAAGCTGCACCAGTGCGGTCTGCCCAAGCTGATGGCACTCGAGCTGTTCAAGCCGTTCGTGATGAAGCGTCTGGTCGACCTGAACCACGCGCAGAACATCAAGAGCGCCAAGCGCATGGTGGAGCGGCAGCGTCCGCAGGTGTGGGATGTCCTCGAAGAGGTCATCGCCGAGCACCCGGTGCTGCTCAACCGTGCACCCACGCTGCACCGCCTGGGAATCCAGGCCTTCGAGCCGCAGCTGGTGGAGGGCAAGGCCATCCAGCTGCACCCGCTGGTCTGCGAGGCGTTCAACGCGGACTTCGACGGCGACCAGATGGCCGTGCACCTGCCGCTGAGCGCGGAGGCGCAGGCCGAGGCGCGCATCCTGATGCTGTCGTCGAACAACATCCTGTCGCCGGCGTCGGGCCGCCCGCTGGCCATGCCGCGTCTGGACATGGTGACCGGTCTGTACTACCTGACCACCCAGATCGACGGCGACAAGGGCGAATACACGCCCGCGACCACCGATCAGCCGGAGACCGGGGTGTACAGCAGCCCGGCCGAGGCCATCATGGCGATGGACCGCGGCGCGCTGAGCGTGCGGGCCAACATCCGGGTCCGGTTGACGCAGCAGCGTCCGCCCGCCGACGTCGAGGCCGAGCTGTTCGGTGAGGGTTGGACGCCGGGCGACGCCTGGACCGCCGACACCACGCTGGGCCGGGTGCTGTTCAACGAGCTGCTGCCCAAGGGCTATCCGTTCGTCAACGAGCAGATGCACAAGAAGGTGCAGGCCCGGATCATCAATGATCTGGCCGAGCGCTACCCGATGATCGTCGTGGCGCAGACCGTCGACAAGCTCAAGGACGCCGGCTTCTACTGGGCCACCCGCTCGGGTGTCACCGTGTCGATGGCCGACGTGCTGGTGCCGCCGCAGAAGCAGGAGATCCTGGACCGCTACGAGAAGGAAGCGGACGCGATCGAGAAGAAGTACCAGCGCGGCGCGCTCAACCATGACGAGCGCAACGAGGCCCTGGTGAAGATCTGGCAGGACGCCACCGAAGAGGTCGGTGAGGCCCTGCGGGCGCACTACCCGAAGGACAATCCGATCATCACGATCGTGGATTCGGGCGCCACCGGTAACTTCACCCAGACCCGGACCCTGGCCGGCATGAAGGGCCTGGTGACCAACCCGAAGGGTGAGTTCATCCCGCGTCCGATCAAGTCCTCGTTCCGTGAGGGCCTGACGGTGCTGGAGTACTTCATCAACACCCACGGCGCGCGAAAGGGTCTGGCGGACACCGCACTTCGTACCGCCGACTCGGGTTACCTGACCCGGCGTCTGGTCGACGTGAGCCAGGACGTCATCGTGCGCGAGACCGACTGCGAGACCGAGCGCGGCATCACCGTCACGCTGGCCGAGAAGCAGGCCGACGGCACCCTGGTGCGCGATCAGCACATCGAGACCTCGGCCTACGCCCGCACGCTGGCCACCGATGCGGTCGACGCCGACGGCAACGTCGTCGTCGAGCGCGGCCACGATCTCGGCGACCCGGCGATCGACGCGCTGCTGGCCGCCGGCATCACCGAGGTCAAGGTCCGCTCCGTGCTGACCTGCGGCACCGGTACCGGGGTGTGCGCGATGTGCTACGGCCGTTCGATGGCCACCGGCAAGCTGGTCGACATCGGCGAGGCGGTCGGCATCGTGGCAGCCCAGTCCATCGGTGAGCCCGGCACGCAGCTGACCATGCGTACCTTCCACCAGGGTGGCGTTACCGGCGGTGCCGACATCGTCGGTGGTCTGCCCCGCGTGCAGGAGCTGTTCGAGGCCCGCGTTCCGCGTAACCGTGCCCCGATCGCCGACGTGTCCGGCCGGGTCCGGCTGGAGGAGAGCGACAAGTTCTACAAGATCACCATCGTTCCCGACGACGGGGGCGAGGAGGTCGTGTACGACAAGCTCTCGCGCCGTCAGCGCCTGAAGGTGTTCAAGCACGAGGACGGCTCCGAGCGTCTGCTGACCGACGGCGACCACGTCGAGGTCGGCCAGCAGCTGCTGGAAGGCTCCGCCGACCCGCACGAGGTGCTGCGCGTCCAGGGCCCCCGCGAGGTGCAGATCCACCTCGTCAAGGAGGTCCAGGAGGTCTACCGGGCCCAGGGTGTGTCGATCCACGACAAGCACATCGAGGTCATCGTCCGGCAGATGCTGCGCCGCGTCACGATCATCGATTCGGGCAGCACGGAGTTCCTGCCCGGCTCGCTGACCGAGCGTGCCGAGTTCGAGGCCGAGAACCGTCGGGTGGTTGCCGAGGGCGGCGAGCCCGCGGCCGGCCGTCCGGTGCTCATGGGTATCACCAAGGCGTCGCTGGCCACCGATTCGTGGCTGTCGGCGGCGTCGTTCCAGGAGACCACCCGCGTGCTCACCGATGCGGCGATCAACTGCCGCAGCGATAAGCTGCAGGGTCTGAAGGAGAACGTGATCATCGGCAAGCTGATCCCGGCCGGTACCGGCATCAACCGCTACCGCAACATCCAGGTGCAGCCGACCGAGGAGGCCCGGGCCGCGGCGTACACGATCCCGTCCTACGAGGATCAGTACTACAGCCCGGACTTCGGCCAGGCCACCGGTGCCGCGGTGCCGCTGGACGACTATGGCTACAGCGATTATCGGTAGTTGAACGACGGAAGAGCCCCCGCCTCGTGCGGGGGCTTTTTCGTCTGTCTCGTCTGGCGATGAGTTCCGACGCTGATCCGGGTCGATCCGGTGACTGTCGAAACCTCAGGAGGAACGGGTGACCCAACTGCTGCGTGTCCACAACTTCATGCTGTCGCGCGACGGGTTCGGGGCGGGCCGCAACCAGTGCCGGGAGCGCCCTTTCGGCGACGCCGACCAGCCGGCGCTGTTCGGATGGGTCGGTGCGACGGCCAGCTGGGTGGGCCGCCGCGAGCCCGGCGGCACCAGGGGCCTCGACGACTACTTCACCCGTGACTTCTTCAACAATATCGGCGCGGAGATCCAGGGCCGCAACAAGTTCAGCCCCTATCGCGGGCCTTGGGAGGACCACCCCGAGTGGCAGGGCTGGTGGGGTGACGAGCCGCCGTTCCGCACACCGGTGTTCGTCATGACGCACCACCAGCGGCCGTCGCTGACGCTGTCGGACACCACCTTCCACTTCGTCTCAGGTGACCCGGCGAGCGTCCTCGACCGGGCCAAGCGGGCCGCCGGCGGCAAGGACGTCCGGCTCGGCGGCGGCGCCGGCACGGTCCGGCAGTTCCTCGACGCCGGCCTGGTCGACACCCTGCACATCGCGGTCGCCGACGTGGAGATCGGGGCCGGATCGCGGCTGTGGGAGTCCCCGGAGGAGCTCGACGACGACTTCCACCACGAGGTGGTGCCCAGCCCCGGTGGGCGCGTCACACATCATCTGTTCTGGCGGCGCTGACCCCAGCGGGTCGGCCCACGGCCGGGTCGCGCCGGGTCTGGTTCACTGACGGGCGATGGTGACGAATGCGGCGTGGTTCGTGGGCGGTCTGGCGCTGCTGATCGTCGGCGCCGAGATCATGGTTCGCGGCGGCACGGGGGTGGCGGCCCGGTTGGGGATCAGCCCGATCGTCATCGGGTTGACCGTCGTATCGATCGGCACCAGTGCCCCCGAACTCGCGATCGGGGTGGTGGCTGCCAGCGAGGGCAGCGGTGCCCTGGCGGTCGGCAACATCGCGGGCACCAACATCGTCAACGTGCTGCTCATCCTCGGGCTGAGCGCGCTGTTGCTGCCGTTGAAGCTGGAGACCCGCACCATCCGCTTCGAGCTGCCGATGATGGCCGTCGCGGCGCTGCTGCTGTGGATGCTGACCGTTGACGGGATGTTGACCCGCACCGATGGCGTGGTGTTGGTGACGCTGTCCATTGTCTACACCGGTGTGGTGGTCTGGTCGGCGCGACGTGAATCCCGAGCCGTCGCAGCGGAGTTCGCGGCCGAGCTGGACTCCGAGTTCGCAACCGGCACCGCAGAATCCGGGGTGACTACCGGCCGCCGGCTGGCCCGCGACGTCACGATGACGGTCGGCGGCATCGTCGTCATAGTCGTCGGCGCCGACTGGCTGGTCGACGGCGCGGTCGGGCTGGCGCGTCAGTTCGGAGTCTCCGATGTCTTGATCGGTCTCACCGTGGTGGCCATCGGCACGTCGGCGCCGGAGTTGGTGACCACGTTGATCTCGACCCTGCGGGGTGACCGCGACATCGCGATCGGCAACCTCATCGGCAGCAGCATCTACAACATCCTGCTGATACTCGGGGTGACGAGCCTGGTGCCCGCGGCGGGGATGGCGCTGCCGCCGAGTCTGGTGCGCATCGACATCCCGATCATGGTGGCGGTCGCGCTGGTGTGCATACCGATCTTCATCACCGGCCGGCGGGTGTCCCGCGGGGAGGGCGCCGGGATGGTCATCGCGTACGTGGGCTACCTGGTGTTCCTGCTGGCCACCCAGACCTGACGGCGGCTCGGTAGGCGAGCTGGTTCACCGCGGCGGCGAACACCGGCGGCGCGGCGCCCGCGGCGGGCACCAGCCCGGCCCGCACCCACGGGTGCGCGGTGGCGCGCACCAGCGCTGTGGTCAGCGCCCGGTAGCGGCGGGTCAGCCCGCGCCAACGCCGGTCGTAGTCCTGCGGGCGGTCCGTCACCACACAGTCCACCAACGCTTCGGCGGCCCCGAACGCCAGCCCCATGCCCTCCCCGGTGAGGGCGTCGACATAGCCGGCGGCGTCGCCGACGAGCAGCACCCTCCCGGCGCGGCGGTGCCTCACGTCCTGGCGCAGCGGCCCCG
Source organism: Mycolicibacterium sp. (assembly GCA_050250295.1). Classification (GTDB taxonomy): domain Bacteria; phylum Actinomycetota; class Actinomycetes; order Mycobacteriales; family Mycobacteriaceae; genus Mycobacterium. The sequence continues at coordinate 246,113 of JBFWOX010000008.1, forward strand.
CCGCCCGGTCGGGTCCGTGCCCGGCGCCGTGCAGCCGGTCCCGCAGGGCGGGGAACCCGTCGAGGTGGGCGTCGAAGCCGCCCCGCGCCGAGCTGAGGACGGCGATCCCGACGCAGTCGTCGGCCACCGGCGTCACGTACGCCTCGCCGTCGGGGGCCCAGTGCACCTCCACCGACTCGCTCCACGGGGCGACCGCGACGTGCCGCCGGATCCCCCACCGGCGCGGGCCGCGCGCCGGCCGGGCCAGGCCGAGCGCCGCGCGGACGGGGGAGTGCAGCCCGTCCGCGGCGGCCAGGTACCGCGCACGGAAACCGCCCGCGCACACCGCGTCCGCCTCCTGGGTGATCGGGCCCGGTTGCCCGTGCACCAGCTTCACCCCGGCCGCCTCGGCGGCCCGCCACAGCGCGGTGTGCAACACGGTGCGGCGCACCCCGCGCCCCGGCCCGGCCCGGAAGGCGGCGTCGGCGCGCCGGGTACCGGCCAGGTAGCTGATCCCGCGCAGCGGCCGGCCGGGTACCGCGACGCCGAGCCGATCCAGATGGGCCAGCGTGTGCGGCATCATGCCCTCGCCACAGGCCTTGTCCTGCACACCGATCCGCCGTTCGATGACCGCGACGTCGAGGCCGGCCTTGGCGCCGTAGAGCGCGGTCGTCAACCCCGCCGGTCCGGCGCCGACCACCAGCAGGTCGATCATGTCAGGCCCGCCAGCGCGGTGTTCTCCACCCGGATCCGGGCACGCAGCAGGACGGCGTTGAGGACGGTGAACACCGCCGCGGTGATCCAGGCGCTGTGCACCAGCGGCAGTGCGATGCCCTCGACGACGACGGCCAGGTAGTTGGGGTGCGGCAGGTGGCGGTACGGCCCGCCGGTGACGCGGGCCGCGTTGGGCACGACGATCACCCGGGTGTTCCACTGCCGGCCGAGCGTGCTGATGCACCACCAGCGCAGCGCCTGGGCAGCCAGCACCACCGCCAGCATCGGCCAGCCCAGCGCCGGCAGGAACGGCCGGTCGGTCAGCACCGGCTCGAGCAGGCAGCCGGCGAGCAGGCCGGCGTGCAGTACCACCATGGCCGGGTAGTGCCCGGCGCCGGCCTCGACCCCGCCCTGGCGCCGGCTCCAGGACCGATTGCGTTGCGACACCGCCAGTTCGGCGAGCCGTTCGACGCCGATCGCGACGATCAGCAGCGCGTACCAGCCCATCAGCGCCACCGCAGTAGGACCAGCTCCGAGCAGAACCCGGGGCCGAGGGCCATCAGCACGCCGGGGCTGCCCGGCTGCGGCCGCTTGGCCATGGTGTCGCGCAGCACATGCAGCACCGACGCCGAGGACAGGTTGCCGACCTCGGCCAGCGACCGCCACGTCAGCTCCAGCGCTTCGTCGGACAGCCCGAGCGTTCCGGTGATCGCCTCGATGACCTTCGGCCCACCGGGGTGGCTGACCCAGGCCCCGACGTCGGCGACGTCGAGCCCGTGGGCGCCGAGGAAGCCGGTGACGTCGTCGCCGAGATACCGTTCGACGACGGCGGGCACGTCCGGGGAGAGCACCAGCCGGAACCCGCTGGCGTCCACGTCCCAGCCCATGGTGCGCAGCGAGTCCGGGTAGAGGTGGCTGCGCGAATCCAGCACCGCGGGCCCGGCCGCGGCGATCAGGTCGGCGCGGCGATCCCCGACGGCCACCACGGCGGCGGCGCCGTCGCCGAACAGCGCGCTGCCCACCAGCGTGGCCAGCGTCGGCTCGGTCGTGGGGACCAGCGAGCACAGCTCGACGGCCAGCAGGACCGCCACCCCGTCGGGTGCGCCCCGCAGGTAGTCGTGCAGCCGGGCGATGCCCGCCGCGCCGGCGACGCAGCCGAGACCGAACATCGGCACTCGCCGCACGTCGGGGCGCAGCCCGAGCCGGCCGGCGATCCGCGCATCCAGGGTGGGCACCGCGAGCCCGGTGACGGTGGTGGTCATGATGAGGTCCACGTCGGCAGCGCTCAGGCCGGCCTCGTCAAGTGCGGCTTCGATGGCTTCACAACCCAATTCGACCGCGTGCTCGATGAACAGATCGTTGGCGGCGCCGAAGTCGGTCAGCGCCGCATACTGCTCGAGCGGCAGCACGGTGTGGCGGCTGTCGACCTTGGCGCTGCGGTGCAGGGCGCGGACGAAGTCGGCGTGCTCGGTGAAGCCGGGCATCTTCAGCAGCGCCTCGGTGATCTCGGACTGCAGGTAACGGCGAGCGGGTAGTGCCCCTTGGACACCGGCGATGACGGTCATTGCACACTCCTCTGCTTGTCGGACATGACGATCGGGTGAACCGGCCCGGCAACGCCGCCGTGGTCGAGTCCGTAACGACTGTGTAAGTGGCGCAACCACTTCGGGGCCCACCAGTTCCAGGCGCCCATGAGGTGCATGAATGCCGGCATCAGCGCCATCCGGATCAGCGTGGCGTCGGCCAGCACGGCCAGCGTGAGGCCGAGGCCGAACATCCGCATGAACGACACCTGCGCGGCGATCAGCGCGGCGAACGAGATGCACATGACCGCCGCGGCGGCGGTGACGACCCGGCCGATGTGCGCGATGCCGAGTGCGACGCTCTCGTCGTTGTCGCCGGTGGTCAGCCAGAACTCGCGGATCCGCGACACCAGGAACACCTCGTAGTCCATCGACAGGCCGAACGCGATGCAGAACAGCAGCACCGGGATGTTGGCGACCAGCGTGCCGGTGGTGGTGGTGCCCAGGCCGCCGAGGTGGCCGTCCTGGAAGATCCACACCATCGCCCCGAACGCCGCGGTCAGCGACAACATGTTGAGCACCAAGGCTTTCAGTGGGATCACGACGCTGCCGGTGAGCAGGAACAGCAGACCGAACATCACCGCGGCGATCAGCCCGAGCACCAGCGGCAGCCGGGCGGTGATGGCGGCGACGCTGTCCCGGTTGGTCTGCGCGGTGCCGGTGAGCAGCACGGTGCGCCCGGCCGGTCCCGGGACCGCGTGCAGCCGGTCCAGCTGCTCGTGGGAGGCCTGCGAGTACAGCGGGGCCGCGGTGTAGATGGTCAGCGCCGCACTGCCGTCGGCCTGGGCCGGCGGGGACACCGCGACGACGTCGGGGATGCGGGCGACGTCCTCGGCGTAGCGGCGCAGTTCGATGGGGGTGACCCCGACGGCGTCGGGCACCACCGCGGTGACCGCGGTGGCCGAGTCGTGGATGAAGTCGCCGCGCAGCACGTCGCCGACCTGGTGGGCCGACGCGGACGGTGGCAGCACCCGATCGTCGGGGAAGCCCCACTTGACGCCGAGGAAGGGGGCGCCGAGTGCCAGCATCACCGCGACGACGGCCAGGCCCACCGGGAGCGCGCGCCGCATCACCCCACGGGTCCACCGGTACAGGAAGCCGGGTCCGGAGCGCCCGGCGCCCAGTCGGTCGCCGAGCAGCACCACCGCGGCCGGTGTCACGAAAAGCGCTGCCGCCGCGGCGAATCCGACGGTGGCCACCCCGGCGTAGGCGAACGACCGGAGGAAGTTCATCGGGAAGAGCGCCATCATCGCCATCGACAGCGCCACGATGGACGCCGAGAACAACACCGTGCGGCCCGCAATCGTCATCATCGTCACCACGGCCTCGTCGCGGGCGGCGCCGGCGGCGATCTCGTCGCGGTAGCGGCTGATCATCAACAGGGTGTAGTCGATGGCCAGCGCCAGACCCATTGCGGCGCTGAGGTTCAGTGCGAACACCGAGACGTCGGTGAACGTCGTCACCGCGCGCAGCACCGCCAGCGCGCCGAGCACCGACAGCACACCGACGGCGATGGGTACCGCCGCGGTGAGCAGTCCGCCGAACACCCACACCAGCACCAGGAAGCTCAGCGGGATCGCCAGCGACTCCATCAGCAGCAGGTCGCGCTGGGACTGCTCGGTGATCTGCGCGTTGACCATCGCGGTGCCGCCGGCGCGCACCGTGACGCCGTCGCGGTCGTGGTGCGCCACGGTGAGTCGGTCGGCGAGTTCGGCGGCGTGGTCCTGGGCCGTGCCGTCCGCGCCGGTGATGCCGGCGACGACGAGGGCGGCGGTGCCGTCGGTGCTGACCAGGTTCGCGGCCTCGGCCGGTGCGGCGGTCCAGGCGGAGGTGACGGTGGCGACGTGGGGCGAGCGCTCCAGGTCGGCGACCAGCTGCCGGCCCACCTTGCGGGCGGGTGCGCCGCGGTGCCCGCCCGGGCTGCTGACGACGAACAGCAGTTGCTCGTCGCCGCGGCCGAACCGCTCGGTCAGGAGCCGGCTCGCGGTCGCCGATTCGGCGGTGGGATCTTCGAAACCGCACGCGCACAACGTCTTTGCCACCGGCACGCCGAATACGCCGGCGGCCACGGCCACCAGTGCGGCGAGGACGAGGAAGCGGCGCGGTGTGGCCAGGGCCAGCTCGGCGATGCGGGCGAGGCCGGGGCGGCGGGAGGTCGGTGGGAACACGGGCCCTCCTCCAAGTCAACAACTGATGACTTGGCTCACAGTAGGCCAGCCCGGTAGTCATGTCAACGCATGGTGACTTGCCTTCCGGGCCCGCGCGATCCGTCGGGGCACGGGCCTACACTCGGGGCGTGCTCATTGGTTCCCACGTCCATGGCGATGACCCTCTGGCGGCGGCGCAAGCCGACGGCGCCGACGTCGTCCAGTTCTTCCTCGGCAACCCGCAGAGCTGGAAGAAGCCACCCCCGCGCGCGGACGCCGATGTGCTCAAGGCCTCCCCGGTGCCCATCTACGTGCACGCGCCGTACCTGATCAACGTCGCATCGGCGAACAACCGGGTGCGCATCCCGTCCCGGAAGATCCTGCAGGACACCTGTGATGCCGCCTCGGCCATCGGGGCCACCGCGGTGATCGTGCACGGCGGCCACGCCGACGACAACGACATGGAGGCCGGCTTCGAACGCTGGGTCAAGGCACTGGCCAGCCTCGACACCGAGGTGCCGGTGTACCTGGAGAACACCGCGGGCGGTGATCACGCGATGGCCCGGCACTTCGACACCATCGCCAGGCTGTGGGACCGCATCGGCGACACCGGCATCGGCTTCTGCCTGGACACCTGCCACGCGTGGGCGGCGGGGGAGGCGCTGGTCGGCGCGGTGGAGCGGATCAAGGCCATCACCGGCCGCATCGACCTGGTGCACTGCAACGACTCGCGCGATGCCGCCGGCTCGGGCGCCGACCGGCATGCCAACTTCGGCACCGGGCAGATCGACCCGCAGCTGCTGGTCGCCGTCGTGCAGGCCGCCGACGCCCCGGTGATCTGCGAGACCGCCGACGAGGGCCGCAAGGACGACATCGCGTTCCTGCGCGAACACGTGCGCTGACCCCCGTTTGATCACAGTTTCGCCGCTGAACGTCCCGTGAACGGAGACTTGACCGTCGGTTAATTAGGCTGACGCCGGGAAAAAACCCACCTCCCGCGCGTCGAAAGGCCGATGTGTCCGCAATTGACGAGTCGTCAATTGCCGAGCCGCGCGCCCTGCCGGCGCCGGAGCGGCGCGCTCGGCTGCTGCGGGTGGTGCGCTGGTGCGCCCTGACGGTCTGGGCCACCGTCATCATCTGGCGCACCGCCACCGACGGCTTGAGTTTCAACCGCGAACTGGTGCTGCTCTACATCTGCACCGGCCTGGCCGCGGCCAGCATCGGCCAGGGCCGCAGGATGCTCTACGTCATCCGCGACTGGCTGCCGTTCGCGCTGGTGCTGATCGCCTACGACCTCAGCCGCGGCGCCGCCGACCTGGTCGGGCGTCCCACGCTGTGGCACTGGCAGGCCGACATGGACCGGCTGATGTTCTTCGGGGTGATGCCCACGGTGTGGCTGCAGGAGCGGCTCAAGCTGCCGCATCCGCCCTGGTGGGAAGTCGTGATCAGCAGCGTCTACATGTCGTTCTTCATCCTGCCGTACGCGATCGCGGGCATCCTGTGGCTGCGTGACCGCGACGAGTGGAAGGCCTTCGTGCGGCTGTTCGTCGGCCTCAACTTCGCCGCGCTGATCATCTACGCCCTGCTGCCCGCCGCCCCGCCGTGGGCGGCCGCCCGGTGCACCGCCGCCGACGTGGCCGGCGGCCCGTCCAACCCCGGCTGCATGTTCAAGCCGGCCCGCGGGGTGCCCGACGGCGGGCTGCTCGGCGCCATGCAGATCAGCCAGGACGGGGCCAACGACTGGATCGAACGCATCGTCGGACGCGGCTGGGGCAAGCTCAACCTGCACTCGGCGACCGCGCTGCTGGACGCCGGTCAGGCCAGCGTCAACCTGGTGGCGGCCATCCCGTCGCTGCACGCCGGGATGTCCGCGGCGCTGGCTGCGTTCCTGTGGGCCCGGGTGAGCCGCAAGTGGCGCCCGCTGCTGGTGGCCTATCCGCTGGTGATGGCGTTCACGCTGGTGTACACCGCCGAGCACTACGTCGTCGACCTGCTGCTGGGCTGGGCGCTGGCCGCGGCGGTGATCGCGGCGCTGGCCCAGTACGAGCGGCGCCGCCGGCCGGCGCTGCCGCTGGACCCGCTCTAAAACACGATCGTCTGGTTGCCGTAGCGGATCACCCGGTCCTCGCAGTGCCACAGCACGGCCCGGGACAGCACGGCGCGTTCCACGTCGGCGCCCAGGCGGGTCAGGTCCGAGACGCTGTGCCGGTGATCCACGCGCACCACGTCCTGTTCGATGATCGGGCCCTCGTCGAGGTCCTCGGTCACGTAGTGGGCGGTGGCGCCGACGAGTTTGACGCCGCGCTCCTTGGCGCGCCGGTACGGCGCGGCGCCGATGAACGCGGGCAGGAACGAATGGTGGATGTTGATCATCGGGCAGCCCACCTCGGCGAGGAACCGGGGCGACAGGACCTGCATGTAGCGGGCCAGTACCACCAGATCCACGTTGCCTCGCAGCAGGTCCAGCTGGCGCTGCTCGGCCTCGTCGCGGATGTCGCGGTGCGCCGGCACGTGCAGGAACGGCACCCCGAACGGCCGGACGTCGTCGGCCAGGTCGGGATGGTTGGCGATCACCATCACCACCGACATGTCCAGTTCACCGCGCCGGTTGCGCCACAGCAGGTCCAGCAAGCAGTGGTCTTCGCGCGAGGCCATGATCGCGACCCGTTTCGGCTTGGCGGCTTCGGTGAGCCGGAAGTCCATGCCGAACGGGCCGGCCACCCGCTCGGCGAAGGTCCGCTCCAGGTGGTCCTTGGCCGCGGTGAGCCCGGGCAGGTGAAAGATGGTGCGCTGCATGAAGATTCCACCGGATTGCTCGGTGGAGTGCTGGTCCAGCGAGATGATGTTCGCGCCCGCCTCGGACAGGAACGCGCTGATGGCGGCCACCAGGCCGGGCCGGTCGGCGCACCGCAACAGCAGCCGTCCGATGTCCTTGACCGGCAGCGCGAGCCTGCCCGCGGGGAACTGCTCGTCCATGGCTCCACTTTCCTGCAGGTCACCGGATGGCACCTGGAGTGTACGGCGCCCCGGATATTACACATTCTTGTGCAGTCGTCGAAAAGGTGTAACAGTGGAGACATGTCGGACACGCATGTCGTCACCAACCAGGTCCCGCCCCTGGAGAACTACAACCCGGCCAGCTCCCCGATGCTGGCCGAGGCGCTGATCCGCGAGGGCGGTCAGTGGGGCGTCGACGAGGTCGCCGAACTCGGCGCGCTCAGCGGCTCGGCCCGCGCGCAGCGGTGGGGCGAGCTCGCCGACCGCAACCGGCCGATCCTGCACACCCACGACCACACGGGTCACCGGATCGACGAGGTCGAATACGACCCGGCCTACCACGAGCTGATGCGGGTGGCCATCGGCCACGGGCTGCACGCGGCGCCGTGGGCCGACGACCGGCCGGGTGCGCACGTGGTACGCGCGGCCAAGACGTCGGTGTGGACGCCGGAGCCCGGCCACATCTGTCCGATCTCGATGACCTACGCGGTAGTGCCCGCTCTGCGGCACAACCCCGAACTGGCCGCGGTCTACGAGCCGCTGCTGACCAGCCGTGTCTACGACCCCCAGCTGGCCGTCCCGACCACCAAGGCCGGCATCACCGCGGGCATGTCGATGACCGAGAAACAGGGCGGTTCCGACGTGCGGGCCGGCACCACCCAGGCCACCCCCAACGGCGACGGCAGCTACTCGCTGACCGGGCACAAGTGGTTCACCTCGGCCCCGATGTGCGATGTCTTCCTGGTGCTCGCGCAGGCAAGCCGGGGCGAGCGAAGCGACGGGGGATCATCAGGCGGGTTGTCGTGCTTCTTCCTGCCGCGCATCCTGCCCGACGGCACCCGCAACCGGATGTTCCTGCAACGCCTGAAGGACAAGCTGGGCAACCACGCCAACGCCTCCAGCGAGGTGGAGTACGACGGAGCCACCGCCTGGCTGGTCGGCGAGGAGGGCCGCGGCGTCCCGACCATCATCGAGATGGTCAACCTGACCCGGCTGGACTGCACGCTGGGCAGCGCCACCAGCATGCGCACCGGCCTGACCCGGGCCATCCACCACGCGCAGCACCGAAAAGCGTTCGGCGAGTATCTGATCGACCAGCCGCTGATGCGCAACGTGCTGGCCGACCTGGCCGTCGAGGCCGAGGCGGCGACCATCCTGGCGATGCGGATGGCCGGCGCCACCGACGCTGCCGTGCGCGGCGACGAGCGCGAGACGCTGCTGCGCCGGATCGGGCTGGCGGCGGCCAAGTACTGGGTGTGCAAGCGGGCCACCCCGCACGCCGCCGAGGCGATGGAATGCCTGGGCGGCAACGGCTACGTCGAGGACTCGGGCATGCCGCGGCTGTACCGGGAGGCGCCGCTGATGGGCATCTGGGAGGGCTCGGGCAACGTCAGCGCGCTGGATACGTTGCGCGCCATGGCAACCCGGACCGAATGCATCGACGTGCTGTTCGACGAACTCGCCGCGACGGCGGGTCAGGACCCGCGGCTGGATGCCCACGTGCGGGCGCTGCGCCCGCAGCTCGAGGAGCTCGACACCGTCGTCTACCGGGCACGCAAGGTCGCCGAGGACATCTCGCTGGCGCTGCAGGGCGCGCTGCTGGTGCGCCACGGCCATCCGGCCGTCGCCGAGGCCTTCCTGGCCAGCCGGCTCGGCGGGCAGTGGGGTGGCGCGCTCGGCACCCTGCCGACCGGCCTGGACCTGGCGCCGATCCTCGAGCGGGCGATGGTCAAGGCGGGATGAGCTCCCAGCGAGAAGCGCAGCGGGATCGCGCATGACCCACGCGATCAGGCCGGTCGATTTCGACAAGCTGAAGACGATGACCTATGAGGTCACCGACCGGGTCGCCCGCATCACCTTCAACCGGCCGGAGAAGGGCAACGCGATCGTCGCGGACACCCCGCTGGAGCTCTCCGCGCTGGTCGAACGCGCCGACCTGGACCCCGACGTGCACGTCATCCTGGTCTCCGGCCGCGGGGAAGGGTTCTGCGCGGGATTCGACCTGTCGGCCTACGCCGAGGGGTCGTCGTCGGCCGGTGGCGGCAGCCCGTACCGCGACACCGTGCTGTCCGGCCGGACCCAGGCGGTCAACCACCTGCCGGACCGGCCGTGGGACCCGATGATCGACTACCAGATGATGAGCCGGTTCGTCCGCGGGTTCGCCAGCCTGATGCACGCCGACAAGCCGACGGTGGTCAAGATCCACGGCTACTGCGTGGCCGGCGGCACCGACATCGCGCTGCACGCCGATCAGGTCATCGCCGCCGCCGACGCCAAGATCGGGTACCCGCCCACCCGGGTGTGGGGTGTGCCGGCGGCCGGGCTGTGGGCGCATCGCCTGGGTGATCAGCGTGCCAAACGCCTTCTGCTGACCGGTGATTGCATCACCGGCACGCAAGCCGCCGAATGGGGTCTTGCGGTCGAGGCGCCCGCACCGGAGGAGCTCGACGAGCGCACCGAGCGCCTCGTCGAGCGGATCGCCGCGATGCCGGTGAACCAGCTGATCATGGTGAAGCTGGCCATGAACAGCGCGCTCTACCAGCAGGGCGTCACCACCAGCGCGATGATCTCGACGGTGTTCGACGGCATCGCCCGGCACACCCCGGAGGGACACGCGTTCGTCGCGCAGGCCCGCGAACACGGCTTCCGGGAGGCGGTCCGGCGCCGCGACGAGCCGTTCGGCGACCACGGCCGCACCACGTCGGGGGTGTAGCGGTGGCCCGGCCGGAGTCGCGGATGACGGCCCGCTCGGTGGTGCTCAGCGTGCTGCTCGGGGCACACCCGGCGTCGGCCACCGCGGCCGAACTTTTGCGTCTCACCGCCGATTTCGACATCAGGGAGTCGACGGTCCGGGTGGCGCTGACCCGCATGGTCGGCGCGGGTGACCTGGTCCGTTCCGAGGACGGCTACCGGCTCTCGGACCGGCTGCTGGCCCGCCAGCGCAGGCAGGACAACGCGATCGACCCGCCGATGCGGCCCTGGGACGGTCAGTGGACCACGCTGGTGGTCACCAGCGTCGGCAACGATGCCCGCACCCGAGCAGGGCTGCGGTTCACGTTGCAGGACAACCGTTTCGGCGAGCTCCGCGAGGGCGTCTGGTTGCGACCGGACAACCTGGAGCTGGACCTGCCCGCCGAGGTGCTCGACCGGGCCCGGGTGCTGCGGTCGCGCGACGAGGACCCGGGCGGGCTCGCGGCCCAGCTGTGGGACCTGTCCGGGTGGGCGCGCGGCGGGACCCGGCTGCTCGACGAGATGGCCGCGGCCGCCGACATCCCCGGGCGGTTCGTCGTGGCGGCCGGCATCGTGCGGCACCTGCTCACCGACCCGGTGCTGCCCGACGAACTGCTGCCGGCCGGCTGGCCCGGGGCGGCGCTGCGCAAAACGTACGGGGACTTCGCCGCCGAACTCGTCGCGCGGCGGGACAGCGTGGAACTCATGGAGGAGACCAGATGAGCGCGACATCGGGAGGGGTCCGGGTCGAGAAGAGCGGACCGGTGACCACCGTGATCATGAACCGGCCGCAGGCCCGCAACGCGGTCAACGGGCCGGCCGCGGCCGAACTGCACGACGCGTTCGACGACTTCGACAAGGACGACTCCGCGGCTGTCGCGGTGCTCTGGGGCGACAACGGCACCTTCTGCGCGGGCGCCGATCTCAAGGCGTTCGGGACGCCCGAGTCCAACCCCGTGCACCGCACCGGGATGGGGCCGATGGGACCGAGCCGGATGGTGCTGTCCAAACCGGTGATCGCTGCGGTCAGCGGCTACGCGGTGGCCGGCGGGCTGGAGCTGGCGCTGTGGTGTGACCTGCGGGTGGTCGAGGAGGACGCGGTGATGGGTGTGTTCTGCCGGCGCTGGGGGGTACCGCTGATCGACGGCGGCACGGTCCGGTTGCCCCGGCTGATCGGGCACAGCCGGGCGATGGACCTGATCCTCACCGGTCGCGCCGTCGACGCCGCGGAGGCGCTGGCGATCGGGCTGGCCAACCGGGTGGTCCCGAAGGGGCAGGCCCGGCAGATGGCCGAGGAGCTCGCCGCCGAGCTGGCCGCGCTGCCGCAGCAGTGCCTGCGCTCGGACCGGATGTCGGTGCTCAACCAGTGGGGCGCCGCGGAGGCCGACGCGATGGACTTCGAGTTCGGCAGCCTGTCCCGGGTGGCCGCCGAGTCGCTGGCGGGCGCGGCCCGGTTCAGCGCGGGCGCGGGCCGCCACGGCGCCAAGGCCTAGCTCCGAACTCGCGTCGCGGCGCGCGCCCGAACCCCGCCGAGATTGCGGCTGTGCAGGAAAAGTGCGAGTAAAGCTCTGCCGGAATGCAATTTCGGCGGGGGACACGCCGGGAGGGTGGGGCGGGGCCCGTGGTGGGGTTTGGGTCAGCCCCTGGTGATGCTGTTGTTCCTGCCGGTGTCGTTGACCTTCGGGTCACCGTCGCGGTAGGTGACGGTGTTGTTCAGCCCGACGACCGAGAGCTCGCTGTCCACCCGCTCGAAGGTGATCTTGTTGTCCGCGCCGCCGATGTTGACGTTGGCGCAGGTGCCCTTGACCGTCAGCGTGTTGTTGGAGCCGCCGACATTGAGCGACTTGCCGTCCGCGCAGTCGATGTCGGCGGTGGTGCCGAACGAGCCGTAGTTGATCGTGTTGCCGATCTCGACCTGGGCGCCCGACGTCCCCGCCGTCGCCGTCGGGGTCGCGGTGTCCTCGCTGTTGGACCCGCACGCGGTCAGCCCGACCGCCACGGCTGCGATACCGAAACTACTGATCAGGCGGGCACCACGACGCGGCATGCCTAAGCGGGTACCCGATCGACGCGGTTTGTCATCCCCAATTCCCGACCGCGGTCCCACACGAACGGTGAGCCGTTCTTGTAGAACACGGTCTGGTCCCACCCGTACACGGTGATGTCGTTGACGACGTTGTCGGCGACGACCACGTTGGACGAGCCCTGTACGGTCACCGCCCAGCAACTGCCCAGCGCGAACACCTGATTTCCGGTGCCGTTCACGAACAGCGTCGAATCGTTGCAGTTGATCGTCTGCACGACGCCCTGCCCGGTGATGTGGGTGTCGCCGTTCTCGGCCAGCGCGGGTAGCGGAACCGCGATCAGCACCGCAGTCGATCCGAGCACACCTGCAGTCAGCATCCGACCTACAGCCATCGTCGAAGCCTACGACGCCGTCTCTGCTTGCGTACACGGGTCGCCTACGACACCTGCGCTGGGTAGCGTGAACGTCAATGTTCCGGTGTGAGATGCGTCTCGGGCGGGTCCTGTCCGCGGCGGTCACGGCGACCGCCGTGGTGGCCGGCTGCGCGCACACCGTCGCCGGTACGGCGCAGCGGGCCGACGCCGGCTCTGTCGACCCCGACCGCAGCTACGGCTACGTCAACGACCGGTGCGGCCTGCTCGAGGACGGCACCGTGCAGTCCACGCTCGGCGCCGACGACATCACCCGGCCCTACAGCGGCGCGGTGTGCCAGTACATCCTGTCGCGCCGTGCCGGCGGCACCCCGGCCACCGTCGATGTCACGTTCTCCTGGTTCGACACCGGCAGCCTGGAGCGGGAGCGGGCGCTGGCCCAGGCCCGCGGGGCCACCATCACCGACATCGTGGTGGAGCGGCACAAGGCGTTCGCCGCGCGCCGCGACACCACCGGTGCGGCCTGCTCGGCGACCGCGGTGGCCGGCAGCGGGGTGCTGAGCTGGTGGGTGCAGTACCGGGGACAGCCCGCCGGTGATCCCTGCGTGGACGCCGAGAAGCTGCTCGCGGCGACGTTGCGGTCGGACATGTGACGTGACCGTCGCCAGACTGCTGGCCGGTGTGTGCGTCGCGGTGTCGGCTGTCCTGCTCGCTGCCTGCGGGTCGCCGGACCAGCCCGCCGAGCCGACGTCGACGCAGGGATCGGGCCGGCCGCCGTCCGGGGGCTTCCAGAGCCGGGACTGCAACGGCGTCACCGACGCCGATGTGGAGGACGCCGCCGGCGCGGAGCTGTTCACCCCGGCGGTGGTCAGCGACGCCGGCTGCTTCTGGCAGGAGAACACGATGATCGGCAACGTCGGGGCCGGCATGGGCATCTCCACCTGGTGGTACCGCGGCAGCGACATGGACACCGAACGGGAGCTCGAGCAGCGCGCCGGGCGCACCCTGACCGAGCTGACCATCGACGGCAACAAGGGCTTCAAGGCCTACGACGACACCGCCTGCAGCATCTACGTCGCCAAGGGCGGCGACGTCATCACCTGGTCGATCCAGACCATGAACGCCGAGACGATGCCGGACCTGTGCTCGATCATCGAGCGGCTCGCCACCCTCAGCCAGGAGCGGGTGAACTAGTGTCCTGAGTCGTTAATTCGGGTGCAGTATTGGGCGATGCTGGCAAGGATTTGGTCGGCGGTCTTGGTCCAGACATAGGGCTTGGGATTGTCGTTCCACGTGTCGATCCAGGCCCGGATATCG
>JBFWOX010000009.1:0-232820 GCA_050250295.1 Mycolicibacterium sp.
ACCGGAAGTGCCTTTCTGAACTGGCCTGATTGATGCGTAGAGAACACCAATCCTCCCAGCTCAAAGGGCACTTTCCTCATTCCGACACCCACTGACCAGCCAATTCATCGGTGGATCGAGGCTTAGGCTGATCCTTGCCATGACGCGAGGGAGTTGAGCGTGGCTGAGCAGCGGCATCAGGCTGTGTGGCGGTGATCAGCGATGGGTGGTTGTCGTTCTCGCAAGTCGCCGAAGGTAGGGTTTTGTCGGTGGCAGACGTTGCACACCTGGCTGGACCGCTACGAGACTGAGGGCCTGGAGGGGTTGATGGACCCGGTCGCATCGGCCGGTGTCGTATCCGCATCAAATGTCAGCCGGGGCGGAAGCGGCGTTGTGGAGTTGGTCTGGACGCGGCCGTATCGGGGTCCGCGCCGGTTGGTGTTCGAACTGGGCAAATGGGGCGTGAGTCGAGTTCCATCGGAGTCGGCGGCGTATCGGGCGTTAGTGTGCGCGCAGATAATTGATCTGCACCGCAGGTCGGCGCTCCCGAAAATGAAGCGCTGGGAGCGCGCCGCGATGCAGTTATGGCGGACGGACATCGTCGGCGGCTTCACGCTCGCTGATGGCAGTAGCGCCAGGGCGCTGACCGGAGTCGACGGCCATTCGCGTATGTGCGTGCGCCCGGCCGATGGCTCGCGCGCGCACCCGCTCGGTGTGTGATGTTCTGCGTGCGGCGCTGTCCGCCTACGGCGCGCCGCCGCAGATATGGGCTTGTCAGAATGTCTCATTACGTTAATCACCTGGAAGCGGTGACGTCGCCCCGCGGGAACTCCGCCAGTCGGCTCGGGGCTATAGGCGGCTAAGATTCCGGTTATGTCAGGCTCTGCTTGCGGACCCAAAACTGCAGCCGGCACCCCGCCGACTGCTCCGACTGTCGTCCTGACAAGTGCCGGCAGAGACTGGCAAGGATTCAGCGCCCAACTTGTCCATAACCCTCGTGGTATGTCGTACTTGCCAGCCAGCGAAATGCATGGTCTAGGCATCCACTTCGGCCCTCCCGTCAGCGCCGATTGCTTCTGCGATGGCCAGCAGATGCGACGTATACAGAAGTCAGGCGACATCGACGTCGTTCCCGCCGGTGTCGATGGCTCGTGGAAGGATGACACCGACTGCCAAACCCTGCAGATGCGCGTGTCTCAATCGCTAATCCGGCAGGCTGCATCTGACCTCGGACGAGACGTCGCCAACACGGAATTACGACCCAGATTCCAACTTCGCGACCCTCGTATCGAGGCGATCGGATGGGCAGTCAAGGCAACGCTGGAGGCCGATACCCCTTCGGAAGCCCTCTACATCAACCTGTTGGCCCAAGCTCTAGCCGTCAGGTTGATCGAGATCGCAAGCGACAGTCCTACCCCACGCGACGTTCGAGCCGATCACCAACTGTCGCCACGCCAGCTGCGCATCCTGACGGACTACATCGAAGGGAACCTGGACCAGAAGCTGCCTATTGCTCACCTCGCGAGTATTGCCGGCATCAGCGCCACAACTCTAAAAGCGCTGTTCCGGAACAGTACTGGGCTACCCGTGCACCAGTACATAATTCGCCGTCGTGTCGAGTATGCCCGCGCACTGATCTCGACAACCGACCTGCCGTTGAGCGAGATTGCGACGAAGACTGGCTTTTCTCACCAGAGTCACATGGCCACGACAATGCGCCGTCTGCTAGGTCATCCACCGAGTGACATCACTCGACGGCCCATTGGCCTCGGGCCGAATTTGCACCCTGCCGTCTGAATCTGAGCGACCGCCTCCTTGGCGACCGCATAGGTTCTGCGATCGTGACGAAATCCAAGATTGCAGTCCTAGGGGCTACGGGAAAGATCGGCTTCTCCACTGCATCTGCTCTACGGAGAGCGGATGTACCTGTCAGGGCGATCGCTAGAGATGCCACAAAGACGAACCCACTGCGCATGCTCGGATGCGAGGTCGGCTTCGCCGATCTGCAAGATCCAGTCTCCCTCAGCAAGGAGATCGCCGGTGCCAACGCGGTGCAGATTCTTCTCCCACCCCCACCGCTTGCAGAAGACACAGAAGCTGAGATGCGTCGCGTCACCGAAAGCCTTGTCCAGGCGCTGGAGGAGGTGAAACCCGACCGGGTGGTGGCGATCTCCGACTACGGCGCTCATGTCGGCAAAGGCGTCGGAATGCCCTACATGTTCCATCTCTTCGAGAATCGGCTACGTCAGCTGGACACCGACACTGTGTTGGTGCGCTCGGCCGAACATATCGAAGGGTGGGCGCCATTCATCCCTGGGGCCATAGCCACCGGCGTCTTACCGAGCTTTCATCACCCGGTAGACGCGGAGTTCCCAACTGTCTCAGCTCCAGATGTCGGTCTTATCACTGCTGACCTCCTTCGCGGTGCGACCGCTGGTTCCTCGCAGGTCATTCACGTTGAAGGGCCACGGCGTTACAGCGCTAATCATGTCGCAGCATCGCTGAGCCAGGTGGTCGGCCGCACCGTCATTGCTGGGGCGCTGCCGCGCTCGCAGTGGCAGGAGATCTTGATGTCGAGCTTGAGCGAAAGCGCGGCACAGCTGGTAATCGACGTCTATGACGCCCATAACAAAGGCGGCCTCGTCGACATCGAGCCAGACGGGGGCGACGTGCGTTACGGCGCAACTGAGCTGATCGATGCACTCCGGCCGCTAGTGCACGCGGTCACCAACAAAGCGAACACCCTCAGCGAAAAGTACTAGGGAGCAACCAATGTCAAGTCCGCATCAGGGTGCGAACGACACGGCATCCGCCCTCGCCGTCGTCCGCGAGTACCTGAATTCTGTCGGACCAACCTCAGAGTCCTTCTGGCGATCGTTCGATACCTATTTCGATGAGCACACCATCTGGGAGAATGTGGGCGTATCCCGAACGGTAGGACGGAACGAAGCTATCAGCTTCGCCCGCGGCTTCCCTGTTCCCTTCGACCACATGCGGATCGAGGACCTCACCCTGTCCGGGGATGGAAACCGGGTCTACGCAGAACGGTTCGATCACTTCTGCCGACGGGACGGAACGATCGTGCTGACCATTCGCGCCCTCGGCTTTTTCGATATCCATGAAGGCAAGATCGCACTCTGGCGCGACTACTTCGACACAGCCGGCTTCGCAGCCGCCATTGGCGGCCGGCCGGCATAGTATCGGCGCAAACTGGCGCTAACCCTTTGAGACAGCGCGGCTAGTGCCCGCATTCCGGTAACCGACCACCAAACACGTGTCGTACGAGTTCAATACCGCGGCAGTACACCGAGAAGCGTGGAGCTGACGGCGGACTGCAGGGTATCTCGCAGCTCCACATGCATGGCGCCGAGGTCGGGATCCTCGGCGTAGGCGGCGAGGAGGCTGGGCGGCGGCGGGACGTACGTCGGCAGGGCGCCCGCCGAGGTCAGGCTCATCAAGCAGAACATCAGCGCGTCGTCGCCGATCTGTGGGAGGTGACGGCGCACCAGATCGGCCATCGTGGAGAGTTTCTCGTAGACCGGACGCTTGTGACGCTTGACCACTTCGACCGATACATTGTGCTCCAGCACGCCACCCTGCGCGCCGAAGAGGTCGCAGAGCACCGTCTGCCGCGCCAGTGACCGACTGAGGACCTCCGCCAGCTGCCGTGCCCGCACCTCCGGCGACGCGTGCGGCTCGATGCCCGTGTCCAGTTCGTCGGCTACCTCGTCCAGCCAATCCCCCAGGAAGGCGTTCATCAGTTCGAGCAGCACCGCCTCGCGCGACTCGAAATACCGCAGCACGTTCGACTTGGCCAGGCCCACGCGCCGGCTCAGTTCGTTGAGGCTCAACCCGGCCACCGGCATCTCGGCGAGCATCGCCGCGGCGGTGTCCAGGATCGTCCGGCGGCGGATCTCCCGCTGCTCTTCGCTGCGCGCCCGCTGAAACGTCATGGCCTCACCCAAACTTATGAGACCACCGGTCCCTTGACGTCAGACCGCCGGTCTTTTACAGGTCATCGTTGTAACAGACCACTGGTTCCTAATTGCGGAGATTGTCATGAGCAGCAACAACTGGACCGGGTGGCCATCGTGACCGGCGCCAACACCGGGCTGGGCTTCGAGACCGCGGCCGCGCTGGCGGCCAAAGGCGCGCACGTCGTGCTCGCCGTGCGAAATCTCGACAAAGGCAGAGCCGCCGCCGAGCGGATCGCCACGCGCTTCCCCGGTGCCAAGACCAGCCTGAAAAACTCGAACCTCACGTCGCTCGTCTCCGTGCGCGAGGCTAGCGATCAACTCCACGCCGAGCACCAGAACATCGACCTGCTCATCAACCACGCCGGCGTCATGACCACCCCGCAGGCGACGACCCAGGACGGTTTCGAGCTCCAATTCGGTACGAAACCACCTCGGCCACTTCGCGTTGACCGGACGCCTGCTCGACCTGCTTTTGGCCACACCCGGATCTCGGGTCGTCACCGTCAGCAGCGTCGGTCACCGGCTCACCAACAGGATCCAGTTCGAGGACCTACCGGCCGAGCGCAGCTACACCCGGGTCGATTGCCGCCGGCCCGGGTCTGTGGGACCTCCGGCATCAGCGCACACCACATGTCGTGGAGGTCGGCGAGGCGAGGAGAAGCGCCGACGCTAACGTCGACCCAGCTGTCGGGCCAGGTCGGCATGCCACGCGTCGTGCTCTCGCCGCGAGCGGACGATCGCGGAGCAGTCCGGGCAAGTGAACAGTTTCCGACCGCCGAGGTTGACCGTGAACCTGGTGGTTTCGTACTCGCGCGCCATCACTCCATCCTCCCCCGCGCCCGGCGGGTCTGGGCACGAACGGCGAGGCACATGCACCGCCGGGCCCATCTCGACCCGCGGGAGCCTCGCACGCCCCATGACCGCGGCACCGGCGGATATCGCGGCCTTCGCCCACGAGCACGGACTACCATGGCGGCGCGCCGCCGAAGCACACCGCCGCCGCGGGTTCTACCCCTAGACCACCGTCGCCGACGGACCACGATGCACGACTCGCAGGACAGGGGGCCCGACCATGAGCGGATCGCCGCCCGATCCTGCCGCCCTCGCCGGAGAGCTGCGCCGGGCCGGTGTCGCCGATGTGCTGCACGATGACGGATCCCGCGGGCAGTACTCCAGCGACGCCTCGCTGTACCGGATCGTCCCGTCGGTCGTCGTGCGACCGCACGACGCCGACGAGGTCGCCGCCACTTTGGCGGTCGCCCACGCAACGTCCACCCCGGTGACCGCCCGGGGCGGCGGGACCTCGGTCGCGGGCAACGCTATCGGCCCCGGCATCGTCGTGGACTTCAGCAGGCACATGACGCGGATTATCGGCATCGACCCGGAGGCGGGCACCGCGACCGTGCAGCCCGGCGTGGTGCACGCACAGCTGCAGGCCCGGGCCCGCGGGCACGGACTCATCTTCGGCCCCGACCCCTCGACGGTGTCGCGCTGCACGGTCGGCGGGATGATCGGCAACAACGCCTGCGGCAGCCGCTCCCTCGGCTATGGCCGTACGTCCGACAACGTGCGTCGCCTGGCGGTGGTCACCGCCGACGGCACGACGCTGGACGTGGTCTCCGGCGCCGACGCCATCGCGGGCAACCACGGCGCCGCCCAGGCCCGGCTGGCAGCCCTGCGGTCGCTGGTCGCGCGCGAACTCGGGCTCGTGCGTACGGAATTCGGCCGCTTCGGCCGGCAGGTCTCCGGCTACGCGGTGGAGCACCTGCTTCCCGAGAACCGGTTCGACGTGGCGAAGTTCCTGGTCGGCACCGAGGGCACCCTCGGGATCGTCACCGAGGCGACGGTGGACCTGGTCCGCGAACCACCGCACCGGCTGCTGATCGTCCTCGGCTTCCCCGACATGCCGTCGGCCGCCGACGCCACCCCGGGCCTGTTGACGTTTCGGCCCAGCGCGTGCGAGGGGCTCGACGCGCGCATCGTCGGTGTGGTGCGGGCGCGCCGCGGCGCGGCGGCGGTGCCGACGCTGCCCGGCGGTGACGCCTGGCTGATGGTCGAGCTCTCCGGCGAGCACCCCGGCGAACTGGCCGCGACGGCCGATCGGCTGGTGACGAGCACCGGGTGCGTCGACGCGAGCGCCATCACCGACGCAGCCGAGGCGGCCGCCCTGTGGCGGATCCGGGCCGACGGTGCCGGGCTGTCCGGGCGCGGCGACCGCAACCAGCCCGCGCACGCCGGCTGGGAGGACGCCGCGGTGCCGCCGCAGAAGCTGGGCGCCTACCTGCGCGACTTCGAAAAGCTCACGGCCAGCTACGAACTCGCCGGCTACCCGTTCGGCCACTTCGGCGACGGCTGCATGCACGTGCGCCTGGACTTCGACCTCGTGTCGACGCCCGGCGTGGCGCGGTTCGAGGCGTTCCTGCGCGACGCCGCCGACCTCGTCGCCCGCTACGGCGGATCGCTGTCCGGCGAACACGGCGACGGACGCGCCCGCAGCGCACTGCTCGACCGGATGTACTCGCCGGCCGCGCTGCGCCTGTTCGCCGAGATCAAAATGCTGTTCGATCCGGCGAACCTGCTCAATCCGGGCATCGTCGCCGACCCGGGCGGGATCACCGATTCGCTGCGCCTGCCATCGACGACGCCGATCACGACGAACCTGGCGTTCGGCTACCACGACGACCACGGCGACTTCCGCGAAGCCGTGCACCGCTGCACCGGGGTCGGCAAGTGCCGCGCCACCACCACCGACGGCGTCATGTGCCCGTCGTACGTGGCGACGCGCAACGAGAAGGACTCCACCCGCGGCCGGGCCCGGATCCTGCAGGAATTGACCAATGGCACCTTGGTACCGGACTGGTCGTCACCGGCCATCCACGACAGCCTCGACCTCTGCCTCGCCTGCAAGGGCTGCGCCTCGGACTGCCCCACCGGCGTCGACATGGCCACCTACAAGTCCGAGGTGCTCCACCAGACCTACAAGGGGTCCATCCGGCCGGCGAGTCACTATGCGCTGGGCCAACTTCCGCGGTGGGTGCGGATCGCCTCGGCGGCGCCGGCGCTGGCGAACACGGCGATGCGCGCGCCCGGACTGTCCTCGGTGGCGCTGCGGATGGGCGGGGTGGACCCCCGTCGTTCGATCCCGCCGCTGGCGCGGCACACGTTCCGGCGTGAGCACCAGAACCGGGACAGCGCAACGCGACCGGAGGCCGTGCTGTTCATCGACACGTTCACCAACTACTTCTCGCCGGCTCAGGGCCATTCCGCGGTGCGCGTGCTCGACGCCGCGGGGTTCTCCGCGGTCATCATCCCCAAGCAGCGCTGCTGCGGACTCACCTGGATCACCACCGGCCAACTCGACGCAGCCAAGCGGATCCTGACCCGGACCATTGCGGACCTGCTCCCCTTCGCCGAGCGCGGCGTCCCGATCGTCGGGCTGGAGCCGTCCTGCTCGGCGGTGCTGCGCTCCGACGCGCCGGACCTGCTGGCCACCCGATCGGCGACGGTGGTCGCCGAGCAGGTCGTCACCCTGGCCGAGTTACTGGACCGGCACGGCTGGCAGCCACCGGACCTGCACGGGCAGCACGTCGTGGCCCAGCCGCACTGCCATCACCACGCGATCTTCGGCTGGGATACCGATGAGCGGCTGTTGACGGCGGCGGGCGCCGAGGTGACCAAGGTGGCGGGTTGCTGCGGGTTGGCGGGAAACTTCGGCGTCGAACGCGGCCACTACGAGGTGTCGGTGGCGGTGGCCGATCAGCACCTCCTGCCCACGGTGCGGGCGAATCCGGCCTCGGTGGTGCTCGCCGACGGGTTCTCCTGCCGCACCCAGCTATCCGACCTCGCGTCTCGGTCGTCGATGCACCTCGCCGAGGTGCTCGAGGCCGGCCTGCGGGAACGGAACCCGAACGGCTGAGCGTCGGCGCTCACTCGGCCCAGGGGTCGAGATCCGTGTCGAGCACCGACCGCAGTGCCGACCGCAGATTCGCGGCTTTCTCGGCCCCGTAGACGCCTTCGAAGCGGTTCTGCGCTTCCTGCCACAGCGGCACCGCCCGCTCCAGCCGGCGCAGCCCCGCGGAGGTGATCTCGACGACGCGGGCCCGCCGATCGTGGTCGTCGGCGCGCACCGTCAGCAGCCCGTCGCGCTCCAGCGGCTTGAGGTTGGTCGCCAGCGTGGTGCGGTCCATCGCAATCGCGTCGGCCAGCCTGGAGATCGACGACCGCCCCGCCAGCGCGAGCTTGTACAGGATGGTGAACTGCGTCGTGCGCAACCCCGACGGGGCCAGCGTCCGGTCGTACGACGCCGCGAGATAGCGCGCCGCCCGACGGGTCGCGAAGCTGTTGCACTGGCCGTCCATCGATCCGAGGACCTCACGCAATGCCGGGTCGAGGCCTTTCCTGTCCGCTGTGCGTGCCATGCCAGCCAGCGTATAGGCGGATGTGCTCCTATTCACCCCCAGCGGCCTTAGCCGCCGACCGAATACGAGCATATGCTCATTTATAGAGGTACCGCACAGAAAGGACCGTCCGCCATGCCCGTCTTCACCGCTCACGTCCCCAAGGGTCGCTTCACCCCGGACCAGAAGCGCGCGCTCGCCACCGCGCTCAACCAGTCCCTCGTCCAGGCGCTCGACCTCGAGGAGGGCGAGAAGTTCGTCGCCATCGCCGAGCACGGCGACGGCGAACTGCACCTGCACCCCACCTTCATGGGGATGCACCGCACCGATGCCGCGATGATCATCACCGTGCTGCTCGGCCCCCACCGCAACCTCGAGGAGAAGCGTCGGCTCGCCGCGACGATCAACAAGCTCGTCGTCGAAGCGCTCGGCGTCTCACCCGACGACATCTTCCTGGCCATCATCCCGGTACCCAAGGAGAACTTCTCCTTCGGCCGCGGCGAACTGCAACTGGCCGAGTGACGCCCAGGCAGTTGCGTAACGGGGTGGCGCTCTTGGAGCCCAACTCCCGCCATGGCGTTACGCAAATGCTCGGCCTCACATCGGCGTGACGGCGTGGTTCTCCCGGTGATCGAAGACCACATCGGTGCGCACCCCGGCCACCTCACGGCGCGTCGTCACCGAATCCAGCACGAAGTCGCGCAGCGCCTCCGTCGACGGCACCGCCACGTGCACCAGCAGATCCTCGGTGCCGGTGGTGACGAACACCTGCAACGTCTCCGGCAGCCCCAGCACGAAATCCCGGAACTCCTGGATCACCTTGCGGGTCTGCGGGCGCAGCCGTACCGTCACCATCCCCTGCACCGGGCGTCCCATCCGGGCCAGGTCCACGCTGGCGTGCACCCCGGTCACCACCCCCCGGGCCCGCAGCGCACGCAGCCGTTCGAACGTCGTCGACGGCGCCACGCCCAGCGCAGCGGCGAGGTCGCGGTTGGTGCGCCGACCATCTGCCTGCAATGCCGCGACGATCGCCGAATCAAGTTCGTCCATGCCACCTCCACACCACGGGCTCGCCGAATTTCATTCGGTGTTGACGTCAGAGCACCAAACTACTCCCTAGCATTGGCGTTCATGACCGATCAGTTGACCGAAGAAGCCGATGTCATGACGAACGATGTCAGGATCACCACGAAGATCGCGCTCGTCGTCCGGGCCGACCTGCAGGACTGGCAGAAACTCAACCTGACCGCGTTCCTGGCCAGCGGAGTCGCCGCGAGTGCCCCCGACGCCATCGGACGGGACTACGCCGACGCCGACGGCACCCGTTACACGCCGATGTTCGGTGAACCCGTCATGGTGTACGCCGCCGACCCCGCGAAGTTGACCCGCACTCTCAACCGCGCGCTGTCCCGCGACGTGGTCGCGACGGTCTTCACGATGGAGTTGTTCGGCACCCCGCACGACGCCGCCAACCGCGCCGCCGTGGCCGCGCACCCCCGCGACAGCCTGGATCTGGCCGGCCTCGCGGTGCGCGCCGACCGAAAGACCGTCGACAAGATCGTCGACGGTCTTCGGCTACACCCGTGAGCTCACTCGTTGCGCCAGAGCGGTTCCCGCTTCTCGGCGAACGCCGCCGGGCCCTCGCGGGCATCGCGTGACCCTTGCACCGCGGCGGCCAATTCCCGTTGCCTGATCCAGAACTCGTCGATCGGCGCCGCGGGCACGATGCGGATCAACTCCTTGGCCGCCACCACCCCCAGCGGCGCGCACCGGGTGATCTGCGCCGCGATCTCCAGCGCCGCGGCCAGCGCCCCACCCGGCTCGGTCACCCGCGACACCAGGCCGAGCTGATGGGCCCGGTCCACGCCGATCCGCTCACCGGTGAACACCATCTCGGTGATCACCGGTATGGGCAGCACACCCTGCAGCCGCAGCAGCGCTCCCCCGCTGGGGAACAACCCGACCTTCGTCTCGGGCAGCCCGAGTTTGGCGTCGGAAGCCGCCACGATCAGGTCGGCGAGCAGCGCCAGCTCCAGGCCGCCGCCCAGCGCCGCGCCTTCCACGGCGGCGATGAGCGGCTTCCTGGCCGCTTCCCGCAGCAGCACCTGCACCCCCTGCGGCTTGCCGACGCGCGCGAACTCCTTGAGATCCATTCCCGCGCAGAAGGTTCCGTCGGCACCGGTGAGCACCCCGACACGCAGCTCCCGGTCGGCGTCGAGCCGCTGCAGCGCCCCGCGCAGACCGAGCGACAGCGACGTGTCGATGGCGTTGCGCACCTTGGGCCGGTTCAGCGTGATCACCAGCACGGTGCCGCCGACCACCTCGGTCAGCACCGCCTCGGCATCGATGTCCTGTTGGGTGTCCGCCACCACGGGTCAGGCGGTGACGTTGGCGAACAGCGTCGAGGACGCCAGCATCGACTCCGGCGGCTCCGGATGGTGGTACAGCGCCGCGGCGTTCTGGTAGCAGATCTTCTTGATGGTCTCGACCGGCAGCATCTCCAGCTCGGAGCGGAACAGTTCCTGGCTGTCCGGCCACGAGCTGTCGGTGTGCGGGAAGTCGACCTCGAGCATCATCCGGTCCTCGGGGATCACGTCGGTGCGCTGGAACGCCGACGGGTCCTCGATCGAGGTGAACCAGAAGTTGTCCCGCAGCACGTCGACCGGATGCCGGGTGTTGCGTGACCAGAACTCCGGCTCGGCGTCACGCTGCCGGTACGCGCGGTGCAGCCGCTCGACGACCATCGGCACCCAGGAGATCCCGGCCTCCGACAGCACGATGTGAATGTCGGGGTAGCGCTGGCACATTCCGGCGAAGATCCAGTCCACCACCGTCTCGATCCCGTTGAGCGGGAACAGCGCCACCTGCGCGGGGACCGGCGAGTCCGGTGACGGGCAGCTGATCCGGCCCGACGATCCGATGTGCAGGTTGATCGCGGTCTCGGTCTCGGCGCAGGCCCGCCAGAACGGCTCCCAGTACTCCGAATGCACACTCGGATAGCCGAGTTGGGACGGGTTCTCGGTGAAGCTGATCGCGTGCACCCCGCGTTTGGCGTTGCGGTAGACCTCCTTGGCCGCCAGTTCGGCGTCGGCCAGGTAGGCCAACTGGCAGGCGATGAACCGGTCCGGATGCGATCCGGCCCACCGTTCCACCGCCCAGTCGTTGTAGGCCTGCACGCACGCGAAGCCCAGTTCCTTGTCGGGCAGCCGTGCCAGCGTGGTGCCGGCGAAGCCCCACGTGATCGACGGGAAGCACAGCGACGCCCACACCCCGGCCAAATCCATGTCCTTGACCCGGTCGTCGGTGTCGTACACCGAGGACCGGTAGTCCGTCAGCCGCATCTTCATCGACCGCCACTCGCTGATCGGCCGGTTGGCGGCGCCGTCCATGCCGCTGAAGAAGGCCTGTCGGTCCCCGATCTGCCAGGCGGGCCTGCCGTCGACCTCGACGAGTTTGGGTGCGTCGTCGCGGAACTTGGCCGGCAGGGTGTCGAACAGCGTCGCCGGTTCGAAGCAGTGGTCGTCCACCGAGATGATCGGGCACCACACGTCCCGGGGCTCCGGTTCCGGCAGGAACGACAGCTCGTGGTCGGGGCCGAGGGTGAAGATGTCCGAATCGGAAAGTGAGCCTTCGAGATCGCTGGGCATAGCTACCTCATTTCCTTTCTGCCGCCACCGGCGGCATTACCGAATCCTGTTGGGGGCTAGGTCGTCAGCAGCGGCAGTTGCTTGGCTTCGGTGTAGGCGAGCAGTCCCTCCACGCCGCATTCCCGGCCGATGCCGCTCTGCCGGAACCCGCCGAAGGGCGCGTCGAAGCTGCCGCCCTGCCCGTTGAGCAGGATCATGCCGGCGCTGAGCCTCTTGCCGACCTGCACCGCCCGCTGCGCGTCGGCGCTCCACACGCTGGCCGCCAGACCGTATTCCGAGTCGTTGGCGATCGCGATACCCTCGGCGTCGTCGCCGTAGGGGATAAGGCCGACGACCGGGCCGAAGATCTCCTCCCGCGCGATCCGCATGCTGTTGGTCACCCCGGTGAAAACCGTTGGCTGCACGTACCATCCGACGTCGAGACCGTCCGGGCGGCCGCCCCCGACGAGGATCTGGGCGCCCTCCTGGCGGCCGATCGCGATGTAGTTCTCGATCCGGTCGCGCTGGCGCGCCGACACCATCGGCCCGACGTCGGTGGACGGGTCGGTGGGATCGCCGACCACCATCGACGACACCATTCCGACGAACGCCGCGGTGAACTCGTCGAACCGGGACCGGGGCACCAGGATCCGGGTCTGGTTGGTGCAGGTCTGCCCGCTGTTGCGGAACGCGACGTCCTTCAGCCCCTCCATCGTCACGGCGACGTCGAAGTCGTCGAGGACCAGAGCCGCGGACTTGCCGCCGAGCTCGAGGGTGCAGCGGCGCAGGTCCCGGCCGCAGATCTCGGCGATCCGCGCCCCGGCCGCCGTCGACCCGGTGAAGCTCACCCGGTCCACGCCGCGGTGGCTGATCAGGTGCTCACCGGCCTCCCGGTCGGCGGGCACCACGTTGAGAACCCCTGGGGGCAGCCCGGCTTCGTCGAACACCTCGGCGAGCACCAGCCCGTCGATCGCGGTCTCCGGCGACGGCTTGGCCACCACGGTGCACCCGGCCACCAGCGCAGGCGCGATCTTCATCAGCAGCAGCGCCTGCGGGTAGTTCCACGGCGCGATCGCGGCGACCACCCCGACCGGATCGTGCACGACGAGCGCGGGTGTGCTCAGCGCGGTCCGGTGCTGCTCGAACTCGAAGGTCTTGCCCAGCTCGATGAAGTAGTTGAGGATGTGCTGCGCGATCGGGCCCTGCGAGTTGCGCGAGAACGTGATCGGGCTGCCCATCTCGGCGGTGATCAACTCGGCGAGTTCGCCGGAGCGCTCGGCGTAGAGCTTGGCCGCACGTTCCAGGTACTGCAGCCGGTCGGCCACCGCCAGGCCGGACCACGACCCGTCGTCGAACGCGCGCCGCGCGGCGGCCACCGCACGGTCCATGTCCTCGGCCGTGCCGTCGGGTGCGTAGCCGACGACCTCCAGGGTGGCCGGGGAGACGACGTCGCGGCGCGGCCCGGTCGAGGCCACCCAGGCACCGTCGATGTAGATCGTGTCGCGTTCGCGACTTCCGCGGTCAG
The DNA here is from genome assembly GCA_050250295.1 of Mycolicibacterium sp. Classification (GTDB taxonomy): domain Bacteria; phylum Actinomycetota; class Actinomycetes; order Mycobacteriales; family Mycobacteriaceae; genus Mycobacterium. The sequence goes on from JBFWOX010000009.1 coordinate 13,505, forward strand.
AAGGACGTGATGACACTGCGAACCACCTCACCTGAGAGCATTGCCTTCATGGCTACGTTGATGTCGTCGAGCGCCACCTCCTGGGACACCATGTCGGTGGTCACCAGGCGGCCGGCTTCGATGAGATCGATGAACTTCTGGAAATCACGGCGGATCTGGGCCGAGCCGGCCACGCAGCCCTTGACCGTCTTCTCCTGCGATTGCAGGTCGAACGCGGGCAGCCGCAGCTCGCTGTCCATCGGTCCGTAGCCGACCAGGACCAGCATGCCGCCCTTGTCGATCATCCGGTATGCCGACGTGACGGTCTCCGGGGCGCCCACGACGTCGAACGCGTAGTCCACCCCACGGCCGCGCAGCAGCTCGCGGACCTGCTCGGCGGCCGCGCCGGAGGTCGGGTCCAGCGCATCGGTGGCGCCCAGGCGCAGCGCCACTTCACGTTTGGAGGCGACGGGGTCGACGGCGACGATCCGGGCGGCTCCCGCGACCGCGGCGCCCTGGATGACCGACTGGCCCACTCCCCCGCACCCGATGACCGCGACGCTGTCCCCGGGTTGCACCCCGGCGGTGAACAACGCCGCTCCGACTCCGGTGGTCATCCCGCAGCCCAACAGCGCCAGATGTGCGTCGGGGAGCTCGGATTCGACCCGCACCACCGATGCCTCGTCACAGGTCATCACGTCGCTGAAGGTGCCGATACCGCTCATCGCGTTGGCCCGGGTGCCGTCGCCGCGCACCCCGCGCGGCGTCTGCAGGAACTGCCCGAGCGCATTGCACAGGTGTGAGCGCTGCTCGACGCAGTACGGGCACGCCCCGCACGCGGGCCGGAACGACGCGACGACGCGGTCACCGACCGCGACCCGCGATACCTGGCTGCCGACCTCGACGACGGTGCCCGCGCCTTCGTGGCCACCGATCATCGGTCCGGTCAGCATCGCCGGGAACAGCCCGTTACGCACCGACAGGTCGGTGTGGCAGATGCCGCTGGCGCCGACGGCCACCACCACGTCGTGCGGCCCCGGCGGCAACGGTTCCAGCGATTCGACCGACAGGTCGGCGTTGAGGGTGTGCAGTACCGCAGCCCGCATGTCAGGCCGTCTCCGCGAACCGCACCGGCAAGTACTCCACACCCATCATCTGGCCCATCATCAGATGTGCGCTGTGGCGCGGTTCGCCGATCAGCTCCAGCGGCGGCCGCTGCAGCAGCGCCTCGAGCAGGACGTGGATCTCCGCGCGCGCCAACGTCGCTCCGGCGCAGTAATGCGCGCCGATGCCGAACGTCACGTGCTGACGCGGGTTGGGCCGGGCCGGGCAGAACACCTCGGGATCCTCGAACACCTTGGGATCGCGGTTGGCCGCGCCGTAGAGCAACACCAACCGCTCGCCCTCGTCGAGTTCCGCGCCGTCGAGCTCGGTCGGTGTGGTGACGGTCCGGAACATCGTGTGCACCGGCGGGAACAGCCGCAGGCTCTCCTCCATCAGCCCGGCGATCGGGATCTCCCCCGACCGCAGCTGCGCCTGCACCTGCGGGTGGGTGACCAAGTGGTGCACCAGGTTCCCGATGGCCCGCGCGGTGGTCTCGAACCCGGCGAAAACGAAGGACCGGATGATGTTCTGCAGTTCGTCGTCGGTCAGCTTGCGGCCCTCGAAGTCCATGTGCACGAGCGTGGACAGGTAGTCGTCCCCGGGGGTCTCACGGCGCCGACGGCAATGCTCGACGGCCAACGTGTTGAGTTGTTCCAGGCCTTCGATCATCGTGGGGGTGCCGGCGTTCTCCAGCACCTTGGTCGCGAAGGACTGCATCTCCTCGTTGGCGTCCTCGCCGAGCCCCAGCAGATGGCCGACCGCGCGCACCGGGATCTGCACCGCGACGTTCTGGCAGAAGTCGGGATCATCGCCGGCGACGTACGCGTCGAGCACCCGCGCGGTCAGGTCCTGCAGATAGGGCACCAGTTTGCGGACCCGCGGCGCACTCAGGATCTCCATGAACAGTTTGCGGTAGGCGAGGTGTTCGGCCCCGTCGAACTCGACGGGAATGCTGGGCGGGCGGCCTTCGTGCGGCGGGTGCAGGACACCGTGGCGCGCCGACGAGTACGTCGCCGGGTTCTTCTCCACCTCGACGATGTCGGCGTACCGGGAGATCAGCGCGAAGCCACCGTGCGCGGTGGTCGTCGCGACCGGGCAGCCCTCGTGCAACCGGCTGTATACCTGGTGCAGCACATCGATGTTCAGGTTCGGATCGTGATGGTCGAACGTCTCGATGAGACGGTCGGCTTCCTCGCTACCGGGAATGTCGGTAGCCCTGGTCTGCGTCATATCACCCTTGGATTCGCTTGACTGGTCTGGCGGTGGTAGTGGCGTGTCTAGGCGGGCAGGAGCAGTTCACCGTTGGTGGCGAAGAAGGCCTCCCGGGCCTCGGCCGGGACATCGGCGAGGACCTTCTCCAGCAGCGCACGGGAGTCCTTGCCGCCCTCGACGTGCGGGAAGTCGCTGGCGTAGGCGAACATCGACCACACGTTGGCGTGGTGCTGGTAGTAGCGGGCCAGCGGCTCGAAGAAGAACGGCGTCACCCGCACGTTGCGGGCCAGGTACTCCGAGGGTTTCAACGTCAGCGTGTCCTTCAGCCGTGAGGCGAACATCGTGGCCGCCCAGTTGTCGAGCCGGTCGGCGAGCGGGCCGGCCCAGCCGGCGGCCAGTTCGACCGCGCCGAAGCGCAGCGTGGGATGGCGTTCGAAGACCCCACCGAGCACCATCGTCGAGATCATGTTCTCGGCGCAGTAGTGAATGTTGGTGGCGCGGTACGGTTCGATCGGCAACTCGATGCTGGACTTGTCCGAGGGGTGGAACACCTCCACGCCCTTCGACCATGCCGACGACGCCAGGAAGCCGTTGTCGGTGCCCAGATGGATGGTCACCGGTACGTCGGCTTCGGCGGCCAGGTGCCAGAATTCGTCCATCTGGGGGTGCGCGGGGGAGGCACCGGCGGGTGGGATGTTGGCCGGGATCATCAGCGCGCGGATCCCGCTGTCGATCAACGCGCGTGCCTGCTCGACGATGTCCGCCGGGGACGCATCGGTGAGCACGATGCCGACCGGTCGGACCCGGTCGGTGGTCGACCTGGTGATATCGGCGGCCCACTCGTTGTGCGCGGCGACGCAGCGTTTGCCGATCGCCGGCACGTCGAACCGGGTCGGGTCGTAACCCAGCCACTGCGGCGCGTTCGGATCGTTGACCAGGATGAGCGCGAACAGACCGAAGGTCGGGAACACCAGCTGCCTGGCGACGCCCATCTCGTCGAGCACCGCGGGCCTGCGGTGCAGATCGATCGCCGACGGTGCGCTGGCCCCCTTGAGTTCCCACACCGTCTCGTGGTTGATCTCCACGGTGTCGGCGACCAGGCCGGGCACCGACAGCGGGTTGGCGCGGGTGCGGGTCAGGATGTCGAATCCGACCGCGTGGATCTCGCGGGCGACGTCCTCGCCGAAGATCTCACCCCACAGCTCCAGCGGCGCCATCTCGTGGCTGTCAATGTCCAGTATCGCTGTCACGTCTGCTCCTGTTCATCACGCTCTTGCCGCGAGCGTCCCTCCCCGCTCTGACGAGGCACAAGAGAGAGCTCATGCTGTTATCTGTCCAACCCCTCTCTCGGCGCTGACGGCCTGCAAAACCAATGCCCGGTCGTGGTTTCATTGCGCTGATGTCCATTCCCGAGATCCGCGGCCACGCCGCGATCGCCCAGGCGCTCGCCGACCACGGGGTCACCACGATGTTCGGCGTCGTGGGCGAGGGCAACATCCACGTGATCGCCGAGCTCGCCGACAGCCACGCGGTGCGGTATGTCAAGGCGGCCAGGGAGGACGGTGCCGTCCTGATGGCCGGTGGGTACGCGTCGGTGACCGGTGAGGTCGGATTCGCCACGGTCACCCACGGTCCCGGCCTGACCAACACGATCACCGCGCTGACACACCTGGCGCGCGCAAGTCTGCCGATCGTGCTGTTCGCCGGTGACACCGAGGCCGCGGTGCCGTTCGGCAGGCAGCGCATCGACCAGGGCGCGCTCATCGCCCCGACCGGCGCGGGCTTCCACCCGCTGCACGGCACCGACGACGTCGCGCGGGCGATCGGGCGGGCCCGCGTCGAGCGCCGCCCGATCGTGCTCAACGCGCCCGTCGACGTCCAGAAAGCCGCACCGTACCTGCCCTCTGCGCGGACCACCATGGCTGGGCCCCAGGCGGTCTCGCCGGACACCGACGCCCTGGACCTAGCTGCGGGTGCCATCGCGGCGTCCCGGCGGCCGGTGATCGTGGCAGGCCGGGGCGCGGTGCTCGCCGATGCCCGCAAGTCCCTGCTGACCCTGGCCGACCGGATCGGCGCGCCGGTGGCCACGACCCTGCGCGCCAAGGACTTCTTCCGCGGGGAACCGTTCGATCTCGGCATCTGCGGCACGCTGTCACACGGTGTCGCGGTGGAGACCCTGCTGGCCGCCGACTGCGTCATCGTGTTCGGCGCCAGCCTGAACTCCGACACCACCGCACACGGCTCGCTGATGGAGGGCAAACGCATCGTCCACATCGACGTGGACGCCACCCGCCTCGGGCAGCGCACCGACGTCACGGTGGCGGTGCAGGCCGACGCCCACCGGGCCGCGGCCACCCTCGTCGAGTGGTTCGACGAACTCGACACCCGCCGCGACGGCGGACTGTGCACCGAGGAACTGCGAAACCGGCTGGCACGGTGGGATCCCCGCGACGACTGGGCGCCGCACACCGGCGCCGCGGTGGACGGCCGCGAACTGACGTTGCTGCTCGACCAGGCGTTCCCGCGGGACCGCACCTACGTCAGCGACTCGGGCCGGTTCATGCTCCCGGGCTACGCATGGCTGCACGTGCCGGAGCCGACGGCCTTCGTCGAGACCGTGGATTTCGGCTCGATCGGGCTCGGCCTGGCCACCGCGGTGGGCGCCGCGCTGGGCCGACCGGACCGGCCGGTGCTGTGCACCGTCGGCGACGGCGGGCTGACCATGGAGCTGGCCGAACTGCTCACCGCGGTGCAGTATCGGCTCGACCTGACCGTCGTGGTGTTCAACGACAGCGCCTACGGTGCCGAGGTGGCGATCACCGACCGGATCGGCAAGAGCCACGAGCTGCCGCTGCTGGGCGACGTGGACTTCGCGGCCATCGCCCGGCAGATGGGTGCCGACGGGCTGACCGTGACCCGGCCGGCCGATCTGCCGTCCATCGCCGGAGCGATCCGGGACCGCCGCGGCCCGCTACTGATCGACGTCAGGACCGATTCACGGACCCCGATCCCGCACTAGCTCGACGGAAGTCGGAGGACGATGGACGTTCGCGAGTACGCCGAGCAGGACGCCACCGGGCCTGTGCGGCACCGACGGCGTGGAGGACAGCTGACCGCATGTCAGTTCTCTCCTTTGAATCGCACGGGTAGATACTCGACACCCATCATCTGGCCCATCATCAGGTGAGGGTTGTGCCGCGGGGTGCCGGTCAACGCGAGCGGCGGCCGGTCGACCATCGCCTCCAGCAGGATGGTGATCTCTGCGCGGGCCAGCGCCGCTCCCGCGCAGTAGTGCGGCCCCACCCCGAAGGCGAGATGTTTGCGCGGATTCGGCCGTGTCGGGCAGAACGCTTCCGGATCGTCGAACTGGTCAGGGTCGCGGTTGGCGGCGGCGTACAACAACATCAGGCGTTCCCCGGCATCCAGCGCGGTTCCGTTCAATTCGGTCGTGGTGGTGGCCGTTCGGAACATGTTCTGCACCGGCGGGAACATCCGCAGACCTTCTTCGACAATGCCTTCCAACGCCCATTCACCCGATCGCATCCGGTCCTGTAACGGTGGGTGCGTCACGAGGTAGCCGACGAAGCTGCCTATCGCGCGTGCGGTCGTCTCGAACCCCGCGAAGACAAACGACCGGATGATATTGAGCAACTCGTCGTCGCTGAGCAGACGCCCTCCGAAGTCCAGGTGCACCAGGGCGCTCAGGTAGTCGTCGCGCGCGTCGTCTCGCCGCTGGATACAGTGTTCGAGGGCAATGCTGTCGAGCTGCTGCAATCCTTCGAGCATCGCTGGTGTCCCTGCGTTCTCCAGCACCGTGGTGGCGAACTCCTGCAAATCCTCGTTGGCGTCCTCGCCGAACCCGAGGAGGCGCCCCACGGCACGGACCGGAATCTGCACCGCGACGTTCTGGACGAAATCGTCGTCGTCCCCCTGGGCGAAGCCATCCAGCACCCGGTGGACCAAGTCCCGGAGGTAGGGCTCGATCTTGCGAACCCGGTGGGCGCTGAGCACCTCCATGAACAACTTCCGGTAGCCGAGGTGCTCTGCACCGTCGAATTCGATCGGTATGCTCGCGGGCCGGCCTTCGTGGGGCGGGTGTAGCACTCCTGCGCCTGACGAAGCGAAAACCGCGGTGTTCTTCTCGACCGCGACGATGTCGCTGTGACGAGTGACCACGGCGAATCCACCGTGTGCCGCTGTCTTGGGAACCGGACAGCCCATCTGCAATTGCCTGTACACCTGGTGGAGCACCTCGAAGCCGAGGCCGGGGTCATGGTGGTCGAACGTGGCGGTGAGCCGTTCGACGTCCCCGTCCACTTCGCTGGTCCTGGCCTGTGTCACGAGCACCTCACCGTTGTCGACGGCCCCGACCGTTTGGCGAGCATTTCAGCCGCCATTCCGACGATCGCCGGTGTCGTCTCCCGGATCGTCGCCAGATCCACCGCATCGGCGAGCTCGTCGGCCTCGGCTTCACGCAACATCTCCGGCAGTCGATCTGCCATTGTGCGCATGGCCCAGGGAATCATCTCACCGCAGGCGGCCAGGTCGTAGTCCAGTTTTCGGTGCGAGCCGTCCGGCAAGATGTAGTGGTAGTGCAGGTGCGGGATATCACCGAACGCATCGAACCGGAGATGCTCGGCCATGTCTTCGGTCGAATACACATGCAAGGTGATGCCGACGTCGTCGATCCCCATCATCGGCTCGAAGAACTTCATCGCTTCGGGGTCATGCCGGTAGTTCGCCTCGATGACGCGCGCGTTGAGTTCACGGAACTCAACGCCGAATGTCACTGGGCCGCAGTAGAAGTAACTGATGTTACCCGGGACCGGCTTGACGAGATCCTCGATCAGTCCCGCAGGAATGACCACATCCTTGTTCGCCATCTGTTGTTCCTCCTATCGGGCGGCCGAGCCGGCGAACACGGCTGCACGTGCTTGGAGACTCTCGGGCGGAAGGGGATGCTGGTACAACGCCGCAGCGTTCTCGTAGCAAAGCTTCGCAACGGTGGACACGGGAAGATGACTGAGATCGCGCCGGATCAGCTCCTGAGTGTCCGGCCATGAGCTGTCGGCGTGGGGATAGTCAACTTCGATCATCAATCGGTCTGCACCGATCAGATCCAACAGCCGGAAGGCCGATGGGTCCTCGATCGAGGTGAACCAGAAATTACGTCGGACGACGTCGACGGGGTGCGGATCCGCCGCCGACCATACGTTGTTCTCCTCACGACGATTGAATGCGCGCTGGAGCCGCTCCAGCGCCGTTGGCACCCACGATGCGCCGCCCTCGGACAAAGCTATCTTGATGTCGGGGAACCGGATCGGGATCTTGGAGTACACCCAGTCGATCATCGCCGACATCCCGCTCATCGGAAACAGTGCCACGATGACCGGTACCGGTGAGTCGTCGGCGGGGCGAGCGACCGTACCCGACGAACCGACATGCAGGTTCACCACCGTCCCCGTCTCCGCGCACGCGGCCAGGAAGGGATCCCAATACGGGCTGTGCATACTCGGAAGACCCAGACCGGCGGGGTTCTCCGAGAAACTCACAGCGTGCACGCCCCGGGCGGCGTTGCGTCGGATCTCCGCGGCTGCCAGCAGCGGATCTGCCAGGTAAGGCATCTGGCACGGGATCAGCCGGTCAGGGTACTTGGCGCACCACTCCTCGACCACCCAATCGTTGTACGCGCGCACGCAGGCCAGTGCGAGTTCGGGATCGCTCAGCGTTGCCAACACCTTTCCTGCGAAGCCCCAGATGACGGAGCCGAAATTCAGCGATGCCCACATACCGTTGATGTCCATGTCACGGATTCGTGCGTCCGCGTCCCAGACCCCCGGGCGGAACTGGTCGTAGCGCATCGCCGTCTGATGGGCTTCGATCTGCGGCCGGCCGACAGCTCCATTGGTACCCCCGAGGTAGTAGCGTTTCCCGTCGACCTCCCACGCCGGAAGACCACCGACCTCGATGAGGTGGGGCGCCCGACCGCGAAACCGCGCCGGCACCCGGTCGAACAATGTCGGCGGCTCGAGCACATGGTCGTCGACCGAGATTATGGGGCACCACAATTCCCGCGGTTGCGGATCGGGCAGCAGGGCGAGGTCAGCCAGGGCCGGAGGTGCGCCGTAGCGCTCCTGTAGGGCATCGAGGCGGGTAATCGTCATCGTTTCTCCTCGTCTTCATTCGCTTCCCTTCGGCGACGGGTGATGAGACCCGTGACGTCGGCGGCATTTCGACATCGACAGTAGGAACGATCCCGCGCGTTAACCAGGTGAGTGATCACTACCAGGCTGGCTACATCACCCGTCGGGAGTGCGCCGCGCCACCGGACGCCGGCGGCATCGGGTCGACACCGTTCAGCGCGTACCGGCGAGCAGAGCCTCCAGCGCCCGCCGCGACTCGACATCGATGGGCCGGTACCCGATGAGGGCCTGTTCGGGGAGATCCGATGCTCGAAACTGCGATATTTGCAGATCGATCCGGCCGCCGTCGGGCATCACGAAGGATTGGATATGGCTGACGAATCGGTGCACGTCATGCCGCTCCCATTGGGCTGCAAAGAGATCACTGGCCGCGCCGAGATCGTCGACGACTTCGCGGTAGCGCGGATTCTCGATGTCCAAACTGCGCGCCGCCTGGAAGCGAGCGACCGCGTCGATCGCTTCGTTCTCCCAGTCCACCATCCGGGACCGCAGCAACGGGGTCATCAACAGGATCCACAGCATGTTGCGGCGCCGGGGTTCGAGCCGTTCCGGATCGGTGAAAAGGAGGATGAATGCCTCGTTCCAGGCGACGAGGTCCTGGGGCCAAGTCATCACGTACGCCGGTGCGGGAAGGAAGACGTCGAGCCAAGGCACGACAGGGTTCATGCCGCCGAAGGCCGAACTCGAACTGCGTGGCTCACCGGCGAGCTGAAAGAGGTAGCGGCGGTTGGCTTCGTCGAGCCCGAGAGCCCTCGCCAGCGCGTCGAGCACGTCGGGTGAGGTGCCGATGTCCCGGCCCTGTTCGAGCCAGGTGTACCACGTCGGACTGATGCCGACCAGCTCCGCGACCTCTTCTCGTCGCAGACCGGCAACTCGTCGCCGTCCGCCACGCCGGAGCCCGACCTGCTCGGGCGCCACCAGGGCTCGCCGAGCCTTGAGGAATTCGCCAAGTGCCCGTTGGCGGATCCGCCGCGCCGCCGTATCTCGCCGGGACTGCACGCCAGGAGGGTAACCACGGCGGCGGTGGTACGACAAGCGAGGCGGGTAGATCCCACCCTGCAGCGGCGCGGGCGGCTACCCAGCAGCGAGCGAGAAGCTGCCGTGGAAGGTCTGCGGCACGTGATGGCGCAGATGGGCCACGGCCACCGCTTCTCCCCCGACGTCGCGGGCGTCGAGGATCACCAGGCGGGAGCGATGCCGGGTGGGGTCGTAGGCACCGAACAGCACCCAGCCGTCGTTCTCGGCGGCACGCCGATGCCGTGGCACGAACGAGGGTTCCCCGACCACGTTGCCCGCCGGCAGTTGATGCACGACGGTGCGCCCGGTGGCGTGGTCGATCTGGGCCAGTCCGCCTGCGGCGGTGGCCGCGTCGGTGGTGGCATGGTAGCTGAACCGGTGCTGCCGCCCGGTCTGTCGCCAGTCCAGTTGCGGCCAGTCCGAGCGGATGTCGGACACCGGTTCGGCGAGCACCGTGTCGGTCGGCGTGATCCGGTAGCGCCACGGCCGGTTGGCGAAGTAGTCGCTGCCGCCGGTTCGGAAGTCGAACATGGCACGGTTGGCGTGTTCCCAGCCGTGTTCGAAGATCGACGCCTCGAACACGATGTCCTCGCCGTCGTCGTAGGCGTTGGTGACGTGGAAGTAGGCGAACGTCTCGTGCTCGATGATCCGGGCCGGCCCACCGGCTTTCGGGATGATGACGAATCGCGAGCCCAGGTCCTCGTGCACGTGCAGTGCGTCCAGCGGGGTGGCCGCCCCGGACCGGAACCGCTCGAAGTCGTACTGGAACGGCGCCAGCGCGAACACGAAATGCCGTTCGGTGATCGCGAAGTCGTGCACCCAGTCGGCGAACGGAACCGCGACGCTGCCGAGGCGTTCGCCGCGACCGTCGGCGTGCACGGCATAGGTGTGCAACGCCGGTGCGCGCCCGCCGGTGTGCGAGAAGTTGAACAAGATGCCCGATTCCGGGTCGCGCTTGGGATGCGCGGAGAAGCCGGGCCGGTCGGGGCCGAGCATGCCGTTGTAGTCGACTTCGCCGACGGTGTCCAGGGTCGCCGGGTCGAGCTGCCACGGCAGGGCGCCGCCGTAGAACGCCAGCAATTGCCCGCCCTGTTCGATGACATTGGTGTTGGCCTGCTGGGCGATCGGCTTGTCGGCGTTGGCCGCCGGCCCGCCGGGGATCAGGGTCCCCGCCGTGCGATGCCGGAGGCCGGCCAACCCGTCCCGGTAGGCGGGGGTGCGGACGTAGCGGTTGCGGAACCGCACCGACTTCCCGTCCAGGGTGTAGGCGGAGACCATGCCGTCGCCTTCCAACAGGTGGCACAGCGGTGAGCCGCCCTGCTCCCAGGTGCCCGGTCCGTTGCGGTACAAAGTTCCGGTCAGGTCCTCGGGCAGCCGCCCGTCGATCTCGTCGACGACGTAGTCGTGCTCCTGCGCCAGCGGTTCGAAGATCCGGTGCCAATCCCCCGGTGCGGCAACAGGTGTCGCCGAGCTGGTGGTTTCTGTCACGTGTTCCTCCACTAGGTCAGCGGCGCACGAAGGTGACGGGCAGCGATACGGCACCCCAGACCGGGCCCTGCGCGAAGCGGGGCCGCGCGCCCTCGGCGAGGGTGAAGCTCTCGAAGGCGCAGAACAGTTCCTCGAACGCCACCCGCAGTTCCAGGCGGGCCAGATGCATTCCCAGGCACCGGTGGATCCCGGTGCCGAACGCGACATGCGGGTTCGGGCCGCCGGAGAATTGGACGGCCTCGGGGTCGGCGAACAGGGCCGGGTCGCGGCTGGCGGCCGGCCAGGCGAGCAGGACACGGTCACCGGCTCGCAGCTGCCGACCGGCGACCTCCCGGTCGGCGAGTACCAGCCGGCCGCTGGTGACCGGTGCGACGACGCGCAGCATCTCCTCCACCACCACGGGTAGCGGCGCGGTGCGCGCCCGCTGCTGCAGCTCCGCCGACTCGGCGAAGAAGGCAAGGGAACTCGACAGCGTCTTGGAGGTGGTGTCGAAGCCGGCCCCGATCATGCTGAAGCCGATCCGGGCGATGGTGTCGTCGTCGAGGAACTCCATCTCGGGCTGCTTGCCGAGCAGGAAGCTCAGCAGATCATCGCCCGGGGTGTCGCGCAACGGGGCGAGCACCGCGTCCCTGATGAACGCGATGGCCGCGTGGTAGCCGTCGACCACGGCCGACGGATCCGCGCCGGTGCCCTCGGTGATCGCCTTGACCGCCTCGCTGATCGGCTTCAGCTCCCGTTCCTGGACGCCGAGCACGCGCAGGATCACCTCGACGGGCAACGGCACGGCGAACTCCGACACCAGATCCGCCGGCGGCTGCAGCTGTTCGAGAAGCTGACGGGTGATGGTGCGCACCCTGGGTTCGAAACTCGCGATGCGCCGGGGCGTGAACCAATCCCGCAGCAGGGTGCGGTACACCCGGTGTTCGGGGTCCTCGATCTGTTGCGGGATGAGCAGCATCCCGCCGGTGATGTCCGGGATGAACGCCCCCGCAGACGAGAAATGCTCGGGATCGTTGGCGATCGTATGCAGGGCTTCGTAGCCGGTGACCACCCAGTAGCCGCCGTGGCGCTCGGTCCACTGGATCGGGTGGTCCTCGCGCAGTTCCCGGTAGACCTGATGGATCCGTTCTGCGAGGCCCTGGTCGTGGTGGTCGAAATCGACGGCGGGTGGCCGCTCCGCTATCTGACTCTGCATCTGGACTCGCCTTCCACGCGTGGGCGACCTCGGTTGATGTGTTGGTCGTCACCCAGCGCCAACTATCAACCAACACTGCGAGTGTGAAAAGCCGTGTTGGGGGTGCCCTCGATAACACCGTAGGTAGCGCCGGTGGGCTTCCCGGCGAAACAGCGAACTCAGCTCGGGGAAACCAGCATTCGACCGGTCAACGGGCACGACGAAGTCCCGGCCCGCGGGTGCGGGCCGGGACGTTGCACGGCTGTCAGCTGCTCAGCGAGTCGGTGTGCGGTACACCGTCACCACAGCGGCACCGCCGACGCCGATGTTGTGCTGCAGAGCCGCGGTGGCACCTTCGACCTGCCGCTGCTCGGCCCGGCCGCGCAGCTGCCAGGTCAACTCGGCGCACTGCGCCAGCCCGGTCGCACCGAGCGGATGCCCCTTCGAGATCAGACCCCCGGACGGATTGACCACCCAGGTGCCGCCGTAGTCGACAGCGCCGTCCTCGATGAGTTCTCCCGCGCCACCGACCCCGCACAGGCCCAGCGCCTCGTAGGTGATCAGTTCGTTGGTGGCGAAGCAGTCGTGCAGTTCGATGACCTGGATGTCCTCGGGTCCCAACCCGGACTGCTCGTAGGCCGCCCTGGCCGCCTGCGCCGACATCTGGAAGCCGACGAGGTTGACCGCGCTGCCGTCGAACAGGGAATCGTCGTCGGTGGTCAGCGCCTGCCCGGCGATCTCGACGGCCTGATCCCACAGGCCATGCCGCTCGACGAACGCCTCGTTGGCGACCACCGCGGCGGCGCCGCCGTCGGAGGTCGGGCAGCACTGCAGCTTGGTCAGCGGGTCGAACACCACCGGCGAGGCCAGGATGTCCTCCACCGAATACTGGGCCCGGAACTGCGAATACGGGTTGTGGACCGAATGACGATGGTTCTTTTCGGCGATCTTGGCGACCGTCTCTTTGCCGATCCCGTGCTTGTCCATGTACTCGCGGCCCGCGTTGCCGAACAGCTGCGCCGCCGGCGGCGCCTCGGCGAAGCCGCGGCTCTTCGTCATTGCCTCGATGTGCCACCCGGTCGGGGCCGTGCGGTCCCCCCAGTGCTCACGCAGGCTGCCGCGTTCCATCTTCTCGAAGCCCAGCGCCAGCGCGCAGTCGGCCAACCCGGACTGAACGAACCGGTTGGCCAGGTACAGCGCCGAAGAACCGGTGGCGCAGTTGTTGTTGACGTTGATGATCGGCACCCCGGTCATGCCGACCTCGTACAGCGCGCGCTGCCCCGAGGTGGAATCGCCGTAACAGTACCCGACGAATGCCTGGTCGACGGCGGCGTACGGGATCCCGGCGTCGTCGAGCGCGGCCCGGGCGGCCTCGCTGCCGAAGTCGGGGTAGTCCCAGTTCTCCCTGCGGCCCGGCTTCTCGAACTTCGTCATCCCGACGCCGACCACGAACGATCGCTGCATCACTGCCTCCTTGTCGCTGAAATCTGTTGCCGGCCGGGACTATCGGCGGGCCCAGGTCACACCCGCGGTCTCGCGGTCCCAGGTGGCCGGGGTGCAACCCTCGTCGCGCAGCTGGTATTTGTGTACGCGGCCGACGGCGCTGACGGGCAACGCGTCCCGGAACTCGATGTAGCGGGGCAGCGCGAAGTACGGCACCCGGTCCTTGAGCCACTCGAACAGCTCTGCGGTGGTCAGCGAGGACCCCGGCCTGAGCACTGCGGTCACCTTCAGATCATCCTCGGTCACTTCGGATTTCACCGCGTGCACGGCCACTTCGGCGATGCCGTCGTGGCCCAGCACAACCTGTTCGACCTCCTGGCTGGAGATGTTCTCGCCCCGGCGGCGCAGATAGTCCTTCTTGCGGTCGGCGAAGTAGAAGAACCCCTCCTCGTCGAACCGGCCCAGGTCCCCGGTGTGGAACCACAGGTTGCCCATCGCGGCAACGAACGCATCGGGTCGGCGCCAGTATCCGTCGAACATCACCCCCGGCCGGCGCGGCCGGCACACCACCTCGCCGACCTCACCGGTGGGCACTTCGCGGTCGTCGTCGTCGAACAACCGGACATCGAAGCTGTCGGTGTTCGCCTTGCCCGAACTTCCCGGCGGGGCCGCCACCCCGGCGGGCAGCGTGGTCAACGGGAAACACTCGCTGAGGCCGTAGGTGTTGCCGCCGACCATCTGCACCCCGAACCGGGTCCGCCAGATCTCCTGCAGCTCGGCGGGGAACGGCGCCCCGTGCACGACCCGGATCTGGCCGAAACACCGCTTCATGTCGTCGGTGTCGTCCATCCGGGCGATCAGCGCACCCATCGAGCCGAGAAGGTTCACCAGGCGCGCCTTGGTGCGCACCATGTCCGGCCAGAACCCCGACACCGAGAAGCGTGGGGCCACCGACGCCGAGCCGCGCAGCATCATGGTGCCCAGGATGGTGCCGCTGACCAGGTTGAAGTGATAGATCGGCAGCGGGCTCCAGTTCAGATCCTCCGCCGTGCGGCCGGACTGCTCCAGGAACCCACGCGCGGAACTGAACACGTAGCCGTTGGAGATCACGCAGCCCTTCGACGGACCCGTGGTGCCACCGGTGTAGATGATCAGCGCGGTGTCGCGGCTGGTGCGTTCCACCGGGATGCCGTCGACCGGATCGAGCAGATGGTCCGACAGCGGTTCGACCGGCACCGAGCCGATCGAATCGGCCCGGTCCAGTCCGCGAACCAGGACGCGCTCCAGGTTGGGCAGCTGCGCGATCTCGGCGCGGATCCGGTCGACGAAGTCGGTTTCGCAGACCACGATCCGGGTGTCGGAGTCCGCCACCACGTGCGCGAGGAAGCTGCCCTTGAGGGCGGTGTTGATCGGCACCCAGATGCCGCCGAGCAGGTTGGTGGCGAACCACAGTGTCACCGCGTCGACGTTGTTGTCGAGCATGGTGACCACCGTCTGGTCCGGTTCCAGCCCGAGCTTGCCCAGCCCGGCCGCGTAACCCGCTGCGCGGTCCCAGATCTGGCGGTACGTGTACTCCTCACCGGCGAAATCCAGGTACATCTGGTCGCCGACCTCGCCCGCGCACTGCCGGAGCAGCTCGACGACGGTCTGTTCGTCCCGCGGTCCTTGCCAGGCGTCAGCCATGACGGCGCTATCCATGACGTTGCGTGTCCTCACTTCCGGTGTACCGCGGTGACCACGACGGCGGCCGTCGTTCGGTGTAGGCGGTGAATCCTTCCTTGGCTTCGACAGTGCTGATCGACGCCGCGACCGCGGCCTCGCCGACGACCGAAACATGCCGATGCGCCGCCTGTTTCCAGGCCGCGCGGGCCTGCGGTGCGGCGTCGAGCAGCTCGCCGGCCACCCGCAGTGCCGCCGCGTCGAGTTCGTCGTGCGGCACCACCCTGCTGATCAAGCCCATCGCGAGCGCCTCCTCGGCGCCGAACGAGCGGGAGGTCAGTGCCAGCTCCTTGGCCCGCGCCAACCCGATCACCGCGGGCAGCAGCGTCGAACTCCACGGTGCGGCCACCCCCAGCCGCAGTTCGGGCAGCCGGAACCGGGCCCGGTCGCTGGCCACCGCCACATCGGCGAGGACAGCGAGCCAGACCCCGCTGGCCTGGCAGTGCCCGTTGATGGCGGCGACGACCGCGGCCCCGGTGTGGTGCAGCAGGGCGAACGGCAGATCGTCGGGTCTCAGCGCGGTGTCCGCGGGACCCGTGTGCGAACCGGGATCGCCGCCGACGATGAAGACGTCGTCGACGCCGGTGACGATCAGCGCGTCCAGCGTGGGATCGTCCTCGACGGCGCGGATGGCCCGCCCGAGCCCGGCGTACATCGCGTCGGACAACGCGTTGCGCTGCGCCGGATTGTCCACCGTGCAGCGGGCGATCCGGCCGGCTCGCTCGAGCCGCAGGTGCGGTGTGCCCAGCTCGATCTCGACCATCAGATCCCCAGCATCCGGCGTCCGATGATGTCCTTCATGATCTCGTTGGTGCCACCGTATATCGACATCGCTCGGCCATCGCGCCAGGCCCGTCCGACCGCACACTCCGCCATGTAGCCGTAGGCGCCGTGCAGCTGCACGCAGGTCTGCAGGACCCGGTTGTTCAGGTCGGCGCAGAACCACTTCGCCTGCGCCGCTTCCTCGCCGCTGAGTTCACCGGCCAGGTGCGCCGCCAGCTGCGCGTCGACGAACGCTTGCGCGGCGTCGAGCTCGGTGCGCATGGTGGCCAGCGCAAACCGCGAGTTCTGGAACGAGCCGATGGGCTGGCCGAACGCGTGGCGATCCTTGCAGTACTGCAGTGTGTCGTCGAACGCGGCCCGCGCATGGGCCAGTGCCATCACCGCGATCGACAGCCGCTCCTGCGGCAGCATCGCCATCAGCTGGTAGAAGCCGCGGCCCTCCTCGCCGAGCAGGTTGTCCGCAGGCACGACGACGTCGTCGAAGAACAGCTCCGCGGTATCGGCCGCGTGCTGGCCGATCTTGTCCAGGTTGCGGCCCCGGCTGAAGCCGGGCCGGTCGGACTCGACGACGATCAGGCTGAGGTTGCGCTGGGTCGAGGTTCCGGTTCCGGTGCGGCACACCACGATCACCAGATCGCTGTTGATGCCGTTGGAGATGAAGACCTTGCTGCCGTTGATGACGTACGTGTCACCGTCACGCTCCGCCGTGGTAGTGATCGCCGCGAGATCCGAGCCGGTATCGGGCTCGGTCATCGCGATGGCCCCGACGAGTTCACCGGACGTCAGCCCCGTCAGCCATCGCTGCTGCTGTTCGCGCGTGCCGTACTCGAGGTAGTACGGGATCACCACGTCGGCGTGGGTGGAGATGCCCAGGCCCGCGCTCATCACCCCGGCCCGGCACACCTCTTCGAGGAAGATCGCGTTGAACCGGAAGTCGGGGGTACCCCCACCGCCGAACTCCTCGGGGACCGCCAGGCCGAGGATGCCGGCATCCCCCGCTCTGGGGAACACGGTCTTGTCCACGATGCCCAGGCGCTCCCACTGCTCGAACTCCTTGACCAGCTCCCGCTCCACGAAGGCCCGGACCGAGTCCCGGAACAGTTCGTGGTCATCGCCGAAAATAGTTCTTTTCACTACCGATTCGCTCCTAGGCGGTCTTGATCATGTCGACGAGCTGTGGCAGAGCGGCCGCGATCACCTCGATGGGCAGGTCGTGGATGGACTCGCGGCGCTCCCCGACCTGCCACGGCGCCAACAGAAAGGAATGGACCCCGAGCTCCCGCAGCGCGGCCATCCGCTCCCGGGTGACCGTGCCCCGCAGCCCGGTGCGGATCTCGAACGGACGGTCGGCGGTCCCGGCCTCCGCGCGCGCCGCGGCGAGCCCGGCCACGATCTCGGCCATCTCGTCGACGGAGTGGTTGGCGCCGACCCAGCCATCACCGAACGCCGCGCACCGGCGCAGCGCGGCTCTGGAGGTGCCCCCCACGAAGATCGGGACCCTTCCCGCCGGGGTCGGGTTGACCGCCACCGGCTCGAACGAGAAGTGGACACCCCGGTGGGACACCGGCTCACCGGTCCACAGCCGCGGCAGCACCGACAGCATCTCGTCGAGCACCCGGCCCCGACGGCCGAAGGTCGGCACCCCCAGCGCCTCGAACTCCTCCCGCAACCAGCCGACGCCGACACCGAGGTCGAAACGGCCGTCGGTCAGCGCCGAGACAGTGGCGACCTCCTTGGCCAGCATCACCGGATGCCGCAGCGGCGCAATGAGTACCGCCGTCATGAACCGCAGCGTCGAGGTTCCGGCTGCCAGCCCCGCCGTGGTGATCAGCGGGTCGGGCAGCAGCGTGTCCGGCGGTAGCGCGACCGGTTTGCCCTTGCCCCCACCGTACGGATAGGGCGAGGTGAACCCGACGGGCACACACGGGTGCTCCGAGAGCGCCACCCCGGTGACACCGGCCTGCTCGGCCACCAGCGACAGCTGACGAAGCCCGTGCGGCGGCAGGAAGGGCAGCGACAGCCAGACCTGCATGCTCCCGTCGTCGGCCGCCGTCACTGCCGGACGAACGGTGGCTCGGGGAGTTCGAAGTTGAACACCCGAGCCGCATTGGTCTGCAGTACTTTGCGTTTCACCTCATCTGACACACCGGCGAGCTCCTTGTGCGCGACCTCGATGCAGTTCGGCCACGTGGAATCGGTGTGCGGATAGTCGGTCTCGATCATCACGTTGTCGACACCGATCTTCTCGATCGAGGCCACTCCGAACGGATCCTCGATGAAGCAGCCGAAGATGTGCTGGCGGAACAGCTCCGAGGGCATGATCGACAGATCCAGGCCGGCACCGGAGTTGGACTCGTCGGCGCCCCATCCCTTGAGGTAGTCGTCGGCGCTGAACCCGTCCTTGCCCGCCCACCCGCGCTGGACCTCCACCACATGGTCGCACCGTTCGAGGACGTAGGGGATCCAGCCGATGCCGCCCTCCGACAGGCACAGCTTCAGGTCGGGGTAGCGCGGCAGCCACGGGCTGAACAGCCAGTCGATGCATGCCGCCGCGGTGCTGGCCACCGGGGTCAGCGCGATCACGCCGATCATCGGCATATCGGGGGATGTCGAAGGCAGTTGCGACGACGACCCGAGGTGCATGCAGATCGGCATCCCGGTGTCGTTGGCGGCCTCCACCATCGGCTGCCAGCTGCGGGTGTGGATCGACGGCAATCCGAGCTGATAGGGGTTCTCGCTGAACGCGATCGCTTTGGCGCCCTTGGCCGCGGTCCGCTCGATCTCCTTGGCGCACTCCTCGGGGTCCCACAGCGGCAGGATGATCATCGGGATGAGCCGGCCCGGCGCCGTCCCGCACCATTCCTCGATCATCCAGTCGTTGTAGGCCTGCACGCACAGCAGCCCGAGCTCCTTGTCCTTGGCCTCGGTGAACTCCTGACCGCAGAACCGCGGGAACGACGGGAAGCACAGCGAGGCGAGGATGCCGCCGCGGTTCATGTCCTCGATGCGGGCCTTCGGGTCGTAGCAGCCCGGCCGCATATCCGCATACGTCACCGGCAGCGGGCTGAAGTCCTCCCGCTTCTTGCCCGCGGCGGCCGACAACCCGGTGGTGGGTTTGCGCTGACCCTCGAAGACCCATGCCTCACCGTTCTCGTCGCTGACGATGTGCGGGCCGGCTTCCTTGAACTTGGCGGGCAGCCGGTCCTGCCAGACGTGGGGCGGTTCGAGCACATGGTCGTCGACCGAGACCAGCCAGTTGAGTGAACTATCCATGTTCGTCCTCCTTGTTCGGTTCGTGGGTTGTCGGTCGCGGGACAGTCACGACGTCGCTGCCGACGCGGTGCTGATGTTGCGATCGCTGGTGTAGTCCCGCAGCTGGGATGCGAACTGGGGCAGCGCGAAGGTTTCGCTCTCGGAGGCGAACGCGAAGTCGATGACGTGGTTGACCGCCGCGGTCATGTGCATGTTGAGCGCCCGTTTGGTGTCGCGCAGGGCCTGCGCCGGCTGGTCGGCCAGCCGGGCTGCCAGCGCGTACGCTTTGGGTAGCAGATCCTGCTGGGTCACAACATGATTGGCCAGTCCGAGGCGTTCGGCCTCGGCGGCGCTGATCCGGTCACCGGTCAGCAGGTACTCCTTGGCCCGCAGCATGCTCATCATCAGCGGCCAGGCCAGCACCCCGCCGT
Organism: Mycolicibacterium sp.; assembly: GCA_050250295.1. GTDB lineage: Bacteria > Actinomycetota > Actinomycetes > Mycobacteriales > Mycobacteriaceae > Mycobacterium. The sequence goes on from JBFWOX010000009.1 coordinate 33,310, forward strand.
CGGCGGCCACCACGCCCAGCGTCACGTGCGGATCGGCCATGAAGGCGCGCTCGCTGATGAACACGACGTCGGCGAGGACGGCCAGGCTGCACCCCAGCCCGACGGCGGGTCCGTTCACCGCGGCGATGACCGGCTTCGGGAAGGCCAGCATTTCGGTGACGATGCGGCGCGCTTCGGCCATGGTGCGGTACCGGTATTCCGGATCGGCGGCCACCCGGGTGAGGTAGTCCATGTCACCGCCGGCCGAGAACGCCTTGCCGGCACCGGTGATGACGACGGCGCGGACGGTGTCGTCGTCGCGCAGACCGCCCCACACCTGCGCCAGGGCGCGGTGCAGGTCTTCGTTGACGGCGTTGAAGCGATCCGGTCGATTGAGGATGACCGTGCGCACCGGGCCGTCCCCGTCGACGAGCAGCACGTCAGGGCCAATACCGTTGTTGTCCACCAATTCCTCCGTCCGATTCCTGTCGAGTATTCGCACCGATCGGACGCCACCACCAGATTCAGACCATGCCATCAGTAGTACTGCCACCCTCGACCGGTGGACGGGTAACCGGACCACCACGCTCGGTCGGCGCGCAGAGTGCTCGCCGGGGGTAGCATGAGCCGGCGAAGTGGTTGTCGTGCCCGAAGGTCGGGACGCGGACCCCGATCCCGGCGGGCGACGTGCTCGGCCGGAATCACCGTGCCCCGGTTCGATTCCCGGCCGCCGAAGCGGAGCGCTCACCTCGCTCCTACCCTTGGAGGATCCATGCCCGAAGCGGTGATCGTCGACGCCGTCCGCACCCCGATCGGCAAACGCAACGGCACGCTGGCCGATGTGCATCCGGTCGATCTGTCCGCATACGTGCTGCAGGCGCTGCAACGGCGCACCGGGATCGACCCGGCCGTCGTCGACGACGTCATCTGGGGCTGCGTCAACCAGGTCGGCGACCAGGCCGCCCAGGTCGGCCGCTACGCCGTGCTGGCGGCGGGCTGGCCGGAACACATCGCCGGTATCACCCTGAACCGGGCCTGCGGGTCGAGCCAGTCGGCGTTCGATTTCGCCGCGGGCCTGGTGCGCAGCGGGCACTACGAGGTGGTGGTCGCCGGCGGTGTGGAGAGCATGAGCCGGGTGCCGCTGGGTGCCGGGCGTGACCTCGGCCGCCCGTTCGGCCCGTTGGTGCGGGCCCGTTACGACGACCAGCTGCGCTACGGTCCCTTCCCCAACGACGACTTCAACCAGGGCATCGGCGCCGAGTTGATCGCTCGGCGTTGGGCGTTGACCCGGCGCCGACTCGACGACTACTCGGCGCGCTCGCACGAACTCGCGGCGGCCGCGATCGACGACGGCGCCTTCACCGGGCAGCTGGCGCCGATCCCCGGCAAGCCCGAGTTCGTCGCCGACGAAGGCGTGCGTCGCGGCACCACCGCCGACACGCTGGCCAAGCTGAAGACCTCGTTCCTCGACAGCGGGGTGATCCACGCCGGCAACGCCTCTCAGATCTCCGACGGCGCGTCGGCGACGCTGGTCACCACCCCGGAGAAGGCCAAGGAGCTGGGCCTGGAACCGATCGCGCGGTACCATACCGGCGCGGTGGCCGGTGACGACCCGCTGCTGATGCTCACCGCCCCGATCCCCGCCACCACCAAGGTGCTGAAGAGATCGGGGTTGTCGATCGACGACATCGGGGTCTTCGAGGTCAACGAGGCCTTCGCCCCGGTGCCGCTGGCGTGGCAGGCGGAGTTCGGGGTCAGCGACAAGATCCTCAACCCGCTCGGCGGTGCGATCGCGGTCGGGCACCCGCTCGGTGCGTCGGGCACCATCTTGATGACCAAGATGCTGCATCACATGCGCGACAACGGGATCCGCTACGGACTACAGACAATGTGCGAGGGCGGCGGCACCGCCAACGCGACGATCGTCGAGCTGTTGAGCCGATAACCATGCCCACCGGTGTGGCCGGCAGGGTCGCACTGGTCACCGGCGCCGGGCAGGGCGTCGGCCGCCAGACCGCGCTGACGTTCGCCGCGCACGGCGCCCGCGCGGTGGTGGTCAACGACGTCGACGCCGAGCGTGCCGGACGCGTCGCCGCCGCGGTTCGCGCTCTCGGCGTTGCGGCCGTTGCCGCCCCCGCCGACGTCGGCGATCCCGACGCCGTGGCAGGGCTTTTCGACCATGTCGCCGCCGAGGTCGGCCCGGTGCAGATCCTCGTCAACAACGCCGGCATTCGGGCCCACCGCTCGCCCGCGGGAACGGTGCTGCCGCTGTGGGAGCAGCCGATCGGCGACTGGGAGTCGTTGATCCGGGTCAACCTGTTGGGCGTGATCCATTGCACGCGCAATGCGCTGCTGCACATGATGCCCGGGAGCTATGGCCGCATCGTCACCATCGTCTCCGACGGCGGACGGGTCGGTGAGGCCAACGGGATGGAAGTCTATTCGGCCACCAAGGCCGGTGCGGCCGGGTTCACCCGCGCGGTGGCGCGGCTGGGCGGCCGGTTCGGTGTGACCGCTAACTGTGTTTCGTTGGGCGCCACCAGAACTCCCGGTACCGAGGACGAGCTCGACGACCCCGAGCTGGCGGCCCGGGCCTTGTCGCGGTACATCGTGCGCCGGTTCGGCGAGCCCGCCGATGCCGCGGCCGCGGTGCTGTACCTGTGTTCGGCGTCGGCGTCGTGGGTGACCGGGCAGACACTGCCCGTCAACGGCGGCTACTCGTTGGCGCTGTGAGGGTGGTGGCGACGGTACTGCTATCGGTTCGGTCTCGTTGACCGCGGCCCGTCCGGGAATGATGGACGCATGAAGATCGTGGTGAATTTCGACCTCTGCGAGTCCAATGCGTTGTGCGTCTTCGCCGCACCGGAGCTGTTCGAGGTTCGCGAGGACGAGTTTCTCTACGTGCTGGACGAAAACCCGCCCGAGGGCCTGCGCTCCAAGGTCGAGGACGCGGTGAACGCCTGCCCGAAGCGGGCGATCAGCATCGAGGGCTGATCGCGTGCTGCGCGTCGCTCAGGTATAGGCCCGCAGGAACGCCGCCACGCCGTCGACAAGGATGGCGTCGATGGCGTCCCAGCCGCCGCTGGTGGTCGGGTCGAGAGTGTCCAGCGCGAGCAGGAACGTCAGCGCGATGTAGTGCTCGGCGGCGCGCCGCGGATTGGCGGTGCGCAGGATCCCGGCTTCGGCGAACGCCGTGATGCGCTCGGTGAACAGTTCCTTGGGCGCGTTGCGGGTCGATCCGGGCACCCGTCGGCGCGCGGTCCCGCGGGCGGCCAGGTGGCGGAACTCCACGTAGTCCGACGACGGGAACGTCTCGGTGGCCACCCGACGGGCGAACGACAGCAGCCCGACTTTCGGGTCGCAGCCGGGGCCCAGCTCCTCTTCGAGTGCCAGCCGGACCGTGCCGAGCAGTCGGGACGCCACCCGGTCGACCACCGCGGCGTGGATGCCCTCCTTGTCCCCGAAGTGGTCGTACACCGTGCGCTTGGATACGTCGGCGCGGGCGGCGATCGCGTCCACGCTGGTCAGCTCGTACCCGTCGGCGACGAACAGTTCCTGGGCCGCGTCGAGGATGGCGTTGCGCTTCTTCTCGGACCGGCGCCGCCGGCCGGCCTCTCCCACCGTGGTCGTCATGCCACGCATCCTCTCGGATTGTGAAAAAACTTAAACTACACTGCTCGGTGTAGTGTAGTCTCGATTCATGGGTAAGGGTGCTCGAACCCATCGGTGCAGCTCAGGCAGTATATGGCCGCCGTCGTCGCCGTGGTCGTCGACGCTCCGGCCGCTCCTGCTGTACCCCACAGGTGGCGACCGTAGTCCCCTCGCCCGCCGTTCCACCCCGCTGCGCGACCCCAGGAGATGAACATGTACAACGGGACAGCCTTGGCCGACGATGTCCGCCGGACGCCGATCGCGGAGCCGAGCATGCGGGTGCTCGCCGAACGCACCCGGTCGTCGTCGCCGGAGGATCAGGCGCGCCGCGAGGCGCTCGGCGCGTTCCTGCGCGCCCGTCGCGAATCCCTGCAGCCCGAGGACATCGGGATCGCCCGCCGGGGCCGGCGCCGGGTAAAGGGGCTGCGTCGCCACGAGGTCGCCGACACCGCCGCGGTCAGCGTCACCTGGTACACCTGGCTCGAGCAGGGCCGGGACATCCACACCACCCCTCAGGTCATCGAGGCCCTGGCCCGCGCCCTGCGGCTGGACGAGAGCGGCCACAGCTACCTGCGCCGGCTGGCGGGGGTGACGCCGAAAACGGTGCAGTGCACCCGGCCCGAGATCGGCGACAGTCTGGCCGGTCTGGTCGACTCGCTGCTTCCCAACCCGGCCCATCTGATGCTGCCGACCACGGAGCTGTTGACCTGGAACAGTGCCTACGCCCGGTTGTTCGTGGACCCGGCCACGCTGGCCCCCGAACATCGCAACGGGCTGTGGATCCAGGTCATGCGTCCCGAATTGCAGCAGCGACTGGCGGATTGGGAGATCGAGACGCAGTTGGCGACCGGCCGGTTCCGGGCCGAGGCCGCCAAGTATCCCGGTGATCCGAACTTCACCCGTATCGTCAACCGGCTCAACGCGGAGAGCGAGTTCTTCCGTGAGATCTGGGAGCGCCACGAGGTGCAGGGGTTCACCGATCGTGTCGAGACCGTGGACCATCCCGACGTCGGTCAGGTCCGGGCCCGGCTGGTGCAGCTGCGTCCGCTGGACCATCCGAACCTGCTGTTGATGGTGCACATGCTGGACGACGAGGACTCCCGCCGCCGGGTCCAGGACCTGCTCGCCGCGTGAGGCGGCGCGGTCAGTCCGCACCACGCCGCCATCGCACCACCACGAGCCGCCAACCGTCCTTGCCGATCTCGACGTCGTCGAAGCCCAGCGACACCGGCATCCCGATGCTCAGCCCGGATCCGTCTGTCGGGCCGTCGATGTAGCCGGGGATCAAGATGTCGTCCTGATCGGCGAGGCGGACCAGCACGACGACGAACGTGCCCGTCGGCCGGTGGGTGACCGTCCAGGACGCCACCGTACCCGAGCCGCTGGCCGAAACCCATTGACAGCCAGTGGATCCACAGGCATTGCAGACCGCCCGGGCCGGCCACCGCAACCGGTGGCAGCTGGTGCAGCACTGGATGCGCAGCTCGCGTTCCTGCAGCGCCTCCCACCAGGGCGTGGAGTCCGCATCGGCCAGGGGGTAGTTCGCGATGCTCATGCGGCCCGCTTCAGGATCGTGGCGGCGGTCAGGCCGCTGCTGACGCCCGGCTGGCCGGTGCACAGCGCCACTTCGGCGCCGGCGACCTGACGCTCACCGCAGTCCCCGCGCAGTTGGTGGACCGCCTCCACCACATGGTTGAGCCCGTGCACGTATCCCTCCGAGAGATGTCCGCCGTGCGTGTTCACCGGAATCCGGCCGCCGATGCGGGTCGCACCGTCGGCGATCATCGAGCTGGCCTCGCCCGGTGCGCAGAAGCCATAGTCTGCCAATTGCAGTGGCACCAACGGGGTGAAGGCGTCGTAGAACTCGGCGACGTCGATGTCCTCGGGCCCCACCCCGGCCGCGGCGTAGAGCCGCGGCGCCATCGCGGCGGCTCCGGAGACCGTGATGTCGGCGTGACGGTTGGAGGTCAGTTGGTTGCCGCCGCCGAATGCGGTCGCGGTGATCGTGACCGGCGTCCGGCGCAGATCGCGGCTGCGTTCGGCCGACGTGATGACCAGCGCGACCGCGGCGTCGGATTCCAGGCAGCAGTCGAAGAGCCGCAGCGGTTCGGCGATCCAGCGGGCACCCAGGTAGTCCGCCATGGTGATCGGTGTCCGCATCATCGCCCTGGGGTTGCGCACCGCATTGTCGCGCTGGTTGATCGCCACCCGGCCCAGGTCCTCGGCGGTGATGCCGTACTTGTGCATGTAAGCACGGGCGAACATGGCGAACTGCTGTGGCGCGGAGAGGTGTTGGTACGGAAGCCAATACTGGGCGTCGGAGGACAACCCCGGCATCGCGGCCGCCGACGACATCCGCGGCCCCGAACGCGCATTGAGCGCCCGCCACACCACCACACAGCGGGCCTGCCCGGTGGCGACGGCCTTGCCGGCCGCGTCCAGCGGCGCCAGGCACGAGCTGCCCCCGCCGAACACGTCACCCACGAACGTCGGCTCCCGGATGCCGAGTGCCTGGGCCACCATCGCGGGATCGGCCGAGTCCGCGATGCGGTGGCACGCGACCCCGTCGACATCGCGTTCGGTCAGGCCGGCGTCGGCCAGCGCGCGCTGGATCGCGCGCACCGCGAGGGTCAGCGTCGAAACGCCGGACTGCCTGGAGTATTCGGTGCACCCCACCCCGGCGATGGCCGTGGCATCGCGCAACGGAAACTTCACCAGGCGACTGTAACCGCGGTCGGTGCGGCCAACGTGGTGTGTTGTTAACTAGTACCCGGCTGGTAGCAGCCGCCGTGACGTGGTGCTATCGCAACCCTTTTCGCCGACCGACCCCCGACGTAGCGTCCGGGTCGAAGGCTCGTCGACTGGGGAAGGTAGCGCATGAGGGCACACGATGTACACGACGGGACAACCCGTCCGGCGGCGGGGCAGCACCGGTGACGGGCGTGATCGACCGTCTGGTGGAGGACACCTCGGCCCTGCAGACCCATGTCGTGCAGGTCGACGTCCGCCATGTCGCCCTGCCCACCGGCATCAAGGCGTTCGTTCTGCCCGACGGCCGGCGCACCCCCACCGAGGTGCCGATCCTGCTCATCCGGGTCACCGACACCGACGGCGTGTGTGGGTATTCGCTGCTGTGGGCGCAGCAGCCGCAGCACGCTCCGCTGCTGGAGGCCGGCCTGCGGTACCTGGTGGACGTGGTGACCCAGCATGCGCTGAGCGAAGCGCCCCGACTGGCCGCGACACTGCGCGCGGCCACCACGTTCTTCGGTCCGGCCGGGGTGACCGCGTTCGGGGTCTCTGGTCTGCAGATGGCCATCGAGGACCTGATCTGCCGGCGCCGGGAGCAGAGCCTGGGCGCGATCCTGGGCCGCAAGCGGGACCGGTTGCGCTTCTACCAGACCGGGTTGATGCTGCAGGCCACGGTCGAGGAACTGGTCGACGAGGCGGCGGGAATGTACGCCAACGGTCTGCGGGCGGTCAAGATGCTGGTGGGCAAGCCCAGCCTCGACGAGGATGTGGACCGCATCCAGGCCGTGCGGCAGTCGCTGCCGGACGACACCTCGCTGATGGTCGACGCGCTGCAACGCTGGACCCCGCAGCAGGCATTGCAGGCCGCCGAGCGGCTGGCGGACTTCGGCCTGGTGTGGATCGAGGATCCGCTGCCACATCACGACATCGCGGGCTACCGGCAGCTGGCGCAGCACGCCGCAGTGCCGGTGTCCACCGGCGAAACCGCCTATTCCGCAGAGGCGTTCGGGCAGTTGATCGAAGCGGGCGTGCCCTACCTCATCGGTGAACCCGAGCGGGTGGGGGGGTTGTGCGCGTGGGCCGACATCGCCCACACCGTCGACGCGGCCGGTGCGGTGATGCTTCCGCACCTGTATCCGCATGTCTCGGCGCAGGTGCTCGCCAGCCTCCCGCAGGACGAGGTGTGGCTGGAGTACGTGCCGTGGTTCGACCCGCTGGTGGCCGAGAACCTGACGGTGCTGCCCGGTGGCCTGGTCGAGGTCAGCGCCGGTCCGGGTGCCGGCTTCACGCCCGATCTCGACGCCGTCGAGGACATCGCCCGCGGCCCGTGGCGGCGGCTGAACGACTGAGAGCCACGCCAAGAGCGAAGCGGCCGGCGGATCCTCGATCAGGATCCGCCGGCCGCGTCATTCGGGCCCGCTCAGGCCCGCACCGTCACGCCGCGAGCTCCTGCGCCAGCTCCGCACGCAGCGCGACGACGACGCTCGGCCAGCCCACGGTGTCCCCGAGGAACTCCGGCGTGGCGCCGCGACGGTCGCCGAAGACGATCAGCTCGTCGACCCCCTCCGGGCCGGCTACCACGGTGTCCAGCGGGGAACCGGGCCGCTGCACCCGCATGTCACCGGCGAGTTGTTCGGCCCCGCCGATGCTGGCGCTGCCGCGGACCACCATGTGGAAGACCTCGGTGTCGACGCGGAAAGCGCCGGCCGCCACCGCACCTGGCCGAGTCCTGGCCAATACCATCTGGGGCCCGCACTCCTGATCGCCCAGCAGGGCCGATACCGCCCGGGTGGATTCGCCGGCCTCGCGCCAGTTGTCCGCATCGGCGAACGAACCGTTGAGGTGCGGTCTGCGGGCCGTGCTCAAGGTCGTCATCAACCCCGACGGTCCCGCGGTGTCGGCGGGATCGTCGGAGACGAGATCGCCGGTGATGCCCAGCCACTCGGCCAGTTTGGCATCCCCGGCGGTGTGCGCGGGCTCGGCTGGGTCGACGTGGCGGACCCGGGCGCCGCGCCGGTCACCGAAGCACAGCATGGTCCAGCCGCCGTCGTCGCCGTAGGCGTAGTTGTCGCTGGCGTAGGGCTTCCAGCCGCGCTGGAAGCGGAACTCCCCGGCGTGGTACTTCTCGGTGCCCATCGGCAGCATGCCCTTGGCGGAGATCCGGAAGTTGTCGCTGGCGTGGCCGTGCGCGGGGGCATCCGGCGGCCGGAATCCCGGTTGTACCGCCAGGAACAGCAACAGCGGCCCCTTCATCTCGTCACCGATGAGCAGTGCGGTGGTGTCGAACGGGGTGTTCGCCGTGCGCGCGGACTTGCGCAGGACCTCCGGGACGGTCCACCGCTCGGTGGCGTTGAAGCTCAGGCCGACGTGGTCGGGATGCTCGACGACGTCGCCGAAAGTCTTGAGTGTCAAAGTTTCCTCCTTCGTGAATCGGTTCGTCTGCCGCGGTTCAGAGCCGGAACAGCTTGCGGGCGTTGCCGTGCACGATCTTGTCGATCACCGCACGGTCAGAGACACCGGCGACCTCGAACTGCTTCTCCAGATGCGCCTGGCTGGACGGCCAGGTGGAATCGGAGTGCGGATAGTCGGTCTCCACCAGGATGTTGTCCACGCTCATGCCGTCCAGGTTCTTCAGCCCGACGACGTCGCTGAAGAACGTCACGTAGACGTTGGACGCGAAGTAGGTGCTCGGCTTGACCGGCACCCTGGCCCGGGTTCCCGCCCAGTTGCCGTGGATCTCCCAGATCTCGTCGGCGCGCTGCAGCACGTAGGGCACCCAGCCGATCTGGCATTCACCCAGCAGCATCTTCAGCTTCGGGTACTTGACGAACACTCCCGAGAACAGCCAGTCGACCATCGCGGTCACCGAGTTCAGCGTCACCAGGATGTTCGAAATGCCGAGTGGCGCATCATCGGACGGCATCGGCACGTGCGAGCTGGAACCCACGTGCAGCATCAGCACCGTCTCGGTCTCCTCGCACGCCGCGAACACCGGGTCCCAGGCGCCGGAGTGGATCGACGGCAGCCCGAGCCGCGCCGGCGCCTCGGAGAAGCAGATCGCACGATTGCCCAGGGCGGCGACACGGCGCACCTCCTCGGCGGCCAGCTGCGCGTCCCACAGCGGCATGATGCCCAGCGGCACCAGCCGCCCGCCGGAGCCGGCGCACCATTCGTCGATCATGAAGTCGTTGTAGGCCTTGACACACAACAGGGCCAGGTCCTTGTCGTCGGCCTCCAGGAAACCCTGACCGCAGAATCGGGCGGGCACCATGTTCGGGAAGCACAGCGACGCCTCGACGCCGGCGATGTCCATGTCCTTGAGCCGCTCCACCGGGTCGTAGCAGCCCGGCCGGACGTCGTCGAAGGTGGTGGGCCGGAACTCCACCTCCTCGTGGCCGTAGCCGACGGCGGCACCGACCATCATCAGCGGTTCCCGCTTGCCCTCGTAGTACCAGACGTCGGCCCAGACGCCGTCGTCGGATTGCTGGGCCTTGGTGGCCAGCGACACCTTGTCGGGGTTGGGGTTGTAGGCGACGCGTTCACGCACCACGTGCGGGCCGATCTCCCTCAGGTGGCTGGGCAGCCGGTCGGTCCACAGGTTCGCTGGTTCCAGCACGTGGTCGTCGGCAGATATCAGTCGGGGAAACGGTGAAGTCATCGCAGAAGGGCTCCATTCGGCGGGGCTGCCACCTCGCGGGTGGCGCACGGTCAGCAGATGCTGCATGCTCAGTCTGCCGCCGGCACCCGGCCGATTCGAGGGTTGAGTCGGTGCTAGTGCACTCGCCACCTCACTGCAAGTGTGCGAATGTGCTAAGGGCCCTGTTGATCGCCGATCTCGCGGCGGAGCTTGGGTCGCAACCGTTCTGGGTCGACAGCGGTGCCGCGGGCGAGCTCGTCGAGCAGCGTGTGGGCATGCCAAACCAGGCCATCCACGTCGATGCCGTGTGGCGACGCTGCGCCGTAGGGCGCCAGCCTCTCGGCCGCGCGTCGCAGCAGGTTCGCGGCCCCTGCCGGGTTGCCGCGCTGCACGTGGGTGAACCCGACGGCGAGCTGGGCCAGGCTCTGCCAGAGCCGGCGTTCCGACGCCGGGGCGTTCTTCCACGCCGCCTCGAGCACTTCGTGCGCGTGGAAGGCCAGCCCGCGGTCGAGCAGCGATTGGGCGTAAGCCAACGAGTCGGTGGGGTCCAGGCTCAGGTCGTCGGGAATGCGCGGCACCCCCTGCGCGCCGTACGGCAGCGGCCTGCCCAGCGCGTCGCGCGGGCGGCTGTTGCGGGGCTTACCCGACTCGTCGCGATCCCGTCCGTCCACCCCTCCATCCTGGCGGGCGGCCGCCCCGATGGCCAGGCCTGCCCGGATCGGGCCTGAACATGGTGCTAAAGCAACCATTTTCGCCGCACGCGGCGATGGTTAGCGTGCTCGGTGGAGGATGCTGCGCTGCCGCAGCGGACATGGCGAGAGGGAACGAATGACAACGCAGGGAGCCCGGCCCGAACCGAGTGGACCGCTGGTGGGTGTTCGGGTGCTCGACATCGGGCAGCTGGTCGCCGGCCCGATGATCGGCACCTTCCTCGCCGACTGGGGCGCCGACGTCGTCAAGGTGGAACAGCCGCGCATCGGTGACCCGATCCGCAAACTCGGCTCGCATTCCGGGGCGCCGCTGTGGTGGAAGGTCAACGGGCGCGGAAAGCGGTCCATCGCACTGGATCTGCATCTGGACGAGGACCGTGACGTGTTGCGCCGGCTGGTCCGCTCCGCCGACATCCTGGTGGAGAACTTCACCCCGGGCACGCTGGAGCGCTGGGGTCTGGACTACGCCGCGCTCAGCGCCGAGAACCCCGGCCTGATCATGCTGCGGGTCAGCGGGTTCGGCCAGACCGGGCCCAACCGCACCCAGCGCGCGTTCGGCCGGATCGCGCAGTCGTTCAGCGGCTTCTCGTCCATCAACGGGTTCCCCGACCGCCCTCCGGTGCACCCGGGCATCCCGGTCGGCGACTACTTCGGCGCGCTGACCGGCACCGCGGCGGCGTTGGCCGCGCTGATCGAGCGGCAGCGCTCCGGAGAAGGCCAGGAGATCGATCTGGCGTTGTACGAGGCGTGTTTCCGGTTGATGGAGTTGATGACCTCCACCTACGACCAGGAACACACCGTGATCGGCCGGGAGGGCACATCGAACACGTATGTGGCCCCGGTGGGCACCTGGCAGACCGCCGACGGGAAATGGTTCTCGCTGACGGCGAGCACCCAGCCGGTCGCCGCCCGGCTGCTCGAGACGGTCGGCGGTCCGGAGCTGCCTGCCGATCCCCGGTTCGCGGACAATTCGGCGCGGGTGAAACACCGCGCCGAGCTCGACGAGCTGCTGGAGAAGTGGGTCAACGAGCACACCACCGAGGAGCTGAAGGAGATCTGCGAGAAGAACGACGTCGCCTACTGCGTGGAGTTCGACATCGCCGATATCTTCGCCGACGAGCACTACCGGGCCCGCGGCACCATCGAGACCGTGTCGGATCCGCAGTACGGGCCGATGCGGATGCCCGCGGTGGTACCGAAGTTCGGGCGCACCCCGGGCTCGATCCGGTGGACGGGTGAGGAGCTCGACGCCAGCCACGACGAGGTCCTCACCGACCCGGCCTGGGGCGGCCGGCCCTCCTAGCGGCACAGCCGGGTGCGGTGCCACCGCAATGCGGCAGCGGCACCGCACCCGGTCTCAAACCCGTCCGGTCACCCAGTCCCACGGGTCGTCGGCGGCCAGCGCCCGCGCCCCGAGGCGGCCGGCATGGTGGGTGGTGGTGCCGAACTCGCCGATCCAGCTCTGCGCGCGCAGCGTCGCGAGCCACAGCGGATGTTCGATGCTGACCCCGATGGCGCCGTGCAGCTGGTGCGCGGTGGTGGTGACCGCATCCACCACGGCACCGAGCACCACCTTCGCCACGCTGACCGCGTAATCGGCTCTGTCACTGCCGAACCCGTCATCGACCGCCGCAGCGATCGCCAGGGTTGCGGCGGCCCGGCCGCGTTCGATCTCACCGGCCATCCCCGCCAGAGCCTGCTGCACGGCCTGCAGCTTGCTCAACGGCCTGCCGAACTGCACCCGCTCGCGGCAGTGCGCCACCGACGACGCGGCCGCCGCATCGAGTGCGCCGATCACCTGGATGCACCGCGCCCACGCGCCGCGGCGCAGCAGTTCGTCGTACACCGGGGGGTCCACCGACCGCAGCGCGTCGGCGGGCAGGTCGAACGTGATCCGGTCCCGCGGTTCACCCGCCAGGTTCAGACCGTCCGCGATCGACAGCGCCGCAGCATCCACCACGCCGGCCCACACCCCGTCGGCGGTCCGCACGGCCAGCACCACCGCGGCCGCGGACCGCGGCCAGGCCACCGCCGATGCCGTCCCGGCGATCCGGCCGTCCCGCAGCGAACCGGCCGCCGGTGCGATCGCCAGCGCTCCGGCGGCGGGCACCGCCAGCCCGACGGCGTCGGCCAGCCAGGCGGCCAGCAGGTCGGTCTCGGCGATCGCGACCGCGGCGCTGTGCCGCGCCAGGCCGTAGAGAGTCACCGCGGATTCGGCCGGCCCGGCGCCGAGTTCGGGCGTGCTGGTCAACCGGGCCAGCCCGGTCTCCTCCAGGGTGGCCCACAGCGCGTCGTCGTGGCGCTGCGGCCGTTGCCGCTGCACGCTGAATTCGGCAGCGCGGCGGCCGATCTCGTCGATCAGCTGCCGAAGATCGGCGAGGTCGTCGTCGGGCCGCGCTCCGGCGAACACGCCGTGCGCCAACACCGTGGTCAGAGTCGTCATCGCAATCCCATTCCCCGCGCGACCACGCCGCGCAGCACCTCGTTGGTGCCGCCGCGCAACGTGAACAGCGGTTTGTGTAGCCGGGCGGTGGTCAACAGGTGCTCCAGAGCCGGATCGAGTTCGGTATCGCCGTGGGCGCGCTCGAGCAGCCCGGCGATCAGCTCGACGGAGTCCTGTTCGAAGCGGGTGCCGAGATCCTTGACCAGTGCCGCCTGGTTGGCCGCGGACTCCCCCGCCACCAGCGCCCTGGCCACCGACACCGACAGCTGCCGCAGCGACACCAGGCGCGCCACCAGGTGGCCGACGTCGATCCGGGTGGCGGCGTCGAGCTCGGCCCGGGTGGCCAGCGCCCGGATCGCCGCGGTGAGCAGCGGCATCGTCGTCAGGATCCGCTCCGGCCCGCTGCGTTCGAAGGACAGCTCGGAGGTGACCTGTGCCCAGCCAGCCCCGACCGCACCGAGCAGGTCGGCATCGGCGACGAACACGCCGTCGAAGATGACCTCGTTGAAGTGGTGTTCCCCCGACATCAGCTCGATGGGGCTGACCGTCACACCGTCGGCCCCACGCGGGACCAGGAACTGGCTGAAGCCGGCGTGCCGGTGTTCGGGGTCGGCCGGGGCGGTCCGGGCCAGCACCACGATGTGGTGGGCATGGTGGGCCCCGCTGCTCCACACCTTGGCGCCGTTGAGGATCCAGCCGTCGGCTGTCTTGGTGGCCTTGGTCTGGACGGCGGCCAGGTCCGAGCCGGCGCCGTGCTCGCTCATCCCGATCGCCGAGAAATACCGGCCCGCCGCGATCGCGGGCAGGATCCGTTCGCGTTGTTCCTCGCTGCCGTAGGACAGCAACGCCGGCGCGAGCTGGCGATCGGCGATCCAGTGCGCGGCGACCGGCGCGCCATGGCCCAGCAGTTCCTCGGTGACGACGTAGCGGTGCAGGTGCCCGCGCCCACCGCCCCCGTAGCGCGGGGGGATGGTGACGCCGACGAAACCGGCCGCGCCGAGCCGGGCGCTGAAACCCTCGTCCCAGCACGACAGCCAGGAGTCCACCGCGGGGCGCCACCCGTGTGCGCGTTGGTCGGCCCGCAAGAAGTCGCGCACGTCGGCGCGCAGCGCGGCCAGCTCGGGATCGTCGGCGCACAGCGCAGCGAAGGTGCCGGCGGCCTGCTCGGTGTGCTGTGTCATGGTGTCCGCCCGCTCATCTGACCGGGAGGGGCCCGGCGAGCCCGCGCGGGGCGGTGCCCCACAACCAGCTGACGGCCTGGCCGATCTCGCCGTACTGCAGGCGGGCGCCGTCGGCGGCCGGGTAATGGTGCGGCGCCTCGGTGTACCCGTCGACGCGGCTGAGCTTGCCGCCGTCGATGCGCAGGATCTGGCCGGTCAGCCAGGACGACTCCGCCGATTGCAGCCAGGCGACCACCGGCGACGCACAGGCCGGATCGAGCGCCGGATCCGAGCCGCGGTCGCTGAAGAACTGGGCGCTCATCCGGGTCAGCGCCAGCGGTGAGATCGCGTTCACCGCGACGCCGTAGCGGCGCATCTCCAGCGCGGTCACCGCGGTCAGGCCCGCGATGCCCGCCTTGGCGGCGCTGTAGGCGCTCTGGCCGATGTTGCCCCACAGCCCGGCACCGGAGACCGTGTTGACGATGTGCGCGTCGATCTGCCTGCCCGCCTTGGCTTGTGCCCGCCAGAAGTCGCAGGCGTGCCTGGTCACCGCGAACGTACCCTTCAGGTGCACCGCGATCACCGCGTCCCACGCCTGTTCGGTGGCGCTGGTGATCATCTCGTCGCGCAGGATGCCCGCGTTGTTGACCACGCCGGTGAGGGTGCCGAAGGTGGACACCGCGGTGCGGACCATGTCGGCCGCGTCGGTCCAGCTCGTCACCGAACCGGTGTGCGGCACCGCGTTTCCGCCGGCCGCCTTGATCTCGGCGACGACATCGGCTGCCGGTCCGGCACCGCCGCCGTCGCCGTCGCGGCCGACGCCGGGGTCGTTGACGACCACCGCCGCGCCCTGGGCCGCCAGTTCCAGGCAGTGGGCCCGGCCGAGGCCGCGTCCGCCGCCGGTGACCAGTACCACCGCATTCTCGAGTGCTGCCATGTTGTGTGTTTCCTCCATCAGATGCCGAAAAGTTCGGCGATCAGCTTGTGGCGCAGCGGCCAATCGGCCGCCCGCAGATCGGCGTGGCCGGATTCGGTGACGATGACGTCGATGTCGCTCGCCGGGGTCGAGGCGGGCCGGCTGAGGCGTTCGACGAGCGGTGAGCGCCCGTTGCTCGCCGACGGCACCGCGATGATCGACAGCCCCCGCGGGTGCATCGCGGCGGCCGCGCAGAAGTCGGGATGACCGCCGATCCCGCCGATGACCTTGTCGTGCTGGCCCTCCACGTTGACCTGGCCGGCGGGGTCGATCTCAACGGCGGTGTTGACCGCGATGAACGGGGCGCCGCGGGAGAGCCGGGTCAGGTCGTGGGTGTGCGCCACCCCGCGCAGGACCGGCCGGCCCCGCGCCCAGTCGTAGAGGTCGTCGGTGCCCAACAGGTAGGTGCCCGAAGGGTTCTCCAGCAGCAGACCGCGGCGGTCCAGGTCGACGACGGCGTCGGTGAGCAGCCCGGAGTCGATGCGCAGCGGCACGGTGGTGCGCCGCATCAGCGCCGCGCCGAGCGGTCCGGGACCGTACTGCAGCCGGGCCCCGGCCGGGACGAAACGCAGCACCGCGTCGGCGAGTTGCTCGTGGACAGCCTCGGGTTCGCGCCGATGGTGCGCCGGTCCGGTGCCAGTTTCGCCCAGCACCCGGACCTGGTCGCGGTGAAGGGGTGGCTCCGCGCTCGCCACCGGCGCGCGGTGGTCGACGAACGCCCAGACCGGCACCCCGGCGGCCACCAGGTCCTGCTGGTAGGACACCTCGGTGCCGAAATGCAGGGCGCCGTCGTGTTCGGCGAGCCGGGTGATCAGCACGTCCGGGCGCAGCGGTCCGGCCAGCAGCGCGGCCCACGCGCTCAGCCGGGCCGGGACGAACCGGGTGTTGGGGGCGGCCAGCAGCCGTCGGGCCACCCCGCCCGGCATCAGGAACACCACCTCGGCGAACGCCTCGACGTCGAGGCCCTCGGCGGGCACGGGTAGCCAGCCCAGCACCAGACGGATCCCGCCGACCGCGCGGGCCGCGGTGGCCAGCGCCGCGCAGACCGCGGTGCCGTCGGGACACCGGCCCAGCACGCCTGCACCGTCGCCGAGTGCGACGGTCATCCCGGGGTGCAGCGCCGCGGCGAACCGCTCGGCCAGCGCGGCCTCGCTCAATGGGGTTCCCTGGGCAGCCCGAGGACACGCTCGCCCAGGATGTTGCGCTGGATCTCGCTGGTGCCGCCCAGGATGGTCTGGGCGCGGCCGACGAGCATGTGGTGGACGAACTCGTTGTCCTCGGGGGCGGCGCACGCGTCGATGCCCAGCACCTCGGTGGCCAGGTCGGACAGGTCGCGGTCGGTCTCCGAGGTCATCAGCTTGAGCACCGAGAACGCCGACGACGACACGTCTCCGTCGTCGAGTGCGCGCTGCCAGGTCAAGCGCAGCAACCACATTCGCGCCCACAGCCGGGTCATGGCGCGGCGCAGGACCGGGTCGAGCGTGCCGCGTTGCGTGGCCGCGGCCACCAGTTTCTCGTGCTTGCGGAACATCGCGACCGCGTGGGTGCCCAGCGTCAGCCGCTCTCGGCCCAGCATCGCCAGCGCCAGCTGCCAGCCCTGCCCCTCGGCGCCGACGATGGCGTCCTCGGTGACCTCCACGCCGTCGAGGAACACCTCGTTGAATTTCGATTCGCCGTCGATCTGCCGCAGTGGCCGCACCGTGATGCCCGGCGCGGTCATCGGCACGATGAACATCGAGATGCCGCGGTGTTTGTCGGCGCCGGTGCGGGCCAACAGGATGCCGAAGTCGGCGTCGGCCGCTCCGGAGCTCCACACCTTCTGCCCGTCGATGCGCCAGGCGGTGCCGGTCCTGGTGGCGCGGGTGCGCAGCGACGCCAGGTCGGAGCCGGCCCCGGGCTCGGAGAAGAGCTGACACCAGATGTGCGCCCCGGTGCGGATGGGCTCCAGGTACACCGACTTCTGGTCGTCGCTGCCGAAGTTGATCAGCACCGGGCCGACCAGGTCCGGACCGAAGATGCTGAACTGGCGCGGAACGTCGGCGTAGGCGCACTCCTCGGCGAAGATCGCCTGGAACGCCACCGAGGCGTCCCTGCCGCCATACCGGGTGGGCCAGTGCAGGCAGGTGTAGCCGTGCTCGGCCAGGAATCGGTGCCACTGTCGGCCAGGCGCGACGTCGGCGGCGGTCGGGGTCGGCCCGTAGTTGCGCAACCCGGCCGGTTTCGGAGCGTTGCGCAGGAACGACCGGATGTCGTCGCGCACGTCGACCGGGCCGCTCACCGCGCTGTCCCGCCGTCGGCCCGGCGGTCGCCGAAGATGTCGGCGCCGGCCGCGAGGTCGTCCCAGTGCCGGCCCGGCGACCCGAACAGCACCTCGTCGGTGCGGGCCCGCCGGACGTAGAGGCCCGCAGCGTGTTCCCAGGTGAACCCGATGCCGCCGTGCACCTGCAGGTTGCCGTGGGCGATGGCGCGCAGCGCCTCCGAGCACACCGCCGCGGCCATGTTGACCCGCCAATCCGCGTCCGGTTCTTCGTCGTTCACGGCCTGGACAGCGGCCAGCGAGGCCGAGCGGGCCATCTCCAGGTCGACGAGCATGTCCGCGCAGCGGTGTTTGACCGCCTGGAAGGATCCGATGGCCCGGTCGAACTGGCGACGTGTGCGCGCGTACTCGGTGGCCATCTCGAGCGCCCGCTCGGCGGCTCCGACCTGTTCGGCCGTGAGCACCGCCGCGGTGTGGCGCAGCGCAGCGGTGAGGAGTTCGCGAACGGGCTGCTCCGGGGCCAGTCGGTCGGCGTGCGCGCCGCGTAGCGTGACCGTCGCCATCGGGCGGGTGCCGTCGAGCACCGACTCCTCGGTCGCCGCCACACCGGACTGGGCGCGATCGGCGATGAACACTGCCTGCTGCGCGTCGACATCTGCCACCACCACCAGATGGTCGGCCGATGCGCCGTGTAGGACGTGGCGGACCGACCCGTGCAGGGTCCAGCCCCGCCCGGACGGTTCCGCGACGATACCGGTGGCTAAGCAATCGCCATGTGACATACCGGAATCCACCAGCAGCGCGGCCGTGCGCCTGCCGTCCAGTAGCCCCGCCAGCAGGCCCTCGGGTGCCCCGGTCCGCACCAGGAGCCCGGTCGCCAGCACCGCCGAGGACAGGAACGGCACCGGCCCCAGCACCCGGCCCAGCTCGTGGGCGATCACCGCCTGCGCCGCCGGGCCGAACCCGGCACCGCCGAGGTCCTCGGGGACGGCCACCGCGGCCACCCCGATCTGCTCGCACAGGGCCAGCCACAGTTCGCGGTCGAACCCCCGGTCTGCGCCGGTGCGGTCGTAGGCCACCGCGCGGATCCGCTCCTCCTGCGCCAGCCGCGCACAGGCGGCGCGCACCGAATCACCCAGAGCCGCCCGGATGTCGACGGAAAGCATTGTCATGTACGCCCTTTCACAAGAAAGGCATGGTGATGCGCGACGGACAACCTGCCGCGATGGTCTAGTTATACCGAGCCGGGCGGCGGGCTCCAAGCCCGCAGACGGGTATGGTCCACACCACCAACGGGATTCGGGCCGGTGGTGTCAGGCGACGACGGGCCGGGCCGAGATCCGCAAGACCGGGAGCGCCTCGGTGATGGTGTCGGCGGCGCCGGCCAACAGCTCCTGCAATGCCAGCTTCGCCCGCGCGCTCCGGTCGCTGGGGTATACCGCGCCGATCGCGGCCACTTCGTCGATGCTGCGCAGCGGGTGCCCAGCACAGGAGATGCCGTACCGGTACTCCTGCTCACTGACCATGGGCGGGTTCTCCGACAACGCCGCGAGTAGCCGCGATCTCGCCACCATGGTCTGAGAAGTGAACGCCGTCAATGGATGTCGCTGCAGGTACTGCTCGCGGTCACCGGAGGTCAACTGCGCGAGGATGCACTTGCCCACCGAGGTGGCGTGGCCCGGCACCGGCACGCCCGGTGCGCAGTAGTCCACCCGCGGTGCGCCCGGATGTTCGACGACGCTGTAGGTCACGATGCCGGGCTCGTCGAGCACCCCCACCACGATGTGCGCCCGTGTCGTCGCCGACAGTTCGGTCATCACCTCGCGCAGCAGGCGATGGGTGCGTGCCCGCACCTCCAGCCGGGACACCGAGATCAGTTGCCTGCCCAGCCCGTAACGGCCGTCGGACAGCCGGCACAGGTAATCCTCGTGGATCAGGGTGCGCAGCAGATGGTAGGTGGTGGGCAGCACGATACCGGTGAGATCACTGATGGCCCTTGCCTTCAGCGGTCCGTGCTGGGTGATGGCCTCGACGACCATCAGGCCGCGCTGCAGGCTCTGGATCAGGGTCGGCGCCGGTGCCGCGGTTGCCATCGGGTCAGGCTCCCACCGTCGCCAGCTCGGGCCGGGCCGCCGCCGGCTGCGCGCACCCGTCGTCGCCGAGCCGCTCGCCGAGCACGTAGGTCCCGTCGTCGAGGCGGGCCAGATAGCCGTCGTGGACCAGCGTGCGCAGCAGGTGATACGCGGTGGGCAGCGGCAGCCCGGTGGACCGGGCGACGGGTTTGGCGTGCAGCGGGCCGTGCGTCGCGACCACGTTGATGATCTGAAGCCCGCGCTGCAGCGATCGCACTAACGGGTTCTCGGCGCTTGCCACCGGCACCTCCTCGTTGCTGACGGCGCAGTAAATGCTGCTTACATTGCCCAGGAACTGTAGGCAGCTTCCAGATGCAGGGACAATAGAGAGGTCGTTGCTAGCACAAGGACTAACACGTGCTCGGTACCGGCGGTCACGGGTCGGCCGGAACGCGTGCGGCTGCCGGGTGCGCCTTCCGTTCCGTCAGATGCCGAGCGGGTACACCATCGACTGCCAGGTCTGCTCCGGCTTGTCGCGAGCCAGATCGGCTTGGGTGTAGAGGTTCCCGTCGGGCCCGACGTACGTGCCGGTCTGCGGGTCGTATTCGGCGAACGCGATGGGCGCGACGACGGGTCCGGGATCGACCGCAGCCGGCGGAGGTGCAGCGGGCACCGCAGGTTGGGCGCCCGCGACGGGGGTGGCGGACGGCTCACGGAACTGGGGCACCCCTTGACCGGTGGTGGTGGCGTTGGGATCGCCCTTCCAGTTGTAGCCGTCGTTGAGCGGGACGTACTGTTCGTCGCTGTTGCACATCTTGGCCGTCGGCGCGCGTTTGCCCGGGGCCCGCACACAGGGGATGTTGCGGGCGCCGCGCACGTTGAACGGCGAGTTCTGCGGCACCCGGCAGTACAGGTCGCCCTCTGGGCGGTCCGGATAGTCCTCGAACACCGTGGCCCTTTGCTGACTGGGCGGCAGGTAGCCGGTCATGCACGGCGGCGGGACGTTGAGATTCAGATCGAAGGTGACGAACGGGCCCTTGTAGGCGGTCATCACCCCCAGATCGGGCACCAGTGCGCTGCCCAGCACGGCAACCGCCTGCGGGATGAGCACGAGGAACTGTTCGACACCGGCGTTGTAGGTCATCGCCAGCTCGGTGACGCCGGTGAGGTTGGCCAGCATGAGCGGCAGCGACGGTTGCAGCCGGTCGAACAGCTGCCGGACCTCCGTCGCGGTCGCCGAGCCGGTGCTCAGCAGACCGCGGACGTCCTGGTCGCGCTGCTGCACCTGTGCGGTGATGGCGGCCATGTTCGATGCCCACGCCGCGATGGACTGCGAAGTCGCGCTTTGGCTGTCGAGCACCGGCGCGGACTTGTCGATCAGCTCGGTCAGTGCGGGCAGGTTCGCGTCGGCGTCGATGGCCAGCGCGGTGGAGCCCTTCACCAGCCGCGCCAGGTCGGGGCCCAGCCCGGCCAACGCCGTCGCGCCCTCGTCGACGACGGTCTGTAGGTTGTCGCCCGGAATCGCCTCGAGCCCTTTGTTGGTCTCACCGAGCAGCGCGTTGATGTCCGGCGGCACCGACGCCCGGTCCCGCGGGATGACGTCCCCGTTCCTCAGCACGGCGGTGACCGGTCCCGGACCGGGGACGAAGTCGACGTACTGCTCACCGATCGCGGTGCGGCTGTGCACCTGTGCGGTCGAGTCGGCGGGGATGGCGATGTCGGAGTCCAGCGACAGGACCGCTTCGACGCCGGTGTCGGTCATTCGCACCTCGGCGACCCGGCCCACCTCCTGGCCGCGGTAGGAGACGTTGCCGGTCGGGTAGAGCCCGCCGGTGACGGGCAGTTCGAGCGTCACGGTGTAGCGGCCGATGCCGAACAACAGGCTGGGCAAGCCGATGTAGCTGATGCTCATCACCGCGCCCGCGATCAGCGAGACCACGACGAAGACGCACAGCTGCAACTTGATCCGTCTGGTGAGCCTCATCTCAGCGTCCCTGGTCGGCGATGTAGGGGGTGGTCAACGGGTTCCCGTTGGTGTACGGGCTGGGCATCTGCCCGATGGTGCGGCCCCACTGCATCTCCAGTTCGGTCAGGTCACCCTCCCACCGGGTGCCGGTGAAGAAGCCGGCGTCCAGACGGCTCAGCGTCAGGTCGAAGATGCCGGTCAGGTTGGCGTAGTCACCGCGGAAGAAGTTCCCGATGTTCTCCTTGACGAACGGGAACGTCGTCAGGTAGCTCAACGATCGCACCATGGCCGGGCCCGCGTTGGCCAGCGCCTCAAGCACGGGGCCGATGTCGTTGAGCTCCTTGGCCAGAGCCTCCTTGGTCTGCTGCACGGTATCGGTGGTCAGCGCACCGAACTGACCGAGCTTGTCCAGCGCGTCGGTCAGCGTCTGGCGCTGCTCGGACACCACCGACAGGGCGTGCGGGATGGTGGTCAACGCCTTGTCCAGGACCGGCTCCTGCTCGGCGATCTGGGCGACCAGCTGGTTGACGCTGTCGGCCGCGTCGATGATGTCCTGGGTCTGGTCCTCGACGTTGCCGATGAAGACGTCGAGTTGCTCGATGAGGCTGCGCAATTCGCTCTCGCGCCCACCGAAGGCGGTGCTCAGCGATTTGGTGATGTCCTGGATCTGGCCGATGCCGCCGCCGTTGAGGATGACCGACAGTGCGGCCAGCGTCTGTTCGGTGGTGGGATACGCCGCACCTGAGGACAGCGGGATCAGCGAACCGTCGTGCAGCCGGCCCTGGCGCCGGCCGTCGGCGGGCGGGGCCAGTTCGATGTGCAGACTGCCCAGCAGGCTGGTCTGCCCGACGGTGGCGGTGGTGTTGGCGGGCAGCTCGACATCGCCGTTGATGGTCATCGTCAACAGCGCGTGCCAGCCCTGCCTCTCGATCTCGGTGACGGTGCCGATGTTGACGTCGCCGACCCGAACCCGCGAGTTCTGCTGGATGTTGCCGATGTCGGGCAGCTCGGCCCGGATGGTGTACGAGCCGGGCCCGCTGCCCTCGGTGCCCGGCAGCGGCACCGAGTTCGCGCCGCGCCAGCCGCACCCGCTCACCCCGGTGGTTACGGCGGTGACGATCGCGGCCAGAACTGTCCAGCGGCGGTTCACGATCCGGCTCCCGTCGGCATCATCATGTCCTGCAAGGTGTTCGGTCCGGCTACCGCGGGCGGCGGTGCTTCGGCGGGCAGCGGCGGCGCCGGCTCCGGCGGGGTCGGTGCGGTCGGCGGCGCCCCGGCGGGCGGGACGGCGGGCGGGGCGGCGGGCGGGGCGGCGGGCGGAATGTAGTCGGGACGCAACCAGTCCTCGCTGTAGGTGATCTCGTTGGGCCGGGCGTACGCGCCGACCACCGGGTTCATGCCCAGCGGCGGGAAGTTGTACTGCCGGTTCTTCACGATCGGCGCCAGGTACTGCACGCACAGCTTCGCCGACTGCTCGGCGTTCAGCCGGGACGCGGCCTGGATCGCACCGCACAGGAACTGGATCGGGTTGGCGAAGTTGTTCAGGCTGAACGCGCCGGCGAATCCGCCGATCGCCGGTGGGTAGATGTTGACGAAGTTCGACAGCTGAGTGGGCGCCACGTGCAGGGTCTGCTCCAGGTCGTCGTACTTCTGTTGCAGCGCAACGCTGATCCCAGCCAGCTTGTCGATGGTGGTGCCGATCGGCTCCCGGTTCTTCGCGGTGAAGTCCGCGACATCGGCGCTCACCGCGTTGATGTCCGCGATGGCCCGGCCGACCTCGTCCGGATCGTCGGCCAGCAGCGCCGTGGTGGCGGCCAGGTTCTGGTTGAGCTGACGCATCAGGTCGTCACTGTCCTGCAATGCCGAGACGACGAGCGACAGATCGTTGACGGTGCCGAAGATGTCGTCGCTGTGGTCGCCCAGTGCCGAGAACGCGGTGGACAGCGCGATCATCGCGTCCCGGATGTTGGCGCCCTCGCCGCGCAGGTTGTCGGCGGCGGTGTTGATGAACGCGCCCAGCGTGCTCACCCCGGCCGGTTCGGTCGGTTGCAGCGCCTCGGCGAGTTTCGCCAATTGCTCACGCAGGTCGTCCCATTCGACGGGGACGGCGGTGCGCTCCCGCGGGATCAGGGCGCCGTCCTGCAGTTTCGGCCCGTCGGTGTAGGCGGGGACCAGCTGGATCGCCCGCGCCGACACCAGCGACGGCGACAGGATGACGGCCTTGGCGTCGGCGGCGACCGGATAGCTGTCGTCGACCCAGAACTTGATCGTCACGTGCTGCGGCTGCGCCTCGATCGATTCGATCTCACCGACGCGCACACCGAGGATCCGCACATCGTCACCGGGATAGATCCCGGTCGCGGACGCGAAATGTCCGGTGAGATGGACCCGCCGGGCCCGCTCGCCGACCTCGATCACTGCGACGACCCCGCCGACGAGCACCAGGACCAGCGCGACGGCCAGCCCGATCGTCCACCGCATCCTTGTCACGGCTGCCCCCCGGCGGTGGTCAGCGGCGGTGCCTCACCGGGAGCCGGAACGAACACCGGCCCGTGGGTGGCCGGGGACGGCGGCCCGGGCATCGGAGCGGGCGGGCCGGGTGGCGGTCCACCCGGCGGCGGTGCAGGCGGCGGCTCCCGGTACGGGTAACAGCCGGTCGGGCCGGGCAGCGGCAGCCCGGGCGGGCCGCAGCCCTGATCGCCGGGGTTGCCGGTGATCGCGTCGGGCAGCGTCATCCGCGGCTCGCCGCCCTGCCCGGTACGCGGGAACGGGGTCGGCAGCGCCGGGGTGCCCGGCTGGCCGGTCGGAGGGTCGGTGAGTTCCGACGGTGCGAGCACGTTGGGGTCCAGGCCCAGATCGGAGAACGCCGCATCGATGAACGGCTGGATGAACTGCCCGGGCGGCAGATTGACCACGAACCCCTTGAAGAATGGGCCCGAGGACACCGACTCCCCCAGTGACATCGCGTACGCGTTGAGCTTCTTGATCGCCTCCTGCAACCGGCCCTTGCGGTTGTCGACGATCGTGAGGACCTCGCCGAGCTTGGTCAGCGCGGGCTGCAGCGTCTCACGGTTCTCCCCGATGAAGCCGCGGATCTCGGCACTCACGGCGGAAATGCTGTGCGACACCCGGTCCAGGGCCGCGCTCTGGGTGCGCAGCTGGGTCAACAGCGCGTTGGCGTTGCTGATCAGCCCGGCGATCTGCCCGCTGCGCTCGGCCAGCACCCCCGACACCTTGCTGATGTTCGACAGCAGGGAGCGCAACTGCTCGTCGCGCCGTGCCAGCGTGTCGGCGAAGCGCGACACCCCGTGCACGGCGACGCGCAGCTCCGGCGGGGTGTCGTTGAACGTCTCGGCCAGGGTGGCCAGCGACGCCGACACCTCGTCGGTGTCCAGCCCGTTGATCGTGGTGGACAGATCACCCAGCGCATCGGCCAGCTGGTACGGCGAGGTGGTGCGGTCCAACGGGATCGGCCCATCCAGCCGGCCGGACCCGCGGGGGCTGACCTCGACGTACTTGGCGCCGAGCACGGTCTTGGTCTTGATGGCGGCCTCGGTGCGCTCCCCCAGCGCGATGCCGTTGTCCACGTCGAACGCGACGACCACCTTGTTGCCCTCCAGCGCGATGCTCGACACCTGCCCGACCCGCAGACCCGCCACCTCGACCGGTGAATCCGGGCGCAGCCCAGCGGCATCGGCGAAATACGCGGTGTAGGTCCGGCCGCCGGCCAGCACTGGCAAGCGGTCGTAGTTGAGGGCGCCCAGCAGTACGGCGGCGATCACCGCCGACCCGATCAACCCGACCGTCAACGGGTTTCGTTCGGACATCGGTTTCATCCGGGCGAGCTTCATTTGGGGGTGCACCTGCCTGAGGTCTGGGCGGCGGCCCGGATGTAGACCGGCTGGCCGCCCTTGCCGTTCACCTTGATGATGGCTTCGCAGATGTAGAACGCGAACCAGTCGCCGTAGAGGCCTTGCCGGCCCAGCTTCTGGTAGGCGTCGGGCAGCGTGTCGAGCAGATCGTCGAAGTAGTCCCGGTCCGCGAGCACCAGCGTCGACACCCGGTCGGCCTCGTGCGTGTTCTTCTGCAGGGCGGGCCGGGTCTCGTGCAGCAGCTCGGCGAGTTCGCCCGCGGTGGCATCGGTGTAGGCCACGGCGCCGGCGATGCCTTCCTTACGGTGTGCCAGCGCCTCGGTGATGGCGGCCAGGCTGTCGATCGTCTGGCCGAATTCGTCGTTGTGCTCGCGCAGCGAGCCGAGCACCACGTCGAGGTTGGTGATGAGGTCACCGATGATCTCGTCACGGTCGGCCAGGCTGTTGGTCAGCGCCGCGGTCTGCGACAGCAGCGAGCCGATGGTCTGGCCCTGACCCTGGAACGCCTGGATCAGCTGCGAGGACAGCGCATTGACCTGATCGGGGTCCAGGGCGCGGAATAGCGGCCGGAAGCCGCCGATCAACGTGTCCAGATCCAGCGCCGGCGCGGTGCGCGCCAGCGGGATGGTGGCCCCGGGTGACAGGACTGTCCCGCCGCCTGCCGTGTCACCCTCCAGCAGGGCGAGATACCGGTCACCGTAGAGGTTGTCGAACCGGATGACCGCCCGGCTGTGGTCGGTGAGTACGACGGTGTCGTCGACGTCGAACCGCACCGCTACCACCGCGTCGGGGCCGATCTCGATGCCGCGAACCTTGCCGACCTCGACCCCGGCGATCCGGACGAAGTCCCCGCCCTTCAGCCCGCCCACGTTGGTGAACTGCGCGACGTAGGTCCGCTGCGGTTCGAAGCGCAGCTGGGCGAACACGGCGACGAGCACGAACAGACCCAGCAAGCACACCGAGATGAAGATCCCCAGCCGCCAGAGGACTCCGGCAAGACCCTGTCTCATCGACGTACCTGTCTCATCGAGTTCTCTTTCTCCAGGGGGTCACGGTTGCGGTGCCGGTGGTGGCGGTGGTGGCAGCGGGGTGGGCAGCAGGTTCGCCGGGGCGAACGGCACGAACGGCTCCGAGCCCGGCGTCGGCCCCGGCTCCCTGGGCGCCCCCGGCGGCGGTGCCGGCGGCAGCGCAGGGTACAGCGGGGTGCCGTCCGGCGCGTACTGCTGTGCGCCGTACGGCGGTGCTCCCAGGGGTGGCACGGGTCCGGGCGCCGGGCCTCCGATGTTGCGCACGCTGGGCGGCTCGGGCACCGCGCGGGTCACCGGGAAGTAGTTGGCCCATCCCGGGAAGCCGATGCCGGGGTTGACCCTGATGTCGTTGCCGGTGCCCCAGCCGGTGTTGGTCACCAGCTGCCGCACCGGGAACTGCTTGGTGACATCGGGCAGTGAGCCGCAGCCCGGCTTGCCGCCCGGCCCGCCCTTGGCGCCGACGATCGGCAGGTTGTCGGGGTACCGGTAGGGGTCCTGCCCGAGCGCCAATGCGGAGTCCAGCACGATGGAGTAGCCGTTGCCGCCCTCGGCCTGCGCGCCGCCGTTGTCGATGAACCACTTGGCGCCCAACAACGTACACGTCAGCGAGGGGTGGTACTTGTGCAGCAGCGCGGTGGTGGGCGCGAGCTGGCCGACCGTGGTGACCAGGTTGTCCTTGCTCGGGGCGAGCACACCGATGCCACTGTCGGCCAACCCGACGACGTTGATCAGCAACGCGTCCAGGTCCCTGGAGTGGTCGGTGACGGTCACCGAGGTCGTGCTCAGCGAGTCGAGGACCTGCATGATGTCCTCGGCGGCCACGCCATAGGCCGCACTGAAACCGCGCAGCGAGCGCCAGTCCGCGCGAACGGTCTCGCTACGCGGGTTGACAGCCAGCAGAACCCGATTCGCGCCGGTGATGGCCCGGCCGATCTCCTCGCCCTGTCCGCGCAGCCCCTCGGCCAGTGCGGACAGGATGGAGTTCAGCTTCGCCGGGTCGACCTTGTCGAGCAGCTCGACGATGTTCTGGAAGACGGTGTTGACTTCGCTGGCCACGTTGCGCGAGTACAGCACCTGCCCGGCCGTCACCCGCTCGGGACTGGGCTGTTCGGGATATACCAGGTCGACGTACTTCGACCCGAACGCGGTGGTGGCGTCGATCTCGGCGACGACGTTGGCGGGGATGTACTCGACGTAGCGCGGGTCGATCTCGAGGTCCAGGGTGGCGTTGTCGATACCGGCGTTGACCCCGGAGACCCGGCCGACCTGCAGGCCCCGCATCTTGACCTGCCCGCCGGGTTCCATGATCAGCCCGGAGCGGTGCGAGGTCACGGTCACCGGGACGAACGTGCGGAACAGGCCGCCGAAGAGGACCACCGTCATAGCGACCACCGCCACGATGAACAGCAGGAGAAACGTTGTCCACCAACCGGGGTGGATGCGGGATTCACGGTGGGGGTTCACCAAGGCCATCCTGAGGGGGTCATCCTGAGAGGTGGAAGTTGCCGGACTGGCCGTATACGGACAGCGAGATCACCAGGGTCACGAAGACCACGACGATCAGCGAGGCCCGTACCGCGCGGCCCACGGCCTCACCGACACCGGCCGGCCCGCCGGAAGCGGTGAAACCGTAGTAGGTGTGGATCACCATCACCGCGACGGCCATGGCCACCGCCTGCACGAAGGACCAGATCAGATCGACGGGGTTGAGGAACGTCGTGAAGTAGTGGTCGTACACCCCGGTGGACTGGCCGTAGATCGCGGTGGTGCCGATCCGGGCGGCGATGAACGACATCAGCACCGCCACGCAGTACAGCGGGATCACCACGATGATGCCGGCCAGCAACCGGGTCGAGGCCAGGTAGGCGACCGAACGCACGCCCATCACCTCCAGCGCGTCGATCTCCTCGGCGATGCGCATCGCGCCGAGTTGCGCGGTGGCCCCGGCCCCGATGGTGGCGGCCAGCCCGATCCCGGTGGTGAGCGGACCGATGATGCGGACGTTGAGGTAGGCCGACGTGAAGCCGGTGAGGGCCTCCACGCCGACACCGGCCAGCGTGTTGTAGCCCTGGACCGCGATCAGTGCACCCGCCGACATGGTCAGGAAGCCGATGATCACGATCGTGCCCCCGACGACGGCCAACGCCCCGGTGCCCAGGCTCATCTGCGCGATCTGGGCGGCGATCTCGGTGCGGTAGTGCACCAGCGCGTCGCCCATCGACCGGATGGTGTGGCCGTAGAACTGGGTCTGCAGACCGATGCGGTTCCAGCCGTTCTGGAAGCCCACGACGGCGCGCCGCAGCCGCGGCGCCCTGCTGCTCGGTACGGCCCCGGTCACATCGTGGCCTTCACGCCGACGGCGGTGACCAGGATGTTGATCAGGAACAGCGCCATGAAGGAGTACACCACCGTCTCGTTGACCGCGTTGCCGACCCCGGCGGGACCGCCGCCGACCGAGATGCCCTTGTAGCACCCGACCAAGGCGGCGACCAGTCCGAACAAGGCGGCCTTGGTCAGCGAGATGACGATCTCCGGCATGCCGGTGAACAACGTCATCCCGGCGACGAAAGCGCCCGGGGTGACGTTCTGGACGAACACCGAGAAGAAGAAGCCGCCGACGACGCCGACGACGGAGACCACCGAATTCAGCAGCAGCGCAACGACGACGGTCGCGAGCACCCGCGGAACCACAAGCGCCTGCAGCGGGTTGATACCCATCACCCGCATGGCGTCGAGCTCTTCGCGGATGGTGCGGGCGCCCAGGTCCGCACACATCGCGGTGGCGGCGGCGCCGGCGACCACGAGCACCGTGACCAGCGGGCCGATCTGGGTGACGGCGCCGAACGCCGCACCGGCGCCGGAGAAGTCCGCCGCGCCGAACTCGACCAGCAGGATGTTGAAGATGAACACCGACAGCACCGTGAACGGGATCGACAGCATGATCGTCGGCACGATGGAGACGCGCGCCACGAACCACATCTGGTAGATGAACTCCCGCCACGCGAACGGTGGCTGCGGAGCGACGACGGCCGTGTCGATGGCCGTCGCGATGAAACCACCGACACCTCGCACCGGTTTGGCGAGTGTATCCATGCGCAGCACGGCCTGCCCCTCAACTAGATCGGCACTGGTGTGTTCGTTCAGCCGACCACGAAGCACCCTGTGGGACAAGGAAGCTGATTTCAAATGATGAGTACACCGCGCCGCGGAGATCGGGTTGGCCGTCGCACCATTTGAAGTCCGGCGGGTTGCCCCGGCCCGGCCCGCCCGGCCGATAATCGCCGGTACGCAATGGCGATCTTCGAAGGCGAGGCGCGGGTGACCCTGTCCATCGAGCAGCCGGGGGCGTCGGCGGCCGCCGACATCCCACCCGGTGCCGACCGGTCGCAGCGCGACCTGCGGTCCGGGGTGGCGTTCGGAATGGTCATCATCGCAGTGCTTTCCGCCCTGGCGGTGTGGTTCGGCCACCAGGGGTATGCCGCCGAGCAGGACCGCCACCAGCGTGCGGCGTTCCTGTCCGCCGGCCAGGACGCAGCGCTGCTGCTGACCACCGTCGACGTCGCCGACGTAGACGGGGCCGTCACCGAGATCACGGCGGCCTCGACCGGGCGCTTCCTCGACGGCTTCCGCGACCAGACCCAGTCGTTCGTCGACACCGTGCGGCGGGCGAAGTCCACGACCGAGGGCAAGATCGTCGAAGCCGGGCTCGAGACCGTCGTCGGGGACCGGGCCGCGGTGTTGGTCGCGGTGACGGTGACGACCACACTGGACGGCGTCCCGACCCCGCCGAGGCTGTGGCGGATGCGCATCGGGTTGCAGCGCAACGGATCGGAGGTGAAGGTCGCCGATGTGGAGTTCGTCCCGTGAGGGCCGGGTGGGCCGTGTCGCGGTGTTCGGTGTGCTCCCGGTGCTGGCATTGATGTTGGCGCCGGGGGTGGGCTGGCTCAAATGGCAGGCGGTGCAGGCGCATGCGCTGCAGAGCGCCGGTGCCGAATCGGTGCGCGCCGCCACCGACGGCACCACCGCACTGCTGACCTACCGCGCCGACACCGTCGAGACAGATCTCGCGGCGGCCCGTGACCTGATGACCGGTGCGTTCCTGGACTCCTTCACGTCGCTGGCCGCCGACGTGGTCATCCCGGGCGCCAAGGAGCAGAAGATCTCCTCGACGGCGACCGTGACCGCCGCGGCGTCGGTGACGGCCACCACCGACCACGCCGTGGTCCTCGTCTTCGTCGACCAGACCACCGCGGTGGCCGGGGCTCCGCCCACCAAGACGGCATCGACGGTCAAGGTGACCCTCGACAAGGTGGTCGGTCGATGGTTGATGTCCGAGTTCGCGCCGCTGTGACGGTGCGCCGAAAAGGGGGTGTCGTGGACACGTCGAGTACCACACCGTCGCGGCTGGCCACGATCTGCGCTGTCATGCTGGCCGTTTCGGTGGTGTCCGCCCCGGCATCGGCGGCCGACAACAACCGCCTCAACGGCAGCGTCGTGCAGATGGTGAGCATCGTGCAGTACAAGGCCGGCTGCCGGGACAAGGTGACCGTCAGCCCGGCGCTGCGGCTGGCCGCGCAATGGCATGCCGTCGACGTGCTGAACAACCGGGCCCTGGCGGGGGGCATCGGCTCCGACGGCTCCACCCCGCAGGACCGTGCCAACGCGGCCGGCTACCGCGGCGCGGTGCAGGAGACGGTCGCGATCAATCCCGCGCTGGCCATCAGTGGACTGGAGCTGATCAGGAAGTGGTATCACGACCCAGTCGATCTGGCGGTCATGCAGAACTGCGCCAACACCGAAGTGGGTGTGTGGTCGGAGAACAGCTTGGACCGCACCGTGGTGGTCGCGGTCTACGGCAGCCCGGGCTGAGCGTCGTCACCGCGTCCGCACCCCGATCTCGTCGACCCAGGTCTGAATGGGCGTGCCCGCCAGGATGATCGCGTCCTCGTCGGGCACCGGCAGCAACGTGTCGGGACCCGAGATCAGCGCGCGCACGGCCTGGGCGGCACGACCGGCGGCAGCGGCCACCGCGTCCGTGCGGCCGTCGAAGCTACCGACACCGAGCAACGCGCCGTAACCGTGCGCGATCGCCGCCGCGGCCATCACGATGCTGTTGGCGGTGTGCCGGCTGATGCCGGGGAGTTCGTAGGCGGGGCGGACGAAGGCCTCGGCGACCGGCCGGGCGGCCTCGCGCATCTTCTCGTTGGTCCCGATGAAGACCTCCTTGCTGAAGACGACCTCGAACAGTGCCGGGTGTTCGGCGGCGAACACCACATAGCCCCGCACCGCGTGCGCTAGCCGGTCCAGCGGATCGGGATGTTCCGGTTGGGATTCCGAAACATGGTGTGCCATCACGCCGATGGCCCGGATCGCGATCTCGACGAGGATGTCGCTGCGGTCGGTGAAGTGCCGATACGGTGCCCCCGGGCTGACTTTGAGGCGGCGGCAGGCCTCGGCCACGGAGAACGCGGCCATGCCCTCCTCGTCGATGATCTCGATGGCGACGTCGACCAGCGCGCGCCGTAGATCGCCGTGGTGGTAACTCTTGGTCATGACACCCGTCGCGACGGACCGGTCACCGCGGCAATCCCATGCTGGCCCACCCGATCACCCGCCCATTCCAGCCGCCTCACATGCCGATCAAAGATCGCATTGTGCCCCATCGCCGCAGGCGCCGACGGCCGATCCGGGTATGCGGGTACCGACGACACCCCACACAGCGCTTCTCAAAGCGCCGGTCGCTCGCCGACAGTAATCGGGTGTGCTGACCGCCACATGACTCGATCGACAGCCTCCTAGAAAGAGTGATCAACATGGTTCACCCCGTTTCCGCGCGGCCGTCCGCGGTGGACTTCGACCACCATGATCAGGGCATCGCGAAACGAATCCACGAGGTGTACGGCGAGCTCCGGGAGAACAACCCGGTGCTGTGGAGCGAGAACCACGGCGGGTTCTGGGTAGCGACCGGGTACGAGGCGATCCAGCAGATCTCCCAGGCACCCACGGACTTCACCTCCGACGGCGCGCTGATCCCGGACACCACCGGCGGCAACGCGCTGGTGCCGCAGATGCTCGCCGACCCCGAGCACCGGGTGTTCCGCACGCTGCTGCGCGACTGGTTCACCCCGCGGCGCATCGCCGGGTTCGAACCCGATCTGCGCGCGTTGACCAAGCGGATCCTCGACGAGCTGGACTCCCCGGCGGATCTGGCCTCGGACTTCGCGCTGAAGATCCCGATCGAGATGATCCTGCGGGTGGTCGGGGTGGCCGACCACAACATGGATCTCATCCGCGACGGCGTGCGCTACATGGTCGACCAGGGCGGCCAGGACACCTCCGGCGCCATCGACGCGTGGCGCGCGGCGATGACGTTCGTTTCCGAGGTGATCGTCGCGCCGCTGCGGGAGAATCCCGGCGACGACATCCTCAGCTACCTGTTGAGCAGGCAGCACGAGGAGGAACTGCTGACCGACGACGCGATCGCGGCGATCGGCTTCTCGATGATCGGGGCGGGCTTCGACACCACCTACAAGACGCTGTCGAGTTCACTGGCGTACCTGGCCTCGGATCCCGACGCCCAGGCCCGGGCCCGGCAGGCGCCGTCGGCCGCGGTGGTCGAGGAGATGCTGCGGCTGTGCGCTCCGGTGGCGCCGGGACGCACGGTGCGCACCGAATCCGCGGTGGCCGGCCAGGACCTGCATCCCGGTGAACGGGTGTTGTTGGCGCTGCCGTCGGCCAACCGGGATCCGGCCGTCTTCGACGACCCCGACACGGCACGGTTCGATCGGGTCAACAACCGGCACTTGACGTTCGGCACCGGGATACACCGTTGCCTGGGGATGCACCTGGCCCGGCTGGAGTTGCGGGTGGCCTTCGAGGAGGTCTTCGCCGCGTTCGAATCGTTCTCGATCGCCGACGGCGAGGAGGCGACGTACGCACAGAGCCAGGTCTGGGGCGCCACCCGGGTGCCGGTGCAGTTCCGCCGCCGCTGACGGCGCAGGCGCGCGCGGGTGATAGTGCAACCACTACCCCACCCTCGGCCGTCGTCGCCTTGACACCGGTCTCGGCGCGGCGGTCAAATCCTCGGTAACACAAGCAAACTGCCTTCAACATGGCGGAGGGAGTCCCCGTGGACATCGAATCGCGTTGGCGCCGTTTGGTGGAACGGCGTGGTCCCCGGGTAGCCCCGCCTCCCCCGCCGGCACCGGTCGCCCCGGAAACCCCGATCCCCGCCGCCGTCGACCACGCGCCCGGCGAGCACATCGAACCGCGCGAGTGCGCGCTGGTGGTGCTGGGCTGCCAGCCCGACCTGCTGGGGTCCGTCGCCCCCGGGGCCGCCGCCGAATCGCTCATCATGAAGACCAACGCGGCCATCGACATCCTGCGGCTCTACGGCGGGCACATCGCGTTCGTCCGGATCGCGTTCGACGGTCTGGACCGCAAGCTGATGCCGGACACCAACAAGGAGTTCAGCGGGCTGGTCCGGCAGGGGTTGTTCGAGAACGGCACACCTGGCGCCGACATTCACCCGGGGCTGGCGGTCCAGGAGGGCGACATGGTGGTGCGCACCACCCGGCTGGGCCCGTTCGTCAGCACCGACTTCGACGAGCAGCTGACCAACCGCGGGATCACGACGCTGATCATCGCCGGAGCCGAGACCAGTGGGGCCGTCCTGTCCACGGTCCGGGAGGCCGCCGACCGGGACTACCGCATCGTCGTGCTCTCGGACTGCTGCGCCGACCCCGATCCGCAGAACCACGAGCTGCTGGTGACCCGGCTGTTCCCCCGCCAGGCCGACATCACCACCGCGGCCCGGCTGTACAACTCGCTGGTCGCCACCCGGCTGGACCGGCAACGCGCGGCGTCGCCGGGCGCCGACGTGCGGGCCTGAGTACCCGCGCGACCTCGTCGTCGACCGCATCCGTGGCGCCCATCCGCGTGATGTGCCGCGCTACTCGGACTTCACCGAGAACAGCCCCTCGGTGTGGCTGCTGTGGCGGACCTCGGCAAGGAGCCGAACCCTCGCGAAACAGCAACCACACCAACCTCATCGGTCGCGCGAGGGTAGTAGTGAAACCACTAGCACAAGCGCGCCCCTTGGCCGGGGTACTGCGCGGCCGTAACGTCGGCTGGGTGGCCGCCAGGAGCTCCTCACTCTCCTGGCGCTCCCATTTTCAGTTCAGTCCGCCATCAGGAGGTCCCCGCGGTGCCGAAGTACTTCAAGGTCAGTGATCCCGATTTCTTCGACGCAATCACCCCGGAAGAGATGCGGTGGACCGGCCAGGCGACCCGCGAGGTGATGCCGGGCTGGGACCTGGGCAGCATCGTGCTGGGCGACGACAGCTCGGATCCGAACGTGCCCGTCGCCTCCATGCTCAAGATCGCCGCGGGTGACACCCTGCCCAAGCACGCCCACGACTGCTTCCGCGTCGAGGTCATCGTCCAGGGCTCGATCACGCTGCCCGGCGGGGACGTGCTCACCTCCGGAGACGTCATGTTCTCCCGCCCCGGCGAGTTCTACGGCCCGCACATCGCCGGCCCGGACGGCTGCCTGTCGGTCGAGATCTTCTCGGCCGCACGCGGTACCGCCCCGATCGCCGACGAGACCGACGGCAGCTCCAGCGACGTCACCGGCCGGGTCCACGAAGCCACCGCCCGCCTGCAGAACCAGACCGCCTGAGCCCGGGCGCGATTTCACCCGATATGGGGGATGCTGCACCACGGCGTCCGGAGCTAGCTTGACAGCAGCGCAATGCTGGAGATCGGTTGTCCCGGGAAGTCGCCTGCGCCCGGAGCGCTGACCTCCGGCCGCAGAGCGCCGGGGCTCGGGTCAGGAGATGCTATGCGGATCGCGTACGGCGCACTTCCTTGTCTGGCGGCCGGAGCCGTTGCGGCCGCAGCGGTTGCGGCAGCGGTGATCCCGGCCGCGGTGGCCGGTGCCGCCACGTCGGGCGGGGCACCGATCACGGGGCTGATGACGCCGCTGCCCCAGACATACCCGTGGTGCGAACTGGACCTGTACTGCTACGACGACGACCTCGACCTCGTCCTCGAGACCAACAGGGACCGGCACCGGCCCAATTACGGCGGCGGCCCCGCGGATCCCGACAACTGAATCGCCTGCGGGTCCGCGGAGCGATCTGGTTTCCTGGATCGTCTGGACCACAAGAACTGGAGCACACAGAGGAGTGGGTATGTCCGTTCTCGTTCGTTCGGCCGGGGCCATGGTGATCGCCGGTGCCGCACTGTTCGCCGCAGGCGCGAGCGCGGCGGCCCAGCCGCCGCCGAACTGCACCATCGCCGATCAGTCCGGCATCCTGTCCGGGGTGTCGGCGTCGCTGTCGGCCTACATGTTCACCCACCCCGACGTGAACTGGTACCTGACCAGCCTGCGCGGCACCCCGCCCGAGGAGCGCCGCGCCAAGGTCACCGACTACCTGGACCGCAACCCCGGTGTGGCGGCCGACCTGCGCAACATCCGGCAGCCGATGACCGACTTCCGGGCGCGCTGCGGGCTGCCGCCTGCGCACATGGGTGACGACTGAGCACCCAGCACCACGGACAGGGCCCCGGCTGATGCCGGGGCCCTGTTTCATCGCGACACTGGTTTCATGGCGACACTACCGGCCAGCAGGTAACCCGGTTGGCCGCTGACCACCAGCGTTGTTGGCGGTCAGCGTTGACGACTTCGACGGGCGAACCCACCAGAGTCTTTCCTGAGCCGACGAACACCGGGTTCGGCGGCGCAACCACTTCGAGGCAAGGCTGGTGCTCCCGATGTCCGATGCAAAGACCGTCCACGACGTCACCTACGACCTTCTCCGATCCTTGGGCCTGACAACGATTTTCGGCAACCCAGGCTCCACGGAGGAGACCTTCCTGAAGAACTTCCCCGACGACTTCAGCTACGTGCTGGGGCTGCAGGAGGCCTCCGTGCTCGCGATGGCCGACGGCTTCGCGCAGACCACCGGCAAGCCCGCCCTGGTCAACTTGCACACCGCGGCGGGCACCGGCAACGCGATCGGCAGCCTGGTCGCCGCCTACAAGGCCAACACTCCGATGATCGTCACCGCCGGGCAGCAGACCCGCGAGATGATGCTGATGGACCCGTACCTGGCCAACCGGGCCGCGACCGAGATGCCGCAGCCGTGGGTCAAGTGGTCCTACGAGCCGGCCCGCGCCGAGGATGTGCCCGCCGCGATCATGCAGGCCTATACCATCGCGATGCAGGAGCCCAAGGGACCGGTGTTCCTGTCCATCCCGCTGGACGATTGGGACAAGCCCGCGCTGGGCCCCGCCGTCATCCGCACGTCGAGCTACCGCACCGAACCCGACCGTGCCCGGCTGCGGGAGTTCGCCGACCGGATCAACCGCGCGCAGCGCCCGCTGCTGGTCGTCGGCCCCGAGGTCGACCGCGCGGGCGGCTGGAACGCCGGTATCGCCTTCGCCGAGAAGTTGGGCGCTCCGGTCCTGGGAAGCGCTCTGCCGGACCGGATCTCGTTCCCGGAGAACCACGAGCTGTGGGCCGGGGCGCTGCCGTCGAGCATCGCCGGGGTGAACCAGGCGGTCTACGGCCACGACCTCGTCATCGTCGCCGGGGCCCAGGTGTTCCGCTACTACCCCTACATCGCGGGGGAATACCTGCCGGAGGGCACCGACCTGCTGCAGCTGACCGCCGACCCGCACCTGTCCGCGGTGGCCCCGGTCGGCGACAGCCTGCTCGGCGACGTCAAGGTCACGCTGGAGGAACTGACCGAGCTGATCGACGCACGCTCCGAGCGGGCGGTGCAGACCCCGCCGCTGGGTCCGATCCCGGTCGAGGAGTCCGAGTGCACCGCACCGATGACCGCCAACGCGGTGTACCAGGTGCTGGGTGTGCACAAGCCCGCCGACGCGGTGGTGGTGATGGAGTCCACCTCGACGATGATCGACCAGAAGCGGTGGCTGCCCACCACGCAGACCGCCAGCTTCTTCGCCACCGGCAGCGGCGGTATCGGCTGGGGCGTCCCGGCCGCGGTGGGCATCGCCCTGGGTGACCGCGAACGCGGCGTCGAGCGCACCGTCATCGCCACCATCGGCGACGGCTCGTTCGAGTACTCGGTGCAGGCCATCTGGACCGCGGCCCAGCACAAGCTGCCCGTCGTGTTCGTGGTGCTGCGCAACGGCGAGTACTCGATCCTCAAGTCGTTCGCCGAGCTGGAACAGACGCCCAACGTGCCGGGACTGGACCTACCGGATCTCGACATCGCCTCTCTGGGCAAGGGTTTCGGCTGCCGAGCGGTGAACGTCGGCACCACCGACGAACTCGAGCGCGAGTTCACCGCCGCGCTGGCCGCCGACGGGCCCACCGTGATCGTCGCCCCCACGCGTCCGCAAGACGCCGGGCTGAGCTGAGAAGGGAACGACGATCATGCCCGTCTACACACTGACGACGACCGCGGGGACGTTGACCCCGCAGACCAAGGCGAGCCTGGCCGGTGAGATCGGCCGGATCCACTCCGAGATCAACCAGGTGCCCGCCGCGTACGTCAACGTCGTCTACCTGGAGTTGCCCGCCGACAACGTGTTCACCGGCGGCACGCCGGCCGCGCCGGTGCTCGTCAGCGGCTGGGTCCGCGACGGGCACGACGAAGAGGCGACCAGCCGGCTCGCCCTCCAGATCGCCGGGGCCGTCGCCGAATTCGCCGCACTGCCGAAGGAGCGGGTGGTGGTGGTCTTCCAGAGCAGCCCGGCGCGGTTCGCGGTGGAGGGCGGCCGGCTGCTGCCCGACCCGGGCCAGGAAGCGGCCTGGATGGCCGCGGCCGCAGAACAGGGGGCCGGTTGAGGCCGGCCAGAACGTATGGGGCCGGGGGTGTTCGACAACGTCGGACACCCCCGGTTCGCGTTGTGGCTCAACCGCCCCTGGTGTCGATCACCCGCGCCGCGATGTCCACCAGCCGGGTGTTGCTGTCCTGCGAGAGCCTGCGCAGCATGTCGAACGCCGCGACGTCGTCGAGCCCGTAACGCTCCATGATGATGCCCTTGGCCTGGCCGATCCGGTCCCGGGAGGCCAGCGCCGACTCGAGCTGCTCGTTGTGCCTGCTGGCCAGGATCGCCGCCGCCGCGTGCGCGGCCAGCACCGCGCCGACGGTCTCGGCGTTCTCGTCGAAGGCGTTCGGAACGGTCGCGAACAGGTTGAGCGCACCAGCCGTCCGCGAGCTGGTGTACAGCTTGAACGACAGCCCGCTGAGGACCCCGATCTCGACGGCGGCCGCGGAGTACTTCGGCCACCGCGTCTCGGCGCGGAAGTCGTCGGTGCGCACGACGGGCTCCGACAGCGCGGCCTCCAGGCAGGGGCCCTCCCGGAAGGTCATCTGGAGCTGATCGAGCTGGTGCGGCAGCTCCGAGGTCCCGGCGACCGATTCGAAGGCGCCGTCCTTGGCGACGAAGAGGATGCCCGCCGCGTCGGTGCCGGGGATCAAGGCCATCGCCTCGGCGGTGACGTCGCTGAGCACGTCGTCGACGGAGCGCGGAATGGCCACCGTCCTGGCAAGTCGCGCCATCCGCTGCGCCAGCTCGTGGTTGTGCGGTGCGGTCATCATGATCGAATTCCCCGTTCGTCGATCCGGTACACCCCGCCGGTTTGCTTCGCCCGCTTCGCGGCAATGCACCCGGCAGGCAGGGGAGACGGTCGACCGACACCTCTGCCAGGTCTCGTCGGTTCAGAACCGCAGCCGGCGGGGCCGCCCGTCTTCTCCACCCCTTCAGTCACTCTGTTAGTTGTAGTAGCGTGCCGGACATGGCAGCGCCACACGTGTGGGTCCTCGGTGGGTATCAGAGCGACTTCGCCCGCAACCTGACCCGGGAAGGGCTCGACTTCGCCGACCTGACCCGCGAGGTCGTGACGTCGACGCTGGAGGCGGCCCGGATGGACGCCGCCGAGATCGAGGTCGTGCACGTCGCCAACGCGTTCGGCGAGCTGTTCGCCCACCAGGCCCACCTGGGCGCGATGCCGGCGACGGTGCACGACGGGCTGTGGGACACCCCAGCCACCCGGCACGAGGCGGCGTGCGCGTCGGGCAGCGTCGCGACCCTGGCCGCCATCGCCGACCTGCGCTCGGGCGCCTACCGCAGCGCCCTCGTGGTGGGCGTCGAGCTGGAGAAGACGGTGCCCGGCGACGCCGCGGCCGCCATCCTGGGCACCGCCGCCTGGACCGGCCACGAAGGCCAGGGCGCCAAGCACATGTGGCCGTTCATGTTCGAGCACGTCGCCGCGCAGTACGACCTGCGCTACGGCCTCGAGGACACCCACCTGCGCGCCATCGGCGAGCTCAATTTCGCCAACGCCCGGGCCAACCCCCGCGCGCAGACCCGCACCTGGTCGGTGCCCGAGCCGCTGACGGCCGACGACATGCAGAACCCGGTCGTCGACGGCCGGCTGCGCCGCTTCGACTGCAGCCAGATCACCGACGGCGGGGCCGGGCTGGTGCTGGTCAGCGACGACTGGTTGCGCGACCATCCCGGCACCCGGCCGCTGGGCCGCATCGACGGCTGGGGACATCGCACCGTCGGCCTGGGGCTGCGCGCCAAGCTGGACCGCTCGGGCGACGACCCCTACGTGCTGCCCCACGTGCGCAACGCGGTGCTCGACGCGTTCGACCGCGCCCGGGTCACCCTCGACGACGTCGACGGGTTCGAGGTGCACGACTGCTTCACCCCCAGTGAGTACCTCGCGATCGACCACATCGGGCTCACCGGGCCTGGCGAATCCTGGAAGGCGGTCGAGAACGGCGAGATCGCCATCGGCGGGCGGCTGCCCATCAACCCCAGCGGTGGCCTGATCGGCGGTGGGCATCCCGTCGGCGCCTCCGGGGTCCGGATGCTGCTCGACGCCGCCCGACAGGTCAGTGGCACCGCGGGCGACTACCAGGTCCACGGCGCGAAGACCTTCGGGACGTTGAATTTCGGCGGAAGTACCGCCACCACCGTCAGTTTCGTCGTTGGGAGCCCCTCATGAACACCCACCCGGAGGTCGTCGCCAAGTTCCTGTCGACGCTGCCCGAGGAGGACGACCACCCCTACCGCACCGGGCCGTGGCGCCCGCAGACCACCGAGTGGGACCACGACGACCTGCCGGTCGTCGAGGGGCAGATCCCCGCCGACCTCGACGGCGTCTACCTGCGCAACACCGAGAACCCGCTGCACCCGGCGCTGAAGTACTACCACCCCTTCGACGGCGACGGCATGCTGCACATCGTCGGATTCCGGGACGGAAAGGCCTTCTACCGCAACAGGTTCGTCCGCACCGATGCGTTCGCCGCGGAGAACGAAGCCGGCGGGCCGCTGTGGCCCGGCATCGCCGAGCCCATCGAGGCGGCCAAGGTCGACTACGGCTGGGGTGCGCGGACCCTGATGAAGGACGCGTCGTCGACCGACGTGATCGTGCACCGCGGCGTCGCGCTGACCAGCCACTACCAGTGCGGCGACCTGTACCGCATCGACCCGTGCACCGGCGACGCGCTGGGCAAGGAGGACTGGAACGGCGGCTTCCCCACCGACTGGGGGGTGTCCGCGCACCCGAAGGTCGACGACCGCACCGGTGAGCTGTTGTTCTTCAACTACAGCAAACAGGCGCCGTACATGAGCTACGGCGTGGTCAGCTCCGCCCGTGACGTCGTCCACACCGTCGACGTCCCGCTTCCCGGACCGCGCCTGCCGCACGACATGGCGTTCACCGAGAAC
This sequence comes from Mycolicibacterium sp., assembly GCA_050250295.1. Lineage (GTDB taxonomy): Bacteria > Actinomycetota > Actinomycetes > Mycobacteriales > Mycobacteriaceae > Mycobacterium. The sequence goes on from JBFWOX010000009.1 coordinate 74,530, forward strand.
TACGTGATCCTCAACGACTTCCCGTTGTTCTGGGACGCGGCGCTGCTCGAACACAACATCCACCTGCCGCGCTTCCACCACGACGTGCCGTCCCGGTTCGCGGTGCTGCCCCGCCGCGGCGACACCTCGCAGATCATGTGGTTCGAGACCGACCCGACCTACGTGCTGCACTTCCCCAATGCCTACGAGGACGGCGACGAGATCGTGCTCGACGGGTTCTTCCAGGGCGACCCCGAGCCCACCGGGGGCGTCGACAACGGGATGCCCGGCAAGTGGCGGCAGATCTTCCGCAGCTTGTCGCTGGACGGCATGCAGACCCGGCTGCACCGCTGGCGGTTCAACCTGAAGACCGGCCAGGCGCGCGAGGAACGGCTGTCGGACAGCCTCACCGAGTTCGGCATGGTCAACCCCGGCTACTCCGGTCGGTACTACCGCTACGCCTACGCCGCCACCGGCAAGCCGGGCTGGTTCCTGTTCGACGGGCTGGTCAAGCACGACCTGCACACCGGCGCCGAAGAGCGGTACACCTTCGAGGACGGCGTGTTCGGCAGCGAGACGGCCATGGCACCCCGCATCGGCAGCTCGGGTGAGGACGACGGCTACCTCGTCACCCTGACCACCGACATGACCGCCGACGCGTCGTACTGCCTGGTGTTCGACGCCGCCCGGCTGGGCGACGGACCGGCGTGCAAGCTGCAACTGCCGGAACGGATCTCCAGCGGCACCCATTCGACGTGGGCGGCCGGCGCCGACGTGGCGCGGTGGCGGGAGACCGACCGCGCCGCCGCCGCGATCGGCCTGTAGCCGCCCGTGGCGCCCAATGCCGTGGCGCCCAATGCCGTGGCGCGCATGCTGGAGCGCCTCGGCGACGAGTGGACGCTGCTGATCATCCAGCGGGCGCTGCTGGGGGCCACCCGCTACGGCGACTTCGCCGCGCAGCTGCCGATCTCGCATGCGGTGCTGACCGCCCGGTTGCGGTCGCTGACCGGTGAGGACCTGTTGGTCCGGCACGAGTACCGCACCAACCCGTCGCGGTCGGAGTACCTGGTGACCCCGCGCAGCCGGTCGCTGTGGCCGATGCTGACCTCGATCTGGGAGTGGGAGCGGCGCTGGGTCAGCGACCACGTCCAGCCGCTGCCCACCATGCGCCACCGCGAGTGCGGCGCGGCGTTCGCGCCGGTGACCACCTGCCGGGCCTGCACGAAGCCGGTGGCGGACAACGAGATCCAGGCCAGCTGGGGCCCCAGCGGATCGTGGGAGCGTTCGGTGCCCGCCACCAACAACCGCCGCCGCTCGGCCGGCAGGCGCGCCGGCGCGGCGCTGCTGTTCCCGCAGACCATGAGCGTCATCGGCGACCGGTGGGCGTTCGCGCTGCTGGTCGCCACGTTCGTCGGTATCGCCCGGTTCACCGACCTGCAGGCGCAGCTGGGTGCCCCGCCCGGCACGATCTCCGCCCGGCTGTCGGTGTTCACCGCGGAGGGCATCCTGGTCACCGACGACGACGGCCGCTACCGGCTGACCGACAAGGGCCGCGCCTTCTTGCCCGTCCTGGTGACGGCCCTGCAGTGGGCGCAGCGCTGGTACCCCGACGCCGACGGGCCCGCCGTCGTGCTCACCCACACCGGATGCGGGCAGCGGTTCGTCCCGATGCTGGTGTGTGACCAGTGCGCTGCACCGCTGCGCGGACCCGACGTGCTCACCGCGCCGTAGGCCGTCCGGACCCCGAAACCGGCTCGGCCCCAGCACGTCCCGTCGGACAGTGACCATGCGAAAGCCGGCGGAAAATTCTGGCACTCTCGCTCCGAGAGTGCTAATCTCGCGAGTGCACAGTGATAGAACTGCCCGCCAGGGTGGTGGGCACCGAGTCGCATAGGAGGTGGATTGCTGTGCTCCGCTTTGATCCGTTCAGTGACTTCGACGCTCTGGCCCGAAACGTTCTCGCGAGCCCGGGCGGATCGAACCGTACGCCCCGCTTCATGCCGATGGATCTGTGCAAGATCGACGACCATTACCTGCTGACCGCCGACCTGCCCGGGGTCGACCCCGGTTCGGTGGATATCAACGTGGACAACGGAACTCTGACGATCTCGGCCCACCGCACGGCCCGGTCCGACGACTCCGCGCAGTGGCTGGCCAACGAGCGGTTCTTCGGCACCTACCGGAGGCAGCTGTCCCTCGGTGAGGGCGTCGACGCCGGATCGATCTCGGCGACCTACGAGAACGGCGTGCTGGCGGTGACGATCCCGCTGGCCGAGAAGGCCAAACCGCGCAAGATCGAGGTCGTCCACGCCAACGCGCAGAAGTCGATCGAACCGACCACCGTCGACGCCGGGTGACCGGTAGCCGGATGAGACCGCGGGCGCGTCAACCGTGCCGGTCCAGCCGGAACCGCAGATTGTTGCGCACCGCGGGCCATTCAATGTCCAGGATCGAGTAGACGACCGTGTCTCGGCGCGAACCGTCGGGGAGCAACTGGTGGCTGCGCAGCACCCCGTCGAGCTTCGCGCCGAGCCGCTCGATCGCGGCCCGGCTGGCCGCGTTGAAGAAGTGGGTGCGAAATTCCACTGCGACACAACCCAACTGCTCGAAGGCGTGGCCCAGCATCAGCAGCTTGGTCTCCGAGTTGACCCCGGTGCGCCGCACCGCGGACGTGTACCAGGTGTAGCCGACCTCCAGGCGCCGGTTCGGCCCGTCGACGTTGAGGTAGCTCGACGATCCGACCAGCGTGCCCGCGGCGTCGCGCACCACGAACGTCAGCCCGGTGTCGGGATGCTGTGCGGCCAGCCGGCCCCGCACCCAGTCGCCGGCCGAACCGGCCTTCGGCGCGCCGGTGAACCACAACCGGCCCAGCTCGCCGTCGGCGGCGGCCGTTTCGATCGCGGGAAGATGTTGCGGGGTAAGCGGTTCCAACCGCACCCAGCGCTCACCGGTGAGTCGGACCGGTTCGACGAAGCCGGTCACGGAGCGCGTCGGCTGCGGCTGAAGGCGGCCAGCATCGCCCAGACCGACAACAGCGCCGCGACCAGCGCCACCGCTCCCCCGACGTAGAGCCCGTAGCCGGCCGTCACCGGCGGGTACACGTAGAGCCGGTAGTACCAGACCGCCAGCACCACCAGGACCACCGAAATGGCCAGCGCCACCGTCGATGCCAGCCGCGCCGAGATGTCTCGCGCCGACATGGCGCCCGCGACCACCAGCGACGCGGCCAGCAGCACGATCAGCTGACCGACGCCGAACCCCGGCGGCGGCACCGGCATCGTGCCCGCGACCCCGCCGATCGCGTTGGCCCGGCTACCGCCGCCGGCCGGGGATCGCAGCCACGGCAGCCAGGCGCTCACGGCGACCGTCACCGCGCACAGGGCCACCAGCCAACCGGGACGGGCGCGAGCCATGGGCAAAGACTACTAAAGTGAGCCGATGAGCGATCTTCCCGAATGGGCGCGTCGGCTGGACCTTTCCCCGCATCCTGAAGGCGGCTGGTTCCGGGAGACATGGCGCAGTGATCTGACGATCCCGCAGTCGGCGTTGCCTCCGGACTACGCCGGATGCCGCAACGCCGGCACCGCGATCCTCTTCCTGCTGATGCCCGGCCAGCAGTCCGCGTGGCACACCGTGCGCAGCGCCGAGCTGTGGCTCTACCACTCGGGCGGGCCGCTGCTGCTCGAGGTCGGTGCCGAGCAGCACAGCGCCACCACCCACGTGCTGGGCAGCGACATCCTGGCCGGGCACAGCCCCCAGTTCGTCATCCCGCCCGGGCATTGGCAGCGGGCCCGCCCGCAGGCCGACCAGCCCTGCCTGGTCAGCTGCGTCGTCGTGCCCGGCTTCGACTTCGCCGACTTCGCGCTGGGCGCCGTCACCGACTGAGCAACGCGACGGCCGCCCCGACCAGGTCGGCGTTGCCGCCGGCCGGGGCGCCGTCGGGCAGCACCAGGGTGTCCTCCAGACCGATGCGGGTCTGCACCCCGAGCACGCCCGCGTGTTCCAGCAACGGCCAGGCACTGCCGTCGAGCCCGTGCAGCAGGATCGGGGCGGGGGAACCGGCCGCCGACACCAGCGCGATCAGTTCGTCGGCCGTGCCGGTGTCGGCGTCGGGGCCGAGTTCGACCATCACCCGCAGGCAGTGGTCGGCGATCTCGGAGGCCGCCCACGACTGTGCCGCCTCGGCGTGGAAGATCCCGACCTCGACCCCCAGGCCGAGGCTCAGCAGCAGCTTCGCCAGCTCCGGTGAGCCGGGCTCGTGCCAGTTCAACGACGCGAAATCGGGCAGCACACTCCAGCTCTGCACGGCGCGCAACCGCTGCTGCGCATCGGGCAGCGCCCAGTACCCGGTCGTCACCCCCAGCGGCAGCCCCGGTGCGGCGTGCCGGACGGCGGCCACCGCCGCGTCGACCTGTTCGGCCAGCAGCGAATCGACCCCGTCGGCGGTCTTGGGATGCAGGTGTACCGCCTTGGCCCCGGCCCGGTGCGCGGCCACCGCCTCGTCGGCGAGCTGCTGCGGGGTGACGGGCAGGCCGGGGTGTGCGTCCGGGGTCCTGGCCCCGTTGATGCAGGCCTTGACGTAGATCTTCGCGGTGGGCATGCCCCAATCTTGGCCTATCCGCGGCGGCCCCGCGAAGCCCGTGCCGGTGCGGCACCCTGTCGGTGCTTCGAAATACGCCGCGCCGGTATGACTTTGGCCGATGCCGCAACCGGGAGTTTCACCGGCGGCAGGCGGGGTAGTCCCACCAGGCGTACCAACTCGGTATGGCGATGGCTACTGCACACATGGCTACTGCACAAGGGAGAGCCCATGCCGGACACCTCACGCACCGCGCCCGAACCGCTGCCGGCCCGATCCGCCTGGTTGTCCAAGTCAGCGGCGCAGACCCGCGGCTCGGACAAGAACGAAGTCCAATTCCACTACGACATCTCCAACGATTTCTTCAAGCTGTGGCAGGACCCCACCCAGACCTACAGCTGCGCCTACTTCGAACGCGACGACATGTCCCTGGAAGAGGCCCAGATGGCGAAGGTCGATCTGGCGCTCGGCAAGCTCGGGCTCGAGCCGGGGATGACGTTGCTGGACATCGGCTGCGGTTGGGGCTCGACCATCATGCGGGCGGTCGACAAGTACGACGTCAACGTCATCGGGCTGACGCTCTCGGAGAACCAGAAGCGCCACATCGAGGAGCACTGGTTCGCCAACTCCACCAGCAGCCGGCACATGGAGGTCAGGTTGCAGCCGTGGGAGGACTTCGACGAACCGGTCGACCGGGTGGTGTCCATCGGCGCCTTCGAGCATTTCGGCTTCAACAAGTACGACGACTACTTCAAGAAGACGTTCGCCCTGATGCCCGACGACGGGGTGATGCTGTTACACACGATCATCATCCCCAGCGACGAGGAGATCCGGGCCAAGAAGCTGCCGCTGACGATGTCGCGGGTGCGGTTCATCAAGTTCATCATGGACGAGATCTATCCCGGTGGCCGGCTGCCGCTGGCCGCCCAGGTGGAAGAGCACGCCGTCAAGGCCGGCTTCACCGTCACCCGCAGGCAGCACCTGCAGCCGCACTATGTGCGGACGCTGGACACCTGGGCGGCGAACCTGCAGGCGCACCGGGACGAGGCCGTCGACATCACCTCCGAAGAGGTCTACGACCGATTCCTGAGATACCTGACCGGCTGCGCGGACCTGTTCCGCGACGGCTATACCGACGTGTGCCAATTCACCTGTGAGAAAGCCTGACCGGTCGAGGGAGGACCCATGGCGGACGGCAAGGCGGACGCGACGACGCTGGAACCCAACTTCGCGGACATCCAGGCGCACTACGACCTCTCCGACGACTTCTTCGGGCTCTTCCAGGACCCGTCGCGGACCTACAGCTGCGCGTACTTCGAACGCGACGACATGTCGCTGGAAGAAGCGCAGCTGGCGAAGATCGATCTGGCGCTGGGCAAACTGGATCTGCAGCCGGGCATGACGCTGCTCGACGTCGGGTGCGGCTGGGGGTCGGTGATGAAACGCGCGGTGGAACGCTACGACGTCAACGTCATCGGGCTGACGTTGAGCCGCAACCAGACCGTGCTCGGGCAGCGCGTCCTCGACGGGATCGACACCGAACGCAGCCGGCAGGTGCAGCTGCGCGGCTGGGAACAGTTCGACGGTGCCGCCGACGCGATCATCAGCATCGAGGCGTTCGAGGCGTTCCCGAAGGACCGGTACGCGGCGTTCTTCCAGACCTGCCACCGCAGCCTGCCCAGCGGCGGGCGGATGGTGTTGCAGACCATCATGGGGCACCCGCTCAAGCGCTGGCCGGACCTGGGCATCCCGATCACCATGACCGATCTGAAGTTCATGCGGTTCATTGCCAAGGAGATCTTTCCCGGCGGCGCGGTGCCGTGCGACGACGACGTCGTCGAGTTCTCGCAGGCCGCCGGGTTGCAGGTGGTCGACAAGCAGCTGCTCAACGAGCACTACGTGCGCACGCTGGACACCTGGGCGCAGAACCTGGCTGCCGCCCACGACGCGGCGGTGGCGGTGACCTCCGAGGAGGTCTACGACCGGTACCTGCGCTACCTGGTGGGCTGCTCTGACTTCTTCCGCCGCGGCATCAGCGAGCTCGGGCAGTTCACCCTGGTCAAGGCGTGACCCGGACCCCAGAGGTCAGGCCCGGCCGAACACCAGGGACACGTTGTGGCCGCCGAACCCGAACGAGTTGTTGACCGCGTACTGGTAGTTCCCCGGCCGCGGGCTGCCCGCCACGACGTCCAGCGCGATCTCCGGGTCCAGGTTCTTCAGGTTGCGCGTCGCGGGGACGACGCCGTCGCGCAGCGCCAGCAGCGTGAGGATCGACTCCACCGCACCGACCGCTCCGACCGAGTGCCCGAGCGCGCCCTTGGGGGCGTAGACCGCGGGGGCGTGTCCGTCGAGCGCGTTGTTGATCGCCACGGATTCGGCGACGTCGCCGACGCTGGTGCCGGTGGCGTGTGCGTTGACGTGGTCGATGTCGCCGGGGGCGAGCCCGGCCAGTTGGATGGCCCGGCGCATGGCGTCGCCGGCGCGCCTGCCGTTCGGGTCGGGTGCGACCATATGGAATCCGTCGGAGGTGATGCTGGCGCCCATCAGCCGGCCCATGATGCGGGCCCCGCGGGCCCTGGCGTGTTCCTCGGTCTCGATCACCAGCAGCGCACCGGCCTCGCCGAACACGAAGCCATCGCGGTCGCGGTCGAACGGCCGGCAGGCCCCGGCCGGGTCGTCGTTGTTGCGGGACATCACGATGCGCATCTTGGCGAACCCGGCGATCGGGACCGCCTCGATGCGGGACTCGACCCCGCCGCAGATCGCGATGTCGGCCTCCCCCAGCACGATCTGCCGCCACGCCTGGACCACGCCTTCGGAGCCCGACGCGCACGCCGACACCGGCGCGAACACCCCGGCGCGGGCCTGGCGTTCGAGGGCCACCGCCGCCGACGGGCCGCTGGGCGCGTACTGCTGCACCACCGTCGGGGACACCTCGGCGAGCCGGTGCTGGCGCAGGTGGTCGTAGGCGAACGCCAGCTCCTCGATGCCGCCCATGCCGGTGCCGATGGACACCGCCAGCCTGCGGGTGTCCACCTCCGGGGCGTCGGCGTGGTCCCACACCCGCCGGCCCAGCACGACGGCCATCTTCTGGACGTAGGACATCTGCTCGTTCTCCTCGGCGGTCAGCTGCTCGTCGAACGTCTCCAGCAGATGCCCGCCGATGCGGATCGGCAGGTCGTACTCCTCGACGAACGAGTCGTTGAGGTGCCGGATGCCGCTGCGGCCGTCCAGCAACGCCTGCCACGTCGACTCGGCGTCGGTGCCCAGCGCGGTGGTCATCGCGAAGCCGGTGACCACCACGTCCGGGAACGCTCTCTTCGCTGCTCCAGTCATTCGCCCACCCCTGCCCGCGGTTCTGCCGCCGGGGTTACCCAGTGTTGCGAGGTTTACGCATGGCTATCCTCGCGCGAGAACCGGGGGTCTGGGAAGAGCTCAGCTGCTGCGGGTTCGGCGTCAGGCTGGTTCGCGTCAGCGCGCGGGATCCGCCGGGGCGAGGTTGAACTCGGCCCCGGTCGGGTCGGCCACCGCGGCCAGCCGGCCGTACGGGGTGTCCTCGGCGGCGCGGATCACCCGGCCGCCGTTGTCGACGATCACCGCCACGGTCTTGTCGACGTCGTCGCAGCCGAAGAACACGCTCCAGCCCGACACCCCCTCGGACATCACCCCGATGAGCGGCCTGCCGTCGAAGGCCGCTGTGCTGTACCGGAATTCGTCGGTGTCGGAGACGGTTTCGGTGTGCCAGCCCAGGACGTCGCGGTAGAAGGCCAGCGCCGCGCCGTAGTCGGTGGTGCACAGCTGGTGATAGACCGGCACGCCGTGTTCGTCGACCAGCGCGGTGCCCCCGTGCCCGCCGGGCTGCCACAGCCCGAAGAACGCCCCGGTCGGGTCGGCCATCAACCCCATCGTGCCCCGGCCCGGCACCTCCATCGGCTCGGCGCCCGCGGCGCAGGTGACCGCGCCCGCCGCGGCCGCGGCGGCCATGGTGGCCCTGACGTCGGCGGTGTGCAGGTAGGTGGTCCAACCGTCGGGGCTGTTCCACTGCGGGTCGTTGGCCACCAGACCGACCACCGGCCGGTCGTTGCGCGCGGCGGTGACGTAGCCGCCGAGTTCGGGGCCCGCGGTGTCGAACGTCCAGCCGAACACCGCGGCGTAGAACTGCTGGGCGCGGTCGAGGTCGGAGGTGGTCAGGTCGGTCCAGATCGGTGCACCGAGGGGTGCGTGATCACGAACGGGCATGCGGGGTTCCCTTCAGACGGTGGTCGGTCATGGGTGTCGACCACCGCCCGAGGCAAAACTCATCGGAGTCGGTGTGGGTCAGGCGGGGGTGTAGCCGAGTGCGGCCTTGGTCTCGAGGTACTCGTCGAACCCGAACTGGCCCCACTCCCGGCCGTTGCCGCTGCGTTTGTAGCCGCCGAACGGTGCGCTCATGTCGAAACCGTGGTTGATCGCCACCGACCCGGCCCGGATCCGCCGGGCCACCGCGCGCGCCTGCTCCAGGTCGGCGCCCGAGACGTAACCGGCCAGCCCGTACTCGGTGTCGTTGCCGATCTCGACGGCCTGGTCGAGGTCGTCGTAACCCAGGATGCACAGCACCGGGCCGAAGATCTCCTCGCGCGCGATCGTCATGTCGTTGGTGACGTTGGCGAACACCGTGGGCTTGACGTAGTAGCCGGTCTCGATGCCGTCGGGGCGGCCGGTGCCGCCGACGACCAGCGTGGCGCCCTCGTCGATGCCCTTCTGGAGCAGGCCCTGGATCTTGTCGAACTGCGCCTTGGACGCGACCGGGCCGATCGCGGTCTTGTCGGCCGGGTCGCCGACCTTGACCGCGGCCGCGGTTTCCCGGGCGACGGCGATGGCCTCGTCCATCCGGGAATTCGGCACCAGCATGCGCGACGGTGCGTTGCAGCTCTGTCCGCTGTTCATCATCATCACCGAGGTGCCGGCGGCGACGCTCTTGGCGAAGTCGGCGTCGTCGAGCACGATGTTGGGGCTCTTGCCGCCGAGCTCCTGGGTGACCCGCTTGACCGTGGGCGCGGCGTTGCGGGCGACGTCGACGCCGGCCCGGGTGGACCCGGTGAACGACACCATGTCGATGTCGGGGTGGCTCGACAGCGCCGCGCCGACGCCGGGCCCGTCGCCGTAGACGAGGTTGTAGACGCCCGCCGGAACGCCCGCGGCGTCGAGGATCTCGGTGAAGATCTGCGCCGAGTACGGCGCCACCTCGGAGGGTTTGAGCACCATCGTGTTGCCGGTGGCCAGCGCCGGGAAAACCTTGCAGGCGATCTGGTTGATCGGCCAGTTCCACGGCGTGATCAGCCCGCACACCCCGACCGGCTCCTTGACCACCAGCGTGCTGCCGAGCTGTTCTTCGAACGCGAAGTTCTTCAGCACGTCGGTCGCGGTGGCCAGGTGCCCGAGGCCGAGGCTGACCTGCGGGCCCGCGGCCAGCGACGGCGGCGCACCCATCTCCTCGTTGACCGCGTCGGCGAGGTCGGCGGCACGTTTCTGGTACTCACCGGCGATGCTGCCGAGCAGCTCCAGACGCTCCTCGCGGGTGCTCTGCGCCCAGGTGCCGAACGCCGTGCGGGCCGCCCGCACCGCCTTGTCGACGTCGGCGGCGCCGCCGAGCGCGATCCGACCGCAGACCTGCTCGGTGGCCGGGTTGTCGACGTCGAGGGTCCGGGTCTCGACCGGATCGACCCACCGACCGTCGATGTAGAACTTCAGGTACTCGCGCATGTTCACTCCCTTGGCTCCGGTGCTCACTGGGTGCCTTCTGCATACCAGGTGCGGAATCGGTCGTACTTGGGCATTTCTTCGGAGTTGGCCTTCGGATCGATGCACACGTGCACCACGCCCACCTTGCCGCTGGCGTAGGCTCGCTTGATCGCCGGGCCGATCTCCTCGTCCTTCTCGACGTACTCGCCGTGGCAGCCGAAGCCCTCGGCGATCTTGTCCATCCGGACGTCCTTGCTCCAGTGCACGCCGGGCTGCGGCGACGGCTGCTCGAACGTGCGCTTGTAGACGCCGACCTCGAGGCCCCACTGGTGGTCGACACCCACCACGCACACCAGCGGCACGCCCTCGCGGGCGGCGGTCTCGAGTTCGGCGATGTGGAACAGGAACGACGAGTCACTGGTCAGCAGCATGACCGGCCGCTTGCGGCCCTCGGCGACCGACGCGCCGACCGCGTAGGGCAGCCCGGTGCCCAGGTGACCGAAGTTCTGGTTCCAGATCACGTCGCGCGGTTTGGCCTGCGAATAGGTCCAGCCGAAGATCACGGTGGCGCCGCCGTCGCGCACCAGGATGCCGTCGTCGAGGCCGGTGAACGCCTTGGTGGCCTCGACCACGAAGCGGGCCGGGTGGATCGGGGACCGGCCGCTGGGCGCCTCGTCGGCGACCCGGGTCAGTTCGGCGGCGTCGGCCTCGATCAGCGTCTGCAGGTTGGGCGACGGGGTGCGCGGGCGTTCGCGCAGCGCCGCGACGAGCTGCGGCACCACCGCGCGCAGGTCGCCGACCAGCGGCACGTCGATCGGCCGGTTCACCCCGATCGCCGTCGGATCCTGTTCCACCAGGATCCATTTGCGCGTGGCATCGCCGTCGGCCCAGTGCTGGGTGCGGCCGTAGTGCATGGGTTCACCGAGCTCGGTGCCCAACGCCACGCACAGGTCGGACTGCTCGACGGCCTCGTTGGCGGCCGGGGAGAACAGGTACGGGAACGTGCGGTCCTGCAGGCCGGGGATGTAGGAGGTGCCGCCCGAGGTCTGGATCACCGGGCAGTTGATCAGCTCGGCGAGCTCGCGGACCTGGTCCTGGGTGCGCGAGGTGTGAACCGCGTGCCCCACCAACAGGATCGGGTTCGTCGCCGCGCTGATCAGCGCGGCGGCCTCGGCCACCTCCCGCTCGCCCGCGCCCTGGCCGACGAGACGATACCTGTTGGGTGCCAAGGCGTCCGGCACGTCGAGTTCGGCGAGGATGACGTGGGACGGGAACTCGATGTAGCTGGGGCCGGGGGTGCCCGACATGGAGCGGCGGATCGCTTCGCGGATGATCTCGTCGGTCTGGTCGGGGTATTCGATGGAGCTGCTGAACTTGACGGAGTTGGTGAACAGCTCCTCCTGCTGGATGAACTGGATACGGCCACGGCGCACCCGACGTTCGGTGATCCGGGCCCGCTGCCCGCCGAGCACGATCACCGGCGAGTTCTCCACCAGTGCGCACTGGATCGCACCGGCGATGTTGGCCATGCCCGGCCCGAGGGTGCCGATGCACAGGCCGGGCTTACCGGTCATCCGCGACGCCGCCTCGGCCATGAACCCGGCGGACAGTTCGTGGTGCGGCGCCACCACCGACCAGCCACGGGCGGCCGCCTCGGTGAACAGGTGCACGAAGTTGGGGTCGGGGATGCCGAACAGGGTGTTGACCCCCTCGGCCTCGAAGAGGTCGAGGATGCGTCGGTACACGGGTACGCCCATGGGTTCTCCTTCTATCGGTAGCGCTGCGAAAGTCGTCGGCGGAGCGTGGCGGGTGAACCGAACAGCGATCGGTTCAACGCCGCGCGTTTGAGGTAGGTGTGGATGCCGCTCTCCCACGTGTAGCCGATGCCGCCGTGCAGCTGCATGGCCTTGCCCGCGATGTCGACGGCCGCCGAGCAGGCGTAGGCCTTCGCCCTGGCGGCGGGGACCGCGGCGTCGGCGCCCTCGGCGACGGCGGCCACCGCGTCGGCGACCAGCCGGCGGCCGGCTTCGACGGCGACCAGCATGTCGGCGCAGGCGTGTTTGACGGCCTGGAACGAGCCGATCGGCCTGCCGAACTGGTGCCGCAGCGTCACGTGATCGACGGTGGCGGAGAGCATCTGCTCGGCGATGCCGAGGCTGTCGCAGGCCAGTGCGACCTCGGCGCGGTGGCGCACCGGTCCCGGGTCGGCGCCGAACACCGCGGTGACCTCGGCGGCGTCGGCGGTGACGGTCGCCAGGTGGCGGGTGGCATCGACGACGGGCTGCGCGGTGACGGTCAGCTGTGCGGCGTCGACCACGGCGATGGCGTCGCCGAGCAGGATCAGCAGCCGGTCGGCGCCTGCGGCGTCGGGAACGAACTCGGCCCGCCCGCACAGCCGGGTCCCGTCGAGGGTGAACCCGCTGCCGGCGACGGCCGGCAGGGCGTCGCCGATGACCAGCGACGTCAGCATGTCGTCACGAACAGCGTTGTCTGGCAATATATTCAGAGCTCCGACGGCCAGCACGGCACCGAGGTAGCCCGTTGTGTCCGCTGCGGCGCGGCCGATCTGGCCGAGGATCACCGCGGTCTCGGCGAACGTGGCGCCCGCGCCGCCGAGCCGGTCGGGCACCTCGAGGCCGGTCCAGCCGGCGTCGACCAGCACGGCCCAGTCGGCGGTGCGCTCCTTGCCCAGGAGATCGCCTGCGACGGCGCGCAGTTCGTCGTGGAACTCGGCGAAGTCGGTGGTGGTCATGCCACGCTCGGTTCCCGGGGCAGGCCGAGCCCGCGTTCGGCGATGATGGTGCGCTGGATCTCGCTGGCACCGCCCGGGATCGTCCACTCCCAGGAGCCGACGAAATCCAGCACCCACGAACCGGATTCCCAGCCGCTGGACAGCGGTTTGGTCAACACGGTGTGGACGGGCGGACCGCCGATCTCGACGGCGAAATCGGTGAGCCGCTGTAGCAGCTCGCTGTAGTACAGCTTGACGACCGACGCGTCGGCCGGTCCGACGGCCCCGTGTTCGACCAGGCGCCGGCACATGCCGCGCAACGCGGTGATCTCGATGTCGAACTGCGCGAGCCGATCCGCGACGATCGGGTCGTCGAGCGGGGCGGTGTCGACCAGCCACCGCCACCCCGCATTGGCGAGGCGCTCGGCCAGTTCGAGCATCGTCATGCCGCGCTCGGTGCCCAGCGTCGCCTGCGCGACCTGCCAGCCGGCGTTCTCGGCGCCGACGAGGTTGACGGCTGGGATCCTGACCTCGTCGAGGAAGATCTCGCAGAAGTGGGAGTCACCGACGGCGTTGCGGATCGGCCGCACGTCCACCCCCGGGCTGGTCATGTCGAGCAGGAAGTACGAGATGCCATGTCGTTTAGGCGCTTGCGGATCGGTGCGGGCCAGCAGCAGGCACCAGTCGGCGTACATCCCGCCGCTGGCCCACAGCTTCTGCCCGCTGACGACGAACTCGTCACCGACCCGGCGCGCGGTGGTGCGCAACGCCGCCAGGTCGGAGCCGGCCTCGGGTTCGGAGAAGCCCTGCACCCAGATCTGGCCGTCGAGGATCGCGGGCAGGTGCCGTCGGCGCTGGTCGTCGGTGCCCGCGACCAGCAGCGTGGCCGCAGCGTGGTGGATGCCGACGAACGCCAGCACCAACCGCGGGGCGTCGTGGGCGGCCAGCTCCTGGTAGAGCACCACCTGCTCGGCCACCGGGAGACCACCGCCCCACTCGGCGGGCCAGTGCGGCACCGCGTAGCCGGCGCTGTGCAGCTCGGCGAACCACGCCTTCTGGAACGCGACGAACTCCGCGTCGGTGACCCCGGTCTGGGTATCGCGCCAGTCCGGCGGGATGTGCTCGACGCACCAGTGCCGCACCGTCTGCCGGAATTCGTCGAGGTTCATGCGTAGAGCCCCGCCAGTCCGGCGCGGCCCGCGCGGCGGGTGAGATGGTCACGGGTGGCGGATGATCCGAACGGCAGCCGCCGCAACGGCCGGCTGTGGCGCGACAGCCACGACAGCGTGGTCTCGTCGCAGAACCCGACGGCGCCGTGCAGCTGGTGACACACCCGGAACACGACGTCGGCGGCCTCGAGCGCCGCCAGCCGCAACGCCAACGCGTCCTCGACGGCGCCGGGTTGGCCGGTGGCGGCGCTCCACAGCGCGTGCTTGGCGAGGATGTCCAGGCCGCTGCGCTCGACCTCGGCGTCGGTGAGCTGGAACTGCACCCCCTGGAACGCCGAGAGGGTCTGGCCGAACTGCTTGCGCAGGCTCACGTGGGTGACGGTCAGCGCGATGGCGCGGTCCAGCATGCCGAGCAGGGTCCAGCACGGCAGCACCAGCGCCAAGGCACGGTCGGTGGCGCCGTTGTCGTCGACCGCGGCCAGGTCGAGTTCGGCGACGAAGCCGGGGCCGGCGTGCCGCTGGGCGGTGACCGTCGACCGCCGGCCGTCCAGATCGACGGCGGCCCAGCGCAGATCGAGGCCGGCCAACGCCGCCGCGGGCCGGGGCCCGGCGGCGACGACGAGTCCGTCGACGTCGAGGTCGTCCGGTGCGGCGAGGCGTTCGGCCAGCGGGTAGGGCAGCGCCCAGTGGCCGGCGCTGCGGCACAGCGCGGCCGCGGCTTCCAGCCCGTCGGGGTCGCTGCGGGGGTCCAGCTCCCACGCACCGAGTTCGGCGAGCACCGGGCCGACCAGGGCTTCGCGGGACGCGGGATCGGTTTCGGCCTGCTCGACCAGGCGGTCACCGCCGGCGGACTCGAACGCGCGCAGTGCCTGGCGGCCGTACTCGCGGGCGTCGGCGCCGAGGTCGAGGATCATCGGGCCGCACCCAACATGGCCCGGGACAGCAGGATCCGCTGCATCTCGATGCTGCCCGAGGACACCGTGGCCGCCTGCGAGTAGCGCCAGTGGTCCTCGACCTCGCCGAGGAACCACGCCGCGCGGGCGTCGTCGCGGCGGACCTCGGCGGCGATGTCCATGAGCACCTCGGCGCTGTCCTGGTCGAGCGTGGTGACGGCGATCCGGTAGGCGGCGGCGTCGCTGGGCGTGATGCGGCCGCTGTCCTGCAGCGCCACCACGCGGTAGGCCATCAGCCGGGCGCGCCGGCAGTGGGTCAGCATCCGGATCCAGCGGCCGCGCAGCTCGGCGGGCAGCTCGTCCCACCGCTCCCCCAGCACCGTCGGCGCGGCGGCCAGCAGTCTCTCGCAGCGGGCGTAGCGGGCAATGCCGACCCGTTCCAAGGCCATCACGTCGGCCACGATCAACCAGCCCTGGTCCACGGTGCCGAGCACGTCGGCCCCGGCGACCCGCAGGTCGTCGAAGAACACCTCGTTGAGGTGGTGCGGGCCCAGCATGCTGCGGATCGGGCGCACCGTGATGGCCGGATCATCCATCGGCACAAGGAAAATCGTCAATCCCTGCTGCTTGTGTTCACCGCGGGAGGTGCGGGCCAGCAGGAAGCACCACTGCGCCATCGTCGCGTAGGAGGTCCAGATCTTCTGGCCGCTGACCAGCCAGCCGTCTCCGTCGGGGCGGGCGGTGGTACGCAGCGATGCCAGATCGGAACCCGCCTCGGGCTCGGAGAAGCCCTGGCACCAGATCACCTCACCGGCCGCGATCGGCGGCAGGTGGGTGCGCCGCTGCTCCTCGGTGCCGTGCCGCATGATGATCGGCCCGACCCAGTTGACCCCCATGTACTGGGCACCGCGCGGTTCGTGGTGCGCCCACATCTCCTCGCGCACCACCGCCTGCTCCCACACCGACGCGCCGCCGCCACCGAACTCCTCGGGCCAGGCCAGGCACAGCAGGTTGCGCTCGGCCAGGGTGCGGCAGAACCGCTGTGCGGTCGCAAGGTCGGCGGGGTCGTCGGTGAACGCGCCGAGAAAGTGTTCGGGCACATGCTCGTTGATCAACGCCCGCAGTTCGCCGCGCAGGTCGGCCGCGCGCTTGCCCATGTCGAAGTCCATCACAGCCCCAACTCCGTGAGCACCGCCGCGGTGTCGGCGCCCAGTTCCGGTGCCGGGCCGGCCACCTTGCCGGGGGTGCGGGAGAACCACGTCGGTACTCCCGGGAACTTCACCGGACCGTGCGGGGTGTCCACGGTTTCGAACAGGCCGACCGCGTTGAGGTGCGGATCGTCGAACAACGCGTCCGGCGTGTTCAGCGGTGCGGCCGGGATCTCCAGGTCGCGGAACAGGTCCAGCCATTCCGCGGTGGTGCGCTCGGCCAGCGTCTGGGCCACCAGGCCGTACACCGTGTCGATCTGGTGCGCCCGCGCCTCCAGCGTGGCGTACCGTTCGGACGCCCAGGCGGGCTGCACGGCGTCGACGAACGCGGTCCAGTGCTTGTCGTTGTAGATCAGCGCGGCGATGTAGCCGTCCTTGGTGCGGTACGGCCGCCGGTTCGGCGCCACGGTGCGCGGATAGACGGCCGGCCCGAGCGGGGGGTCGAACATGGCGCCGTTGGCATGCTCGACCAGCATGAAGGCCGCCATCGTCTCGAACATCGCGACCTCGACCTCTTGTCCTTCCCCGGTTCGCTCGCGATGAAACAACGCCATGGTGGTGGCGTAGAGGGCCGTCAGCCCGGCGACCTTGTCGGCCATGATGGTGCCGACGTAGTCGGCCTCACCGGTGAGCTGCTGTTGCACCGCGGGCAGACCGCACTCCGCCTGGATGGTGTCGTCGTAGGCCGGCCGATCCCGCTCCGGGCCGCGCCTGCCGTAGCCGTAGCAGTTGGTGTAGACGATCGCCGGGTTGACCGCCGCGACGTCCTGGTAGCCGAAGCCCAGCTTGGTGATCGCCTTGGACCGCATCGAGTGGATGAACACGTCGGCGTGCTCGACCAGGGCCCGCAGCGCCGCCCTGCCGTGGTCGGAGGTCAGGTCCAGCACGACGCTGCGCTTGCCCCGATTGACGTTGACGAACACCCCGCTCATCCCCGGCGCCGGGCCCACCGAGATGAAGCGCGTGTTGTCCCCCTGCGGCGGTTCAACTTTGATCACGTCGGCGCCCATGTCGGCCATGATCTGCGTGCAGTACGGGCCCATCACCATCGCGGTGAGGTCCACCACGCGGATGCCGGCCAGCGGCCCGCACTCAGGCATGGGCGGCACTTCTGGCGAAGCTGTAGCCGATGTGGTCGTTGTGCCCACTGGGCACCGCCGGGAACACCAGCGGGTCGGTGAAGTCGCGGATCTCATCGATGCGGGCGCCGACCTCGCCGATCGTCCAGGACGGCTGGTACACCCCGGGCGTCTCGGCGATCACCGCCCGCGCGATCCGGCCCGCCAGCGCGATGAAGATCTCCCCTGTGACGGAACAGGATTCGTGGGCCAGCCAGCCGACCGCGGGCGCGACCAACTCCGGCCCCATCGGCGGGTACGCCGAGGTGTCGATGCCCTCGGCCATCCGGGTCACCGCCGCGGGCACGATGACGTTGCTGGTCACGTTGTGCGCGGCGCCCTCCAGCGCGGCGACGTTGGACAGCCCGATGACCCCGACCTTGGCGACGGCGTAGTTGGCCACGTCGTGGTTGCCGTACAAACCGCCGATCGACGACGTCAGCACGATGCGGCCGTAGCCGTTGTCGCACATCAGCGGGAACGCCGGCCGCACCACGTGGAACGCGCCCCGCAGGTGCACGTCGAGCACGGCGTCGAAGTCCGCGTAGCTCATGTCGCGCAGCGCGCCGCGCCGCACAGTGCCCGCGTTGTGCACGAGGATGTCGATGCCGCCGAAGCGGTCCCGTGCGGTGTCGACGATGGCGCGGCCACCCCCGGGGGTGGCGACGCTGTCAGTGCTCGGGACCGCCGCACCGCCCGCGGCGACGATCTCGTCGACGACAGCGTGCGCGGGCCCGGCGTCCGCGCCGTCCCCGGTGAGGCTGCCGCCGACGTCGTTGACCACCACCCTGGCGCCCAGCGACGCCAGCAGCCGCGCGTACGCGCGGCCCAGCCCGCGTCCGGCGCCGGTGACGACGGCGACCCGGCCGTCGAATCGCAGGTCGGTCACGGCTTCGGTCCCACGCAGTTGCGTAACGCAATGGCGGTTCGGGCGGCCGTTTTCCGCCCTGGTGTTACGTAAACGCTGCCGGTCATGACAGTTCCAGGCCTTGGAGGTCACCCTGCTTACGCCATTCGTCGATCAGTTCGTCGAAGGCGTAGAACCCGGGCGAGTAGAAGTCACCGAGGAACGCGCCGTTGCGCACCGCCCCGCCGCGGCCCTCGTTGTTGTAATAGCCCGGGGTGCACGACAGTTCGAACGCCGAGTTGTCGATCGAGAGCTCCCGCACGGTCCGCACCCAGCGGTCCTGACCCTGCTGGCTGGGCTCGACGACGGTGGCGCCGCGCTTCTGCGCCTCGGCGATGAGGTAGGCGATGTGGCGGGCCTGCTGCTCGAACATCGCGGTCGTATTGGCCGACACCCCGCCCTGGATGAAGCCCATGAAGAACTGGTTCGGGAAGCCGCGGCTGGTCATGCCGTGCAGCGTCTTGTAGTCGTCGCGCCAGTGGTCGAACAGCGACAAGCCCTCCCGCCCGATGATCGCGTCGATCGCGAACCGACGGCTGATCTCGGTGGAGATCTCGAAACCGCTGGCGAAGATCACGCAATCGACTTCGTACTCTTGCCCGTTGGCGACGATCCCGGTGGCGGTGAGCCGCTCGACCCCCTTGGACTCCGACACGTCGACCAGCGTCACGTTGGGGCGGTTGAACGTCGGCAGGTACTCCTCGCTGGACGTCGGGCGCTTGCACATGAACCGGTAGTACGGCTTGAGCGCCTCAGCGGTGTCGGGGTCCTCGACGATCTCGGCGACGCGGCGGCGCAGGCGCGCCATGATCTTGTAGTCTTCCTCCTCCCGGAACGCCATGATCTGCTCGACGGTCACCGAGGCGGGATCGGGCAGCGCGGCGATCCGCGCGGTCAGGTTGCGCCCGAGCTCGGTCCAGAAGTCGCACACCAGGTCCGGTTCGCCGAACACGACGCCGACGAACGGTGACCAGTTGTGGAAGTTGCGCTTGCGCTCCTCCTGCCAGCCGGCCTGCAGCGTCGCCGCCCACGCCGGGTCGGTGGGTGCATTGGCGCGCGCGTCCACCGACGACGGGGTGCGCTGGAAGACGAACAGCTGCTGGGCATCCCGGCCGAGGTGGGGTACCAGCTGGATCCCGGTGGCGCCGGTGCCGACCAGGGCGACCCGCTTGTCGGCGAGCTTGTGCAGGTTGCCGGTGGCGTCACCGCCGGTGTAGTCGTAATCCCAGCGGGCGGAGTGGAACACGTGCCCGCCGGCGTCGCGGAACTCGGTGATGCCGGGGATCCCCGGCAGCTTGGGCCGGTTGTAGGAGCCCTGCGCCATCACGACGAAGCGGGCCCGGATGTCGTCGCCGCGGTTGGTGCCGATCCGCCAGCGCCGCGCCCCGTCGGCCCAGCGCAACTCCCGGACCTGGGTGGAGAACAGCGCACCGTCGTAGAGGCCGAAGTGTTTTCCGATGTTGCGGCAGTGCTGAAGGATCTCGGCGCCGTCGGCGAACTTCTTGCTCGGCATGCAGCCGAGCTCCTCGAGCAGCGGGATGTAGCAGTAGGCGTCGTTGTCACACTGGATGCCCGGGAACCTGTTCCAGTACCAGACCCCGCCGAAATCACCTGCCATCTCGATGATCCGGATGCCGGTCACGCCGGCCTTCCTCAGATACGCCCCGGCCAGCAGCCCGGCGAAGCCGCCGCCGAGGATGACGACGTCGGCGTCCTCGACGATCGGGTCCCGCGGGGTGACCGGCGTGTAGGGGTCGACCTCGTAGAACTCGGCGAACTCGCCGTCCAGTTCCAGGTATTGGTCGCCGCCGTCGGACCGCAGCCGCTTGGCGCGTTCGGCGGCGTACTTCTCCCGCAGCGCGGGGATGTCGATGTCGTCGGGGGTGTCGGTGGGCCCGCAACCGTTCACAGTTCTCCTCTCCTGGCGATTTCGGCGTAGTTGGTCACGGTGAGCGTGACCAACTACGCCGAAATCGCGTCATAGCGCGCGGGGCTCGCCGGTGCCCATGTACTTCGCGAGTTGGTGGTGCAGGTTCACGGTGCTGCGCTCGCGATACGGGTTGGGCAGTGTGCCCGCGAACCCGGCCGACTTCATGCCCCGCTGCACCGCGGCCATGTTGGAGAAGTCCTGTGGCAGCACCGACAGCCAGTTCGGCGAGTCCTTGGGTGTGTAGACCCATTCCGTCTGCGGCTCTTGCCCTTTGGGATAGAGCTCGAACACCGCGACCTCGAAGATGCACTTGTCCGGGTCGTAGCTCGGGTCGGGGCGGGCCGAATAGCACAGCGCGCTGGTGAGCCCCTGCCCGATCTGCAGGTTCGGGAAGATCTGCCACGCCGTCCCGCTCTGACCGAGGATGTCCGGCGGGATGGTCGGCCAGATCACCCCGCGCGCTTCGTCGTCGCGGCGCGCCGAGGCCAGCCAGTGCTGCAGCACCTGATCGGCGGGGGTGCCCTCCGGCAGCTCGTCCACCAGCCGCTTGGCGGCGTTGACCAGCGTCTCGGTGGTGGTGGCGTTGGTCTCCTCCATGGTGTACACCTGCATCTCCGCGGTGGAGATGCGCGGGTCACCGGTACCGAGGCGGATCTTGGATTTCGTCTCCTCCATGCCCTTCGGCGCGTCGTAGCCAATGTTGCTGTGCCTGCCCTGGGCCTTGGCCCAACCCTTGAACTCGCCGAACCGGTTGAACTCCGGGTGGGTGGTGAACACGTGGTAGGTCTCGTTGAAGGCCTCCAGCGCGACCTTCCAGTTGCAGTCGAAGTACAGCCATTTGCGCCACTTGTAGCGCATGTTCTCCAGGCCGAAGGGTTCCAGGATCTTCGACGCCGGGAACAGATAGTCGGCCAGCGGTTGACAGTCGGGGTCCATGTTGACGAACAGCCAGCCGCCCCACGTGTCGACCTGCACCGGCGCCAGATGGGTGTTGGCCGGGGTGAGCGCCCCCTTCCAGTCGTCCTGTTCCCGGATGTGGGTGCAGGTGCCGTCCAAACCGTAAGTCCAGCCGTGGAAACCGCACACGAACGACTTACGCGCTCGTCCCACCGCATTCTTGGCCCCCGCGGGGGTGTCCACCAGCCTGCGGCCGCGGTGCATGCACACGTTGTGGTGCGCGGCGAACTCATCGGGTCCGATCCGCACCACGACGACCGAGTCGTCGAGGATGTCGTAGGTCAGGTAGCTGCCGATCTCGGGGAGTTCCTCGACCCGGCCGACCTGCTGCCACACCCTGCGCCACAGCTTGTCCCGTTCCGCGCGCGCGTACTCCGGCGACAGGTACGCCTCCACCGGGATCGTCATCGGTTCGGACAGGTCCTCGGCGACCCGGCCCGTCGAGTCGTCCGGCGCGCCGTCGACCTCGATCGTAGCGTCGACATCGGATCCGGTATGCGTCATCGCACTTCCTTTCAATGCCGCTTGATGGCTGCTCGGAAGGACTCGTCCTTCAAGAACAGCGAGGTGTTGTCGGCGCCCACGTGGCTCCACTTCAGGTTCAGGCCGCCATCGACGAGCAGCGTCTGGCCGGTGATGTAGCCCGACAGGTCGCTCAGCAGGAACAGGATGGCGCCGGCCTGTTCCTCGGGGGTGCCGCGGCGGCCCATCGCGATGGCCGCCCGGTCCCGCTCGGGATCCTCGTCGACGTAGGTGCGCGACGCCGCCGTCTCGGTCACCCCGGGGGCGACGGCGTTGACCCGGATGTCGTCCAGCGCCAGCTCGACGGCCATGGTGCGGGTCATCGCGACGATCGCGGCTTTGGCTGTGCCGTAGGCGATGTGGAACGGTGCGGTGTTCATGCCGCTGATCGAGGACACCGACACGATCGAGCCGGGGCCACCGTGGCCGCGGATCTCGGCGGCGATCGCCTGGCTCATGAAGAACGCGGTCTCCAGGTTGGCCGCGAACAGCGCCCGCCAGTCCTCGCGGGTGACCCTGGTGGCCGGCATCCAGGTCGCGGGCGCGGCGCCGCCGGCGATGTTCACCAGCCCGTAGAGCGCACCGTCGAGGGCCCGCACCCGACCAAGCACGGTGGCGATGCCGTCGTCGGTCGATGCGTCGGCGGCCACCGGGACGACCGCCAGCCCGACGTCGGCCAGCGGCGCGACGTGCGCGTCGAGGTTGTCCTTGGACCGGCTGACCGCCACCACCGTGGCGCCGGCCTGCGCCGTCATCCGGGTGATCGTGGTGCCGATCCCGCCGCCCCCAGCGCCGGAGACGACCACGATGCGGCCGTCCAGGCTGAGCGTGAGACCCCCGGTCATGTCACAGCCATATCAATTGTCCGGACTAATAATGTGGCTCTGCATATTGAAGAATACTATTCCGCAGGGCTTATGTCACCGTCAAGGGCGCCGATCGGGCCTCTGCGTCGGTATTGTCTGGACTAGATGGCCTTGCTAACGTCCGACTCCATGAACGCCCGGTACGTCGCGCCGCCGCCGACCACCGCCGACGGTTGGGCCATCCGGCCCGTGACCGCGCCCAGCAGGCTGTTCGGAGCGAACGGGCTGCGCACCGGCCCCGACGGCCGCGTCTACGTCGCGCAGGTGACGGGCAGCCAGATCAGCGCGCTGGATCCGGCCACCGGCGAGCTGGAGACGATCAGCGCCACGGGCGGCGACATCATCGCGCCCGACGACGTCGCGTTCGGCGCCGACGGCACGCTGTTCGCCACCGAGGTGATGGACGGCCGGGTCAGTGCGCGCGACACCGCCGGCCGCACCCGGGTGCTGCGCGACGACCTGCCGTGCGCGAACGGCATCACCGTGCACGAGGGCCGGTTGTTCGTCAACGAATGCCGTGACGGTGGCCGGCTGATGGAACTGCCGCTCGACGGTGGTGCGCCGCGGATCCTGCTGGATGACCTGCCGTCACCCAACGCGATGGAGGTGGGTCCGGACGGGCTGCTGTACTACCCGCTGATGACGGCCAACGAGATCTGGCGCGTGCATCCCGACGGGGGCGAGCCGCAGCGGGTCGCCGACGGCCTCGGGGTGCCCGACGCGGTGAAGTTCGACGCCGACGGGTTCCTGGTCTCGACGCAGGTGGCCACCGGCCAGGTGCTGCGCATCGACCCCCGAACCGGTGGGAGAACCGTTCTGGCGCAGCTGAACCCGGGGTTGGACAATCTCACGTTCGCCGACGGGCGGGCCCTGGTGTCGAACTTCACCGGCGAGATCACCGCGATCCTGCCCGACGGCAGCACCTCGACGGTGCTGCCCGGCGGGCTGAACTGGCCGCTGGACCTGACCGTCGCCGACGGCGTGCTGTACGTGGCCGACGGCACCTACTTCTACGCGGTCGGCCCCGACGGCGCGCTGCAGACCGTCGGGATGCTCTTCTCCCCCGGCTATCCGGGGTTCCTGCGGGGCCTCACCGCCGTCGGCGGCGGTGAGTTCGTGGTCACCACCTCCGGTGGCCAGGTGGCCCGGTACCGGCCAGACATCGGTGAAACCGACTATCTGGCAGTGGATTTCGATCAGCTCTACGGTGTCGACGTGGCCCGCGACGGCACCATCGTGTTCGCCGAACTCGGCACCGGCCGGGTCCTGGCTCTGGACGCCGCCGGGGTGCAGACGCTGGCCCGCGGGCTGGCCGAACCCGTCGGTGTCGCGATCGACCCCGACGGCGCGCCGCTGGTGGCGGAGTCGGGCGCCGGCAGGGTGGTGCGGCTGGCGGCGGGCGGGGTGGACACCGTGGTCGACGGCCTGCGGCGCCCGCAGGGCCTGCACGAGCGCGACGGCCGCCTCTACATCGTCGACGCCGGCGCCAGGGAACTCGTCGAGTTCGACCTGGACACCAAGGCGCGCACGACGATCGCGGCCGGCCTTGCGGTCGGTGCGACACCGGGCGTCGAACCGAAACCGCTCAAGGGCATGCCGCCGTTCTCCGGACCGCAGGGCCCGTTCGCCGGTGTCACCTCCGGTCCCGACGGCACGCTGTACGTTTCGGCCGACGGCGACGGCAGCGTGCTGGCGGTGTCCCGCCGATGACCACCACCGCAGGCGATCACCGCTACTTGCAGGTGGCGCGCACGTTGCGCAAGGAGATCGTCGACGGGGTGTACCCGGTGGGCTCGCAGCTGCCCACCGAGCACGAACTGTGCGAGCGGTTCGCGGTCAGTCGCTACACGGTTCGCGAGGCGCTGCGACGGCTGCGCGACGACAACCTGGTGGCGTCGCGGCCGCGAGCGGGAACGCTGGTGGTGCCGCGGCCGAGCACGAACGCCTATGCGCACGACGTGGTGTCGATCGACGACCTGCTGGCCTTCGCCCAGGGCGCCCGGTTCGACATCGAGACCAACGCGATGATCACCGTCGACGACGCGCTGGCCGAGGTCACCGATCTGGGTCCCGGCACCGAATGGCTCGCCGTCGGTGGGTACCGGCGCGCCGACGACGACACGGCCCCGATCTGCCGGACCGAGTATTACATCCACCGCAGCTTCGCCGCGGTGGGCAGGATGCTGCAGCGGCACTCCGGGCCGATCTTCCCGCTCATCGAGGACCTGTTCGGCGTCAGCATCATCGAGGTGCACCAGGAGATCTCGGCGGTGGTCCTGCCCGTCGAACTGGCCCGGCGCCTGGACGTCGAGGCGGGCACGGCGGCGCTGCGGATGCGCCGCCGCTACACCACCTCCGACGGTGAGGTCGCCCAGGTGACGGTCAACACGCACCCGAGCTCCCGGTTCCGGCATGCGATGACGATGCGCCGGGTGCGCACCGCACCCCCGGGATCGGGTCGCGAGGCGCCGTGACCACGCTGGCCGACGCGCTGCGGCGGGCCACCCGCGACACCCCGGACCGGGTGCTGGTGCGCGACGACGCGGTGACGCTGACGTGCGCGGGGCTGCTCGGCCAGGCCACTGCGCTGGCGCACGCCCTGCTGCGGCGGATGCCCGTGGGTTCGGTGGTGTCGTTCACCGTGCCCAACTGGCACGAGGCCGCGGTCATCTACCTGGGGGCAACACTGGCCGGCATGGTGGTCAACCCGATCCTGCCGTCGCTGCGGGACCACGAGCTGGCGTTCATCCTGGCCGACGCCGGCAGCCGGGCGATCTTCATCCCGGAGACGTTCGCCGGGCACGACTACGTGGCGATGCTGGACCGGGTGCGCGCCGGCCTGGCCGATCCGCCGGAGGTGGTGGTGCTGCGCGGTGACCCCGGTGGGCACCCGGCGTTCGACCCGCTGCTCACCGAGCCCGGCACCGGGACACTGCCGGACCTCGACCCTACGGGAACCCGGATGGTCCTCTACACCTCCGGCACCACCGGACGCCCCAAAGGCGTTCTGCACAGCCATGACTCGCTGGCGGCACTGATCGCCCAGCTGGGCAGGTACTGGCGCGTCGAACCCGGGGACACGTTCCTGGTGCCGTCGCCGATCGCCCACATCGGCGGCTCGATCTACGCGTTCGAATGCCCGTTGCTGCTGGGCACCGAGGCGGTGCTGATGCAGCGGTGGGATCCCGACGCCGCGGTGGCGTTGATGCGCGAGCACCGCTGCACCCATATGGCCGGCGCCACCCCGTTCCTCACCGGCTTGCTGGACGCCGCCCAACGCGCGGGCACCCGGCTGCCGGATCTGAAGGTGTTCATCTGCGGCGGCGCGTCGGTGCCTCCGTCGCTGATCCGCACGGCCGCAGTATATTTCGAGAACACCGCGGTGAGCCGGGTGTACGGGTCGACCGAGGTGCCGGTGACCACCGTCGGGTCCCTCGACGACGTCGAGCGGGCCGCCGACACCGACGGCCGGCCCGGCATCGCCGAGGTCGTCCTGGTCGACGGGGAAATCCGGGCCAGGGGTCCGCAGATGTTCACCGGCTACCTGCACGCCGAGGACGATGCCGGATCCTTCGACGAGGCAGGGTTTTTCCGCACCGGCGACCTGGGCCGGTGGACCGCCGACGGACACCTGGTGGTGACCGGGCGCGCCAAGGACATCATCATCCGCAACGGGGAGAACATCTCACCCAAGGAGGTGGAGGACGTGCTGGTCACCCATCCCGCGATCAGCGAGGCCGCGGTCGTCGGGGTCCCGGACCCGCGCACCGGCGAGCGGGCGTGCGCAGTGCTCGTCGCCGCGCAGCCCGCCGGCCTCGACACCGCGGCACTGCGCGAGTTCCTGCAGGACCGCGGGCTCGCGACGTTCAAGGCGCCCGAACAGGTGGTGTGGGTGGAGGCGCTGCCGAAGAACGACGCGGGCAAGGTCCTCAAGCACCGGATCCGGGCCGCGCTACAGGAAGGCACGTGAGATGAAGGTAGCGATCGTCACCGGCGCCAGCAGCGGCATCGGGTTCGGCTGTGCGACCACGCTGGCCGGACAGGGCATGGCGGTGCTGGGCACCGGCCGCGACCCGGACCGGCTCGCCGCGCTGGAGCGGAACTGCGACCGGATCGCCACGCTGGCCGTCGATCTCACCGACGACGATGCGCCGGCGGCGATCACCGCGGCCGCCCTGGACCGGTTCGGCCGCATCGACTACCTGATCAACAACGCCGGGGTGGGCAGCCCGAAACCGCTGCACGAGACCGACGACGCCTCGCTGGACCACTTCCTCGGGCTGATGCTGCGGGCGCCGTTCCGACTGGCGCGCGAGGTCATCGGTCATCTGCAGCCCGGGTCGGCGATCGTCAACGTCACCTCGACGTTCGCGGTGGTGGGCGGGCTGCGCGGCGGCGCGTACTCCGCGGCCAAGGGCGGGCTGACGGCGCTGACCACCCACATCGCCTGCCAGTACGGGCCGCAGGGCATCCGCTGCAACGCGGTGGCGCCCGGGGTGACGCTGACCCCGATGGTGGCCGGCCGGCTGGAGGACGAACGGTTCCGCAAGATCAACACCGAGATGACCCCGCACCAGCGGCTGGGCCGGGTCGAGGACGTGGCGGCGACGGTGGCGTTCCTGTGCTCGGAGGGCGGTAGCTTCATCAACGGCCAGACCATCGTCGTCGACGGCGGCTGGAGCTCGACGAAGTACCTGTCGGACTACGCGCTGAACTCGACGTGGGTGGCGCGATGAGTCGCTCGCGCGACGAGCAGAGGTAGCGGCGCAGTGAACCTGTTCACGCTGCTGGATCAGGCCGCGGCGCGGCACGGCCCGCGTGGCGCGGTGTACCTGGGTGAGCGCCAGGTGCACAGCTGGGCGCAGCTGCGGGATCGGTCGCTGCGGCTGGCGGCGTCGTTCGGCGGGTTCGGGCCGGGCGCGCGGATCGCGGTGGCCAGCGAGAACCGCCCCGAGATCGTCGAGCTGATGTTCGGCACGTGGGCGGCCGAATGCGTGTACGTGCCGCTGAACTACAAGCTGCACCCGCGTGAGATGGCGCAGATCCTCGACGACGCGGGTGCGGTACGGGCGTTCGCATCCCCGAAGATCGCAGCGGCACTGGCCTCGTCGACCGAGGTGCCGGTCGAGATCATCGGTGCCGCCGAGTACCGGAGCCGCTGTGCTACAGCGCCTTCCACAGGGCCTTCCACAGGGCCTTCCGCAGCGCCCCGCACCACCGATCCGGCGAGTCTGGCGTGGCTGTTCTACACCAGTGGTACCACCGGGCGGTCCAAGGGCGCCATGCTCACGCACCGCAATCTGATGGCGATGACGGTGGCCCACCTGGCCGACCTGGACGACCCGGACCACGACTGCGCCCTGGTGCACGGCGCCCCGATGTCGCACGGTTCGGGACTCTACGTGCCGCCGTACGTGCTGCGCGGGGCCCGGCAGGTTATCCCGGCGTCCGGGGCGTTCGACCCGGCGGAATTCCTCGATCTGTGCGAGCACCACCCCGGCTGCAGCGCGTTCCTGGCACCGACGATGGTGGCCCGGCTGGTCGACACCGGGCGGCAGCGGCCCGGCAATCTGCGCACCGTCGTCTACGGCGGTGGCCCGATGTACGTGGAGAGCATCAAGCGCGCGATGTCGACGTTCGGCCCGATCTTCGCGCAGCTGTACGGCCAGGGTGAGGCCCCGATGACGATCACCGGGCTGCGCCGCGGCGACCACGTCGCCGCCGACGGCTGGGCCGGTGACGCGATCCTCGGCTCGGTGGGCTACGCCCGCTCCGGGGTCGAAGTGGCCGTGCTGGGCGCCGACGGTGACCCGGCCGGCGTCGGTGAGGTCGGCGAGATCGTCTGTCGCGGTGACGTCGTCATGGCGGGCTACTGGAACAACCCGGAGGCGACGGCCGCGACGCTGGTGGACGGCTGGCTGCACACCGGGGACATGGGGTCGTTCGACGAGGACGGCTTTCTGACGCTGCGGGACCGGTCCAAGGACGTGGTGATCAGCGGCGGCAGCAACATCTACCCTCGCGAGGTCGAAGAGGTGCTGCTCGAACATCCCGGGGTGGTGGAGGCGGCCGTGGTGGGAGCGCCCGACGCGGAGTGGGGCGAGGTCGTCGTCGCGTTCGTCGTCGGGCAGGTCTCCCCCGCCGCGCTGGACGCGCATCTGCTGGACCGCATCGCCCGGTTCAAGCGGCCCAAACGTTACGAGTTCGTCGACGAGCTGCCGAAGAACAGCTACGGCAAGGTGCTCAAGCGGGAGCTGCGGGCACTGGTGGTTGCGGCTCGAGAGGATGCGGCTCAATAGGATTTGGGCAGACCGAGCACGTGGGTGGACACATAGTTCATCGCCATCTCCTGGGAGACCGGCGCCAGCCGCAGGATCCGCGCCTCCCGGAAGTACCGTTCGACGTGGTACTCCTTGGCATATCCCATGCCGCCGTGCGTCTGGATCGCCTGGTCGGCCGCCGCGAAACCCGCGTCGGCGCACAGCCATTTGGCCATGTTGGCTTCGCGTCCGCACGACAGCCCGCGGTCGTAGCGCCACGCGGCGTTGCGGGCCATCAGCTCGGCGGCGTCCAGTCGGGTGGTGGCCTCGGCGAGCGGGAACGCGACGGCCTGGTTCTGCCCGATCGGCCGGCCGAAGACCATCCGCTCGCCCGCGTACCGGGTCGCTTTCTCGATGGCCGCCCGGCCGATGCCCAGGGCCTCGTGCGCGAGCAGGATTCGCTCCGGATTCAGCCCGTCGAGCAGGTAGGCGAAGCCCCGGCCCTCCTCGCCCACCCGGCAGTGCTCGGGCACGAAATAGTCGTCGATCGCTACTTCGTACGAGCTGACGGCATTGCGGCCCAGCTTCGGGATCGGATTCAGCCGCACGTGGCCGGGGTCGATGTCGATCAGGAACAGGGACATGCCGTCGGTGGCGCGGGCGACCTCGGCGCGGGCGGTGGTACGCGCGATCAGCACCATCTTCTGGGACTGCCCGGCCTTGGTGATCCAGACCTTGCGGCCGTTGATGACGTAACCACCGTCGACCCTGCGGGCGAAGGTGCTGATCGCCGTGGTGTCGGTGCCCGCGTCGGGCTCGGTGACCCCGAAGCACACGTGCAGGGAACCGTCGGCGGCCGCGGGCAAGACGTCCTCGCGCAGCTCGGGACCGCCGTGCTTGACGATGGTGTTGAGCCCGAAGATCGTCAGATGCATTGTGCTGCAGCCGTTCATCCCCGCACCGGAGGCGGCGATCTCCTCCAGCAGCAACGCGGCCTCCAGGATGCCGAGGCCGCCGCCGCCGTACTGCGTCGGGATCGCGATCCCCAGCCAGCCGCCGCGGGCGAACGCATGGTAGAAGTCCCAGGGGAATTCGCCCCGCTCGTCGCAGCCCGCCCAGTAGTCGTCGGAGAAACTGCGGGCCAGTTCGCGGGCGCCGGCCCGCAGTGCGTGCTGCTCGGCGGTCAGTTCGAAGTCCACGACGTCCTTTCGGGGTGGGTCAGCGCACCGGCGCCGGGAGCGTCGCCATCGCTCGTTCGATGGCGGAGAGCCCACGGTCCAGTGCCGCGTTCGAGGCGGCGAAGGAGATCCGGAAGCTCCGTGCGGCGCGGCGGCCGAACTCCGCGCCGGGGCGGACCCGGACGCCGGTGGCGAGCAGGTGGGCGATCACCTGCTCGGCGGGATGGTCGGTGAGGATGCGCGCAAGGATGTAGAACGCCCCCTCGGGAGGGTTCACCTGGAGTCCGCCGACGCGCGCCAGGCGCTCGTACGCGGTGGTCATCCTGGTGGTGAACAGTTGCCGCACATGGTGGTCCCACGGGCCGGACAGCTCGAGGGCGGCCAGGGCGGCGCGCTGCGCCGCGGAGTTGAGCGCGCCGTTGAACGTGCGGTGCACGGTCGCGATCGGCGCGATGAGTTCGTCGGGGCCGACGATCCAGCCCACCCGGAACCCGGTCATCGCGAACCGCTTCGAGAAGCTCTGGCACACCACCGTGCGGTCGACGAGCCCGGGGATGTCCAGCGCCGAGGTGTAGACGCTAGGCGCATAGGTGATGCTGCTGTAGGCGGCGTCGTCGATGACGACGGTGTCCGATCCGTCGAGAATCTCGGCGAGCGCGGTCAGTTCGGCGCGGGTGTACACCGCCCCGGACGGGTTCACCGGGCTGCAGTAGACGAACAGGCGGGCCCCGGGGAGCGCCTGCGCCAACGATTCCAGGTGCAGGTGGTGCTCGTCGGTCACCGCCACCGGTACCGGGACACCGCCGGCCAGCCGGACCTGGTCGGCGTAGACGCTGAACGTCGGATCCGGCAGGACCACCCGATCACCGGGCGCCACGAGCGCCAGCAGCGCCGAGGCCAGGGCCGCGGTGGAGCCGTGTGTGATCTGCACGTTGCGCGCGGCGAACCCGCTGCGGGGGTACTGGGCGGCGACCGCCTGCCGCAGTTCTGGGTCACCGGCGAAGTCGGCGTAGTGCGTGTAGCCGCTGCGCACGGCGTCGGCCGCGGCGTCCACCACGCGCTGCGGGGGCGCGAAATCGGGTTCGCCGACGGCGAGGTCGACGGCGCTGGTGGTCGAGGTCAACGTGGCGGATCTGCGGCTGTGCGTGCGCATCTCGGCCAGATGCGGCGAGATCCGCACCGCGGCCACCCCGGTCACGGTCTGCCCCCGCGGATGTAGACGGTACGCAGGCGGGTGAAGAAATCCCTGGCCTGCTCGCCCATCTCCTTGTGCGGGGTGCCCGAGGAGTGGAATCCCCCGAACGGGACATGGGGGTCCGCACCGGTGCTCTGGGAGTTGATGTGCACGACGCCGACGTCCAGGCCGTCCATCAGTGTCATCAACCGCTCCAGGTCCCTGCCGAAGATCGATCCGGACAATCCGTACTCGGTGTCGTTGGCCAGCTCGAGCGCCTCGGCGGCGTCGGCGGCGGGCACCAGCGCGATGACCGGTCCGAACACCTCCTCGACGAACAGCACGTTGTCGCGGTCGAGCCCGGAGACGATGGTCGGCGCCAGGAACAGGCCCCCATCCGGTGTCGGTTCCTGCAGCCCGCCCGCGATCACCCTGGCGCCCTGGGCGACTCCTTCGCTGAGGCGGCGGGTGATGGACTCCAGTTGCGCCGCGGTGGCCACCGGGCCGACGTCGGTGCCGCCGGCCATGGGGTCACCGACGGTCAAGGCCCGGACCCGCTCGGCGAGGCGGTCCGAGAATTCCTCGAAGATGGCCGATTCGACGATGACCTTGCTGGTGGCCGTGCACCGCGCGCCGGACCATCCCATCGCGGCGTCGACGATCTGCTCACACGCCCAGTCCTGGTCGGCGTCGGCCAGGACGATGGCGGCGTTCTTGCCGCCCATTTCGGCCAGCACGTCCTTACCGTGTTCGGCGCCGACGCGCACCAGGTGCCTGCCGACCGCGGTGGAGCCGGTGAACGTGGCGGCCGCGATCCGCGGATCGCGCAGCGCTTCTTCGGCCAGCTGCGGGGTGAGGAACAGGCAGTTCAACACCCCGGCGGGCAGTCCGGCGTCCGACAGTGCGGACACCAGCTCCACCGCGACGCCGGGGGTGACGTCCGAGGGCTTCCACAGCACGGTGTTGCCGTGCACCAGCGCGGGCCCCAGTTTCCAGGACGGCAACGCCAGTGGGACGTTCCACGGGGTGATGGCCAACACCTGACCAACCGGCACCCGGTCGGTGAAGATCCGTTCGCCGGGTCGTGGGGAGGCGTACATGGCCCCGGTCGGGGTGTCGGCGTCGTGCGCGGAGTACCGCAGCAGAGCGGCGGCCCTGCCCACTTCACCGCGGGACACCGCGATGGTCTTGCCCTGTTCGGCGGTGATGGTCGCGGCGATCCGTTCGGTGCGGGCCTCGAGCAGGTCGGCCGCGCGGCGCAGGATCGTCGCCCGGTCGTGGGCGGGGCGGGCGCGCCACGACGCGCGGGCCTTGTCCCCGCTGGCCAGGGCCTGCTCCAGTTCGGTCGCCGAGGCGTAGCGGAAGCTGCTCACGGTGCTGCGCACCTCGGCGGGGTTCACCCGCTCGAGCAGTTGACCGGGGCCCGGGATCCAGTGGCCGCCCACGAAATTCGACAGCTCGGACATCTCAGTTCACCTCCGCGCGCAACCGGTCGGTCGCTGGTCGGTCGATCTCGAAGTAGTGCGGTGGGCGGACCACCGCGTCGGGTGGGCCGACATAGCTGACCCGCACCAGGTAGTCACGTTCGGCCGCTTCGGCAGTGACGTACCCGGCGGCCACGTCCTGGCGGACCAGCTCGGGGTCGCGCAGCCGCGGGTCGCCGTACCCGCCGCCGCCGGGCAGGTGCAGGTCCACCTGCTCCGCGGTGGTCAGATAGTGGGGTTGCTTGCGGGGCAGGTCCGTTCCGTCGGAAAGGCCGAAGAAGCCTGGCGCCCCGGCGGTTCCGCCGTCGGCGCCCTGGGCCGGGAAGCGCACCCGGTCGACGTTGCCGTTCACCAGCCATTCGCCGGTACCGCGGGTGGCGTAGGTGGTGAACTGGCCGAGACCGCCCCGGAACGCCCCGGCGCCACCGGAATCCGGCCGCAGGGCGCGCCGGGTCTGGTACATCGGGGTGATCGTCTCGATCACCTCGGTGGGTACCACTCGCAGGCCACTCGGGAAGCTCGTCGCCGACAGGCCGTCCTTGACCGCCCGCGCACCGGTGCCACCGGCCTGGAAGTTGTTGAACATGTAGGGTTTTCCGTCGGGCCAGGAACCCCGCCAGATCGTCATCCACACCGCATCCGAGCTCTCGGCCAGCAGGGAGGTCGGCAACGCCTGTCGGAGCGCCTGGAAGACCAGGCTGGGTAGGTAGTGCCCGACGAGGTGGCGGGAGGCCACCGCGGCCGGTCGCACGCAGTTGAGCACGGTGCCCTCCGGCGCGGTGACGGTCACCGGCCGGAACGATCCGGCGTTGTGGGGCACGTCGGGCGCCACGGCGGCCTTGACGGCGAAGGACGAGTAGGCGCGCGTGTAGTTGAGCACCACGTTCACGCCGTACCGGCTCTGCGGCGCCGACCCGGCGTAGTCCAGCAGCATCCGGCCGTCGCCCACGGTGACCGCGAGGTGCAGCCGGAGTTCCTGGTCGTCGAAGCCGTCCGCGGTGACGCTGGAGCGGTAGGTTCCCGCGGGGAGCTGCCCGATGGCGGCCCGCAGCGCCGACTCCGAGCGGTCCATGATCTCGGCAGCGACGGGATCGATGGTGTCGAGCCCGAATTCGTCCATCACCCGCAGCAGGCTGGCGGAGCCGACCTCGTTGGCCGATGCCTGCGCGTAGAGGTCACCGATCGTCTCGGCCGGGGTGCGCACGTTCTCGCAGATGATGTCGACGAGGTCGGTGTTGACCTCGCCGGCCTTGAACAGCTTCATGATCGGCAGCGCGAGGCCCTCCTCGTACACCTCGTTGGCTTGCGCGGACACCACCCGGCCGCCGATGTCGGGCGCGTGGCAGCAGGTGGCGAACCAGGCCACCACGGCGCCGTCGCGGAACACCGGCGACGCGACGGTGATGTCGTTGATCTGTCCTGCCGTCAGCCAGGGATCGTTGGTGAGCAGCACGTCCCCGGGCACCAGCGTCGACGGCGGGTAGCGCCGGACGATGGCGCGCATGCCAGTGGCCATCGCGTTGATGTGCCCGGGGGTGCCGCCGACCGATTGGCCGATCATCTCACCGTGCGAGTCGAAGACGGCACACGCCAGGTCGAGAGATTCCCGCACCACCGAGCTGAAGGCGGTGTTCACCAGCGCTGTCTGTTGTTCGTCGAGCACCGCCGCCAGCCGGTTGGCGATCACGCCGATGACGAAGGGGTCGAGGCTGGGGTTCACGAAACATACCTTTCGGCAACGTCTCCGGATGACTTGGCGGCGGCACCCGACGCCGGGTCGATGTGCACCACGAGCGTCCCGTCCGTGGCCACCGTCACCTCGCAGCCGGGCGGGACCACGAGCGTGGACTCCCGTTCCTCGACGATCGCCGGGCCGCTGATGGTGTCCTGCTGGCGGAGGTGATAGCGGTCGTACACGTTCGCCGGGAGGCGCCGCTGGGCCTCGGCGAAGTACACGTCGCGGCGCCCCTTGGCGGTCAACGGCTCCGCGACGTCGCGGGTTCGCCGTTCGCGCAGCGTCACTTCCGGTACCGGGCCGCTGCTCACCACCCGCCAGCTGAGGATCTCGGCGGCGACATCGGGGCCCTCGCGGCGGTACAGACGGGCGTAGTGCTCCCGGAACGCGTCGAGCAGCGTCCGCGGCCAGTCATCGGACTGGCCGGGCACCGGGACCCGGACCTCGAACCCCTGTCCCTGATAGCGCATCTCGACGAACCGACGGTGGGTGACGGCGTCGGCGGCCAGGCCCGAGCCGGTCAGCAGGTCGTGGCCTTCGCGTTCCATCTCCGCGAAGATGGCGTCCACCTCGGCGTCGGGCCCGAGGTCATCGGTGGACCGGTGCGAGGACCGGACGAAGTCGAACGAGAGCGGGGCGGTGAGGAATCCGACCGATCCCATCACCCCGGCCGCGGGCGGGCACAGCAGCTGTGGAGCGCCGAGTGCACGGGCCACCCCGACGCCGTGCACCGGCCCCGCGCCGCCCGAGGTGAACAGCGGCTGGCCTTCCGGGTTGCTGCCGCGCTCGACCGCGTGTACGCGCGCCGCGTTCGCCATGTCCTCGTTCACGCTCGCGTGGATGCCCAGCGCGGCTTCCTCGACGGTGACGCCCAGCGGGTCGGCGATGTGGGTCTTGATGGCGGCGCGGGCGGCGCCGAAGTCGAGCTTCATCGCACCGCCGAGGAAATAGTCGGGGTCCAGGTAGCCCAGCACCAGGTCGGCATCGGTGACGGTGGGGGCGGTGCCGCCACGGCCGTAACAGACCGGGCCCGGATCCGAGCCCGCCGAATCCGGTCCGACGGTGAGCAGTCCGAGCGCGTTGACCCGCGCGATCGAGCCGCCGCCCACCCCGATCTCGATCATGTCGATGACGGCGATGTTGACCGGCAGCCCGGAACCGGGCTTCATCCGGTACATGCGGTCGACCTCGAAGTGGTGGCTCACCAACGGCTCGGCGTCGGCGACCATGCACAGTTTGGCGGTGGTCCCGCCCATGTCGAAGGCCAGCAAGGCGTCGTGCCCCTCGGCCCTGCCGAATGCCGCGGCGGCCAGCGCGCCCCCGGCGGGGCCGGATTCGAGCATCCGGATGGGGAACGATCCGGCGACGTCGACGGTGGCGACCCCACCGTTGGACAACATGATGTGCGGTGCGTGGGGCAGACCGATGCGGGCGCTGCGGTCCCGCAGATCGTTGAGGTAGGTCTGGGCCAGCTGCTGGACGTAGACGTTCGCCACCGTCGTCGAGGTCCGCTCGAACTCGCGGATCTCGGGGTCCACTTCGCTCGACAGCGCCACGTGCAGCGACGGTGCCACCCTGTTGATGACGTCACGGGCGGCCCGCTCGTGGGCCGGGTTGGTGTAGCTGTGCAGGAACGAGACCGCGACGGCCTGGACCCCGTGCTGCACGAGTTCTCGCGCCAGTCGTTCGACGTAGGCCTCGTCCAGCGGGATGTGCACCGAGCCATCGGCGAAGATCCGTTCGGGCACATCGAATCTCAGCCACCGCGGCACCAACGGTTCGGGCAGCTCCAGCATCAGGTCGTGCAGGTCGTAGCGGTGTTCGCGGCGCAGCTCGAGGACGTCGCGGAAACCCGCCGTGGTCAACAGTGCGGTGCGCACTCCCCTGCGCTCGATCAGGGCGTTGGTGATCAGCGTGGTGCCGTGCACGAAGCTGGTGACCGATCGCGGGTCGATACCGGCTTCTGCGAGTGTCTCGGTGATGACCTGTTCGACCCCGCGCGCGGGTTCGTCCGGGGTGGTCAGCACCTTGCCGACGGCGACGATACCCGTGCCGTCCATGACCACCATGTCGGTGAAGGTGCCGCCGATGTCGACGCCGATGCGGAAGCCACCCGTTCGGTGCGCGTCCGCGGTCATCGCACACCCGCCTTCTGACCGGCGTCCGCGGACCGGGTCGAGGTTGTCGGTGGCGGCAGCAGGGTGCGGGTCTCGGCCCAGATCAGGTTCGGCACAGCAGAGTTCACCGCATCGGTCAGCGCGGCGGCGAAGTCCGGTCCGAGCCCGTGGACGTGTCGGCACGGCAGGCCGAAGGCCTCCGCGAGCCGCGCGAAGTCGGGGGTGTCCAGGGCGACGCCCTGGTTGGGCAGCCCGGCATGGTCCTGGGCGAACTTGAGCATGCCGTAACCCTTGTCGTCGACCACCACGATGGTGACCGGCAGTTGCTCCTGCCGCAGCGTGGCCAGTTCCCCGGCGGCGAACAGGAAGCCGCCGTCACCGATCACCACGACAGTGGGCCCGGTGCCGGCGGCACTCGTGCCGACCGACGCGGGCAGCGCGAAACCCAGTGTGCCCCAACCGACCGGGTATGCCAGCTTGCGCTGGGCCAGGATGCGCCCGAACCCGCCGAGCCAGTAGCCGGCGACGCACATGTCGACGACGACGTTGGTCTGTGCGGACAGGGTGGTCTCGATCGCGTCGAGAAAACCGACGGCCTCCGGGCAT
The DNA here is from genome assembly GCA_050250295.1 of Mycolicibacterium sp. Lineage (GTDB taxonomy): Bacteria > Actinomycetota > Actinomycetes > Mycobacteriales > Mycobacteriaceae > Mycobacterium. The sequence continues at coordinate 111,664 of JBFWOX010000009.1, forward strand.
TCGACGGCGGCGTCGGCGCGGACGGCGGCGTCGACGGTCCGGATCCGCGCCGCCACGGCGGGCGCCCGGCCGGTACCGATGACGTGAGGCAGCAGCATGTCGAGCACGGCGGCGGCATCGCCTTCCAGGGACTGGTCGGGGAGATAGTTCTTGCCGGCATCGGTGGCATCGACGTTGACGGTCAACAATTGTCGCGGCGCCGCGATCTTCCAGGACCTGGTGCTGATGCCGTCGAAGTCGGTGCCGATCGCGATGACGAGGTCGGCCTCGGTGAACATCTGCTCGACCCGCGCCACCTGCACGGGTGACCGCAGTGCCAGCCGGTGGTCGCCGAGGATGCCCCTGGCTTTGTAGGTGGTGGCGACCGGCGCTCCGATGCGTTCGGCCAGTTCTGCGATCCGCGGGCCCGCACCCGCGGACACCGCGCCGCCACCGGCCCAGATGAACGGTGCGGTCGCGGCGTTGATCCGCCCGGCCGCCTCGGCGATCTCGGCGCTGGACGGCGTTGGCGCAGCGGCCGGTTCGACCGGCAGGGGCGGCAGCGGCGTCGGCGCGGGACCGGTGAACAGGTCGAAGGGCACACCCAGGTAGACCGGACGGGTGGGGGCCGCCAGCGCGGTGCGCACCGCCAGGCGCGCCACCGGGCCGAGCTCGTCGGCCCGCCGGCACGTATAGGCCGCCTTGGTCACCGGCGCGAACATCGCCGCCTGGTCCGCACATTCGTGCAACGCGCCCCGGAACACACCGGGCCGGCGCACCGTCGTCTCGATGTCGGTGGCGATGACCAGGATCGGGCTGCCCACCGTGAATGCCTCGCCGGTGCCGGTGACGGTGTTGGCCGCACCGGGGCCGGTCGTGACGAGCGCGACGCCGAGCCTGCCGGTGGCGCGGGCGTAGCCGTCGGCGGCGTAGGCGGCGGTCTGTTCGTGCCGCACCCCGACGATGCGGATGCCGCGGGCGGTGAACGCCTGCCAAGCCGGCAGGTTGTGCACGCCGGGCAGGCCGAAGACGGTGTCCACCCCCGCCTCGACGAGAACGTCGGCGAGGCGGTCCACCCCGGTGGGCGCGGGCTGCGCCCCTGGTCCGGTCACGACAACTCCTTACGATGAGCGCTGGATCCTTGAATTCTCCGAGAATCGGAGAATTCAAGCAGGGCTGAGGGAGTGGGTTCCATATCGTCTTCCGTCAGGCCGCGGGCAGCCGCCGGCAGCTCCGCAGCACCTCGGGCAGCAGGGTGAGGTCCTGGCACACCCCGACGCCCAACTCCTGGATCTCGGCGGTGACGTCGATCGGGGCGTCCTGGTCGGCGACGTCCTGGTTGAGGACGCCGCCGAAGACCAGCTTGACCGTCAGCCGGCGCGCCCCGAGCTCGCTGAGCACCTGCTGGGCGTAGGTCAGCGCCATGCCGTTGTGCGTGGACACCAGCACGGTGGTGGCGTCGACCTCCATGGCGAGGTCGGCCAGTTCGTCGGGGTCCACCCCGGTTCCGGCGATCACCGGGTCACCGCCGAGCGAACGCACCGCGTCGGCGACCAGATACATCCCGAACTCGTGGACGTCGGTGGACAACACCACGACTCGCTCGTCGGCCATCCGATACGAGGTCTCGGCCGCGAGCTTGGTGCGCACCGAGTTCCGGGCTTCCAGGAAGGCGCTGAGCGTATCGGTGGGCAGCAGCGGCTTGTAGCCGTTGTAGTAGGGATCGTCGGTGACCTCCCCGACCCCCCAGCGGCGCTCGATCTCCGCCGCGCCCAGGCGCCGGGCGGCCAGCAGGAGGTGCAGGGGGTCGTCCATCGCCACCCCGAGCTCGGCGAACCCGTTCATCAGGTTGTCGAAGAACCTGCGCCCGCCCGACACCAGTCGGTCCCTGACGGCTTCGATGGGACCCCAGTCGATGACGGCGCCGACCCGGTCGAGCTCGTCGTCGGCGATCCGCCGGAATACGGTCTGCACCGCCACGATCTCCTGCCAGGTCGGGATCCGCAGCGTCTCGGTGGTCGGGACCGGGTTCAGGCCGGCACCGCCGCCGGCGCGCTGGACGGCCAGCATCATGAACAACACATCGACCGAGAGGGTGCCGAAATTGCCCTCGATGTCCTCGGTCAGCCCGGTGGTGGTCGAGTAGTAGAACGGCGTCGGGGCATCGGTCGGGGACTTGACCTCCTCCAAGGCCAGGATCATCGCCGCCTTCGTGACCGGGTTGCTGGTCAAACCGCCGTAGGACACACCGAGTTTCGCGCCGCACAGGTCTTGCACGATGTAGCGGTCGAACAGTGACCAGCCGACGTAGGAACTGAAATCATGGAACAGCGCGCCGAATCCGTCGTCGAGGTACTCGTGGATCACCGCCCCGTCGTCCACCTTGGAGGCCATCAGCCCCACCGCGGCCACCGTCTCCACCACCTGATCGATGTCGGTGCCCCGCCAGCTGGGGTACTTCCAGGAGAACTGCCCGATGTTGCCGATGTAGTTCACACCGACCGTCAACGCGCGGCGTGCGTTGTCCACCGACATCGGCGAGCCGATCATGAAGTCGCCCATGTGCGGCTGGATCGGCACCGTCGAGGCCACCTCGGCCCAGTCCTGATCGGTCTCGAGCATCGGGCCGGTCTCCTTGGCCGCGCGCAACCGGTCCTGCGGCGGCACCCCCATGCGGCGGTCCATCGGGAACAGGTAGCGGTCCACCCGGAAACCGCGCCGGTCGGTCTCTTCCCAGATGCGTTGCAGCGCCTCGCGGGTCTCGGCCCAGTTCTTCATCCCGACGGTGAGGGTGCTCATGATCCGGCCCTCCCGTTCCATCTTCTGCTTGTACTCCACCTCGTTGGCGGTCCCGAACCTCCGGTTCTGCGCGCTCAGCCCGACCGTGGTCTCTGCGCCGATCCGGCGGCCCCGGGCGACCGCGTCGGCACCGCGAGGTAGGTCATCGGGCAACAGCGGCAAGGTCGGCGATGATTCCACCATCACTTCTCCTCCAACGACTTTCGGCGAATTTGCGGGAACAGGTGCCCGAACAGGGCTCGGGCCAGCTGCTCGGAGTACGGCGCGATCAACCCGACGGCGAAGGCGGCGTACCGGTCGTCGACGCAGATCTGCGGGTCACGGGGCACCATGCCGCTGCCGGCGTCGCCGGCGAGTGCCTCGGCCACCAACCGGGCGGGGTCACTGGCGTGCTGGAACACCCCGCCGGTGACCAGGAGCAGCCCGGCGTTGCGAAGATCCTTGCCGTCCAGGCGGTGCCGCTCCCCCCACGGGCGCCGGCGGATCACCAGGTGTCCGACGTGGCGGTCGACGGCCACCCCGACCGCCCGGCGGGCGATCTCTCGATCGGCCAGGCGTTCCACCGGGGAATCGGGGATGAACTCGGGCTGCTCAGCGCGCAGCCGGGCGGATTTGCGCAGGTCCACCCCGAGCTCGGTACGCAGCCGGGTGAGGGTGTCCTCGGCCATGGTGTGCACGACACCTTCTGCGCCCCAACGCATTCCCAGGTCGGCTTCCACCGTGCGCTGCACCTCCGGCAGGGGCAGCCGCGCACCTCCGTTGCCGAGGTGTTGGCGACCACCGGAGGAATGCACGTCGGTGGTGGCGCCACCCACGTCGACCAGGACGGCCGAGTCGTCGCCGGTGCGCCGCCACGAGTCGAGGACCCGGCTCGCCGCCACCGGGGTGGGCTCGCACGGGGCGTCGAGCACCGACAGCAGGTGGTCCAGCCCCTTAGCCTTGGTGATGTGGGTCATGAAGACGTCGATGACCGCGTCGCGCACCGAGGATATCTCCAGCGCACCGGGAGCGGGGAAGACGTTGTCGGCCACCCTGACGTCGGCGCCGGCGCCGCGGAGGATCCCGGCCGCCTGCTCCGAACCCTGCGCGCTGCCGGCCAACACGTAGGAAACGTTGCGCACCAACGCCAGTCGGGATGCGTTGTGGGTCATCGCGGCCGTATTGCCGCCGTTGGTGCCGCCGGTCAGCAGGATCACGTGCGGAGCGCAGTCCTTGATGCGCTCGACGTCGGAGTCCGCCAGGTAGCCGTTGAGCACGTCGATCAGCTTCCCGCCCGCGCCCAGCGCCGCCATCTCCCCGGCCCGCCCCGACAGGCTCGCGGTCAACCCGACGGATACCATCCGCAGACCGCCTGCGGCACTGCTGCTGGTCAGAGCCCAGTCGAACGGCCCGCCCGCCGCTGCGGGCAGCAAGGCGAGGGCACCGGTGACGCCGACGAGCACGTCGCTGTCGATCGTGGTGTGGTCACGCGCCGCGGCCAGCAGCGTGCCGTCGGGGCCGACCACGCACACCTTGGTGAAGGTGCTGCCGACATCGACCAGCAGACCGCGCCGCCACGGCCGGTCGCCGCGGAGACACTCCGCCGCGGTGGCCAGGAGGACAGGGGGATCGGGGGTTACCGGCATTCAGAGGACCTTGGCCAGGAAGTTCTGGGTGCGTGGTTGGCGAGGGTTGGTCAGCACGTCACGGGGATGGCCCTCCTCGACGATGCGGCCCTCGTCCATGAAGATCAGCCGATCCCCCACCTCCCGGGCGAAACCCATCTCGTGGGTGACGACCGCCATGGTCATCCCGTCGGTGGCGAGTCGGCGCATGACGTCGAGGACCTCGCCGACGAGCTCGGGGTCCAGCGCCGAGGTGGGTTCGTCGAAGAGCATGAGTTCGGGTTTCATCGCCATGGCGCGGGCGATGGCGACCCGCTGCTGTTGGCCGCCGGACAGCTGCCGGGGGTAGGCGTCGGCCTTGGCCGACAACCCGACGAGCTCGAGCAGATCCAGGGCTTCCCTGCGGCTCTCGGCCACGGGCTGCCGGTTGACCTTCACCGGTCCCAGCGTGATGTTGTCCAGCACGCTCAGATGGGGGAACAGGTTGAAGTTCTGGAACACCATCCCGATCTTGCGGCGCTGCCGCCCGGCTTCCCGCTCGCCCAGCTCCTGGAGCTTGTCACCGCGCCTGCGGTAGCCCATCAGCACACCGTCGAGGTAGAGCCCGCCGGAGTCGATGGTCTCCAGGTGGTTGATGCATCGCAGCAACGTGCTCTTGCCCGAGCCGGACGGACCGATGATGCACATCACCTCCCCGCGTTCGAGGCTGAGGGTCACATCACGCAACACCGGGTGCAGCCCATAGGATTTCGACACGTTCTGCATCCGCAGCAGCGGTTGGCCGACGGTGCCCGGGTGCACCGGGGCCGAGGGGCTGCTCATCGCCGGCCTCCCGGTTCGGACGTGCCGGGCGCGGCCGTCGGCGTCGACCGCAGCAGCGGGCCGAGGAACATCGACGCGAGGCGGCGCCACCGCTGCATGGGTGTGGGTGGCAAGGCGCGTGCGGCGCCCCTACCGAAGTGCCGCTCGATGTAGTACTGGCCGACCATCAGCACCGTGCACACCAGCAGATACCACAGGCTCGCGACGATCAGCAGCGGGATCACCAGGAAGTTCTGGGCGTAGATCAGCTGTGCCGAGTACAGCAGCTCCGGCAGCGCGATGACGCTGACCAGCGAGGTGGTCTTGAGCATGCCGATCACCTCGTTGCCGGTGGGCGGAATGATCACCCGCATCGCCTGCGGATAGATGACGTAGCGCAATGTCTGGGCCGGGGTCAGGCCGATCGCGCGGGACGCCTCGGACTGGCCGGCGTCGATCGACTGCAGTCCACCCCGGATGATCTCGGCCATGTAGGCGGCCTCGCACAGGCTCAGCGCGATGATCGAGGCCGTCAGCGGGCTGATCAGCTCGTTGGTGTTGACGCTGACGAACTGCGGGCCGAAGGGCACCCCCAGCGAGACCTCGTCGATCAGCAGGGCGAGGTTGAACCAGAAGATGATCTGGACCAGCAGCGGGGTCCCCCGGAACAGCCAGATGTAGAGCCACGCGCAGCCGGAGATGAGCGGCATCCGCGACAGCCGCATCACGGCCAGCACGCTGCCCAACACGATGCCGGCGACCATCGCGATGACGGTCAGCTCGATGGTGCGCAGCAGGCCGGTGAGGATCTCGGTGCTGAAGAAGTACTCCCCGACCACGTCCCAGTGCAGGTTCTCGTTGGTGAGCAGCAGGTTGACCAGCATGGCCGCCAGCACGGCGAGGATCGCGGTCATCACCCACCACGACGGGTGCAGTTTGCGCGCCACCTTCAGGTGGTGGGCGTCGGTGGGCACCGGTTCCGCGGGCTCCTCGACCACCACGACACCGGTGCCTCGGCGCTGTTGAGTCATGTCCAGATCTCCTCGCGTCACGAACGTTCGAACGAGCGACCGGAGCTGCCTCCGGTCGCGATCGCCACCACGAGCTCACCACCACCGCACATCAAAGTCATCCGGTCGGCTATCCCTGGTTCGGGCCGGGCAGCATCTCGGGTTCGCTGAGCGCCAGCGATTCGACTCCCCATTTCTTCAGAATGTCCTGGTAGACGCCGCTGGCGATGAGGTCCTTCAACGCCTGGACCAACGCGGGCCCGAGCGGATCGCCCTTGGCCACCCCCAGCCCCTGGCGGCCCTCCCCCGACCGATACGGTTCGACCTCGAGCTGGCCGTTGGACTTGCTCGCGTAGTACGTCAGCTGGGTCAGCTGGGCGACGGCCACGTCGGCGCGCTGCGAGATCACCGCGGTGTTGGCTTGGCTGGCTCCGGTGAACGTGCTGACCTCGATCGGCTGCTTGCCCGCCGCAATGCACTTCTCACTCTGCGCCGTCATCTCGTTGTGCTGCGCCGAACCGGACAGCAGCGCCGCCCGCAGGCCGCACAGGTCCTCGCCGGACTCGACGGTGATATCGGAGTTTGTCGCCGTGGCATATCCGGTCGAATTGTTGATGTAGGCGACCAGGTCGACGACCTCGAGCCGTTCGGGCGTGATGTTCAACCCCGCGATCGCGAAGTCGTACCGGTGGGCTTCGACGCCCGGGATGATGGCGTCGAAATTCATCCCGACGAGGTTGGGCTGCAAACCCAGATCGGCGGCCAGCGCCAAGCCCAATTCCGGGTTGTAGCCGGTCAGTTCGCCGTCCTCGACGAACATCTCGGGCGGATAGTCGTTGTAGGTGACGATGTTCAGCGGCCGGCCCTTGAGTTCCTCGGGCACCAGGTCGGCCGCCGGGCCCGCCGGCACCGACGGGATCTCGGGCCCGGAACTCTGCGCTGACGGCTCCTGCCCACTCGACGACTCACCACATCCGGCGGCGACGAGCATCACCCCGGCGAGGGGCACGGCGACACGCCGCCACCACGTCCGACACGATCGCGTGGATCCAGACAGTCCGCTCATTTTTCGGGAGACCTTTCCGCCGTCAGCCAGAGCCACGTGCCGTGACGGTGACGCAGTGTGCAGGTCGGCACCGCGTTCGATCCGCCACAGGGTGGTATAGGAGAAAAGCTAGACGAGGGATCGGGGTCGCTGAACCGCCATCGTAACGATCCTTGAAGAATTTGCTCATACATATGTCCAAAGAAGCCGTTCGAACGGGTTGCGCCCCACCGCTTCGGTGCCGTCCACACCGCCGGGACCCGGATCTTCGCCTGTCCGCCGAGTCCAGGAGTGGCGAGAAATCCCCGGAATTCACCTACGATCGGGTCAGCGCCGCTCGTTGCCGGTAGCCGATCCAGCGGTGCGTGGGAGGTCATGGCATGACGGTCCAAGAGCTGGTGGCGGCCATCGGCGAACAGCTGCCCACCTCGGTCATGTTGGTCGATCGCGACTTGAAGGTTCTGGCGTACAGCACCCAGGCCGAGAACGCCGACGAGTGCCGGGTCCGCGCGATCCTGTCGCGTGCGTGCTCACCGGAGACCCGCACCTGGTTCCGGCAAGGGGGCTACAGCAGGGCCACGAAGCCGTTCCAGCTGGGCCCGATCCCGGCGCTGGGTTCCGGCGCCCGCTGGTGCATGCCGACCCTCTCACCCAACGGTGAAGTCAACGGCTATCTGTTCCTCGCGCCCGATCCGGGTGTGGACATCGACCTGCTCGACCCGGCGGTGGCCAGTCGGTACTCGGATTCCATCGGCAGTGAGCTCGCCGTCGCCGAGCACCACCGCTCCGTCGCGGCGCTCTCGCTGCAGCGACTCATCAAGGGGCACAACGAGGATTGGCACAGCGTGGCCGAGGATCTGCGGCGGGCCGGGGCCGTGGACCCCGACGAGCCGCTGCTCACCCTGGCGGTCACGACGAGCTCCGTCGCGCAGTATCGACCGGACATCCACGCGATCGGCAACGGCGGGTACACCTTGGTCGTGACCAACACGTCGCTGGACTCCGCAAGGCAGGGTGTAGCGCTGGCGCGTGACCTCACCCGCCGGGGCGGTGCCGTCGGGATCGGCACCGCGATCCCGGGGCTATCGGAGGTGGCGGGGCTGCGTGCCAGCGCCAGACGGGCCCAATTGTCGCTGTGCGTCGCCGAAGTCGACGACAAACACGCCCCCATCGCGGAGTGGGCGCGGCTGGGGCTGTACAGGCTCGCGCTGCAGCCGGAAGTGCTGCGCGACGTCGTGGCCGCCGACTCCGCGCAGCGGTTGCTGGACCACCGCAATCCCGATCTGTGGCAGACCGCGCTGTGTTTCCTGGACAAGGCGGGCGATGTCTCGGCGACGGCGTCGCTACTGCAGGTGCATAGGCAGACCCTGTACTACCGGCTCTCCCGCATCAACGAGATCGCAGGCATCGACCTCTCCGACGGCGACGACCGGCTGGCGCTGCACCTCGGCCTCAAGCTGGGCCGGGTGCGTGAACGCCTGGCCTCGACGGAGTGACGGCCCGCGTTACACGGTCAGTGCCGCGGTCGGATTTCCCCACTGGGACTCGCTGAGCGTGAAATCCAGCGAGTAGCGGTCTGCCGAAAGAGCGCCCGCCGATTTCGCTCCGTCCACGGCCAAGGCCACGCCGTTGATGAACGGGGTCTCGTCCGAGGCCAGGAAGACGACGGCGTTGGCCACCTCGGTCGCCGTCGCGGTGCGTGTCGCCGGCGTGCTGGCCACCGCCCTCTTCTCGGCGATCTCTTCGGTGCCGCCCACCGAACCGCGCAGCATGTCGGTGTCGATGGCACCGGGATTGACGCTGTTGAACCGGATCCCATGCGATGCGTACCGCACGGCCAATGACTTCACCAGCCCCACCAGAGCGTGCTTCGTGGCGTTGTACACCGGATCGTTGGGCCGGCCCATCAGGCCGCCGTTCGACGAGGTCACGATGACGCTGCCGGACCGCCGGTCGAGCATCGCGGGCAGCGCGGCCCGGATGCTCAGGAACGCGGACTTGACGTTGACATCGAAGATCCGGTCGAACTCGCCGACGGTGGTCTCCGGCAAGGCCTTCGACAGGTGGATGCCGACATTGCTGAACAGCACGTCGAGCCGGCCCTCCCGCGCCAGGACATCGGCGTAGAAATCGCCGACGGCCGTCTCGTCGGTGGCGTCGACGATGCCGTGGTGGTGCCTGGACTTGTCGAAAATCTCCTGGGCCGCGGCGATGTCGCTCGCATAGACGGTGGCCCCCTCCTCGACGAAGCGCCGCACCGTGGCCAGCCCGATTCCTCGCGCCGCTCCCGTCACCACGGCAACCTTTCCGTCCAGCCGTCCCATGCCCGCACCCTCTCGTCCCGGTCCACGCCGACACGTGGCTCTGCCGAGAAACCTATCGGCGCTGCACCGCGCGCGTCATCGACAACCGACACGGATACCCGGGGCGATCAGTGACAAATGTATGAAATCGCCGGATCATCTTGCCGCGCAGCGTGTTCGCGACGACATCCGGCGCGGCGCTCGGACCCACGGATCAGCCGGACTGCGTCTCCTCGATCAGCCGCAGCGACACCTGTTCGCCCTCGTGCAGGTAACGCTCCAGCGAATCGGCGGCGGCGGCGAAGTCGTGCGCCTCGATGAGGTTCAACAGGGGCCGGTGTTGAGCGATGAACTGCTGGTGGATCTCTCGATCGCTCTCCAGGTGGGCCATGTGCAGCCGGAGCTCGGCCAGCAGCTGGCGCATGGTGACGTCGACGCGTTCACTGCGGGCGATGGCGACCAACGCGCTGTGGAAGCGGGTGGTCGCGTCCGCGGCGGCCGACCAGTTCCTGGTCGCCAGCGCTTCCTCGCCCAGCGCGACGGACTCCCGCAGTCCCGCCAGCGCGTCGGGTGGAACCGAATCCGCCGAGCGCAGGATCCCGCACTCGATGAGCCGGCGCATCAGGTACAGGTCCCGGACGCCGTCGGCGGTCAGCTCGCTGACGAAGATCCCGCGGTTGAGGAACTGCGTGACGAGGCGTTCACGCTCCAACATCTGCAACGCCTCACGGACCGTGTTGGCCGATACCCCAAGGGATTCCGATATCTTCTCGACGCGCAGACGGGTGCCCGGCTCGAGTTCGCCGGCGATCATGCGGTCGCGCAGCAGGTCGGCAACGGTGCTGGGGGCACTCTTTCGCCGGGCGGCGATCTCGTGCGTGAAGCGAAGATCAGTCACTCGCCTTCCTTCCCGTACCGATGAGCGTCAGACTACCGAGCGGCCTGGCGACCGCCGGGGACGCCCGATCCCGCGGCGCCGCGTCATCGGGGTTCCCGATCGGGCGCGATGGCGACCGCGGCCTCGACCAGTTCGTCGATCCGGCCCGGACCGTAGCCCAGGTCTGCCAGCACTGCCCGGGTGTCCTCGCCTTTGCGCCGCGGTGCCCGCGGCGCGGACCCGGGAGTTCGACCGAGTTTGATCGGCGCGCCGATACCGCGGTAGCCACCGTCCTGCACGGTCATCCGTCGATGAGTGACCTGGGCATCGCGCAACGCCTGTCCGACGGTGTTGACCCGGGCAGCGGGCACACCGCCGGCCGAGAGCCGACCGGCGAGTTCACCGGCGTCGCACCGCGCCACCTGCTCGGCGATCAGTTCACGCAGGTCCGGCCGATGAGCGACGCGGTCACCGTTGTGGGCGAACCGTGGGTCGTCGGCCAGCCCCGGACAACCCAGTTGCTCGGCCAATTCCCGGAATTGCCGGTCGTTTCCCGCCGCGACGAAGATCTGCTCGCCGCCGGCGGCGGTGAACGTCTCGTACGGCGCGATGGTGGGGTGCGCCGACCCGGTGCGCACCGGTTCCCGGCCGTCGGCCAGGTAGGACGCCGAGTGCGGGTGCAGCAGGCTGACCGCCGAGTCCAGCAGGGTGCAGTCCACGAGCTGCCCGAGCCCGGAGCGATGGCGCTCGTGCAGGGCGAGCAGCACCCCGGAGAACGCGTAGATACCGGTGACCATGTCGACGACCGGGACCCCGATGCGCAGCGGGTCCCCATGCGCCTCGCCGTTGATGCTCATCAACCCGCTGTAGGCCTGGGCGATCGCGTCATAGCCCGGCACCGCGCCCATCGGACCGTCCACCCCGAAACCGGTGATGCGGCAGTGCACCAGGGCGGGGTACGCCTCGGCCAGCACCTCGTCCCCGAGGCCCCAGCGGTCCAACGTGCCAGCCTTGTAGTTCTCCACCAGCACGTCGGCCCGGTCGAGCAGTCGGCGCAGCACGTCGATACCGTCGAGGGTGGTCAGGTCGAGACAGATGTTCACCTTGTTGCGGTTCAGGTTCTGGAAGTAGGCACTGGAGTCGGCACCGACGAAGGGCGGTCCCCAGGTTCGGGTCTCGTCACCGGCCGGGGGCTCCACCTTGACGACGGTGGCCCCGTGGTCGGCCAGCATCTGGGTGCACAGCGGGCCGGCCAGCACCCGGGACACGTCGACGACGACGATGCCGCTCAGCGCTCCCGTCGTCGCGGCGCGGTCGGTGCCCTGATCGTCTGCGGTCACGGCTCTCCTGCGGTGAGTGGGGCAGCTCGGCTACCCGACGCCCGGGGTCGCTTCCACACCTTACCCACGAACATCCAAAAATCCTAGGATAGGATTATTGAAGAATTCAGCTCGATGCACGGTTGGGGAACGTTCCGGAGCGGGTCGACGCAGTCAACGGGACGTGGCACGGATCATTCTGAGGGCGAGCAACACATACTCTTCTGCGATTTCTGCAGTTTGCTTCGGGCCCTTCGCATGTGCCCAGGTGTTGACATGCTCGCACAGCGTGACCAACGCGAAAGCCGTTACCGTCGCGTCGTTGACGTCGAACGACGATGTGCTTTGTCCGCGCTCGAGCACTCGCTTGAAGATGTGTTGCACTTCCCGCTGTCGTGCCCGCAGCTGGAGTTCGTGTTCCGGCGTCAGGACGCGCCCGTTCTTCGCGATCTCGATCAGTGACGAATACCCCGTGGCTTCGCTGGACCTCTCGAGTTGATACGTCACATATCGGCGGACGAGTTCCGACATCTGCGACGTTGCGTCCTCTGCGTCACTGATCGTGATCGCCCCGAGGAAATCGACGAGTGCCTTGTCGATGACGGCGAACAATATGGCTTCCTTCGACGCGAAGTGCCAATACAGCGCCGGCGCTCGGATGCCCACCCGATCGGCGATCGCGACCATACTCGTACGGCTGTAGCCGAGTTCGAGGAACAGCTCGCGCGCCACGAGGAGGATGTTGGCGCGGGTCTCACTGCCGCCGTCTCTTGCCGCGGCGGTGTCTCGTTCACCTCGCCCTGACCCCACCGACTTGACCACCTGGGCCGATTCACCTCCTGACACATCTAGCACCGTACGCGACACCCACCGAAGCCCTCCTCAACTAGCCTCCGCCTGCTCGTCGGAATTCAGCCGCACCGCGACGGCGTCGTTGCGATCCCACTCCAGATCGAGCCGCGTGCCAAGGCTGACCGTGCCTTGTGGGGCCATTTCGTCGACCATGACCGACCGTCCGTCCACGTCGACCAACAACCGACGGCGGCCTCCGAAGTAGACGACTTCGGTCACAGTGCCGCTGAGGCGGTTGACTCTGTCGGCCGAGAGCCGTTGCAGGCCAGCGGTGATCCGAATTCGCTCAGGCCGCACCACCAACGCGGATCGGCATCCGTCGGAGCCTGTTCCGTCCGGGGCGGCAAGCTCGTACCCGTCCCCTCGAAGCCGGAGCGATGGTCCGGAGCGGACGATGTCGCCGTGAAAGACGTTCGAGTCACCGAGAAATTCCGCCACGAAGAGGCTCTGGGGACATTCGTACAGTTCTGAGCCGCTACCGACCTGCTCGATCCGGCCCCTGTTGAACACGGCGATCCGATCAGACATCGCCAGTGCTTCCTCCTGGTCGTGTGTCACGAAGACAAACGTGATACCCAGCTCGCGATGTATGCGCTTGATCTCCAATTGGAGGTCTGCCCGTAATCTCTTGTCCAGAGCCCCGAGCGGTTCGTCGAGCAACAGGAGCTGCGGCTCGAAGACCAGTGCCCGCGCGAGCGCGACTCGTTGTTGTTGCCCTCCTGACAGCTCTCGCGGGTATCGGTTCGCCATCCCGGTCAGGCCGACGGCATCGATGATCGTGCCGACCTTCTTGACGATCTCTGCACGCCTGACCTGACGCTGTTTGAGCGGAAAGGCAATATTGGCATCCACTTTCATATGGGGAAACAGCGCATAGTTCTGGAATACCACCCCGATATCGCGCTTGTGAGGCGGGATGCCGGCCAGCGTCCGTCCGCCGAGCTGGATCTGACCCTCGTCGGGTTGGGCAAACCCCGCGATCAGGTTCAGGGTCGTGGTCTTGCCTGATCCGCTCGGTCCCAGGAACGTCATGAACTCCCCTGGCGCGATCGCAAGATCGACATTGTCCACCACGTTGAACGGGCCGTAGCGCTTGACCAGACCGGTCAGGGTCAAACCTGCTCCATGCATCGTCGGGCTCAATTCTGCTATTTCTTTCGACTCGACACGAGAGCCAGGATCAACATCAACGCCACGGTGATCCCCACCAGCATCGTCGACGCCGCAGCGATTGTCGGATCAACCTCGGAGGTGACGCTCTGGTACACCTGGATCGGTAGTGTCCGCGCGTAGGGGCCCGACAAGAACAACGAGACGATCGACTCGTCGAACGAGGTGAGAAAGGCGAACAGGGCGCCGGTCGCGATCCCCGGCACGATCAGCGGCAGTGTGACCTGACGGAAAACCCTCCACGGGCTGGCTCCCAAGCTGGCCGCGGCCCATTCCAATTGCCGGTCGAGCCCCTGAAGTGAGGCGCTGACGGTGATGACGACCAGGGGCAACGCGAGCACTGTATGTGCCAGCACGAAGCCCGTCAGCGATTCCGTCAAGCCGGCGCGCAGGAAGACGTAGTAGATGCCGATGGCGGTGATCACGCCCGGGACGATCATGGGCGCCAAGAGCATTCCTCGTACCGGTGCACGCCACCGGCCCCGCCCGTGCGCCAGCCCCACTGCGCCTGCGACACCCAACACGGTCGCGACGATCGTCACGATCGCGCCCACCTCGAGGCTGTAGAGCGCCGAGCTGTACCACGTTTCGTCGGCAAAGAAGTTCTCGTACCACTTCGTCGACCAACCTCCCGGTGGGAACGCGAAACTCCGCTGATCGGTGAAGCTCAGTGGGATCACGACCAACGTCGGGGCCACCAGGAAGATCCCCACCGCGAGGCAGGTGCCGACGAGAAAGACCCGCCTCGATCCGAACGCTCGCCCGATCACCGTCTACCCCTTCTCCCCGAACCCCAGCGACCGGACGTACCGGCGGCTGAGCCTGGCCGCAACCGCCAACACGATCACGGTGAGCAGCAGCAATGTGAGCGCCATCGCGCCCCCTCGCCCGAATGCCAGCAGCCGGGTCACCTGTTCGACGACCTGTTGCGAGATGAGACTGTTTTGCGGGCTGCCGAGCATCGCAGGCGTGAAGTAGAACCCCAGCATCAGGATGAACGTGATCAAGGCGCCTGCGATGACTCCCGGCAGTGCCAACGGCAGGTAGATCTGGACGAAGGCACGGGACGGGCGCGCTCCCAGACTGTGCGCCGCATCGAGGAGCCGCCGATCGATTCGGGTCAACGACGAATAGAGCGGCAGGATGAAGAAGGGCAACAGGACTTGTGTGGACCCGACGAACACGCCACCGACGTTGCCCAGCAAGCGGACATGATCGGCGCCCACGAGGGCGAGTGCTCGGTCGACCGGGCCGGATTGCTGCAGCAGGATCACCCACGCGTAGATGCGGACCACGATGCTGGACCAGAACGGCAGCATCACGGTCCCCAGCATGAGAATGCGGACCGTCGGCCCCGCCAAGGTCATCAGGTACGCGTACGGAAACCCGAGCAGGATGCACATGCCCGTGACCGCCACACTCACCAGGAAGGTGCGTTGCAGAACCGTGCGCTGCACCCCGGTCCCGAGGAACCACTCGTAGTTCGCAAGCCCACTCTGGCCAGCCTCGACGAAGTCGGTGAAGCTGGATCGGGCCATCACGAACAGCGGGTACACGAAGACCACGACCACCAGCGCGATCGGCAACATGACCAGCCATGGCCGCAGGTCTCGCCCCTGGGACCCGTCGACGTACCTTAGGCGACCCTTCACTCGGTCGGGACCGGCAACAGACGTGTTGCTCTCCACCAGCTTGCTTCTTCTCGACCTGGAGGCTATCCGGCGGTCAGTTTCGTCCAGGAGTCCAATGCCGACGCCGAGTTCTCGTTCCACCACTTCACATCGGTGACATAAGTTTCGGATATCTTGTCTGCGTTGAAGTCCGGCATGAAGGGTTTGAACGCCTCCTGCACATCCAGGTTCGCGCCCTTGATCGTCGGCGAGTACGGGAGGTACGTGTAGTAGGGAATCTGACCATCCGCCGTGGCGACGAATTGCTGGAACTCCAGTTGAGCTTCGGGTGATTTCGATCCCTTGACCGCGTACACGGCATCCCACGTGATGTACGTCTTGTCGAAGACCACGCCGATGTCAGCGCCCGCTGCAGCCTTCAGAGCGGCGCGGCCCGTATAGCAGAGGCACATGCCAAAGTTGCCTGACGACAGCACTTCCCCTTGCTGGGCAAGCGTCGGATCGAACGTCAAGTCACTCCCGAGCGCTCTGACGATCTTCTCGACTCGGCCGAAATCGATCGGATAGATCGCATCAGGGGGCACTCCGTCAGCGGCGAGGAGCGGCTCCACGCCACCCAAAGCGTAGTTCAAGATGTGCCGCTGTCCCGGGAACCTCTCGGTGTCGAGGAAGTCCGCGGTGGACGTGGGTGGGTTGTCTCCGTACAACTCCTTGTTGTAGACGAGCGCAAGCGCTTCCAGGCTCACCGGGACGCCACACTCATCGGTGACGTACTTGGGGTCGATCTCACTCACATCGAGTGACGAGGGCCGCGTTTCGAACAGCGTCCCGCATCCCCTGCCGCCGGTGCCGGGATCGATGAGCACGACGTCCCACGTGGTACGGCCCGAATCCACCATTGCCTTGATCTTGGCGCCGTCACTGGGACTGTCGGCGACGTACTGGACACCCGTCTTTTCCGCGAACGGCTCCAGCCATCCCTTGGTCGCCGCCACCGCCGCGTCGCCGCCGTAGCCGACATACACCAGGCGCTGGCCGCTCAGCGGCAGGTCACTCGACGCACCGACGTCGGTGACCCCGTTCCCGCATGCGGCGAGCATCGCGCCCAGACTGCCGACTACCAGAGCGGTGCGTAAAGTTTGCTGTCGCTTCACAAGGCCTCCATTTCCTGACGGGATGCATCGAGAATACGGAGGTGGTACTCACATGACCTGCATAGCAATCAGATTCAGCCCGCATGGGGGGATTGTTCGTTCGCTGCCTTTCCCGGGTCGACGAATCCACGCTCGCCGGTTGCGACGACGCGGTGAGCCAGACATGGCTGAAGGGTATCGAAAGGCCTTTACCGACATCGCAGTTCGTTCTCCGCGTTCAGGTCGAACGGATGGCTTCCAGATACCGTGCCCGGATGCCACGGCGGTCGGTTTTGCCCGATGCCGCCCGTGGCAGTTCATCGCTCTGGACGACCCAGTCCTCGGGAACGGCATAGTCGGCGACCGTCGAGACCAACCGGGCACGAGCGTCGACTTCGTCGAACCGACAACCAGGACGCGGGCGCACCACTGCGACGATGCGATTGTGCAACACCGGATCGGGAACACCGAACACCACTGCCTCCGCGACGTAGGGTAGTTCCGCGATCTCGGCCTCGACTTCGGCGGGAAGGACCTTTTCGCCGCCACGGTTGATCATGTCGTCCACTCGACCGCTCAGCCACAGGAACCCATCGGCGTCGAGATGACCTCTGTCACCGGTGCGCAACCACGGCCCCACGATCTTCTCGGAAGTGAGATCGGACCGCCGCCAGTACCCGAGCATCATGGTCGGTCCCGACACCCAGACTTCACCCGAAACCCCCGTTGCCACTTCACGGTTGTCCGCGCCGACGATCTTCACCTCGACGTCGTGTGGGGTGATACCCACTGAGTCGCCGCGATCGGCGATCATCTGCGGAGGGAGCAAGGTGCACACCGACGTGAACTCCGTCAAGCCGTATCCGTGGACGAGTCGGACACCGGGCCAGCGGTGGTTCAGCTCGGCGCTCCAGGCTTTCGGCATCGGGCTCCCACCGAAGAGGATGGTGCCCAGGCCGGCGAAGACCTTGTCGGCGCCGTCGGCCATCATCAACATGCGGATGATGCTGGGCACCGCTGCGAGGTGGGTCACCGGCCGAGCGGTCAGTTCTTCGATCGTCGTCGTCGTCCGGTATCGACTCAGCAGATGGGTCGACCCGCCCGCCACCAACATGTGCCCCAGCTGGTCGACGAAGCCGGTGTTGTGGAACAACGGAACTACGACCAGTGTGCTGTCACGGTCCGTCGTTCCGAGACACTCCACGTGCACCGCGGAACCGCGGAACAGGGCTTCGTGCGTCACCATGGCGCCCTTCGGATCGCCGGTGGTGCCCGAGGTGAAACTGATGAGTGCCAGGGTCTGCCCATTCGGCTCACGGGTTTGCGCGAGCTGACCCGAGTCGTCCATCAGCGCCTCGCGCACATAGGTTTCCGCCTCGGCGACTCGTACGCCCGCACCGGCCACCAGATGGTGGTGCGCGTCATCGTGTAACACCAGCTTCGCCTCCAGCAGGGAACACTGGTCTCGCAGCTGCTTCGGGCTCGCGCGATTGTTGGCCGGAACGATCACGGCGCCTGCGCGCATCACCGCCAGGAAAGTGATCACCCAGGCCGTGCTGTTATGGCCGACGAGTACTACGCGGTCACCGACTTCCAGTTCGTCCGAGAGCTTTCCGGCGACACGATCGACAGCGCTGTCAAGTTGTCCATAGGTCCACACTTCGTCGGCGTGGCGTAGCGCGGGGTGGTCCGGCGCGGCCCGCGCCCACTCCGACAGCGCGCCGTCGAGAGTGTCCGCTCCGATACGCAGCCGATGACGGGGCCACGTCATGGGATCGCCGCCAGCGGGATCGGCACAAGACCTCCGGGAAAACTGCCGGTGTCATGCGCCAACTGCGAGAACATGGCCACCGCGGCGTCCGAGCGCAGCCCCTCCGGCCCGTGCGCGCCGGGGGGCGCCCCGTACTGCAGCAGGACTTCCGTCGCGATCACGGCACCGAGCCCGGTTGCACGGGACATGACGGCGTTGTCGTGAACACCCAAGCCTGCGACCACGTCGTCACCTTCGAGAGCGAGCACCTGAGCGGCGGTATACGAACTGCCTCCGGTACGGGCCCGTCGGTCGTGTCGCCGCCACAGCATTCGCCACAACACTTCTGTCGGATCGATGTTCAAGCCGTCCATCTGCACGTGGTTGTCGAGGTAGCCGAATCCGATTCGGCCAAGTGTCGAGAAGGCTCCGTTGGCCCACGCCGGATGAAGGGCACCTTTACAACTGGCGTACCTGAGTCTGGGGAACCGTCGCACCAGGGTCAGAGGTTCTGGGTGTGCGGTGTCGAAGGTCTCCACCGTCCCGATCGGGTCGGGGAAGTCGAAGCATTTCGCGGTCTGCGGTACGAATCCCGGTGATTCCTGCCATTCTCCATCAACCAGCAGCGGGCACGGACTCACCGCCAGGTGCAGCATATGGCGCAGCGGGGCAAGTCCACCGGGGTCGGCTTCATGTACCACCCAGGCGATTTGGATACCGTCCGCATGGGGATGCTGGTCGAGCAACTCGCATGCGATCCAGTTGGTGATTCCCGGCGAGAAGCCTGCTCCGGTGATCACCGGGACGCCCGCGGCTTCTGCGTGGGGTGCCAGGTTCAGCACGGTGCGGGTTCCCTCGACGTCGTCGGAGATATCGATATAGGCGGCCCCATGCTCGATCGCGGCGCGTGCCGCGTGGTCGGACCCAGCGAAGAACGGTCCCGTCAGATTAAGCACTACGTCGATGCCGGTGAAGTCGAGATCCCCTGAGGCCACATCGATCGCGAGTCCTCTGACTCGATCGGGCGCCTTGGCGACCGCGGTGTTCACCGCCTGTTCGCTGCGGTCGACACAGAGGAACTGCGCGCCGGCGAGCTGCTCGAGCAGGAGGTCCAGTGCGCTGAGCCCCATTTGTCCCAAGCCGAGGACCGCGATGGTGCGGTGCATGTGTGCGTTCAACCTCCATTGTTCGAATACGTTCCTGGTTCGAGGATTCAGTTCTCGAGAAAACGAGTGAGCACGTTGGACGTGATCGTCTCGACCGCGTGGTCGCGGCTCCTGAGCCCGTTCACCCACTCGCAGGTGCCGGCCGTGAACACCTCCCCCGCACCCTTGCCGAAGGCCACCACCATTCCACTCGCTCGTCGACTACGAGCCAGGCCTTCGGGGTCGTCCTGGTCGAGCACGGCGGCGCGGAACTGCGCGTCACCGTCCCCGATCATGAAGGATTCCGGGTACGAACCGTCTTCGGCCGCCGTTGCCCAGTTCATCGCGAGGATCTCGGTACCGGCCGGCGCTCCGTCGGTGAAGGTGGGATAGGGCAAGCCGTCGCGGAATTCATAGTCCAGGCCGTCGACCTCGAAGCCGAAGATGCTGCTCTCGTCGCCGAACATGTCCGCATAGCCCAGCCCGGTGCCGTCAAACGCCCAGTGCGCGGGCCGATAGACAGTGAACCCGCGCGCCGCCCGAGGAGCCATGCCCCCGAAACCGGCGTACATTCCGCGTAGTGCATTGACACCGAACGTTGTCGCACCGGGGTTATCGATCCAGGGATCTTCCCAGGCACCCGAAATCTTGGCCCGGTCGCGGCCGGCCTCCGGGTCATGCTCACGCGCATCGTACTTGTAGGCGATCTGGCGCTGCCCCCCGTCCTCGAGCCGGATCTGCCAGGTGAAATTGCCGGCGAATCGAGCCACCCGCCCGCCCCGCTCCACGTACCCGTCGATGGCGGAACGCATCTGCGCTGTCCAGTACTCGTCGTGTCCCACGATCGCGGCGCAGCGATACCCGGCCAAGAAGTCAGGGTTGGCGTGCAGGTCGTCCTGAGTGTAGAGGTCGACCACGAAACCCTGTCGCTCCGCCCATGCGACGAAGTGCTTCTCGAAAGTCGGCCACCCTGCCGCGGCGTAATACTTGCTGTAGCCGTTGAGGTATGCCCACTCCACGAACCCGTACCGGGCCGGTTGCGGTCGCCGCGGCCGGCTCGGGTCGAGCATCCGGGGCGCTCCCTGCGGCAGCCATACCTGGCCACGGGCCCAAGGCCGTTGGGCAGACAGGACCGGGGATCGGCCCCTGGGAGTGCCGGGATTCACCCCGAAGTAGTGGTTTGCTCCGCCCCAATCGTTGTAGGCAGCCCAGGTCGACGTGGTGAGGATCAGCGCGACAGCGCGTTCGCGCGGCCGCTGCGGCTTGACCACGAACAGGTGGTGACCGAGCGTGCGCGGCGTGTCGTCACAGCTCGACAGTTCCACGAGATAACAACCTGGCGCGACAGCATGGGGCAACACCACGTGGGCGGTCGGGAGCCAATCGCAGCCGTCTCGATAGCTGCGGTCCGGGAGCGGTTGGAACCGGGTGTCGACCTCGGAATCGTAGAGTTCCTCGTGATGTCCTCCGTCGTGTCGGATACGCACTCGCGCAGACGTTTCGGTGGACGAGATGAAGAGCGTCACCGTGTCGGAGGGCAGATAGCTGCGCTTGTCGGTATAGCACCAGGCCGAGGAGGGCCCCTCGGCGTCGGGTATTTCGACCCAGATTCGCCGCGAGCCTGCGGACTCGCCGGAGATGACCGACGGTTTCTCGTCCGCGCCGGGGCGCACTCCGCGCGCGTTGCTCATCGACCGGCCGGCCGCAGCGACTTGGGTCCGGCGACCACCGGGGCCACTCCGGTGGTCGGGACGCGCCGCGCGAGCAGCGACGAGGCGGCGGTGATGAGACCCGTGCCCGCCAGGAGAGCGGCGGCCGGCCATGACGCGCCGCCCACTCGGCTCACCAGATAGCCGGTCAGGATCGGGAGCAGACCACCGCCCAGGACAGCCGAGAGCTGATAGCACAACGAGACTCCGCTGTAGCGCACGTGGGCGGGGAACATGTCAGCCAAAAAGGACGACAATGCGGCGTAGTGCGGGATCAGGAACACGTATCCGACCGTTACCGAGATCATCAGGCCGGCGGCTCCCCATTCGGCCGGCAGGTAGAAGGCCGGGAACGCCCACACGGCGGTCAGGACGCCTCCGACGAGGGTGAACCGCCGACGATCACGCCCGTCGACCAGCCGGGCCATGACGACGAGCGCGAGCACCGCTCCGGCAGAGGCGACCACCAAACTGGTGGTGGCAATGCCGGGCGCAAGGTCATACGTGGTTGTCGCATAGCTGGGCAGGAAGCTGACCAGCAGGGTCAAGCTGTGGGCGATAAGCGTGACGCCGCTGGCCACCACGACCGTCCGCCAAAATGTCCGGAAGATCTCCTTGATGGGCAATGAGACGATCTCGTTATTCGCCTGTGCGGCAACGAAACTGGTTGATTCTTCCATCTTCAGTCGAATCACCACACCCACCGCGAGCAAAATGACGGACAGCAGGAACGGCATCCGCCAGCCCCACGCGGCGTAGGACTCGGCGGGCATGAGGCCGAACAAGCCGATGACCGCCGAGGACAGCAACAGCCCCAGCGGGCTGCCGAACTGCGGGAACGAGCCGTAGAGTGCGCGCTTGTCCGGGGGTGCATGCTCGACTGCCAGGAGCACCGCGCCGCCCCATTCGCCTCCGACGGCCAGCCCTTGAACCAGACGCAACATCACGAGCAACGCTGGGGCCCACATGCCGATCTGGTCATAGGTAGGCAAGAGGCCGACTGCAACGGTCGCCACACCCATCATCATCAGCGACACGATCAGTGTGTTCTTGCGCCCGACCCGATCACCGAAATGCGCGAAGAACAGTCCGCCCAACGGCCGGGCGAGAAAGCCGACCCCGAGCGTGGCGAAGGCCAGCAGGGTGCTGGTGAGCGGGTTGCCAGAGGGAAAGAACAGGGTGCCCAGAACCAGGACGACGCTCGTACCGTAGACGAAGAAGTCATAGAACTCGATCGTGGTCCCGACGAGGGCCGCGACCGCGACCCCCCGCGGGCTCATCTGCCGATCTGCAGAATCTGGATCATGACTCTTCATTGCGGGCTCCTGTGTTGAGAGGCCGACCTCTGTCCAACCGAGGCTGCGCGCGCATCAGCATCCGCCTTTAACGTCATTAAGGAATATAGGCACTGGCCATCCGGTCGTCAACCGCCCCCGTGCGATGCTCCCCCGGGAATTCATCCGTCGCTCGCCCGAGTCAGCAGCACCACCATTTCGGCGACACAGCAAGGCCTGCTGGCGCCCTCCAACTCGACGACGACTTCCGTCACGATCTGTGTGCCGCTCGGTGAGTCCTTCGCATCGACGAGCGTGATCGTCCCCCTCACACGGGAATCGACGGGCACCGGGCATGGGAAGCGAACCCGATTGGAGCCGTAGTTGATGGACGACTCGAGGTTGTCGATCGTGTAGACCTGGTCGGAGAAGTAGGCCATCAAGGACATGACGAGGTAACCGTGGGCGATCGTCGTACCGAACGGTCCGGCGGCGGCTTTGACCTGGTCGACGTGTATCCACTGTTCGTCGCGGGTGACCGCTGCGAACACGTCGATGTCGGACTGCGTGATGGTCACCCACGGCGAGGTGCCCAGGACCTCGCCG
Organism: Mycolicibacterium sp.; assembly: GCA_050250295.1. GTDB lineage: Bacteria > Actinomycetota > Actinomycetes > Mycobacteriales > Mycobacteriaceae > Mycobacterium. Next base: position 134,671 of record JBFWOX010000009.1, read on the forward strand.
ACGGATCGCTTGATGTCGGCAACATCGCTGAAAGTCCTCACAACCATCTGCGCTTCCTCTCCCTTGTCTCGTCCCGTGTCTCGGCTGACCGGCGTGCGCCTAGTCGATGGTGAACACGAGGCGGCCGAGCGCTTTCCGCTCGTCGATCGCCCTCAGCCCGGTGGCGAATTCCGTGATCGGTCGCGCCGGGTTGACTATCGGAGCGATCACCTTCGACTCGATCAACGGTGTCAAATCGCGCCACTGCTGGAGGGTCCTGCCCTGCTGCACCATCAATGATTGTTCGACACCTCGAATGTCGATGTTCCTCAACAGCAGTCGATTCACCTTGACCACCGGTATCTCGCCCGACGCGAATCCCACGACCATCACCCGACCGAACGGTGCCAGAGAACGCAATGAGTCGGCCATCATGTCACCGCCCACCGGGTCGACGACGATGTCGACCCCGCGACCCCCCGTGAGTTCCTTCGCCATCAGGGGCACCTCGTCGGGCCGGATGGCGTGATCAGCACCGGCGTCGAGCGTGGCGGCACGCTTGCGATCCGTGGAGGCCACGCTGATCACTCGCGCACCGAGCCCCCGCGCCACTTGAATACTCGCGATCCCCACGCCTCCGGCGGCGCCGTGGACGAGGACCCAGTCACCCGGTGTTGCGTCGCCGCGGATGGCCAGAGCGAAGTGCGCGGTCAGGTAGTTCATCGCCATCGCCGAGCCTGGAACCGAAGACACGCCATCTGGGAGTGGATACACCTGGGCGACAGGGACATTGATGACCTCCGCAGCCGCACCGAAATCCACGAAACCCGCGACCCGCTGACCGACGCCGACGTGTGCGGCCTCGGGTGCAGCGATCACCGTCCCGGCGAAATCCGAACCCGTGACGAAGGGCAGCGGGGGCCGTATCTGGTAGAGCCCTTTGCTCATCAGAAGATCGGGAAAGGTTGCAGCGACTGCTTCGACCCGGACCAACACGTGTCCCTCGCGATGGCCGGGCGGCTCGATGTCGATCAGCTGAATGCCGCCGGGACCCGATGTGTCCGTCACCTCCAGCGCACGCATCAGGCACCCCCGGCGCTCACCGAGAAGCGACCGTTCCATCTTCGAAGGAACTGACGGTCATGCTGCGCCGGCTCTGTACCTCGAGAATCACCTTGTTCTCCTCGTCTCGACGCTCGGACGATGCCGGTCAAGCCGGCTGGTGTGCGGGTGGCGGTCGTACTCATGTGTATCGATCCAGCCGCAGCATGCCCTTGACCATGTTCCAACATCCATCCTCGAAGTCGATCGGCGTGAGATCGCCGTCGGGCCGATACCAATTCACCGTCCGATCGCAGAGATCCAGGATCGCCGAGACACATATGGTCGTCGGCGCGAGATCGACCGACGATTCGTCTCGCAACTCGTTGACGATCGTGGTGACCAGCCCTCGATAGGTGCGCACGATCGTTCTCACCTTGGCCACCTTCACAGGCGCAAGGGTGAATCCGCGGAGTGCCTCACCGATGAGGTTGTCCGTCGACCGAACGATCGTCGGCTTGGAGAACTGATAAGCGACGTGTCTGCGAACCAACTTCTCCAGCCGTGCGCACGCCGGCTCCTGGGGATCATCGGGAGCACACACCGCTCGCTCGAAGTTCTCCAGCTCCCATTCGAGCGCGGCGGCCAGGATGTCGTCCTTCGATTTGAAGTGGTTGTAGATCGCGGGCGCTTGCACACCTGCCGCCGCAGCGAGATCCTTCATACTCGTCGCTTTGAACCCTTTGGATTCGAAGAGTTCGATAGCCGCGATCAGCAGCTGCTCGCGAGTCTTCATCCCACGCCGGACCCGGCCATCTTCGGCCGTCCGCTTGGCCTTGTCGGTCTCGGTGCCTGCAGTCATCGCCTCGCCTGTGTTCACGCTGTCCCGCCGGGCAGGAGGGAGCTCACCGATCGTGGATCGATCGCCGCACGGTCAGGACGCCGGAAACAACCCGTACCGACTGTCACACCCCTTGCGCCGCAACATAACAGCTCTGTCATGCGGCCGCCTTTCACCGATCGTTGACTGCGGGATCGTCCAGAATTATTATTAATGAATGTTCATTCTATCAACTACGGCCCCTGGGGACCAGAGGTGACTCTGGATCGTGAGCGTCGCAGCGGGATGGGACCATGGCTTGACGAAACATCCCGGCGTTCGCGACGGATCCTGATCGTCGATGATCAGGAGATCGTGCACGCCGGCTTCCGGTTGTTGCTCGAGGCGCAAAGCTGGGTCGCCTCGTGTGTCGGTGCGTCGAACTGCCATGATGCGCTGGACGTCAGGCGACGGCACCGCCCCCACGTGGCTGTCATCGACATGGTTGTCTCCGGCCGTCCGGGCCTCGAGCTCTGCCGTGACCTGGTCCGCCAAGATCCATACCTCAAGGTGATCGTGATGTCCGCCAACAGTCGTACTTCCGCGCGGGCGGTGCGTGCCTTCGGCGGGCGAGGCTTCCTCGCCAAGGGCAGCCCCGCGGGGGTGATCGTGGAAACCATCCGGCTCGTGGCCGAGGGAGTAACTGTGTTTCCGGCCGCCGACGCCGGTGCTGCGACACATCTCACCAGGAGAGAACTCGACGTGTTGGAGACATTGGTCCGGGGCATGAGCAACCCGGAAGTCGCTGCCACACTTCATCTCTCACGGCACACCGTGAAGGAGTACACGAGCGCGATCTACCGGAAGCTGGGAGTGCGCAATCGCGCCGAAGCCGCTGGTCGAGCACGCGAATTGGGACTGGTCAGCTGATGTGATGGCGGCCTCGGTCGCCCGCATCTTCGTGTTCGGTCGGAAGGTCATGCCTCCGGGCCCGCATGACGCGATTCCAGATCGATGACGTTCTTCAGAGGGAGACCCGCGGTCCACCGGCTCAAGTTATCTTCGAACATCGAGACAAGGTTCGGGATCAGTTCCTCGACGTAGGACGCAACATGCGGCCAGATCCGGACATTGGGGATGTCCCACAAACGATGCGAAGGCGGCAAGGGTTCGACATCGAACACATCGAGCGTGGCACCGTCGAGAGCGCCGCTGTCGAGCGCCCACACGAGCGCGTCCTCGTCTACCACCGGCCCACGCCCCACATTGATCAGGTGTGCCGTCGGCTTCACGTGCCGGAAGAACTCCAGGTCGACGAGACCTCGCGTCTGGTCGGTCAGTGGCGCCGTGATGACGATATAGTCAGCCCAGCCTGCGGCCATCTCGAGTTGGCCGGGCGTCAACAGGGCATCGAACGGTGCCGCGACGGCGCGTTGACGGCGTGCCACACCCCAGACGTCCATGCCGCACGCTTTGAGCAGTCCGGCGCATTCGGAGCCGATGCTCCCGGCACCGATCACCAGAGCTCGCGAGCCTTTGATCAGCCGGCCGCCTTCGAGATGCCACTCACGACGTCGCTGAAAACGACTGAACTCAACGGCATCTCGGGCGTGAGCAAGGATTGCGTGCAGGACGAACTCCGCGACGGGACGATCGGCGGCACCTCGGGAGTTCGTCACGATGACGCGAGCGCTACGGACCTCGTCGGTCATCACCGCGTCGACCCCCGAGGAGTTCAGATGGATCCACGCAACAGGGGTTCCGGTGATCCAGGGCTGCCGAAGAACGGTTGACTCGATATCCCACACGAACACCACGTCGGCATCGGCCACCTCCGACCCGAACTGCTCGGCGACCGTCCGGACGATCTGCGCTCCCGTACCAACACCGTCCATCTCAGGCAGTTGCGGCGCAGCGGGTCCATCCAGTACCACGACTTTCGGCACGGACCCCTCACCGCCACACGTTGTCGAGCGAGTCACGGGCACTGGCCTCTGCCTGACGCCCGATTAGCTGATCGCACATCGAACTCGAGCCCTGCAAGCCGTGGATCCACGGGGTCAGCGTTGCGGTACTCGGCAAGGAGCAAGGGTACGAGATCCCGCCCGTGCCGCGTCTGTTCGAGACAGGCGGCCACTGAGGTACACAGCTTCCCCTGATAGCTCCTGGCATCGGCCACGATCTGAGGGACGGCGGCGCGCAACTCAGCCGCTTCGCCGTCGAGGTCGCTCAGCACCACGCCGGCTTGCTCGACATACCTCGGCAGATCCCGCAGCTCGTGTTCCAGCCAGCCGAACGGATCGTTGGACAACTCGTCTGACCACCGCCGGTCGACGGGCGTCGAATCATCGAACTCGGTGTGATAGTGGGCTCGGCGCATGTTGCCCGGTTCCTGTCCGATCAGGTCGAACATGTCGACACGAAGGAGCAGACCGTCCATCACGGTGATTTGCGCGGCGGCCAGGCCGCCCCGGCGTGGTTGAGGTGTGAGCGTCCGGACTTCGACTCGCGCTCCGTGCTCCTCATCCGCTTCGCCCGGCTCGAACCAGTGACATACGGTCACGGCGATCTCATTGAACAGGTAGGCTTTACGCACGAAATTACACTCCTCCCGGACCGGTCATGGATGATCAAATGCTCGGTCGCACGCGGGAGTCGACGTTAGTCGTGGTCTGGCCGCCCGACCATGGTGCTGCCCCAAAGTAGGCCTGGTTGGGGGGGCTGCGTCAGACCTGCATCAGACCGGCTTAAGACCGTGGTGATGTTCGGACGCGACTCCCCCGGCGCTCACCTGTGTTCAGGAGTCACCGGCACCGGGACGACACCACCGATCCTGGCCAGTTTCTCCCCGTACTTGTCCCGCAGGGCCGAGATCACCTCGGGAGACGCGGTGCTGGGGTGCCCCGAGTTGAACGGGGGGCTGGGCGTGTACTCGATGTAGAGCTGAAGCATCTGCGCGTAGGTTTCGTCCACGATCTCCGCGGCCACCATGAGGGCGAAGTCGATACTCGCCGAGACGCCGCCGCCGGTCATGTACTTCCCGTCCCGCACGGTTCGGGCCGGGTCCGGGATCGCGCCGTATCGGGCCAACTGCTGGAGGAACGCCCAATGGGTGGCGCATCTACGGCCATTCAGCAAGCCGGCCTGCCCGAGGATCAACGATCCCGTGCAGATTGAAGTGACGTACCGTGCGTTCTCGGCCAGGCGCCGGATCTGCTCGAGCATCTCCGGTGTGGTCGCCGCAGCCATGTCCGCCGTTCCCGGGACGAAGAGCAGGTCGCATCGCTCGATGTCCCGGAGCTTTTCGACATCCCGCAGTTTCAAGCCCAGGCCGGCGGTGAGATCACCACCGTCTTGACTGGCAAGGCGAAGATTGGCGCCGGGAAGGTGTGCGAAAACCTCGAAGGCTCCGAGGAAGTCGAGTTGCGCGCATCTCGGCCACAGCGCGAAGACGATGTCGAATGACTTGCTCACGGTGAACTCCATTTCAGTGAGGTTGTGGTGAGGTCCAGACCTGGACATGATTGACGGCCGTGAGAGGGGGTTCGCCGCGGAGGATGCGTGCTGATTCCTCGAGCACTTTGCGTTTCAACTCCGCAAGGGCCTCCTCACTCCAGTGCGCGGCGTGGGGGGTGAGAATCGCGGTGTCACAGTCGAGCAAGGGGTTGTCCGGGTTCGGGGGCTCTGTCTCGAACACGTCGATCCCGGCGCCGAAGAGGTGTCCCGCGCGCAGCGCGTCGGCGAGTGCGTGCTCATCGACCAGGCCACCCCGGGAGACGTTCACCAGAACCGATCCGGTCTTCATCTGCGCGAGAGCATCTCGGTCGATGAGGTTCCGTGTCGTCTCGAGCAACGGCACATGCAACGACAGGACATCCGAGCTGGCGAGCAGCTCGGCGGGGTCCACCAGACGTACCCCCAGAGCTGCCGCCTCGGCAGGCGTGACGGCCGGGTCGTAGGCTATTACGTGATAACCAAGTGACGTGGCGATCGCAGCCACCCGGGTGCCGATGCGCCCCATCCCGTACAGGCCGAATGTCTGGGTATCGGGCCGATGAACTCCCGGGACGAAGCAACTCGCCCAACCGGAGGATCGCATTCCGGCGTCGAGCGCGGGGAGTCTGCGCTGCACCGCGAGAGCGAGGGCGATGGCGTGAACGGCCACTTCCCGGAAGTTCGCGTCGGGGACGTTGCTCACCCAGATGCCGCGTTCGGTCGCCGCGTCGAGGTCGACGTTGTCGTAACCGATCCCGCAACGCGCGATCGTCCGGCATCGAGTGAGTCCATCGATGACGGTGCGATTGATATCCTCCTCTACCACGACCAACCCGTCGGCGTCAGCGACGGCACCGAGTAGCGCTTCCTCGCTGGCGCCGTCGATGGCTTCGAAGTGGACGTCGAGGCCGTGGTAGGCGCGTAAATCGTGCTCGCTGAACGAAATCAGCCTGCTCGTGGCGACCACCTTCACCGTGCGCCCCCGCCGCCGGGTATCTGGACCCGGTCCTGCCGGCCGGGTGTGGGGACTAGCGGGGTGGGGGCCATCGCCGGCAACGGCGGGATCGTCTGGAACCCAGGTGGGTTGAAAAGCGGCACAGTGACTCTCCTTCGTCGAGCGGTTTCACGGTGAGGATCGGTAACCCTTGAGAGCGGGGGTGATCGCGCGTTCCTCCATCGTGTAGATCGGACGGCCGATCAGCACGGCGGCCAAGGTCAGCAGTTGTGCGACCACGAGGACGACGGCCACCGGCCAGGGCTGTCCACTCGTCCATCCGACGAGCATCGTGGCGACGAGTGGGGTAGGTCCGGCGATGAGCGCACCTTGCAGTTCGCGAGACGAAAACAGGCCCGAGGACCGATATTCGGCGCGGAACAACGCCGGCATGATGACGGTGTGCGCGGCAGCGGCCGCGGCCCAACCGAAGAAGTTCATCACGATACTGGCGACGATGATCGGGACGATGGCGCCGGTCTGCAGGATCGCAACATAGGGGACGGCGAGGACCATCGCGCCCCCGATGCCGGTGAACATCACTCGCCGGACACCGATGAAGTCACCGATCCAACCGAAGAACACGAGGCCCAGGAAACCTGTTGCATACACGGTGACCGTCATCAGCAGCACCTGATCGCGCGGAAGACCCAACTCGGTGGTGACGTAGCTGATCGCGAATGCGCTGGCGAGGTAGGTCGTCACATTGAGCCCTGAAGGCACGAGAAAGCCGGCCACCCAGTTGCGGGGGTTCGCCTTGATCGCTTTCGCCATCGCGACGAACGGGTTGCGCTGCGCCTGGGCCAGCTGACCGGAGTCTCGCTCGCGTTGAACCTCCTTGAACTCCGGAGATTCGAGCATCGTGCGACGGAGCAGTATGCCGGCAACGGTGAAGACGGCACTCATGATGAACGGGATGCGCCAGCCGTAGCTGTTGAAGGCATCGGCTGACAGCTGGGCGCTGACGAGTGAGAACAGTGCTGCTGCCATCAGCACACCCAGTGTCGCCCCCGCCATCGCGAGGGAGGACAGCAGTGACTTTCGGTGCGCGGTGGCGCTTTCGTTGGCGATGGTGATCGCCCCCGCCATCTCGGCACCGGCGCCGAAGCCCTGTGCGATGCGCATGACCATGAGCAGAATGGGGGCCCAGATCCCGATCGACGCGTACGACGGCAGCAGACCGATAGCCGTTGTCGCGGCGCCGACGAGAACCAGCGAGAAGATCAACACCGGCCTGCGGCCGAAGCGATCAGACGCCGCGCCGAGCACGATGCCGCCGATAGGTCGCGCAATGAACCCGACCGCAAAGGCACCGAACGTCGCGAGAAGCGCCACCTGGTCATTTCCAGCCGGGAAGAACACCTTCGCGATGACCAGTCCCGCGGCGATCGTGTAGAGACCGTAGTCATACCATTCGATAGCGGTGCCGACGCCCGCGGCGACCGCGGTCCGGACACCAGCGGGTGCGCGGCTGTCGGGCGCGACCGTAGCCGTCGGACTGGGCTCATAGGTGGACGGTGGCTCGGACATCACTTCGACCTTCTTCCGGTGGGCAGGGGCTCGGAACGGGCTGCGAGATCCCTCGCCTATCCGAGAATTGCGGAGATCTGGTAATCCATGAACGGCGCTGAGGATCGAACGGGATCGCTTCCCTGGCGGCTCGACCCGTCATGATCTGTTCTGCGAGCAGCCTTCCGGTGACGGGGCCGAGTGTGAGGCCCCACATGCCGTGCCCCCCGGCGACATAGACGCCCGGCATCTTCGTGGCTCCGATGACGGGCAGGCCATCCGGGGTCAAGGGTCGCGGCCCAACCCACGGGTCGGATACGTTGTCCCAGTCCGCTCCATCGATCAAGGGACGCACGGCATGCTGGATCGCTTCGAGCCGCTCGCTCCGAAAAGCAGAATTGCCGTCGGTGATCTCCATCGTGCCCGCCAACCGCGCACCGTGACGATACGGTGTGAGCGCGACCCGAACACCAGGCAGGTAGAGCGGCGCCGGTAACGGTTCGTCCAGCGGCACAGTGCAGGAATAGCCGCGGCCGGCTTGGATCGTGGGCCGGACGCCGAGCGGCTTTGCGAGCTCGGGCAGCCACGCGCCGGTGGCGAGGACCACCGCGTCTGCCAGTACCGGTTGCCCTGCCCAGGTATCCACCCGCAACCCTTTGGGGCCGAAGGCCAGGGAACGCACCGAGGCCCCCTCGGTGAGCACCGCGCCGCCGGCACGTATAGCGTTGGCCAGTGCATCTAGGGTTGCGCCAGGATCCACGTACCGTTGGCCGTTGAGGACCAGCGCCGTTTCGATGGCCGACGACATCGGCCGCCGGGGTTCGGTCTCGCGCCAGTCCACGACCGCCCCGGCCCGCCGAGCCTCCTCGAGTTCCTTGATCAACCCTGCCGCGCTCTCCCCCGCGCGGAATCCGACGTTGATGTCGCAGACGCGAGTCTTGACAGCGACACCGTCTCGTGCCAATTCGTCGAAGGCATCGAGGCTCACCGCGTTGAGAGGTGTCAGAGACGCCAGTCCCCGCCGCCATCGTCGCAGCGTCGCGTTCCTCAAGAACCCAGCCGCGAACATCGCCTTCTGGGTAGAAGGTCGCCAGTCGAGTGCGAGAGGGGCTGCGGGGTCGAAGACACCCCGCAGGCCTTCCCGCAGGAGGGCGGGCTCTGGCAACGGGACCACGAAGGCTGGAGTGAGATACCCGGCGTTCCCCCACGAGGCGCCGGCACCCACGGTCGAGCGTTCCAACACGGTGACGTCGGCACCGCGTTTGAGCAAATGCCACGCACAGGACAGCCCGACCATGCCCGCGCCAACGACCACGACGTGCTGGACTGGACGACTTTGCACCATCATCTCCTCGTGAGTGTCGACACCGCGCCTACCACTGTGCAACTCGCCCTCCGGTAACCTGGTCACGGGCCCGCGTCGGCGCGACTGCGCAATTCTTCGATGATCGTGACGTCACCGCTCACACCATTCGCCACGTGCCCGATATCGGAGCTGAAAAGAAGGAAATCGGCGCCTGTTTCGACCATTCTCGCCGCGACCGCAGCATCGGTGACCATCGCACCGAAATGCTTTCCGGCGTCCCGACAGGCACGCGCGATGTACTCGAACATCTCCCACACTTCAGGGGCATTCGCGCCCGCTTGTGGTGGCAGACCGAGGTTCATCGCCATGTCCGACGGGCCGAGCACCACTCCGTCGATGCCCGACACGGCGAGAATCTCTTCGAGATTCTTGACCGCCAGCGGCGTTTCGGCCATCACCGTGACGACCACATCGGCATTGGCCGCCTCTGGCGTCCGGTGCATCCGCGGGGCCCCCCAGGACCGGTCACCTAGCGGTGGGAACTGGGCGGCGCGTTGCACGAGTTCGGCATCGTCCGCGCTGTTGACCATCGGGGCGATGATCCCGCGTGCTCCGAGGTCGAGCGCACGGGCGATCCCGATCGGATCCTGCTCTCCCACCCGCACGATCGGTGTCGTTCCGCCGACTTCGAGTGCGTGCATCAGCGGCAACAGATCGGGTTCAGACACATACACGTGCTGTTGTTCCAGGACTATCCAGTCGAAGCCGGCTTGTCCCAGGATGTAGGCGGTGGCCGAGGTCGGTATTCCCAGCAGAGCGCCGAACGCCACTTCTCCGGCATCCCACCGGGACCGCACACCATTGTCCGACACGAACGTCTTCCTCTCGAATTCTCGGGTCACTCGGCCTTCTCCAGCTGAGTTGAGCTGGCGTACATGGCCTTCCACTCGAAGTACGCCGTCAGGCCCTGCGGTCCGAGCTCACGACCGATGCCGCTCTCCCTGTATCCACCGAACGGAGCATTCATATCCAGGACCCAGTAGTTGACTCCCACATTCCCGGCACGAATACGACGCGCGTAGTCCAGACCTTTCTCTTCGTCGACCGTCCACACCGAGCCTGCGAGGCCGTATTTGGTGTCGTTGACCATGGCCAACGCTTCTTCTTCGGTGTCGTACGGCGTGACTCCCATGACCGGTCCGAACACCTCTTCCCGAGAGATCCGATCAGTGTGGGCGACATCGGCGAAAACCGTTGGCGCGACGAACCAGCCTCGCTCCAACGCCTTCGGCCGAGCACCCCCGGTGGTCAACCGTGCCCCGCTGTTGTGGAGTGCGTCGTCGATGTACCCCTGCACCGCGCGCATCTGTCGCTCGCTTGCCATCGGGCCCAGTGTGGTCGTCGGATCCAACGGGTCACCGACGACGAAGCTCTCTGCGTAGCCTGTTACCGCGTCGATGACCTCGTCGTATCGCGACCTGGGAGCCAGCAACCGCATCTGTGCGGCGCAGCTCTGACCGTTGTTGAGAAACGCCGCTGTCGACAGACCTGCCAGCAGCGTATCGATGTCGCCGTCCTCGCAGAACAGGGCTGCGGCATTGCCGCCGAGCTCCAAGGTGCACCGCCGGATCAACCGGCCACATTCGGCTCCGATCGCACGCCCGGCACTGTTCGAGCCGGTGAACGCGATCTTGTCGACGTCGGGATGTGAGACCAATGCAGCGCCGGTGTCGCGGTCGCCGAGAACAACGTTGAGTACGCCGGCCGGTAAGCCGGCTTCGGCGGCGGCATCAGCGAATACATAAGCGTCCAGGGCCGTTTCGGGCGAGTGTTTCAGGACCACAGTGCACCCCGCCGCCAGCGCGGGAGCGATCTTCATCATGGCGATGGACTGCGGGAAGTTCCACGGCGTGATGGCTCCGACGACGCCGACCGGTTCGCGTCGTACGATCGTGGCCCCCGACGGACTCGGTTGTGCCAACTCCAGGGTCTCACCCAGGATCTGGTCGGCGTACATCTCGAGCAACCCCGCGGGTGCCTCGCCGTTGAACCCGTGGGACAACCAGATGGGCATCCCGTTCTCGCGACTGACCAGTCGGCTGGTCGCCTCCCCCCGAGAACGGAGGGCAACCGCGAATCGGCGCATCGCCGCTACCCGTTCCTCGACAGTCGACCTTCCCCACGGTCCGTCATCGAGGGCACGGCGGGCGGCCCGCACAGCCGCGTCGATGTCAGCGGGTGAGCCGAGTGCAGCGACACCGAGCGGACGTTCGGTGGCCGCCTCCAGCGCCGTCACCCTGCCCTGGCCCTGCGGATCGACCCACCGACCGTCGATGAAGAACGACAGACGGTCGGCCTCTAGCGTGGTCTCGGCGGTCAGTGACGTCATCGTCCATCTCCTTAGATCGCAGATATTCGGGTCTCGTGGGTCGCGTGCGCGTCGGTCGCCATCTGAACCGCGGGTTAATACCGTTGACACTGCCACGGGTTGTTCGGCGGACTCACTGTGCAGGAAGCAGAATCGTGCTACCGGATCTCGGACGATCACACAATCGGATCGGGCCCCTTCCTGCCCCACGATCGGTGGGTGAGGGTTGACCGGTCATTGCGCCGTCGTGGGCGCACGGCAGACCGACGCGGCAACTCGGGCGAATGACGCGGAGGTGAATGGTTGTACGACCTAGTGATAGCCGGTGGCAGGGTGATCGACCCAGGGTCCGGGATCGATGACATCCGAAATGTCGGCATCACCAACGGCACGGTCGGAACCGTCACAACCGGGTGTATCGATGGTGTCAGGGTGCTCGACGCGCGCGGCAAGGTCGTTGCGCCGGGATTCATCGACCTGCACTCTCATTGCGAGGACATCCCCGGCCTACGCCTGCAAGCACTTGATGGGGTGACAACGGCTCTGGACCTCGAAATCGGACGACACCCCGTGGAAGCGGCCTACGCAGCGGCCGCGGCCGAGGGGCGGCCCACGAACTACGGCTTCGCGACGAGCTGGGGTGCAGCCCGTTTCGCCGTGGTCCTCGGTACGACGCCGACCGGACGGCTGCAGGACGTCTTCTCCGCGATGAGCTTCGCGGCGTGGCAACAGGCCGTCGGTCGCGACGCCGTCAAACGGATCATCGCCAGAGTCGAGGACGACCTCGCGCGCGGTGCATTGGGCGTCGGAATACCCATCGGGTACGCGCCGGCAGTGGCCCCGGAGGAGTACGTCGCCGTGGCAGCAGCGGCCGCCCGGGCGGGCAGACCCACCTACACTCACGCGCGAGATCTTGTCGAACAGAACCCGGCTGTGGTCATCGACGGCGCCGATGAAATCGTCCGCACCGCGGCTGAGACAGGCGCCAGCATGCACTACTGCCACGTCAACAGCACATCGGGAGTCCATCTCGACCGAGTGCACCAGACGATAACCCGAGCGCGCGCAGCTGGGTCGCGCGTAACGACCGAAGCGTATCCGTACGGGAGCGGGATGACGGGCATCGGCGCCGCGTTCCTCGATCCGAACCTCCTGCATCGCCGCGGATTGAGGCCGAGTTCCATCGAACATCTGGCCAGTGGCCGCCGGATCGCGCACGCCGACGAGCTGCGACGTATGCAGACCGAACAAGGTGACGAACTCGCGTTCGTCCACTTCTTGGACGAATCACAACCAGAGGCTCGGGAACTGCTGACCAAAGCGATGCTGTTCGACGAGACCGCTGTAGTCTCGGACGCGATGGAGCCACTGTGGCGTAGCAGCCGACGCGACGCGATGCAATGGCCGCTGCCCCCAGACGTGGTGGCTCATCCGCGAACCGCAGGCAGCTTTGCCCGCACGCTCCGGACATTGGTGCGGGAAACGGGTGCGATGACGTTGGCCGAGGCGATCCGCCGCTGCAGCCTGGTCCCCGCGAGCATCGCATCTGTCGGCGTCCCGGCGATGGCGAGGAAAGGGCATCTCCGGCCGGGCGCCGACGCCGACGTCGTGGTGTTCGATCCGGAGACGGTGGCCGACAACGCGACCTACACCGAGACGACCCGCCCGTCGTCAGGGATCTGCCATGTCATCGTGCACGGTGAAGCGGTGGTCAGTGCGGGTAGGCTGGTGCTGGACGCTTTGCCCGGCCGGCCTGTCCGGGCATAGGTCGATTCGAATCGACGTATCGGCTCAGCCGCAGATCGATCATCGCTGCGAAGCGCACATCCGGATCGTCGAGATCGAGGCCTGCGACTGCACTCATTCTGCCGAGCCGGTAACGAAATGTGTTGGGATGCACGTGCATATATTCAGAGGCCCGCCGCACGTCACCGAACATGTCCAAGTACGCCACCAAGCTCTCGGTCAACGACGAACCGTACTCCAGATCGTAGTCGAGCAACCGGGAAACCGGACTGTCGAGTGGGAGCTCGTGAACGTCCGAGCTCTCGGCGAGCCGCAGAACCATCAGTTCGGCGCGCGCCGTGGACGCCGAAGCGACCACACCACCGCCGTGCCGGAGAACCCGCAGGATGTCGTCGGCGTCCTTCACGGAGTGGGCGATCTCAGCCGGTTTACTCACCATGCGTCCCACCCCGGCTCTGAGCGGATGCCGGGAACCCGTGCCCCTGACGAGCTCGGCGACAACCCGCAAGACACATGCCTCGTCAGGGGCCGAGGTGAGACCGTAGATGACGTCGCCGACGATCGCGGTCACCGAAAGGCGGTGCAGCATCCGCAGCTGGATACCCAGAGCGTCGCAGACGCGTTGCAGCTCGGAGGCACGCGCCAGGTACGCCGAATCCGAGCCGTCGAGTTCGACCGCAACCACAGAGAGCGACTGCCCGAGAACCCCGAGACTGCGGAGCACTTCAGCGGGCTCCTTCGCTTGCTCGATCAGGGCGACGAAGTTCTCTGTGCGTTGGCGGGACCGGTCGGTGGTGGACGACCGCTCGTGCAGGAGCTGGATCGCGACCATGTCCGCGGCGTCCTTGAACACCCGCCGCCGCTGTTCGGACATCGGCCCGGATACCACCGCCCATATCGACCCCAGCAACTTGCCACCGATACGCACGGCGGCGATCTCCCGCGGCAGACTTCCGGGTGACACCGTCGGCACATAGATAGGGTCTGCGCCGTCGGCGAGTTGCCGAAATACTCCATCGTTGACGAGTTCCCGTTGATAGTCATCCGGAACCTGTCGACAGAGGACGGTCTGCACACGCGCGTCGTCCACCTCGTCCTGGCCGCTCGAGTATGCCAGCACCCGCGATGCGGCATCCACGATCGTGATCGGCGCGTCGATCAGCGCCTGGATCTCGTTCGCGAGTTGAAACAGGTCGCCCCCCGATTCACAGTGCCAGCGTGCAGACGGTTCCATCAGGTCGAGTAGCCGCCGCAACATCACGAACAGCTGCTCCCACGCGACGTCGGCGTGCACTTCGATCAGTGTTATGCCGGCTCTGGCAGCCGACGCTCGCACCGGTGCCTGGCTCGGCAGGGGTGCCTTCATCAAGAGTGCTGCCGGCCCATACCCGGCCACCCGCTCGAGGAACGCCACCGCGGCGTCGGAATCGGACAAGCCGATGCCGAGAAGCAACGCATCGGTCTTCGCGGTCGTCGTATCCGCGCCGACGATCGTGAGCTCACCGACCATTCGAGCACATGGCCCGTCAACGACGCGAACCAGCTCCGGGCACAAGACGTCGACCAGCTCCGCGAGTTGGAGGGCGGAGTCGAACGCGTTGTCCGCGTTGGACTCCGGCCTGCCGCCCGACCCGATATCGCGCTGATAGGTGACGCTCATGCTACCGCTACACAATCGATTTCGATATCGAACGGTGCGGGCCACGAGCCGACCACCACGAAGGTCCGCGCCGGCGGGGCGGACGGGAAGTAGCTGCTGTACACGGCATTGATCGCAGTGAAGTAGGCGGCGTTGGTCGCGTACACCGTACATCGCACGACCCTGCCGAACGAGGTCCCCGCCGCCGTAAGGCAGAACCCGAGGTTGTCCATCGCGCGGCGTGTTTGGGCGGTGATGTCCTCGATCAGGAACCCTCCCGAACTGACATCGAGGGGCGGGACGCCTGCAGTGAAGACGAAGCCGTTGGCTTTGGTTACGAAGGAGACCGGAACCCCAGCCTTGGCGTCCCACGCCGCGAACTCCGGAACCGAGATGGTCGTGATCGACATCAGATCAACCTTTCGATGGGCGGTCCGACTGATCGAGATGACGCGCTGGATGGCGCGTCGATCCGCGAGCCCCGACGTCGGCTCCCAATGACTGGAGCTCCGAAGCCTCGACCAGGTTCTGGGTGTACTCGTGCGCAGGGGCCCGCAGAACCCCTTCGGCGGGCCCCGATTCGATGATCGATCCTTGTTTCAAGACCACCACGTCGTGGCAGACGTGCCCGACCAGGTGCATGTCATGGGCGACGAACACGTAGCCGAGTTCCAGGCGGTCCTGCAGATCCAGCAGGAGATTGACCACCTGTGCGCTCACCGACACGTCGAGCGCCGACGTCGGCTCGTCGAGGACGATCAGCCGGGGTTCATGGATCAGGGCTCGGGCGATGGCCACCCGTTGGCGCTGCCCGCCCGAGATCTGGTGCGGGAAACGGTCCGCTATCTGTTCAGGGAGCCCGACGGCCGCCAGCGCCTTCTTGGCCCTGGCCCACTTCGTCGTCCGGGACATCCGGCCCCGAATGGAAAGTTGTTCGGTCACGATTGCGCCGATCCGCATCCGCGGACTCAACGAGCTGTAGGGATTCTGGAAGACAGCCGACATCGACCGTCGCATGTCTTCACGCTGGTCGGCTGTCATGTCCCGGAGTGGAACACCCCCGAACCGCACCACTCCCCGCTGCGGGTCCTCCAATCCCAGCACGATCCGGGTCAAAGTAGTTTTACCCGAACCGGATTCGCCTACGATTCCGAGCGTCCGGCCGGCACGAACACTGATCGAGACGTCTGACAACGCCGTCACCGCCGCCGCCCCCGGCCGACTGTATGTCTGCGATACCCGATCGACGTCCAGGATGACATCGTGATCTGACGTTCGATGCATCTGTCGTGTCACCCCGCCGCTTTCCAGCACGCGACCATGCGCTCCCCGCCACCGACGACCGGTGGTAGTTCGTCGCAGCGAGCCTCGGCGATCGGGCAACGCGGCGCGAATGAACATCCCGGCGGCAATGCGCTCAGCGCCGGGGGTTGCCCCGCAATTGTCTTCAGCCTGGTTCGGGGTTGTACGTCGGTCCCCAGCGCATCGAGCAATGCGCGGGTGTAGGGATGACGCGGCCCGTGCATGACCTGGTCGATCGGGCCCGACTCGACGACTTCGCCGGCGTACATGACGATGACCTCCTGGCAGAGCAGTCGTGCCACCCGCAAGTCATGGGTGATGAACAGGGTGCTCAAGTTCTGCTCGACACGAAGCCGATCGAGCGTGCGCAGTATTCCCAGCTGGGTGGTGACGTCCAAGGCGGTTGTGGGTTCGTCGGCGATCAGCAGCCCGGGATTTTTGGCCAGTGCGATCGCCATCGCCACGCGCTGTTTCATTCCTCCGCTGAACTCATGCGGATAGCTCCGCAGCCGGTGCTCGGCGTTGGCGACGCCGAGTGACGTCAGCAATTCGACAGCAGTGCTGTCGATCTCGGAGGTGGCCCGTCCGCGCAGGACCTCTGCGATCTGCGAACGCACCGTGAACAGCGGGTCCAAGGCTGTGCTGGGATCTTGAGGGATGAAACCGATCTGGTGATGCAGGACCGACCGTAGCGTCCGCGGCTGAGCCGACACCAGTTCGACATCACCGACGGTGATCTCACCGCCGGTGATGCGTCCGACCGGCGGTTTGATCGAGCCCAGCACTGCCAACGCGAGGGTGCTCTTCCCGCTGCCCGACTCGCCGACGATTGCCACGGACCGCCCAGCCTCGACCCGCAACGACACGCCGCGCAGGGCCGGCACCGATACGCCGTTCTGGACATACTCGACGTGGAGATTCTCGACTTCCAGCATGGGCTTCACCTCCGCGTCGTGGGGTCGTAGTGGTCTCGTAGCCAGTCGCCCATCAGATTCGAGGCGAGCACGGTCAGGCTCAGGCAGACACCGGGAAAGGTGGGCAACCACCACGCCGTGGTGAGGTACCGCCGCCCGTCGGCGAGCATGTTGCCCCATGAGGCGGCCGGCGGTGGGACACCGATGCCGAGAAAGCTCAACGAACCCTCCGCGATGACGGCCGTTCCGAGCTGCAGAGTGGCCAGCACCAGCAGAGTGGCGGCGATATTGGGGAGCACGTGAGTGCGCACGCTCCAGAAGGTTCCGCCACCCATCACCCGCACCATGGTCACGAAGTCCTGGGTGCGGAGCCTGATCACTTCGCTGCGCAGCACACGCGCGTACTGTGGCCATCCGGCCAGGACCAAGACGATGATGACATTGAGCAGGCTTGGTCCGTACGCACCCACGATGACGATGGCGAGCAGCAGGAAAGGGAAGGCCATCGTCGCATCCGTCGCACGGGTGAGTACGGCATCGAGGCGCCCGCCGACGAACCCGGCCGTCACTGCCACAGTGATGCCGATGATCCCTGCGCCGACGACCACAGCCAGGCACACGAGGAAGGAAACCTGTGCGCCCGCAAGCAGTCGGCTCAGGACGTCCCGGCCGAGTTGGTCGGTGCCAAGAACGTGATTCCAACTCCCGCCATCCATGAAAACCGGAGGCCGCAGCGCTGCGCTGAGATTCACCGTGTTCGGGTCATCAGGCGCGATGACCGTGCCGAACACCCCACTCAGGATGAACAGCGCGAGGATCGATCCGCTGAGCCAGGGCCGGCGGGACCCGCGATCGCGAGGACGCCGCCGCGTTCGGCGTCTGACGGAGTTCTCGCCGGTGGTGCCCGAGACGCCACGACTAGGAGCCTGCTGCACGTTGTGCCCTCCGTACCCTCGGATCGAGATAGCCATACGACAGGTCAACCACGAACAAGAGCGCCACGAATATCACCGTGTCGACGACGACGATGCCTTGGAGCAGCTGGTAATCGCGTGCGTTGATCGCTTGGATCGCCAACTGCCCGAGTCCCGGCCACGCGAACAAGGTCTCGACGATGATCGTGGCTGAGATCAACTGACCGATCTGTATTCCTGTCAGGGTCACCACCGGCAGCGAAGCGTTTCGGGCGATGTGCTTGAACACGACCCGTGGCGGCACCCCCTTCGTCTCGACGAACGTGACGAAATCTCGACGCATCACCTCCACGACCGAGGAACGGGTCAATCTGGCCGAAGCCGCCAACGGGAAGGCGGCCAACGCCGTGGCCGGCAGGATCACACTCGTCAGACCCGAGTTGCTGCCGAGGGCTGGGAGCACGCCGAGCCATACAGCGAAGACCATCACCAGTACGATGCCGAGCCAGAAGGACGGAATCGACTGCCCGAGTAGCGCGACGACTCGAACCGCGAGGTCGGTTCGGCCGCCCGCCCGTATGCCGGCGATGAAGCCCAATGGCAGCCCGACCGTAACAGCCAGGAGGAGCGCGACGAGGGCAAGGTGAGCGGTCTCCTGGAACGCGGGCCAGAGCAGATCCGCGACGGGGGCAGATGCGCTCGTCGAAGTGCCGAGATCACCGTGGAACAGACCGCTCAGGTACGCCCAGTACTGCTCGAGTACCGGCCGGTCGAGGCCGAGATTGACTCGGACCGTTTCGATGTCGGCGGCCGACGCCTGCGGCGGCGCCATGAGCGTGGCCGGGTCGCCGCTCAGTCTGGCCATGGCGAACACGATGGTCATCACGATGAGCAGGCCGACCAGTCCCTGGCAGAGCCGGGCCAGCACGTATGTCAGCATCCGCATGACCGCCCGTCGTCAGCGCTCACGTCGTCTCCAACGTCCAGTACGGTCCCGGGACCGGATTGCCGGCCATCGGGATCCATTCGGCGATTCGCGGTCCTACACCGTGAACCGCAGTGGTATTGACAAGCGGGCTGCTGTACTGCTTTTCGTCCAGCTCGCGCTGCAGCTCACGCGCAACCGCTTCTTTGTCTTCCACCGTCCTCGTTTCGTCGAGCTGACGAAAAAGTCTGTCGATACCCTCGTTCTTCAATGCCGAGTAGGCGCCTTGGCTCGAGAAGAACGTGGAGAACTGGCTGGGGTCGGCCAGCAATGACCCTGGCGAGCAGAGGATTATCGCATCGCTGTACTTGTGGGCCCGGACGTTTGCAAGGTAGGTCGCCGGCTCGACGATGTTGAGTTTGGCCTTCACACCTGCTTGTTGCCAGTAGCTCACCACAGTTTCGGCCAGCTTCTGGACGTCGGCTACCGACGTCGACGAGGCATAGGTGGTGAGTTCGAACTCCATCCCCTCGGCACCGGCTTCGGCGAGCAGCGACCTGGCCCCATCGGGGTCATAGGGTATGTCGGGCGCAGGCTCGAAACCGAGTGTGGTCGGCAGGAACGCGCTGTTGGCCACTGAACCCCGGCCGCCATAGAGCACATCGACGATGCCTCGGCGGTCGATGGCCATCAGCAGCGCGCGGCGGACCCGCGGATCGGCTGCGCGCCCGGGCCTCCCGGTGAACAGATCCGGGAAGTAGATGTTGGCTTGGCTGGCATCAGGTACATCAACTGTTCCATCGGAGATCTGATAGATGCTGGCCGGGCTCAGGTTCGCAGCGATGTCGATCTGACCCGTCTGCAAGGCGGCCACGCGTTGTGTCTCGTCCGGAATGATCCTGAGCACCAACCTTTTCGCAGTGGGGGTCCGGGACGGGTCCCAGAAGCCTTCGAAACGGCGGAACGACATCGAGTCATTCTGCTTCTGTGATTCGAAGATCCAGGGCCCGGCGGCGATCGGCTTCCTCCGGAACTCAGCCTCTCCCACCCGCTGGTAGTAGCCGCTCGCGATGGGTGCCGGCGCATCGACCAGTGCATTGGAGAAGGGCCGGTCGAGTGTGAGACGGATGGCGTGTTCGTCGACCACATCGACTGTTGACACCACCGAGGACCACAGGGCATAGCCCGAGAACAACGGGTCACCCTGGTTCGCGACGGCTCGGTCCATACTGGTCTTCACATCGGCGGCAGTGAAGGGCGATCCGTCCTGCATGTACACATCGCGACGGAGGCGCACTGTCCACGACAGACCGTCGGGACTCACCTCCCAGTTCTCCGCCAGCCCTGGGACCAGTTCTCCGGTCTCGTCTCGATTGATCAGGAACTCGCCGACCGACCACTTGACCGGGTACAGGTTGCTCCCGACATTGGCGATCAACGGGTCGGGCTGTTGCTCCTGTAGCGTCGCCACGCCAACCACCACGGTGCCGTCGGGAACAGCGCTGTCGCCACCTCGGCCACCGCACGCCACAGCGAGCATTGTGACGATCAGTGCGACGAGCACGCGCGTTGGCAGAGCGCGAGCACGAAACGTGCGATGTGCCAACTCCCGTCGAGGCCGTGCTCTCGGTGTCATCGGGCCGCTCCATCGTCGGTGGGGTGCATCAGCCAAGGCTGGCACCGGTGCGTGTCACGCACATCGTTCGATGGGACGAAGTTAGGGCGGTCACAGTCGGCCTGTTGCACATATGCCGTTCCGACGTTCTTCCGTTGCACTGGTGAACATCCAAATCACAAGATACGGACGCGAAGTGGGTAATTCGAGGATCACGGGATCGGCCCGTTCCGAGCGACGCACCAGCGCGTGCAGAGCGTGAGGATCCAGGGGCAGCCACAACGAAGAAGCCACGCCGTGCCCGGTTCGTCTCTGGCAATCATCAATCCGCCTGCAGGAGAGGCTGTCCGGCGGGCATTGCCCGTCCGGAAACGTCTTTAATGACGTTAAGGACGCTAGCAACGGCCGCCGACCTTGTCAAGGACTCAGGTGCGGCACCCGAATTGACTCCTGAAGTCGATTGACTATAGTCAGCGAAATGGATCTGCGAGGGGCTCGGACCGCACGGCCACCGGGCCTGCCCGCGAGCGGGCTCGACGAGCACCTGGCCGCCTCGCAGCGCGCCCAGCGCCACGCCGACAGATGGCTGATCTCCGGCAGCCTGCTCATCGGCACCGCCGCGCTCGGCATCTTCGGCCTTCCGTTGTTCCTGCGCGGAGTATGGCTGCTGCGCAAGGCCCAGCACGACGGGCTGACGGTGCGGCCGATGCTGGTCACCCTGCTGGGCTACCTGGTGATCATCGACGCCGCCATCAACACCGTCGGCTGGGCGCTGGACCTGGTGGCCAACCACACCATCCTGGCCCGGATCCTGTTGAACGGCTGGGGTGCAATGTTCGATGCCGGCTACTTCTGGCACTACAACGAGCTCTGGCTCGGCGGTGCCGCGGGCCCCGGCGAGAAGGCCCTCGAGGTCGGCCTGATCCTCACCGTCTTCACGATGCGGATCGCCGCCGGCATCGGCTTCCTGCAGATGAAACGCTGGGGCCACCAGTGGATGATCGTCACCTGCTGGATGGGCGTCGTCATCTGGTGCACCTACGTGTTCAACATGACGATGTTCGCCGACGTCCGCTACGCCGGGGTGGTCCTGCCGGTCGTGGGCTGGTGGCTCTACGACATCTTCTACATCACCCCGTTCCTGGCCATCCCCTACCTGCACTCTGTCAACCGCGAGATTTTCACCGACTGAACTCAGTGACAATGATCAGAAAGAACGCTCCGGCACCGCCGACGACGCGCCACGCGCGGCGACTCCAGACGCGCGAACGGATCCTCGGCGCTGCCACCGCGGAGTTCCGGACCGCGGGCATGGCCGGCGCCGACATCGGTGCCATCGTCACCGCGGCCGGGGTCGCGCACGGCACCTTCTACTTCCACTTCCCCAGCAAGGAGCATGTGCTGTTGGAGCTGGAACGCCGCGAAGAGGCCCGGATGGCCGCCGAGTTCACCCGCTTCCTGCGCCGTCCACACGAGTTGCCGGCCGCGCTGACGACGGTCCTGGGCCTGGTCACCGGCCTGGAGCGGCGCTTCGGCCCGTTGCTGTTCAAAGAGCTTCTGGCCCTGCACTTCTCGCCGACCCGCCCGAGCACCGACGCCTGGAACGACCACCCGCTGATCGTCCTGCTGGTCCGGGAGATCGAACGGGCCCGCGGTGACGGCGAGGTGCACCCCGAGGTCGACGCCTTCTACGGCGCCGTGTTCTTCCTGCTCGGCATCTACGGGGCGCTGACCACCACCGCCGCCGGCGCGGGGCGCGACGCGATGCTGGCCAACCTGGTCATCACCGCCCGACGAGGCCTGGCGGCCCAGTGACGAGACCGTGCACATTTCCCGGCGACGAGGAGAACTGACGTGGCAGGCTGGCTGTTCGAGATACTGCGCTACGTGGCCGCCTGGGGTGGCACCGGGCTGATCATCTGGTTCTGGTACTGGATGTTCTCCAACATCGGAACGTTCTGATCCGATGGACGATCTGACCGGGGCACCCGCCATGGCGCTGGAACGCAGCTGCGCCGTCACCGCGGTCGCGCTCAGTGCGCAGCGGCGCACCGGCGCTCGACTGGTCGGCGGCCAGCACCGAGGCTTCGGCCTCGATGCCGCACTCCAGGTCATCCACGTCCCGTACCCATCGCACCCCGGCTGGACCCGCCGTACGCTGAGTGCCGGTGTGGCACTGCAGTGTTCACCGTCGAAGGATCGGCTCACCGCGTTCCGGCTCCACGAGCTCTCCGCGCGCGAGCTGCGTGCCCTGACCCTCGTCGAGGCCGGTGTCGCGCTCGGCTGGGTGGCGGCGACCTGGCCGGGGCTGCTCGACGAGTTGCGCACGCGGTTGCCCGGCGTGTCCCCCGCCGACGCGGACTGCGATGCCGAGGAGATTCTGCACCGGGCCGTTGAGCTGGCCCGCGGCCCGCAGGCACTGGACACCGATCCGCTGCTCGGCAGCCTGCCGCGGGCACACACCGCACCGCGCGGGCTGGCCGACACGCTGCGCCGCACATTCGGGCGGCTGCCGTGGACGACGGCCCAGAAACGGCTGCCCCGACCGCATTCGGTACCCGCGGGTGGCGACGGCGGGGTACGCAACTCCAGCCTGCCCCCGCCGAGCCGACCCCAGGACAACGACCTCGACACCACGCCCGAGCACCGCCCCGGCATCCCCTACCCGGAATGGAACGACTGGACCAAGAGCTTCCTGCCTGACCACGTCGCCGTCCTCGAGCGCCGGCACGACGGCCGCGGCGCCGACCCGCGGGCAGTCACCGTCGACGTCGGGAAGTGGTTCGAGCAGAACACCCACCGCGCGATGACGAACCGGCTCGAGGACGGTGCGGACCTCGACGTCGACCAGTACGTCCGCTACCACCTCGACCTGAGCGCCGGCCGAGCCGTCGAACCGCGCATCTTCCGCGACCTGCTCCCGGCCGGCCGGGACGTCACCACCGCGGTGCTGCTCGACGGAAGTTCGTCGCTCGGCGTGCACGGTGGCACCCTGTTCGAGCTCGAGCTGGCGTGCGCCGACGCGCTGTCCCGCGCGCTGACCGCCAGCCGGGAACGCCACGGGATCTTCACCTTCACCGGCAACACCCGCCACCGGGTGGAGGTCAACTGCCTCAAGGACTTTCCCGACCGCAGGTTCGTCCCACCCGGGGCCATCGGGCTGACCACCGGCGGCTACACCCGGCTGGGAGCACCGCTGCGGCACCTCACCAACAGGTTGCTCGACCAGCCCTCGGAGCGGCGGCTGCTGATCGTCATCGGTGACGGTTTGATCTCCGACGAAGGATACGAGGGCCGCTACGCCTGGGCCGACGCCGCCCACGCCGTCGAGGAGGCCCGCGACGCCGGGGTGCGCATGTACTACATCGGCGTCGGGCCCACCCGGGTGGACCCGCTGCCGGAAGTGTTCGGGGCCAAACGATCCCAGCGGATCCGCCGGGTCGAAGACCTACCCCGAGTCCTCGCCCACGTCCATCGGGAGTTGGTATCGACATGACCGATACGTACTACGCCAGCGGCACCGAGGTGCAGCTGTTCGAGCGAGCCTACCGGCAGCGGCTGCCCGTCATGCTCACCGGCCCGACCGGTTGCGGCAAGACCCGGTTGATCGAGCACATGGGGGCGCTGCTGGGCCGCCCGGTCGTCACGATCAGCTGCCACGACGACCTGACCAGTTCGGATCTGGTGGGCCGGTTCACGGTCACCGGCGGCGACGTGCTCTGGACCGACGGCCCGCTGACCCGCGCGGTCAAGGCCGGCGCCATCTGCTACCTCGACGAGGTGGTCGAAGCCAGGCACGACTCGCTGGCCGTGCTGCACTCGCTGACCGATCACCGCCGCACCCTGTTCCTGGACCGGGCCGGCGAGGTGGTGCCCGCGCCGGACACCTTCATGCTGGTGTGCTCGTACAACCCGGCCTACCGCAGCTCGCTCAAGGAGCTCAAGCCATCGTTCCGGCAGCGCTTCGTCACCCTGCCCATGCACTACCTGCCCGCCGACCGGGAGGCCGACGTCGTCGTCGCCGAGACCGGGGTCGCACCGGGCACCGCCCAGCGCCTGGTGCGGTGTGCCACCGCGATCCGCACCGCGGACGCGACATTCCACTTCGAGCCGCCCTCGACCCGGGTGCTGGTCACCGCAGCACACCTGATCGTCGCGGGCGCAACGGAACTGGAGGCCGCCGAGGCCGCCGTCCTGGCCCCGCTGTCCAGCGACAGCGCCATCACCGAGGGACTACTCGAGGTCGCCGCGGCGGCCCTCGCCGACGCCGACACCGCGATCTAGGAGGGAGACGGGCCATGGTGGACCAGAAGGAACGCAAGCGCAAAGGCGCGCTCATCGTGCTGCAGGTGGTGATCTACGGCTACCTGCTGGCGATGTTCCTGATCCAGCTGTACATGTCGTTCGTCCGGGGGTGGTGGGAGTTGTGACCCTGATCCGGCCCGCCGTCGGACTCGACGAGCACCACGAGCAGTCCCGGCTCGCGCAGCGCCGCGCCGACAAGTGGATGATCGTCGGCGCCGCGCTGATGGGGATGTGGGCGCCCGGCCTGATCGGGTTCCCCATCTTCATGCGCGGAGTCTGGCTGCAGCGGCAGGCGGCGCGCGCCGGGCTGTCGATGCGGCCCATGATCGTCACGCTCATCGGCTACCTGGTGCTGATCGACGGGATGCTCAACAGCCTGGGCTGGGCGCTGGACCTGGTGGCCAGCCACACCCTGATCAACCGGGTGCTGATGGTGGGCTGGGGCAACATGTTCGACGCCGGTTACTTCTGGCACTACAACGAACTGTGGGTCGGCGGCTCCGCCGGACCCGGCGAGAAGGCCTACGTCGCCGGGCTGATCTTCACCGTGTTCTCGATGCGGGTGGCCGCCGCGATCGGCTTCCTCCAGATGAAACGCTGGGGCCACCAATGGATGATCGTCACCTGCTGGATGGGCATCGTGATCTGGTCGGCCTACGTGTTCAACATGACGATGTTCGCCGACGTCCGCTACGCCGGCGTGGTGTTCCCCGTCATCGGGTGGTGGCTCTACGACATCTTCTACATCACCCCGTTCCTGGCCATCCCCTACCTGCACACGGTCAACCGCGAAATCTTCACCGACTGAACGGCTTCGAGGAGCACAGATGAGCACCACCGACGAGAAGTCCGCACCCGGATTGCCGCCGGGAACGACCCCCTACTACGCCAGGATGCACAAGTGGATCAAACGCGCGGTGCTGGTCTGTCTGGTCGCACTGGTCATCGAGGGCGCGTTCACGTTGCCGTTCATGGCGGTCTACTACGGCTATCCGACCCTGAGTCTCACCGAGATCTGCAGTGAGCTACTGAAAGTCCGCTACTCCGACGACGAACTCGAGTGCCAGGTCCCCTATCCGGCGTTCGGTCCACCCGAGGGCGCCGAGGGCAAGGACACCGCCCGTG
The DNA here is from genome assembly GCA_050250295.1 of Mycolicibacterium sp. Taxonomy (GTDB): domain Bacteria; phylum Actinomycetota; class Actinomycetes; order Mycobacteriales; family Mycobacteriaceae; genus Mycobacterium. The sequence goes on from JBFWOX010000009.1 coordinate 160,668, forward strand.
ACGTGTGGGGCATTCAGCCGATCCCCCAATACCAGCGGATCGGGTTCCGCGAACTGGTCCGCATCCACGACGAGCGGGAAGCGCGCCAGGCAGCCCGACAACAGCAAGCCGGAAAACCCTGACGCCGAGGGGGATTCCGTCCGTCCGTCAGACGGCCTGACGGTCAGTCGGCGGCGCGCAGCAGCGCCACGTCGGACACCAGCCGGATGTGGTCGGCCATCGCGAGCGCGGCCTCGGTCGGGTCCTGTTTGCGCACGGCGTCGGCGATGCGCCGGTGCCCCTCGAGCGAGGCCCGGGGCCGATCCTGTTGCGACAGCGACTCGATCCGTGTCTCGCGCACCAGGCCGGAGATCTCGTGCATCAGCTTGGCCAACAGCGACGAGTGCGCGGCGGTGGTGATGGCCTCGTGGAACATCTCGTCGCCCACCACACCGCGCTCCCCCGCGGCGACCTCGCGCTCCATCTCCTCGATCGCCGCGTCGATGGCCGCCATCTCGGCATCGGTGCGCCGCAGCGCGGCCAGCCCGGCCAGCTTGACCTCGAGCGCCTCCCGCGCCTCGATGATGTCGGGGATCCGATCGGCGTGCTCGCGCAGCGCCTTGATGGCGCGCTCCTCGGTGGGCCGCCGGATCAGGATCGCGCCGTCCCCGTGCCGCACCGACAACACGCCCTGAACCTCGAGCGCGACGAGGGCCTGACTCAACGAGGCGCGGCTGACTCCCAACTTGGCGGCGAGCTCCCGCTCGGCCGGCAAACGGTCCCCCGGCTCCATCGCATTGTCGGCGATGTACGCGCACAACTGCTCGACGATGACCTCGTACAACCGTGGTCGCGTGACAGGTCTGAGTTGCTCTACCACTGACTCACCTACTCTCTGGACCACAGGATACTCCCAGGCCACGGGCACTCCACGCAGGACAGCTCACATTTCCTGTTGACAGTGACCCAGCCCACTGGTGTAATGGCTAGGCCAGTGAGCCACCGCTCCCTTCCACTGTAGCGATCACGGAGATTGCCATGCCACTAGAGCTCATCCCGATCCTCGCCCTCGTCGCGATGTTCGTGGCCGCGACCCTGCTGCCGATCAACATGGGGACGCTGGGCTTCGTCGCCGCGTTCCTGGTCGGCACGGTGGCCGTGGGCATGAACACCGACGACATCATCGCCGGCTTCCCCAGCGACCTGTTCCTGACGCTGGTCGGCGTCACCTATCTGTTCGCCATCGCCCAGAACAACGGAACCGTCGACCTGATGGTCCGCGGGGCGCTACGCCTGGTACGCGGGCGGGTGGCCTTCATCCCGTGGGTGATGTTCGGCATCACCGGCGTGCTCACCGCCCTGGGCGCCCTCGGGCCCGCGGCGGTGGCGATCATCGCCCCGATCGCGCTGACCTTCGCCCGGCAGTACAAGATCAACGCGCTGCTGATGGGCATGATGGTGATCCATGGCGCGCAGGCCGGTGGTTTCTCCCCGATCTCCATCTACGGCGTCACGGTCAACAACATCGCCGAGAAGGCGGGCCTGGTCAACAGCCCCCTGACCCTGTTCCTGGGCAGTCTGTTCTTCAACGCCGGCATCGGCGTGCTGCTGTTCGCCTTCCTCGGTGGCCGCAAGCTGCTCGGCCGCACCATCCACGACGGTCTCGACGACCTCACCGGCATCGGCAGCGGTGACGGCGGCGACGCGGTGAGCGGGTCGAGCCCGAAGAGTCCCCCCGGCGGGTCACCGGTGTTCTCCGGACACGGCACCAGCGCCTCGGCCACCACGCTGGTCGCCCCGCCCAACTCGCCGACGAGCCCGCTGCCCCGGCATGCGGTGTCGTTCAGCCAGGTGCTCACCCTGATCGGACTCGGCGCGCTGGGCCTGTTCTCGCTGGTGCTGGACCTCGACATCGGCTTCGTGTCGATGACCGTCGCGGCCGTGCTGGCCCTGGCCTCTCCCAAGGCGCAGAAAGGCGCGGTGTCCCAGATCAGTTGGTCCACGGTGCTGCTGATCGGCGGGGTGCTCACCTTCGTCGGGGTGCTGCAGGAGGCCGGCAGCGTCGAGTGGGTCGGCAACGGTGTCGCGAGCATCGGCATGCCGCTGCTGGTCGCCCTGCTGCTGTGCTATCTGGGCGCGATCGTGTCCGCCTTCGCCTCCTCGGTGGCCATCCTGGGCGCCACCATCCCGCTGGCCGTGCCGCTGCTGCTGGCCGGTGAGATCGGGCCGGTGGGAGTCATTGTCGCGCTGGCGATCTCGTCGACGATCGTGGACGTCAGCCCGTTCTCCACCAACGGTGCGCTGGTGCTCGCCAACGCCCAGGGCGTGGACCGGGACAGCTTCTACAAACAGATACTGCGCTACAGCGCGATCGTGGTAGCCGTTGGACCACTCATCGCGTGGGCCGTGCTGGTCGCACCCGGCTGGCTCTGATCCCGATGCCCAACGGCGCCCCGGCCACCCCGGCCGCGGGCGCCGTTGGCCTGCCGAAACCGCCTGTGCGGCCGGGCAAGTCAGTGCGGTAAGTCACAGCGTCCGCTCTGTTGACATCGTCGGTCGCAGGTGTTGTGCTTAATTGGCTAGTCCACTAGGACACCAATCCACTAGTCCGGAGGTAGACCGATGACCAGCACCCCGCACCCGACCTCTCCGCCCGGACCTCTGCACGGCCTGGTCGTCGTCGACCTCACCCGCGCGCTGGCCGGCCCGCACGCCGCGATGATGCTCGGCGACCTCGGCGCCGAGGTCATCAAGGTCGAACATCCCGACGGCGGTGACGACACCCGTGGCTGGGGCCCGCCGTTCGTCGAACCCGAAGGCGCCGCACGGGAATCCACCTACTTCCTGTGCGCGAACCGCAACAAGAAGTCCGTCACCCTCGACCTCAAGGACGACGCCGACAAGCACGCGCTCACCGAGCTGCTGACCCGCGCCGACGTGCTGATGGAGAACTTCCGGCCCGGCGTGCTGGACCGGCTCGGCTTCTCCCACCGCGAACTCGAACGGCTCAACCCGCGCCTGGTGGTGCTGTCGATCAGCGGGTTCGGCCACGACGGACCCGAGGCCGCCCGCGCCGGCTACGACCAGATCGCCCAGGGCGAGGCCGGCCTGATGTCGGTGACCGGACCGGGCCCCAATGACCTTCAGCGCGTGGGGGTTCCGATCGCCGACCTGCTGGCCGGCATGTACGGCGCGTTCGGCGTCGTCGCCGCGCTGCAGGAGCGGGAGCGCACCGGCCGCGGCCAGGTGGTGCGCTCGTCGCTGTTGGCCGCGGTGGTCGGCGTGCACGCCTTCCAGGGCACCAAGTGGACGGTGGCCGGCCAGATCGGCGAGGCGACCGGCAACCACCACCCGTCGATCTGCCCGTACGGCCTGTTCGACACCGCCGACGGCGCGGTGCAGATCGCCGTGGGCAGCGAGGGCCTGTGGCACCGGTTCTGCGCCGGTTTCGGGATCGACCCGGCCAACCCGGGCCTGGAGACCAACCCGGACCGGGTGGCCAACCAGAAACGCGTCAACGAGCTGGTGCAGAGCGTGTTCTCGCTGTACTCGACCGACGAACTGCTGGAGAAGCTGGACCGGATCGGGGTGCCGGCCGGGCGGATCCGCTCGATCCGCGAGGTGTACGAGTGGGAGCAGACCCGCTCGCAGGGACTGCTCATCGGCGTCGACCACGACACCCTGGGCCACATCGAACTGCCCGGTCCCCCACTACGCTTCTTCGACGCCGACGGATCCGAGCGGACCCGGCGCAGCCACTCCGCACCCCCGGTGCTGGGCGCCGACAACGCGCTGGTCGATGCGCTGCGGGTGAGGTCGTGATGACCCGGCCGGGCGCGTGGGCGGTGATCGAGACGCTGGCCGACGCGGGGTCGTGGCGGTCCTGGGACGTCGCGCCGGTGGACCCGCCGATGAACCTCGGCTACGCCGCCGAGCTGGCCCGCGCCCGGGTGCACACCGGTCTGGACGAGGCCGTGCTGACCGGGCAGGCCACCATCCGCGGCCGCCACGTCGCAATGCTGGTGTGCGACTTCGGTTTTCTTGGCGGCTCGATCGGCGTCGCCGCCGGGGAACGGTTGACCACCGCGATCCGGCGGGCCACCGCCGAGGGCCTGCCGCTCGTCGCGCTGCCGACCTCCGGCGGCACCCGCATGCAGGAGGGCGCCACCGCGTTCCTGCAGATGGTCAAGATCACCGCGGCCGTGGTGGACCACAAGGCCGCGCACCTGCCCTACCTGGTGTACCTGCGTGACCCCACCACCGGCGGGGTGTTCGCGTCCTGGGGGTCGCTGGGTCACGTCACCTTCGCCGAACCCGGTGCGCTGGTGGGCTTCCTGGGGCCGCGGGTCTACCAGGCGCTCTACGGCGCACCGTTCCCCGCGGACGTGCAGACCTCGGAGAACCTGCTCGCCTGCGGGCTCATCGACGCCGTCGTCGCCCTCGACGATCTGGCGGCCATGATCGACCGTGCGCTGCACATCCTGTCCGCGCCGCGGCGCGCACGGGTGCTGCCCGCGCCGGCGTGGGCCGGCACCGTCGACGTGCCGGCCTGGCATTCGGTGACCGCCACCCGCAGACCCGACCGGCCCGGGGTGCGTGACCTGCTCCGGCATGCCGCATCGGACATGTTGGCGCTCAACGGAACCGGGCAGGGTGAGAACGACCCCGGGCTGCTGTTGGCGCTGACCCGGTTCGGCGACCGGCCGTGCGTGCTGCTCGGCCAGGACCGCCTCGGCCAGACCCCGGAAACCCCGCTCGGTCCCGGCGCGCTGCGCCAGGCCCGCCGTGGGATGCGGCTGGCCGCCGAGCTGAACCTGCCGCTGGTGACCGTCATCGACACCGCCGGTGCGGCGCTGTCGCGCGCCGCCGAGGAGGGCGGCCTGGCCGGCGAGATCGCCCGCTGCATCGCCGACATGATCGAGCTGCCGGTGCCGACGGTGTCGGTGCTGCTCGGTCAGGGCACCGGCGGCGGCGCGCTGGCGCTGCTGCCCGCCGACCGGGTGCTGGCCGCCCAACACGGCTGGCTGTCGCCGCTGCCGCCGGAGGGGGCCAGCACGATCCTGCACCACGACACCAGCCATGCCGCCGAGATGGCGGCGGCGCAGGGCGTGCGTTCGGCCGACCTGCTCGGCACCGGGATCATCGATCACATCATCCCCGAATACCCGGACGCCGCAGCCGAACCCGAGGAGTTCTGCGTGCGGGTCGGCACCGCGCTGCGTTATCAACTGGCCGCACTGGGCGCGGCCGACGACAACGGCCGGCGGGTCGAGCGGGGCCGCCGTTTCGAGCAACTCGGCACGGCAGGCCCCATGCTGGCCCGGGTCGGATAGGGGAGCCCACCATGACCGCCACCATCGACGAACACCGCATCGCCCCCGGCCTGGCCGGGGTGACCGCGTTCACCACCGAGATCGCCGAACCCGACCGGGACGGTGGCGCGCTGCGCTACCGGGGCGTCGACGTCGACGAGTTGATCTCTCGCCGAATCGATTTCGGTGATGTGTGGGCCCTGCTGGTGGACGGCGAGCTGGGCGCCGGCCTACCGCCGGCCGAGCCCGACGAGCTGCCGTTCTCGGGAACCAACCTGTGCGCCGACGTGCAGGCGGGCCTGGCGATGCTCAGCGGCAGGTGGAACCTGCGCCCGGCCCTGGACATCGACGACCGAACGGCTCGGGAGAACCTGGCCCGGGTCTCGGCGATCACGCTGTCGTTCGTCGCGCAGTCGGCGCGCGGTTCGGTGCGGCCGCCGGTGCCGCAGTCGGTCATCGACTGCCACCCCACCGCCGCCGGGCAATTCATGGCGCGCTGGCGCGGTGAGCCCAACCCGCGCCAGGTCGAGGCGATCAACGCCTACTGGGTCAGCGCCGCCGAACACGGCATGAACGCCTCGACGTTCACCGCCCGGGTGATCGCCTCGACCGGCGCCGACGTCGCGGCCGCGATGTCCGGTGCGGTCGGCGCGATGGGCGGGCCGCTGCACGGCGGCGCCCCGGCCCGCGTGCTGCCGATGGTGCAGGAGGTCGAACGCACCGGCGACGCGGCGGCGGTGGTCAGATCGATCCTCGACGGGGGCGAGCGACTGATGGGCTTCGGCCACCGCGTGTACCGCGCCGAGGATCCCCGCGCCCGGGTGCTGCGCGCCACCGCGGCGCGGGTCGGTGCGCCCCGGTTCGAGCCCGCCGCGGCGCTCGAGCAGGCCGCCCTGGCCGAGCTGCGGGAACGCCGCCCGGACCATCCGATCGAGACCAACGTGGAGTTCTGGGCCGCGGTGATCCTCGACTTCGCCGGCGTGCCGGCCCCGATGATGCCGGCGATGTTCACCTGTGCGCGCACCGCGGGGTGGTCGGCGCACATCCTGGAACAGAAACGGCTGGGCAAGCTGGTGCGCCCGGGCGCGCTGTACACCGGGCCGGCCGCGCGGTCGCTGGCCGACATGACCGGGTGAGGCCGACCGACGGCGTTGTCGCCGAGGCGTTCTCTCTACGAGGGCGCGAAGACCGTCTTGAACCGGTTCAGTGACTCCTGGATGTCACCCCTGAGCGCGCCGGCGACCACCATCCCGATCGGGCCGAACAGCGCAGGCCCGCCCAGGTGCACGTCGAACGTCACCGTCGAACCGTCGCCGTTGGGTTTGACCTTGCCGATCAGTTTGACCTTGACACCGCCCTTGCCGTCACCGTTGAGGGTCATCGCCTCCGGCGGGCGGTAGTGCACCACCGTCCACCTGACCCGGTTGGCCATGCCCTTGACCTCGACGATGGAGTCGAGCTGGGTGCCCTTCTCGATGACCTCGGGCAGCGCCGAACGCCACACCCGGTGGATGGACAGCCATTCCTTGAACCGCGACAGGTCCGACGCGTTCTGCCACGCCGCTTCCGGCGGCAACGGCACGTCGACCGAGACCGAGAGTTTTGCCATGACGCTACGAGGTGGGCGGGGCGGTCGGCGGCTGCTGATCCGGCGGGGTGGTGCCGGGCTGCTGGCCCTGCGGGTCGGTGCCGGACGGGTTGGTGTCCTGCACCGCCTTCTTCGCCGCGTCCTGCACCTTGTCGACGGTCGAGGCGTACTTGCCCTGCGTCTTCTTGTCCACCAGGTCACCGGCCTTGTCGATCACGGTGTCCACTTTGTCGGCATTCTTGGACAGCAGGTCCTTGGCCTTATCCAGAAATCCCATGGTGTCAACCCTACCGCTGCCGGGGGCGCCACAGCGTGCGCCGTTCCCCCAGCACCGCGCCCTGGGCCCACCAGCCCACCTCGACCGCCAGCGCCCCCAGCAGCCCGATGCCCAGCGCCGTCGACGTGGTCGCCACGTTCGACGGGTCGAGCATGAACAGCTCCCTGGCCAGCGGGATGCTGAAGATCACGACGTAGGCCAGCCCGGACAGCGCGACCAGCGCCACCCGCCACCATTCGTAGGGGCGGGCCACCACCGCGAGCACCCACACCCCCGAGACCAGCAGCGTGATCAGCGCGGCCGTCGACGCCTGGGTCTGCTCGGCGGCGCTGGCCGCCCGCCCCTCGTAGGCCACCAGATAGGACGCGAACGTCGCTGTCCCGACGATCAGGCCCGACGGCAGCGCCGAGGTCATCACCCGCCGCACGAACCCGGGATGGGCGCGTTCGTTGTTGGGTGCCAGCGACAGGATGAACGCCGGGATGCCGATAGTGAACCAGGCCGCGATCGTGACGTGGATCGGCTGGAACGGGAACGGAAGCGGGTCGGTGCCGAAGATCTCCGCCGACAGTCCCGCCAACCCGACCAGCACCGCCAGCAGCACCGAGTACACCGTCTTGGTCAGGAACAGGTTCGACACCCGCTCGATGTTGCCGATCACCCGGCGGCCCTCACCAACGACATAGGGCAGGGTGGCGAACTTGTTGTCCAGCAACACGATCTGGGCCACCGCACGGGACGCCGAGCTGCCCGAACCCATCGCGACGCCGATGTCGGCGTCCTTGAGCGCCAGCACGTCGTTGACGCCGTCACCGGTCATCGCCACCGTGTGCCCACGCGACTGCAGCGCGTGCACCATGGCCCGCTTCTGGTCGGGGCGCACCCGCCCGAACGTCGTGCACTCCTCCAGCGTGTCGGCCAGCGCGTCGGGCTGCTCCGGCAGGTTGCGGGCGTCCATCGTCTCGCCCGCCAACCCGAGCGAGGCGGCCACCGCCCCCACCGAGACGGCGTTGTCGCCGGAGATCACCTTGATCGAAACCTTCTGCGAGGCAAAGTAGACCAGGGTGTCGTGGGCGTCGGGGCGGATGCGCTGTTCGAGCACCACCAGCGCGACCGGGGTGACGGTGCCCGGCGCGGCAGGGTCGTCGACGGGCACGTCGCTCGAACCCAGCAGCAGCACTCGCAACCCGCGGGCCCCGATCCGCTCGGCCTCCTCGGCCACCGGCGAGCCCGGCTCCAGCAGCACGTCGGGGGCGCCGATCACCCAGTTGCCGTGGTCCTGGTAGGAGGTGCCGCTCCACTTGGTGGCCGACTTGAAGGGCGCTGTCGCGGTGGCCGTCCAGCCCGGCGGCATCTTGTAGGCCTCGGCGATGGCGGCCATGCTGGCGTTGGGCCTGGTGTCGTCGGCGGCCAGCTGGGCCAACACGTCCGCCGCCAGGTCCCCGTCGAACTTCTTCAGGTCGCAGACCCGCATCCCGTTCTCGGTCAGCGTTCCGGTCTTGTCCGCGCACACCACGTCGACGCGGGCCAGCCCCTCGATGGCCGGCAGCTCGTTGACCAGACATTGCCTGCGGCCCAACCGGATCACCCCGACGGCGAACGCGATCGAGGTCATCAGCACCAGGCCCTCGGGCACCATCGGCACCAGCGCCCCGACCATGCGCAGCACCGATTCCCGCCACCCGGCACCGGTGGTGAACAGTTGGGTGTAGATGATCAGCGCGCCGGCCGGCACCAGCAGGTAGGTGATGAACTGCAGGATCTTGTTGATCCCGTTGCGCAGTTCGGATTTCACCAACGTGAACTTGGAGGCCTCCTCGGCCAGCTTGGCGGCGTAGGCCTCCCTGCCGACCTTGGTGGCGCGGTAGGCGCCGCTGCCGGCCACCACGAAGCTGCCCGACATCACCTGGTCCCCTGGGTCTTTGGCGATCGGGTCGGCCTCCCCGGTGAGCAGGGACTCGTCGACCTCGAGGTTTGCCTCCTCGAGGATCACCCCGTCGACGACGATCTGGTCACCGGGCCCCAGCTCGATGACGTCGTCGAGCACGACCTCGCTGGGGGCCAGTGCAGCGGTACCGGATTGCCTGCGCACCAACGGTTTCGCCTGACCGACGATGGCCAGTTTGTCCAGTGTCTGCTTGGCGCGCAGCTCCTGGATGATGCCGATCGCGCTGTTGGCGATGATCAACAGACCGAACGCCCCGTTGATCACCGAGCCGGTGGCCAGCACGATGATCAGCAGCACGCCGAGGATGGCGTTGATGCGGGTGAAGACGTTACCGCGGATGATCTCCGAGACGCTGCGTGCGGCCCGGGTGGGGACGTCGTTGGTCTTGCCCTCGGCGACGCGCTGGGCGACCTCGGTGTCGGACAGGCCGCCGATAACGGAGGTGGTGGTCATCGCAGGAAAACTCCTCGCCCGACGTCGTCGTAGTACTCCAGCGTCAGCTCGTCACCGTCGAAGGTGGCCGCCGAGACGGTGCCCGGCGGCGCGTTCTCGGTGACGAACGAGAACGTGAACACGTCACCATCCCAGTGCTCCAACGTGAACCGCCCGCTGGGGCCGAGGGTCAGCTCGAGGTGGCCGTCGCGGTCGGTGACGGTGGCCTCGCCCCAGTAGTCGTTGCGGTACACCCCGGCGTACCGGCTCAGCGGGCCTGGCGGGGCCGGGTTCGCCGGGCGCTGCTTGCCCACCAGCGATCCGACCGGCTCCTCCATCTCGGCGAACGGCTGCGAGTACAGCGCATACCAGTCCTCGCGGATCTCGCCGAACTGCACCAGGTCGGCGAACTGGGCGGTCAGCGTCTCGGGGATACCCGACGGGGTGGCGTTGGTCAGCGCGACGATGGCGACGTCGGCCGAGGGCAGGATCACGAAGTTGGTTCCCGCGCCGAGTTCGAAGGCGCCGGAGTGGCTGAGCTGGGTGCGGCCCGCCGGCGTGGTCCCGACGTTGAACCCGAAACCGTAGAAGCCCGACCGCATCGCCGGTTCCGAGGCGGGGGCCGACACGATCTGCGGGGTCAGGGCGGGCAGCAGCGCCTTCGGGTCGATGAGTTGGCCGCCGTCGTGCTCACCGTCGGCCAGCACCATCGCCAGCCACTTGGTCAGGTCGTTGACCGAAGAACTGGCCCCGCCGGCCGGGGATTCGGGCTGCGGATCGCGCACATACCGCGGTTCGTAGCGGCCGTCGACGTGGATGTGGCCGATCGCCCGGTTCGCCCTGGCCTCGTAGTCGCTGAACTCGTAGCTCGTCGACGCCATGCCCAGCGGCCCGAACAGCACCTCGCCGGCCAGCTCCTCCCACGGCTTGCCCGCGGCGGCGGCCACCGCCTCGGCGCCCGCGGTGAGCCCGAAGTTGGTGTAGGCGTAGGAGATCCGGAACGGTGCCAGCGGCAGCTGTCGCAGCCGCTCCAGCACGGCGCGCCGGTCGTAGCCGAGGTCTTCGAGTTTGTCCCCGGCGTGGTCGGGCAGCCCGGAGCGGTGCGCGAACATGTCACCCACGGTGACCATCGGGGTCACCACCGGGTCCGACAGCGCGAACCACGGCAGCTGCTCGGTGAGCGGGGTGTCCCAGCCGACCCGGCCCTGCCCGACCTGCTGGGCCACCACCGTCGCGCTCAGCGGTTTGGACAGCGAGGCCAGCTGGAACACGGTGTCGGGGTCGACCCGGTTGTCCGGCTCGTCGGGACGCTCGGTGCTCTTGACGCCGAAACCCTTGGCGTACACCGTTTTCCCCTCGTGCACGACGGCAACCGCCATCCCGGGGATGCCCGACTCGGCCATCAGGTCCTCGACCAAGCCGTCGAGTTGCGACACCGCGTCGGCCACCGCGTTCTCGGGCAGCGGCACGCCGGGCACCAGCGGCGGCGGGGCGTCGGAGCGCTGCTGCGCGGAACGGGACGGGGAGCTGGTGGGTTCGGCGCTGTCGGCGCCGCACCCCGCCCCGGCCAGGCTCACGGCGGCCAGCACTGCGAACGTGGCCACCCGGGCCGGTGCATTCATGACCAGCACCGTAACGCCTCGGACCGGCTTACATCCGCCACCACGGGTCGAAGTCCGACTCGACGTCGACCTGCGCACCCGGGATCGGCACGGCGATGCGGACCCCCTCGGCCTCGGCGGCGGTGACCAGCCGCTCGGCCGGTTCGGCCCACGGGTGCGGGGCCAGCCGGAACGTCGCCCAGTGGATCGGCACCATCACGCCGGCCTGCCGGTCGGCCAGGTCCAGGTGTGCACGTACCGCGTCCTCGGGGTTCATGTGGATGTCGGCGAACGCCGGGTGGTAGGCGCCGATCGGCAGCACCGTCAGGTCGAACGGGCCGAATTCGGCACCGATCTCGGCGAAGCTCTTGGTGTAGCCGGTGTCGCCGCCGAAGAACGCGCTGTGCGTGGCGCCCTTGATCACCCAGGACGCCCACAGCGTGGTGTCCCGGGTGAACAACCGGCCGGAGAAGTGCCGGGCCGGGGTGCAGACCAGCGTGAGTTCCCCGATGGTGTGGGACTCGTACCAGTCCAGCTCGACGATGCGGCTGCCGGGGATCCCCCACTTGCGCAGGTGCGCACCGATGCCGACCGGCACCACGAACGGCGCGCGCTGGCTGCGGGCCAGCGCGACGACGGTGTCGATGTCGAGGTGGTCGTAGTGGTCGTGGCTGATGATCACCGCGTCGACCGCGGGCAGCGCCTCCAGCGGCACCGGCACCTCGTGCATCCGCTCCGGGCCCACCGCGCGCGACGGGGAGCAGCGCCTGCTCCACACCGGGTCGGCCAGCACCCGGTATCCGTCGACCTCGATCAGCGCGCTGGAGTGGCCGTACCAGCGGGCCGCGGCCTGCGCCGGCGCCGGGTCACCGGCGGGCGGCGCGGCCAGCGGGATCGGTTTGGGTGGCTTTCCCAGCGCCCTCATGTTGGCGAGGTCGCGCAGCAGCATGCGCTGCATCTCGCGGTCCATCGTGATGCCCGACGGGGGTTCCAGGTTGACGAACTTGCCGTCCCGGTAGTTCGGCGACCGCCGCGCCACGGGTGCGATCTCCGCGGGGGCGGCGCCGAGCGACGCCGGGGTGCCCTGTAACGCCCGCAGCACCCAGCCGCCGGCCACCAGCGAGGCCGTGCCGACCCCCAACCGCAGTGCCGCCCGCGCGAGCATCAGGCGCCCTGGAAGTTCGGGGTCCGCTTCTCGATGCGCGCCACCTGCGCCTCGATGACGTCCTTGCTGCCCCAGGCCCGGTCGAACCCTTCCTTGTGCACCGGCAGCGGCTCCTCGTAGGCGCCGTCGTCATTGAGCACCCGCTTGGAGTGCCGCACCGACAGGGGCGCCAGGTTCGCGATCTCGGCGGCCCAGGCCTGTGCATCGGCCAGCGTGCCGAGCCGGTTCGCCATCCCGGTCATCAGCGCGGTGTCGGCGTCCAACCGCTCGGCGGCCAGCAGCATCCCCCGCGCCCGGCCGTAACCGACCAGGGTGGACAGTCGCCGTACACTCCAGTTATCAAGTGCCAAACCATATTTGGCGATCGGGAAGTGGAAGTAGGCGTCCGGGGCGACCACTCGCAGATCGCACACCATGGCCAGCTGCACCCCGGCGCCGATGGTCGGGCCGTTGATCGCGGCGATCACCGGCATCGGGGCCGCGTCGATGGCCTTGTTCAGCGCGATCGCCTTGTCCGGGAAGTCGGCGGCGAACACGTCACCGGACAGGTCGGCGCCGGCGCAGAACACCGTGCCCTGCCCGGTGATCACGATCGCCCGGATATCCTGGGCCGCGGCGTGCTCGACCGCCTCGCGCAGGCTGTCGACGAGTTCGGTGTTGAGCGCGTTGCGGCGCTCCGGGCGTTGCATCTCCAAGGTCATCACGTGGCCGTCGCGGGTCACACCAATCATGGGCACCACCCTAGTAACCGCGTCACCGGCGCGCGGGCCGGGATTCGTCCGTTCGTGTGACAGACCGGGCATTGACGGCGGCGTAAGCTCAGGCGGCGAACCGCCCCATCCAGGGACGCTGACGCAAACCGGGGGTGCCCTCATGGCCGTCGACAACCAGCGCAGAACCACACGCCGGGGCCGTCACCGCAAACCCACTCCGCCGCACAGGTCGGTGCAATGGCTGCGGGTCGGGGTGATGACGGCAGGGCTGGGCGCGGCGATCGCCGCCGGTCAGGGCGTCGCGAACGCATCGACCGACGACGGCGGCACCAGCACCGGCTCGACCGGTCCGCAGCGCTCCACGGCAGCGCCATCGTCGGAGGAGCGCTCCGCGGACCGCACCACCTCCGTGACCGAGGGCGACGACGACCGCACCACCTCCGTGACCGAACGCGACGACCAGGACGACGACACCGATCGCTCCGAACCCGCCGACGACGACGCCGACGAGGACGCAGCCGACCTCGACGACACCGCCGAGGACTCGGGGGACGACTCGGGGGGCGACGAGCCCACGGACGAGCTCGACGAGGAACCCGCGGACACCGACGCCCAGGAGCCAGCGCAGACCGAAGTCATCGAACAGGTCAGCCTGCAGACCCCCGAGCCCACCGACAACGCCGGGCCGCCCAGCGACGACCCCGGCCCGGACCAGGTGCCCGCCGCGCCCGCCGAGACCCTCTACCTGGCGGTCCGGGACCAGCAGCAGCGGCGCGAGGCCGAGCCCGTCGCCGAGATCGCCGCCTCCTCGGAGCCGGCGCCCGACCCCGGCGACCCCGTCGCACCGTCGTCGGCGCGCAGCGCGCTCGCCCCGGTGACGATCGCGGCGCTGGAGCCACCGGGCTGGTTCACCACCGCGGTGCACAACACGGTCGTGTTCGTGCGCGACGTCGTCAACGTCGTCATCGAGACGACCCGCCGGGTGGTGGACGCGACGGTGCGGGTGGTGACGGCGGTGGTCGACGGCGTCGTCCGGACACTGTGGGGCGACTACGACCGGATCCCGGTCCAGACCCCCACCACCACGCCCGGGCATTGGGAACGGCTGCGCACGGTGACCGGTGGCCTGCTCAACGACGGCTTCCACATCGACCGGGTGCTCTCGGCGCACGACGGCCAGGAACGCCTCACCGTGTACATCGGCGGCACCACGCTCGGGTTGAACCAGATGGCGGTCTTGAACGGCCTCGGTTGGGCCCAGCAGGTCAAGTCCTGGCAGGTGGACGCGATCAGACGGGCCCAAGCCGGCAACCCCGACATCGACATCCTGATCGTCGGGTTCAGCCAGGGCGGCATGGACGCCCAGAACCTGTGGGCCAACGCCGATGCGTTGGGGCTCAACGTGCTCATGGTGCTGACCTTCGGCTCGCCGATCGTGCAGGACCCGCCGACGGATCCCTACGACTGGATGTTCCACATCCAGGCCAAGAAGGACCCCGTGCCCGACTGGGGCCGACCGGGCCTGCGGGACAAGGCCCGCACCGCCGGCATCATCTTCGACACCACCACCAAGACCGGCGACAAGGCCTGGGCCGATTGGAACGGTCTCGGCGAGGTGCACGGTGACCCGGCGACCTACCGGGAGGCCGCCCAGAAGTTCGACCAGTGGCTGTCGGACTCCAACATGGACTACTGGGAAGGCCAGTACCTGCGCTACTACTAACCTCGAGGCGTGAGCCGGATCAGCGCCGCAGCGCTGCGCGACGCCCTGCTGGACGACGGATCGTTCCTGAGCTGGGACGAGGCCCCGCTGGCGGTCCCGGTGTCGCCGCGCTACCGCGAGGAGCTGGACGCGGCGGCCGCGGCGACCGGGCTCGACGAATCCGTGCTGACCGGCGAGGGCCTGGTGTTCGGTCGCCGGGTGGCGTTGGTGGCCTGCGAGTTCGACTTCCTGGCCGGGTCCATCGGGGTGGCCGCGGCCGAGCGGATCATCGCCGCGGTGCACCGGGCCACCGCCGAGGGCCTGCCGCTGCTGGCCTCGCCCAGTTCGGGCGGCACCCGCATGCAGGAGGGCACCGTGGCCTTCCTGCAGATGGTCAAGATCGCCGCCGCCGTCGAGTTGCACAAGCGGGCCCACCTGCCGTACCTGGTCTACCTGCGCCACCCCACCACCGGCGGGGTGTTCGCATCGTGGGGTTCGCTGGGGCACGTCACCGCCGCCGAACCCGGCGCGCTGATCGGGTTCCTCGGCCCGCGGGTGTATCAGCACCTCTACGGTGAGCCGTTCCCACCGGGTGTGCAGACCGCGGAGAACCTGCAGCGCCACGGCGTCATCGACGCCGTCGTCCCCCTCGACGTGCTGCGGCACACCCTCGACCGCACCCTCAAGGTGGTCTCCGATCCACCCGCCGCGCCGCCAACGGCACCGGCGCCGCATCCCGTGCCCGACGTGCCTGCGTGGGATTCGGTGGAGATCTCGCGCCGTCCCGATCGGCCGGGCGTCGGCTATCTGCTACGGCACGGCACCACCGACCGGGTGCTGCTGTCGGGCACCGGCCACGGCGAGGCGGCCACCATGCTGCTGGCGCTGGCCAGGTTCGGCGGCCAACCCGCCGTCGTGCTCGGGCAGCGTCGGGTGACGGGCGGTTCGGGCGCACTCCCCACGATGCCGGTCGGCCCGGCCGCGCTGAGGGAGGC
This sequence comes from Mycolicibacterium sp., assembly GCA_050250295.1. GTDB lineage: Bacteria > Actinomycetota > Actinomycetes > Mycobacteriales > Mycobacteriaceae > Mycobacterium. The sequence goes on from JBFWOX010000009.1 coordinate 176,380, forward strand.
CCGCCGCGGGATGGCGCTGGCGGCCGGCCTGCGGCTGCCACTGGTCCTGGTGATCGACACCGCGGGCCCGGCGCTGTCCACCGAAGCCGAAGAAGATGGGCTGGCCGGTGAAATCGCAAGGTGCCTAGCGGATTTGGTGACCCTGGACACGCCGACGGTGTCGGTGCTGCTCGGGCAGGGCAGCGGCGGGCCCGCGCTGGCAATGGTGCCCGCCGACCGGGTGCTGGCCGCCCTGCACGGCTGGCTGGCCCCGCTGCCACCGGAAGGCGCCAGCGCCATCGTCTTCCGTGACGTCGACCACGCACCGGAGTTGGCTGCCGCACAAGGGATCCGGTCGGCCGACCTGCTGCGCAACGGCGTCGTCGACGCGATCGTGCCGGAACTGCCCGATGCCGCCGACGAACCCGAGGCGTTCACCCAGCGGCTGTCCGCCACCATCGCGGTGGAACTGTCCCGGCTGCGCGCGGCCCCGGCGGATCAGCGGCTGGCCGCCCGGTTCGAACGCTACCGCCGCATCGGGCTGCCGACCGGCTGAGGCTGCGCCGCGACGGTCGGCAGGGTGACAGTGAATGTGGTTGTGCCCGAACCTGATCGCGCCGCAATGCGGCCGCCGTGCGCCTCGACGATGGATGCGGCGATCGACAGGCCCAGACCGAAGCTGCCCGACTGCCGGGACCGCGACTTGTCGGCGCGGACGAAACGCTCGAAGAGGTGCGGCAGCAACTCTGCATCGATGCCGTCGCCGTCGTCGGTGACCGTCAGCTCGACCACCCCGGTGCCGTCGGCGGCCACCGCGGTGCGCAACGCCGTCGTCACGGTGGAGCCCGCCGGGGTGTGCACGCGGGCGTTGGACAGCAGGTTCGCCAGGGTCTGGTGCAGCCGGGCCCGGTCACCGCGCACCCACACCGGGCCGGCGGGCACCTCCGTCGTCCACCGGTGCTGGGGCGCGGAGACCGCCGCGTCGTTGACGGCGTCGACCACCAGCTCGGCGAGGTCCACGTCGGCGGTGTCGAGGTCCTGGCCCTCGTCGAGCCGGGCGAGCAGTAGCAGGTCGGCGACCAGGGCGTTCATCCGCTGCGTCTCGGCCTCGATGCGGGCCAGCGAGTACTCGGTGGTCTCCGGCAGCACGGCGCTGTCCTGGCGGGTCAGCTCGGCGTAGCCGTGGATGGCGGCCAGCGGGGTGCGCAGCTCGTGGCTGGCGTCGGTGACGAACTGGCGCATCCGCCGGTCGGAGGCGGTGACGTCGGCCAGGGCCCGCTCGACGTGGTCGAGCAGCCGGTTGAGGGTGTCGCCGACCAGACCCACCTCGGTGCGGGGATCGGTGTCACCGGCGGGCACCCGCGGCGTGATCGTGTGGTTGTCCCGGTCCAGCGGCAGCGCGGCCACCTGCGCGGCGGTCGCGGCCACGCGGCGCAGCGGGCGCAGCGCGAACCGGACCACCGCCACCGTGCTGACCGCCGTGATCAGCAGCGCCAGCACCGTCATCGCGGTGATCATCCCGGTGACCCGGACCATCGCGTCCCAGGCCGGGGCACGGGACACCCCGGTGACGAACACCTCGTCCCCGTCGCCGGGATGGCTGACCATCCGGTACCAGCCCAGGCCGGGCAGCTGCACCGAACGCGGCTCCGGACCCAGCGGCGTCAGGCTGGCGATGGTCGCGGCGACCTCGGGCGGCGCCGGCTCGGCGTCCCCGTCGACGAAGTACGCCGAGTCGACCACCCGGCCGTCCTGGATCAGCGCGACGACATTGCCCGGCGCCTGCCCCATGACGTGCACGAGTGGCTTCATCGACCCGGGTGGGGGCAGCTCACCGTTGGCCTGCGGGGTGGTGCGGTACTTGGTCGCCGACGCGGCGAACCCATCGGCCGAGCTGGCGAGCTGCGTATCGATGATGCCCTGCACCGAGGACCGCAGGGTCAGCACCGAGATCGTGCCGATGGTGGCCAGAGCCAGCATCACCACGACGGAGACGCCGACCGCGAGTTGCCGGCGCAGCGACCAGCTCCGCCAGATCATTGCGGTGGCCGCAGCATGTAGCCCACCCCGCGCACTGTGTGGATCATCGGGTCGCGATCGCTGTCGACCTTCTTGCGCAGGTACGACACGTACAGGTCGACGATGCTGGATCGGCCGCCGAAGTCGTAATCCCAGACCCGCTGCAGGATCTCGCTGCGGCTGAGTGCGCGCCGCGGGTTGCGCATCAGCAGCCGCAGCAACTCGAACTCGGTGGAGGTCAACGAGATCGGCTGCCCGGCGCGGGTGACCTCCCGGCTCGCGGCGTCGAGGGTCAGGTCGCCGACGGTCAGCGATTCGTCGTCGGCGGGGGTCAGGTAGGCGGTGCGCCGCAGCAGGCCGCGCAGTCGGGCGACGAGCTCCTCCAGCGAGAACGGCTTGGTCATGTAGTCGTCGCCGCCCGCGGTCAACCCGGTGACCCGGTCGGCCACCGAATCCCGCGCAGTCAGGAACAGGATGGGCGTGTAGGTCTCGGAATCCCGGATCTGGGACAGTACCCCCAGGCCGTCGGTGTCGGGCAGCATGATGTCGAGCACCAGCACGTCGGGGGTGTTGGCCTGGTACTTGGCCAGCGCCTCGGCCGCGTCGTGGGCGACGTCGATCTCCCAACCCTCGTACTGCAGCGCCATCCGGACCAGGTTGGTCAGGGCGCGTTCGTCGTCGACCAGCAGCACCCGGATGGGCGAGCCGTCGGCGCGGTACATCCGCGGCAACTGTCCGAGGATGGCGCGGCGCGGCCCCTGGTCGTTCACCGGCGCAGACATCACGTGACCATTGTTGCCGCTGCGCGGCGGCCTGTCAGCCGTCTCATAGACAACTCACATGTGCGCTCATCGGGCCATTCCGGCAGCCCCTATGAATCCGCTATGAGTGCCGTGTCCCCGCGCCGCGCCGATGACAACGTCGGAGTCGAACTCCGTTTCCTCCGTGCGCATTCGCGCCACCCGGCAGAAGGGATGCATCACCATGGCCACCTCCTACACCCCGACCGAGGACCGCGTGCGGGCGGCGGCACCCGTCGCGCTGGGCGTGTTCCGGATCACCGTCGCGCTGCTGTTCATGATGCACGGCACGGCCAAGCTGTTCGGCTGGCCCGACGGCTCGCCCGCCGTGCTGGCCGCGTGGCCGCAGTGGTGGGCCGGCATCCTCGAAGTCGTTCTCGGCGGCCTGATCGCGGTGGGCCTGTGCACCCGCTCGGCGGCCTTCCTGGCGTCGGGGATGATGGCGGTGGCCTACTTCTGGATGCACTTTCCCGCCAGCCTGTGGCCCAAGGTCAACGGCGGCGAGCCCGCGGTGCTGTACTGCTTCGTGTTCCTGCTGCTGGTCTTCGCCGGCCCCGGCGCGTTCGCCGTGGCCCGGCGTTAATTTTGCTTTTGCTATGAGCCTGTGGCGCATCGCGAGAAGGCCCATCACTGTGGAAGCCAGAGGGAATACCCACATCTGGAGGCAATTGCCATGACAACCACTCTCCCCCTTGGTGTTTCCGGTTCCGGTCGGCCACCGACGACCGACGGGCCGGACCTGGCGCGCTTCGAACGTGACGCGCTGCCGTACCTGGACCAGCTCTACCGCGCGGCGCGCCGCTACACCAGGACCGTCGCCGACGCCGAAGACCTGGTGCAGGACACCATGGTCAAGGCCTACAGCCGTTTCCACACGTTCGAGGAGGGCACCAACCTGCGGGCCTGGCTACTGCGGATCCTGACCAACACCTGGATCACGTCGTATCACCGGTCCCAGAGCCGGCCCGAGGAGGTCCTGTCCGAGGACATCACCGATGCGCAGCTGGCCGCGCAGGCAGACCACTCGGCGCGGGGCCTGCCGTCGGCCGAGCTGGCCGCGCTGGAGGCACTCGGCGACGACGACGTCCGCTCCGCACTGCAGGCACTGCGCGAGGATCAGCGGCTGGTGGTGTTCTACGCCGACGTGGAAGGCCTGCGCTACAAGGAGATCGCGATGATCCTCGGCATCCCGGAGGGCACGGTGATGTCGCGGCTGCACCGCGGCAGGCGCGCGCTGCGCGGCCTGCTCGCCACCGTCGCGACCGAGCGTGGCTACGCGATTTCGGCGTAGTTGGTCACCCTCAGCGTGACCAACTACGCCGAAATCACACCTCGATCGGGGGGTGCAGGCGGTCCAGCGTGTACTGTCTGTTGCGCCGCGCCCCCCACGCACTGGCCGCCAGCGACACCACCAACAGGCCCGCCAGCACGAGGATCGCGATCCACAGCCGCTCGTCCACCCCGCCCACCGTCAACTGCCGTAACCCGTTGACCGCGTACGTCATCGGATCGACGGGGTGCAGGATCTGGAACGGCTTGGCGGTAGTCTCCACCGGATAGATCCCGCCCGCCGACACCAGTTGCAGCATCAGGAACGCCAGCGTCACCACCCGGCCGACCGCGACGCCGAACAGCGCGTTGAACGCCTGGATCATGGCTAGGAAGGCCCCCGCGACCAGAACGAGGAAGCCCACCGTGGCGACCGGGTACTCGGCGCGCAGGCCCACCCCGAAGTGCACGACCGCGTACATCACCACCACCTGGCACACCGCGACCAGCAGCCCGGGCCAGTAGGAGGTCAGCACCACGCGCAGCGCGCCCAGACCGTTGACGATCGGCCGGGATTGCAGTGGTGTCAACAACATCCAGATGATCAGCGCACCGATGAACAACGCCAGCGGCATGAAGAACGGGGCGAATCCGGTTCCGAACGTCGGCGCCGGATGGGTGTTCACCAGGTCCAGGCTCACCGGTGACGCGATCGTGCGCGCCACCTCGGTGCGCTGCTGCGGGGTCCAGGACGGCACCTGGGTGGAGCCCTGCTCGAGCTTGCCGGCCAGCTCCTGCCCGCCGGCTTGCAACCGCTGGGTGCCGGTGGCGAGTTGGTTCGCCCCCGAGGCCAGTTGGTGTCCGCCGTCGGCCAGCTGCACCAGCCCAGCGGCGAGCCGCTGCGCACCGGCGTCGAGCTGGTCGGCCCCGTCGCGCAGCTTGGCCACATCGGCGCGCAGCCCGCCGTTCAGCGCCCGCGTCAGGAACACCCGCAGCGCACTGTTCGGGTCACCGAGCTCCCCTTCCAGCCGAGAGGCGCTGTCGCGCAGCTGGATCAGACCGGCGTCGGTGGTGGGGTCGATACCCTGGGCGCGCAGCAGGCGTTGCGCCCCGGCCAGCGCGTGGCCGGCGTCGCGGACCGCCGGGTCGGGGCTGGCCTGCAGGAAGCCGACCGTCTGGTCGACGATCGCGGCGGCCTGCATGCTGTTGACGTTGAGCGCGGCGATCCGGTCGGTGGTGGAGCGCACCGCGCCGGACAGGTGCTGCGCGGCGACGGCGACGTCGTCGGGGTTCAGCCCCAGCTCCCCCACCCGGTCCAGCGTGTGCAGCAGCGGCCCCGTCGCGGTGTCGATCGCGCTCGACAGCGCCCGGGTGCCCGCGGCCAGCTGCGCCGAGCCGGCGCGAGCGCTGTCCAGCCCCGAGGACAACGTGTTGGCCCCGTCGGCCAACCGGTGCGCGCCGTCGTCGGCGGCGCCGATGCCGGCCGAAAGCTGTTGTGCACCATCGGCGGCCTGCTTCAGCCCGGCGCCGGCGTCGGTGAGGCCGGTCAGCACCGTGCCGACGGTGCGCTCGGCGATCGCGGCGCTGACCTGGTTGAGCACCTCGCGGGACGCATTCTGCCCGATGATCGATGCCAGATAGTTGTTGGCGTCGTTGAAGGTGAACCTCAACTGCGCCGGTTCGGGATCGCCACCCGACGGGGAGGCGATGCGCTCGCTGAAATCCGTTGGCAGCGTGATCGAGAAGTAGTAGTCACCACTGGCCACACCGTCGGCGGCTTCCTCGGCGGACATCTCGGTCAGGTGCAGCTGCCCGGACGCCATCAACGCCTGGGCTACCTCGTCGCCGGCCCGCAGCGGCTGGCCCTGCACCTGCGCGCCGCGGTCCTCGTTGACCAGCGCGACGGGGACCTTGTTGACTTCGGCGAACGGATTCCAGAACGCCCACAGGTACATCGCGCCGTAGAGCAGCGGCATCACGATGATGGTGACCAGCGCGATGCGCGGCATAGTGCCGCGTAGGTAGCGCTTGAGGTCGGTGCCCAACGACAGTGCGGCAAGCGCCATCAGATCTCACCTTTCTGTGGGCCGGCCAACCCCGGATCCTCGACGACGATGTTGCGCACCGGATGGGTGGACACCCCGTTGGCGCTGGCGGTGATGACGGTCTGTTGCTCGCCGAGCGCGACGAGGCGACCGATCAGCAGCTCGCGGCTGCCATCGTGGGTGACCTGCTCGAGGTCGCCCACCACCAGTAGCGGAGGCCTGCCGGTGTCGGCCAGCGCGATGCGCAACAGCATCGCGTCCAGCTCGCTGAGGTCCTCGACGGGCTGCGAGAGCGATGGGACCGGAAGATCCCCGAACACCGGCCCGCACACCCGCGCCAGCGCGGCGTCGTCGGCGCGGCGTACCACCTTGTACCAGTTCGCATCCCACCGCAGTTTCTCGGTGATCAGATCGCCGACGGTCGCCGTCTCGGCGACGTCGTCGACCCCGTCGATCGCGGCGAGGGCGGCGCCGTCGAAGATGTCGTGCACCCGCGTCCGCCCGAAGACGGTCAGCTGCCCCGAGGCCGGCCGCATCCGCCCGGCCAGCGTCAGCAACAACGCGGTGCGGCCGACACCGGGAGCTCCGACCAACACCGTCACCCCGCCGGCGTCGATGTCGAGATCGATCGGACCGTCGGCCGGCCCGGGTACGGCAAGGGCCCGCGCGCTGATCGCGGGTTCTGGGTCCGATGCGTCCACCACCAGCTAATCCCACCACACCGGTCGATGGCATCCTGGGAAGAGTGCACGCCCTTTTGGAGCTGGTCGGGAACTTCTGGTGGCTGATCTTCGTGTTCGGCGGGACGATCGCGGGCGCAGCCAAGGGAATCGCCGCGGCCAGCGAACGACGTGCGCAGCGACGCCTGGAGCGTTATCGCATCAAACAGCAGACCAAGGTCGCCCTGGCTAACGCGACCGCGACCAATCGAGCACGCACGGAAGCGAACCGGCGCGAGGTGGCCAAGGTGCTCGAGCGCCACGACACGACCGACCAACGCTGGCTGTCCTACGAGATGGATGTGGCCAAGCTGCTCGACTACCCAGCGATGACAGACATGCGGGAGCCGCTGACCCTGGGATTCCATCGGGCGAAGAGCCGAGCTGACCTGTTGCGGCCCAACACCATCGACGACATCCTCGACGATCGGGACGCGCAGGTGGAGTACCGGGACGCCGTCGGCGAGTACGTCGCCGCCTTCGACGCCGCCGAATCCGAGGCGATCCGCAAGCGCCGCAGTGACTTCTCGTCGCAGGATCAGGAACGCCTGGCGCGGGCACAGCATCTGCTGCGGCTGGCCGCCGACGGCGGTGCGACGCCGCAGGAGCGGCAGAGCGCTTACGGGCGCGCACAGAAGGAGTTGGCCGGGCTCGTCGTGCTGCCCGCCACCACCCGCGCGGCCATCGAGAGCCGGGTGCTCGGCGAGCTGGAATCCTGAGACGTCCGCGCCTCACCCCAGCACCAGCGCGGTCAGCATCGAACCGCACGTCACCAGCATCAGCGGCAGTCGCAGCATGCTGCGTCGGGTCCAGGCCACGGCGGCCGCCTCGTCGACGTCGGCGGGATCGCGGCGCTCGAACACCGCGGCCTTGGGGGCAAGGTCGAACGCCGTCCAGATCCGCATCGTCACATGACTGAGCACGGCGACGAACAGCGCGCCCGCCACCCGGGAGTCACCCCAGCTGAGCACCAGCGACACGACGAGCAGCAGCTCGAAGGCGGTGTGCACCGGCAGCCAGAACCGCACCCGCGCGATGCCGCCGTTCTGCGTCTGGATGATGCCGGGCCGCTTGGGCCAGAACGGGTCGACCACCAGCGTCTCGTACACCGCACCACCGAGCGCCGCGCAGGCCACCAGTGTGGTCACGGCGATCAGCACGAGGGTCGGGGTCCACACACCCGGAGATTATCCTGACTGCCGTGACCGCCATCCAACCGTTCCGCATCGCCGTGCCCGACGCCGACCTGACCGATCTCGCCGACCGGCTGCACCGGACCCGCTGGCCCGAACCCGAGTGCGTCGACGACTGGAGCCAGGGCATCCCGCTGGCCTACACCAAGGAGCTGGCCACCTATTGGGCCGACGAATACGACTGGCGCGCAAGGGAAGCTGCGCTGAACCGGTTCGACCAGTCCACCACCGACATCGATGGGCTGCGGATCCACTTCATCCACCAGCGCTCGGCCCGCGAGGATGCGTTCCCGCTGATCATCACGCACGGCTGGCCGGGCTCGATCGTGGAGTTCCACAAGGTGATCGGACCGCTGACCGACGCCGGATTCCACGTCGTGGCACCGTCATTGCCCGGCTACGGGTTCTCCGGTAAGCCCACCCGCACCGGGTGGGGGGTCGAACGCATCGCCGCCGCATGGGACGAGCTGATGGTGCGGCTGGGCTACCACCGGTACGGCGCGCAGGGCGGCGACTGGGGCGGGGCGGTGACGACGCAGATCGGCCGCAACCGCGGGCACTGCGTGGCCATCCACACCAACATGCCGCTCGGCCGGCCGCCGCAGGACCTGACCGATCCGACAGCGGAGGAGATCGCCGCCCTGCAGCGGCTGGACCACTACCGGCGCTGGGACTCGGGGTATTCCAAGCAGCAGTCCACCCGCCCACAGACGGTGGGCTACGGGCTGACCGACTCCCCGGTCGGGCAGCTGGCCTGGATCGTCGAGAAGTTCTGGGCTTGGATGGACTGTGACGGCCATCCCGAGAACGTGCTGAGCAGAGACGAACTGCTCGACAACGTGATGCTGTACTGGATCACCGGCAGCGCGGCGTCCTCGGCACGGCTGTACTGGGAGAGCTTCGGCGCTTTCGGCCGCGGTGAACCGGTCACGCTGCCGACGGGCGTCGCCGCGTTCCCCAAGGAGATCCTGGCCTCGCCGCGGCAGTGGTGCGAGGCGAACTACCACATCACCCGGTGGACGACGATGCCGCGCGGCGGGCACTTCGCCGCGTTCGAGCAGCCGGGGTTGTTCGTCGAGGACGTCACCGCGTTCTTCGACGACTTCCGGTAGACGCTCTCGCTCGCGAGCGTGCACTCACGGTTGTGCGAGCGCGCGCTCTTGCACGCTGGTAGACGGCGTGTCGGCGGACAGACCCGCGCGCTCGCGGGGCAACGCGTCAGACCAGGGACTGCACCCAGGACCGGTGCAATGCGGCGTAGTGGCCGTCGGCGCGGCCGGTGAGCTCGGCGGGCGAACCGTCCTCGACGATGCGGCCGTGCTCGAGCACCAGCACCCGGTCGGCGATCTGCACAGTGGACAGCCGGTGCGCGATCACCAGCGCGGTGCGCTGCGCCAGCACCGTCTCCAGGGCGCGCTGCACCATCCGCTCGCTCGGGATGTCCAGCGAGGAGGTGGCCTCGTCGAGGATCAGCACCGCAGGATCGGCCAGGAACGCGCGCGCGAACGCGACGAGCTGGCGCTGGCCCGCCGACAGCCGGCCGCCGCGCTTGGCCACGTCGGTGTCGTAGCCGTCCGGCAGCGCCTCGATGAAGGCGGCGGCGCCGACCGCCGCGGCCGCCGACCGCACCTCGGCGTCGGTGGCGTCGGGCCGCCCGAACCGGATGTTGTCGGCGATGGTGCCGCCGAACATGAAGTTCTCCTGCGTCACCATCACCACGTGGCGGCGCAGCTCGGCCTGCGTGACGCCGCGCAGATCGACCCCGTCGAGCGTCACCGACCCCGACACCGGGTCGTAGAACCGGCTGACCAGTTTGGCGATCGTCGACTTACCCGCACCCGTGGTCCCGACCAGCGCCACCGTCTGCCCGGCCGGCACCACCAGATCCAGCCCGGGCAACACCGGCCGGCCCGGCGAGTACTCGAATGTGACATTGCGCAAGGCGATCTCACCGCGCACCGCACCGAGTTCGACGGGCTCGGCCGGGTCGGCGATGCCGGGGCGCTGGGCGAGCACCCCCGCCAGCTTCTCCAGCGCCGAGGACGCCGACTGGAAGGTGTTGAAGAACTGCGAGATCTCCTGCATCGGCTCGAAGAACATCCGCAGATACAGCAGGAACGCGGCCAGTGTGCCGATCGTCATCTCACCGTGCAGCACCCGGTAGCCGCCGTAGAGCAACACCACGCCGGTGGTCAGATTGCCCACCAGTTTGACGCCGGGCATGAACACGGCCAAGAGCCTGAAGGTCTTCTCGTTGATCACCCGGTAGCGGTCGGCGATGTCCTCGAAGATCTCCTGGTTGCGCGGCTCGCGGCGGTACGCCTGGACCGCCTTGATACCCGTCATCGTCTCGACGAACTGCACGATCACCAGCGCCGAGATCTCCCGGACCTCGCGGTAGGTCTTCGCCGACTCGCTGCGGAACCACCACACGAGCGCCACCAGCGCCGGGAACGCGACCAGGCACATCAACCCGAGCTTGACGTCGAGCACCACCAGCAGCACCGCGGTGCCGGCCAGCGTGAGCACCGCGGTGATCAGGCTGTCGAACCCGGTCTCGAGCATGTCCTGGATGGCTTCGACGTCGTTGGTGGACCTGCTCACCACCCGGCCCGAGGTGTAGCGGTCGTGGAAGGCGATGTCGAGGCGACCGAAATGCCGGAACACCCTGCGGCGCAACTCCAGCAGCACCTTCTGGCCGATGCGCCCGGACCGGCGCAGGAAGTACATCCGGCTGGTGGCCTGCACGACCACCACCCCGCACAGCGCCCCGACGACCAGCATCAGGGTGTGCGCCGACCCGCCGTCGATCAACGGGGGGATACCGTCGTCGATACCCTTCTGCACCAGGATCGGAACCGACAGCCGCGCAGCGTTTTCCACCACGACGACGATCGCGAGGACGGCCACCACCCAGCGGTAGGGCCGCAGCAGCGAGCCCAGCAGCGCGCGGGCCTCCCGCCGCCGCGACACCGTCTCGTCGATCGGCAGGTCGTGGTGTTCGTCGAACTTGCCGCGCCAGTCGGTCATGGTCTGCGCTCCAGGATCTCGTGGTCCAGGCGCTCGCGCTCGTCACGGTCCTCCCACACGCAGTCCCGTTCGGCGCCGTCGTCGAGGTCGTCGTCGGCGGCCAGCAGGTAGCGGTAGGCGGGGACCTCGGCGAGCAGCTGGGCGTGCGTGCCGACGTGGGTGATGGTGCCGTCCTGCAGCAGCGCGACCCGGTCGGCGAGCAGCACCGTCGACGCGCGGTGGGCCACCACGACGCCGGTGACCGCGTGCAGCACTCGGCGCAGCGCCTCCTCGACCTGCGCCTCGGTGTGCACGTCGAGCGCGGAGAGCGTGTCGTCGAGCACCAGGATGCGCGGCTTGGCCAGGATCGCCCGCGCCAGCGAAAGCCGTTGCCGCTGACCGCCGGACAGGCTCATACCCTGCTCCCCGATGCGGGTCTGCAGGCCGAACGGCAGGTCGTAGACGAACTGCGCGGCGGCCACCTCCACGGCCTCGCGTAGCTCGGCCTCCGTCGCGTCGGGGTTGCCCAGCTTCAGGTTCTCCTCCACCGACATCGAGAACAACGTGGGGTCCTCGAAGGCGGTGGCCACCGCCTCACGCAGCGCCGGCAGCGACAGCTCCCGGATGTCCTGGGCGTCGATGCGGATCTCACCTTCGGTGACGTCGTAGAGCCGTGACAACAGCCCCGCCAGCACCGACTTGCCCGAGCCCGTCGCGCCGACCAGCGCCAGCGTCTCCCCCGGCTCCACGGTGACGGTGACGTGACGCAGAACCCATTTGTCCGGCCCGCCGGACGGGACCCATTTGTCCGGCCCGCCGGACGGGACCCATTTGTCCGGCCCGCCGGACGGGACCATATCGTCGCTGTCCGGGAACTTGAACCCGACGTCGACGAGCTCGAGCCGCCCACCCCGGGGGGTCTGGTCGCGCGGGCCGTCGGTGATCTCCCGTGGCGCGTCGAAGATCTCGGCGATCCGGTTGGCCGCGGTGAACGACTCCTGGGTCATCGACAGCAGGAACCCCAGCGAGGCGATGGGCCACACCAGCGACAGCATCATCGTGATGAACGCGACGAGGGTGCCCATGGTGACGTGGCCGTGCCCGGCGGCGTACGCCCCGAAGCCGAGCACGATGATCAGGGTCAGGTTCGGGATCACCTCGAGCAGCGTCCAGAACTTCGCCGACACGGAGACGCGGGCGACCTGGGTGTCGTAGAGGTCGGTGAGCTGCTCGTCGAACCGGTCGTAGACGTAGTCCTCCCGGCCGAACGACTTGACCACCCGCAGGCCCAGCGCGGACTCTTCGACGTGGGTGGCGACGTGGCCGGCCTGGTCCTGGGCCAGCCGGGACAGCCGGGTGTACTCGTGCTGGAAGTGCAGCACCGTCAGCGTGATCGGCACGATCGACACCAGCACGACCACCCCGAGCGGCCAGTACATCGCCAGCAGGATGATGGTGACGACGGTGATCTGCAGGACGTTGAGGATCAAGAAGATCAGGCCGAACGACATGAACCGGCGAATGGTGCTGAGATCGTTCATGATTCGCGACAGCAGCTGACCGGACTGCCAACGGCCGTGGAACGACATCGGCAGGATCTGCAGCCGCGCGTAGAGGTCCTTGCGGATGTCGGCCTCCACACCCATGGTCGCGCGGGCCACCAGCCAGCGCCGGATGAACCACAGCACCGCCTCGGCCACCCCGACGCCCAGCGCCGCCGCACCCAGCGTCCAGAGGCCCTGCTGGTCCTGGTGGCGGACCGGGCCGTCGATCACCGCCTTGGTCATCAACGGGATCGCCACGGTGGCCACCAGGCTGGTCAGCGCGACGACGAGCATCGCGATCCAACGCGCTCGATACGGCAGCAGGTACGGCAGCATTCGCCACAGGTCAGAACTGGCCCGTGACCGTGGGGGTGGCGGCGCTATCGCGGGCGCCGCGCGGAGCGCGTGATCGCGGGAGTCAGTCACTTAGGACATCTTCCCATTGCCCGCAACCGGTTAACCCTCCCTCTCGCGCCGAAATTGCATTCCGGCAGGGAAAGGTCGAGTGGGCGCCTGCTGGAATGCAATTTCGGCGGGGGATGGGGGCGTGCGGGGTGGGGGCGTGCGGGGTGGGGCCGAACTGGGTGCGGTGGAGCTCCGCGTAGCGGCCCCCGCGGGCCAGCAGCTCGGTATGCGTTCCGCGCTCGACGATCCGCCCGCCCTCGACGACCAGGATCACGTCGGCGGCCCGCACCGTGGACAGCCGGTGCGCGATGACGATCGACGTGCGACCCGCCAGCGCCTCGGCCAGGGCCTGCTGCACCGCGGCCTCGGACTCCGAGTCCAGCGACGCCGTGGCCTCGTCGAGCACCACCACCCGCGGGGACGCCAGCAGCAGCCGCGCGATCGTCAACCGCTGCCGCTGCCCACCCGAGAGCCGGTAGCCGCGCTCCCCCACCACGGTGTCCAGCCCCTCGGGCATGTCGGCGACGACGTCGGCCAGCCGGGCCCGGCGCAGTGCCGCCCACAGGTCCGCCTCGCTCGCCTCCGGGGCCGCCAGCATCAGGTTGGACCGGATCGACTCGTGGAACAGGTGCCCGTCCTGGGTGACCATGCCGACGGTGTCCTTCAACGACGCGAACGTCGCGTCCCGCACGTCGACCCCGTTCAGGCGCACCGCGCCGGACTGGACGTCGTACAGCCGGGCCAGCAGCGCCGCGATCGTCGACTTGCCCGCCCCCGACGACCCCACCAGCGCCACCATCTGCCCCGGCTGCGCGGTGAAGGACACGCCGTGCAGCACCTCCTCACCGCCGCGATCGTCCAGCTCGGCGACCTCCTCCAGGGAGGCCAGCGACACCTCGGCGGCGGCCGGATAGCTGAACCGGACGTCGTCGAACTCCACGGTGGCCGGCCCGTCGGGCACCGGCACCGCGCCGGGCCGTTCACGGATCAGCGGAACCAGGTCCAGCACCTCGAAGACCCGCTCGAAACTGACCAGCGCACTGGCGATCTCGACCCGCGCGTTGGCCAGCGCGGTCAACGGCGCGTACAGCCGGGTCAGCAACAGCGCCAGCGACACGATCGCCCCGGCCTGCAGATGCCCGCCGAGGGCCAGCGCCCCGCCCAGGCCGTACACCAGGGCCAGCGCCAACGCCGACATCAGCGTCAGCGAGTTCATGAACGTCGACTGCAGCATCGCGGTGCGCACCCCGATGTCGCGCACCCGGCCGGCCCGCACCGCGAACTCGCCGGATTCGGCGTCGGGGTCGCCGAACAGCTTCACCAGCGTCGCGCCCGGCGCCGAGAACCGTTCGGTCATCTGGGTGTTCATCGTCGCGTTGTGCGCGGCGGCCTCCCGCGACAGCCGGGCCATCGCCGCGCCGATCTTGCGGGCCGGGACGATGAACAGCGGCATCAGCGCCAACGAGACCAGCGTGACCTGCCACGAGATGCTGAGCATCACCGCCAGCGTCAGGGTCAGCGTCACCAGGTTGGCCACCACCCCCGACAGCGTGTCGGAGAACGCGCGCTGCGCCCCCATCACGTCGTTGCCCAACCTGCTGACCAGCGCACCGGTGCGGGTCCGGGTGAAGAACGCCACCGGCATGCGCTGGACGTGGTCGAAGACCGCGGTCCGCAGGTCCAGGATCAGGCCCTCCCCGATGGTCGAGGACAGCCAGCGCGTCAGCAACGAGACCGCCGCCTCGCCGACCGCGATGCCGGCGATCGCGGCGGCCAACCCGATCACCACCGCCGCCGATCCGGTGCCGGTGATCTGGTCGACCACCCGGCCCGCCAGCAGAGGCGTCGCGACCGTCAACACCGCACCGAGCACGCTGAGCGCGACGAAACCCGCCAACCTGCGGTGATGCCGGCGGGCGAACCGCCAGATCCGGGCAGGCAGCCCGCTGCCCGCCAGCGCGCGCAAGTCCCCGCCCCGGGCACTGACCTGCCGATACAGGCTCTGCCGGGCCACCATTTCCACACTCATGAATTCACCGTAGAACCTCAACAATGGATGAGGTCAACGGCTTCCCGGGTGGCCCTACGCGTCGGTGCGGTGCGCCTTGGCCAGCTCTGTTTCGGCGTCCTCGAGCGCGGTGCGCGCGGCCCGCAGCCGCTCCAGCAGATCGTCCTTCTCGTGTTCCTTGCGGTCGGCCGAGCGGGCCTCCTCCATCGAATTCAGCACGATGCCGATGAACAGGTTGAAGATCAGGAAGCTGGCGATGATGGTGTAGCTGATGAAGAACAGGATGGTCCAGTGCGACACCTGCTGGCCCATCGCGATGTTGTCGGGCAGGTTCTCCAGGGTCAGCATGACGAACATCGTCAGCATCGCCTGCCCGATGTTGCCGTAACTGGCGGGGTCGTGCCCGGAGAACAGCACCCAGCCCAGCATCCCGTAGATGAAGATCAGCAGCAGCGTCGCCGAGGCCAGCGAGGCCACCCCGGGCACGCTGCGTCCGATGGCGGCGACGATCACTCGCAGGTCCGGCAGGAAGCGCACCACCCGCACGATGCGCAGCAACCGCACCATCCGCAGCAGCATCGCGTTCTCCCGCAGCCACGGCACCAGCGAGGCCACCACCACGATGAAGTCGAAGACGTTCCAGCCGTCCTTGCCGAACTCCCGCGGGCTCCACCGCGCCGCGGTCAGTCTGATCAGCAGTTCGACGACGTAGATGCCGAGGACGACGTTGTTGAACATGGCGAACGTACCGTGGTAGCGGTTGGCCAGGTCGGCGTACGTCTCCAGACCCAGGACCACCGCGTTGAGCAGGATGACGCCGACGATCACGAGGTCGAAGGCGGGACGCGAGATCAGCGCACGGGCACGTTCAGCAATCGCATTCGGTCGCGACTCCGGCGCCGCAGCAGGCGCCTGGACACTGGCAGTGTCCGACGAGTTGAGTTGCACTGTATGTACTTAGCAAACAAACCGACGTGGCGCGACGCAAACGTCAATTGAGGTGCTGGAGCCTCTGGGCACCGCCTCCCCCGACCGGGACGCATCTTCGGGCAAGATTGCGGTCATGGACAGTGGTGTGGGTTCGCCCCGAGTGCTCGTGGTCGACGACGATCCCGATGTGCTGGCGTCCCTCGAGCGGGGCCTGCGGCTGTCCGGGTTCGACGTGTTCACCGCCGTCGACGGTGCCGAAGCGCTGCGCAGCGCCACCGAGACCCGGCCCGACGCGATCGTCCTCGACATCAACATGCCCGTGCTCGACGGGGTGTCGGTGGTGACCGCGCTGCGGGCGATGGACAACGACGTGCCGGTCTGCGTGCTGTCGGCGCGGTCGTCGGTCGACGACCGGGTCGCCGGGCTGGAGGCCGGTGCCGACGACTACCTGGTCAAGCCGTTCGTGCTGGCCGAGCTGGTGGCGCGGGTCAAGGCGCTGCTGCGCCGGCGCGGGTCCACGGCGACGTTCTCGTCGGAGACGATCACCGTCGGCCCGCTGGAGGTGGACATCCCCGGCCGGCGCGCCCGCGTCGACGGCGTCGACGTCGACCTGACCAAGCGGGAGTTCGACCTGCTGGCGGTGCTGGCCGAGCACAAGACCGCGGTGCTGTCCCGCGCGCAGCTGCTGGAGCTGGTGTGGGGCTACGACTTCGCCGCCGACACCAACGTCGTCGACGTCTTCATCGGGTACCTGCGGCGCAAGCTGGAAGCCGGCGGCGCGCCGCGGCTGCTGCACACGGTGCGCGGTGTGGGATTCGTGCTCAGGCAGCAGTAGAGCAGCCCCCGATGGTGACGCTGTCCCGGATCCTGCGCCGCACACCGTCGCTGCGGACTCGGGTGGCGTTCGCCACCGCCATCGCCGCGGCGATCGTCGTCGGCATCGTCGGGACGGTGGTGTGGGTCGGGATCACCAACGACCGCAAGGAGCGTCTCGACCGTCGTCTCGACGAGGCCGCGGGCTTCGCGATCCCGTTCCTGCCGCGCGGGCTCGACGAGATCCCGAAGTCGCCGAACGACCAGGACGCGGTGATCACCGTCCGTCGCGGTGGGCAGGTGACATCGAACTCCGACGTCGTGCTGCCCGAGCTGGAGCCCGGCTATGCCGACACCTACGTCGACGGGGTGCGCTACCGGGTGCGCACGGTGCAGCTGGCCGCTCCGGAGCCGATGTCGGTGGCCGTCGGCGCGACCTATGACGCGACGATCGCCGACACCAACAACCTGCACCGCCGGGTGCTGATCATCTGCACGCTGGCCGTCGGCGCCGCGACGTTCGGGGGCTGGCTGCTGGCCGCGTTCGCGGTGCGCCCGTTCAAACGGCTGGCGCAGCAGACCCGGCAGATCGACGCGGGCGACGAGGCCCCCGACATCGACATCCGGGGTGCGACGGAGGCCGTGGAGATCGCCGACGCGGTCAAGGGGCTGGTGGAGCGGGTGTGGGAGGAACAGGCCCGCACCAAGGCGGCGCTGGCGTCGGCGCGCGATTTCGCGTCGGTGTCGGCGCACGAGCTGCGGACCCCGCTGACGGCCATGCGCACCAACCTGGAGGTGCTGGCGACCCTCGACCTGGGTGAGGAACAGCGCAAGGAGGTGGTCAACGACGTCATCCGCACCCAGACCCGGATCGAGGCCACGCTGGGTGCGTTGGAGCGGCTGGCGCAGGGCGAGTTGTCCACCCAGGACGATCACGTGCCGGTGGACATCACCGAGTTGCTGGACCGCGCCGCCCACGACGCGATGCGCGTCTACCCGGATCTGGAGGTGTCGCTGGTGCCGGCGCCGACGGTGATCATCGTGGGGCTGCCGGCCGGGCTGCGGTTGGCGGTGGACAACGCGATCGCCAACGCCGTCAAGCACGGCGGCGCGGGCCGGGTGCAACTGTCGGCGGTCAGCTCCCGGGCGGGGGTCGAGATCGCGATCGACGACGACGGGGTCGGGGTGCCCGAGGAGGAACGCACGATCGTCTTCGACCGGTTCTCCCGCGGGTCGACGGCGTCGCACTCCGGCTCCGGGCTGGGTCTGGCGCTGGTCGCGCAGCAGGCCGAATTACACGGCGGCACAGCGTCGTTGGAGGCCAGCCCGCTGGGCGGGGCCCGGCTGCTGCTGCGGCTGCCCGGCCCCCGGTAGGTCCTGGGTCTCGCGGCCTGCCCTTCGCCGAAATTGCATTCCAGCAGAGGAATGTCGAGTGGACGCCTGCTGGAATGCAATTTCGGCGGGGATGGGGTGCTCCGGCGGGGCTGGGCCCGCGGGCTAGCGGGTGGCGAGCAGGTCGATGACGAAGATCAGCGTCTTGCCCGACAGCCGATGTCCGCCGCCGGCCGGGCCGTAGGCCTGCGCCGGCGGGATCGTCAGCTTGCGGCGGCCGCCGACCTTCATCCCGGGGATGCCGTCCTGCCAGCCCTGGATGAGCCCGCGCAGCGGGAACTCGATGGACTCGCCGCGGTTCCAGGAGCTGTCGAACTCCTCGCCGGTGTCGTATTCGACGCCGACATAGTGCACCTCGACGTTGGCGCCCGGGACCGCTTCGGGGCCTTCGCCGACGACGATGTCTTCGATGACCAGCTCGGTCGGGGCCGGGCCGTCGGGGAACTCGATCTCGGGTTTGGTTGCCATTGGCTCACCCTAGACCTCGAGATACCGCGCTCGGTCACCCCGACCGGGGCACACTGGAGGGCGTGGCTGATGATCAAGAAATCCTCCGGCAAGTGAACGAACTGGTCGCCGAGGAGCGTGACCTGCGTGGCAAGCTGCAGCACCACGCGATCGACGAATCCGAGGAGCACCGCCGCCTGAAGGCGATCGAGGTGCAACTCGACCAGTGCTGGGATCTGCTGCGCCAGCGCCGCGCGTTGCGCGACAGCGGCGGCGATCCGCAGGACGCCGCGGTGCGCCCGGCGGACGAGGTCGAGGGCTACCTCAACTGACCCGCGGCGACGTCGTCATCGTCGGCGGCGGTCACAACGGTCTGGTCGCCGCGGCGTACCTGGCGCAGGCCGGCCGCCGGGTCCAGGTGCTCGAGCGCCTCGACCACGTCGGCGGCGCCGCCATCTCGGCGCATGCCTTCGACGGCGTCGACGCCCGGCTGTCGCGCTACTCCTACCTGGTGAGCCTGTTGCCGCCGCGCATCCTGGCCGACCTCGGGGCCAGGGTCCGGCTGGCCCGTCGCCAGTACTCCTCCTACACCCCGGACCCGCGCACCGGCGGGCGAACCGGGCTGCTGATCGGGCCGCGGTCGACGTTCGACGCCATCGGCGCCGGGGACGACGAGGCCGGCTTCACCGAGTTCTACCGACACTGCCGGGCGGTCACGTCGCGGTTGTGGCCGACGCTGACCGAACCGCTACGCACCCGCTCGGCACTCCGGCGCGACATCGACGACGCCGGCTGGCAGTCGATGATCGAACGCCCGATCGCCGAGGCCATCACCGCGGCGGTGGGCGACGACGTGGTGCGCGGCGTGATGGCCACCGACGCCCTGATCGGCACGTTCGCCCGCATGGACGACGAATCGCTGCGCCAGAACGTCTGTTTCCTGTACCACCTGATCGGCGGCGGCACCGGCGATTGGGACGTGCCGATCGGCGGGATGGGTGCGGTCACCGGTGCGTTGGCCGCCGCGGCCACCGGGTTCGGGGCCGAGATCGTCACCGGCGCCGAGGTGTACGCGATCGACCCGGACGGTGAGGTGCGCTACCGGCACGGGGACACCGAGCACCGCGTCGGCGCCGAATGGGTGCTGGCGAACGTGACGCCGACGGTACTGGCCGGGCTGCTCGGCGAGGACGCTCCGGGATCCGCACCCGGCGCCCAGCTCAAGGTGAACCTGATGCTGCGGCGACTACCCCGGCTTCGTGACGAAACCGTCTCTGCTGAGCAAGCTTTCGGGGGGACGTTCCACATCAACGAGGCGCTGACCCAGCTCGACGACGCCTACCGCAGGGCTGCCGCGGGCTGGGTGCCCGACCCGCTGCCGTGCGAGATCTATTGCCACTCATTGGCCGACCCCACGATCCTGTCCGACGAGCTGCGACAGTCCGGCGCCCACACCCTGACGGTGTTCGGCCTGCACACCCCGCACGATCTGATGGTGTCGGGCACCCCCGAGCGGATGCGCGACACCCTGACCTCTGCGGCCCTCACCTCACTGAACTCGGTACTGGCCGAACCCATTCAGGATGTGGTGATGGAGGACGCGGCGGGCCGCCTGTGCATCGAGGCCAAGACCACCGCCGATCTGCAGGACGCGCTGGGGATGACGGCAGGCAACATCTTCCACGGCGCGCTGTCATGGCCGTTCGCCGAGGATGACGAGGAACTCACGACGCCGGCGCAACGCTGGGGCGTGGCAACAAGACACGACCGGATCCTCTTGTGCGGCTCGGGATCCCGTCGCGGTGGTGCGGTGTCCGGGATCGGTGGGCACAACGCGGCGATGGCGCTGCTGCAGGGTTGATCAGTCGGCGACGAGCTTGTCCAGGACGGCGCGCAGCGACTTCAGCTCGGCGGCGTCGAGGGCGGCCAGGGCGTCGGGCGCCGGGTCGTACACCTCGTCGATAGCGCGCACGATGGCCCGGCCGGCGTCGGTCAGCGACACCACCTTGCACCGTCGGTTGGACGGGACGACTTGGCGCACCACGAGGCCGCGTTCTTCCAGATCGTTGACCGCCACGGTGGCGGCGGGGGCGTCGACGGTGGCAGCTTCGGCGATCTGCTTGACGGTCATCGGAGCGCGGCTCAACCGCATGAGGATGCGAATCCGGCTGAACGGCAGACCCGTCCGGTCCACCACCGCGCGCTTCCAGCCGTCGCGGTTGTCGTGGACGAACGCGGCGAGGTCACGCCAGACGTCGTCGGCGAAGCGTGAACCGTCACCCGGCATGCGCTGCCACCCTCGGCTGCGGCGATCCCGCGACCAGCGGGGCCAACCGCTCGGCGGAGCGCGCTGCGCGCTGCGTCGTCGCGAACAATCCGACCCCCAGGATCACCACCCCCAATCCGACCAGGACGAACCATAGCGGACGCGCGGCCGTCGCGAAGTCGGTGCCGCGCGCCGCGAGCGCCGATCCTGCAACCGAACCGCACAGCGCCACACCGATACTGACGCCGATCTGGCGGCTCGTCGACGTCACTGCCGACGCCGCGCCCGCGCGATCCAACGGCATGCCGCTGACCGCCGCGTTGGTGATCGGGGCGTTGACCATCGAGAAGCCGATGCCGTACACGGCGAAGATGACCAGGATCCACCACAGCGGCGTCGTCGCGGTCAGGAACGTCAACATGCCCGATGCGGCGGTGATCAGCACCCCGGCCGCCACCAGCGACGGCCGGGCGCCGAAGCGCCCCACCAGCCGCCCCGACAACGGCGAGAACAGCAGCGCACCGATCGCGATGGGCAGGAAGATCAACCCGGTGTGCATCGCCGAAAAGCCGCGCTCGCCCTGCAGATACAGCGACATCATGAACAGGAAGGCACCCCAGGCGGCGAACGCGCTGATCGCAATGACGACCGAGGTCGCGAACGGGATGCTGCGGAAGAAGCGCAGGTCGATGAACGGATCGTGGCGGCGCGATTCGAATCCCAGGAACGCGACCAGCGACACCAGCGCCACCACGGCGATGACGACGACGCGCGGGTGCGACCAGCCCAGCGCAGGACCCTCGATGAGCGCGAAGACCAGGCCGAACAGGAAGAGCACCGCCAGGCCCTGACCGATCGGGTCGACGTTGCGCATGGTCAGCGACTTGGACTCGGGCACGAACACCGCGGTGAGCAGCAGCGCCGCGGCGCAGATCGGCAGGTTGATCCAGAACACCGAACGCCAGCCCACGGTCTCGATGAGCAGACCGCCCACGATGGGGCCGAACGCCATCGCGATGCCGACCACCGCACCCCAGATGCCCAGCGCCCGCGCCCGTTCCACCGGTTTGCTGAAGATCTGCGTAACGATCGACAGCGCAACGGGATTGAGCATCGAGCCGCCGATGCCCTGCAGGAACCTGGCGCCGATCAGCGTGTCGATGGTGGGGGCCAGGCTGCACGCCAGCGAGCCGAGCGCGAACAGTGTCAGGCCGATCTGGAACACCCGGCGCCGGCCGAACCGGTCGCCGGTCGCACCGGCCAGCATCAGCAGCGAGGCCAGCACCAGCGTGTAGATGTCGACCACCCACTGCATCTGCGCGGGACTGGCGGACAGGTCGGTGCGGATGGCCGGGATCGCGACGTTGACGATGGTGGCATCCATCGACACGATGAGCAGGCTCAGGCAGCAGGACATCAAGATGATGGCCTTGCGTGCCGAGGTCATCGAGCCGATGGTTGCATTCACACAACTATTGTGAAACTACAACCGTCTGCGGGCAAGGGCCAGGACTGTGACGTTCGTCGGCCGCGAGCGTGCGCGCAATGACAGTTCTTGCGGCGCGTCGGCGTGCAAACGCGCGCGCTCGCCCGGCAAGTCCGCACGTTCCCGACGCGCGCGCTCGCGGGGTTAGGCGGGGGTAGCCGGGGCTAGCGGGAGTCGAGGGCGGCGTAGTCGCGCTCGGTGTAGCCGGTGTAGATCTGCCGCGGGCGGCCGATCTTGTTGGGCTCGCCGTGCATCTCGCGCCAGTGCGCGATCCACCCGGGCAGCCGGCCCAGCGCGAACAGCACCGTGAACATCCGGGTCGGGAAGCCCATCGCGCGGTAGATCACCCCGGTGTAGTAGTCGACGTTCGGGTAAAGCTTGCGCTCGATGAAGAAGTCATCGGTCAGCGCGATCTCCTCGAGCTGCTTGGCGATGTCGAGCAGCTCGTCCTTGACGCCCAGCTTGCCGAGGATCTTGTCGGCCTGCTCCTTGACGATGCGCGCCCGCGGGTCGTAGTTCTTGTAGACCCGGTGTCCGAAGCCCATGAGCTTGACGCCGTCCTCGCGGTTCTTGACCTTGCGGACGAACTCCTTGACGTCGCCACCCTCTTTGCGGATCTTCTCCAACATCTCGAGCACCGCCTGGTTGGCGCCGCCGTGCAGCGGGCCCCACAGCGCGTTGATGCCGCCGGAGATCGACGTGAACAGGTTGGCCTGCGACGACCCGACCAGCCGCACC
This sequence comes from Mycolicibacterium sp., assembly GCA_050250295.1. Taxonomy (GTDB): domain Bacteria; phylum Actinomycetota; class Actinomycetes; order Mycobacteriales; family Mycobacteriaceae; genus Mycobacterium. The sequence continues at coordinate 199,442 of JBFWOX010000009.1, forward strand.
GTGGAGGTCGAGCAGTTCTGCTCGTGATCGGCGTGCAGGATGAACAGCATGTCCAGCGCGCGCACGATCTCCGGGTCGACCTGATAGGGCTCGGCCGGGAACCCGAACGTCATCCGCAGGAAGTTCTCCACTAGCGTCAGCGAGTTGTCCGGGTACAGGAACGGCTGGCCCTCGGACTTCTTGTACGCATACGCCGCGATGGTCGGCAGCTTGGCCAGCAGCCGGATGGTGGACAGCTCGACCTGCTGCGGATCGAACGGATCCAGCGAATCCTGGTAGTAGGCGCTCAATGCGTTGACCGCGCTGGAGAGCACCGGCATCGGGTGCGCGTTGCGCGGGAAGCCGTCGAAGAACCGCTTGAGATCCTCGTGCAGCAGCGTGTGCCGCTGGATCCTGGTGGTGAAGTCCTCGAGCTGCTCCTCGGTGGGCAGCTCACCGTAGATCAGCAGGTAGCTGACCTCGATGAAGTTCGACTTCTCGGCCAGTTGCTCGATCGGGTAACCGCGGTAGCGCAGGATGCCGGCGTCGCCGTCGATGTAGGTGATGGCGCTCTTGGTCGATGCCGTGTTGACGAACCCACCGTCGAAGGTGGTGTAACCGGTCTTGGCCAACAGCGAACCCAGCGCGATGCCGTCGGCGCCCTCGGTGGCGGAGACGATATCGAGCTCGAGCTCGCCGCCCGGGTAGCGCAGGGTGGCGTGCTCTTGCCCGTCCTGGGAGTTATCGGCCACTGGGATCCCTTCGTCTCGGTCGGGAAGTCTGAGTTCGCTTACAAAAGGTAGTCGCATTCCCGCAGCGCCGCCCGCGGGGGGCCTACCTAGAGCTCAGACCGGCTGCGCGAGACCTGCCGTTTCGTGTGCGAACTCGGCGTAGGTGGCCTGGAAAGCGGCGACGACGTCGTCGATGTCGACGGTCGCGGCGGTTTGCCGGTCCTGCAGCAGCTCGCGCAGCGCGGTGATCAACAGCGCTCCACAGATGGCCGCGAGCAGTTTGACGCGGCGGTCGGCGACGCTGGTGCCGATGCGTTCGGCGACGACGACGTCGACGGCGCTGGCCCGGTACTCGACCGCCGTCTGGCGCAGGGTGGCCGACAGCAGGATGATCCGCAGGATCTGCAGCAGCCGGTCCGACGACAGCCCGCTGTCCCCGACCAGCTTGGTGTTCTGCGCCATCGCCACGTAGGCGCGGTGCAGCGCTTCCAGGTTGCTGAGCTCGCGCGGCTGGCGCACCAGTTCGGCGGCGACGTTGTCGAGCACCTCGTCGATCAGCGCCACCGCGATGGCGTCCTTGGTGGCGAAGTAGCGGCTGAACGTCCGGGGTGAGACGTCGGCGATGGCGGCGATCTGGTCGACGGTGGTGCGGTCGAAGCCCTGCCGGTCGCACAACTTCAGCGCCGCGTCGATCAGCATGGCGCGGGTGCGGCGCTTCTTGCGCTCGCGTAACCCGAGGGCCGGCTCCCCCCTCGCTTCAGCCACTCCGGGATGCTATCTCGCCGGACTGTGATTCCGATGAGAAACCGGCACCCGCCGGCAATCGCCCGGGACCGGGAATTGTCGCAGCGTGTCAGGGCTGATGCGGCCGTCCAGCACTGCCCCCGCGGTACCTCAGGAACGCGGGCACCAGCAGCGCGGCCAGCACCACCCCGACGACGACGAGCACTCCCCCGCCGGCGGCCGCGACGGTGGTGCCGACCGCGGCCGCGGCGGCGCCGTGCGCGGTGTCGGCCAGCCGCGGCCCACCGGCCACCACCACCAGGAACACGCCCTGCAACCGGCCGCGCAACTCGTCGGAGGCGGCCTCCTGCAGGATCGTGGTCCGGAACGCGGCCGACACCATGTCCGCGGCGCCGCCGACGGCCAGGAACACCACACAGATCCACAACATCGCCGACGCGGTTCCGTTGGCCAGGCCGCCGGCCACCCCGAAGCCGACCATCGCCAGCCCCCACACCACGATCGCCACCACGACCGCCAGCCCCTGCCGGCGGATCGCGGGCAGCCAGCCCGAGAACACCCCGCCGGCGACCGCACCCACCGACATCGCGGCCGCCAGCAGCGCCATCGTCGTGCCGCCGTCGACCGGGCCGCCGAAGCTCTCGTGCGCCATCTGCGGGAACAGCGCCCGCGGCATCCCGAAGATCATCGCGATCAGGTCGACGACGAACGACATCAGCACCACCTGGTTGCCGGCCAGGTAGCGGAACCCGGCCAGCACCGCGCCCAGTCCCCACCCCGGTGCGCCCTCGCCGGTCGCCGACGTCGGGATCGGCGCCAGCCGGATGGTCGCCAGGATCGGCGCCAGGCAGGTGATGGCGTCGATCAGGTACAGCGTGGACAGGTCCACCCAGCGCAGCATCAGCCCGGCCAGCAGCGGCCCGACGATGGCGCCGAACTGCATCACGGTCATGTTCAGCGCGTTGGCGGCGGGCAACTGCTCGGCCGGCAGCATCCGCGGGATGGCCGCGGCCCGCGTCGGCGAGTTCACCGCGAAGAAGCCCTGCTGCACCGACAGCAGGCACAGCACCACCCACACGTTGTCCAGCGCCAGCGCCGACTGTAGCCACAGCAGCACCGACGCCGCCGCCAGCCCGCACGAGGTGATGATCAACAGCACCCGGCGGTCCATCGCGTCGGCCCACGCACCGCCCCACAGACCGAACACGATCAGCGGCACCAACGCGAACAGCCCGGACAGCCCGACGTAGAACGAGTTCTCGGTGAGCGCGTAGAGCTGCACCGGCACCGCGAAGATCGTCAGGTTCGCGCCGATGACGGTGACCGCGCCGGCCAGCCACAGCCTGCGGAAGTCCGGGGTGCGCAGCGGCGTGGTGTCGGCGAACACCCGCGACCCGGACAGGAAGCGGGCCAAGCTAAGGCTGCAGGCGCTCGACCAGCGCGCCGCGTACTCGAATCCTGTTGTGCACCCGGTCTTCTCGCCCCTGCCAGAACTCGACCTCGTCGGCGGCGATCAGGTAACCGCCCCAGTTCGGCGGCACCGGCACCTCGTCGAGACCGGCGAACCGCTCGGTGACCTCGGTGAGTTGTCCCAGCAGCGCCTCCCGCGACGCGATCGGGTGGCTCTGCGCCGACGCCCACGCCCCCAGCTGCGAGCCGCGCGGCCGCTTGGACCAGTAGTCGGCGGTCTCCTCCGGCGACACCTTGGTCACCGCCCCGCGCACGTGGACCTGCCGGCCCTGCAGGTACCACGGGAACGTCGCCGACGCGTACGGATGGGCGGCCAGCTGCCCGCCCTTGTCGGAGTCGTAGTTGGTGAAGAACGTGATGCCGGCCGGCTCGACGCTCTTGCACAGCACCGTCCGGGTGACCGGCCTGCCGTCGGCGGTGACGGTGCCGAGCACCATCGCGTTCGCCTCGGCGACCCCGGCCTGCCAGGCCTCGGCCATCCACGCCCGCAGCAGCTCCACCCAGCCGGTGGCCGGATCGGTACCCAGCCAGTCCACGTCGAGGTCGCGGCTGCCGTCCTTCTCCGCGGAGCCGTACTCGACGCGCATCCGGGCGAGATCATCAGAAGTTCCCACGCGACAAAAGTACGCCGGAGACCGGGTGCGACAATCACCGCATGACTGCGGTGCCGAAGGATTTCGCCCCCGGGCTGGCGGGCGTGGTGGCGTTCGAAACCGAGATCGCCGAACCCGACAAGGACGGTGGGGCGCTGCGCTACCGCGGCGTCAACATCGAGGACCTGGTCGCCCACCGGGTGACGTTCGGTGACGTGTGGGGGCTGCTGGTCGACGGCCGGTTCGGGCACGGCCTGCCGCCGGCCGAACCGTTCCCGCTGCCCATCCACAGCGGGGACGTCCGCGTCGACGTGCAGGCCGGGCTGGCGATGCTGGCCCCCATCTGGGGCTACCCACCGCTGCTGGACATCGACGACGAGACCGCCCGCAACCAGCTGGCCCGCGCCTCGGTGATGGCGCTGTCCTATGTCGCACAGTCCGCCCGAGGTATCTACCAGCCTGCGGTCCCGCAGCGCACCGTTGACGAATGCGACACCGTCACAGCACGATTCATGACCCGCTGGCAGGGTGAGCCGGATCCACGGCACATCGAGGCCATCGACGCCTACTGGGTGAGCGCGGCCGAACACGGCATGAACGCCTCCACGTTCACCGCCCGGGTGATCGCCTCCACCGGCGCCGACGTGGCCGCGGCCCTGTCCGGCGCGATCGGCGCGATGAGCGGACCGTTGCACGGCGGCGCGCCGGCCCGGGTGATCCCGATGATCGAGGAGGCCGAACGCACCGGCGACGCCCGGGCGGTCATCAAGGGCATCCTGGACCGGGGCGAGAAGCTGATGGGGTTCGGGCACCGGGTGTACCGCGCCGAGGACCCGCGGGCCCGGGTGCTGCGCTCGACTGCCGAGCGGCTGGCCGCCCCGCGCTACGAGGTGGCCGCCGCGCTCGAGCAGGCCGCGCTGACCGAGTTGCGGGAGCGCCGCCCTGACCGGGCGATCGAGACCAACGTCGAGTTCTGGGCAGCGGTGATCCTGGACTTCGCGAAGGTGCCGCCGAAGATGATGCCCGCGATGTTCACCTGTGGCCGCACCGCGGGCTGGTGCGCCCACATCATGGAACAGAAGCGGCTCGGCAAGCTGGTGCGGCCGTCGGCGGTCTACGTGGGCCCCGAGCCGCGCAGCCCCGAGTCGGTCGAGGGCTGGGACCTCATCGCCCGGTCATGACCGCATCGGCTCAGCGGGCGCTGTTCGCCTCGGCCGCAGAGGCTTTCGCGGAGTTGGTGCGTCGCATCCCGGAGCACCGCTGGGACGGCCCGGGGCTGGGTGAGTGGAGCGTGCGCGACCTCGTCGGGCACACGTCACGCTCCCTGATCACGGTCAGCACCTACCTGAAGGCGCCGGCGCAGCGCGAGGACGTCACCAGCGCGGCGGACTACTACGTGGCGATCCAGTCCTACACCGCCAACGCCGGCGCCGCGGCCATCGTCGAGCGCGGCAGGCAGGCCGGGCGTGACCTCGGCGCCGAACCCGTCGCGGCCATCGATGGGCTGGTGACCCAGGCGCTGGCCGACGTGGACGCCGCCGGTGACCCGCTGATCGAGGTGATCGGTGGGATGGGGATGCGGCTGAGCAACTACCTGCCCACCCGGGTGTTCGAGCTCGCCGTGCATTCGCTGGACATCGCCGCGGCCCTCGACCTCGACGTCACCCCGCCCGAGGAGGTGCTGGCCGAGGCGGCGGCGCTGGCGGCGCGGATCGGGGCCCGGCTGGGGCACGGGTCCGCGGTGTTGCTGTCGCTGACCGGTCGGCGCGCCCTGGTGTCCGGGTTCTCCGTGGTCTGAGCCCGCCGAGCTTATTGTGCTGCTGTGACCGACTTCGATCGCCGCAGCCTGTTGCTGATGGGCGGGGCGGGCGCACTGGCCGTCGCGCTGCCCGCCACCGGCCACGCGCAGCCGCTGTTCCCGGACGCCGCCGAACCGGCGGGCGCGGTGCTGTTCGCCGACGAGTTCGACGGCCCGCCCGGCGCGCCACCGGATCCGGCCCGCTGGACCGTGGCCACCGCCCGCGAGACGATCCGCAACCCGGCGTTCTGGGACCGCCCGGAGAACATGGGCCAGTACCGCGACGACCGGCAGAACGTGTTCCTCGACGGCAACTCCAACCTCGTCATCCGCGCCACCCGGGAAGCCCTCCCGGAGGGCCTGAAGTACTTCAGCGGCAAGCTCACCGGCAACTGGCGCGGCGGCATCGGCCACACCTGGGAGGCCCGGATCAAACTGGACTGCCTGATCCCGGGCTGCTGGCCGGCCTGGTGGATGCTCAACGACCTGCCCGGCCAGGGCGGCGAGATCGACGTACTGGAATGGTTCGGCAACGGGACGTGGGGCCCGGGCAGCACCGTCCACACCAAGCTCGACGGCACGTCGGCGGCCAACCATCCGATCGAGGTGGACAACGAGTGGCACACCTGGCGGTGCCAGTGGGACGTCACCGGCATCCGGTTCTGGAAGGACCCGATGCCCGGGATGCCGCCGTACTTCGAGGTGCCCGCCGGGTCGATGGCGCAGTGGCGGTTCAACGACCCCGGCTTCCAGATGTGGCCGGTGCTCAACCTGGCGGTCAGCGGCTCCGGCGGCGGGGACCCGGCACCCGGTGTCTATCCGGCCGAGATGAGGGTGGACTACGTCCGCGTCTGGTGATGCGATGAGTTTCTCGGCACCGGTGGGTCTGTACCGGCAGTCCCGCCCACACGTGAGGAGAAATTCATGGCGATCGACAACCAACCCATGCTGGCCCCGCACCTCGTCGTCGGCGACGCGGCCGCCGCACTGGACTTCTACGCCAAGGCTTTCGGCGCCGAGGAGATGGTGCGGATGCCCGGTCCGGACGGCAAGCTGATGCACGCCGCGATGCGGATCAACGGGTTCCCCGTGTTCCTCAACGACGACTACCCGGAGTACAACGACGGCAAGTCCAGCACCCCGACCGCGCTGGGGGGCACCCCGGTGACGATCCATCTGCAGGGCCCCGATGTCGATGGCCGCTTCCAGCGGGCGCTCGATGCCGGCGCCACCGTGGTCAGTCCGCTCGAGGACCAGTTCTGGGGCGACCGCTACGGCGTGCTCCGCGACCCGTTCGGGCACCAGTGGTCGCTGGCCGAGACGGTGCGCGAGGTCGATCCGGCCGACATCGTCGCGCAGATGCAGTCCGGCACCTGAGCCCGGAGTTCAACGCGGCCCGCGGTGTGTCAGCCACACCGCGGGCCGTGGCCGCGATGTAATCGCCCTGGGGGCGACCGCGAGCGCGGCGACCCGGGGAGGTTTGCGCTGTGATCCGGCTTCTTCAGATTCCCGCACCCGTCCTCGGGTTCCTGTGGGTCGCCATCGTCGTCGGGCTGTCGGTGTGCGGGCTGCTGGTGTTCCGCAAGGCGGTGTCGCACACCCGGTTCGAGGGCGCGAACGCGGTGTCGGGCACCATGTTCCAGCTCGCCGGGGTGCTGTACGCGGTGCTGGTGGCGTTCGTCGTGGTGGTGGTGTGGGAACAGTTCAGCGATGCCGAGGACGCCAGCACGCTGGAAGCCACCGCCATCACCGATCTGCTGCGGGACTCGGCGGCGCTGCCCGCCGAATCGCAGGCCGCGGTCGAGTCCAGCCTGCTCGCCTACACCCGGCACGTCATCGACGTGGAGTACCCCCGGATGCACCGCGGTGAGTCCATCGACGAACAGTCCGATGAACTGAACGCCGTGTGGGAGGCCTACCTCGCGGTGGAGCCGCAGACCCACAACCAGATCGCGTTCTTCGACCAGGCCATCCAGCGGCTGAACGATCTGACCGCCGACCGCAAGATGCGGGTGTCGACCGGCGACGCCGCGGTGCCCGGCGAACTGTGGGTGCTGCTGATCGGCGGAGCCGGGGTGGTGATGGCGTTCACGTTCCTGTTCGGCACCGAGGATCAGGCGCTGCACGCGATCTCGGTCGGGCTGACCGCGGCGCTGCTGGCGTTCGTGGTCTATCTCATCTTCGCGTTGGAACACCCCTATGTCGGCGGGCTGTCGGTGGAACCGACGGCGTACGCCAACGTGCTCGAGCAGTGGACGGGCTGATCAGGGCGCATCGGGCACGAACTGCGCCAGCAGCTCCGGCGGCAGCGCGTTGCTCTTGGTGATGACGCTGATCGCGGCGATGCTGGCGGGTTTCGGGATGCGCTCGAGTTCCGGGGTGGTGGGGTCCGAGCCGTACAGCCCGAACTGCAGGTCGTAGCCCTCGACCCATTCCAGGTTGTCGACGAACGACCAGTACGTGTAGCCGCGGATGTCGGTGCCGTGGGCGACCAGGTCCTGCACCACGGCGATGTGGTTGACCAGGTACGACGGCCGTTTGGTGTCGCCGGCGTCGGCGATGCCGTTCTCGGTGACCCACAGCGGTTTTCCGTACGACGCGGCCAGCTCGAGGACTTCGCGGAAGCCGCCGGGGTCGGTGGGCTGGTTGAAGTCACTACAGGTCGGTTCGGCGGCCGCGCACCGGATCGGGAAGCCACGCAGGAACGGGAAGCCGTTGATCGGGGCGAAGCCGAACCCGACCATGGGTTGCGAGCCGTAGTACTGCACGCCGAGGAAGTCGGCCTTGTCGGCCATCTCGGGGAAGATCTCGTCGGCGGTCTTGACGCCGTCGAAGTTCACGTCGACCCAGCCGTCGATCACCGCGTTGGGGAACCACCCGTTGTAGAAGTGGTTCCAGGCGTCGGCGGCCGCCACGTCCAGCGGGTTGACCGGGTTGGCGGGGCGGGCCGGGATCATGTTGTGGGTGAAGCCGACGACCGCGGTGGGATCCCACCGGTGGATCGCGTCGTAGGCGGCGGCGTGCCCGATGGCCTGGTTGACCAGGAACGTCGAGGCCAGGTCCGGCCGGACGACGCCGGGCGGCCAGTTGGGCACCACGCCGGGGATCGCCAGGAACTCGGTGAGCACCGGCGGGAACGGCTCGTTGAGGGTGGCCCAGTTGTCCACCTGGTCGCCGTACTTCCAGGCCAGATAGGCGGCGTACTTCTCGAACTCGGCGGCCGTGCTCGACGACAGCCAGCCCGCCGCGGGGACGGGCAGGCCGAGGCGCAGCAGCGGTCCCGCGGTGATCGGGTCGTGCACCCACACCGGCAGCGTGAAGTGGTTGACGGTGACGAACGGGTCGAGCCCCACCCCGCGCAGCGCCTCGAACACCGCACGGTAGTGCGCCACCTCGTTTTGGTCGGCCAACGCGTCCAGGGCCTGCAGGTCGGCCAGCGTGACGCCCCCGCCGTCGTCGGAGATGTCCACCGTCGCAGTGGAGTTCGGGAAGATCCGGCTCCATTCGACGCTCATCCGGAAGGTGTTCATCCCGAGTTCGTCGCGGGCCAGCAGCGCGTCGCCGGCGTAGGAGACGTAGGCGCCGGGCCCGTTCTCGGGCACCCCCTTGACCAGGCCGAGCAATTGGTTGATCGGGTTGTGCACCCAGCGGTACCAGTCCGACCGGGTGTCCACCGGGGAATTCGGCCCGCCCTCGGCCTGGAATCCGGAATGCGCTACCCCCCAATGGAATCCGTCGGGTAGCGATAGGTCGATGTCGTCCACCGCGTCGACGGTGACGGTGATGGTGCGGGTGATGCCGTGCCCGCCGCCGGGGTGCAGGAAGCTGCCGATGATGGGCACGAACTGCAGCAGGCCGGCCAGGCCGTGCACATGCAGGCCCTCGTGCTCGTCGCTGATCATGACGGTGAAGGTGTCGACGCCACCGACCGCGGCCATCGCGTTCAGCGGCCGGTAGACGAAGTTCCCGTTGCCGTCGATCTGGACGGTGCCGCCGTTGAGCGGCCGGCCGACCAGGGTGTAGGTCAGCGCGTCGCCGTCGGGATCGCTCACCCCGACGTTGCCGGTGATGAGGACGTCACCGTCGACGGCACGGCTCTGCGTGTAGGGCAGCGGGTTCGCCACGGGTGCCGGTGTGCCGTTGAAGAACTCGCGGCGCACCCAGGCCAGCAGCGCCCAGCCCGACGGGTCGGCCGGCGGTGCGGGCGGCCCGGCCGCGAACGGGCGCAGGATCTCCCGGACGACGCTGCTGATCAGGTTGACGGTGTAGGTGACCGCATCGCGCAGGTCGTAGGCGGTCGACCAGGGTCGCCAGGACGGCACCGCGGGCGTCTTGGGCGCCACGACGGCGGTGGGGACCGCGGCGGTGCGCGAAACCTGCTGTGTTGCAGCGGTGTCGGTGACGACGGGATCGGCGCCGGCGGCGGTGGTGTCGGCGGTGGACGGGTCCCGTTCGACGGACGCCGGCGTGTCGGGCCGCCGGGTCTCGTCGCGGCGGACCACATCCTCGGAGGCGACGCTCTCGTCATCGCCGCTCTCGCCGCTGTCGGTGTCGTCGGTGGCGGTGTCGTCGGTGCCGGTGTCGTCGGTGCCGGTGTCGCCGGTGTCGTCGACCACGTCCTCCTCGCCGCCGTCCCCGGGTTCCGGCTCCGCGTCGCCGTCCTCGTCCGGGTCGGCCGATTCGTCGTCACCGTCGACGGCGTCGGGATCGGCCGCGTCCCCGTCGTCGGGATCTGCCTCGTCCGTCTCGTCCGGCTCGTCGGCCTCCTCCGTCCCGCCGGCCGCGTCGTCCGAGCGCGCGGCGCCGGCGGATTCGGTCACCGATCCGCTCGACGTACCGGCGCCGGGTTCCTCGGTGGCCCAGGCCAGCCCGGAGCCGGTGAGCAGCGCGGCGCCGACCCCCAGCGCCACCGCGAGGCTGCCCACCCGGCCGATGCAGTGCGCAGTGTCCATCACCACTGCATACCGCCACGCGCGAGGCGCTGGTGAGGCTTTGGTGAAACTCCGTCCCGGCTAGCGCCGCAGCCCGGCGAGCAGCCGCCTGCCCACCGACGCGGCGGGCGCGGTCGTCGCGGCCTCGAGCATGTCGGCGACTCGGGTGAATTTGTCACGGGGCCGTAGCCCCCCGCCGCGCGCGATCTCGGCCTGGTCGATCGCCCTCCATCCGTCGGCGTCGACGACGGCGGGCTGCCTGCCCCGCACGAAGCGCTCCAACGCGGTGACCTTGTGCACCGGGTCGGGCAGCAGGCCGGCGTTGTAGTCGGCGACGAGGTTGTGCACGGTCTCGGCGGCACAGGACTTGTTGGTGCCGATGAACCCGGTCGGGCCGCGCTTGATCCAGCCCGCCACATAGCTGCCCGGCACCGGCGCCCCAGCGCCCGGCTCGCACACCCGGCCGCCGCTGTTGGGCACCACCGCGGCCGCCTCGTCGAACGGCAGACCCCGAATGGGCTTGCCGCGGTAGCCGATCGACGTCAGCACCAGCGCGGCGGGCACCTCGACCACGTCCTCTGTGCCGGTGACGGTGAACTCGACACCGGCGGCCCGGTCCGAACCGAGCACCCGGCGCGGGGTGAGCTGGTAGGCCAACCGGATCCGCGGGCGGGTGATCGCGGCCGACGCGTCCCCCAGCTTGGCTAGCACCTCGAGCTTGTTGCGGGTCAGCGGATCGGTCTCGCGGTCCAGGTCGGCGCGCACCCGGTCGTGGTCCTCGGCGGCGATCACCACTTCACAGGTGGCGGTCAGCCCGATCAGCTCGGGCAGGGTGAACGCCGACGCGGCGGGGCCGCGGCGGGCCGCGATCACCACCTCCCGCACCGCCGAGGTGCGCAGCGCCGCCAGCGCGTGGTCGGCGATGTCGGTGCTCGCCAACGCATCCGGGTCCGACGTCAGGATCCGCGCGACGTCCAGCGCCACGTTGCCGTTGCCGATGATCACCACCCGGTCACCGGCCAGCTCGACCGGCAGATCGGCGGCATCGGGGTGGCCGTTGATCCAGGCGACCACCTCGGTGGCCGTCGCCGTGCCGGGAAGGCCGATGCCGGGCACGTCCAGCCGGCGGTCGTTCGGCGCACCCACGGCGTAGAGCACGGCGTGGTGGTGTTCGAGGAGTTCGGCGTGCGTCACGTCGCTGCCGACGTCGACGTTGAGGTAGAACGTGAACCCCGCCGCGCGCGCTATCCGGTCGAACAGCCGGCTCACCCGCTTGGTGCTCTGGTGGTCCGGCGCCACCCCAGCACGGACCAGACCGTAAGGGGTGGGCAGCTTTTCGAAGACGTTGACCCGGACCCCCGGCTGGGTCAGCAGCTCGTCTGCGGCGTACATCGCCGCGGGTCCGGACCCGACGATGGCCACCCGCAGCGGCCCGCCGGGGCGGCTGTGCACCACCGGCGCCTCGGGCACCGGGGCCAGCTTCGACGTCGGCGGTACCTTGCCGTCGCGCTTCGGGTAGAAGGCGGCGTTGAGTTCGACGAACGGCAACTGGCGCGGTGCCAGCAGATGGTCGGGGGCGATCGCCCCGACCGGGCACGCCGAGACGCACGCACCGCAGTCCACACACGCGTCGGGGTCGATGTAGAGCATCTCGGCGGTCGCGAAGCCCGGCTCGTCCGGGGTCGGGTGGATGCAGTTGACCGGGCAGGCGAAGACACAGGACCCGTCGCTGCAGCACGACTGGGTCACCACATGAGCCATGACGTCCCGTCCCTAGGCGGCGGTCACCACGTGCTGGCGTACCGGCTCGCTGCGGTACCGGCTGGGCGGCCCGTCGATCTTGCAGATCCGCCACATCAGCCGGGCCAGTGGGTTCATCAGGCCGGTCTCGTGGCACAGCATCCGGACGTCGCCGAACATGTCGCGCAGGAACTGCCGCGCCTGCGGGGTACCGAAGAAGATCTCCTTCTTGACCGAGCGCGGGATGTCGAACTCCTGCCAGAACGACTTCGGCGGCACCACGATGGCCTGGCACAGCACCCGCATGATGATCGGCACGTTCAGCGACAGCAGGAACCGCTGCCGCCGGTTCAGGTGCGGCACCCGCTTGCGCAGGTACTCGTGGGCGAACGAGATGTGGCGGGCCTCCTCGGCGACGTGGATCGCCATCACCCGCTCCATGATCGGGTGCAGGGCCTTGCCCTCGCGCAGCACGTTCTTCTGGGTGTGGTCGATGGGTTCCTCCCCGGCGAGCACGCCGAAGAAGAACGGGACCGGCAGCGGTCCGGCCAGCAGCGGGATCACCGGCGAGATCCACTTGAGCAGCCGGGGCATGCCGGGCACATCGGCGCCGATGCGGTTGACCATCTCCTGGAACATCAGGGTGTGGTTGCACTCCTCGACCGATTCGTGCAGGCAGTAGCGGTACTCCGGGGAGCCGTTGGGCACCCAGAACGCGTAGTTCATCAACCCGCGGATGAGGATCGACTCGAAGTGCAGGCCGACCTTGGCGACGTTGGCCTGGCGCCACATCCCGATCTCGATCTGACGCTGTCTGGGCTGCGACTGATACCAGGGGTGCCTGCCGAACGGATCGGTGGCCGGCAGGATCCAGCGCTCGTCGTCCGGGGTGACGGCGAACTCGGGCGAATCCCACTCGATGTCGGTGTAGGGGTTGAAGTTGCGGCGCACCGACCCCTCGGACAGCGTGGTCAGCGTGGTGACGTACTCGGTGTCGTCGAGGACGTCCATGTTCCTGCGCCAGCGCCGGATCATCCGCGTGCGTGCAGCCTTGACGGCCATCATGAGCCTCCCATGCCTCGCGTGAGGTTTACATCTGTGTGCTCGTTGTCCAGAGACAGTACCCGCGGTCCCAGGAATTAACCAGGGTCTTTTCCTGGCTGTTGCCCGGCCGAGTTATCCGCATCACATGTGATCTAGATCACATCAAGAATGCCGCCCATCGGGTCCAGGAGCCGTGCACGAGCGCCCCAGGTGGCGGCTCTACGCTTATGCCCATGGCCGACGCTTCTCCCCTGACCATTCCCGCCGACCTCAAGCCCACCGACGGCCGCTTCGGCTGCGGGCCGTCGAAGGTCCGGCCCGCGCAGCTGCAGGCGCTGGCCGCCGCGGGTGAGCTGTTCGGCACCTCGCACCGGCAGGCGCCGGTGAAGAACCTGGTGGGTCGGGTACGCGACGGGCTGCGGGAGCTCTTCGCCCTGCCCGACGGCTACGAGGTGATCCTCGGCAACGGCGGCTCGACAGCGTTCTGGGACGCCGCCGCGTTCGGGCTGATCGACAAGCGCTCGCTGCACCTGACCTACGGCGAGTTCAGCTCGAAGTTCGCCGCCGCGGTCTCGGCCAACCCGTTCGTCGGGGACCCGATCGTCGTCAAGGCCGACGCGGGCAGCGCACCCAGCCCGCAGGCCGATCCGTCCGTCGACGTGATCGCCTGGGCGCACAACGAGACCTCGACCGGGGTCGCGGTGCCGGTACAGCGCCCGCAGGGTTCCGGGGACGCGCTGATCGTCATCGACGCCACCTCCGCGGCGGGCGGGCTGCCGGTGGACATCGCTGACACCGACGCCTATTACTTCGCACCGCAGAAGAACTTCGCCGGCGACGGCGGGTTGTGGATCGCGGTGATGTCCCCGGCCGCGCTGGCCCGCGTGGAGGCCGTGGCGGCCTCCGGGCGCTGGGTGCCCGACTTCCTGTCGCTGCCGATCGCGATCGACAACAGCGTCAAGAACCAGACCTACAACACGCCCGCGATCGGGACGCTGGTGCTGCTGGCCGAGCAGATCGACTGGCTGCTGGGCAACGGCGGGCTGGACTGGGCCACCAAGCGCACCGCTGACTCGTCGTCGCGGCTGTACGCCTGGGCCGAGGCGTCGTCGTTCGCCACCCCGTTCGTCGCCGACCCCGCGCTGCGCTCACAGGTGGTGGGCACCGTCGACTTCCACGAGGACGTCGATGCCGCCGCGGTGGCCAAGACGCTGCGCGCCAACGGGATCGTCGACACCGAGCCGTACCGCAAGCTGGGGCGCAATCAGCTGCGCGTCGGGATGTTCCCGGCGGTGGAGCCCGACGACGTCAGCGCGCTGACAGCGTGCATCGACTACGTCGTGCAGCGGCTCTGACCGACTGCCGCGTGTCACCCGGGTTACAGGTCGATAACGCAGTAGGGTGGCCTCTCGTATCGGGCTTGGCGCTAGCCCGGAGGAGGTCGCAATGAGAGAGCTCAAAGTCGTCGGACTCGATGTCGACGGCCGACGGATCATCTGCGAGACCGCCGACTCCACAGAGAAGTTCGTGCTGCGCTCCGACGAGCGACTCGAGGCCGCGGTGCGCGGCGACCGGGTCGCCTCGAACCAAACGTCGATCGATGTCGAGGTCCCCAGGAACGTGCTGCGCCCCAAGGAAATTCAGGCGAAGATCCGTGCCGGTGCCTCCGTCGAGCAGGTCGCCGCGGCGGCCGGGGTGGACATCGCCCGCGTCGAGCGGTTCGCCCATCCGGTGCTGCTGGAACGGTCCCGCGCCGCCGAGCTGGCCACCGCCGCGCATCCGGTGCTGGCCGACGGGCCCTCGGTGCTGACATTGCTGGAGACGGTGACCACCGCGTTGATCGCCCGCGGGCTCGACCCGGAGTCCACCACCTGGGACGCCTGGCGCAACGAGGACGGTCGCTGGACCGTGCAGCTGGCGTGGAAGGCCGGGCTGTCGGACAACGTCGCACACTTCCGCTACTCCCCCGGCGTGCACGGCGGCACCGTGACAGCGTTCGACGACGCGGCCGCCGAGCTGATCGACCCGAACTTCGCGCGCCCGTTGCGGCCGCTGGCCCCGGTCGCGCAGCTGGCGCTCGAGGAGCCCGAACCCGCGCCGGTCCCGGAACCGGCGCCGGAACCCGAGCAGGTCGAGACCCCGCCCGCCGCTCCGGCGGCCAAGACCCCGCGTCCCCGCAAGGCCCGTCCCGCGGTGCCGGCGTGGGAGGACGTGCTGCTCGGGGTGCGCTCGAGCGGTCAGCGCTGACCCCTTGACCTGAAGTCTCGTTGAGGTTCTAGCGTGCTCGCATGATCACGCTCGGGCCGATCGGGTTGGCCGCCAGTAATCCCTACACCGACGACGCCGCGGTGGTGGCCGACGAGGCCCGGCACGCCGAACTGCTGGGCTTCTCGACGCTGTGGCGCTCCGGCGTGCTGCCGATGCTCGAGGTGGCGGTGCGTGCCACCGCATCCCTGCCGGTGGCCACCGGCATCATCCCGGTGTCCCAGGTGCCGGCCGCCGACGTCCTGGCCACCTTCCACGAGCTGCACCGCGACCATCCCGGGCGGTTCATCGTCGGGCTCGGCGGTGCCCGCGACGCGCACCCGCTGGCGACCATGCACACCTATCTCGACGAGCTCGACCGCGGCGGGCTGCCCCCGTCGGCGCGGATGCTGGCCGCGCTGGGGCCGAACATGCTGGCGCTGGCCGGTGAACGGGCTTGGGGCGCATACCCGTATCTCGTCACCCCGTCCTACGTCGGCGCCGCCCGCGCCGCGCTGGGTCCCGACCGGAACCTGGCGGTGCTGTTGATGGTCGTCCCGGTGACCGACCGGGAGATGGCGCGCCGTGCCGTCGCCGGCCCGCTGGACTTCCTGGCCAGGGCAGGCGGCTATCGGCGCAATCTTCTGCGGCAGGGCTTCACCGCGACCGACATCGACACGGTCAGCGACCGGCTGCTGGACGGCATCGCCGCACACGGTGACCCATCGGCCATCGCGGCGCGGATCGGCGAATACCGCGCGGCGGGCGCGGATCAGGTGGTGCTGCGGATCCTCGGCGCCGACGACCTCGCCGCGGCCAGGACCCGGCTCGCCGCGACGCTCATCGGATGACGGACCCGCCGGCCAGCACCAGCAGCGCGATCCACCCGGCGGCCACCCCGGCGCCGGACCCGAGCACGAACCACCGCCACACCGGCACCTTGCGCCAGCCCCACACCGTCGGCGCCAGCCCGCCGACGGCCACCAGGTTCAGGCCGACCGCCAACAGCGGATGCACCCGGGCCAACCCGATGCTGAGCACGACGATCGCGGTGGCCAGCACCGCGGCGACGAATCCGGCCACCGTCAGCCCCGTCCCCCATGGAGTGGAATCGTCACTCACGCGTTCCTCCTGGCCCGCTCGTAGAAGGCCAGCGCCGCGGCCGTGGCGACGTTGAGCGAGTCGGTGCCCCGCGACATCGGGACCCGCACCCGCACATCGCTGGCGCGCATGGTCCGCTCCTGCAGCCCCGGGCCCTCGGCGCCGACCAGGATGGCCACCGAGTGATCCGTCAACCCGGCCATGGCTTCTGCCAGCGGCGCCGCCGACGGCTCTGGCGTCATCGCGATCAACCGGAAATTCTTGTCCCTCAGTATCTTCAGATCCTCCGGCCAGGCGGCGGCGCGGGCGAACGGCACCAGCAGGGCGTGTCCCATCGACACCCGCACGGCGCGCCGGTACAACGGATCGGCGCACCCGCTGCCGAAGATCACCGCGTCGACGCCCAGCCCGGCGGCGTTGCGGAAGATGGAGCCGAGGTTCTCGTGGTCATTGACCCCTTCGAGCACCGCGACGGTGGCCGCGCCGTCGAGCACCTGCGGGACGGTGAGTTCGACGGCCCGCGACGCCGACGCGAGCACTCCGCGGTTGAGGTGGAAGCCGACGACGTCGGCCATCACCTCGGCGCTGGCCCGGTAGTAGGGCGCGGGCAGCCCATCGAGGTCGGCACCCAGCTCGGCCAGCCGCCGGTCGGTGCCCAGCAACGCGCGCGGGACGAACCGCGACGCCAACATCCGCTGCACCACCAACACTCCCTCGGCGATCACCAAACCCTTGCCGGTGGGCAGGTCGGGGCGGCGGTCGACACTGTTGAGATCGCGGAAGTCGTCGACCCGCGGGTCGGCCGGGTCGGTGATGTCGATAACGTTAACGCCGTTGGCCATCACAGGATTTCGGGTCGGGCGACGGCGGGCACGGCGATGAGACTACCGACTGCGGTTCGGCCGCCGTTCGGCGATGGTCTACCTTGACAGCCATGAGCGCCGACGACGACCCCGTGCAGCCGCCCCCGCTGCCCGCGGCGCTGCTGGCGCCGTGGCCGGTGATCGTGGTGATCACCGCCGGCTGGCTGGTCACGGCGGTGCTCGCGTTCACGGTCCCGGCGCTGCACGACTGGCGCCCGATCACCGTCGCCGGTCTGGGCGTCGGAGTCCTTGGCACGTCGATCTTTCTGTGGCAACGTCACGCAGTGCGGCGCGGGTCCCGCGGCGCGCAGAGCGGGTTGATCTGACCGATCGAAGGAGACGAGCCATGGCAGCGCCTGTGCTGCAAGCGCAGATCGACATCAACGCCCCGGTTTCGCGGGTCTGGGAGCTGATCTCGGACCTGCGCAACATGCCGCAATGGAGTCCGCAGTGCCGCGCGATGAAGGTGCTCGGCACACCACGACAGGGCGCGCGCACGGTCAACCTGAACCGCCGCGGGATGCTGTTCTGGCCGACCACCAGCCGCATCATCGAGTTCGTGCCGGAGAAGAAGCTGGCGTTCCGGGTCACCGAGAACGGCACGGTGTGGAGCTATGAGCTCGAGCCCACCGAGGCGGGCACCCGCGTGGTGGAGACCCGGCACGCCGAGAACGGCGTCAAGGCGATGTCGAACCTGTTGATCGGCTCGTTGATGGGCGGCGTGCCCAGCTTCGAGCAGGAGCTCGTCGAGGGCATGAACGCGTCGCTGACCCGGATCAAGGTGGCCGCCGAGCGCTGAGTCAGCCCTCGGCCTTGTCCACCAGATCGAGCACCCCGTCGTCGAACGGGTCGTACAGCGGGGAGCCGGTGCCGGGCGGGGCGGGGGTGTCCGAGTGCGCGCCGCAGCCGTATTCGGCGTCGACGACGTGGCCGTCGGCGGCGTACTCGTTGGCGCACACCCCGAACAGCACGCCGAGGGATCCGCCCAACGGCACGTAGAAGCCGCAGTCGCGGCACATCCGCCGGGTGGCCCGCGCCATCGCCGAGCTGGGTCCGTGATCGCCGTCGTGCCAGCGTTGCGCGGCGTCGAGGCGGCCGCACAGGCTGAGCACCTGACGGCGGCCCAGCCCGACCTCGACGGCGACCTCGTCGATCTGCGGGTCGCCGGTGGCCAGGTAGCCGGACACCAGGCGCGGATCGTCGGGCGGGGGGGCCAGCAGATCGCCGGGGCTCAGGTCGCCGGCCCGGATCCGCTCCTCCCAGGGCACCCACTTGGGGGCGAGCAGGGCCGTCGGACCGGGCACCAGCACCACTTCGCTGATGGTGACCTGCGTCGCGCCCGGACAGGCGGCCACGACCACGGCCCACTGCCAGCCGCGATAGCCGGGCAGCTCGGCCAGGAAGCGGTGGGTGGCCGCGGTCGGATCCTCGAAACCGGCGCCGAGATACTCGCCGACGGTGTCGTCGCCGCTGAACTCGGCGATCGCCGCCCGGGCCTCGTCGACGGCGCCCAGCAGCAGCGCCGACAGATCCGGTGCGGCGGCGGCGTCCGGCGCGGCGGCTGGCCCGGGGTCGTGGCCGGTCTCTCGGTCCTCGTCGCTGGCCTGGTGCGCGGGGTCGGTCATGGCGTCCATCACTTCCAATCTTGCCCGACGGGGCGGGCCGGTAGCCACACCGGTCGCCTGCACACGCACTGTCGTCCCCATGGGGGAGAATCGACCCGTGACAGGAGCGCGGCGCGGCCATCGGGACCCCGACGGTCAGCACGGTGGACGCTACTACCCGCCGCGCCCACCGGCAGGTGAACACCCGGGAATGGCGAACTACCCCAGTGACCCGGCGATGCACCCCCGCTCCCGCCGCGGCGGGCCGCCGCCGAACGGCAGTGCCAACCGCTGGCTGCCACCGCTGGACGACCGCAACCGGTCCTCGCACCGGGACCGCTTCGACCCGCCGCCGGGCCGGCTCGGCGGCAGCGCAGGCGAAAAGGTGACGGTCACCCGGGCTGCGGCGCTGCGCAGCCGCGAGATGGGCACCAAGATGTACGACCTGGTGCACCGCGCGGCCACCGCCGACGGCGCCGACAAGTCCGGGCTGACCGCGCTGACGTGGCCGGTGGTGGCCAACTTCGCCGTCGATGCCGCGATGGCGGTCGCGCTGGCCAATACGCTGTTCTTCGCCGCAGCCGCCGGGGAGAGCAAGAGCAAGGTCGCGCTCTACCTGCTGATCACCATCGCGCCGTTCGCGGTCATCGCCCCGCTGATCGGGCCGGCGCTGGACCGGCTGCAGCACGGCCGCCGGGTGGCGCTGGCCACCTCCTTCGCGTTGCGCACCGCGCTGGCCGTGGTGCTGATCGCCAACTTCGACAGCGCCACGGGCAGCTTCCCGTCCTGGGTGCTCTATCCGTGCGCACTCGGGATGATGGTGCTGTCCAAATCGTTCTCGGTGCTGCGCAGCGCGGTCACCCCGCGGGTGCTGCCCCCGACCATCGACCTGGTGCGGGTGAACTCCCGGTTGACCACGTTCGGCCTGTTGGGCGGCACGATGATCGGCGGTGCCGTCGCGGGGGCCGCCGAGTACGGGTTCCAACTGTTCCGCATGCCCGGCGCGCTCTACGTCGTGGTGGCGGTGACGATCGCCGGTGCGGTGTTGGCGATGCGCATCCCGAAGTGGGTGGAGGTCACCGCCGGTGAGGTCCCCGCGACGTTGAGCTACCACGGCCGCACCGGCGAACTGCGCCGCCACCCCGCCCCGGCCAACGCACCGTCGAAGGCCCGGCAGCCGCTGGGCCGCAACATCATCACCGCGCTGTGGGGCAACTGCACGGTCAAGGTGATGGTCGGGTTCCTGTTCCTGTACCCGGCGTTCGTCGCCAAGGCGCACGACGCCAGCGGCTGGGAGCAGCTGCGCATCCTCGGGTTGATCGGCGCGGCCGCGGCCATCGGCAACTTCGCGGGCAATTTCACCGCGGCACGGCTGCGGCTCGGGCATCCGGCCCGGATGGTGGTCCGGTGCGCCACCGCGGTCACCGCGGTGGCCCTGGTGACGGCGGTGACCGGCAATCTTCTGGTCGCCGCGGCGGCCACGCTGGTGACCTCGGGGGCCAGCGCGATCGCCAAGGCATCGCTGGACGCGTCGCTGCAGGACGACCTGCCCGAGGAGTCGCGGGCCTCGGCGTTCGGGCGCTCGGAGTCGCTGCTGCAGCTGGCCTGGGTGGCCGGCGGGGCCACCGGGGTGCTGATCTACACCGACCTGTGGGCCGGCTTCACCACGATCACCGCGGTGCTCATCCTCGGCCTGGCGCAGACCGTCGTCAGCTATCGCGGCGAGTCGCTGATCCCGGGTCTGGGCGGTAACCGTCCGGTGCTCGCGGAGCAGGAGGGTGTTCGGATCGGGCCGACGGCGGTGACGCCGGAGTGAAACGGGTGATCGCCGCGCTGGCAGCGGTGGCGTTGCTGGCGTCCGTCGGGACCGGCGTACTGGTGTGGCAGCTCAGCCGCGACCACGCCCGGGAGCTGCCCCAGATCAGCGCCTACTCCAACGGACAGCTCGTCCGCGTCGGGCCGTACCGCTACTGCGAGGTGTACAACCCGACCATCTGCGACTCACCCCTGACCTACGGCGAGCTGAGGGTTAACGGCCGCCACACGGTGCAGCTGTCCGTGCCGCCGGCGGTCTCCCGTGCGCTGTGGATCGTGGGGCTGCAGTACGAGGGCGGCACCGCGGTCCGCGAGTTCCGCCGCAACACCACCCTGGCGGTGACGATCCCGACGGTGGACCCGAAGCGGGGCAGGTTGTACGGCATCGCGGTGCAGCTGCCCACGCTGATCCGCCAGGACGGCGACGAGGTCCCCTGGGTGCACGCGGAATGGTCGATCAGGACCAACTGGTCCTAGCCGGCGCCATGCCCGGGCGGCACCCGCTCGGCGTCGCGGGGCGGGCCGGGTGGCGTTCCGTCCCCGAAGGGCCTGCCGCCCAACGCTTCCCGACCGTGCGGCGTCAGCCAGTTGGCCAGTGCCGGGCCGGCGGGCACGATGCCGGTCGGATTGATGTCGCGGTGCACGATGTAGTAGTGCTGCTTGATCTGCACGAAGTCCACGGTGTCGCCGAAGCCCGGCGTCTGGAACAGGTCCCGCGCGTAGGCCCACAGAACCGGCATCTCGGTGAGCTTGTGTCGGTTGGTCTTGAAGTGGCCGTGGTAGACCGGGTCGAACCGGGCCAGCGTGGTGAACAGCCGCACGTCGGCCTCGGTGATGGTGTCGCCCACCAGGTACCGGCGCTCGGCCAGCCGGTCGCTGAGCCAGTCCAGCGCGCTGAACAGTCGGCCGTGGGCCGTGTCGTAGGCGCTCTGCGACCCGGCGAAGCCGCACCGGTAGACGCCGTTGTTGACCTCGGTGTAGACCCGCTGGGACACCTCGTCGATCTCGTCGCGCAGCGGCTCCGGGTACAGCTGCGGCGCGCCGTCGCGGTGATACGCCGTCCACTCGGTGGAGAAGTCCAACGTGATCTGCGCGAAGTCGTTGGTCACCACCTGCCCGGTGGGGATGTCGACGATCGCGGGCACCGTGACACCCTTGGGGTAGTCGGGGATGCGTTCGTTGTACGCATCGCGCAGGTAGTGGATGCCCAGCACCGGGTCGAGCCCGTCGGCGTCGAGGTCGAAGGTCCAGCTGCGCTCGTCGTGGGTGGGGCCACAGAAGCCAATGGAGAGAACGTCTTCCAACCCCAACAGGCGCCGCACGATGATGGTGCGGTTGGCCCACGGGCAGGCGCGAGCGACCACCAGCCGGTACCGGCCCGGCTGCACCGGATAGCCGTCGCGGCCGTCAGCGGTGATCCGGGTGGTGATGTAGTCGGTGTCGCGGGTGAAATCGCCGCTCGAGGTCGTGGGGTCTGCGACATAGCTCATGGCTCAGTCATACCCGCCCGGGCGCCGGCAGAGAACCGCAGGCCCGAACTTCCCCGGCCCTCGGCCGTCCCGCTGCTACGCGTCGAGTTCGCGGGCGACGGCCCGGACCACTTCGGAGACCCGTCGGGCGACCTTGCGGTCCGGGTAGCGGCCCTTGCGCAGCTCGGGCTGCACCGCGCTCTCCAGCAGCGTGATCATGTCCTCGACCATGCCGTGCAGTTCGTCGGGGGTGTGCTTGTGCTCGGCGGCCGCGGCCTCCCGGCGGGCGCGTGACAGGCTGGGCGGTGGGTCGATGAGTTTCACGCTCAGTGCCTGCGGGCCGCGGCGGCCTGCGGCCACCCCGAACTCGACCCGCTGCCCCGCCTTGAGACCTTCCACACCGGCGGGCAGCGCCGAAGACCGCACGTAGACGTCCTCGCCATCCTCCTGCGAAAGGAAGCCGAAGCCCTTCTCGGCGTCGTACCACTTCACCCGCCCGGTCGGCACTGGTCTCACCTGCTGTCTGTTCTAAGAAGCCAAGGAACTACATAAAGTAAGCGCCCCGTCTGCACCGGGACGCTCCGGGCTCAGATATTACTCGGCGGCCGCGGCCGCCAGCATCCCCTTATGTCGGTAGGCTGGCCGCACCGCTGGAGGAAGAGATGCGACTGGTACTCAATGTCATCTGGTTGATCTTCGGCGGCCTCTGGCTGGCACTGGGCTACCTGGTCGCGGCGCTGATCTGTTTCGTGTTGATCGTCACGATCCCGTTCGGGTTCGCCGCGCTGCGGATCGCCTCGTACGCGCTGTGGCCGTTCGGCCGCACGATCGTCGACAAGCCCGGCACCCACCCCGGCGCGCTGATCGGCAACATCATCTGGATCATCCTGTTCGGCGTGTGGCTGGCCATCGGCCACCTCGTCAGCGGCGTCGCGATGGCGATCACCATCGTCGGGATCCCCTTGGCGCTGGCCAACTTCAAGCTGATCCCGGTGTCGCTGATGCCGCTGGGCAAGGACATCGTGCCGGTCGACGCGCTCAGCGCCCCCGCCGGAGCCCTGCGATGACGGCGGTGTCGCTGGGGCTGCCGACGGTGCAGCGCGACGTGGGTCCCGCCCCCGCCGAGGGTCCGCTGGTGGACACGTTCGGCCGGGTGGCCACCGATCTGCGGGTCTCGGTGACCGACCTGTGCAACCTGCGCTGCACCTACTGCATGCCGGCCGAGGGCCTGCAGTGGATGGACGGCGAGCAGAAGCTGCACCCAGACGAACTGATCCGGCTGCTGCGGGTGGCGGTGACCCGGCTGGGCATCACCAGCGTCCGCTTCACCGGGGGTGAACCGTTGGTGGTCCCGCACCTCGAGGAGATCATCGCCGCGACGGCTGCATTGTCGCCGCGCCCGGAGATCACCCTGACCACCAACGGGGTCGGGCTGGCGCGCCGGGCCACCGGGCTCGCGGCCGCCGGCCTGGACCGCATCAACATCTCCCTGGACACCGTCGACGCCGCCCGGTTCGCCGCGATCACCCGCCGGGACCGCCTGGCCGACGTGCTGGCCGGCCTCGCCGCCGCCAAGGCCGCGGGCCTGGATCCGGTGAAGGTCAACGCCGTTCTGGACCCGGTCTCGGGGCTGCGGGACGCCGTGGAGCTGTTGGATTTCTGCCTCGACCACGGCTATCAACTGCGCTTCATCGAACAGATGCCGCTGGACGCCGGTCACTCGTGGCAGCGCGACCGCACCCTGACCGCCGACGACATCCTCGGCGCCCTCGCAGGTCGGTTCACGCTGACGCCCGACCCGGCACCGCGCGGCTCGGCGCCCGCCGCGCTGTGGCGGGTCCACGAAGGTGACGCGGTGCGCGGGCGCTTCGGCATGATCGCCTCGGTATCGCAGGCGTTCTGCGCGGCGTGCGACCGGACCCGGCTCACCGCCGACGGGCAGGTCCGCAACTGCCTGTTCGCGCGCGACGAGACCGATCTGCGGGGGCTGCTGCGGTCCGGCGCCGACGACGCCACCCTGGAGGCCGCGTGGCGCGCCGCGATGTGGGCCAAGGCGGCCGGGCACGGCATCAACGATCCGGGCTTCGTGCAACCCGACCGTCCGATGAGCGCGATCGGAGGCTAGCCATGCAGATCACCATCCGGTACTTCGCGGCGGCCCGGGCGGCCGCGGGCACCGAATCCGAGACGCTGCAGGTCCCGGCCGGCGTCACCGTCGCCGACGTGGTCGACGAGCTCAAGGCCCGCGACCCCGCGCTGGCAACCGTGCTGGCGCGCTGTTCGTATCTGCGCGACGGAGTTGCGGTGCGCGACACCGCGACCGCGCTCGGCCACGGGCACATCCTCGACGTATTGCCGCCGTTCGCCGGCGGGTAGCACCCGATCCTTCGGAGGCTATTCCGTGATTTACGTCACATCACGGAATGGTCACGGGATGGCTACGGCGGGGTTGAGGCGCATGGCACCTGCAGGAATAACGGAGCCGCCTGGGTTTTTAGAGGTTTTTTAGTATTTGCCGCGCGCGGAAACGCCGAACCGGTCATGAGGTGACGGGGCTCTGGGGAGCCGTTACGGTCTTGAACCAGGCCGTCGACCCCCACAATCCGACGAGCCCGCCGGGTCACCAATTGCGCCGAGCTCCATCCGTTGGTACCCGGGGACGACGAGAAACAACCTGGATGGAGGCGGGGGACCCACCGGTCCACCAACACAGAGGACCTGGAGCCGAATTTTGGTTCCTAGGGGTGAAGCCGTCGTTTCGACGGCCGGGCGACCTCTCCAGCCCGAACCCGACAGCTGACCTCGCGGGCGCTTCAGAGAGGACCACACGCACATATGAGTGGACGGCACCGCAAGCCCACTTCGTCAGCAGTAAACGTCGCAAAGATCGCGTTCACCGGCGCAGTCATCGGAGGCGGAAGCCTCGCGCTGTCCGGCCAGGCAGGAGCCGCGACCGACGGGGAGTGGGACCAGGTCGCGCGGTGTGAATCCGGTGGCAACTGGGCGATCAACACCGGCAACGGCTACCACGGCGGCTTGCAGTTCTCCCCCGGCACCTGGACCGGCCACGGCGGCGGTGAATTCGCCCCGGCCGCGTACCTGGCCACCAAGGAAGAGCAGATCGCCGTCGCCGAGCGCGTGCTGGCGTCGCAGGGCAAGGGCGCGTGGCCGTCGTGCGGCGGGCCGCTGTCCAGCGCCACCCCGCGCAACGTCGTCAAGGACGACGCCCCGATCGATCCGCTCGCCGTCAACGGCGAACTGCCGCCTCCTCCGCCGCCGCTGGATCCGTTCGCCCCGCCGCCACCGCCGGCGCCGTTCGACCCGATGGCCGCCCCGATCGACCCGATGGCCGCGCCGCTGCCCGTTCCCGAGGCGCTGCCGCCGGCTCCCATGCCGCTGGACGCGCCGCTGCCCGCCCCACCGGCCCCCGAAGCGCTGCCCCCGGCCCCCGCGCCGCTGGACGCGCCGCTGCCCGCCCCACCGGCCCCCGAAGCGCTGCCCCCGGCCCCCATGCCGCTGGACGCGCCGCTGCCCGCCCCACCGGCCCCCGAAGCGCTGCCCCCGGCCCCCATGCCGCTGGACGCGCCGCTGCCCGCCCCACCGGCCCCCGAAGCGGTGCCGTTCGATGCGCTGGCCGCGCCGCTGCCCGAACCGGCCGTCGCCCCGGTGGACGCCCCGGTCGAGAGCGCCATCGCCGCCGCGGCCATCAACTGGGACTCCGCGGCCGCACCGGCCGGCCAGCCGCAGCTGTGGTCGCTGCCCGCCGACGTCCCGCTGCAGCCCGCGCCCGGTCTGCCGCCGCTCCCGCCGGCCCCGCCGGCCCCGGCCCCGGTTGCCGCCCCGGCGCCTGCCGATCCGCTGGCCCCGCTGGCCGCCGTCGATGTTCCGGCGCCCGTCTTCGACGCCGCCAACCAGGTGGTCTCCGGCGAGGTTCCGGTGCCCGTGGAGGTGCCGCACCTGGCCAGCCCGGACAACCTGCCTCCGGGCACCACCGTCAATCCCGCGCTGGTGCCCAACGAGAGCCCGAACGTGACCTACCTGAAGGACATCTGGCACGCGATCCAGACGCAGGAGATCTCGGGCAAGGACGCGCTGCTGGCGCTGACCCAGCGTCCGCTGACCACCCCGGACACCCCCGGCGGTCAGCCGCCGGCGCTGCCGGTGGCTCCGATCGACCCGGCCGCCGCGCCGGCGCCGCTGCCCGCCCCGGCCCCGGTGCTGCCGCCACCGGCCTGATCGGGCCCGCGCTCAGGCGGAGTTGACCCACTCGTCGGTGCCGTCGGCGAAGAACTGGTGTTTCCACACCGGTAGCCGCTCCTTGACGCTGTCCACCAGGCGTGCGCACGTCTCGAACGCGGCGCGCCGGTGGTCGGCGGCCACCGCGGCCACCAGGGCGGCATCGCCGATGTGCAGCGTGCCCACCCGGTGGCTGACCGCGACGGCGCGCACCCCGGCGCTCTGCGCAGCGACCTCGGCGACGACGTCGGCCAGTGTCTGGTCGGCCGACGGGTGCGACGAATAGTCCAGCCGGGTCACCGACCGTCCCCCGTCGTGGTCGCGGACGACGCCGGAGAACACCACCACCGCGCCCGCGGCGTGATGGGCGACGAGCGCCTCGTGCTCGACGGCGTCGATGGGCTGATCGGTCAGCGCGGCGCGCAGCACCTCGGTCGTCGGTCGTGTGGTCATCGGTCGTGGTCCTTTCCGCGGAGCTGGTCGAGCGCGTGCTCGAGCACATCGGCGAGCACCCCGAGCCCGTCGCGGACCCCGCCGGTGGAGCCGGGCAGGTTGACGATCAGCGTGCGTCCGGCCACCCCGCAGATCCCGCGGGACAGCACCGACGTCGGCACGTGTGGCAGCCCGGAGCGCCGGATCGCGTCGGCGAGCCCGGGTACCTGGTAGTCCAGCAGCTCCGCGGTGACCTGCGGGGTGGCGTCGGTCGGTGAAATGCCGGTGCCGCCGGAGGTGATGATCACGTCGGGGCGCTCCGCCAGCGCGGAGCGCAGCGCGGCGCCGACGGGCGCGCCGTCGGCGACGACGACCGGGGGCGGGGTGGCGATGCCGCGGCCGTTGAGCCAGTCCTGGATCAGCGGGCCGCAGCGATCCTCGTACACCCCCGACGATGCCCGTGTCGAGGCGATCACCACCGCGCCCGAGCGCGTCATCTGGCCCATGGACCCGACTTGCCGCCCTCCTTGCTCAGCACCTGGATCGCGTCGATGCGGGCGGCCCGGTCGACCGCCTTGATCATGTCGTAGATCGTCAGCGCGGCCACGCTGACCGCGGTCAGCGCCTCCATCTCCACCCCGGTGCGGTCGGTGGTGCGCACGGTCGCGGTGATGCCGACCGCTCCCGGGTCGTCACCGGCGCCGACGGTGAAGTCGATGTCGACGCCGGTCACCGCCAGCGGATGACACAGCGGGACGAGCTCGCTGGTGCGTTTGGCGGCCATGATCCCGGCCACCCGCGCGGTCGCCAGCGCATCGCCTTTGGGCAGCCCGTTGGCGCTGATCATCGCCACCACGTCGGGCCGGGTGTGCACCGTCCCGCCGGCGACGGCGACCCGCTTGGTGACGTCCTTGGCGGTGACGTCGACCATGTGAGCCGCGCCCGACTCGTCGAGATGCGAGAGGCCCTCGGCCACCGCTATCTGTTGATGACGGTGGCGGACTGGACGAACGGAAGCTCCTCGGCGGGCAACGGGAACGTCACGTCGCCGAACGGCGACAGTGCGCCGGTGCGGTCGGCGGCCAGTTCACTGACCGCATGCTCGTCACCGTCAGTGGTCGGCCAGCCCGGGTCGACGTACTTGGTCTTCTTGTTGTCAGCCACCAGCACATTGTGGCAGGCCGATTGCCGGCAGGCGAGGTCGGGAGGCTGCTTTACGCTGGTCAGCGATGAGCACGAGCGCGAGCGCCCCGGGTGTGCCGTTGGGCGTCTGGCTGTCCGACCGGGACGACGCGCAGCTGGTCCGGCTGCTGAGGCTGCGTCCGGACCTCACCCAGCCCCCGCCGGGCAGCGTCGCCGCGCTGGCCGCCCGCGCCGCCGCCCGCCAGTCCGTCAAGGCCGCCACCGACGATCTGGACTTCCTGCACCTGGCGGTGCTCGACGCGCTGCTGGCCCTGCAGGCCGACACCACCGCGGTGGACCGCTCGCACCTCGCCGCGCTGCTGGGTGACCGGGTCGACGGCGCCGCGCTCGACGCGGCCGTCGAGGATCTGCGGGACCGGGCGCTGGTGTGGGGCGACGCCGCGTTGCGGGTGGTCGCCGAGGCCGGCACCGGGCTGCCCTGGTATCCGGGTCAGGTCGCCGACGTCGGCGACGCGCTGTCGCCCCCGCAGATCGGCGATGCGCTGGCGGCGGCGGACCCGGCGGCGCGGGAGCTGCTGGAGAAGCTGCTGGACGGCTCTCCGGTGGGCCGCACCCGCGACGCGCTGCCCGACGCCCCGCCGGACCGCCCGGTGCAGCGGTTGCTGGCGGCCCGGCTGTTGCACCGGCTCGACGCCGACACCGTGATCCTGCCCCGGCTGGTGGGGCAGGTGCTGCGCGGTGAGGCGCCCGGGCCGGTCGCGCTGACCAGACCGGACCCGACGGTGTCGTCGACCAGCGCCGCCGACGTCGACGCGGTGGCCGCCGGGGCGGCCATCGACCTGCTGCGCGAGATCGAGATCGTACTCGAATCCCTTTCCGCCACACCGTTTCCCGAGCTGCGCAGTGGCGGCCTCGGGGTCCGTGACGTCAAGCGGCTGACCAAGCTCACCGGCATCGACGAACGCCGGCTCGGGTTGATCCTCGAGGTGTCGTCGATGGCCGGGCTGATCGCCACCGGCATTCCCGACGCCGACACCGGGGATGCGGCGGGGCCGTTCTGGGCGCCCACCGTGGCCGCCGACCGGTTCCTCGAGGCGGCCACCGCGGTGAAGTGGCAGCAGGTGGTGACGGCGTGGCTGGACCTGCCCGCCCGGCCCGGCCTCATCGGCAACCGCGGACCCGACGGCAAACCGTATGCGGCGCTGTCGGATTCGTTGTACTCGACGGCGGCTCCACTGGACCGTCGGCTGCTGTTGGAAACCCTGAACGCGTTGCCGCCGGGCTCGGGGGTGGACGCGCGCAGCGCCTCGCAGGCCATGGTGTGGCAGCGGCCCCGTTGGTCGGCGCGGCTGCAGCCCGACCCGGTGGCCGACCTGCTCACCGAGGCACACGCGGTCGGCGTCGTCGGCCGCGGCGCGCTGGCCACGCCCATCCGCACACTGCTGGCGGGCGAATCCGAGGACGCCGTGGTGGCCGCGATGGCCCAGGTGCTGCCCAAACCGATCGACCACTTCCTGCTGCAGGCCGACCTGACCGTCATCGTGCCCGGCCCGCTGGAACGCCCTCTGGCCGAACAGCTGGCCGCCGTCGCGACGGTCGAATCGGCCGGGGCGGCGATGGTGTACCGCATCGACGAAGCGTCGGTGCGGCGCGCGCTGGACACCGGCAAGACCGCGGGCGAGTTGCACGCGCTGTTCAGCCGACATTCGAAAACCCCTGTCCCGCAGGGGTTGACGTATCTGATCGACGACGTCGCGCGGCGGCACGGGCAGCTGCGGGTGGGTATGGCGTCGTCGTTCGTGCGCTGCGAGGACGCCGCGCTGCTGGCCCAGGCGGTCGCCGCGCCGGCCACCGAGGCGGTGGAGCTGCGGCTGTTGGCCCCCACCGTCGCGGTGTCCCAAGCCCCGATCTCCGAAGTGCTCGGCGCGCTGCGCGCCGCCGGGTTCGCCCCGGCGGCCGAGGACTCCACCGGCGCGATCGTGGACCTGCGCAGCCGCGGGGTGCGCGTGCCCGCGCCGGGCCGGCGCCGCCCGTTCCGGCACCATCCGGCCCCCAGCGACAAGACGCTGGGCGCCCTGGTCGCGGTGCTGCGCAACGTGGCGGCCACCCCGCCGGGGATGCGTCTGGACCCGGCGGCGGCCATCTCGGAGCTGCAGTACGCCGCACACCACCAGGAGTCGGTGGTGATCGGCTACGTCGATCCGGCCGGGGTGGCCACCCAGCGGGTGGTGGCGCCGATCAACGTCCGCGGCGGCCAGCTGACCGCCTACGACCCGGCCTCGGGTCGGGTCAGGGAGTTCGCCATCCACCGCGTCACCTCGGTGGTGTCGGCCGAATCCGGATAATGGATGAGATGACGTCCTATCGAGGCCTGGCATGACCGAGGGCCCACTGATCGTCCAGTCCGACAAGACGGTGCTGCTCGAGGTCGACCACGAGCTCGCGGCCGACGCGCGCGCGGCGATCGCGCCGTTCGCCGAACTCGAGCGCGCCCCCGAGCACATCCACACCTACCGCATCACGCCGCTGGCGCTGTGGAACGCCCGCGCGGCCGGCCACGACGCCGAGCAGGTGGTCGATGCTCTGGTCTCGTTCTCCCGCTACGCGGTGCCGCAGCCGTTGCTCGTCGACATCGTCGACACCATGGCCCGCTACGGCCGGCTCCAGCTGGTCAAGCATCCCGCGCACGGCCTGACGCTGGTCAGCCTCGACCGTGCGGTGCTCGAAGAGGTGCTGCGGAACAAGAAGATCGCCCCGATGCTGGGCGCCCGCATCGACGACGACACCGTCATCGTGCACAACAGCGAGCGCGGCCGGGTCAAGCAGATGCTGCTCAAGATCGGCTGGCCGGCCGAGGACCTGGCCGGCTACGTCGACGGCGAGGCGCACCCGATCAGCCTCGCGCAGGACGGCTGGCACCTGCGGGACTACCAGGAGATGGCCGCCGCGTCGTTCTGGGAGGGCGGCTCGGGGGTGGTGGTGCTGCCGTGCGGTGCGGGCAAGACGCTGGTCGGTGCGGCCGCGATGGCCAAGGCCGGCGCCACCACACTGATCCTGGTCACCAACACGGTGGCCGGGCGGCAGTGGAAGCGGGAGCTGATCGCGCGGACCTCACTGACCGAGGAAGAGATCGGCGAGTACTCCGGGGAACGCAAGGAGATCCGGCCCGTCACCATCGCCACCTACCAGGTGATCACCCGACGCACCAAGGGCGAGTACAAGCACCTGGAGCTCTTCGACAGCCGCGACTGGGGGCTGATCATCTACGACGAGGTGCACCTGCTGCCCGCGCCGGTGTTCCGGATGACGGCCGATCTGCAGTCACGCAGGCGGCTGGGCCTGACCGCGACGCTGATCCGGGAGGACGGCCGCGAAGGCGACGTGTTCAGCCTGATCGGGCCGAAACGCTACGACGCGCCGTGGAAGGACATCGAGGCTCAGGGCTGGATCGCACCGGCCGAGTGCATCGAGGTGCGGGTGACGATGACCGACAACGAGCGGATGCTCTACGCCACCGCCGAGCCTGACGAGCGCTACAAGCTCTGCGCCACCGCGCACACCAAGATCGCGGTGGTGAAGTCCATCCTGGCCAACCATCCGCACGATCCCACGCTGGTGATCGGGGCGTATCTCGACCAGCTCGACGAGCTCGGCGCCGAACTGGACGCCCCGGTGATCCAGGGTTCCACCAAGACCGCCGAGCGCGAGGCGCTGTTCGACGCGTTCCGCCGCGGCGAGATCCGCACCCTGGTGGTGTCCAAGGTCGCGAACTTCTCCATCGACCTTCCGGAAGCCAGTGTGGCCGTGCAGGTTTCCGGAACCTTCGGGTCTCGCCAGGAAGAAGCGCAACGCCTGGGCCGGCTGCTGCGGCCCAAGGCCGACGGTGGCGGGGCGGTGTTCTACTCGGTGGTGTCCCGTGACAGCCTCGATGCCGAGTACGCGGCGCACCGGCAGCGTTTCCTGGCCGAGCAGGGCTACGGCTACGTCATCAAGGACGCCGACGACCTGCTCGGCCCGGCCGTATAACGCCCCGCAACGCGTCGTGTTGGGCCGCCCCGTCGGACGGACGCACACGACGCCAGGACGCCGATCCTGTGCGGTAGGTGCCCACCGAAACCGGTCCGGGGTCGGGGGTGCGGTTTCCCATGTCGGCCCAGACCGGGTTCTCGTAGGACGGTATCCGGCCCCAGCCGCCCGTCGGGGTCCACCGCACCGACTCGAGCGCCTGCTCGTACTGAGCCTTGGTTGCCATCCCGCTCAGAGTCAGTGTCTTGGTCGAGTTGTCCCACGTCGCGGTGATCGGGATTCCGCTGGCCGTGTTGTAGTACAACACATCTCCGGAGTGGATCGACGACGAGATCCGGACCGTGGCCTTGCTGAGGTAGTCCGAATCGCCGTCGGCGATGGTGATCTCACCGACCGGCCGGCCGTCCGAGCTGTTGGTGACGCTGGAGCCCGACACCAGCCAGGCGATCGTGGGCTTGTCGGGATTCTTGACGTTCGTGGTGGCCGCCACCGGCAGCGTGACGCTGCTGACTCCCGAATCGTCGGTCACCACCAGCGAAATCCCGCGCACCGTACCGACACCACCCGTGGCGGCGAAGGTGACCAGCTTGATCGCCGTCCTGTAGTCCTCGATCGAGGCCACGCCCGACAGCGTGATGGTGCGTCCACCTTCGGACACCGTGGCGGTGATCCCGGCCGGACCACCAAAGTAGGCCAGGCTGTCCCCGCTCACGTACAGCGTGTTCACCCGAATGACCGCCTGGGACAACTCATCGGAATCGATGTCATTGATCGTCACCGAGGAGAACACCTTCACCGGCGACCCACCCAACGTATAGGTGGGTGTACCGATTGCCGCCAGCGTCGGTGCCTGGCTGGCACCCACGTTCACCAGAGCACTGGCGGGCACGATGCTCGAGGCCCCGGAGTCGTCGGTGACCTGGACCTGCACCCCACGAGTGATGCCACTCTTGGTGGTGGCGAAGGTGACCAGCTTGATCGCCGCCTCGTAGTCGGCGATCGAGGCCACCCCGGACAGGGTGATAGTGCGGCCGTCTTCGGACACCGTGGCGGTGATCGGACCGCCCTCGGCCCCACCCCAACCCAACGAGTCGCCGGACTTGTAGGCCGTGACCACCCGGATGACCGCCTGGGACAACTCATCGGAGTCGACGTCGTTGACCGAGATCGACGAGAACACCTTCACCGGCGACCCACCGATCGTGTACCACGACACCCCCGCGCCAGCCAACGTCGGCGCGAAACCACCCGTGACATTCACCAGAGCACTGGCGGGCACCACGCTGGCCGCCCCGGAATCATCGGTGACCTGGACCTGCACCCCACGAGTGATGCCACTCTTGGTGGTGGCGAAGGTGACCAGCTTGATCGCCGCCTCGTAGTCGGCGATCGACGCCAGCCCGGACAGGGTGATAG
>JBFWOX010000010.1:0-215108 GCA_050250295.1 Mycolicibacterium sp.
ACCGGAAGTGCCTTTCTGAACTGGCCTGATTGATGCGTAGAGAACACCAATCCTCCCAGCTCAAAGGGCACTTTCCTCATTCCGACACCCACTGACCAGCCAATTCATCGGTGGATCGAGGCTTAGTACCCCGGGAACGTGCAGACGCTGTGCAGGCACGACGGTCAGCGCCGTGCCTCCGCGAGCGTAAACAGCCCGATGGCCGACAGACTGGCCAGCGCGGACAACCGGGGTGCGAAGGGATGGACTGCGACGAGCGCGGCCGCCACGAGCTCGATCACGCCGGCGGCGGAGAACGCCGTCACGGAGAACGATCCGTAAACCCAGGAAACGAAGGGACTTTCGCTGATCAGGGGCTGGATCGCCCCAGCATCGGCCACGGTGGAACTTCAATGACCCGATCCCCACCCGATGACCAGTGTTTGCGAGCGCGTGATGCGTAGTCTGGTGTCCAGCGACGGCAGGAGGTCATGCGCCCACGATCGACGCGATGGATGTTTGGCGCCATACCGTGGCCCACTACGACCTCGGTTACCGGCCGCTGCTCAGCGTCGGCGACGCGTTCGACGAATAGTCACCGGTCGGGGTACGCCGACGGGAACCGTGGCGGGCGCTTCTCCCGCAGCGCGGTGTAGCCCTCCACGACGTCGGGCCCGAGGAAGGTGAGCATCTCGTAGGCGGCGGACTGATCGAAGGTGGGCCCCGCGGTGCGTAGCCAGTTGTTCAGGGCGCGTTTGGTGAGCCGGATGGCCGGCTGCGAGCCGGTGGCCAGCGCGTCGGCGACCCGTAGCGCTTCGTGGAGAACCTGTTCTCGCGGAAGGGCTTTGGCGACCAGACCGATGCGCTCCGCCTCGGCACCGGTGACCATCTCTCCCGTCAGCAGGTAGTACCGGGCCTTGGCCATGCCGATCAGCAACGGCCAGATGATCGCGGCGTGGTCGCCGGCCGCGACACCGAGCTTCACGTGTCCGTCACCGATCCGGGCGTCCTCGGCAGCGATCGCCACGTCGGCCAGCAGTGCCGCGACGGTGCCTGCGCCGACGGCCACCCCGTTGATCGCCGACACGATCGGCTTGTCGCAGTTGATGATGTTGTACACGAGATCGCTCATCTCGCCGAGCATGTGCGAGACCTTCTCGTAGTCACCGGCCATGCGTTCGACCATGGCCAGGTCGCCGCCCGCGGAGAACGCCTTGCCCGCACCGGTGATCACCGCGACCCGGGTCTGCGGATCCGCCGACACATCGGTCCAGATCCGCGCCAACTCGGTGTGCATCTGCTCGTCGGCGGCGTTGTACTTCTCCGGCCGGTCGATCGTGATCAGCAGGACTCCGTTGTCGCGACGGGTCAACGTCAGCTGCTGGTAGTCCTCGAATCCCACGGTCTGCCCCCTTGGTCGGTGTGTATCGATCAGAAGTACGAATCCTGCAGGGCGGCAACCGATTGTGGGCGCCCCAGGAAGTAGCCCTGGCCGTACTGGATCCCGATGTCGCGCAGCAGCCTCATCTGCCGGTCCGTCTCGATGCCTTCAGCGACGGTGATCGCGCCGATCTCTCGGGCGAAGTGCGTCAGCGCGGTGGCCAGCGCGCGGCGGCTGGGATCGGTGTCGATGTCGACGGTCAGCTCCCGGTCGAGCTTGATGATGTCCGGACGCAACCGCAGGATCGTGGTCAACCCGGCGAAGCCGCTGCCCGCGTCGTCGATGGCCAGCCGGATCTTGCCCTGCCGCACCGGTTCCACGCTCACGCTGAGCAGCTCGGGCGCCGGCTCACGTTCGGTGAGCTCGACGACGAGGGCCCGCGGATGCGCCAGCAGTTCCTCTTGGATTCCCGCGTCGGCGAGGGCGAGCGGACTCAGGTTGACCGTGACCAGATACTTGTCCGGTATCGCGAGCGCTGCTCTCAACAACGCACGCAGTGCCTTGAGCTCCATCTCCACGCCGCGATGCACCTTGTGAGCCAATGCGATCCAGGTATCCGGGCCGCGCGCGGGCTCGCTGGCGAACCGGCTCAGTCCCTCGAACGCCTTCACCTCCCCGGTGCCGAGGTCGACGATGGGCTGGAACACCGCGTCGATGTGTCCCGCCGCCAGCACGCCACCGATGACCCGGTTGAGTTCCTCGCGTTCGGCCAGTTCGGGAAGCACCACCGAGGCCAGCAGATCGGCCGCTGCCTGCGAATGCTTCGACCTCGAACGGGAGTTCAGCAGGGTCTCGAGCAGGCTGGCGAGTTCGGTGCTCGAGCTGATCAGCACGCCGAGGAATTCGGTGACCGACGAGACGGGCCCGACGTCGTCGGCGGTGAACGCGTGCGGCTCCCGCGCGACGACGGAGAGCGAGCCGATCGCCACACCACCGCTGAGCAGCGGGATGGACAGGCAGCTGCGCACGCCCATCCGTTCACTGAGCTGACGCACTTCGGGCGTCACGCGCTCGTCGGTGGTGGTGTCGTCGATGATCTCGGGCCGGCGGGACGCCAGCGGGTACGCCTGGAAGGTTTCCTCGACCGGCACCACCCGGCCCTGGATGAGCCCGGTCGTGCCGTACGTCGCGAGCACCTCCA
Organism: Mycolicibacterium sp.; assembly: GCA_050250295.1. Classification (GTDB taxonomy): domain Bacteria; phylum Actinomycetota; class Actinomycetes; order Mycobacteriales; family Mycobacteriaceae; genus Mycobacterium. Next base: position 2,562 of record JBFWOX010000010.1, read on the forward strand.
GGAGACCACCGGGTGCGTTCAGGGCCACCGACGCACCCGAGGCCGTCGGCATCCGCACACAGACCTGCTCGACGATGCGCTGCAGCAGTGATTGGGGATCGATCGAGGCGATCAGCTCACGGACCAGGTCATTCATGGCGCACTCGTGGGCAGCGTTGACCTCTGCGCCGCACATCGCCCGGAGTCATGGGTGCCCCTGCAGTTGGTGTCGAACCCGCTGGCCGCTGCCGCCAACCTATACCCCCTGCCAGGAACACTTCGTGCGATTCTGGCAAAGAACGCCTCCCCCGGGACGGCTCGGACGGTCTTTTCGCTGTTCACGAGGCCACGGGCCAGAGGTGGAGGTCGTTGCTCCCCCGCGCGTACTGTGGCGCAAAGGATCCGTCGTTCGATTTCTATCGCCGAGAGGGGTGTCCGGCGGTGCGAATCGCCATCAGCGGTGCCGGTGTGGCGGGACCGACGCTGGCGTACTGGCTGACGCGGGCGGGCCACGAAGCGACCCTGATCGAAGTGGCGCCGCAGCTGCGGACCGGCGGCTACGTGATCGACTTCTGGGGCCTCGGCTACGAGGTCGGGTGCCGGATGGGCCTCGAGCAGACGATCCAGGACCGCGGCTACCACGTGCGATCGATCCGGTCGGTCACCCGCCGGGGCCGCACCCGCGCGAACCTGAGCACCTCCGGGTTCCGCCGCGCCACCGGCGGCAGGTTCAGCAGCCTGCCGCGCGGCGATCTCGCCTCGGCCGTCTACTCCACGATCGACGGCGAGGTCGAGACCGTCTTCGGCGACAGCATCACCGCGATCACCGAGCACGAGGCCGGCGTCCGCATCGATTTCCGCCACGGGCGCACCCGGGAGTTCGAGTTGGCCGTCGGCGCGGACGGATTGCACTCCACCGTGCGGCGGCTGGCGTTCGACCGCGCGGGCGCGGCCGAGCACTACCTCGGATGTCTGGTCGCCGCTGCCGTCGTCGACGGCTACCGGCCCCGCGACGACCTGGTGTACGTGACCTACAGCGCCCCGGGTCACAGTGTGGGCCGCTTCGCCCTGCGGGACGACCGAACGCTATTGCTGTTCGTGTTCCGCTGCGACCGTCCGAACGTTCCCGATCACCACCAGGACCGTCTTGCGGTGTTGCAGCGCGAGTTCCTCGGACTGGGTTGGGAATGCCCCGCCATGATCGACGCCCTGCGCGGCGTCGATGACCTGTACTTCGACGCCGTCAGCCAGGTCCGTCTCGATCGCTGGTGGCGCGGCCGAACGGCCCTCGTCGGCGATGCCGCGGCGAGTATCTCGCTGCTCGGCGGGGAGGGCACGGGCCTGGCGATGACCGAGGCGTACGTGCTGGCCGGGGAACTGCGGACCCACAGCGACCACCGGCAGGCATTCGAGGCCTACCAGGCCCGGCTCGGCCCGTTCATCGCGGCCAAGCAGGCCGGCGCACGGCGCGCCCTCTCGACCTTCGCTCCGAAAACCGCGCTGAGCCTGGTGTTTCGCGATGCCGCCATGCGCGTGATGGCGACGGTCCCCGGCGCCGATCGGCTGTTGACCCGCAGTCTGTCCGACGACCTGGAGCTACCGGATTACCCGATGTAGTCCAGGAACCGCCCCAGCCGATCGGCGATCTGCTGGGGATACTCGCCGTTGATCGCATGCGACGCGTCCGGCCAGACCTCGACCTGCCCCCGCGCCAGCAGGCGGCGCGCCCGCGCTGCCGCCCGCCGCGCGTCGAGCATCACGCTGCGCCCGGCCAGCAGCGCCAGCACCGGCGTCCGCAGCGACCGCAACTGGTCGTCGACGAACAACCGGGGCATCGGCGTGCGCACCACGAAATCGGTTGCCGCGGCGTCGATCAGCGTGGCCACCGGACCCGCGTGGTCGACATCGGCGCCACCGGCGATCCACCTCATGACACCGCGGCGCCACCGCTGCGGCATGCCGGGGGCCAGCATGACCACCGACGCCAGCAGCGGGGTGAGGTTCAGCCGCGCGAAGGTCTGCACCGGGTCCAGCAGCGTGAGCGAGGCGATCCGATCGGGCCGGTGCACCGCGCAGTTCACCGCCGTCCAGCCGCCGATCGACACGCCGAGCAGATGCGCCGCATCCAGCCCCAGCCCGGCGAGCGTGTCGTCGAGCCAGCGTGCCTGCTCGGCGGCGGTCGAGATCACGCTGTGCTGGACCGACAGCCCGGCCTCCCCGAGCAGGTCGATGCTGTAGACGGTGCGCAGCCGCAGCAGCGGCGCGAGGTTGCCTTCGTACATCGGGGTGCAACCGTTGCGTCCGGGCAGCAGCACGATCGGCGGGCCGTCGGGCCCGTCGAAGCGGTAGGTCCGCACCGTGCCGAAAGCCGTTGGCACGTCGGCATGCTCGAACGGCGGCAGCGCGGACATGCCTTGCCGGTAAGCGGCCAGGAAGTGATCGAAGGCCGGCCGGCTGACGAAGGCGCCGAGCTTGCCACGGTCGAAGCGGCCCGCGATGTTGATCGTCGGTACGGCGAGATCCACTCCACCGAGGGTAGCGGCGGGGTCGACGGGCATGGCACCGTGGAACGGGTGCACTCCGAGAACACGATTCCCCGAGGCGCCACGATCATCGCAGCCCTGGCGCTAGGCTCGACCATGCCGCCGGTGGCCGGTGCCGAACCACCGCCGGGAGCGGACGCGATCGACGACTACCCGGTCGCCGAGGGCTTCTACCGCCCCGGGCCGCCACCCAACTACCACGTATTCTTCCGGACACCAGACGGCCTGTTCTGCGGTATCGGCCCCAACGGCGGTCCGATCGGCTGTGACGGGGTTCCGCTGGATGCCCCGCCGGGCACCAACCAGACGTTCCTGACCAGCGGCGGGCCGGCCGAGTACCGATACTCCCCCACACCGACGTTCACCCGCGAGGGCGTCGATGTGCTACCGCCGGGCTACCGGCTGGAGAACTGGGGCGCCAGTTGCGGTGTCGGACATCAGGGCACCGTCACCTGCACGACGTACGGCCACCACGGCTTCACCATCTCCAGCGTGTACGGCGTGCTCTGGTGACCCGCGCTTCCCGGCTCAGGACGCGGGCTGACCGCGCAACTCCAGCGCCCGGGCGCCGCGGCGGTAGAGCAGCCAGCCGGCCCCGGTCTGCAGCGCCCCGACCATCAGGAACCCGATATCCCAGGACAGCGGCGCCCCGAGATCGTCGCGCACGTGGTGCACGTTGAGCAGCTGGTGGTCGATCACCCCTTCGACGACGTTGAACACGCCCCACCCGAGCAGCAGCAGGCCAAGGTGGAACGACCAATTCGGCGCGAACCGGCCCTGCCGCCACGACACCACCGTCAGCGTGGTGCCCGCCATCACCAACAGCCAGGTCGCAACGTGGAAGAAACCGTCGGCGACGACGTTGAGCTGCAGCCCGGCCACCGTGTCGGTCGGTTCGGTGCCGCTGACCATGTGGTGCCACTGCAGGATCTCGTGCAGCACGATGCCGTCGACGAAACCACCGAAGCCCAGGCCCATCAGGAAACTCGGCAAGGGCGAGGGCGGTCGCTGGAGGGCCATTGCCGCGGCATACCCGCACCGGGATCGGTCAATCCGGTCGGCATAGTCGCTGTCGATGCGGGCATCCGGTGGCCGTGGGACTGACCGATACCCTGCTGCTTCTGGCCGCCGAGGGCGAGCCGCCCGGTCTGTTGCCGGCGCGCCAGCAGATGGCGTTCTCACTGGGCTGGCACATCGTGCTGGCCTGTTTCGGGGTGGCGTTCCCGACCATCATCTTCGTGGTGCACCGGCGCGGCATCGTGCACGACGACCCCGTCGCGCTCGGGTTGGCACAGCGCTGGGCCAAAGTTTCGGCGGTGCTGTTCGCGATCGGTGCGGTGTCGGGCACCGTGCTGAGCTTCGAGATGGGGCTGCTGTGGCCGGGACTGATGGGCCGGTTCGGCGATGTGCTGGGGCTACCGTTCGCGTTCGAGGGCCTGTCGTTCTTCGTCGAGGCGATCTTCTTGGGTATCTACCTGTACGGCTGGGGACGACTGCCGCCCCGGCGGCATCTGCTGATGTTGCTCCCGATGGCCGTCGCGGGCGTCGTCGGCACGTTCTGCGTGGTGTCGGTCAACGCCTGGATGAACCACCCCGCCGGGTTCACGATCCGCGATGGACAGGTCACCGACGTGGACCCATGGCGGGCGATGTTCAACAACGCAGCGGTGCTGCAGTTCGCGCACATGTGGGTGGCGGCGTTCATGGTGGTCGGTCTGACGGTGTCGGGGGTGTACGCCTGCGGGCTGCTGCGCGGTCGGGCCGACGCCCACCACCGGCTGGGGTTCACGGTGCCGTTCGCGTTCGCCTCGGTCGCGGCCGTCGCCCAGCCGGTCATCGGTCATGTGCTGGGCATGCGGATACATGACACCCAACCGGCGAAGCTGGCGGCGTTCGAGCTGGCGCAGACCACGGAAGGGCCGGCACCGCTGCGGCTGGGCGGGGTGCTGATCGACGGTGAGGTCCGGTGGGCGCTGACGATCCCGCGGCTGGGGTCGATCATCGCGCGCAATTCGTGGGACGCCCCGGTGCCCGGGCTCGACGAAGTGCCACGGTCGCAGTGGCCGCCGGTGAACATCACCCATCTGGCGTTCCAGTCGATGGTCGGGATCGGCACGCTGTTGGCCGCGGTGGCGGTGGTGTACTGGCTGGCCCGCTGGCGCGGGCGGGACCTGCTGGGGAACCGGTGGTTCCTGCGGCTGGCCGTGATCACCGGTCCGTTGGCGATCATCGCGGTCGAATCCGGTTGGGTGGCAACCGAAGTAGGTCGCCAGCCGTGGACCGTCTGGCAGGTGCTGACCACAGCGGAGGCTGCGAGTCAGAGCAGCGGCCTGTGGTGGAGTTACCTCGCGGTGCTGGTCGTCTACCTCGGGATGACGGTGGGTGCGTATGTGGTGCTGCGGTCGATGGCCCGGCGGTGGCGCGCCGGTGACGCCGATCTGCCCAGCCCATACGGGCCGCCGCGGTCGGAGTCGGTGCCATGACGCTGGCGACGGTGGTCGCGATGGCGATGTTCGTCGGTGTCGTCGTCTACGCGCTGTTCGCCGGCGCCGATTTCGGGTCCGGTTTCTTCGATCTCACCGCGGGCGACGCACGCAACGGCGCGAAGGTCCGCACACTGGTGGACCACAGCATCGGGCCGGTGTGGGAGGCCAACCACGTGTGGCTGATCTACATCCTGGTGATGTGGTGGACCGGCTTCCCGCGCACGTTCGCCGCGGCCACGACGACCCTGTTCATCCCGTTGGCCCTGGCGCTGGCCGGGATCGTGTTGCGCGGAGCCAGTTTCGCGTTCCGCAAGTACTCCGCGACGTTGTCGCAGGCCCGGTTGTTCGGCGCGGTCTTCGCGGCGTCGTCGTTGATCAGCCCGTTCTTCCTGGGCACCGTGGCAGGGGCGGTCGCGTCGGGCCGGGTACCCGCCGGCGGTTACGGCGACCGGGTGGGGTCTTGGCTCAACCCGACATCGCTGGTGGGCGGATGCCTGGCGGTGGCGGCGTGCGTGTTCCTGGCCGGGGTGTTCCTCACCGCCGACGCCGCCCGCGCCGGCGACGGCGATCTGGCCGACGGGCTGCGGCGGCGCACGCTGGCCGTCGGCGTGGTGACCGGTCTCGTCGTCTTCGCAGGGCTGTATCCGGTGGCCCATGATGCACCGACGCTGGCCGCCGGGCTGCGGGGTTACGCCGCACCGCTTCTGGTTGTCGCGTTGGCGGTCGGAGTGGCCGCGCTGTGGCTGGTGTTCCGCCGCCGCTACGCGACCGCGCGAGTACCGGCGGCGGCGGCGGTGGCGGCCGTGGTCTCCGGTTGGGGGGTAGGCCAGTACCCGTGGCTTCTGGTCGACGAGGTGACGATCGACGACGCCGCCGGCGCGCGGGCCACGCTGGTCGGATTGCTCGTGGTGGTGGTGTTGGCCGGCGTGGTGGTGCTGCCGGCGCTCGGATATCTGCTGCGGCTGACCCAATCCGAGGAGTGGACGCGGGGATAGCGGCTCACGGTCGCCGCGACGGCTGACCGGCGTCGTCCCGCAGGCCGGCCCCGATGGTGCGGCCGATGGTCGCGAGGATCTCCGCGGACAACCTCGGGTCGGTCCTGGTGTCCCGGCTGCTGTGAGCGCCGAGGGTGTGCGTCATGGACAAGCCCGCGGCCCGCTGCTGGGATCGCGACAACGTCGTGCGCCCGGCGACGGCCACCACGGGGGTGGGGTGCGAACGAGTCACCACCGCCGAGATCAACTTGCCTCGACCGCTCTGCTCGTCGATACAGCCCTCCCCGGTGACCACCAGGTCCGCGCCTGCCACGGCGGTGTCGAAGCCGAGCAGGTCGAGGAAATGGTGAGCGCCGGAGGACATTCGAGCGCCCAGCAGCAGGGCGGCGAAGCCGAGGCCACCTGCCGCGCCGGCACCGGGGGCCGCCGCCAGGGCGGGGGCAGCGGGGAAACCGCTGCCGGCGAGAACCTCGACGATACTGGCCAAACCGCGGTCCAACACGGCGACGTCCCCAGGACTGGCGCCCTTCTGCGGCCCGTACACCGCGGCGGCACCGTCGACCCCCAGCAGCGGGTTGGTGACATCGCCGGCCACCACGACCTCGATGCCGTGCAGCGGGATCCGGCGTTCGGCGTCGACGCGGGTGACGCGGGCCAGGTCCCGTCCCCGCGGATACACCGGATGGCCGGTGGCGTCGAAGAACTCGAAACCCGACGCCGCCAGCAGACCGAGCCCACCGTCGGTGCTGGCCGACCCGCCAAGGGCCAGCACCAGCCTGGGCCGGTCGAACTGCAGCGCCCGCCGTACGGCCTGACCGAAACCCAGCGTGGTGGCGTCCAGGGGTCGCGGGCGGCCGCCGGGCAATGTCGCCAGGCCGCACGTGTCGGCGACCTCGACGACGGCGGCGTGCGCGGAGACCGCGATCGAGGCGCGCCGCGGCAGCCCGGTCGCCCCGGCGACCGTGAGCTGGTGGCGGCGATGGCCTGCGGCGACCGCGGCGTCGACGCTGCCGTCACCGCCGTCGGCCAGCGGCAGGATCCGGCAGCTCGCCCCGGTGGCGGTGAGCCCCGCCGCCAGCGCGTCGGCGACCTGCGCCGCGGTCAGGCTGCCCTTGAACTTGTCCGGGGCGATCAGGACGGTCGGGGTCAACCGATGCCCTGCGCCGCGAAGTAGCCGCCGGCCCGGGCGGCCGCGCGGTCCGGGTCGGTGAACAGCCCGAGTTGCCCTGCGGTGCGGACCAGTTCGGCCAGATGCAGGAGGCTACGGCCGGTTTCGAAGCCGGCGATCATCCGGAAGTGATCCTGTCCGCCGTCGAGGTAGGTCAGCCAGGCGACGCCGACCTTGTAGTACTGCGTGGGCGCGGTGAACACCAGCCGGCTCAGCGGCACGGTCGGGTCCAGGATCGCCCGGAAGCCGTCGACGTCGCCGCGGTCGAGGCGGGCGAACGCCGCGGAGGCGAACCGGGGAATGGCCGCGAACGCGCCCAGCAGCGCCTCGCTGTGCCGTGTCCCGTCACCAGCGATGAGGTCGGCGTAGTTGTAGTCGTCACCGGTGAAGACCCGTGACGGTGCCGGAACCTGTTCGCGGAGCTGCACTTCCAGCGCCGGGTCGAGGAGCGAGACCTTGATGCCCCGGACGGTGTCGGGGTGGGCGGCGATGAGCTCGATGACGCTGCGCATCGCCGCCTTCGGTTCGTCGAAGCCCCAGTATCCCGCCAACGCGGGGTCGAAGTCGGTGCCCAGCCAGTGCAGGATGACCGGGTTCCTGGCGTGTGACAGCACGGCGTCGTAGACGCGCAGGTAGTCGTCGGGGCCGGTGGCGGCGCGGGCCAGGTGCCTGCTGGCCATCATGACGACCGCGCCGCCCGCGCCTTCGATGGCGTCGACCTGTTCGAGGTAGGCGTCCCGTATCTGCGCCAGCGTCGTTGTGGCCGAGTCGATCTGGTCGGTGGCGATGCCGACCACCACGTCTCCCCCGCACGATCGGGCCTCGGCCAGGGTGCGCAGCGCCAGTTCCTTCGCCCCGGCCCAGTCCAGACCCATGCCGCGTTGCGCGGTGTCCATCGACTCGGCCACGCCCAGGCCCAGCGACCACAGCCGCCGGCGCAGCTCGAGTGTGGCGTCCCAGTCGATCTGGTCGAGTCCGGCGGGCACGCAGGCCCGCAGCGGATCGGCCACGACGTGGGCCGCCGCATACACGGCGCGGCTGGTGGGTGGGGATGACGCGGTCACCAACGCTGCGGGTTCGGCCAGTCGGGTCGCGGTGAGGGTGCCGTCGGCGTCGGGAAGGAGCACCTCGGCCATGTCAGCGGGCGTCCAGTCCGCCGTCGGCCAGGATCGTCTGTCCGGTGATGAAACTCGCACCGTCGCCGGCCAGGAAGCAGAGCAGCGCGGCGATCTCCTCCGGCTGGGCGGCGCGACCCAGCAGGTTGGTCTGCACCTCTTTGCGGACCTCGTCGGACCAGGTTTCCGACATGTCGGTCAGCACGAAGCCCGGCGCCACCGAGTTCACGGTGACCGCGGGCGCAAGGGCTTTCGCGAAGGACACCGTGACGTTCTCCAGAGCCGCCTTGGCCGCGGAATACCCCGTCACTTCGGGGCTGGCCAGGTTGTCCCGCCCGCGGATGGACGACACCGTCACGATCCGGCCGTGGCCGTTGGCGAGCATCGACGGCGCGACCGCCCGGATGAAGTTGACCGGGCCGAGCACGTTCGAGCGGTACTCGTCAACCCACGCCTCGGTGGAGCCGGTCAGGGCATCGGTCGCGGTGACGGTGCCCAGGGTGCAGATGAGCGCGTCGATGGGGCCCACCGTGCCCAGCGCCTCGTCCACCATCGCGCCGACGGCGACGGCGTCCTGCCCGTCGCAGTGGTAGGCCGGTGCGTCCAGCTCGGCCGCGAGTTCCTTCAGCGCGGCGGAGTCGCTGCGGCCGTGCAGGATCACCCGGGAGCCGGCGGCGGCTTCCAATCGGGCTGCCGCGGCACCGATCCCGCGGGAGGATCCCGCGATCAGGACGGTTCTGGTCATGATGTCCTCCTGGTTGCCGAGGTCTCGCCGTGCGCGCAAAGGTATGCGCCGGCGAGGGAATCGATGAGGGTCGACGCGCCGCGTGGCGTGTCGTGGGCCAGTGCGCGCTTGATGATCGATTGCGCGATCGGTGCGGTCGCCAGCAGGCTCTCCACGAGTTCGGTTGCCGCAGCGTGCGCATCGTCGCCGACGAAGTCGACGAGGCCGAGCCGCAGTGCCTCGACGGCGCCCACCGGACGGCCGGTGAGGGCCAGTCGCCGCGCCACCGTGATCCCGGCGACCTGAGTGATCCTGCTCAGCCCGGACCAGCCCGGTGTGGTGCCCAGGGTGACCTCCGGCATCCCCAGCTCGATGGTGTTGGCGGCGACGCGGAAGTCGCAGTGCATGGCGAGTTCGACGCCGCCGCCGTAGGAGCTGCCGGACAGCACGGCGACGGTGGTCTGCGGTAGCTCGGCGAGCGCGGCGAACACCCGCTGACCCAGCCGGGTCCAGGACCCGCGGATGTCCTCGGCCGAGGTGCCGGCGAATTCAACGGTGTCGGCACCGGCGCAGAACACCGGCCCGTCACCGCAGATCGTGACGACCCGGATCTGCGGATCGGCGGCCACCTCGTCGAGCCGGGCCCCGAGTTGGGTCAGCATCCGGGTGCTCAGTGCATTGCGTTTGCCTGCCCGGGCCAGCACGATCCGCCCGACACCGCCGCCCGGCCGGTCGAGGCGGACCTCGCCGGCGGGGTCGTCGGTCACGGTGCGGTCTTCCGCTGCAGGCTGGTCCACCGGCGTTCGGTGAGCAGGTCGATGTTGGCGCGCCCGCCGAGATCGTCGCCCAGACCCGAGGCCGCGGTGCCGCCGAACGGCACCTGGGACTCGTGCAGCGCGGTGCCGTCGTTGACGTGCACCATGCCCGAGCGGACCCGGTCGGCGACCGCCCACGCGGTGTCCAGGTCGCGGCTGAAAACCGCTGTGGAGAGCCCGAATCGGGTGCCGTTGACGATGGCGAGCGCCTCGTCGACCGAGTCCACCACGGTGACCGGCGCGATCGGGGCGAAGATCTCCTCGTCGTGCAGTTCCATGCCGGGGCGCACCCGGTCGACGACCGTCGGCCGCAGGAACACCCCGTCGCTGGTGCCGCCTTCGACCAGCCGGGCCCCGTGCCCGACGCTGCTGTCGAGCATGGCCATGGCCTTGTCGACCTGCCTCTGGGACACCATCGGCCCGAGGTCGACCTCGGTGGTGAACGGATCCCCCACGGTCAGGTTCCTGGCGTGTTCGGCCAGCGCCGCGACGTAGTCGTCGGCGATGTCGGCGAGCACGATGTGGCGGCCGGTGGCGATGCAGACCTGGCCCTGGTGTCCGAACGACGCGGCGGCACCGCAGCGGGCGGCCAGCTCGACGTCGGCGTCGGCCAGCACGATGGTCGCGTTGTTGCCGCCGAGTTCCAGCGCCACGCGTTTGAGTAGCGGTGCGGCCGCGACGTTGATGCGCCGCCCGGTCTCCTCGGAGCCGGTGAAGTGGATCATGTCCACGCCGGGGTGGGTCACCAGGGCCGGCCCGGCCGGGCCGCCGGTGAGCACCTGCACGACCCCGGCAGGCACACCCGCCTCGGCGAGCACTTCGGCCAGCATCAGACCACCCGTGAACGGGGTTTCCGGGGCCGGCTTGAGGATTACACTGTTGCCGAGCGCGATCGCCGGCGCCAACACCCGCATCGCGATGTGCACAGGCGCGTTCCAGGCGGTGATCAGGCCCACCACGCCGACCGGGCGGCGTTCGACCAGGTTCACCCGGCCGCGCTGACCGGACGGGACGACTTCGCCCAGCGGCGTAGTCGCCAGCTCGGCGGCCTGGAAGAACTCGATGACGCTGGCCGCGATCTCGCCTTCGGCCTTGGCTCGCACCGCGCCGCCCTCGCGGATGAGCACATCGGTGAACCGGCCGGCTTCGCGTTCCAGGATCGCACCGCCACGGCGCAGGATGGCCGCGCGTTCGGTGGCCGGCATACCGTACCAGTCAGCTTGCGCCGCAACGGCCCCGGCGACCGCGCGGTCGACGTCGGCGGCGGTGGCCACGGCGGCGTGGCCGAGCACCTCGCCGGTGGCCTTGTCGGTCACGGCCATCGCCTCGCCGTCGGAACGGTCGAACGTGCCGTCGATGAAGACCGCGCGCTGCAGCGAGTCGCGCAGCGGTGCGAAGGTCGGTGACATGGTGGTCATGGTGCCTCTCCTCGGGCGAACTCGCTCAGGCCCAGTCGGCGCGGACCGCGGCCCGGCCGAGCATCAGAGCATGGATTTCGCTTGTACCGTCGATGATCTGGGTGATCTTCGCGTCCCGCATCAACCGCTGTACCGGGTAGTGCAGGTGGACGCCGTAGCCACCGTGCAGCTGGACCGCCTCGACCACGTGCCGCATGGCCGCGTCGGTGGCGAACATCTTGGCCGCGGAGATCAGATGGGCGTCGCCACCGCCGCCAGCGGCGAAGCTGGCCACCCCCTCGCGTAGCAGGCTGCGCGCGGCGAGGTAGTCGGCGTGCATCCGCCCGAGCTTCTCCTGCACGATCTGCAGTTCGGCCAGCGACGAGCCGAACGCCTGCCGGTCCCGCACGTAGGCGCCGGCCTCCCGCAGCGCCGCCCGGATGAATCCGACCGCGTAGCAGCCGGCGTCGAGGCGGGCCAGGTTGAGGCCCTCGAGCATGCCGCGGAAGCCATCGACGTCCAGCCGCCATGCCGAGGGGATGCGGCAGTCGTCGAAATGCACGTTGGCCATCGGCATCCCGCGGAAACCCGACATGGGTTCGTCCTTGCCGACCGTCACGCCGGGGGTGTCCATCGGCACGACGAACGCGGCGGTCGGTGCGTCCCGGTCGGCGCTGCCGAGCTTGGTCAGCACGATCACGAAGTGCGCCTCGGGTGACTGCGTGATCCACGCCTTCTCCCCCGTGATGCTGACGGTGTCGGCGCCGACGGGCATCGCGACGGTGCGGCCGGCCCGGATATCGGTGCCGGAGTGCGGCTCGCTGAGCGCGAACGCCCCACGCTGCGAGCCGTCGATGAGCCCGGGCAGCCAGCGGTCGCGGACGTCGGCGGGTGCGTAGGCCGCCAGCAGGTAGCCGTGCAGCCGGGCGATCGAGATACCCAGCGCCACCGCCCCGGAGTAGGACGCGATGAGCTCGGTGGTCTCGTGCGCCAGGGCGAACATCGTGGGGTCGATGCTGCCGTCGTCGGCGAAGATCAGGCCCTGCAGCCCGATCTCGGCGGCGTCGGCCAGCAGGCTCGGGAAGAACTCGGCGCCGAGGTCGATGTCCTGGGCCCGCGGCGCCACCCTGCTGGTGCAGAAGTCCTTGACGACGGCCAGGAACTGCTCGGCGTCGGCGTCGAGCTGGTAGGTGAGCGTCATCGGCCGTCGACCCCGCCGTCCGCCCACTCGTAGCGGATGACCCCGCGGATGTTCTTGCCCGACAACAGGTCGTCGTAGGCGTCGTTGATCTGTTCGAGCCGGTACTCGTTGGTGACCAGGTCGTCGAGGTTGAGTTGACCGGTGTCCCACAGCCGCAGCATCCCCGGGATGTCGTTGCGCGGGTTGCAGCCGCCGTTCAGCGAGCCGGTCAGCGTCTTCTGCCAGAGCACCAGATCCGACGGGTTGACCGGGATGTCGGGCTGGTCGTGGCGGGTCAGCCCGACGACGGTGGCCACCCCGCCCTTGCGGACGGCGCGAACCGCCTGCCCGATGGTCTCGGGGGTGGCGACGGCTTCGAACGAACGGTCCACCCCGACGCCCCAGGTGAGCTCCGTGGCGAACTCCACCGGGTCGGTGGTGGTGGGGTTGACCGTGTGGGTGGCGCCGAACTTCTTGGCCTGCTCCAACTTCCAGTCGTTGATGTCGCAGGCGATGATCCGCTTGGCGCCGGCGATCCTGGCACCCTGGACGATGTTCATGCCGATGCCACCGACACCGAACACCATGACGTCGTCGCCGGGCCGGACACCACCGCGGTAGATGGCGGTGCCGACGCCGGTGGTGACGCCGCACGCGACCAGGCAGGCGCGTTCCAGCCGGTAGTGCGGGTCGACCTTGACCACGGATTGTCCTGGCACCACGGTCCATTCGCTGAACGTGGAGACCAGGCAGAACTGACCGAGCTCGGTGCCGTCGTCGTCCCGGAATCGGTAGGTGCCGTCGATCTGGGGGCCCAACACGGTGTAGGCGCCGAGGTCGCACAGGTTGGTCTGCCCGCCGGTGCACCACCGGCAGGTGCCGCACGACGGCAGGTACGACATCACCACGTGGTCGCCGGGCTGCACGTGGGTGACGTTGGCGCCCACCGACTCGACCACACCGGCCCCTTCGTGGCCGAAGATCATCGGCAGCGCAGCGATCTGGTCGCCGGTGACGTTGTGCAGGTCGGAATGGCAGATCCCGGACGCTGCGAGGTGGACCAGGACCTCGTTGGGCCCCGGGTCGTCGAGTTCGACCTCCTTGACCTCGAACTTGCTGTGCAGTCCGTAGATGACAGCCGCTCTTGTCCTCATATCAGTGCTCCTTCGTCTTTGCACCGTCGGCGTGCTCGGTCGGCGATGGGGGTTGGTCGGTGATGGTGCGTCGTTCGGTGAACAGGGAGGCCGACATGGTGCGGATCTGGTCGGCGCGTTTGGGTTCGAAGTCCATCAGCGCGATGATCTGCTCGGCCGTCCAGCCGGGCGCGACCTCGATGAGGACCGGCCCTTCGTCACCGAGCACGAACACCGCGCGTTCGGTGACATAGATGACTTCCTGGCCGCGTTCGCGTGCCAGCCGCGCGTTGAAGGTGATCTGGCGGACCCTGTCGATGAACTTGTGGTGCTTGCCCTCGGTGGTGACCCGCAGGTGGCCCTCGGACAGGTCGGTGCGCAGCCCGCCCGCGGTCAGCGATCCGCAGAACACCACCTTCTTCGCGGCCTGCGAGATGTTGATGAACCCGCCGGCCCCGAAGATCCGGCCGTCGACCAGCGAGGAGTTGACGTTGCCGTCCTTGTCGACCTCGGCGAAGCCCAGGCAGGCCACGTCCAGGCCGCCGCCGTCGTAGAAGTCGAACTGTGCGGCGTGCTCGATGACGGCCTCGGGGTTCCAGGACACCCCGAAGATCACGCCGCGTTCCGGGACCCCGCCGACCATGCCCTGCTCGACGGTGAGGGTGATCTCCGTGAGCCGGCCCTCCTCGAGCGCCGCGGTCGCGACACCGTCGGCCATGCCGACGCCCAGGTTGACCACCGAGCCGGGGGTGATCTCGTCAAGGGCGCGCCGTGCCACCACTTTTCGCTCGCTGAGCGGCATCGCCGGGGCCCGGCCGAACGGGACGTACACCTCGCCGGAGAATGCCGGGTTGTAGTCGTTGATGGCGGTCTGCCACTGGTTCTCCTGGACCACGACGATGTCGACGAGGTGACCGGGGACCACGACGCTCTTCGGGTTCAGGGTGTGCGCGGCCGCGACCCGCTTGACCTGGGCGATGACCAGACCGCCGCTGTTGCGTGCCGCGGTCGCCGCCGCGAGCACCCCGAGCTTGGCGGTCTCCTGCTCGAGGGTCAGGTTGCCGTGTTCGTCGGCGGTGGTGCCGCGGATGAACGCGACGTCGAAGGCCGGGCTCGGGTAGAACAGGTACTCCTCGCCGTGGATCTCCATCACCTCGACGAGATCGGCGGTGGTGGCGCTGTTGAGCTTGCCGCCACCCTGGCGGGGGTCGCAGAACGTGCCGAGGCCGACCTTGGTGAGCAGGCCGGGCCGCTTGGCCGCGGACTCGCGCAGCAGCTGCGCCAACACGCCCTGGGGCAGGTTGTAGGCCTCGATCTCACCGTCGTGCGCCATCCGCGACAGCGTGGGCGTCATGGCCCAGTGCCCGGCGACAGCGCTGCGCAACAGGCCGGGTTTGGCGAGTACGTCCATGCCCGACCCGGTGCGGTTGCCGATACCGCTGCAGAAGTACGCCGAGAGTTCGCTCGGGGCACCGGTGCGCTGGTAGCGCTCGGCGAGCGCGTCCAGCAGACCCGACGGCTCGATGACCCCGCCCCCGGAGGCCTCCACCAGCAGCCGGGCCCGGTCCGGGATCCGGTCGACGGCCTCGGCGGCGCTCAGGAACTCCGGGTGAATTGTCTTGCTGATCCTCATGGCATCGCTCCCCCGCCATTGACGTTGATGGTCTGTCCGGTGACGAAGCTGGCCTCCTCGCTCGCCAGCCACGACACCGCAGTGGCGACTTCGTCCGGCTTCCCGAACCGCCCCATCACCAGCTGGCGGGTTTTCTGTTCGACCCACTCCGGGGTGGCGTGCGCCGCGGTCATCGGCGTCTCGATCGGCCCTGGCGCAACGCAGTTCACCCGCACATCCGGCCCGAGCTCGCGGGCCAGCGCGCGGGTCAGCCCGCCGACCCCGGCCTTGGACGCGGTGTAGGCCGCACAGTTGATGCCGCCCACGTAACCGATCTGGCTGCCGATCGTGACCACCGACCCCCGCGTCTTGGTCAGCTCCCCGGCGGCCTCCTTGATGCACAGGAAGGTCCCGGTCAGGTTCACCGCCAGCGTGTGGTTCCAGGTGGCCAGGTCCAGGTCGGGCAGCAACACCTGCTCCATGACAC
The DNA here is from genome assembly GCA_050250295.1 of Mycolicibacterium sp. Classification (GTDB taxonomy): domain Bacteria; phylum Actinomycetota; class Actinomycetes; order Mycobacteriales; family Mycobacteriaceae; genus Mycobacterium. Next base: position 18,196 of record JBFWOX010000010.1, read on the forward strand.
CGGCCAGCGTGACCACGGTGTCGATCCGGCCGAACTCGCCGACGGCCGCGGCCACCAGCGCCCGCACGTCGGGTTCGGAGGTGACGTCGGCGGCCACGGTCAGGGCGTCGGCGGCTTCGAGGGCTTGGGCGGCGGGCTGGTTGCCGGGGTGATAGCCCAGCACCAGCCGGAACCCGTCCTTGGCCAGGCGCTGCGCCACCGCGCGGCCGAGGCCGCCGTCGGATCCGGTGATCAGCGCGACACGATCAGTCACGGGACACCGCCCCCTGGAAGGCGAGCTTCATCACCGATTCCTCCGTCGCCTCGGCGCGGCTGAGCTCCCCGACGGTGCGCCCGGCCCGCATCACCACGACGCGGTCGGAGGCGCCGAGCAGTTCGGGCAGCACCGAGGACACCATGACGATCGCCAGACCGTCATCGGCCAGCGTCCGGATCAGCCGGTGCACTTCGGCTTTCGCGCCGACGTCGATACCGCGGGTGGGTTCGTCGAGCAGCAGCACGCGGGGTTGGGTGGCGAGCACCTTGGCCAGCGCCACCTTCTGCTGATTGCCGCCCGACAGCGCACCGACGGGCATCGCCGCGCTGGCGGCCTTGATCCGCAGCTCCTTGAAGAAGCGTTCGACGATCTTGGCGCCCTTGCGCCGGCGCAGCCAGGGACCGGTGCTCATCGCCGCCAGGCTGGCCAGCTCGATGTTGGCGCTGATCGGCAGCGCGAGGTGCAGCCCCTGGGTCTTGCGGTCCTCGGGGACCAGCGCGATGCCGGCGTCGAGCGCCGCCCGCGGATGCGTCGGGCGATGCGGCTTGCCGTCGAATCGCATCGATCCCGAACCGATTCGGCTGGCGCCGTAGATCGCCGCCAGCAGCTCGGTGCGGCCGCTGCCGACGAGGCCGCCGATGCCGACGATCTCGCCGGGGCGGACCTGCAGCGACGCGGACACGACGCCGGGCGCGCTGATGCCGTCGACCTCCAGGATCGGGGCATCGCCGCGGACCGGTTGCTCCTCGTGGCCGTGGTACACCGAGTCGAGGTTGCGGCCGATCATGTATTTGATCAGTGATTCCTCGGTGAACTCGGCGGTCGGCGCGGTGATGATGTGTTTACCGTCGCGCAGCACGCTGACGGTGTCGGAGTACTCGAGCACCTCGGGCAGGTCGTGGCTGATGAGCACGACCGCGGCGCCGGAGTCCCGCAGCTCGCGCAGCAGTCCCAGTAGCCGCACCGAATCATCGTGTGGCAGCGACGATGTCGGCTCGTCGAAGAAGACCACCCGGACGTCCTGGGCCAGGATCCTGGCGATCTCGATGAGCTGCTGCTCGGCGATCGACAGGGTACCGGCCTGGCGGCGCGGGTCGATGTCGAGACCGACCCGGTGCAGATGGGCCTTCGCCTGCTGGGCGAGGCCGCGGCGGTCGATGACACCCCATCGCGACGGCTCGGCGTTGACGAGCACGTTCTCGGCCACGGAGATGGACCCGATGACCGACAGCTCCTGGTGCACGATCCCGATGCCGAGGGCGGCCGCCTGGGTGGGGTTCTTCGGGTTGATCGGCTCACCGCCGAGGGTGATCGTCCCGGCGTCGGGAGATTCGAAGCCGGAGAGGATCTTCGACAGCGTCGACTTGCCCGCACCGTTCTCGCCCACCAGGGCGTGGATCTTGCCCGGCTCCAACGTGATCGAGACGTCTTCGAGTGCTGCGACACCGGCATAGTGTTTGGAGATGCCGGTGGCTTGCAGCAGGCCGGTGCGAGCAGGTGCCTCGATGGTCATTCGCCCGGCTCCCCGCGGGTGACCCGGTCGAGCACCACGGCGGCGACGACCACGACGCCGGTGACGATCTGCTGCCAGTAGAACGGCACGTTCATCAACGTCAGGCCGTTGCCCAGGACCGCGATCACCAACGCGCCGAGGAACGTTCCGGCCAGCCGGCCCCGTCCGCCGAACAGGCTGGTGCCGCCGACGACCACCGCGGCGATCACGTCCAGCTCGAAGCCGACGCTGCCGGCGGGCTGACCGGAGGACAGTTTGGCGGTCAGGATCACCGAGGCGACCCCGGCGCACAACCCGGCGAAGGTGAAGGCGAACAGCAGCACCCGCGACACCCGGATCCCGGAAAGCCGTGCCGCTTCCCGATTTCCGCCGACGGCGTAGATCCGGCGGCCGATCTTGAGGCGGTGCAGGATCACATAGCCCACCGCGAACGTCGCCGCCATGATCAGCACCGGGATCGGCACCGGCCCGACCTTGCCGATGCCGATCTGGGTGAACGCGGTGTTGTTGATGGAGATCGGGTAGCTGTTGGTGACCAGCAGGGCGATGCCGCGCAGCGCGGTCAACGTCGCCAGGGTGGCGATGAAGGCCGGCACCTTGCACAGGGTGATGAGGACACCGTTGAGGAAGCCGCACGCGGTGCCCACCGCCAGGCTCACCAGCACGGCGACCGCGGCGGAGGCGCCGGTGGACAGTATCGCGTGCTGCAGGTACAGCGCGGCGATGCTGCCGGTGAGCGCCACCACCGAACCCACCGAGAGGTCGATGCCCGCCACCAGGATCACGACGGTGGCTCCGACCGCGGCGATCGCCGTGATCGACACCTGCTGAAGGACATTCGTCAGGTTTCCGCCGGTGGTGAAGTTCGGCGCGGCGAACGCGAAGAACGCCGCCAGCAGGACCAGCGCGACGACCGGACCGAGCTGGGCGAGCTGGTGCAGGCTGACGCCGTCCCAGAGCCGCTTCGCGCCGTTCGGCTGGGCGGCCTCCGGGGGCCGCGGTGGAGCCGATGTGGTGACCATTACCTCTCCCGATGCTCTACAGGTCGATGCGGTGAATCGGCGGCGATCAAAACGCCGGTTGCGATGCGCCGGATTCGATGGTTTCCCGGGTCACCAGATCCTCGTCGAGGACCTTGTATTCCGGAACGGGGTTGCCGCGCATGTACTCGGCGATCTCGTCGACGACGATGCCCGCGGTCGGCTTGTGGATCACCGTGGCCAGGGCCTGTCCGTTGGTGATCGCGGTGAACATGTCGGTCTCACCGTCGAGACCGACCACGTCCACCCCCTGGCGGCCGCTGGAGGTCAGCGCCGCGATACCGCCCAGGGCGGCCTCGTCGTTGGCGCCGAACAACAGGTCGACGTCGGGGTTGGCGGCGAGCATGTTCTGTGCGGCCTTCTCGGAGTCACCGCGGCGGTAGTTGCCCGGCTGGGTGGCGACGATGTTGAACGTGCACGCGCGCAACAGCGGGAGCAGGAAGGAGTTCACCCGGGCGTCGCTGGACTGGTCGCCGGGGATGCCGGAGATGATCGCCACGTTGACGTCCTCCTGGCCCTTGTAGTGTTCGACCACCCATTCGCCGAGCTGCTTGCCTTCGTTGGCGTAGGGCGCGAGGACCTGGGACACCGGATCGACGCCGAGCATGCCCTTCTGGGTGAAGAAGTACGGGATCTGCTTGGCCTCGGCCTGTTTGAGGACGGCGTCGAGGCCCTGGGTGGTGGCCGGCATCATCATCAGCGCGTCGGTGCCCTGGGCGATGGCGTTCTGGATGTCGTTGAACTGCTGGTTGACGTCGTCGTTGGCGCTGATGACGTTGATCTCCACCCCGTGCTCGGCGGCGGCCGCCTCGGCGAGTTCCTTCTGCTTGACCAGGAACGGGTGGCTGAGCCCCTCGACCGAGAACGTGATCTTGATCGGCGCGCCGTCCGGCTTGGGATTCGGGTTGGTGTTCTCGCCCTTGCCGGACTGCTCGGCGGCGATGCCGTAGAGGTTCTTCGCGAGATCCTGTTGCAGTGAGGCGATCTGGTCGCGGTTCTTGGCGCAGCCGCCGTCGTCGACCTCGACGGGGGTGGCCGATGCGGGGTCGGTGGTCTCGGCGTTGTTATTGACGCTCGAGCTGCAGCCCGCGATGAGCAGGGTGGTGGCGAACACGGCTGTCGGAATGGCAGCGCGGATCTTCATCGGTTCTCTCCTTTGGGAAACGCGACGACGGCGGACCCGCTGATCAACGTCCTGGCAGTGGTGTCGTCGACGACTGTGATGGCGAAGGTGGCCCGACGGGTCACCGGATCGAGGTGGGTGCAATGGGCGTTGGCGGTGACCGCGCTGCCCTCGAAAGTGGGTGCCAGCAGGTCGAATTGGTAGCTGGCCGAGACTCCTCCCGGGGCGACGAGTTTGGTCAGGGCGGTCTGGACGTATCCGGCGACCAGCAGGCCGTGGGCCACCGGCCGCCCGAAGGGCGTGGACGCCGCGTACTCGGCGTCCTCATGGATGGGGTTGTGGTCTCCGCTCAGTCGGGCGTAGGCGCGGATGGCGTCGGCGTCGACCACCGCGGAGTGCTCGGCGGCCGCTCCCACGTGCAGGTCGGCGAAACGCTTGAGTGTGCCGAAGGTCATGGCGCGGTCAGCTCGTCGGTGGGGTCGATCGGCTTGAACCGGCGCAGCAGCTCGGCGCTGATCGCCTCGGCGGTGGCGCACACCATGTCGGCGAACTTGCCGCGCAGGTCCTCCTCCGAGACGCGGAAGATCGGGCCGCCCACACAGACCGAGGCCACCACGCTGCCCTGGGCGTCCAGCACGGGTGCGGCGACCGACCGCACGCCCAGTTCGCGCTCCTCGAGGTTCACCGCGTAGCCGTCGCGGCGGATCTCGTACATCGCCTCGTGCAGCTCGACGGCGGAGGTGATGGTCGACGGGGTGTAGCGGGGCAGCTCGAGCTGGTCGATGATCCGCTCCCCCACCCCCGGCGGCAGGAACGCGAGGATGACCTTGCCCTGGCTGGTGGCGTGCAGCGGGATCTGTTGGCCCACTTCGCCGTACATCTGTACCGAGTACGACGAGGTCATGACGACGCGGTAGGTCAGCTGCAGGCCCTCGCGGACCGCGAGGAAGACGGTCTCGGTGCTCTGGTCACGCAGCTGGGCCAGCAGCGGTCGGCCGATCTCCTCGAGCATCGCGTGGTCGACGCGGTCGCCAGCCAGCACCCGCATCTGCGGGCCCGCCACGTACTTGCCGGATTCGTTCTGCATGACGAACCCGCGGTCGCAGAGCACGCGCAGCAGCCGATGCGTGGTCGGCGCGGTCAGGTTCATCGACTTCGCCACTTCACCCGCCGTCATCCCCGGGTTCAGGGACACTTCGGTGAGGACGTCGAGAACTCGGTACACGCTCTGCGCACCCGGGATCTCCATAATGTGGTCTCCATATCCATATTGTGGATGTGAGGTAGACCATAGAAGGCCGGTGGAGGTGTGTCAAGGCACGGCTGCCGCCCTCCGTGAACGCCCTATGACCACCGCTGCAGCAATGCGCTACGCTTGTAGCAGATTGCTACAAGGAGGTTTGTCGTGTCGGAAACTCCTGATCGGGTCACCCGTGTTGCCGCCGATCTGATGGATAGCGCCGCGACGGAGGGGGCCCGCCAGAGTCGATCAGCGAAGCAGCAGCTCGATCACTGGGCCCGGATCGGGCGAGCGGTATCCAGCCGACACACCGCAGCGCGTCACAAGGTCGAGGCGGCACTGGCGGGTGATCTCCCGCTGCGTGAGTTGACCGCTGAGCAAGGTGTGGTGTTCGACGCCGAGATCACGGCTGCCATCCAGGAAAGCCTCGCTAGTGCGGACTACGGTGCCACGCTCTCCGCCCGGGGTATTACCACTGTCGGCCTGAATGCCGCAGGCGAGATCGTGCAGTACCGACCCGACGGCAGCTCGTCGGTACTGGAACACCGGTTGACCACCACCATTGAAATCCCCGCCTCCCCATCGTGAACAGACTCGACCTGGTCGTCGGATGCAACGGCGCCGGCAAATCCACCTTCATCGAGCTGACATTGGCCCCCCTGTTACCCGGGAGCGTCGTCGTCAACGCGGACGAGATCGCCAAACATCGGTGGCCTGATGCACCCGCCGAGCACGCCTACGAGGCTGCAGAGATCGCCGCGCAGACGCGCGCCAAACTCATCGACTTGGGTGAGTCGTTCATCGCTGAAACGGTGTTCTCACACCCATCAAAGCTGGATCTGCTCGACTCCGCCCATGATTCCGACTACACGGTGCTCGTGCACGCGGTGCTGATCCCCGAAGAGCTCGCCGTGCACCGAGTGCGCCATCGCGTGCTGGCAGGCGGACACGATGTGCCCGAGCACAAGATTCGTGCACGGTACCAACGGCTGTGGATCCTGGTCGCAGACGCCGCGATGCGCGCGGACTCGGCGACGTTCTACGACAACAGCGCCGCCCGCGGACCTCGGATCGTCGCCCAGATCAGCGGCGGCTTCGTCGTCGGCGCCGTCGCCTGGCCTACATGGACACCACAGGCACTCGTACAACGATGGCCCCGGTAGACGCCGCCGCGCTCGGCCGAAATCTCTGACGGTTCAAGGCATTGCAGCGCTGGAGACGCTCAACAGCGGGGGCTTCGTCCCGGCGCGGCTGAGGTACTGCACGGCCTCGTAAACTCCAGCGATCACGATCGGAAGCCGCGGGACTTCCGGTACATCCTTGCCGCCTGCTCGAGTGTCCAGGTTCGTTCGAAGCGTTCTACCGATCGCGCCGCCCCCGACTCCACCAATGCGATGAACCGTTCTCTCAGCTCGCTGACCTGCGCGCCGAATTCGGCAGCCACCTCGGATTCAGGCGGTCCACCGTAGGGGGCCCACCACAACATGTGGATGCACAGATCCCGATCGAAGGGGTCCAGCCTTTTCGTAGAAGTATCCATCGGCGCTGAGTGAGGGCGCGGCTCGACCCGTGCTGCGGTTGGTGTGCCCGGCAGGTCTCCGGTGAGGGTGACCCGCTGCAGCAGGCGGACCTGCCCGCCGAAATCGTTGACGCCGCAGTGCTCGGTGGCACGGTTGTGCCAGATCGCGACGTCACCGGTCGCCCAGGACCAGGGGACCGTGAGGTCCGGGTTCACCGCACGCCGCTGCAGGACGTCGAAGAGCGCCGACGAATCGCTGCTGTGCAGACCGGCGAATTTCTTCACGAAATCTCTGAGCAGCAGCGCCCGTTACCGGTCTCGGGGTGCACCCGCACGACGGATGCTCGGTCTCGAACAGCAGCCGGACGAACTCGGCGTGGTAGCGCTCGTCGTCCTCGGCGCTGCGGTTGCGGACGCTGGTGACGTAGTCGTAGTCGTTGCTGTGGACGGCGCGCAGGTTGTCGGCCAGCAGGCGCAACGGTTCCGGCAGCAGGTCGTAGGCCGCGGTGGCCGAAGCCCATTGCGTCGCACCGCCATAGGCCGGCAGCGTCACCGCGCGCAGGACGGACGCCTTCGGCACGCGGTCGATGAACGAGACGTCGGTGTGCCAGCTGTTGGCCGCGCCCTCGATGGGCAGCAGGTCGGTGTCGGAACGCACGGTGGGGTGCGCTCACCTGATCAGGAAGCCGCAATGTCGGTGCTACCGTGAGGATTCGGATCACCGAGGTCTGAACCCTCGATGCCCGTCACCGCGTGGGCCGCCACTTGGTCACCCGGGACTCGACGAACACCAGCAGATAGTTGAAGGTCAGGCCCAGCACCGACACGGTGAGGATGCCGGCGTACATCTGCGGGATCTGGAAGTTGAACTGGGACGAGATGATCAGGTAGCCCAATCCGGCTTTCGCGCCGACGAATTCGGTCGTGATGAGCACCAGGAACGATGCCGCGGCGGCGAGCCGCAGACCGGTGAAGATCGTCGGCAGTGCGGCCGGGACGATGACCTTGTAGAAAAGTTTGAAATCTTTGACCCCGAGCGATCGCGCCGACTTGATCAGCAGCGGATCGACGTTGCGTGCACCGCTGATGGTGTTGTAGACGATCGGCCAGAAGCAGGCGTAGGCGATGATCGAGATCTTGGAGATATCGTCGATGCCCAGGATCAGCGTGAAGACCGGCAACAGGGCTACGGCCGCGGTGTTGAGGAAGATCGCCAGCAGCGGTGTGAGCACCTCGGCCACGGTGTCGTACCAGGCGATGAGCAGACCGAGCGGGATGGCGATCACGATCGCGGCGAAGAACCCGGTGAGCGAGCGCCGCATGCTCGCCGCGATGTTCTGGGCCAGCGAGCCGTCCTGGAGGAGGCCCCACAGCGCCTGCAGCACCTCGGTGAACGGGCTGAGGAACGCGCGGTCGACCCAGCCCAGGGTGGGTGCGAGTTCCCAGATCGCGAGGAACACCACCACGGCGACAACGCGTTTGAGCACCGTGATGAACAGCCGGGCGCTCCGTCGGCGTGCGGACGGACGACGCCCAGGCGCTGCGATGACGGTGTCGAGGGCCGGCTGCGGCGGTGTGGTCTCGACCAGTGTGTGCGGCGACGCCATCTACGCCACCCCCGTCGCGGCGGCCAGCGCCGGGTCGTGGGCCTGGAAGGCCTTGCGCACCTCCTCGTGCAGGAGCCCCCAGATCTGGCGCCGGTAGGCCACGAACTCCGGGGTGGAGCGCAGGTCGTCGACATCGCGGTGGTCGAGCTCGATCGGGATTATCGTCTTGATGCGCCCGGGTTGGCTGGTCATGACCGCGACGCGCTGGCCGAGGAACACCGCTTCGTCGATGCCGTGCGTGATGAACAGGATGGTGGTCCCCGTGCGTTCCCAGATGTCCCGCAGATCGCTCTGCAGCGCTTCCCGGGTCTGGGCATCCAGCGCCGCGTATGGTTCGTCCATGAGCAGGACCTCGGGTTCGTAGGCCAGGCTGCGGGCGATCGCAACGCGTTGCCGCATTCCGCCGGACAACTCGTGCGGATAGTGCTTGGCAAACGGTGTGAGACCGACGAGTTCGAGGACCTCCCGGGCCCGCTCGGCACGGGCGCGGCGGTCGACGCCTTTGATCTCGAGCCCGAACTCGATGTTGGCCTGGGCGGTTCGCCACGGGAACAACGCGTACTGCTGGAAGACGACGCCGCGGTCCAGGCCGGGTCCGGTGATCGCGGTGTCACCCAGCAGCAGTTCACCCGACGTGGGTGTCGACAGTCCGGCGATCAGATCGAGCAGCGTGGACTTGCCACATCCGGAAGGCCCCACCAGGGCCAGGAACTCGCCGGGGCCGATGTCGAGGGACACGTCGTCGAGGGCGAGGAAATCCGGTCCGTTGTCGCGGCCCGGGAACGCCTTGGTGACGTTGCGGACCGTGATGCCGAAGTGCGTGGACTTCGCGGCCATGCGATCAGCGCTCCCGCGCCGGTGCGACGGCGTCGGCGGGTTGGACCGCGGTGCCGGCGTTGTCGTTGAACTCGTTGGTGTACAGCTGTGACGGCGCAGGGAGTTCTTTGACCGCGCCGGTGGAGATGAGCCAGTCCGACCAGCGCTCGAAGTCCTCGTCGACGATGTAGCCGTAGTACGAGGGCACACCGGGCGAGAGCCAGTACTTCAGGGTCTCGCTGGTCTCGTTCGGCCGCTTGCGCGCGTCGATGATCTCGGTCTGCACCCGGACGACCTCCTCGCGCGGGGTCAGGCGGGCCCACTGGATGGCCTTGCCCACACCGTCGACGAATGCGCGGACGGCCTCGGGGTTCTCGGCGATGAAGTCGGTGCGGAAGACGTATGGCCCGCCGTTGAAGGGCCCGTACTGGGAGTGCTGGTCCCACAGGATGCGCAAACCGCCTGCCGCATCGGCGCGCTGTTTGAACTGGCCCGACAACCCCGCGACGTCGACCTGGCCGCGGCGCAGCGCGTCCTCCTGATTGACCGGCGGAAGGGTCACCAGCTCGACCTTCTTGATGTCGTCGACCGACAGGCCTTGCTGGCGCAGGTAGTTGAAGACGTCGGCTTCGTTCTGCCCGCCCAGGGTGTTGACCGCGATCTTCTTGCCGATGAGGTCGCGGGCGGTGCGGATCGGGCTGTCCGCGGGCACGTAGTAGGCGCCGAAGTCGATGTCGTCGCCACCGTAGTAGTTGATGACCGCCTTGATCTGCGCGCCGGATCCGACGAGTTTGGCGACCGCGCCGCCGAACGCCCCGCCGAAGTCGGTCTGTCCGGTCGCGGCGGACTGGATGTCCTGCGGGCCGCTGATGGTGTTGCCGACCCAGTCCAGCTTGATGGTGCGCTCGTCGAAGAAGCCGAGGTGCTCGGCGAGTTCGGGCAGCGTCACCTGGTTGGCCCAGCCCTGATAGCGCAGCGTCGTCACGCCGCCCTCGGTGTCCGAGTCCGACGACGAGCAGCCGCTCAGCAGCAACGCGCTCGCCACGGCAGCGCCGGCGAAACGGGTCGCCCAGCGGCGACCACGGGGTCGCGGACGGTCGCCGCGTGCCGCGGCGGTGGGGGTCAGCATGAAGGCATCGTGCGCCGCCTGATCGTGGTCGATCAACACTTACGTTCGGTGCGAGCACAATTCGACGCAGGTCGGTCGGCGGGGCAGCTACTGACCCCTGCAGCCGGTCATCGCGACGTCGAAGACCGGCTTTGGGCAATCAACTGGAACCGCTGATGATCAGCGGTCACTGATAGCTTTGTGGCACAGTGGATTCCATGCCACCGGCACGACAGCTTCGACACGTTGACACGGTGTCCTGTGTTTCACTTGTCACCGCGGAACCGGCGGGTCCCCGTCGATGAGCAGGTTGCCCTTGACGCCGTTGAGCAGTTCCGACCAACCCCCGTCGTCGCGCGGGGCGCCCACGCTGCAGGATGCGCGCCGGCTGCCGGCCGCCCAGTTCTCCGGCGGGACGGTGCTGTAGATCAGCATCAGCGCGGTCTCGCCGAGCTGGAGCGGAGCCAGATAGGCGTCGGTGATCTCGGTGCAGGCTTGTTTCACCACGGTGTCCTGATCCGCTTCCGGTGGCAGGGCGTCGGGGAACGTCGCACCGACATCGACCATGCCCGTGATCTCCATCGAGTGCGGAGCCGTGCAGTCGACGGGAATATCCGTGGGCTGCTTGGTCGCCGGATCGATGCCAAGGCACGTCCCCGCCGGCCACACCCGCGATTGGTCGAGATCCGCCACCCTGCCCTGGATCATCTCCAGTTCGCCGTCGACACCGGCGAGCTGCAGGCCGCACAGCACCGTGCGTTCCCCCCTCTGCCGCCACCCACGTTCCCCCGCCCACAGCACGCTGATGGTGAACTTGCTGATCGGCAGGAACTTGGGGCCGAGATACTGCCGTGCAGCGGCCTCGCAACGCTCGATGCCGAGCTGTTGAATGCGCTCCTCCGTCGGCGGTGGTGCGGCATCGCCGAATTCGTTGTCCGGCAACACCCGGGTATCGATCGCTTCGGTGACCTCGAACCGATGCTCCCCAGCACAGTCGACGAGCCGCGCCGCGGCGACGTTGGACGCCGGCCAGTCCAGGCAGTCGCCCGCCGTGGCGATGCTGAACGCACCGGGGCGCGGTTCCGGTTTGCCGGTCTCGGAGCGTGGCGCGGCAGTGGAGGTCGGCACGGAACCAGCCGGTGGTGCGGACTGACCGCGATCCACCAACGCGACCGCTGCGGCGGTGGCCGCCACCGCGACCACTGCCACCCCGCCGATGCCAAGTGTCAGGACCCGACGGTCTCGCAGGAAGGATCGCTTCGGCGGCTCGGTCTCTGGAGTCGTGCCGGGCGGAGGTCCCAGCCATGGTTCGTACGTCACGAATTGGTCCTCGCGTATCCGCTCGACGTGTGCATCAACATCTCCATCAGGTGGCCGTCGTCGGGCCCAGGCCCGACACGAAGTCGCGAACACACGCCGCTGTGGTGGTATCCGCAGCGACGTCCTCTGCTGCTCGCGGCGCCAGCCGAAGCATCGACGGTCCGTTGCCGACGATCAACTGGCCGAGCCCGAGGGCGGCACAGGTTTTCAGCACCGGGCGCAGGACGCGCACCGACTCCTCGTCGCGGTGCGCTGGGGCCAGGCAGCCGGCGAGTCGCAGTGAGGCGCGAAGATGCGCCCGCGGGAGCGCCGCGAACATCACGCCGCTGTGCAGCACTTCGAGTTCGGTCATCGCCTGCGCCTTCGTTGCGGCTGCCCTCACCGTACCTCCGCCGAGGCGTTCGCCGAGCCGAGTCAGCGCATGTCGGCCCACACGTCGGCGCCGTGCACGGGCAGGCCGTGGCCGGGCAGCAGGTGCTCGACGGGCAGCGCCCGCAGGCGTTGCTCGCTGCGCGCCGCGGCGCCGCCGTCGACGGTCTCGGGGGTGAACCAGGCCCGCCCGCCGGCGCTGAGCACCGCGTCGCCGGAGAGCAGCGTGCGGCTGCCGGCATGCCAGAACGCGGTCGAGTCGTCGGTGTGGCCGGGCACGTGCAGCACCTCCCAGCCCGGCGCCCCGGGCAGCGGCTGACCATCGGCCAGCGGCTGGGCCCCGCCGAGCGCGCCGCCGACCATCCCCTTGCCCGTGCCGAACCCGGCGATGCGGGGACCGTCGGCGAAGCCCCGCAGCCCGGTCAGGTCCAGCGGCTGGCTGAGCAGGGTGGGCCAGATCTGGGCGACCTTGCTCAGCGCCGGGGTGCGGGGCCGCCGGGTGCCGTCCAGGTAGCCGAGCGTGACCTCGGGCAGGTGCAACGCGACCCGGTGCTCGGCGGCCAGGCGCGGCGCGCCGGCGACGTGGTCGCTGTGGCCGTGAGTAGCCACGACGGCGCCGACGGCGGCGCGGTGCACCGCCAGCACCCCGGCGACGTCGTCGGCGCTGCCGGGCATGCCCGCGTCGACCACCACATAGGAGCGGTCACCGCGGATCAGATAGCAGTTGAAGATCCACCGCGACAGCCTGATGACCCCGATGTCGCCGAGGCGCTCTACGACCAACGCCACCGCGGCCCCCTTCCTTCGGCCGCAGCGTATTGCACATCGGCACACCATTGCGCGGTTGACTCGCATATCTGCAGTGCCCGCGATGGTGCGTGCGATGTTGAAGTGCACCTCGGGGTCGTGCCCACGTTCACCACAGGCACGGAAAGGCCCTCGGAATGTTCTCCGGGGGCCGTTCCATGTCGTCACGGCGACTGGGGAACCCGCGATCTGAGGCTGTCCCTCATTCCCGAGCCGGTGTCGTCGTCACCGGAGTCGGGGGCGTCGTTCAATCGCTGTAGCTGGGTTGACGATCCTCGCTGGCACCCAGGTCCGTTCCGCCCACAGACGCGTAACGGTCGGGATGTATTCGTTTGAGCCGCAGACCCCAGAGCATGGCTGCCAGGGCAACGACGGGCAGCGCGATCGGGAGCAGGTTCACCGTGGAAGAGGTTGTTCCGGTGAGCGACTTGTAGTTCCACACGATCAGCCCCGCTGCAGCCAAGAGTCCAACCGCCCCCAGCGTCGGGGCGATCAGGGTGGTGAACCAGCGTCGGTCGGCTCGCCTGCGGAAGAAGGCCACGACCGAGACTGCTGTTGCGGCTTGTAGAAAGACGATTCCGAGGGTGCCCAGACCGGCGAAACTGGTGGACAGTTGCAGCAGCGGGTCGCCGCCCCCGACGGCACCAACGATGATGACGACCGCAGAGATCGCGATCTGGGTGGCGCTGGCGTAGTAGGGCGACTTGAACTTGGGATGCACCCGAGCGAGGTTTTCGGGAAGCACCCGATCCCGTCCAAGCGCGTAGAAGTACCGCGCTGTGGCGTTGTGCAGCCCCAAAGTGGCGGCGAAGATGCTGATGACGAGCAGCAGCTGCATGGTCCCGTTGGCGATGGAGCCCAAGTACTTGGTGGCGATGTCGAGGACGAACGCGTCGGGATGTTCGGCGGCGATCGCCTGCACCTCGTCGGGTTCGTAGGCACTGATCAGCGACCACGAGGTGAAGATGTAGAACACCGCGATGGACACCACTGCGATGAGCGTTGCGCGCGGAACCGTCTTGTGGGCGTCGCGTGCTTCCTCGGCGAAGATAGCGCTGGCTTCGAAGCCGATGAACGTGTAGAAGGCGTACATGAAGCTGACGCCCGACGCGCCGGTGAACACGGCCGCGATTGTGAACGGCTCCAACGAGAACGCCGACCATCCCCTGTCGACGAGGATTGCGATGTTCAGGGCGCTCAGAACCACGACCTCGAGGACGACCGCAGCCCCGAGGAACTTCGCACTGACGTCCACGCCGCGCCGCCCGAGTGCCGCGACGACGATCAGGAAGAAGGCCGTCCACACCAACCAGGGCAGTTCGATGCCGAAGTTATCCCGGACCACTTTGCGGGTGAAGAACCCGAGCGCGACGGCGACGGCGACGGTGATGCAGTTGTAGGCCAAAAGACCGACGCCTGCGGCCGCCAGGCCGGGAAGCCGGCCCAGACCGTGAGAGACATAGGAGTAGAAGGCACCGGCGTTGGTGATGTGGTGGCTCATCGCGGCATACCCGATGGCGAACAGCAGCAACACCGCTCCGACGAACACATAGGTCCCCACGACGCCGCTGCCGTTGCCGATCCCGATGGCGATGGGTACGACACCGATCACCGCGCCGATCGGGGTGACAGCAGCCAGCACCATGAACACGATGCCCGCCGTACCGAGGGCCCGCCGGTCGAGACGGGTTGTCGCAGGTTGGTTTTCTGACAAGGTTCCAGCTCCTAGGTGCGGGTGGGTGACGGTACCGGTTGGTCAACCGTCAAGGGTCGATAGGTGTGGGACAGAGGTGACAGACGACCGCCTTCCACCAAACGCTGGCCGCCGTCGACGACTAGTTCGACACCGGTGAGGTAGCCGGCTTCGGGCGCTACTAGAGCTCTTATGGCATAACCAATGTCGGCAGGGGTGGCCGCTCGCCGCATCGGGATCGACGGCACCATCTCATCGAGGAACGACGAGCCGCCGCTGCCATTCACGCCGTCGGTGTGCACCGTTCCCGGCAGGACCGAGTTCACCGTGATGTCATACGCGGCCAGCTCGACAGCCGAGCCACGCATGAAGCCACCGAGAGCGCCCTTGCTTGCCGCATAGTGCGCGAGCCCCGGCATAGCGGTCAACGGCCCGGTTACCGAGGACGTGAACACGATCCGCCCGTACCGTTGGCTGCGCATCACCGGCGCAACCGCGCGCACGGCGTAGAACGTCGAGGTCGCGTTGGTGCGCATCACGTGGTCCCACACCTCGTCGTCGATGTGATCGAGCAGGGCAGTGGGGTAGATACCGACGTTGCAGATCAGCACGTCGATGCGGCCGGTCCACGCCAGCACCGACTCGACGAATCCGCCGAAACCGCGGCTGCTGGTGACATCCACACCGAAGGGGCGAGCGGTCCCGCCGTCGGCGCGGATCGCCGACGAGCACTGCTGCGCGCGGTCAGAGGAGATGTCGACCACCGCCACCGTCGCGCCCTCCCGCGCCAGGATCCGGGCGCAGGCCTCACCGATGCCCGATCCGGCACCGGTCACGATTGCTGTCTGCCCGGCGAGATCCTTCATGCGCGGACCTGGGCGGCCGAGCATCCCCTGACGCGGCGCGCGGCGTCTCGGTCCGCGGAAGGAGCGTGCGATCCCGATCGCGCACTAGAGATGGGTTGCGCCGCGTGGGTGCCATCAACGCTCGAGACGCCCCCCGTTGCAACCGAAATCACCATTCGTGTGGTTTGCATCACCATGCGAGAGAGCATGCACCAATCGGCCGTCTGAGTCAACTGTCCCACTCGAACCCAGGAACGCTGCATCGCGACGCCCGGATAACGCGTCGTGCGCACGTGAATGACAGCTGACGGGGGCATCGGCTCCCCATGGCCTCACCCGAACGGGGACAGCCTCAGTTCGCCCGGACGCACAGCCGGACTCGCCGGCGCGCGGTTGTGCCGGCCCGCGGATGGACAACTCGGGGGCTGGACGGGCGCTTGGCCGGACTACTTGATGGCGATGGGGTTGACCGGGCCGGCGGTGGCTCCGACGATTCTCAATGGCGCTGCCGCATAGAGGAATTCGTATTGTCCGTCTGAGGCGCAATCCTCGGCCAACGTGTCGAGTTCGGCGATCTCGGTGAGGGACACCCCGAGATCGCGGAGCAACAGGCCGTGTAGCGGGAGCATCACACCGGAGGCTTGGTCCACGGTCGCTTCGTTGGCGATGGTGTCGGTGATGAGTCCCGCGATGTCGCGGTCATGGAACCACCGAGCGAGTTCCAGGGTGTAGCGCAAACCTGGTTCGGCGAAATCGGCCTCTGCCACCGGCGCCATGCGCGTCAGCGCCGACAGCCATCCGGTCCGGATGAGCACGAAGTCCCGGCTCTGGATCTCGCTACCCTGCGCGGTGGCGCACGCAATCAACTCTTCGTGGGTGAAGGTGTCCGACGGATCGAGGTGCTCCTTGCCCATGAAGCGCGGTAGGTCGATGAGCACACCGCGCCCCACCATGCCGTGCGCGGCAATCGGTTCGATGCTGGCATGTTCCAACGCTCGCGTCGTCCCGATGGCGTCCACTCCGTTGTAGAGTTTGCCGTCGTACCAGGCGTGCCCGAGCGCGTCGCAGTGCGTTCCCGCGTGCAGCGCGTTGATCAGCACGTCTTCTGCCGTTTCCAGGCCACCGGACAGATCTTCACCCTTACCCGCGAGCACGTCGCTGCGATCGACCACGCTGAACCGTTGCGCCGGAACACGTCCGGGCCACGACGGGTCTCCCCCGGGGCGGCCAACCGCGGTGCCGAGCGTGAAGGTCTTCCCGCTGCGCACAGCGGCGATCCCCCGCAGCACCTCAGCGGGACCTATCTCGTTGAGCACTCCGAGTTCATCGCGGGCGCCCCACCTATTCCAGTTCGATGGTGCTCCACTGAGCAGGGTGGCGATCCCCGAGTCGCGGCTGGTCTGTGGTGAATTCATGGCAATCTCCAGATCTGGCTCCCGGCGATGAAAGGAGCGCACCCACAACTCCACCACGGCACATCACCCACGGCCAGCCGTCGTGAAGCGCCGCGTCGGCGAACAGGCCGAGCATCACATACGCAATCGACCGGGTCAACCGACCGTGTCAGCTGGTGGCACGCCGCGCAGGCTTGCGCCCCTTCGTAGGCAGCATTTGATTCGACAGTGACTCGACGGCGATCGCGAGGGCCCCCTCGGCGGTCTCGTCGTCGCGGTCGATCAGGTAATTGAACGTCAACCCGTCCACGACACTCACAGCGAATCGCGCCACGTTCTCGGCGGGCGCGGCGAGGGCCACATCGAAGCGCTCGGTGAGTTCGACGAAGAACCTCACCCAGGTGTCGTAGTAGTCGGCGTACTGCTTGACCGCCAGATGAGCCAACGACTCCCGGCGCCGCGCGTACTGCGTCAACTCGAAGAGCATCGCCTGCCGACGGGGGTGATCACGGGTGATCGACCACAGCCCCCGCAGGCTGATTTCGATCGCCTCCTTGGCCGTTCCCGCCTCGGGACTTGGCGAGGTGTGCCACGCCAGGAACTCTCGGTTGGTCTGCTCGATCACCGATTCGATCAGCTCGTCCTTCGAGTGGAAGCAGTAATGGAACGCCGCCAGCGACGCGCCCGCCTCCTCGACGACCCGGCGGGTCGTCGCGGCACGCACGCCCTCTCGGGTCATGACAGCGATCGCCGCCTCTACGAGACTGCGTCGGCGATCCTGCGCGGGCACATGAGCCACGGCCAAACACCTCCCTCTCCGGTCGTGCCGATAGTAGACCACTCGACGGAGTCAATTGACTGAGTCAGATGTCTCAGTTACTGTCGCCGTCCATATCCGTCGAGGAAGAGGAGTGATGTCATGGGGTCGTCCAACAAGTACTGCATCATCGGCGCCGGCCCGGCGGGGCTGGTGGCCGCGCGCGCACTCAAGCGCTCCGGGATCCCCTACGACGTCATCGAGCGCAATGTGCGCGTCGGCGGCCTGTGGGACATCACCAATCCGGGCACCCCGCTGTATGAGTCGGCGCATTTCATCTCGTCGAAGTTCCGCTCGGCGTTCTATGGCTACCCGATGCCCGCCGAGTTTCCGGACTACCCCTCTCACACCCAAGTGCTGAGCTACATCACAGATTTCGCCGAGCACTACGGATTGGTCGACGACGTGGAGTTCGGCCGTGAAGTCCGGGTTGTCACACCGACGGTGTCGGGAGGGTGGGACGTCGAGCTCGATGGTGGCGAGCGGCGACACTATGCCGGCGTCATCGTCGCCAGCGGTGCCAACTGGAGCCCCCAGGTCCCCAGCTATCCCGGTCAGGACGAGTTCGGCGGCGACATCCGCCACGTCGTGACCTACCGATCGGCCGACGAACTGGCGGGGCGGCGAGTACTCATCGTCGGGGGCGGCAACTCGGGGGTCGACATCGCCTGCGACGCGGCACAACGCGCATCTCGGGCGTGGTTGAGCCTGCGGCGCGGCTATCGGTTCGTGCCCAAGCACATCCTGGGTGTGCCTACCGACGTCTTCCTGCGCGGACTACCCGGCAGTGGTGAGCTACGTCGCGTGACTCCAGACGGCGTCGTCCTGCCAGAGGACCTCTCGCAGCTCTACGACGCGCTGAGCGGCGACCTGACGCGGCTGGGACTGCAGCGTCCCGACCACGACGCCTACGAGAGCCACCCGATCCTGAACTCGCAGTTCCTGCATCACCTCACCCACGGCGACATCATCGCCAAACGCGACGTGGCCCGCTTCACCCGCGACGGCGTGACCTTCGTCGATGGCAGCCGCGAGCGGGTCGATACCGTGCTGTTCGCCACCGGATATGACTGGCGCACACCGTTTCTGCCGGACTCGCTGATCGACCGCGCCGGTGGTCGACCCCAGCTGTACCTCAACGTGTTCCACCGGCGTCTCGACTCGCTGTACTTCCTGGGCTTCGTCGAGTTCGCCGACGCCGCCTACCAGCGCTTCGACGAGATGGCCCAACTCATCGCCGGTGACATCGCTGACCGCGAAGCCGGCATCGATCGAAGCGAGTTCATCGCGCGCAAGGCCGACCACCACCCGGATCTGCGCGGCGGGATGAACTACGTCTCCTCGCCACGACACGCCAGCTACGTGCACTCCCCGACCTACCAGAGCGTCATCCGCCAGATCATCGAGAGGCACGGCTGGGGCTGGCCCGACGAACACTTCTACGACACCGTCGTACCCGCCCCTCTCGGGGTCGGGGCACCGCGCTGACCACGCGGCGCACCACCACCCAATTCCGATCCATCACTATTGGAGCACCCAATGCCTGAGCACCACGCCCTCACTCCTGCCGAGGCAGCGACGTTGGCACCGGGCCGCGCACCGGGCGAGCGGCAGTCGCGCCTGCATGTGCCCGCCGACACCGACATCCCCCCGCCTGTCCTCGAACTCGCAGACAGCGGCCATCAAAGTCGCTCGCTGCGCGCGTGGGGCTTGGGTGGGGACACCACCGCCCGGTTCCTCCAATTCGTCGAACCGTTGATGGACCCCGACCAAGGTCACCTGTCCATCGCCGAACGCGAGTTCATCGCCACCGTCGTCTCCGCGGCCAACCGCTGTGTGTCGTGCACCCTCGTCCACGGCCAGGCCCTCGGCGAGCACATCGGCGATCATGGGCGGGCACGTCGCATCGCCATCAACTACCGCACCGTTCCGCTGTCGCGCCGCGAGCGAGCACTGGGTGACCTCGCGGCCAATCTCACCGAGGACCTCCACCGGATCGACGACGCCGACTTCGACCGACTGCGCGACTGCGGGCTGTCCGACGCCGCGATCTTCGAAGCCGTCGCCGTGACCGCGGCCTTCAACTTCACCAACCGTGTGGTGTCCGCCCTGGGCACCCAACCGGATCCTGAGTTCTTCACCACCAGCTGAACACTTTCCGGCCGCGGAACCGATCAGAAGCTCATCAGAACGACACCACCAATGGAGGACCCACACGTGAGCACCGCATCCAGCACAACGGTCAACCGAAGAATCGTTCTTGCCCGGCGCCCACAGGGTGAGCCCACCGCAGACGACTTCCGCATCGAGGAGGTCGCCGCTGCAGTCCCCTCCGCACAGGAACTCGGCCTCGAAACGGTCTATCTGTCCCTGGACCCCTATATGCGCGGCAGGTTGAGCGACGCCCCGTCCTACGATCCACCCGTGGCGATCGGTGACGTCATCGTGGGCGCCACCGTATCCCGCGTCACCCACCCAGCCACCGGTAACGACCTCACCGTCGGTGACCTGGTCGTCGCGCGGACGGGCTGGCAAACCCACGCAGTCGCCCGGCCCGGTGACGTCAGGCGGGTCCCGCCAAGCAGCGATCTGCCTGCCTCGACAGCGCTCGGCGTGCTCGGTATGCCCGGTTTCACCGCCTACTCCGGGCTGCTCAACATTGGTCAGCCCCAACCGGGTGAGACCGTCGTCGTGGCCGCAGCCACCGGCCCGGTCGGCTCCGCAGTAGGACAGATCGCCCGCCTCCACGGTGCGCGCGCCGTCGCCGTCGCCGGCGGGTCCTACAAACAGCGGTACGCCACCACCCGATTCGGCTTCGACGCCGCCGTTGACCACCGCTCTCCCACCTTCCCCGCCGACCTCGCCGCGGCGTGCCCCGACGGGATCGACGTGTACTTCGAGAACGTCGGAGGGCCCGTCGCCGACGCCGTCCTGCCCCTGCTGAACCAGCACGCCCGAATTCCGCTGTGCGGACTAGTCTCTCAGTACAACTCCGACGAGATCGCACGACCCGGACCCGACCGGCTTCCGTTCTTCATGAGCCAGCTCCTCGCCAAGAGCATCACCGTGCAAGGGTTTCTGCAACGGCAGTACTTCGCCGAACAATTCGACACCTTCACCGAACAGATGGCCGGCTGGATCAAGACCGGCGAGGTGGCGTTCGCCGAAGCCGTCACCGACGGACTGGACAACGCCCCGGAAGCCTTCACCCGCATGCTGGTCGGTGACAACCTCGGCAAGACCGTGATCCGCGTGCGTCACCCAGACACCGGCGAACTGCTGTGAGGACGGCGCCATCCTACGGACGGTGACAGCATGAAGGGCCCGAGCACGGTCTCACGCCGAATGTCGACCGACCGCATCCGCGATCTCGACGCCGCCCACGTATGGCACCCCTACGCCGCAGTCGGAACCCACGCCTTGCCCGCCCAGGTCGTCACCTCGGCCCGCGGGGCGTATCTCACCCTCGCGCGGGACGCCGGTGAGTCAGACGTGCTCGACGCGATGAGTTCCTGGTGGGCGTGTATCCACGGCCACGGCCATCCCGACCTGGATGCGGCACTGACGTCGCAGATCGCCGTCATGAGCCACGTCATGTTCGGTGGGCTGACGCATGAACCCGCCGCACGTCTGGCCTGCACCCTCATCGATCTCACCCCCGCGCCGCTGCAGACCGTGTTCTTCTGCGACTCGGGATCGGTATCGGTCGAAGTGGCGGTGAAGATGGCGCTGCAGTACCACCGCAGCCGCGGCCGACCCGGCAAACATCGCTTGATGACGTGGCGTGGCGGCTACCACGGAGACACCTTCACCCCGATGAGTGTGTGCGATCCCGACGGCGGCATGCACGCCCTCTGGACCGACGTCCTGAGGTCGCAGATCTTCGCCCCCCAGGTGCCTCACGGTTATGACCACCGCTACGTCACCGCCTTCGAACACCAACTGGCCCATCACGCCGACGAGCTCGCTGCCATCATCGTCGAACCCGTGGTGCAGGGCGCCGGCGGGATGCGCTTTCACGATCCCCGCTACCTGCGCGATTTGCGCCGGATCTGCGACCGGCACGACGTCCTGCTCGTCTTCGACGAGATCGCCACGGGGTTCGGCCGCACCGGGGAGATGTTCGCCGCCGACCACGTCGGTATCAGCCCCGACATCATGTGCATCGGCAAGGCGCTCACTGGCGGTTATCTCACGCTGGCGGCCACGCTGTGCACCCGAGACATTGCCGACGTCATCAGCTCCGGCGCGCCGGGCGCACTCATGCACGGACCCACATTCATGGCCAATCCCCTGGCATGCGCGGTGTCCCTGGCCGCGATCGAGGTCCTCGTCAGCCAGGACTGGCGGGGCGCGGTCGCGATGATCGAGGACGGCCTGCGCACCGGACTGCAGCCCGCTCGCGGGCTTCCCGGAGTCGCCGATGTCCGCGTGCTCGGAGCGATCGGCGTGATCGAGATGGACCACCCGGTGGATCTCGCCGCCGCCACTGTCATCGCGCTCGACCACGGCGTCTGGCTACGCCCCTTCCGCAACCTGATCTACGCGATGCCGCCCTATATCTGCACCCCGGACGAAGTGGCAGCGATCAGCGCGGCGATGGTTGCGATCGCGCGGCACACCGGCGCTGGATCTATCGTCCAATGAACCGGTCGCACCACCGTCTCAGCGCCCGATGCCGCGCGAATTCTGGTCGGGCTGAACCACTTCACGTGGACAACGACCGCCGTCGACAGATCACTCCCGGGCTCGAGTCAGACGTTTGGCGGGATTCGATCGGGTAGGCTGTCGGCCCACCAGTTGTGATGTTCGATGGCCCCCGTCCAGGGTGCATCGGTCACGGTAGAGCGCGCAGAGCGGGCCTCGTGTCGGTGACACCTTCCAGGGCTCGAAGCGTCTCCTCGGACGGTGTGGCAGCCAACAGCGCGACGAAGGCATCGAGCTGTGCACTGACATGAACCGCGTAGGACGTGACGGGCATGCCGAACACCCGAGCCCGGGGCCGATCGACGCACGCGTGCACGCAGTGCGCAGCCACTTGATCATCCGATAGTCGCGCAACGGTTGCGGCACGTGAGCGATCAGAGCTCCGACCCGGCCCGATTCGCATCAACATTCGCACCAAGCGTACGTGGACACACGTCAACCTCATCGGCGCCTGGAACACCTGCGCGGCAGCGATCCCGCACCTGCTCGAGCAAGGTGGGGGCAGCCTGGTGAACATCAGCGCGTCGGCCGGCATCAAGGGCCCTGCGTGCCGTGCACCGCCTCCAAGCACGGAATCGTCGGGATGACGCTGGCACTTGCCAATGAACTTGCTGCACAGAACATCCGGGTGAACTCGGTGCCCCCCAACTGGGGTGGCCACCGGAATGGCCCCGGCGTCGTTGCACGAACACATGTCGGCTCGCACGGATCTCCTCCCGGTCTTCCTCAACGCCCTGCCCGCACCGCTGATCGAAGCCGTCGACGTCAGTAACGCCGTCCATATCTCGTCTGCGACGAATCCCGGTACGTCACCGGGCTGGAGTTCACGGTCGACGCCGGCGTGACGATCAGATAGCCGCGGGCGTCGGTCCCGGGACTTGGTCCGAAGAAGGACTGGGCCTCAACGGGACTCGACGCCTCCGGTGAAGGCCAGGATCGCCGACCCGACGGGCTCGAGCACCGCCGCGGGCAGCGCATGCCCCATACCGGGCACGGTGACCAGCTGTGCGCCACCGATCGTCGCAGCGAGGTGGGCGCCGTGTGGCGGGGGGTTGATCGGGTCCTCCGGTGCCTCGATGACCAGCGTGGGCACGGTGACCGTGGCGAGCTCAGCGCCGCGGTCCAGCCCGCCCATGTCGGCGCGGGCGTGCGCGGCCGAATTGTCGTGTCGGCCCGAGTGCTCGATGATCCGCTGTTCGAGTCGCCGGAACTCGTCGTCGTCGAAGGCCAGCGCGGTCCCGTTGAGCCTGCGCCAGTGTTCGACGCGCCAGTCGAGTTCGGCGGCGGCGTCCCGGTCGGCGTCCATCTGCTCCCAGAACTCGAGCAGTGCCGGATCGGGACCGGGGAGCTCGGACGGCGCCGCCGGGTCGCCCGCCAGGCCGGCGCCGAGCGCCGAGGTGCACATGACGGTCGCCGAGAGCAGGCGATCCGGGTGGTCGAGCAGCAGCAGTTGCACCAGGGTGCCGCCCATCGACATCCCACCACATGGGCGCGGGAGATCCCCAGCGCGTCCAGGACGGCCACCGCGTCCTCGGCCAGATCGGCGATGGTGTACCGAACCCGGTCGAAGGCCCAGCTGGAGCGACCGGTGTCACGGTGGTCGTAGCGGATCACCCGATGCCGCCGCCCGAGCATGTCGACCAGCTCGTCCGGCCAGGTCAGCCCGGAGGCGTTGGCGCCCATGATCAGCAGAAGCGGTGTGCCGTCGGGGTTTCCGCTGCTCTGCGCCCACAGCGTGACACCGTCATCGACGTCGATGAGATGGTCCATGCCCTCCAGCATGCCCTCCAGCATGCCCGCGTCGGCGCCGCCGGATCGAGTTCCGGCGGTGCCCTGCAGGTCACCGCGCCGCGGCGTGCGACAGGACCTCGTCCACCGACCACTGATCGTCGGCATGACGGCCGTACTTGGCCGCCAGCACCGTGCCGTCCGGAGCGATGAGGAAGTCGGCGGGTAGGCCGAGGCGGCCACCGGGCTGGCGCAGCGCCGGGGCACGGAACCGGCCCACCGTGGTCAGCACTCCGCCACGCAGGATCGCGGGCCAACTGCGGGGGTCCAGCAGAGCGCGCGCACCGGCCTCGACGCCGAACCGGCGGTAGACGACCTTGTCGGGATCGGCGACGGTCGCGAACGGCAGATCGGCGGTGTGCGCGGCCAGCTCGTCGGCCGGAGAGTGGAAGAACACGACCTCGCGGACCGACGCACGGTCGAGCTCGTCGTGCCGCGCTACGAACGACTGCAGATGCAGGTTGCAGATCGGACACCCCGCGAACCGCCGGAACTGAAGATGGACCAGCCGCTGCGGATCCGGAACCGGTACAGGTTCGCCTGTGACGCTGCGGAACTCGGTTCTGTCGATGGTGGTGGGTGGGGGCATGGCAGCTCCTCCTCTCCAATTTATGCGTGCGATGTACGCTTACGCCACGTTATTCGGGTACGGTGTACGCTGTCAACGCCATGCCTCGCCAACGCTCGCTGAGCCTGCCGCAGATCGCCGCCGCCGCGCTCGAGGTCGTCGACGCCGACGGCCTGGCCGCGCTGTCGATGCGCACGGTGGCGCGCCGACTGGGCATCGGCACGATGTCGCTGTACCGCTACGTCGCCGACCGCGACGAACTCGAGGCCATGGTCGTCGGGCTCGTGCTCGACGAGATCGACCTCCGGGTGCCGGGCGGCTCCCCGCGGCACCGGATCCTCGTGCTGGCCGAACGGGTGCGCGACGTCGCGGCCCAGCACCCCGCGGTGGTACCGCTGATGCTCGCGCACCGGCACCGCACGCCCGCGTCGATGCGGTGGGGCGAAGTGGTTCTGGGGGTACTCGCCGAGGCCGGCTACACCGGCAAGCGGCGGGTGTACGCGTTCCGCGCGCTGCTCGCCTACGTCTTCGGCGCGCTGGAGGTCGAGCACTACAGCCCGCTGTCGGGTCCGGGCACGTACGCGCTCGCCGAACTGCCGGCCGACGAGTTCCCCGTGCTGTCGGAGACCGCGACGGTGGCGTATGCGATCCCGGCGGCCGACGAATTCCGGCGCGGCCTCGAGATCGTGCTGCGCGGCCTCGAACTCTGAGCGGCGTTCGCCGCCCGCGGCGGCGGGCGTGCGCCGCCCCGATTTCGGTCCCGTGCGCGCCACCCGCGTCGTACCGTGAGCCCACACGCAACGGGGCGAGGAACGGAGTGGTGATGCCAGGTCCGCGGGCGCATCGAGTTCGGAATGTCCTGATCGCGGCGCTGACAGCGGTGCTGTTGGTGCTGGTCACCGCGATCCCGTCGTGGGCAATGACGGTGACGTTCGTGCGTCATGCCGAGTCGCTGGCCAACGAGGCGGGCATCATCGACACCGAAGTGCCCGGTCCTGGGCTCAGTGATACGGGAAAGTTCCAGGCCGAGCAGATCGCGCCCGTGCTCGCCGCGATGGGCTTCGACGGCATCTACGTGTCGTCGATGCGGCGGACCTGGGAGACCGCGCAGCCGATGCTCGATCTGCTGCCCGGGTCGAGCTATCAGATTCTGCCCGGCCTGCGGGAGATCCCCGCGGGCATCTTCGAGGGCGCTTCCGAGGACGAGGGCCTGGGCCGGTTGGGCTACGCGCTGGCACCGGCCCTCTGGATGCTGGGTGCCCGGTTCGTGCCCGTGCCCGGCGGCGAGGACGGGAACGCGTTCGACGCCCGGGTGGACGGCGCGCTCGAGCAGATCGCCGAGAATGGTGACGACGACGCGGTGGCCTTCGCGCACGGCGCCACGATCATGTTCTGGGTGATGATGAACGTCGACAACCCCGACCTGGGGTTGCTGCTCGGTCACCAGTTGGACAACGCCGAATCGGTGGTGGTCGAGGGCAGCCCCGAGGAGGGCTGGACGCTGGTGAGCTGGGCGGGGCAGGCGGTCTCGGCCGATCCGTCGCTGCTGACCAAACTGTTCGTCAACGTGCGGGACCTGATAGTGGCACCGCAGACCGCGCTCTACAACGTCGGACGGGCGTTCGTGTCGGGCGACATCGGCGCCCTGGTGAAGGCGGTGTTCGACGGCGTCGTCGAGGTGGCCGGGGCGGCGCTGCGGTTCATTCCCGACACGGTGCGCGACATCTTCGACGAGTTCCGCCCGGCCCCGGCGACGGCGGACCCCGCCGGGGTGCAGCGCGTCGCGGCGACGCTCGCACCACGGGTGGAGAGCGACGAGGTCGTCACCGACGCCGTCACCGTGACCGAGAAGGGTGACGAGGCAACCGATGTGACCGCGGCCGACGAGGCATCGGCCGCGCAGAGGGTCGGTGACGACGAAGCGGCGGACGCCACCGGTGTCGCCGAGCCGGACGCCGCCGAGAAGGACGCCGCCGAGAAGGACGCCGCCGAGGAGGACGCCGCCGAGGAGGACGTCGCCGAGGAGGACGTCAAGGAATCCGACGATGCCGAGGAGGCAGCCGAAGGATCCACCGAGGGATCCGAGGGCACCGTCGACGCCGATGCCGACGCCCCGGCTGACGACGAGGCCGAGGAATCCGAGGCCGCCGCCGCCTAGCCGTCGTCGCCCTGCGGCGCCCGGTCGAACGCGGCGTCTCCGAGCCGGGGTTCAGCCCTTGCGGATGAGCTTCTTGTTGACGAACTCGTCGATGCCGTAGCGGCCCAGTTCGCGACCGAAACCGGACCGCTTCACCCCGCCGAAGGGCAACTCGACGCCGTCGGCGCCGACGACGTTGATGAAGACCATGCCGGCCTCCAGCCGATCGGCGACGCGCGCGGCCTGCTCGTCGTCGGTGGTGAAGACGTAGGACCCCAGCCCGAACGGGGTGTGGTTGGCCAACGCGACGGCCTCCTCCTCCGAGCCGGCCTTGTAGACCATCGCGACGGGGCCGAACAGTTCCTCACGGAAGTCGGGCGCCACACCGGTCAGCACACCGGGCGGGAAGTACGCGCCCTCGCGCTCCCCCGCCGACGTCAGCTTCGCGCCGCCGGCCACCGCCCGATCGACCTGAGCGGCGAGTCGCTGCGCGGCCGCCTCCGAGGACAACGGGGGCAGGCCCTCGGCGCGGGACAGGACCACCGCGGTGAACTTCTCGACGAACTCGTCGTAGAAACGGTCGATGACGATGAACCGCTTCGCCGCGTTGCACGCCTGGCCGGTGTTCTCGAACCGCCCGTTCACCGCCGCTTCCACGGTGGCGTCGAGGTCGTCGGAACCCAGCACGATGAACGGGTCGGAGCCGCCGAGTTCCAGGACGACCTTCTTCAGGTTGCGGCCGGCGATCTCGGCCACCGCGGCGCCGGCCCGCTCGGAGCCGGTCAACGAAACCCCTTGCACACGTGGGTCGGCGATGATGGTGGCGACCTGCTCGTTGGTGGCGTAGATGTTCACGTACGCCCCCTGCGGGAAGCCGGCGTCGTCGAAGATCTGCTGGATCGCCGCCGCCGACTCGGGGCATTGCGGGGCGTGCTTGAGCACGATGGTGTTGCCGACGATCAGGTTCGGACCCGCGAACCGCGCGACCTGGTAGTAGGGGTAGTTCCACGGCATGATGCCGAGCAGCACACCGACGGGACCGCGCCGGATCAGCGCAGTGCCCTCGCCGTCGAGCAGCTCGATGGGTTCGTCGGCGAGGAACTGCTCGGCGTGGTCGGCATAGAACTCATAGATCGCGGCGCTGAATTCCACCTCCCCCGCGGCCTGTTCGACCGGCTTGCCCATTTCCCGCACGATGATGGCGGCCAGTTCGTCGCGGCGCTCGTTGTGCAGCTCGGCCACCCTGCGCACCAGTGCGGCGCGCTGCGCCACGGTGGTCTGCCTCGACCAGTCGCGGTAGGAGCCGGCGGCCAGGCTCAACGCCTGCTCGATGTCCGCGTCCATCGCGGTGGGGTACTCGCGCACGGTCTCGCCGGTGGCCGGGTCGACTACGGCGTAAAGGCTCGGCATCAGGAGGGCTCCTTCGTCGGTGGTGGTGGGCAGAACGGTTGTGTCACCGGGCTGCTCGGCAGCGGCGACATCTGAGCACGTGCGGTGTCCTCATTCGAGGGCCACAGTGTGGCCGATGACACCAGTCGATGACATCGCCGACATGGACATCTGGTGCACGTGTTTTGTCCATCCGGGCGATAGGGGTGGCGCCCCCGGCGTTCCTACGCTGGCACCACATCGACGGAGGGAACGCTCGGATGACGATGCTCGACACAGTGGCCGGCGGCCCGGGACTGGCCCAGCGGCGACGCCTGGTCACCGAGGTGCCCGGCCCGCGCTCGCGCGAACTGGCCGCACGGCGCGTCGCAGCGCTGCCCGCCGGGTTGGCCAGCGGCGCACAGGTGTTCATCGCGAGCGCCGGCGGTGGCGTCGTCGTGGACGTGGACGGCAACTCGTTCATCGACCTGGGCAGCGGGATCGCGGTCACCACGGTCGGCAACTCCGCCCCCACGGTCGTCGCCCGCGCCGCCGACCAGCTCGCCCGCTACACCCACACCTGCTTCCTGAACATCCCCTACGAGCCCTACCTCGAGGTGGCCGAGCGGCTCAACGCCCTGACCCCCGGTGACCACCAGAAACGCACCGCGCTGTTCAGCACCGGCGCCGAGGCGGTCGAGAACGCGGTCAAGTACGCGCGCACCGCCACCGGCCGCGACGCCGTCGTGGTGTTCGACCATGCCTTCCACGGCCGCTCGCTGCTGACCATGACGATGACGGCCAAGAACCAGCCCTACAAGCACGGCTTCGGCCCGTTCGCCCCGGAGGTGTACCGGGCGCCGATGGCCTACCCGTACCGCTGGCCGTCGGGCCCCGAGAACTGCGCGGCCGAGGCCTTCAGCCAGTTCGCCATGATGATCGACGCCCAGATCGGCGCCGACCAGGTGGCCTGCGTCGTGGTCGAACCCATCCAGGGTGAGGGCGGCTTCATCGTTCCCGCCGAAGGATTCTTGACGCGGGTCGCCGACTTCTGCCGCGAGCGCGGCATCCTGCTGGTGGCCGACGAGGTGCAGAGCGGCATCGCGCGCACCGGCGCCTGGTTCGCCTCCGAGCACGAAGGACTGGTGCCCGACCTGATCACCACCGCAAAGGGATTGGGCGGCGGCCTACCGCTGGCCGCGGTCACCGGCCGCGCCGAGATCATGGACCGCGCGCACGCCGGCGGCATCGGCGGCACGTATGCGGGCAACCCGCTGGCCTGCGCGGCCGCGCTCGGGGTGTTCGACGAGATCGAGAACGGCGGCCTGATCGAGCGGGCCCGGGCCATCGGCGACGTCATCACGCGGGAACTGCGCAGCATCGCCGAGACCACCGACATCGTCGGCGAGATCCGCGGCCGCGGCGCGATGATGGCCGTCGAGCTGGTCGAGCCCGGCACCCGCGAACCCAACAAGGAGGCGGTGGCCAAGCTGTCCAAGCACTGCCACGACAACGGCGTACTGACCTTGACGGCAGGCACTTTCGGCAACGTGCTGCGTTTCCTGCCACCGCTGACCATCTCCGACGACCTGCTCGTCGATGCGTTCGACGTGCTGCGCGACGGCTTCGCCGCCCTCTGACACCCACCCAGGAGCTCCCACGATGACCCTCACCGCGCCCCCGAAGAAGGCCACCTACGCGCCGCTGGAACTGTTCGACATCGATCGCCTGCTCGACGAGGACGAGCGCGACATCGCCGCCACCGTGCGGCAATTCGTCGACACCCGGCTCGAGCCCAACGTCGAGGGCTGGTTCGAATCGGCCACCCTGCCACGCGAACTGGCCAAGGAGTTCGGCAACCTCGGCGTGCTGGGCATGCACCTGCAGGGCTACGGGTGCGCGGGCACCAACGCCGTCAGCTACGGCCTGGCCTGTCTGGAGCTCGAGGCGGGCGACAGCGGCTTCCGCAGCTTCGTCTCGGTGCAGGGCTCGCTGTCGATGTTCTCGATCTACCGCTACGGCTCCGAGGAGCAGAAGAACGAATGGCTGCCCAGGCTGGCCGCCGGCGACGCCATCGGCTGCTTCGGGCTGACCGAGCCGGACTTCGGCTCCAACCCGGCCGGCATGCGCACCCGCGCGAAACGCTCCGGCGCCGGAGAAAACGCAGACTGGATCCTCAACGGCACCAAGATGTGGATCACCAACGGTAACCTCGCCGACGTCGCCACCATCTGGGCACAGACCGACGACGGCATCAGGGGCTTCCTGGTGCCCACCGACACACCGGGGTTCACCGCCAACGCGATCCACCGCAAGCTCTCACTGCGCGCGTCGGTGACCTCCGAGCTGGTGCTCGACAACGTGCGGTTGCCCGCGTCGGCGCAGCTGCCGCTGGCCGAGGGTCTGTCCGCGCCGCTGTCCTGCCTCAACGAGGCCCGGTTCGGCATCGTCTTCGGTGCCCTGGGCGCCGCGCGCGACAGCCTGGAGACCGCCATCGTCTACACCCAGTCCCGCGAGGTCTTCGACAAGCCGCTGTCGAGCTACCAGCTGACCCAGGAGAAACTGGCCAACATGACCCTGGAACTGGGCAAGGGCCTGCTGCTGGCGATCCACCTGGGTCGCATCAAGGACGCCGAAGGGGTGCGGCCCGAGCAGATCAGCCTGGGCAAGCTCAACAACGTCCGCGAGGCCATCGCGATCGCCCGGGAATGCCGAACCCTGTTGGGCGGCAGCGGCATCACGCTGGAATACTCGCCGCTGCGGCACGCCAACAACCTGGAGTCGGTGCTGACCTACGAGGGCACCTCGGAGATGCACCTGCTGTCCATCGGCAAGGCGCTCACCGGACAGGCGGCGTTCCGCTGATGACCGCGGGCATCGAGCACCTCGTCGGTGGCGTGTGGTTCGACGGCCGCGGCGACGCCGTGCGCAGCGTGAACCCCACCCGGCCGGGCGTTGTCGTCGCCCAGGGGTCGGCGGCAACCGCGTCCGACGTGAACGCCGCGGTGAGAGCGGCCTCCGAGGCCGTCACCGGGTGGGCTGCCACACCGTTGCATCAGCGCGGCGTCGTGCTGCTCGCGGCCGCCGACGTGGTGGACCGCAACGCCGAGACCTGGGGCCTGGAGCTGGCCGCCGAGGAGGGCAAGACCCGCGCCGAGGGTGTCGGCGAGGTGCGCCGGGCGGCCCAGATCCTGCGCTACTACGGCAACGAGGGCGACCGGCAGACCGGTGAGATCTACGCCTCGCCCCGGGCCGGCGAACAGATCCTGGTGACGCGCAGGCCCGTCGGCGTCGTCGGCGTCATCACGCCGTTCAACTTCCCGATCGCGATCCCGGCCTGGAAGATCGCGCCGGCCCTGGTGTACGGCAACGCGGTGGTGTGGAAGCCCGCGAGCACCGTTCCGCTGCTGGCGCTCCGCTTGGCCCAGGCCCTGACCGAGGCCGGTCTGCCGCCCGGGGTGTTCAACCTGCTCGTCGGCGGATCGGACCTCGGTGACGCGATCGTCGGCCACGCCGGGATCGACGCGCTGACGTTCACCGGGTCGACCGGGGTGGGTCGGCGCATCGCGGCCGCCGCGGCCGCGCGCGGCGTCCCCGCCCAGGCCGAGATGGGCGGCAAGAACGCCGCCGTGGTTCTCGACGACGCCGACTTCGACCTCGCGCTCGACCAGGTGCTGCTGGGGGCGTTCCGCTCGACCGGCCAGAAGTGCACCGCGACATCGCGTCTGGTGCTCACCGACGGCATCGCCGACAGGTTCCTCGCGGCGTTGGTCGACCGTGCGCAGGCCCTGGTGGTCGGTGATCCCACCGACGACGCGACGCAGATGGGCCCCGTGGTGAGCGCCTCGGCGCAGAAGTCCATCACCTCCGGGATCGAGACCGCCGTGCGCCAGGGCGCACACCTGCTCACCGGCGGCGCCCCGTACACCGACGGGGTGCGCACCGAGGGATACTTCGTGGCCCCCACCGTCATCGAGCTCGGTGACACGCCCGCCGATGTGTGGACCGAGGAGCTGTTCGGCCCGGTGGTCGCGGTCAAGCGCGCCGCCGATGCCGAGCAGGCGTTCCGGCTGGCCGCGGACAGCGAATTCGGTTTGTCGGCAGCGGTCTTCACCCAGGACCTGACGCGGGCCCTGCAGGCCGTCGAGACCCTGGACGTCGGTGTGCTACACGTGAACTCCGAGTCGGCCGGTGCGGACCCGCACGTGCCGTTCGGCGGTGCCAAGAAGAGCGGCCTGGGCCCCAAGGAGCAGGGCGGAGCGGCCCGCGAGTTCTTCACCCACACCACCACGGTGTACCTGCGTGGCGGGAAACCCGGGGCGTGACGGCGGGGGCGCTCGACGGCGTCGTAATCGTCGACTTCAGCCGCGTGCTGGCCGGGCCGTACGCGACGATGATGCTCGGCGACTTCGGCGCCGAGGTCATCAAGATCGAGCGCCCCGGCACCGGCGACGACACCCGGCAGTGGGGACCACCCTACGACTCCGTCGGTGTGGCAACGTATTTCAACTCCGTCAACCGCAACAAGCGGTCGGTGGTGCTGGACCTGACCAGCCCCGACGGCCGCGACGAGGCCCGCCGGCTCGTCGCGGGCGCCGACATCGTGGTGGAGAACTTCCGGCCCGGCACCATGGAAAAGCTCGGGCTGGGCTACGATGACCTGCGCGCCGTCAAACCCGACCTGATCTACTGCGCCATCACCGGTTTCGGCCGCGACAAGGGCGCCGCCCTGCCGGGCTACGACCTGCTGGTGCAGGCCGTCGGCGGGTTGATGAGCGTGACCGGCACCGAACCCGGTGACCCCACCAAGGCCGGGGTGGCGCTGGTGGACGTGCTCGCCGGTCTGCACTCGCTGTCCGGCATCCTGGCCGCGCTGGCGCACCGCACACGCACCGGCGAGGGCCAGCGCGTCGACACGAGCCTGCTCGCGGTGCTGCTGTCCTCGATGGTCAACCAGGCCTCCGGCTTCCTGGGCGCGGGCGTGGTCCCGGGCATCATGGGCAACCGACACCCGAGCATCGCGCCGTACCAGACGTTCGACACCGCCGACCGCCCCATCGCCGTCGCGGTGGGAAACGACAAGCAGTTCCGCGCGTTCACCGCGGCGCTCGGTCTACCCGAACTGGCCGACGACCCACGGTTTTCCACCAACCCGCAGCGGGTGGCCAACCGCGAGGTCCTGTGCGCCCTGGTGGCACCCGAATTGAAGGCCGACGGCGCCGACCACTGGTACGACGCGTTCAGCGCGGTGGGCGTGCCCGCGGGCCCCATCAACGATCTGGCCGAGGCGTTCGTGTTCGCGCAGGGTCTGGGCATCGAGGCCACCGTGACGGTGCCCGATAGTCCCACCCCGCAGGTGGCCAACCCGATCTCGCTGTCGGCCACCCCGGTCACCTATCGCAGCGGCCCGCCGGCGCTGGGTGGCGGGCTCAATTCCGTCGGGCCGCCGCCAGCTGCTCGGCCTTGACGGCCAGCCACAGTTGGGTGCGGGAGTCGGCCGACTCCAGGTCGTCGTCGAGCAGCCCCATGATCCGCCGCATGCGATTGCGCAGGGTGTGCCGGTGCACACCCAAATCGGCTGCCGCGGACTCGATGTGACCGTTGTGCTGTAGGAAAGCAGTCAGGGTGTCGATCAGTTCCCGATCATCGGCGAGTGGTTCCAGCGGCGCGGCCAGCACGCGCAGTTCGGCCGTGCTGCGCCCGTCGAGCAGCACACCGAACCCGGTGAGCTCGCCGAACCAGCGCAGCCCGGCCCCGCTCTGCGCGGCGATGCGGGCTTGCTCGAGGCCCACCGCCACGTCAGCGATGCGCACCGGTGCGCTGACTCCCCCGCGCGCACCGGGATCGAGCACGGTGCGCACCGCGTCGATGCGGCGGCGGCTTCCCGTGGCGGGCACGAGGAACGCGATGTCGTCACCGATCGACGCCAGCAGGTAGGACCCGGTGGCCAGGGCGTTGGCGGTGCGCTGCTGCGCGATCAGCACGGGTCCGGCGCCGGTGCACGACACCACCACCACCTCGGTGGTGGGTTCGAAACCGAAATGCCGCAACACCGCGTCGTCGACTGCACCTGAGCCACACAGGATCTCGCAGGTCACCGCCGCCCGGAACAGCTGTTCGGCATCGACCACCCGCGCCGGTTTCTCGACGGCGATCGACACCAGCGACACCGCGTGCGCCACCAGCACGCGATCCGAATTGGACATCGCGGTTTCGGTGCGCACCGCCAGATGCCCGCGGATCGGCTGGGCCGCGCGCAGCGTCTGCACCGTCACGAACGCCGATCCGTCGGCCAGCACCGACGCGGCCTGCCGGCGGCCCGGGCGGTCGGACTGCGCCAGCAGGTCGGTCAACCGCTCCTGCTCCGGCCCGGCTCCGGCCAGGACCGTGCCGTCGACGTTGACCACCACGACGGTGGCGGCCAGACAGTCCGCCAAGGCGTCGACCACACCGGGGATGCCGCTGCGCAGCGTGGCGCGCGCCAATACCTCCTGCTGGTCGACCACGCGCTGCACCGCCCGCAGTTCGTCGGCGCGCAGGGCGTCGATCACCACCCGGGTGATCGCGATGAACGGTGTCTCGGGCGGGACCGTCAGCACGGTCAGGCCCACCGCGTCGCCCGCGTCGAGCACGCCCTGCGGCACCTCGGTCAGCGTGGTACCGGTGTCCACAGCCAGCGCCGCGATGCCGGCGTCGGCCAGCCGGCGCACATAGGCGAACTGTTCGGCGTCGTCGGCACCGATGTT
Source organism: Mycolicibacterium sp. (assembly GCA_050250295.1). Lineage (GTDB taxonomy): Bacteria > Actinomycetota > Actinomycetes > Mycobacteriales > Mycobacteriaceae > Mycobacterium. The sequence continues at coordinate 52,977 of JBFWOX010000010.1, forward strand.
GATGCCGGTGGTCATCACCAGTTCCCCGCCGGACAGATACGGTGTGGGATCGGCCAGTTCGATCGCGTGCGCCCAGCTGATCTCCCGGTCGGCGGAGTCGACCCCGGCCACCAGCGCCAGGCCGAGGCCGTCGACCGCCGTCAGATCACGCGCAGTGATGGCCACGCGAGCAGTCTCACCTAACCGGACACCGCCGCGGACGCGTTTCGCGCACGGCACTGCACGGCCGCCGCGATGAACGCCTCGAACAGGCGCAGTCGATCCGCTTCCGGCGCGTCCGGTTCCTCGGGATGCCACTGCACGCCGAGGTAGAACTTCGTGGGATCCTCGATACCCTCGACGATGCCGTCGAGCGCGCGCCCGGCGACCACCAGGCCCTCCCCCAGCCGGTCGACGGCCTGGTGGTGGCCGTTGCGGACGATGGCCCGCTCGGTCTGCAAGATGGCGTGCAACCGGGTGCCGGGTGTGATGTCGACGGGTTCGTCGACGAACACCGGGTCACCGGGAGCACCGTGGTGCAGGGCGTAGTCCTCGATGTCGCCGATCAGGGTGCCGCCGCGCGCGACGTTGAGCAGCTGCGAGCCTCGGCAGATGCCCAGGATGGGACGCTGCGCGGCCTCGGCCGACCGGATCGCGGCCAGGGCGTCGAGGTCGGCACGCTTGTCGATGCCGTAGCACTTCGGGTGCGGCGTGGTGCCGCCGTAGCACGTGCAATCCACGTCGCCGCCGCCGAGCATCAGCAGACCGTCGAAATCGGCTGCCGCGGAGGGGTTGTGCAGCGCTGTCGAGGTGTCCCAGAGGTCGAAGGATGCGCCGAGCTGGATCAGGGTGGTCAACGCCAGCTTAGTGAAGCTCCTGACCAGCGCGGCCTCGTTGTCATCCATGTCCGGATAGTTCAGCGAGAGCACGACGCACACGTGTGCCCGCGGATCCGTCGGCATCGGCAGGCTCGGGATGACGTCCTCGCGACGTACCCAGACGGTCATGGGGAGTCCTTCCTCTTTCGGGCCCGGTCGACCAGGTCGGCGAACAGCGCGGCGTCCGACGACGACGTCGCGTGCCGATCCTCCGGATGCCATTGGACCGCCACGATATCGGCCCGGTCGTGCTCGACGGCCTCGACGAGGCCGTCGGCCGCGACCGCACTGACGGTCAGTCCGGGCGCCAACCGGTCGATGGCCTGGTGATGATACGACGACACATCGATGACCTCGGTGCCGACCATGGCGTGCAGGCGGGTTCCCGAGATCACGTTCACATCGTGGATCGCGTTGTGATGCACCGGGTCTGTCTCGGTGATGTGCTGGTGCAACGTTCCGCCCAGGGCCACGTTGAGCACCTGCATGCCGCGGCAGATCGCCAGCGTCGGCAGATCCAGGTCGAGCACCGCCCGGGTCACGCCGAGGTCGAGATCGTCCTGGAAGGCCACCGTGTCCATGGTTTCCGGGAGGGGATCGGCGCCGTAGCGCGACGGTTCGATGTCGGCGCCGCCGGGCATCAGCACACCGTCGAAAGCCGCCAACCGAGAGGGCAGTTCGGCCAGCGGGTCGGCGGCGGGGCCGTGCAGGACGACCGGCTCACCGCCGGCCGCCCACACGGCCTCGCACAGCGCCTCGGCCGCCAGGGTCGCCGAGAACCGCAGGATGGGCACCTGTGGGGCGCGCCGGCCGACCAGGGCCACCAGTGGACGAGACACTCAGGCCGCGTCGAACGGGTAGTCGAGCGTGGGCAGCCATTCCTTCCACACGTCGCGTAGACGACCCGACTCGATGAGCCCACTCAGCGCACCGTCGATCTCGGCCAGGATGTCCGGGCGGTCCTTGGCCACCGCGATGCCCCACTTGTTGGCCGTCTGCACCGTGAACGCGAGTTCGTAGTCGGGGTGCGTCGCCCCCAGCGGCACGAACACCACGTCGTCGTCGACGACGGCGTCGACCTGACCGGCCTTCAGCGCGGCCAGCATGTCGGCGTACACGTCGTCCGAACCGGCTCCGAACGGCACCGGGATGGCGCCGGTGAACGTCTCGGCCAGCTTCATGTTGGTGCTGCCCTCGATGGCGGCGACCTTACGGCCCACCAGGTCCTCGGGGCTGGTGATGCCGGTGCCCCGACGGATCAGCACACCCTCGTGGAACACCGCGTACGGTCGGGTGAAGTTCACCTGGGCCTGGCGCTCCGGGGTGATGCCCTGCCCGCACAGCACGGCGTCGGCGTCACCGCGCTGGACTGCGGGGATCATGTCGACCCAGGGCACGCGGACCCATTCGATGGGCCGGCCCAGTTCGGCGCCCAGCGCCTCGGCGACGCCGGGCTCATATCCCGTGCGTCCCTGCTCGGGGGTCCACAGCGAGAACAGCGGCGGCGCCTCGGCGTCGAGGCAGGCCAACCTCAGCGCCGCGCTCACGGCAGGTCATCCCAGTACATATCGCGCTCCCAATCGGTCACATATCCACAGAATCGAGCCCACTCGTCGGTGTGGTAGTCGACGAGAAGGTTCGACAGCTCAGGTCCGAACGCCTGAGTCAGCACCTCGTCGGCACGGAAGGCCGCGATGGCCGCGCCGAGCGTCAGCGGCAGATCGGGGAACCGGTCGTCGACGGGGGCGTCGTAGGACGAGCCCTGCGTCGGCGCACCCGGATCGATCTCGTTCTTGATGCCGTCCTCGCAGGCGGCCAGGATCACCGCGTGCGACAGGTAGGGGTTGACCGCGGCGTCGGGCAGCTTGTACTCGAGCCGGCCCACCGCCGACAACCGGACCGTGCAGGTCTTGTTGTCCAGGCCCCAGTTGATCCGCGACGGCGCGAACTGACCTGCGTCCCAATACCGTTTGTAGGAGTTCACGGTCGAGCCGTTGATCAGCATGGCGCCGGCCGAATGGGTCAGCAGACCGCCGAGGGCGTGCCGGCCCAGCTCGGTCAGGTGCAGTTCGGTGCGGCCGGGTTCGGCGAGCACGTTGACGTCGCCGTCGCGCCACAGGCTGAAGTTGTGGTGGCAGCCGTTGCCCATCATCCCGGTGGCGGGCTTGGGCATGAAGCTGGCCTCGATGCCGAGTTCGCGCGCCACCTGCTTGCAGATCTGCCGGTAAGTTGTGAGCCGGTCGGCGGTCAGATCGGCCCGGTCGTACATGAAGTTCAGCTCGATCTGGAACTCGTCCTCGTAGTCACCCTCGATCATGTCCAGTCCCAGCGCCTGGCCGTACTCGACGACCTTCTTGACGATCGGGCGGTTCCGCTCCAGGTGCTCGATGTGGTAGGCCGGGCTGGATGCGGGACGGAAGCTGGCCTCGAGTCCGTCGCCCTTCCAGGTCATTTCGGGTTCGCAGCCCGTGCGCAGTTCCAGACCGGTGCGGTCAGTGAACGCCGAGTGCATGCGCTGGAGCAGTCCGCGGGTGTCGGCCGCGAACGCCGCTCCCCCGTTCGCGAGGAGGTGGTCGGGTTCGTAGAGCCGGCAGAACACCCGGGCGAAGCTGGTGTCCCACGGCAGGATCGCGAAGGTGTCCAGGTCCGGCACGGCGGTGTATTCGGGTGCGTTGACGCCACCGGCCAGCAACACGCCCTCACGCGTGGCCTGCAGGTTGGCGATCGCGGTCTGGTGCTGCTGCACACCCTTGACCGCGAGCCGCTCGAAGTGCTTGGCCGGCACCACCTTGCCGACCACCCGGCCGGTGATCGTGACGGCCTGGAAGTACACGAACTCCACCCCGCGCTCGGCGATGGTGGCGACGGTCTCGGCCAGCAGGGGGCTGGTGGCGTTGACCTGACGGTGGGTGTCCAGCGCTGTGGTGCTCATCAGTTCTCCTCGACGATGATCGCCTGGGCGGGGCACACGTCCGCGGCGGCAAGGGTGTCGCCACGCTCGGAGTCGACGGGATTGCCGTCGTAGACGAGGTTGCCGTCGTCGTTGATCTCGAAGACCGCGGGCGCGGCGATGGCGCACTGCCCGTGGTTCTCGCACTTGGCCATATCGACGGTGACACGCATGAGATGTCCTTTCGGGGCGGGCTGCGCGTGGTCAGGGGGCCGGCGTGAAGCCGATGGGGTACGTGATGGGGCCGGTGTTCCCGGAGTCGGGAAGCCAGGTGGCACCTGGCAGTTCGTACGGGTCGTGCATCCGCTTGGCCAGCAGCGGCAGCGCCTCGCTCATGTCGCAGCGCGCCACGAAGTGGCCCAGGCAATGGTGCACACCCCCTCCGAACCCGAAGTGCGGCTTGTTCTTCGTCGTGATGTCGAAGCCCGAGGTGAACACGCGGGGATCCGTGCCGCCGGACTCGCTGTACAGGTGCACGGTGGTGCCGGCCTCGAGCACGCTGCCCGTGACGACGCCGGGGTCGTTGACCAGGTACAGCAGTCCGCGGCTGACGTCTTCGGGTTCGATCCACGGCTGCGGGATCGGGTTCGCCCGCATCATCCGCCGCACCAGTTCGTCGGGCACGTCGTCGGTGCCGTCGGGCTGCACCATCGGCGTGTGCACCGTGGTCGGGCAGATGACGTTGACGGTGATGCCCTCCTTGGCGACTTCCAGCGCCAACGACTTCGCGAGCCCGATGACGCCCCACTTCGTAGCGTTGTACGCGCCGAGTTCCGGGATGCCCATCCGACCGCCCATCGACGAGGTGACCACGATCCGGCCGAACCGCTGCCTGCGCATCACCGGGACCACCGCTCGCAGCACGTGGAACACGCCGGTGAGGTTCGTGTCCACCAGCTGGTGCCAGATCTCGTCGGTGGTCTCGTCCAGCGGCCCGGTGCTGACCACCCCGGCGTTGGCCACCAGGATGTCGAGACTGCCCAGAGCGCTGACGGTTTCGCCGATCGCCGCGGCCACGGCGGCGGGGTCGCGCACATCCAACGCCAGCGGCAGGCAGAGGCCGCCGAGTTCCTCGACCTCCTTGGCGGTGGCCCGCAGATCGTCGTCGGTGGCCAACGGATACGTCAGGTTCATCGGCCGCGGCGCGTCGGCGATGACGACGTTCGCCCCTTCGGCGGCCAGCGCCAGCGCGTGCGAGCGCCCCTGCCCGCGCGCACCTCCCGTGATGAACGCGACCCGGCCCTCCAGTGCACCCACGGGCCCGAGCTTACGACTCCTCGGGGTCGACGAAGGCCGGCTCCTCCCCCGACATTCCGGCGAGCACCGCGGCGACCTGATTGGGCTTGCCGATGAGGCCGGTCTGCAGTTCCGATTCGCGGGCCAGGGCACCGCGCACGTCGGCGCTGACCCAGGTTTCATCGTAGAGCCGCTTGGCGGCGCGCACCGCGTCCGGCGATTTCTGCGCGATCTCGCCGGCCAGCGCCGTCGCCGCAGCCAGCGGGTCGTCACTGGTGCGCGTGACCAGGCCGAGCGCTGCCGCCTCGGTCCCGGAGACGATCCGCCCGGTGAACGTGAGTTCCTTGGCGACGTCGACGGGAACCAGCCGAGGCAGCGTCTGCGTGATGCCCATGTCGGGGACCAGGCCCCACTTGACCTCCATGATCGACAGCCTCGCGTCCGGTGCGCAGATGCGGATGTCGGCACCCAACGCGATCTGCAGTCCGCCGCCGAAGCAGTTGCCGTGCACCGCGGCGATGACCGGCGCCGGAACCAGCGACCAGTCGTAGGCCACGCGCTGAGCGAAATTCGCCACTCGGTCCTCATCGCGCTTCAACAGCACGCCGACCCCGCCGTCGCCCGACATGAAGCTGGCGATATCCAGTCCGGAGCAGAAGCTCTTCCCGTCGCCGTGCAACACGACCGCCCGCACCGAGCGGTCGCCGGCGAGTTGGGCCGCCGCGTTCTGCAATCCCTCGAACATGGCCGGGTCGAGGGCGTTGTGCTTGTCGGTGCGCACCATCGTCACGGTCGCGACGCCGTCGTCGGAGACCCGGACGCGGACACGGTCTTCACTCATTCGTCGCAACTTACTCGTCGTCGCTGTGCGGGTACGACTGGGTCGTTGCCCTGATATTTCCGGACGTAGACGAAAAGGGCGACGGCTGCAGCAGGGCCGTCCCACCCACCTCCCGGGCCCCGGGTGCCAGCTCCGTGTTCTGGATTCACCCCCACGACGACCAGCGATCATGGAACGCTGACCGCGACGGTGCCAGAACGCACCGCGACGACGACAGAACGGACATCGGGACCCAAGGAACGGGACGACTTCTCGGCAAATCGGCGGTGAGCACCGGGGCCGACGGCGGCTACTTGGCGCAGTAGCGATCGGGTCATGAGCGGCGTTGCGCCCCAACCCGGCCGGCGCGGCTCACCCGTCGGCAGTCGCGGGAGCGGCGGCGGGCGGGACGGCCGCTCGCGTTGTGACGATGAGCCGGTCGAGACGGTCGCGGGTGGCGGCGAGCCTGCGTACTTCGGTGTCGATGCGCGCCCGTTCGTGTGACAGCCGTTCCACCATCGCCGGCGTTGCCGTCCCTGAGTGGATGCAGGGCAGCAACTGCACCACCGCATCACTGCTGACGCCGGCGGCGAACAGCTCTTTGATGAGGGTGACCCGCTCCACCGCGTCCTGATCGTAGATCCGCTGACCGCCGGCGGTGCGAGAGGACAACAGCAGCTGCCGTTGTTCGTAGTAGCGCAGTGACCGCACGCTGGCACCGGTGACCCGCGCGAGTTCCCCGATCTTCATTTCGCCTCCGTCGCTGAATTTGTGTGCGCTACATCACGGCACCGGCGCCTTGAACCTGACATTGATGTCAGATTCTAGGGTCGGGGAATGGAACTGCAAAATGCGACCGCCCTGGTCACTGGTGCCAACCGCGGAATAGGTGCGGAGTTCGTCCGACAGCTGCTCGCCCGAGGCGCCACGAAGGTGTACGCCGCCGCCCGGCGGCCAGAAACCCTGTCCGGCAACGACACCCGCATCGTGCCGGTGCGGTTGGACATCACCGACGACACCATGGTGGCCGAGGTGGCCAGGGTCGCGGCGGACGTCGACGTGCTGATCAACAATGCCGGGACGGTGACGTTTCAGAACGTGGTGACCGGAGACCTCGACGCCATTCGACTCGAGATGGCCACCCATTTCTGGGGCACGCTGTCGATGACTCGTTCCTTCGCCCCGATCTTGGCACGCAATGGCGGCGGCGCCATTCTCAACGTGCTGTCGGTCGGGTCCTTCCAGGTGTACCCCGGCAACGGCGCGTACGCCGCGGCCAAGGCCGCTGAATGGCAACTGACCAACAGCACTCGACTCGAGCTGGCAGCGCAGGGCACCCAGGTCCTCGGATTGCACCTGTCGGCCACCGACACCGACATGCTCGCCGGCTTCGACATGGCGAAAAACGCTCCGGCCGACGTGGTCCGCGACGCACTGGACGGGTTGGAGTCGGGGGCCGACGAGGTATTGGCCGACGCCGATACCAGGGCGGTAAAAGCCTTACTCTCCCAACCGCCCGCGGCGATGTACGCCGCCGTCACCGGTGATTGATGTCGACGCTTCGCGGTGCCTGCGTCACTCCGGTCGCCGTCACGAAGCAGCGACCGGGCTGGATGGTCCGCCGGTCGAGGTCCTTCTTCGGCTAGTTCGTTCCAGTACGACGACGGGAATCTCCCTACCCGCCGCTGCCTGGAACTCAGCGAACTTGGGCACGCGCGCAACTTGTTTGGTCCAAATCAGCTCACGTTCAGCCCCCTGGGTGAGCCGAGCTACGACCGGCACACTTGCAGCGCCCGTCTCCACGGTGGTGTGGGGGTCGGCCAGCAGATTGCGGTACCACGCTGGATGATGTGCGCTCCCGCCGTGGGTGCCGAAGACTGCCCAGTCGTCGCCGACCGCTTGGTAGAACAGCGGGCTGATGCGTCGCCGTCCGGTCTTGGCACCGATGTGATGAACCAGGATCAGCGGCATCCCCCGCTGCCGATCCCAGCCGAGCCGCTCCATCCCTGGGGTCCACGGTGGCACCGGTCGTCCCGCCGCGAACTCCTCATGGGTGCTCCACGTGGCATACCCGTTGCTCGCCCGAACCTCGGCGACGATCTGGTCGTTCCAGGTGGCGATGTCGACGGCCGTGGTGTTGTCTGCGTGCGAGTTTTCAGGCATCGGAGCTACTTCCTATCCGGAGCGTTTGCTCCGCATAGCCTACCTTATGCGGAGCGCATGCTCCGGTTGACGATAAGATCATCGACATGTCTGACAGCGGCTCGAGCGGGGCGCCACGGAGCCGCGCGGTTCGAGTCGATGCGCTCCGCAACCAGGAGGCCATCCTCGAAGCCGCGTCGGCGGTGCTAGCCGAGCAGGGCGCCACGGTCGACGTCCGGGAAATTGCGCGGCGCAGCGGGATCGGCATGGGAACCCTGTACCGGCACTTCCCCAAGAAGGAAGACTTGGTCCAGGCGGTATTGCGGGCCGACTTCTTACGCTGGGCGGAGTCAGCGCGCACGGCAGCGAGGTGCGCCGAAGACCCTTGGACGGCGTTGACCGACTTCTATGAGCAAGCGCTCGCCGGGCATGCGCACCACCGGGCCATGATGGAGCGCTTCGCACTGACCTGGACAGTCCCCGAGGCGGAGGGCATCAATCAGCTGCGCAGCGTTCTCGAAGAGCTCTGCGTCCGTGCGGCCGACCTGCTACGCCCCGGCATCACGGTCGATGACCTCCTGCTCTTGTTGGTTTCGCTGGGCCACGCAGTCGAGATCACCAGGGGGTGCCGCCCCGAGATGGGCGCCCGGCTGATGCATATCGCGCTCGACGGCCTGCGCGCTGACCACGCCACCCCGCTCACCGCCTAACCCACCGGATCACGCAGCACTACACCACTTCCCGGGACTTGACCTTCACCGCTGCGCTTCGACTGATCGGCCGAAATCTTGTTGACGTAATCTCCGCAGCCGACACTCCGTAGATCAAGTCAACCAAGATCTGCGTCTGCCATTTGGAATGTGTGCCTTCCCGAAGCAGCTAGGCAACGCGTTCCAGCAACCATGCGACGGGGCACGGGCAGATGACGCTCTCCAGCCGAGCAGCTGCAGAACTACCTTGAGCGGCGGGCCGCCCGCCAGAAGGGGCCCTCCTGGTCGTGTTCGAGGAGGCTGGTCAGTGCCCGCGCCGACATTACCTGACCTTCTCGCCTACTCGTCGCCATGTGTCCGACAGGATCTGGCAGGCTGCCCCGCTATTCATTAGCCAAGCTAATGTTCCAAAAAGTGTCCCACAAAACCAATGGAAACGGCCCTCGGAGTTGTCCTCCGAGGGCCGTTTCACCTAGTAGCGGGGACAGGATTCGAACCTGCGACCTCTGGGTTATGAGCCCAGCGAGCTACCGAGCTGCTCCACCCCGCGACGGGTGAACGCAAGGTTACCCAAGCGGTCGGCAGCCCTCCAAATCGCCAGTTCAGGCGCCCTCGCGCGCCCCGAGCGCGCGGTCTTGCCCAGCCCGACACGGAGTGTCGCCGGGCAGACCCGCGCGCTCGCGGGGCCAAGCCCGCGCCTCGCGATGCCGAACCCGCGCCTCGCGGGGCCAAGCCCGCGCCACGCGATGCCGAGCCCGCGCGCTCGCGGGGCCGAGCCTGCGCCTCGCGATGCTAGAACCTAGCGGTCGGGGCGGGGAACGACCTGGCCGACGGCCAGTACGCCGGCGGGGTCATAGCGCTGGGCCAGCGCGGCCAGCCAGTGCCGGGTGTCGTCGGTGTACACCCGCGCCGCCCGGCCGGGATCGTACGAGGGGGCGAAGTTCGGGAACTGCCCGCCGGTCGCCCACGGCGTCATCGCCGCGGTCACCGCGGTGGCGTGCTCGACGACGGCGGCGGCGATCTCCGGGATCGGCGCCCCGATCACCGTCAGCGCGAACGCTGCCTCGCGGTGGCAAAACGCGCTGCGATGTCGCGGCTCCCGGGCCAGCGCTCCCCCGAGCAGCCGTAGCTCCACGATCACCTGCGGTGACCCCGAGCCCGGGCCCGCGACCGCTAGCAGCGCGTCGACGGCCTCGGCCGGCAGCGCCGACAGCAGCGCCTGGGCCTCGTTGGTCGGCATCGGGTCGACCGGGTCGGCGTGCACAGCCCCGATGGCCGCGTACGGCAGCACCCCGACGGTGTCCAACACCGGGGTCGCCACGGCCCGCATCGGCGCCAACAGCCGCTCGGCCTCGGCGAGATCACCCACCGCGGTGTAGCGCACCGCGACCGTCATCCGCCCGGCCAGCGGCTCGGGCACCCCGGGCAGCGGGGGCAGCTGCAGCACCGCCACCGACGTGTTCACCGTCTCCGGCAGACCCACGCTCCAGTCGCTCCACGCGTGCAGCACCGCCTCGGCGTCGGCGCCGTCGAAAAACACTGCCCCGCCGTAGAACTCCGGGATATGCGGCATCTCGAACTCGACCTCGGTGACGATGCCGAGGGTGGCCTTGCCGCCCCGTAGCCCCCAGAACAGGTCGGCGTTCTCCTCCGGCGTGGCGCGCAGCAGCGTGCCCTCCCCGGTCACCACGTCGAACGCGCGCACGTGATCCGAGGACGCCCCGACCGTGCGCACCAGCGGGCCGATCCCGCCGCCGGTGAGGAACCCCACCACGCCGACCCCGGGCGCCGACCCGCACAGCGGCGCCAGGCCGTGCGGGGCGGCCGCATCGATGACGTCCTGCCAGCGCGCACCCGCACCCACCCGGGCCGTGCGGTTGGCCACGTCGATGTCGCAGTGCTTCATCGCCGAGGTCTGCACCAGGATCGTGTCGCTGCCGATACCGACGGCGCCGTGCCCGGTGGACTGCACGGTGACTTTGAAGCCGTGCTCGGCGGCGAACCGGACGGTGCCCGCGACGTCCTGCGGGGACGTCGCCAGCACCACCGCGGCCGGGGTCACCGGCGCCGCCACGTTCCACGGTGTGCAGCGCTCGTATCCGGGCTCACCCGGCAGCGCCACAGGGGTCGCGACGTGGTCGCGCAGCGTGGACAGCACGTCCGGCGCGACGGGGGTCTGGGTGGTCATGCGAAATCCTTCCTCCAAGGCTCGTTACTCGGAGGAAATCATCACTGCAGCCACTTGGCACCTACTTGAACCGCAGGCCCGAGGCGATTTCCAAGAAAAATCCAAGCGATCGCTCAGGCCAGCGCGCGGGCGACACCGGCCACCGCACCCATGCCGATCGCGGCCGCGTCATCGGCCAGCGCGCGGGCCCGCTCGGACCGCGCCGGCCCGGGTTCGGTCAGTTCCACCTCGAGCAGTCGGCACCGCAGCAGGGTCGGCACCCCGCCGGTGCGTTCGGCCAGCTCACGGGCCTCGGCCAGCTCGCCGCGCGCGGCCCCGGGGTCACCGCGCAGGGCGTGCAGCCGCGCGATCGCGAGCGCCACCGGTCCGGCGATGCCGACCTGACCCATCACCGCGATCCGGTCGCGGAACGGCCGCAGCTGCGCCAAGAGATCGTCGGCATGCTCCGGCAACCCATGGTCGGCGGCCAGGTGCGCCAGCAGCGCCACGTGCCCCAACGTCGTCCAGATGTGGCCCCAGTCGCGTCCCGCGCACCAGGCCCGCACCGTCGCCGCGGCCTCGGCGCGCGCCTCCGGGCCCGAGGCCAGGGTGAGCACCGCGGTGCGCACCACCGAGAGCATGCCCTGCCCGCCGGTCTCCTCCTCGACCTCGAGGTGGTTCCAGCTCGGGTCGACGGGACCGCCCTTCTCCCGCAGCAGGGACGCCCCGGCTAGCAGCCCGCTGCCCGCCTCGTAGAGCTCGGTCTGCTCGTGCACGTGCGCGGCGATCGCATGGTGGCGTTCGGCCTCGGCGAAGTCGCCGACCCACATCGCCAGCACCGCCTCCATCCACCGCAGCTGCGCGCGCAGCACCGGGAGTTTGAGCTCCTCGCTGCCGGCGATGCCGGCCTGCACGTGCGCCCGGGTGGCGGCCACGTCGCCGAGGTTCATCGCCGCCATCGTGGCCACCGAGTGCGCGATCACCGCGTCCTCGCGAGACCTGGTGTGCCGCAGCGTGTTCAGCCGCCGTACCCAGTCCAGCGTCTGCGGGCTCAGCGGGGCCACCCCGGAGTAGGTGATCAGCCTGCCGATCAGCACGTCAGCGAGGACGTCGGAGTCACCGGTCTGCTCGGCCAGCCGCTCGGCGCGGTCCAGAAGGTCGGCGGCCAGGCCGGGATCCGGGTGATAGCAGTGCCCGACCGCCAGCGCCGAGAGCACCCGCGCCCCGGCCTCGGGTTCACCCTCGGCCACCGTCGCCGCCCGCTCCAGCAGCGCGAGCAGTTCCCCGGGATCGCGTCCGGGCGCCAGCCACGGCCAGCCGCCGCTGGCGCGCAGCAGCGCGCTGGCCACCCGGCCCGCGGTCAGGGCGCGCCCGGCCCGCAGCGCCTCGCTCAGGTAGCGCTGCACGCTGTCGAGCACCAGCTGCCCGCGGCCCGCCCGGGAGTGCGCCTCCAGCAGTTCGACGGTCAGCGCGTCGCGCTCGCCGTCGTCGCGCGCCGAGGCCGGCAGCCGGTCGTAGGCGTCCAGCGCCGCCTGCCACCACCGCGCGGCGATGTCCGAACTCCATTGCGCAGTGGCCTGTTCCGCGGCGACCCGGCAGGCCTGCACGACGACGGCCGGCTCGACCAGCGGCTGCGCGGCGACCAGGTGCTGAGCCCGCCAGGTGGCGGCGTCGGGATCGCTGTGGTCGCTCAACACGTCGGCGATCTTGGCGTGCAGGCGTTGCCGGCGCAGCGCGGGCATGCCGGCCAGCAGCTGCTCGCGCAGCAGCCCGTGGGCGAACATGTACCCGCCGCCGGTATGCGCGGCCACCAGGATGCGCTCGTCGGCCGCCTCGTCGAGATAGTCGGCCAGCGTGTCCAGATCCAGCCGGGTGGCCGCCGCCAGTACCGGGACCACGACCGCGTCGATCACATCGGCGATGACCGCGGCGGTGCGCAGCACGGCCACCACCGCCGGATCCAGCGCCGCCAGTCGCCGCTCGAGCACCGAGCGCACCGCGCGCGGGATCTCGTAGCGCTCGGCGCGGGGCAGCCGGGCGTACTCGGAGACGAAGAACGGGTTGCCGCCGGTGCGGTCGGCCAGCTCCGCGGCCTCGGCGGCGGTGAGCACCTCCTCGGCGACATCGTTGGCCAGCGCCGCGACGTCGGCCGACGACAGTGCGGGAACGTCGATGTGCCGGTTGGTGTTTCCCCTGGCCACGGTGCTCAGCAGGCGCGCGACCTCGGGGCTGTGTTCGCCGTCGCGCACGGTCAGGACCACCAGCACCGGGTGATCCCGCAGCGCACCAGCGATGTAGGCCAGGCAGCTCGCCGAGGTGGTGTCGGCCCACTGCACATCGTCGACCACCAGCGCCGAAAGCCCGGGCCGGGACTCGATCAACGCTTGGATACGCTCGTAGACAAGGAATCTCGCGGTGTCCGGGTCGGCGTGCGCGGGCACTTCCAGCACCGAGTCGGCGTCGGCGCCGAGCGCGCGGACCAGCTGGCGCATCGGCCACCAGGGCGGGGTGCCCCGCTCGTCGGGGCAACTCACCCACACCACGTCCCCGCCGTCGGCGGCGACCAGGGCGGCGACCTCCTCGGCCAGCCGCGTCTTGCCGATCCCCGGCGGACCCGACAGCACCAGCCAACTGCTGGCACCCGCCGCAACCCGCGCCAGAACCTCTGCGGCGGTTGCCAGTTCGCGATCCCGGCCGATCAGCGCGGCGCGCGCCGGGGTGCCGTCGACCGGCGCGGCCGGCGCCGCGGCGTGCGGGGTGGCCGGCGCGGCCGGTGGCACGGCGATGACGGCGGCGCCGCTCCACTCCGGTGTCCGGGGCCAGCCGGCCAACTCGGGGGCCTGCCGCAACACCGCGATCTGCAGGTCGCGCAGCTCGGGGCCGGGCTCGAGACCCAGTTCGTCGTCGAGAATCCGTGCATGCCTGCTGTAGGTGTCCAGCGCCTCGGCGGCCCGCCCCGCCCGGTACAGCGCCAGCATCTGCAGCCGGGCGCCCCGGTCGGCCAGCGGGTCGAGCTCACGCAGCCGCGCGGCGTCGGTCAGCGCCCCCGCCACCTTGCCCAGGGCGAGCTGCGCGATCACCCGGTTGGCCAGGCATTCGGTGTGCATCTCGGCGACGCGGGCGGCGTCCTGGCGCACCCAGTCCGCATCGCCGAAGTCCGCCAACAGGTTTCCCCGCACCAATGCCAGCGCGGTGTCGGCCTGGGTCAGCGCCTCCTGCCACTGCTCGGCCTCCACCGCCGCCGCGGCGCGGGCACCCGCAGCGGCGAACACCGTCACATCCACGGTGTCGGGATCGACGTCGAAGTAGTAGCCCGGGGGCTGCCGCACGATCGGCGACGCCATCTGCGACTCCCCCGGACCGCCGCGCAGCGCACGCCTCAGGTTGGAGATGTAGGCCTGCAGGCTCGCGGTGGCGCTGGCCGGCACGTCGTCGCCCCACACCACGTCGATGAGCCGGTCCACCGACACCACCCGGCCCTGGGCCAGCAGCAGCGCGCCCAACACCGCGCGCTGCTTGGGCGGGCCGATGTCGAGCGGGGTCTCCCCCTGGACCACCTGCAGTGGCCCCAGCAACCGATAGCGCACCGGCGGGCGGGGTCAGTCCGCCGACTGGTATTCGTTCATCGCTTGGTCGAGACGCTCGAGCGCCTCGCCGAACTCGGCGAAGTCACCACTGCGCTGGGCCTCCCGCAGGGTTTCCAGTGCGGTGTTGATGTCCTGTAGCGCAGCCGATTTCGCCGCCGACAGCTGGGTCGGGCCGGCCGACGGGACCGCGACGGGCACCTCTGGCTGGGTCTGCGGGGCCTGCCCCGGCGGCCGGTTGGTCGGCGGTGCGGCCTGCGGCTGCTGATTGGCCGGCGGTCGCGACTGCGGTTGCCCGGCAGGCACATCGGTGGGCGCGGGCCCGGTGGCGGTGGCGTCCGCACCCGGCCCGAACAGATCGGTCAGCGCGTCGCGCACCGTCGGGCCGTACCCGATCTTGTCGTTGTACATCATCGCGACGCGGATCAACCGGGGGTACGACGACGCCGCATCACTGGCGCCCGGCGACGCGTACACCGGGGCCACGTAGAGCAGCCCGCCCTGCCCCAGCGGCAGCGTCAGCAGGTTGCCCCACCGGATCCGGTTCTGGTTGTCGCGGCCGATGACACCGAGGTCCTGGCTGACCGCGGTGTCGGTGCTGATCGCGTTGAACGCCAGCTTGGGACCGTTGACCTGACCCGGGATCGTCAGGACCGTGATCTTGCCGTAGGTCTCGGGATCGGAGCTGGCGCTGATGTAGGCGGCCAGGAAGTCACGCCGGAACCGGTTCATCGCGCTGGTCAGCTGGAACGACGTCGAACTGTTGTCCTGCGCAAGGTCTTTGGCGACGATGTAGTACGGCGGCTGGTAGCTGCTGGCCGTCGGGTTCGGGTCCAGCGGGACGTCCCAGAAGTCCGACGTGGAGAAGAACGTCACCGGGTCGTCGACGTGGTATTTGGCCAGCAGCGCGCGCTGCACCTTGAACAGGTCCTCGGGATAGCGCAGGTGCTCCTGCAGCTCCGGGGTGATCTCACTCCTGGGTTTGACGGTGCCGGGAAACACCTTCATCCACGTCTGCAGCACCGGATCGGCCTCGTCCTGCGCATACAGCGTCACGGTGCCGTCATAGGCGTCGACGGTGGCCTTGACCGAGTTGCGGATGTAGGACACCTGCTTGTCGGGTTGCAGCCGGTTCAGCGCCACCTCGTTGGAGTCGGTGGTGGCCGACGACAGCGCCATCAGCTCCGAATACGGGTAGTTGTCCAGCGTGGTGTAGCCGTCGACGATCCACACCATCCGCTTGTTGACGATGGCCGGGTAGACCGTGGTGTCGGTGGTCAGCCACGGCGCAACGGCCTTGACCCGTTCGGCCGGGTCGCGCTTGAACAGGATCTTGCTGTTCTCTCCGATCACGCTGGAGAACAGGAAGTTGCGCTCGGCGAACTTGGCGGCGAACACGCTGCGCGCCATCCAGTTCCCGATCGGCACGCCACCCTTGCCGGTGTAGGTGTAGTTCTTGGTCTCGACGTTGTTCTCGTAGTCGTACTCGCGATCGACGTCGCCGTTCTTGCCGACGATCGCGTAGTCGGCGGTGGTGTTGGCGATCACCGGGCCGTAGTAGATCCGCGGCTGGTCCAGCGGCGCGGGTCCCGGGGAGACGATGCTGCCGTTGGCCCCGACCACGCTGGCCAGGAATTCCGGGTAGCCGCCGTTCTGGTTCGGGTCGTTGGCCACCCCGCGCACCGTGTTGGCCGGCGAGGCGATGAACCCGTTGCCGTGGGTGAACACGGTGTGCCGGTTGATCCAGTCGCGCTGGTTGTCGATCAGCCGATCCGGGTTGAGCTCGCGCGCGGCCACCACGAAGTCCTTCAGGTTGCCGTCCGCGTCGCGATAGCGGTCCATGTTCAGCTGGTCGGGGAAGTAGTAGAAGTTCTTGCCCTGCTGGAACTGGGTGAACGCGGGGCTGACGATGTTGGGGTCGAGCACCCGGATGTTCGACGTGGTGGCCCGGTCGGCGGCCACCTGCTGGGCGGTGGCCGGCGCATTGCCCGGGTAGTCGCGGTAGCTCACGACGTCCTCGTTGAGACCGTAGGCCTGCCTGGTGGCGGCGATGCTGCGGCTGATGTATTCGCTTTCCTTCTGCGCGGCGTTGGGCCGGACGCTGATCTGCTCGACCACCAGCGGCCAGCCCGCCCCCACCACCAGCGACGAGAGCAGCAGCAGCACCACGCCGATGGCCGGGATGCGCAAGTCGCGCAGGAAGATCGCCGAGAACACCGCCGCCGCGCAGATCACCGCGATGGCCAGCAGGATCAGCTTGGCCGGCAGCACCGCGTTGATGTCGGTGTAGCCGGCGCCAGTGAACGGCTTGCCGCCGCGGGTGTGGCTGAGCAGCTCGTAGCGGTCCAGCCAGTACGCCGCGGCCTTGAGCAGCATCAGGACGCCGACCAGCGTGATGAGCTGGATGCGCGCGGCGCGGCTGAGCGCGCCGGTGCGCCCGGTCAGCCGGATCCCGCCGAACAGGTAGTGGCCCAACAGGTTCCCGATGAAGGCCAGGAACGTGGCGACGAACAGGTAGGTCAGCACCAGCCGGTAGAAGGGCAGGTCGAACGCGTAGAAGCCCAGGTCGATGCCGAACTGCGGATCGGCGACACCGAAGCTGCCGCCATGCAGGAACAGCTGCACCGTCTGCCAGTAGCTCTGCGCGACGAACCCGGACAGCACCCCGATAGCCGCCGGGATACCGATGCCGACCAGCCGCAGCCGCGTCATCACCGCGGTGCGGTACCGCGCGATCGGATCGTTGGGCCCGGCGGTCGGCACGAACACCGGCCGGGTGCGGTAGGCCAGCGTCAGCGCGGCGAACACGATGCCGCCGATGATCAGCGAGACGACGACGAAGATGACCAGCCGGGTCAGCACCTGGGTGGTGAACACCGAGCGGTAGCCGAGCTCACCGAACCACAGCCAGTCGACGTAGGTCTCGATGAATCGCGGACCGATCAGCAGCAACACCACCGCGGCAAGCGCGACCGCGATCAGGACCCGGCTTCGTCGCGTCAGCTTCGGCATTCTCGCCGCAGGGCGCATACCCACTCGACTACTCCACTCTCGGATATTCCCAGCAGTTGTTCAGGTTGCCATCACTGTACGCACCGCCGATGGGCGCCGTTCTCAACAGCGGGGCGGTTCGCCACCAGCGGAAAGGGTGCGCAACGAGTCGATGGCCTCGGTCAGCGTGCCGACCTTGAGCAACTCGATGCCGTCTTCGTCGGCGGTCCTGGCCTCCGCGCAGTTGTCGGCCGGCACCAGGAATACCGTCGCACCGGCTTCGCGGGCCGCCACGATCTTGTGGGTGATGCCGCCGATGGAGCCGACCTCGCCGTCACCGGTGATGGTGCCGGTGCCGGCGACGAACTTCGATCCGTTGAGGTCGCCGGTGGTCAGCTTGTCCACCACGGCCAGGCTGAACATCAGACCGGCCGACGGGCCACCGATGTTGGCCAGGTTGAACTCGATGGTGAACGGCGCCCACGGCGCGTCGAGCACGCTGACCCCGACCAGACCCTGCGGACGTTCGGGATGCTTGCCCAAAGTGATCTCCGCGACGCCGGCCGGGGCGTTCTTGCGCCGGTAGTCCACGACGATGGTGTCGCCGGGCTTGGTGCCCTCGAGGATCTCCTGGAACTCCTCGAGGGTGGCCACCGGTGTGTTGTTGACCGCGTCGATGGCGTCGCCGGCCTGCAGCTTGCCGTTGGCGGGACCGTCCTCGTCGACGCTCTCCACGGTGACGGCCATCGGGTACTTCAGGTAGTGCAGCGCCGCGTACTCGGCGCTGTCCTCGGATTGCCGGAAGTCCTTGGTGTTGGCCTCGTCGATCTCTTCCTTGCTCTTGTCCGGCGGGTACACCAGGTCGCGCGGGATGAGCTGGTCACGTCCGGAGGCCCACCACAGCAGCGCCTGGCCCAGCGACAACCCGTCGCGCTGGGAGACCGTGGTCATGTTGAGGTGGCCGCTGGTGGGGTGCACCTCGGTGCCCTCGATGTCGACGACCTCCCTGCCCTCGACCTCCCCGAGCGTGTCGAACGTCGGACCCGGCCCCAGCGCCACGTACGGCACCGTCACGAACGACAGCAACATGCCGAACACCAGAATCGGCACCACCGCCACCAACAGGGTGGACAACCTCCTGCTCACGCCGCCCACAGTAGAGGTCAGTACCGGGTTCACTCTCAGCGTGACCCGCATTGCCGCACGACCCGGGTGTGGTGAGTACCGTTGGGGACATGCCTGACCTGCCTTTCGGCTTCTCCGCCGGGGACGACCCTGAGCGCGACAAACGCAACAAGGACGACGACGCCGGGTCGGGATCGGGTGCCGACCCGTTCGGTGGCGCCTTCGGCGGCGGCGCATTCCCCGGCGGCGGCGAGTTCGACATGTCGCAGCTGGGCCAGATCTTCACCAAGCTGGGCGAGATGTTCAGCGGGGCGGGCACCACGATGGCCGGCGGGCCGGGATCGGGTCCGGTGAACTACGACCTCGCCCGCCAGCTCGCGTCGAGCTCCATCGGGTTCGTCGCGCCGGTGCCGGAGAAGACCAGCACCGCCGTCGCCGACGCCGTCCACCTGGCCGAGACCTGGCTCGACGGCGCGACCGCACTGCCCGCCGGCACCACCAAGGCGGTCGCGTGGACGCCGACCGACTGGATCGACAACACCCTGGACACCTGGAAGCGGCTGTGCGATCCGGTGGCCGAGCAGATCTCCACGGTGTGGGCACAGGCGCTGCCCGAGGAGGCCAAGGCGATGGCCGGGCCGCTGCTGTCGATGATGTCGCAGATGGGCGGGATGGCGTTCGGTTCGCAGTTGGGCCAGGCCCTGGGCAAGCTGTCCAAGGAGGTGCTCACCTCCACTGATATCGGACTTCCATTGGGCCCCAAGGGAATTGCCGCGCTGATGCCGGAAGCGGTGGAGGCGCTCTCGGAGGGACTGGAGCAGCCCCGCAGCGAGATCATCACGTTCCTGGCCGCCCGCGAGGCCGCCCATCACCGGCTGTTCAGCCACGTGCCGTGGCTGTCGGCGCAGCTGCTCAACGCGGTGGAGGCGTTCGCCAAGGGCACCAAGATCGACATGAGCGGCATCGAGGAGTTCGCCCGCGGGTTCAACCCGGCCTCGCTGACCGACCCGTCGGAGATGGAGCAGCTGCTCAACCAGGGCATCTTCGAGCCCAAGGCCACCCCGGAGCAGACCGTCGCGCTGGAACGGCTGGAGACCCTGCTGGCGCTGATCGAGGGCTGGGTGCAGACCGTGGTGTCCGACGCGCTCGGTGACCGCATCCCCGGCACGTCGGCGCTGAGCGAGATGCTGCGCCGCCGCCGCGCCACGGGCGGCCCGGCCGAGCAGACGTTCGCCACCCTGGTCGGCCTGGAGCTGCGGCCCCGCAAGATGCGGGAGGCCGCCGTGCTGTGGCAGCGGGTCACCGAGGCCGTCGGCGCCGACGCCCGCGACGCGGTCTGGCAGCACCCCGATCTACTGCCCAGCGCCTCGGATCTCGACGAGCCGGCCGCGTTCATCGACCGGTTGATCGGCGGGGACACCAGCGATATCGACAACGCCATCGAACAGGCACTCGGCGAGGCCGACGCCGGCGAGGGCGGGGGCGAATCCGGCGAGGACGGCACCGGCCGGCCCTGACCGGGCCCTGTGGATAACTCGGTTCGGAGTCGTCCGTACGTGCCAAGGTCGAGGCATGACCCGTTACGCCCTCGACCCGTCGACGCCGGTGCTGTCCCGGCCCGACGGTACCGTGCAGGTCGGCTGGAACCCGCGCCGCGCGGTCGTCGTGCACCCACCGCCCGGCCTGGGCACCCCCGTGCTGGTCGAGTTGCTGCGCGCGTTGCAGTCGGCAGCAACGGTTCCCGAGCTCGAGGCCGTCGCGGCCGGACGCGGCGCCGACGCGGCCGTCGTCCCCGCCCTGGTGGACCACCTGGCCGGCTCCGGCGTGCTCACCGCGGCGCCCCGGCACCGCAGCACCGCGGTGTCGATCCGGCTGCACGGCAACGGACCGCTGGCCGATCTGCTGACCGCGGCGCTGCGCCACTCCAACGTGCGGATCAGCCACACCAGCCGCAGCCACGTCTCCACCGTCACCGCCGACCTGGCGGTGCTGACGGACTACCTGGTCGCCGACCCCCGGGTGGTGCGCGACCTGCACGAAGCCAACGTGCCGCACCTGACGGTGCGGGTCCGCGACGGTGCCGGGCTCGTCGGCCCGCTCGTCATCCCCGGCGTCACCAGCTGCCTGCGGTGTGCTGACCTGCACCGCAGCGACCGCGACGCGGCCTGGCCGGCGGTGGCGGCGCAACTGTGCCAGACCGTCGGCACCGCCGACCGGGCCACCGTGATGGCCACCGCCGCGCTGGCGCTGCGCGAGGTCGACCACGTCATCCGTGCCGTGCAGGCCGACACCGATCCCCGGTCCTGGCCGTCGCCGCCGGCCACGCTGGACACCACACTGGAATTCGACGTCACCACCGGCTCGACCGTCGCCCGCCGGTGGTCGCGCCACCCGCACTGCAGCTGCTGACATCCGGCGTTGCCAACTAGTTGGTGGAAGACTCGCGCGGTCGTGGATGATGGTCTGGTGAGTGACATCAAGCGGGGTCGCGCCGCGCGGAACGCCAAACTCGCATCGCTGCCTGTCGGCATGGCCGGCCGCGCCGCGCTGGGCTTCGGCAAGCGGCTGACCGGCAAGTCCAAGGACGAGGTCAACGCCGAGTTGATGGACAAGGCCGCCCAGCAGCTGTTCACCGTGCTCGGCGAGCTCAAGGGCGGCGCGATGAAGGTCGGTCAGGCGCTGTCGGTGATGGAAGCCGCGATTCCCGAGCAGTACGGCAAGCCCTACCGCGAGGCGCTGACCAAACTGCAGCGCGAGGCCCCGCCGCTGCCCGCCGCCAAGGTGCACCGGGTGCTCGACGGGCAGCTGGGCACCAAGTGGCGGGAACGCTTCCGGTCCTTCGACGACACCGCGGTGGCCTCGGCCAGCATCGGGCAGGTGCACAAGGCCGTCTGGGCCGACGGCCGCGAGGTCGCCGTCAAGATCCAGTACCCCGGCGCCGACGAGGCGCTGCGCGCGGACCTCAAGACGATGCAGCGCATGGTCAGCGTGCTCAAGCAGCTCTCCCCCGGCGCCGACGTGCAGGGCGTGGTCGACGAGCTGATCGAACGCACCGAGATGGAGCTGGACTACCGGCTCGAAGCCGACAACCAGCGGGCGTTCGCCAAGGCCTACGAAGGCGACCCACATTTCGTGGTGCCGCACGTGGTGGCCAGCGCCCCCAAGGTCGTCATCCAGGAATGGCTCGATGGCATCCCGCTGTCACACATCATCAAGAGCGGCACCCAGGAACAACGCGACCTGATGGCCACCCGGATGTTCGAGTTCTGCGACGACGCGCCGCAACGGCTGGGGATGGTGCACGGCGATGCGCACCCGGGCAATTTCATGCTGCTGCCCGACGACAAAATGGGGATCATCGACTTCGGTGCGGTGGCGCCGATGCCGGGCGGCTGGCCCGTCGAGCTCGGCAAGATCCTGCGCTACGCGGTGGACAAGAACTACGACAAGCTGCTGCCCACCATGGAGCAGGCCGGCTTCATCCAGAAGGGACAGCAGGTCTCGACCCGCGAGATCGACGACATGCTGCGCCAGTACGTCGAACCACTCCAGGTGCCGGTGTTCCACTACACCCGCAAGTGGCTGCAGCGGATGACGACGCTGGAACTGGACAAGGCGGCCGGTCAGATCAAGGCGGCCCGCCAGATGGACATCCCGCCGAAGATGGCGATCCCGATGCGGGTCATCGCGTCGATCGTGGCGATCTCGTGCCAGCTCGACGCCCACGTCGACACCCGCCGGATCGCCGACGAGATGGTGCCGGGGTTCGCCGACCCCGACGCGGTGTGATCGCGTCGGGGCCGGCCTGAATCACGCTGCGACGGGATCCTTGGCGTCCTTACGCGGGCGCCCCCGGGGCCGCTTGCGGGCGATGACCGTCCCGCGGTCGAGGATCTCACCACCCCACACACCCCAGGGCTCTTGCCGCTCCAGCGCCGCGGTCAGGCACTCGCGCCGCAGGGGGCATTCCGCACACAGTCCCTTGGCGCGTTCGAGATCGCGGGGGTCCTCGGCGAACCACAGATCGGGATCCTCGACATGACACGGCACCGTCGGCTTGGTCAGTTCGCATGTCGGGGAAGACATGTCGGTCCTCTGCTTCCTGGTCGTTGCTTTTCTGTCTGAACTTTTCGAGGGATCTGCGACCAGCGTCTCGGATGGCTTCCGAAAACAAATCGGCCACGGATCCGGTGCGGGTCCGTGGCCTTGAGGCGGTAGCGGGGCTTGGCTAGATGAAGCCCCTCACGGACGCGACGGTGGTGCCGGCTGCGGCGCGACGCTTACGCGGCGCGGCGATGGCAATAGCGGGATCCGCCACGGCGGCGTGGGCATGGAGGGTCCGCGACATGCCGGCAACGGCTACGCGCTGAAACGTCTGATTGCTCGTCATGATCGTGACACCCTCCTTTCGCACACGGCCTTCGTCTGTGTACTGCTGAGGCTAGAGGCTACCAGCCGAATGCCACAACTTATTTTTGACCTGCGGTTTTGGCGCCATCTTTACGAAGTTTGGCGGCTTTTGACCATTTCGAGGACGTCGGGGCCGAACTGTTCGAGCTTGCGGGCGCCGATCCCGGGGATGGCCACCAGCGCCTCGTCGTCGACCGGTAGCGACTCCGCGATCGCGATCAGCGTGTTGTCGGTGAACACCACATATGCCGGCACCCCCATCTCCTTGGCGACCCGCAGCCGCCACTCCTTGAGATCGGCCAGCAGCTGCTCGTCGAGATCCGACGGGCAGGTCTCGCAGCGGCGCAGCATGATGGCCGCCGGCGCGGTCAGCGCAGCGTTGCAGACCCGGCAGCGCGGGGCCGGGCCCCGCGGTTTCCGCGGCCGGCTGGGCCCGTCGTCCCGGCGTGACTGCGGGGCGATGCCGTTGAGGAACCGCGACGGTTTGCGGCTCTGCCGCCCGCCGGGATTGCGGGCCAATGCCCAGCTGAGCGTCAAATGCACTCGCGCCCTGGTGATCCCGACGTAGAGCAGGCGCCGCTCTTCCTCCACCGGCTCGCTGTCCGGGCCGTGCGCCAGCGCATGGGAGATCGGCAGGGTGTTGTCGGCCAGGCCCACCAGGAACACCGCATCCCACTCCAGCCCCTTGGCGGCGTGCAGCGACGCCAGCGTGACCCCCTGCACCACGGGCGGGTGACGGGCGTCGGCGCGCTGGCGCAGCTCGGCCAGCAGCGCGCGCAGGTCCAGCTGCGGGCGCTGGGCGAGTTCGTCGTCGACGAGCTCGGCGAGCGCCACCAGCGCTTCCCACCGGTCCCGCGCCCGGGTACCGGCGGGCGGCTCGGCCGTCAGGCCGAGCGGTTCCAGCGTCGCGCGCACGATCTCGGGCAGCGTGCCCTCCACCTCGCCGCGCTCGGCGACCCGCTGCAACGCCAGCAGCGCCTGCCGGATCTCCTGGCGGCTGAAGAACCCCTCACCGCCGCGCACCTGGAACGGGATGCCGGCCTCGGTGAGCGCCTCCTCGTAGACCTGGCTCTGCGCGTTGATGCGGTACAGCACCGCGACTTCGGCTGCGGCAGTGCCGGATTCCAGGAGCTTCTTGATGTTGCGGGCCACCGCGGCGGCCTCGGCGACCTCGTCGGGGTACTCGCTGAAGACCGGCGCTGGCCCGGGCGGGCGCTGCCCGACCAGGTGCAGCTTGCTGCCGGCCATCCGACCGCGGGCGGCGGCGATCACCCGGTTGGCCAGCGAGACCACCTGCGGGGTGGACCGGTAGTCGCGTTCCAGCCGGATGACCGCGGCGTCGGGGAAGCGGCGGGAGAAGTCCAGCAGGTAGCGCGGTGAGGCACCGGTGAACGAGTAGATGGTCTGGTTGGCGTCACCGACGACGGTCAGGTCGTCGCGGTTGCCCAGCCACGCATCGAGCACCCGCTGCTGCAGCGGGGTGACGTCCTGGTACTCGTCGACGACGAAGCAGCGGTAGCGGTCCCGGAACTCCTGGGCCACCGCGGCGTCGTTCTCGATGGCCGCGGCGGTGTGCAGCAACAGGTCGTCGAAATCCAGCAGCATCACCTCGTCGTTGCGGGCCTTGAGCGCCTCGTAACCGGTGTAGACCGCCGCGACCTTCGCCGCGTCGAACGGGATGTCGCGCCCGGCCTGGGCCACCGCGTCCGGGTACGCCTCCGGGGTGATCAAAGACGCCTTCGCCCATTCGATCTCGCCGGCGAGGTCGCGGACGTCCTCGGTGCCGGTGGGCAGTTTGGCCCGGTTGGCGGCCTGCGCGACGATCGCGAACTTGGTGTCCAGTAGCTGCCAGTCGGTGCGGCCCACCACGCGGGGCCAGAAGTACGCCAGCTGTCGGCGCGCCGCGGCGTGGAACGTCATCGCCTGGACCGAACCGGTGCCGGTGCCGTCGTCGAGCGCGCGTAACCGGCCCCGCATCTCCCCCGCCGCGCGCTGGGTGAACGTCACCGCCAGCACCTGCCCCGGCGCGACGTGCCCCCCGGTGACCAGGTGGGCGATGCGCCGGGTGATGGTGCGGGTCTTGCCGGTGCCCGCGCCGGCGAGCACACAGACCGGCCCGCGCGGCGCGAGCACCGCCTCGCGCTGTTCGTCGTCGAGGTCACCCAGCAGCCGGTCGCGTGAGGCCGTGAGGGACATGGCGACCATCATGTCAGTGCGTGCCGACAAACGCGGGCCGCGGGCACGGGCATGAATGCCGGATCGACTACGTTGAAGGGCTTATGAGCACTGATTCAGCTGCGGTGACGATGTACACCACGTCGTGGTGTGGTTACTGCGCCCGCCTCAAGACCGCGTTGAAGGCCGAGGGCATCGCCTGGACCGAGATCGACATCGAGGCCGACCCGGCGTCGGCCGAGTTCGTCGGATCGGTCAACGGCGGCAACCATGTCGTACCCACGCTGAAGTTCGCCGACGGCTCCACGCTGACCAACCCGAGCATCAAGCAGGTCAAGGCCAAGCTCGCCGGCTGAGCGGGCTCAGTCCAGCGCCGCCCAGGATTCGATGATCTCCCGGGCGATGGAGATCGAGCCCGGCAACAGCAGACGCGACGGCTCCTTGCTGTTCCAGTCGCCGCGGTCGAGCGCCTCCCGGATCTCGGCGCGGGTGAACCAGCCCGCCTCCGCGATCTCGCCGTCGTTGAACGCGAACTCCTGCTCGGGGTCGCCGACGGCGTGGAAGCCGACCATCAGTGAGCGCGGGAACGGCCACGGCTGGCTGCCCAGGTATTCGACGTCGGTGACGGCCAGCCCGATCTCCTCGGAGATCTCGCGGACTACGCAGGTCTCGAACGACTCCCCGGCCTCGACGAAGCCGGCCAGGATCGAGAACAACCGCTCCGGCCACAGCGTCTGACGGGCCAGCACCGCACGGTCGTGGCCGTCGTGCACCAGGCAGATCACCGCCGGGTCGATGCGGGGGAACTCCTCGTGACCGGTGACCGGGTCGATCCGTGCCCAGCCCGCCTTGATAGATGTCGTCGGCGCGCCGTCCACCGGGCTGAACCGGGCGTTGTCATGCCAGTTGAGCAGCGCGGTGGCGGTGGCGACCAGCTGCGCGCTGACGTCGTCGAAGATCTGCCCGGCCCGGCGCAGGTCGAGGACCTCGACCGGCCCGCCCGGATCGTCGGGCGGTTGCAGCTCGGCGCGGACCGCCCAGGCATGCCTACCGTCGGCGAGCCTGCCGAGGAACACCGCGTTCTCCGGCGGCGCGTCGCCGATCGACGACGCCGACCCGAGCACCGCCCGACCATCCGAGATCAGCACCTGGTTGCGGCGGTCCACCCGCAGCAGCACCGCGTCGGCCCAGCCCGCGACGGCGGCGTCGATGTCGGTGCGCAGCGCGTCGGCCCGGTCGGCGCCGACGCGGGACAGCAGCGGGGTGTTGCGCAGCGTGAAGCTTCTCGGGCTCATCGGTTCCTTCTGCTCATCGGTCCTCGGCGCTGCGGATGTACAGCAGCCGGTCCCCCAGCTCCAGCGCGTCGGCCTGCGGATCGTCGACGCGGAGCAGTTTCTGGTTCCGCACCACACCCAACACGATGTCGCTCTGGTGCCGCGGCGAGCCGCCCGCCTCCTTCGGGGTGACCTCCCGCTCGGCGATCGCGAAACCGGCGTCGGGGGTCAGCAGGTCCTCCATCATCTCCACGACGCTGGGGGTCTGCACCGCGATGCCGAGCAGCCGGCCCGCGGTCTCGGAGGTCACGACGGTCGAGTCGGCGCCCGACTGCTCGAGCAGGTGCTGGTTCTCGGCCTCGCGCACCGCGGCGATGATCTTTGCTCTGGGCGCCAACTCACGGGCGGTCAGGGTGACCAGGACGGCGGTGTCGTCGCGGTTGGTGGCGACGATGATCGACTTGGCGTGCTGGGCGCCGGCCAGCCGTAGCACCTCGGAGTCGGTGGCGCTGCCGCGCACGGTGACCAGACCGGCGCTCTTGGCGCGCTCCAGTGCGGCGGAGTCCTCGTCGACGACGACGATGTCGCCGGGCGCGACCTCGTCGCCGACCATCGCCGCGGCGGCGGTCCGGCCCTTGGTGCCGTAGCCGACGATGATGATGTGGTTGCGCAATCTGCTCCTCCAGCGCTGGATCTGGTACACCTGCCGGGACTGCGTGGTGAGGGTCTCGACGGTGGTACCGATGAGGACGATCAGGAACGCCACCCGCAGCGGGGTGATCACCAGGACGTTGATCAGCCGAGCCGACGGCGTGACCGGGGTGATGTCGCCGTAGCCGGTGGTCGACAGCGACACCGTGGCGTAGTAGACGCAGTCCAGGAACGACAGCGGGTCGTCGGGGTTCGGCGAGCTCTCGACATCGCGGTAGCCGTGCCGGTCCAGGTAGACGATGATCACCGCGGCGAACAGCGCGCCCAGTGCATAGAGCACCCGGGTGGTGATGCGCCGGGCCGGGCTGACCGTCTCGGTCGGGATCTGTACTCGGTCGGTGAGCGCGTGCACCGGCAGATCGGCCAGTGATTGGTCGAACCGACGGAGGCGTCGGCGCAGACGTCCTTCAGCCACGAGGGCCAGTCACAAGGTCAGGCTGCCGCACCAGCACAATGTAATCATGACCTCAGCGCTGCCCGAACCGCAGCAGACCAGGAAGTTGTCGCGCGGCGCCAAGATGGGCGCCTGGTTGCTCGGGATGGGCGTGCTGCATTTCGCCGCACCCAAACCGTTCGACACGATCGTCCCGGCCGAACTGCCGGGCAGCCCACGGTTCTACACCTACGCCTCCGGCGTCGCCGAAGCGGCCACCGGCGCGCTGCTGGTCGTGCCCAGGACCCGCCGGGTCGGTGCGCTGGCCGCCATCGCGCTGTTCGTCGGCGTCTTCCCGGCCAACGTCAACATGGTGCGGCTGTGGCAGGACAAGCCGCTGCCGATGCGAGCCGCGGCGGTGGCTCGGCTGCCGATGCAGATCCCGATGATCACCCAGGCGTGGCAGGTCTATCGGGAGAGCTGACCCGCGCGGCGCTCGGGACCGGCGCCGAGATTGCGGCTGTGCAGGCCCGCACTCGAACTTTCGCTGCTGGAATGCAATTTCGGCAGATCTCACGCGGCGGCGTCGGCGAACAACTCGGCCAGCTCGTCGGCGCCGGGCAGCCAGTCCGGGGCGACGGTGCGCCCCGCCCGCACGTAGTGGAACACCGCGCGCACCGAGGACTCCGGGCAGCCGTGCAGCCGGGCCCACGCGATGCGGTACACCGCGAGCTGAACGGCGTTGCGCTGCAACTCTTCCAGCGTCTTCGGCGGCTCGCCGGTCTTCCAGTCCACCACCGTCGTGCCGCCGTCGTCGTCGGCGAAGACCGCGTCGATGCGGCCCCGCACCACCCGGCCCGCGATCACCATGTCGAACGGGACCTCCACCTCCAGCGGGGTGCGGGCCGCCCACGGCGACACCGCGAACGCCTCCTGGAGCTCCTCGAGCTGGCCGACGTTCCGGTCGGCGTCCACCGCGCCGGGCAGATCGTCGAGGTCGAACAACTTCTCGGCCTGGAAGTACCGCTGCACCCAGTCGTGGAAGGCGGTGCCCAGCAAGGCCTCCGGGTCGGGCCGCCGCGGCAGCCGCCGCTGCAGGCGCTGCGCGACGGCCACCGGGTCGCGACCGAGTTCGACCATCGTGCTCACCGAGATCTGGGTGGGCAGCGGCGGGCTGGGCCGGTGCGCGGCGCGGTCTCGCTCGGCCAGCAGCGCGTCCACGTCGGCGGCCCAACCGTGCACGTCCTCCGGCGCGGGCAGCTCCGCCGTCATCGCCTGCGCGACCAGGCCGGCGCCGCGGTCGGTGTCGGCTCTGCGGTCCCCGAGCGGATCCACCGGCCACAGCGCCTCGACGACATCGTCCTTGAGCGGGTTGGTCCCACCCTCGGCGGGGGCCGGCGCCCACACCTCGACCATCCCGAACGGCCGCCCGGCCGCGTCGGCCTGCTCGATGGCGTCCCGCAGCTCCTCGAGGAACGTCGAGGGCCCGCGTGGCTTGGACTCGGTGGCGCCCCAGTGGTGACCGGACACCAGCAGCGCGCGCTCAGCGCGGGTGACCGCAACGTACAGCAGCCGGCGCTCCTCGTCGGTGCGACGCTGGTCGAGACTGCGCTTGTGGTCGGAGATGGTGTCGGACAACGCTTTCCGATCGTTGACCGACGACGTGTCCAACACCGGGACACCGTGTTCGGACACCGCCGCGCAGTCTCCGCGCAACAGCGGCGGCAGATCGGCGGCGTCGGTGAGCCAGGTCCGCGGTGACGCCGTGGACGGGAAGACCCGGGCCGACAGGTGCGGCACCGCGACGATCTGCCACTCCAACCCCTTGGCCGCGTGCACGGTCAGGATCTGCACCCGGTCCTGCGACACCGTGATCTCCGCGGGTGCCAGGCCGTTCTCCACCTGCTCGGCGGCGTCGAGGAACGCCAACAGCGCCGCCACCGTGGCTCCCGGCCTGGTGGCGAAGTCGGCGACCACGTCGCCGAACGCGTCGAGATGCTCGGTGCCCGACCAGCCCGCCGACACCGGCTGCGCGGCCCGGACCTCGGTATCCACCCCGAGCAGCCGACGCACCTCGGCGACCAGGTCCGGCAGCGGGATGTCCAGATGGCCACGCAGCGCGGTCAATTCGCGCGCCAGCGCCACGATGCGGGTGTACCCCTCGGGCGAATACGCGTCGGCCGGCCCCGGGTCGCAGATGGCGTCGGCCAGGCACGCCGTGTCGGCGTCGGGGGCGACCTGCGCGACGATCTGCTCGGTCACCCGCTCCGGCGGCACCGGTCCGACGTCGTCGAGCCGGCGGGCCCGCCGCCACAGCGCGGCGATATCGCGGGCACCGAAGCGCCACCGGGGCCCGGTGAGCACCCGCATCGCGGCGGTCCCGGCGGTCGGGTCGGCGGCCAGCCGCAGCATCGCCACCACGTCGGCGACCTCCGGGATGGCCAACAGCCCGGCCAGACCGACGACCTCCACCGCCAGTCCGCGGCGGGTCAGCGCCTCGGCCATCGGTGCCGCATCGGCGTTGCGGCGGACCAGCACCGCCGCCGTCGGTGCGGCACCGTCCTCGTCGACGCCTGCGAGGTAGAGCCGGGCGACGTTATCGGCCACCCACTCACGTTCGGCCACCACATCCGGCAGCAGCGCACACTGCACGTCGCCGCGGCCGGCATCCGGGCGGGGCCGCAGCGAGCCGACGGCCACCGAGCGCCGCCGGGCGTCCGCCGAGATCGCGTTGGCCAGGTGCAGCACCTCGGGCGGATTACGCCAGCTGGTCCGCAGCTCCAGCGTCGGGGCGGGGGTACCGTCGGCATGCGGGAAGTCGGTGGCGAACCGGGGCAGGTTGGTGGCCGAGGCGCCACGCCAGCCGTAGATCGACTGAATGGGATCGCCGACGGCGGTCAGCGCCAGGCGGTCGTCGGCGCCGCCACCGAACAACGCCGACAGCGCGATCCGCTGCGCGTGCCCGGTGTCCTGGTACTCGTCGAGCAGCACCACCCGGTACCGCTGCCGCAGCTGCTCGCCCACCTGGGGGAACCGCGAGGCCAGCCGCGCCGCCATCGACATCTGCATGCCGAAGTCGATCACCCGGTCCTCCCGCATGCGGCGGTGCAGGGCATCGATCAGCGGGACCAGCGCGATGCGTTCGGTCTGGGTGTCCAGCATCCGCAGCAGCCACTGGCTGGGGCCGCTGTCGCGCTGGCGCGGACCCGGCGGCAGCGTCTGCACGAGGCGTTCCAGCTCGACATGGGTGTCGCGCAGCTGCTCGGTGTCGACGAGATGTTCGGAGAGCTGGCCGGCCAGCCGCAGCACCATCGCGGTGATCGCCGCCGGGGTCTTGTCGGTGTCGAGGTGTTCCGGATGCTCACACACCACCCGGAAAGCCAACTGCCACAGTTCTGTTTCACCGAGCAACCGGGTGTCGGGCTCCACTGGCAGCAGCAGCCCGAACTCGCGCAGCAGCTGCCCGGCGAAGGCATGGTAGGTGCTCACCGCGACCGGCTCGTCGCCCAGCGCGGGGGCGCCGGGACCGGTGGGAATCACCAACCCCGCTCCGGCGAGGCGGGCCAGCCGGGCCCGCACCCGGCGCAGCAGCTGCCCGGCCGCCTTGCGGGTGAACGTCAGGCCCAGCACCTCGCCGGGGTGCGCGTAGCCGTTGGCGACCAGCCACACCACCCGCGCCGCCATCGTCTCGGTCTTGCCGGCGCCGGCACCGGCGATGACGACCAGCGGTCCCGGCGGGGCGGCGATCACCGCGGCCTGCTCGTCGGTCGGCGGGAAAATGCCGAGGGCGCTGGCCAATTCGGCCGGGCTGTAGGTCGGGGTCATCGCTGGCTCCTGGGGTTCTGGGCGGGGCACATCGCGCGGACGGGGCAGTGCGCGCAGCCGTCGTTGATCCGGGCGACGAACTCTGGGCCCTGGGTGGCCGCGGCGGCGTTGCGCACGTGTGCGCGCCACTCGGTCCTGTCGTCGGCGCCGAGCGCAGACTGGTCACGCTCGGTCGCCCCGCCGCGGCTGGTCTTGCCGATGTAGACGAGCCGGCCCCCGCCCGGCTCGTCGCCGTCGGCGAGCAGACCTTCGGCCACCGCGAGCTGGTACATCGCCAGCTGGGCGTGGGCCTGCGCGTCGTCCTTGCTGACCGGCGTCTTGGCGGTCTTGATGTCGATCACCACCAGCCGGCCCGCGCTGTCGCGCTCTAACCGGTCCAGCCGGCCCCGCACCTGCACGGCGGGCAGGTCACCGTCGGCCGGGGTGAGCTGGCCTTCGACCTGCAC
The DNA here is from genome assembly GCA_050250295.1 of Mycolicibacterium sp. Classification (GTDB taxonomy): domain Bacteria; phylum Actinomycetota; class Actinomycetes; order Mycobacteriales; family Mycobacteriaceae; genus Mycobacterium. The sequence continues at coordinate 84,773 of JBFWOX010000010.1, forward strand.
CTCGGTGCCCACCTCGGTGAGCTCGTGGCGGGTATCGGCGCGCCACCGCAGGAACGTCGCCAGCATCTCGAGGTGCCGGCCCAGCTCGTTGTCCGAATGCCACCGGGCCTCGAAAGGCAGCTGGTCCCACAGCCGTTCGAGCTCGGCGGCCAGCGCCGCCTCGCTCCTGCCGGACTCGGCGACCAGCGCGTGCAGCAGCGAGCCCAGCGCCGAGCGCACGTCGCGGCCGTCGGCGCCGCCGTGGCGTTCCAGCACCCAGCGCAGCGGGCAGTCCGCGAGCATCTGCAGTGTGGACGGCGACAACGTCACCACGTCCTGACCCTCGTCCCACAGCGGCGCGTCGGTGGACACGTCGCGCATCCCGTACCACGACGCCGGGTCCGCACCGGGCACACCGGCCTGCGCCAACCTGGCCAACTGCACAGCCGCGCAAAGCCTTTCGATGTCGCCCACGGCGCCGGACGGTGCGCACACCACCGCCCGCAGCCGACCGACGACGGCCGTCGGGGCCAGCACCCGCGGCGCCCGCACGGGCAGCGGGGGCTCGTCGACCGGCCCGGTGGCCAGGGCGCTGAGCTCGTGGCAGAACGACGAGGGCAGCATCGCCGCGTCGCCGCCGTCGCTGTCGACGGCGGTGACCAACAGCCGGCTGCGGGCCCGGCCCATCGCGGCGATCAGCAACCGCCGCTCCTCGGCCAGCAGCGGTGCCCTGCTGGACAGCCCCCGCTGCCCGATGTCGGCGACGCCGTCGATGACGTCGACCAGCTGCTGGGTGCCCAGCACCCCGCCGCGCGGGGCAACGTTGGGCCACAGTCCTTCCTGCACGCCCGCGATCACCACGAAGTCCCATTCGCGGCTCAGTGCCGAATGCGCGCTCAGCACCGCCACCGCGTCGGGCTGGGCGCCGTCGTCGTGGCGCACCGGCGGCAGCGCGAGCGTGCCGATGTGGTCGACCAGTCCGCGCAGCGACGCGCCCGCGGTGCGTTCGACGTACTGCTCGGCGACGTCGAACAGCGCGGCCACCGCATCGAGGTCGCGGTCGGCCTGCACCCCGGCCGGGCCGCCGCGCTCGCTGGCGTTGAGCCAGCGCCGCTGCAGGCCGGAGCGGTCCCACACCTGCCACAGCGTGTGCCGCGGGTCGCGGCCGCCGTCCGCGCTGCGCCGGGCCGCGGCCAGCACCGTGCGCACCCGGCGCAGCGCGCGGCCCTGCTCCTCGGAGAGCGCATCCGCGCCGTGCTCCAGCGCGTCGACGAGCAGGTCACCGAACTCCCGGGTCGGGTCGGCGGCGGCGCGGCGCAGCGCGCGGCGCAGCTGACGCAGCGACACCGGATCGACCCGGCCGATCGGTCCGGTCAGCAGCGTCAGCGCGCGAGCCCCGGAGAGGCCGTCGGCGGTGGCCTCCAACACCGTCAGCAGCATCCGCACCGCGGGCTGATCGACCAGCGCGGAATCCCCCTGCGGCACATCGACCGGAACCCCGGCCGCCGTCAGCGCGCGGCTCAGCGCCGCGCCCATCCTCGGCACCGATCGCACCACCACCGCCATCTGCGTCCACGCCAACCCGTCGACGAGGTGGGCGCGGCGCAGCGCGTCGGCGATCAGCGCGGCCTCGGCGTGCGGCGACGCCGCGATGCGCACCGTGAGCGCACCGGACCGCTCGGCGCCGGTGAACTCCCGGGTGTTCTCGCCCCCCGGCAGCCGGGCCGCCACCGCCGCGATGGCGTCGGCCAGTGGCGCCGCGCAGCGATGCGATCGGGTCAGCGTCAGCGCGGGGCCCTCCCCGCGCAGCAGCGCCGGATCGGCACCGCGGTAGCCGAACACGGTCTGGTGGGGGTCCCCGGCGATGACCGTCAGCTCGGCACCGGCGGTCAGCACCCGCACCAGCTGTGCGGCCTGCGGGTCCAGATGCTGAGCGTCGTCGACCAGGAGCAGTTTCACCCGCGCCCGTTCGGCGGCCAACAGCTCGGCGTCGGTGGCGAAGGCCTCCAGCGCGGCGCCGACGAGCTCGGCGGCGCCCAGCGCGGGCACCGTCGCCGACGGGGCCGCCATGCCCACCGCCGAGCGCAACAGCATGACCTGTTCGTAGACCTGCGCGAACCGGCCGGCGGCCTGCCATTCCTCCCGGCCCGACAGCCGCCCGAGGCGTTGCAGCGCAACGGGATCGACACCACGCTCGCTGCACCGCGACAACAGGTCGCGCAGCTCGGTGGCGAACCCCACCGTCGGCAGCGCGGGCCGTAGCCGGGCCGGCCAACGCACGGGCGAGGCGTCACCGTCCTCGACGTCACCGGCCAGCAGCTCGCGGATGATGCCGTCCTGCTCGGCGCTGGTGATCAGCCGCGGCGGCGGGCTGCCGTTGCGCTGGGCGGCCAGCCGCAGCACCGCGAACGCATACGAGTGCACGGTACGCACCAGCGGCTGACGCACCACCGTGCGCTCCCCCGAGCTCAGCAGCCTCGCGGTGATGGCGGCCTTGGCCTGCGCACCCAGCCGGGCCGAACCGGTCAGCAGCAGCACCGATTCCGGATCGCATCCGGCCGCCATGTGCGCGACCGCGGTGTCGACGAGCAGCGTGCTCTTGCCGGTGCCGGCGCCGCCGAGCACCCGGACGGTGCCACGCATGTCCCGGCGGGCCAGGGCGGCCGGGGTCAGTTCGATCTGTGGCGCGGACATGAGGGCATGACATCACGGGGGTCCGACAAAGTCGGTGTCGGCGGCGCCTGGCAGCATCGACGGGGTGAGCAGCCCTCTGCAGGTGTACCGATACGGACCCAGCGGCGCAGCCCGTGTTCTGGCCGTCCACGGCCTGACCGGTCACGGCAGGCGCTGGGAATCCCTGGCCCAGCGTCATCTCGCCGATGTCCCGGTCATCGCCCCGGACCTGCTGGGCCACGGCCGATCGTCCTGGGATGCGCCGTGGACGATCGAGGCCAACGTGGCGGCGCTGGCCGCGCTGGTCGACGCCGAGGCCGACGGACCGGTGGTGGTGGCCGGGCACTCGTTCGGCGGCGCGGTCGCCCTCGCCCTGGCCGCGGCGCGACCAGACCTGATCGCGGGCCTGGTGCTGCTGGATCCGGCGGTCGCGTTGGACGGCCGCTGGATGCGTGAGGTCGCCGACAACATGTATGGCTCACCGGATTACACCGACCGCGCGGAGGCCCGCCGGGAGAAGGTGAACGGGTCCTGGGGCGAGGTCGACGCCGCCGAACTCGACCGGGAACTCGACGAGCACCTGGTCGCGTTGCCCAACGGGCGGGTCGGCTGGCGCATCAGCATCCCGGCGATGCTGTCGTACTGGAGCGAGCTGACCCGGCCCGTCCCGCTGCCCCGCGACGGCACCCCGACGACGCTGGTGCGCGCCACCCGCACCGACCCGCCGTACGCCACCGACGAGCTGATCGCCACCCTCGATGCCGGGCTTGGCCCGAATCTGACCGTGCTGGATTGGGATTGCGATCACATGGTGCCGCTGGCGCGGCCCGCGGAAACGGCGGCGGTGATCCGCGACCGGCTGGGCTGACCGTGGCCGCGATCACCGACGAGCAGGTGGAGGCGGTGCGCGCGCTGGTCGCATCGATCCCGGCCGGGCGGGTCGCGACCTACGGCGACATCGCCGACGCGGCGGGGCTTCCGAGCCCCCGCATCGTCGGCTGGATCATGCGCACCGACTCGTCGGACCTGCCGTGGCACCGGGTGATCCGGGCATCGGGCCGGCCGGCGCCGCACCTGCAGACCGCGCAACTGGAGCGGTTACGCGCCGAAGGGGTGCTGGCCGACGACGGCCGGGTGCCGCTGGCTCAGTGCCGGCACCACTTCTGACGTCTACAGCGCCAGCCGCACCAGCGCGGCGGTGCGGGCCAGGCCGGGGAACGCCGCGGCCGTCGACCGCGGGTGCAGGGCATGCACCGCCAGCCGGAAGATCAACGCGCGCAAGAGCATCTGCGGCCACTCCGGCAGCGGACTCCACCGTTCGATGAGGGCGTCGTCGGCCTCACCCCAGGACAGCGCGTCGACGACCACCACCCCGGCCGCCCACGCCGGCGGCCGCCAGTACGGGATGATGTCGGTGATGCCCGGGGCAGCGGTGCCGGCGAAAAGCACTGTGCCGTACAGGTCTCCGTGCACCAGCTGGCTGGGGCTCTTGGTCGGCCTGCGCAGCGAGGCGAGCTGGTTGATCAGCTCGACGGACTTCTGCCCGTCAGCGGTGCCCGGCGCCACCCGCGCACCCGGCGGCAGCGAGTGCAGCGGCCGCTCCTCCCAGGCCGCCCGGTCGGCGGCGATGAACACGTCGACGTCGGCCCACGGGGCCACCGGCGGTTGGGTCAGGAACCGGGGCCGCTCCAATTTGGCGGTGGCCTCGTGCAACCGGACCGCGGCGGAGACGACCTCGTCGTGGCGAGGTTCGGGGGTGCCGGCCACGTAGGTGTCCGCGCGCCAGCCGGCGACCACGTACCGGCCGTCGGTGGAGCGCACCGGCCGGGCTAGCCGCACCCCGTCGACGAACAGCGTCTCGCGGACCTTGGCCGACCACGCGGCGCGGGCATGGTCGGCGACCATCGACAGCACCACCTCGCCGCACCGCCAGCCGCCTTCCCAGCTGGAGCCCAACGGCACCGGCTGCACTCCGGACAGCCCGAAGGCTGCAAGGACATGCTCTGGCGGTCGCTCGGCGGTCACCGCCACAGCCTAGAGGGAACCGGCGTCAACCCCGCGTCAGTACATCACCATGTCGGGTTCGAGTTGCTTGGCCCAGGCGACGATGCCGCCCTGCAGGTGCAGCGCATCGGAGAATCCGGCCTTCTTGATCACCGCCAGCGCTTCGGCCGACCGTATCCCGGTCTTGCAGTACAGCACCGGGACCCGGTCGTGCGGCAGCTTCGCCAGCCCGTCGCCGGACTCCAGCGTCGACTTGGGGATCAGCTCGGCACCCTCGATGTGATTGATATCCCATTCGACGGGTTCACGGACGTCGATGAGCGCGTACTTGGTGCCGGAGTCGAGCAACTCGCGGAGCTCGCGCGGGGTGACGGTGGCGTCGGCCGACGCGAGGGCGGCCTCCTCGGAGACCACCCCGCAGAAGGCCTCGTAATCGATCAACTCCGTGATCTTCGGGGTGGCCGGATCCTTGCGGATCTTGATGGTGCGGTAGGTCATGTCCAGGGCGTCGTAGACCATCAGCCGGCCCAGCAGCGGCTCCCCGATGCCGGTGATCAGCTTGATGGCCTCGGTGCCCATCACCGAGGCGATGGACGCGCACAGGATGCCCAGCACTCCGCCCTCGGCGCACGACGGCACCATGCCCGGGGGCGGCGGCTCCGGGTAGAGGTCGCGGTAGTTCAGGCCCAGCCCGTCCGGGGCGTCCTCCCAGAACACCGACACCTGGCCCTCGAACCGGTAGATGGATCCCCAGACGTAGGGCTTGCCGGCCAGCACGGCCGCGTCGTTGACGAGGTAGCGGGTGGCGAAGTTGTCGGTGCCGTCGAGGATCAGGTCGTACCGCTCGAACAGGTCGACGGCGTTGTCGGGTTCCAGCCGGAACTCGTGCAGGTTGACCGTCACCAGCGGGTTGATCTCGCGGATCGAATCGCGTGCGCTCTCGGCCTTGGAGCGGCCGATGTCGGACTGGCCGTGGATGATCTGGCGCTGCAGGTTGGATTCGTCGACGGTGTCGAACTCGACGATCCCGATGGTTCCCACCCCGGCGGCGGCCAGGTACAGCAGCGTCGGCGATCCCAGCCCGCCGGCCCCGATCACCAGCACCCTGGCGTTCTTCAGTCGCTTCTGACCGTCCAGGCCGAGGTCGGGGATGATGAGGTGGCGGCTGTAGCGCGCGACCTCGTCACGGGTCAGTTCAGCCGCGGGCTCGACCAGCGGCGGCAGCGGTGTGGACACCGAACTCTCCTTGGTTGGGCTATCAGAACCATCTCATCAGGTGCGCATAGCTACTGCAATCAACAGCGGTGCCGGGCCGCTGCTTCCCGGCCTTTCCCGGCCCAGCAGCTAGGCGATCGGGTACGGCCAGGGGTTGAAGCGGCAGGTCTTGCCGTCGGGTGTCACGGTGCCGGGGTCGAACCGCGCGGCATCGTTGTTGCTGGTGGAGAACGTCTGCTGCATCATCACCGGGGCCAGCTCACCGTTGGCGGCGCACTGTTCGTGGCGTTGATAGCCGACCGCGTGACCGACCTCGTGGTTGATCAGGTACTGCCGGTAGGAGCCGACGTCGCCCTGGAACGGCACCGCGCCGCGCACCCAGCGCGCCTCGTTGACGAAGACGCGGGGCTGGCCCTCGAAGGCCGGGTTGTAACAGGACGCTTCCAGCGGGATGTCGTAGCCGCAGCCGTCGCGAACCGTCATCGGCGAGGTCAGCGACACCCGGAAGTCGGGTTCCACCCCGGACCCGGCGTCGACGCGCACGAACGCCAACTGGGGGTTGTGCGTCCAGCTCTTCGGGTTGGCCAGCGTCTCACTGACCATCCGGGCGAACCCGTCGTCGCCGCCGAACGTGGTGGTGTCGATGCCGTCCTCGACCTCGACGGTGTAGGTGAACACCTTCTCGGTGCCCTGGCCGACCTGCGGGGTGGTGCCCGGCACGATGTGCCAGGTGCGGGCGCCGGCCGGGGTGAACGGCCCGCCGTCGGGCAGGATCCCGGTGGGCAGGTTGGCGTCGAAGGCGGTCAGCCCCTTGGGAGGCGCGCCGACGATCGCGGTGCTGGCGACGCCGATGGTAGGCGGGCCCTGCACCGGGCCCTCCTCCTCGGGCACCGGCGGCACGCTGGTGCCGGTGATGGTCTGGTAGACGACCACGACGGTGAGCACGACCAGCACGGGCAGGGCGTAGGCACGCCAGCCGTAGGTGGACACGAAACGGCCCAGCCAGGTCTGTTTGCGCCAGCGCTTGCGCTCGTCCCGGTTGGAGCGGGCCCGGCCGGAATCCCCCGCCAGCGGGTCGCGCTGCGCGCGCAGCGGCTCTCTCCGGTCGTCGCGGAGCACCGGAACGCGGCCACCCCCGAAACGGTCTGGACCCAGTTCCCCTCCTGGCGTGCGGGAGTCGTAGGTCACCGACCCAGGATGACACAGCCCAGGGGACTTACTCTTCTGGCGCGCCACCAACGACATGTCGCGACGCCGGGGTTCACGCAACGGTAGTAGTGTCAACGCGGAGAATTCGGCACGCCGGCCGGCCGGCGTAGATCTAGAGGTTTCGATGAGCGAGCTCGCCAAGGCGGCGCGGCGAGGGGGTCAACCCGCCAACGGCACCGGGCAACCCGGTGCTACCGCCACCCGGCGGGGCAACCGGCTGCCCCGGGATGAGCGCCGTGGGCAGCTGCTGGCCGCCGCGAGCGCGGTGTTCGTCGACCGCGGCTACCACGCCGCGGGCATGGACGAGATCGCCGAGCGCGCCGGCGTCAGCAAGCCTGTTCTGTACCAACACTTTTCCTCGAAGGTGGAGCTGTACCTGGCGGTGCTGCAGCGGCACGTCGACAACCTGGTCTCCGGGGTGCGCCAGGCGCTGCGGACCACCACCGACAACCGTCAGCGCGTCCGCGCCGCGGTGGAGGCGTTCTTCGACTTCATCGAGCACGACGGTCAGGGCTATCGGCTGATCTTCGAGAACGACTACGTGACCGAACCGCAGGTGGCCGCGCAGGTCAAGGTCGCCACCGAGTCGTGCACCGATGCGGTGTTCGACCTGATCAGCCATGATTCCGGGCTGGAGCCGCACCGCGCGAGGATGATCGCCGTGGGACTGGTGAGCATCAGCGTGGACTCGGCCCGCTACTGGCTCAACAACGAGCGCCCGATCGCCAAGGACGACGCCGTCGAGGGCACGGTGCAGTTCATCTGGGGTGGGCTCTCCCACGTCCCGCTGACCCGCTCCTAGGCGGGTCTTCTCCTTCGCCTCCCAGGCGGGTCGTTCTTCCCCCGCCGAAATTGCATTCCAGCCGGGACTCACTCGGACTTTCGCTGCTGGAATGCAATTTCGGCGGGGTTGTTCACGGCCGGCGTTCACGCGGTCGGCCGGGTTCCTCAGCGGGTGGCCGGCGCTGGCGCCGAGTCGACCGCCTTGAGGAATCGCTGCTGGTAGGCGACCACGTGCGGGCTGCTGGACCAGCGCGCCAGGTAGCGCGGATCCGTGGTGACCAGCACCCGGTTGTGCATATCCCGCAGCTCCGGCTCCAGCAGCATCGACGTCACGGCCGGGAACATCTCGTCGCCGTCCATCGAGCAGATGATGAGCCGGCTCGAATCCAGGTTCGACCGCTGTAGCCAGCGCATCGACGCGCGGGCGCTGTCGAGCCCGTCGGAGCCGTCGCGGCGGCGGGCCTCCACGATGCGCCGGGCCAGCGTCAACGTCTCCAACAGGTCCAGGTTCTCGTCGGCCCGGCCCAGGTAGTGGTTGGCCACCAGGTAACGCCGCAACTCGGTGGCGAACCAGGTGTCGGCAGTGGCCTGGTAGCCGGCCAGCAGGCCTTCTATCCGCCGGGTCGCATTGAGCCGGTGCCGGATGAACGCGTTGATGAAGTAGGGCCGGCACTGCAGCGCCAGCGGGGTCTGGTGCGCCTCGAACATCAGCGTGAAGTTGACGCGGTGGCCGAGATCGGTGAGCCGGGTCGCCAACGCGTGGCCGCGCAGCAGGTCCGCCGGGGCCCCGTCGTCGTAGCGGTGCTCGAGCAGACCGTCACCGCTGAGCAGGGCATGTTGTTGACCGGGGGTGATCGCGCCGGTGTGCGGGACCTTCACCACCAGCCGGTACTTGCTGAGGATCTCCTCGTACCGGGCGATCTCGTCGAGGATGCGGGAGAAGTCCTGCTCGAAGGGGTCGTTGAGCTCGACGGAGACGTCGCAGCCGGGCCCGACCACATCGGCGATCTCGCCCAGCACCTCCTCCAGCGACCCGAACTGGCCACCCACGTTGGCGTCGGGGTTGTTCAGGAACAGGTCGTAGACGATGCCCGGGTTGCAGGTGACGTTGGCGATGACGTGGCGGCATTCGCCGATCTCGAACGGATTGGCCGAGTCAGCGGAGAACAACACCTGGGTCGGGCGGCGGACGCCGCCGCGGTCGTAGCCGATGTCGCGCACCAGGTCGAGCACGACGCAACTGTCTTCCACCCGCTTCTCGACGCGGAATCCGGCCGGCGTCGCTTCGCGCTTGGGCTCGAACAGGTCCATGACCTCGCGGAACCGCGGGGTGACCCGCACCTCCGCGGTGTCCTGGATGCTCGCCAGGATGCGGCTGTCGACGGCCGCGACGTCGTCGCGGTCAGGTCCCAGGATCCGCAGTCCGCGGTCGGTGATCAGGGTCTGACTGTCGGCCTGCGGGAAGGGGTCCGTCACCTGCACCACCGTCACCGGGCTCCCCTTCCGTCCCGTGCTGCGGCAACGGCCTCCACGCTGTCGTCGAACCGCGGGCTCTCGGCGATCTCGACGAGGCGTTGCAGACAGCTCTTCGCGTAGCCGACGTGGTCGAACTCGATGAAGTTGGCCTTGCTGATACTGGCCGCCCACAGCCCCTCTCGCAGCCGGCTGGTGAAGCGGTACATGTAGATCACCGCGGCCAGGAAATCCAGTGGCTCGTCCTTGCGGTAGCCGTCGAGGAACACCTGCTCCTGATCCAGGTCGAGCTCCCATTTCTCGACGAAGTCCGCACAGTCGTAGTAGCGGTCGCCCAGGCCCGCGTACTCCCAGTCGATGAGGCCGACCCCGGAGGGGTTGACCAACACGTTGCCCCGCGACAGATCCGAATGCAGCAGACACGACGTGTAGGGCCCGCGGGCCCGCCCGCACCGGGCGTTGACCTCCATCGCCCACCGGAACTGCTCGGCCAGATCGGGGGCGACGGTCTCGACGGAGGCGAACAGCCAGTCGATGCCCTCGAACGGATCGCTGATCCAGCCCGGCAAGTCCGCGTCGACGGTGCTGGTGTGCAACAACGCCAACGCACGCGCGGCCAGCCCGGCCGCCCGGGTGGTGTCCTCCGCGAGGTCGGCCCCGCGGTCCTCGAAGTACTCGCTGATGATGGCTTTGGGCGCCTCCCGGCGCCAGGAGACCAGCCGCGGCCCGAGCCGCAGCCGGTCGACGACGTGCATGACGCGTTCATGGGTGTCGCGGTTGATGCCGATCAGCGCGGCCGAATCGTCGGGCAAGAGCAGCTGGACGGCGTAGTCGCGCGGGCCGGTCTCCTCGCCGACGGTGACCTTCCAGTTCCGGTTGGTCATCCCGCCGTCGAGTGCGACCGCTTCGAATTCGCGGTCGGGCCACTGCGATTTCACCACGATTTCCATGTCCTCGAACCCTGCTCGGGTCGCGGTGGTGCGTCGATCCGTCATCTCAAGGCCACCTCACTGTGGGATCGCTACCAGTTTCAGTTGTTCACCGGCGCCGCGGCCGCGCGGTCCAGCATCCGCTCGAGGTGGGCGAGGCCCACGTGGTCGACGATCGGTGTGTCCGTGTCGTTCTTGCCGACTCGCAGCGGTTCACCACCGGGTTCGCCCAGCGAGGAGACGACGATGCAGGCGCCGGAGAGATCCTCGTCGGCGGTGTAGGCGCTGGTGGTGGCGATCACCTGGGGACCCGCGGCGAGCGCGGCGCGCACGCCGATCGCCGAATCCTCCACCACCACCGCCTGGTGGGCCGCCAGCTGCAGGCGTTGCAGGGCGAGCAGATAGATGTCCGGAGCGGGTTTCTTGGCGCGCACGTCGTCCCCGGCGAACACCGTGAACCGCGCGGCCAGTTCCGCACCCATGACGTGTTCGAGCACACCGCGCACCGACGCGTGCGCCGACGTCGACGCCACCGCGAGCTGCCAGCCCGCGGCTCGGGCCGCCGCGGCCAGCCGGCGCACCCCCGGCCGGGCCGGGAGCTCGCCGTCGGCCGACATCTGCACGAAGATCTCGGTTTTGCGTTGGTGCCACGCGGCGACGAGCTCGTCGAGCGCGGCCGGGTCGTCGTCCAATCCGTGCCGACGGCAGAACTCGGGGGTCAGCATGGCGCGCATGCGCTCCTTGCCGCCGGCGACCTGCAGGGCCTCGGCGTAGGACTGCACGGTCCACTCGAAGTCCAGGCCGGACTCGGTGAACGCCCGGTTGAACGCCACCCGGTGCCCGTCGCGTTCGGTGTCGGCCAGCACCCCGTCGCAGTCGAAGATCAGGCCGGGCAATCGACACCGCCTGCGCTACCGAACAATTCGATGTGTGAGCGGACACAGTCGGCGACCCGGCCGTGCACATGGTCGATCACCGCCAGCGGCTCCTTGGCCTTCGGATTGTCCTCGAGGTATCCGCGGTAGCCGCCGATGAAGGCCTGCTTGAGTGCGGTGGAGATGTTCACCTTGGCGCAGCCCGCGGAGATGAGGTCGGTGAACTGTGCCGGCGTCAGGCCGGAGCCGCCGTGCAGCGCCATCGGCACCCGGGTCTTGTCGTAGAGCCGCTGCACCCGCTCGACATCGAGCTTGGGCACCGACTTGTATTGTCCGTGTGCGTTGCCGATCGCCGGTGCAAAGCAGTCGATCCCGGTGGCTTCGATGAAGTCGAGCACCCTGTCGTCGTCGTACACCAGCGGGGCGTCGTCGCTGCCGATCCCGTCCTCGACCCCCTGGATGCCTTCGATCTCACCCTCGACCTGGACGCCCGCGGCGCGCGCTTCGGCGACCACCTCGATGGTCTGGGCCCGCGCTTGCTCGAACGGCAGGTGAGATGCGTCGAACAGCAAGGAGTTCCAACCATTCTCGATACACTCGGTGATGACCTCACGGTGCGGGCAGTGGTCCAGGTGTAGCGTCACGGGCACCCCAGCGGGTTCTGCCACCCGGCTGAACATGGCTGACAACTGGGGTGCGCCAATCGATTTGACCGTCTTCACCGATGTCTGGATGATCAGCGGTGAGCGCAGGTCTTCGGCCACCCGGACCGCTGCGCGCAGGGTGAGATCGTCGAAGACGTTGAGCGCCAGCACGCCGTAGCCGCCTGCGGTCGCGTCGTCGAGAATGGACCTCAGTGAGGTTACGGTCATTTGCCGGCTCCTCGGCTCTTGCCTGCCGACCAGCGGCCCGCACCGAATGCCGCGGCCAGCAGGCCGCCGCCGACCCCGACCACCGCGCTCAGCAGCGGGAGATCGGCCCTTTCCAGGGTCACTTCCGAGCGCCAGGCACCCAGCGACGCCTTGACGACCAGTTGGCCGTTGCGGATCCGGAGACCGTCGGCCGAGACGCGAAACCGGCCTACCGGTGAAAGTACTTGCACGTCAGCTCCATCGATGGTTGGTGGGGCGATCAGGACACGATCTGGTGGACCCGCAGGGCGGCCGACCGTGCGGCACGCAGGGCTTCGGCGTCGGTCTTCGGGTCGTCGGTACTGAAGCAGTCGGCGATCGTCGGCCCCGGGGCGACCGCGCCTTCGACATTGCGCATCGGCACCCGCCCGCAGGCCAGCAGAATGGCGTCCGTGTCGACCCGCTCGGTGTCGGACTCGGAGACGACGGTGGCCGAACGCAGGTGCGGGAAGCCGTGAACGGCGGCGACACGCGCGTTGTCGATCTGGCGGATCTGGCTGGGCCAGTGACCGATCCGGGGCTGGTCGGCCACCGAGGTGACGGTACGGGCGCCCTTGTCCAGCAGCGCTTCGCCGAGGTGCCGGGCGAGTTCGCCGTGCCCGATGACGACGGGGTGATAACCCATCAGCAGGCCGGAGTCCAGGAAGTGCACCGCCGCCGAGCCCGGTAGCACCCCTGCGCCGCGGTCGCCGCTGATCCCGAGTTCCGCCCGCGTGCGCGGCCGCGTCCCGGTGGCCAGCACCAGGGCCCGGATCTCGGCGCTCCACGCGCCGTCGATGCCGAGGGTTTCCACCACAGCGTCCCGGTAGGACACCACCAGGGTGCCCAGCTTGAACTCGGCTCCGGCGCGCCGCGCGGCCTTTTCCAGCTTGCGGGCGTCACGCTCGGGTTCCTGGCCACCTGTCTCCGGGAGCCGTTCCACAACAGTGACTTTCAGGCCCGCCTCGGCGAGTATGCGGGCCGCGTGCAACCCGCACCGGCCGGAACCCGCCACCACGACATCGGTCATGCCGTCGGCCCCACGCCCAGATCGGATCCCTTTTCGTGATACGGGATCTGCCATGGTTTGCCTCCGGTGTAGAGCGAGGTGATGAAGGAGACCCCGGACAGGCAGGCCGAACCCTGGCAGCGGCCCCAGGTCGCGTGCGTGCGCCGGGCCACCCCGATGATGCTGGTCGCCGGCAGCGGCGAGGACAACGCTTGGTGGATGTCGCGGGCGGTGACCTTCTCGCAGGCGCAGATCACCGTGCGGCCCAACGGATCCTGGGCACTGAGCTGGACGTCCATGTCCTGCCAGAGCGGTCGGCAGTACTCGAGCTCGTGTACGGCGTTCTTCTTCGCCGTGGCCGACATGCCGCGCTCGACCAGGTGGTCGCGGATGTACTGGGCGATCCCCAGCGATGCCGACACGCCGGTCGAGCGGATGCCGGCGACCTGCATGAGGTTGCCCGCCGACTCCGACCAACCGATGCGGTAGGTCGGGTCGGAATGCGACCGCACCCCGGCGAACCGCTTGGTGACCATGTTCAGGTCGATCGACGGCATCATCTGCCTGCATCGGTCGACGACCGCGCGCAGGTTCTCCTCGTCGGTGGACCGGTCGAGCTTGTCCTCCTGGTCCTCGGCCGTCGGCCCGAGCAGCACCGAGCCGTGGGCCGTCGGCAGCACCATCGGGCCGTGGCCGAGCTTGCCCGGGACACCGGTCAAGATGCCGGGCACCTGCGGCGCGAATTCCCGGTCGAGCAGCGCCCATTGGCCGCGGCGCGGGATGACGGTGAAGTCCTCGCCGCCGAGCATCCGGGACACCTCGTCGGCGCCGAGCCCGGCGGCGTTGACGACGAAGCGGGGCCGGAAGCGCAGATTGGGCGTGGACACCTCGGTGACGACGCCGTTGGACACCTCGGCGCCGATCACCGGTTCGGAGAAATGGAACTGGACGCCGTTGAGCGCGGCCTGCTCGCCGTAGGCCACGCTGAGGCGCACCGAATCGATGACGGCCTCCTCGGGGACGTGCACGGCGGCCTTGGCCTGCGGTGAGGCGTGCGGTGCGTGTTCGAAGATCTCGTCGCCGCGCAGCAGCAGCGCCTCGTTGCCGTTCTGCAGCGACCGCTCGGCCCAGGACGGGAGGGCCGCGACTTCCTCGTCGGTGAAGGCGAGCATGGTGATGCCCACCGGCCGCCAGGCCACCCCCAAGTCGGCCGTGACCTTCTCCCACTGCGGGTAGGACGTCGAAACCAACTGGCCTTCAAGGCTTCCCGGCGTCAGCGACCAGCCGCAGTTGGTCACGCCGCTGTTGGCCTTCGAGGTTTCCTCGGCGACGTCGTGCCAGCGCTCGACCACCGCGACGTCGACGTCGAGGAACGACAGTTCACGAGCGAGCGCCGTGCCCACCACTCCTGCGCCGATGACGAGGACGTCGACCGGTATGGGTTGAGCCGGCAAGTGTCACCTCTCTTGGGACCGGACCCGAGTGGGTCGCGTCGATAGTGCGAAGGGTAGGCAAAACCGATACGGGACGCCAAGACGGCGGCGCTTCGTATGGGGAGAACGCATATCAGCGGGATCAATGATCGGTACGTCCGATGGTCGCGTCCCGCTCCCCCGACGTCAGCCGGGCACCGATGGCGCCGCGGCGGGACCCCCGATGGCGTCGGTGAGCAGCACCTTGAAGTAGTGATCGGCTGGGGCGGTGACCACCCCGTGCAGCGCGACCGCCCGCACGTCGCGGCGACCCCAGTTGACCCCGTCGACCCGGAACTCGACGAGCTCGCCGCGGCGGCGCTCCTCGGCGATCGAGTGGATGGAGACGAACCCCACCCCGGTGCGCTCGCGCGCGGCGCGTTTGACCGCGTCGACAGACCCGAGCTCCCACACCGACTTCCAGCCGGAGCCGGCGCCGTGCAGGTCGATGGCCTGAACCCGGGTGCTCGAGCCACGCTCCTGGACGAGCAGCGTCTGGCCGACGAGCTGGTCGCGGCCGACATGACCACTGGAGCTGATGTCGAGGATGCCGGGGCTGCAGATGCCGACGATCTCATCGGGGCCCACCGTCTCCACCCGCAGTCCCGGTGTGGTGATCTCGCTGCAGGTGATGGCCAGCGTGATCCGGCCGTCGAGCAGCCAGTCGATGACGGCGTCGCTGGGCCCTACCGAGAGGCGCACGGTGACGTCCGGACAACGCTGCACGAAGTCGGAGACCACGTGGGGCAGGATGTAGGTGCCCGGGACCGACGAGGCACCGATGTCCAGGGTTCCCGTCCGCAATCCTGCGCGGGCGGCGAGCGCCGATTCGCCCGCCGAGAGGTTCGACAGCGCCTGCGAGGCGACGCGGGCCAGGATCCGCCCTCCGGGAGTCAACGTCAGCGAACGCCCGTTGCGTTCTGCCACCGGCTCGCCGGCCGCGGTGCTGAGCAGGCGGAGATGCTCGCTGGCCGACGGCTGGCTGATGCCAACCGTCTTGGCGGCCATCGATAGAGTGGAGCCCCGGTCGAGTTCGACCAGCAGCCGCATACGCGTCGCATCCCAGACGTCCATGAGCGAGGGCAAAGTCGGTACCCCTTCCGGCACACTATCCATAGGTAAATCAGAAGTGTACGACCCGAAATATCCGAGATACGCATAGTGCACCTGATCAAACAGTCGTTGCTATCGCTTTCACCTATTCTCCTGTCATTCCAGCATTCGGCCTGTGACGACGGTCGCGGGGCGAACGAGACAGCGGCGAGTCGCGCGTGACCCGGACCGCGGTGGCCAACCCACCGCGGCGGTCGGGACGACGGGCAACACCTCCACCCGGCGTAGTTGTCGAGCCTCGCCCACCCCCGAGATCTCAATCGCAGGACAAGTTGGAACCACCGTGAAGCGCTGGGATCGCTGACCCGATAGCCACCGATCCGCGGCTTCGTCTAGGAAGGGAAATCTGCCGATGGCCCATCTCGGCAACGCCGTCATCTACCTGATGATGGCGTTCGTGATCATTGGAGCGGTCTGCCTGGTGTTCCGGGGTGATCGCGGCATCGGGCACGAGTTCAAAGAGGGCATCTACGCCCTGGGCCCGCTGTTCGTGCCCGTCGGTGGCGTGATGGCAGGTCTGCCCTACCTGGCGTGGTTCGTCGAGAACGTCATCGGGCGGGTCTTCGCCCTCTTCGGCGCCGATCCGGCGATGGCCGCAACGACATTCATCGCCAGCGACATGGGTGGTTACCAGCTGGCGCACGCCACCGCCGGGTCGACCGGCGCCTGGGTCACCGCCGCGGTGACCGGGTTCATGGCCGGCGCCACCATCTCGTTCACCATTCCGGTCGGTCTTGCGATGCTGCACAAGCGCGATCACCAGTACTTCGCGCTGGGCATCATGAGCGGGATCCTCACAGTCCCCCTCGGCGTGATCATCACGATGGGGATCGTGCTGCTGACGCACTCGCCGGTGCGCGCGGATCCGGTCACCGACGGCGAATCGGCTGCCAGCCTGGACGGTTTCGGCATGGGTGACGTGCTGCTGAACCTGCTGCCGGTGATCATCGTCAGCGTCGCGATCGCCGTGGGGCTGTACTTCATCACCCGGGCGATGGTGGCGGCGTTCATCATGTTCGGCAAGGTCCTCAACGGCGCCATCTACCTGGTGCTGGCGCTGGCCATCGTCGAGCACGTGACCGGTTTCTTCAGCTCACATCTGAGTTGGTGGGACTTCCAGCCGATCATCGCCACCGCCGACGACCAGATGCGTCCGCTGGAGATCGCCGGCAACGTGGCGATCGTGCTGGCGGGGGCGTTCCCGCTGGTCTACGTCATCCGGACCTACCTGGAGAAGCCGCTGGCAGTCATCGGCAAGTGGTTCGGCATCAGCCCGGAGGGCACGGCCGGCGTGCTGGCCGCGGCGGCGAACATGATCGCGGCGTTCCACCTCGTCCCGCACATGCGGGCCAAGGAGAAGGTCCTGGTGATCGCGTTCGGCACCACGTCGGCGTTCCTGGTCGGCGATCACCTGGCGTTCACCGCGAACTTCCAGCCGAACCTGATCGGCCCGCTGATGATCGGCAAGTTCGTCGCGGGTGTGGTGGCGATGCTGATCGCGGTGTGGATCGCGGTGCCCACCGCGCAGCGGATCGAGCAGGAGCGTGAGCAGGCCGCCGCGGCCGAGGCCGCGCTCGCCGAGCGCGAGCTCGATCCCGAGCCGGAACCCAAGTAGGCGGCCGGGCCTTCACCCCCCACCCTTGGGGCCCCGCCCCCCATACGCCGAAATTGCATTCCAGCAGGCCTCTTCTCGAACTTTGGCTGCTGGAATGCAATTTCGGCGTTGAGTGGGCCAGCGCTCGTGAGTGGGCCTGCGCTCGTGAGTGGGCCGGCGCTCGTGAGTGTCAGCCGGCGGTCTTGGAGGCGTCGAGGCCCACGCCGAAACCGACGCGGCGCGAGTCGGCCGCCCCGATCTCCACATAGGCGATCCGCGAGGACTGCACGAGGAATCGGCGGCCCTTCTCATCGGTCAGAGCCAGCACGCTGTTGTTCCCGGCAGCCAACGCATCGGTGACCAACTTCTCCACCTCGGCCGGCGTCTGCGCGCTGCTCAGGATCAGCTCGCGCGGGCTGTCGGTGACACCGATCTTGACCTCCACGGTGAGAACCCTTCTGTTCAAACGACGTCTTCTCCACAGGAGGCTAGTGGACGCCGGCCGGGCGGGGCGGCGCCGGGACCTACGCGGTCAGCGAACACACCCGGCACCGACCCGGCGAAGCGCCCCGCGCCATGGTTCCGGACCGCGACGCCGCGGCGACCGAACCGAGTCCCGACCGTGACCGAGCGGCAGGCGAGTCAACCCCACGCGCCACTCCTGCCTCGATAGCATCGGCCCCGCAACGCAAGGAAACGACTGGGACAGCTGGATGAACAGGCAATACACCGCACAATCGCCGTACTCCCTGACGCCGACCGAGCGCATCCGCAGCCCGCGGGAGTACCGGCGGCGCGATGACGGCTACCGCGGCGAGGACCCTTACGGCGACCTCGACACCGACGCCTACCCCCGTTACCCGGACGACGACTACGAGGCCGTCGAGGACTACGACGAGTACGAGATCGACGAGGCCAGCGTCGACCGCCGGTGGATGTGGATCGCCGGCGTGGCCGGCGCGATCCTGTTCGTCGCCGTCATCACCACCAGCGTGATCCTCAGCGGCGGCGACAGCGGTTCGGTGTCGGCGACGGTGGCGTCCTCGACCGAGCCCGCGGCCACGTCGGCCGCACCCACCCCGACGCCGTCGGCGCCGGTGGTGGCCGCCCCGCCGGCGCCCGCGCCCTCGCTGCCCGCCGAGACCGTCACCACGGTCAGCCCCACCGCCGAAACCTCCACCGCTGCGCCGCAACCGCTGCTGCCGGCCCCGCAGGCCGCTCCCCCGCCGCCGTCGGCCGCGCCCGGCACCGTCACCTACCAGATCACCGGAAACCGCCAGCTCCTCGACCTCGTCACGGTGATCTACACCGACGCCCAAGGCGCCCTGCAGACCGACGTCAACGTCGCGTTGCCCTGGTCGAAGACCGTGGTGCTGGATCCGGGGGTGACGCTGAGCTCGGTGACCGCCACCAGCGTCGGTGGTCAGCTCAACTGCAGCATCACCGATGCGAACGGGAACCTGATCGCGGTGCAGAACAGCAACTCGATGATCACCAACTGCACACGCTGAGTCAGGCCAGGCCCAGCTCCCGCATCCGGGTGTTGTGGGTGTTCTGCAGGCGGTCGAAGAAATCGGTCATCTGCGACAGCCCGCCGCCGGCCATCACCAGGTCGACGAGTTCGTCGTGATCGGCGAGCACGAACTGCGCCTGTGTGATGGCCTCGCCCAGCAGCCGCCGCGACCACAGCGCCAGCCGGTGCCGCTGCCGGTCGCTGGCGGTGACCGCGGCGCGGACCTCGGCCACCACGAACTGCGAATGCCCGGTTTCGGAGAGCACCGAGCGCACCACGTCGGCGACCTCGGTCGGCAGCGACCCGGTGATCTCGAGGTAGAAGTCGGCGGCCAGTGCGTCGCCCACGTACGTCTTGACCAGTGCCTCCAGCCAGGTGCTCGGCGTGGTGAGCCGGTGATAGTTCTCCAACGCCGACGCGTACCTCGTCATCGCGGGCACCACGTCCACGCCGCGGCGCTCCAGCGCGTCGCGCAGCACTTCGTAGTGGTTCATCTCCGCAGCGGCCATCGTGGCCATGTTGATCCGGCCACGCAGATTGGGGGCCATCCGCGCCTCGTCGGTGAGCCGATAAAACGCCGCGACCTCCCCGTATGCCAGCAGCGCGAACAGCTCGGCGATGCCAGGATGGTCCGGCGAAATCCGGTGTTCTCGAGCGACCCGCGACTCGGCTGACGGCGTCGAAGTCATGGCCCCAACTGTAGACGCCGCGGCCCGTGGTCATCGGACGGCGGATCGAGCAGCTACCATGGAGGAGGTGCCGGCGCGTTTGTCGGCAGATCGAAGCAGGTCATACTGGCGCTGAATACGTCGCAGGCACCTTGGAAATGTGCGTGCACGTGGCGGCCCGCCCCCTCAGCGCTGGGCCCGACGAAGTTCTTCTTCACAACTCGTGCGCGCGTGGAACGCACCGAGGAATGAACACGAAAGGCTTCGTCTCCCCGCATGACACCCGTAACCCCCCATACCACCCCCACATTTGCCCAGCTCGGAGTTCGCGACGAAATCGTGCGCGCCCTGGCCGAGAACGGCATTGAACACGCCTTCGCCATCCAGGAGCTGACGCTTCCGCTGGCGCTGGCCGGCGACGACCTGATCGGTCAGGCCCGCACCGGCATGGGCAAGACCTTCGCCTTCGGCGTGCCGCTGCTGCACCGCATCACCACCGACACCGAACGGCCGCTGACCGGCATCCCGCGGGCCCTGGTCGTGGTGCCGACCCGCGAGCTGTGCATCCAGGTCTACGAAGACCTCGTCGGTGCGTCCAAGTACCTGCGGGCCGACGAGTCCCGCAAGCTGACCGTCACCGCGATCTACGGCGGCCGGCCCTACGAACCCCAGATCGAGGCGCTGCAGAAGGGCGTCGACGTCGTCGTCGGCACCCCGGGGCGGTTGCTCGACCTGGCCCAGCAGGGTCACCTGCAGCTCGGCGGGCTCTCGACGCTGGTGCTCGACGAGGCCGACGAGATGCTCGACCTGGGCTTCCTGCCCGACATCGAGCGCATCCTCAAGCAGATCCCGGCCCAGCGCCAGGCCATGCTGTTCTCGGCCACCATGCCGGACCCGATCATCACGCTGGCCCGCACGTTCATGACGCAGCCGACGCACATCCGCGCCGAGGCGCCGCATTCGTCGGCCACCCACGACACCACCGAGCAGTTCGCCTACCGGGCGCATGCCCTGGACAAGGTCGAGATGGTCGCGCGCATCCTGCAGGCCGAGGGCCGCGGCGCGACGATGATCTTCACCCGCACCAAGCGCACCGCGCAGAAGGTCGCCGATGAGCTCGCCGAGCGTGGCTTCAAGGTCGGCGCCGTGCACGGTGACCTCGGCCAGGGCGCCCGCGAGAAGGCGCTCAAGGCGTTCCGTACCGGCGAGGTGGACGTGCTGGTCGCGACCGACGTCGCCGCCCGCGGGATCGACATCGACGACATCACGCACGTGATCAACTTCCAGATCCCCGAGGACGAGCAGGCCTACGTGCACCGCATCGGCCGCACCGGCCGCGCCGGCAAGACCGGCATCGCCGTCACGCTGGTCGACTGGGACGAGCTCCCGCGCTGGGCGATGATCGACAAGGCGCTCGGGCTCGACACCCCCGATCCCGCCGAGACGTACTCCAGCTCGCCGCACCTCTACGAAGAGCTCAAGATCCCCGCCGACGCCGGCGGCACCGTGGGTAAGCCGGCCCGGTCCTCCGACAAGGCCAAGCGCGAACCCCGCGAGCCGCGGGTGCGGCCGGCCCGCAACCGCACCCGCCGACGCACCCGGGGCGGCAAGCCCCTGGGCGGCCATCCGGAGAACCCGGCCGAACAGGCCGGCGCGGACAGCGAGAACGCTGAGGCCACCGACGCTTCGGAGGGGTCCGAGGACGGGGCGCGTCCGGCCCGCCGGCGGCGCCGTCGTCGCCCCAACAAGGCCGCCACCGCGAGCACCGGCTAGCCGCCCGACCACGCGATGGTCAGACCCGAACGCCTCACCCGGGGCGATCTGGTGGCGGCTGCGGTGATCGCCGCGGTGATCGTGCTCGTCGCCGCCGCGGTGTGGTGGACCAGCGATGCGCGCGCCACTATCAGCAGGCCCGCCGCCGAACCCGTGCCCGCCCTGAAACCCGCTGTGGCCGTTCCTGATTCGCTGCAACAGCGGTGGACCGCGAGCAGTGCGGCCACCACGCAGCCGTTGGTGGTGGCCGGCGCGGTGGTGACCGGCGACGGCCGCGAGATGACCGGGCGGGACCCGCGGACCGGTGCCACGCTGTGGAGCTACGCCCGCGACCTGGATCTGTGCGGGGTGACCTGGGTCTACAACTACGCCGTGGCGGTGTACCCGGACCGGCGGGGTTGTGGCCAGGTCAGCACCGTCGACGCCAAGACCGGCGTGCGCGGCCCGGCCCGGTCCAGTTACGCCGACAAGCACGTCACGCTGTCCGGCGACGGCGCCACGGTGCTCTCGGCCGGCGACACCCGGTTGGAGATGTGGCGCTCGGACATGGTCCGGATGCTCAGCTACGGCGCGCTGGACGCGCCGATCAAACCGGACATCCCGGCATCCCCGTTGTGCCGCTTCGTCTCCGCAGCGGCCAGTTCGTCGGCGGTGTCGGTGCTGGAGGCCTGCGAGAGCCAGGCCGATCTGCGTCTGACGCTGCTGCGGCCCTCCGACGAGGAGGACACCCCGGAGCTCAAGTACGTGCAGCAGGGCGGCGTTCCCGACGGCAGCGGCGCGCGCGTGGTCGCGGTCACCGACACCACGACCGCGGTGTACGTGTCCACCCCCAGGCCGCGGGTCGACATCGTCGACGAGACCGGCGCGACGATCGCCAGCACGGTGGTCGCGCAGCCGGCCTCCCCGGACGCGAAGATGTCGCGCGCCGGCGACCTGATCACCTGGTGGACCGGACGGGACCTGATGGTGTTCTCCGCCAACAACCTCGAGTACAGGTACACCGTCGCCGCCTCGGGGCCCAACGCGCCGGTCGGCCCGGCGACGATCATGGCCGGCAAGCTGATGGTGCCGGTCAGCAGCGGTTACGACGTGTTCGACCCGGTCACCGGGGAGGGCGACCGGCACATCCCGCTGCAGCGTCCGCCCGTGGACGGTCCGGTGGTGCCCGCGGCGGCCGGGGACATGCTGGTCGAACAGCGCGGCGACGAGGTCGTGGCGCTCGGAGGCTAGACCTCCGGGGCGAAGGTGGCCAGCGCCTTGCCCTTCTTCCAGTGCTTGAGCAGACCGGCGGCGAACTCCCGGTAGGCCAGTGCGCCCTTGTTCTTGCGGCCGGTCAGCACCGAGGCGCCCGAGGCGCTGGCCTCGGCGAACCGCACGGTGCGCGGGATCGGCGGCGCTAGCACCGGCAACCCGTACCGGTCGGCGACGTCGAGCAGGACGTCGCGGCTGTGTGTGGTGCGGGAGTCGTACAGCGTGGGCAACGCGCCGAGCAGCGTCAGGTCTGCGTTGGTGATCTGCTGGACGTCGGTGATGGTGCGCAGGAACTGGCCCACGCCGCGGTGGGCCAGCGTCTCGCACTGCAGGGGCACGATCACGTCGTCGGCGGCGGTCAACCCGTTGAGGGTCAGCACCCCCAGCGACGGTGGACAGTCGATGATCACCACGTCGAACCGGGACGACACCTTGGCCAGCGCACGCTTGAGCGCGTACTCCCTGCCGGCGCGCATCAGCAGCATCGCCTCCGCACCGGCCAGGTCGATGTTGGCCGGCAGCAACGTCATTCCCTCGGCCGTGTCGACCAGCGCCGCGTCGGGTTCGACCTCGCCGAGCAGCACCTCGTGCACCGAGACCGCCAGCTTGTCGGGGTCCTGGCCCAGCGAGAACGTCAGACAGCCCTGGGGGTCCAGGTCCACCAGCAGCACCCGTTGACCGAGCTCCACCATCGCCGCGCCCAGGGACGCGACGGTTGTGGTTTTGGCAACTCCACCCTTTTGATTGGCGACCGCAAGTACCCGCGTCACCCCGCCATCCTGTCATGGCCGGGCGGATGCTGCGCCGGCGTGCGACAGAATCGAGCCCCGGTACGGCAGAATCGGATCCTGTGGCCCTCCTCGCGCATCGGTTGATCTTGCTCCGCCACGGCGAAACGGAGTGGTCGAAGTCGGGCAAGCACACCAGCCGCACCGAGCTGGACCTCACCGCGCACGGCCGCGAGCAGGCCAGTGCGGCCGGGGAAACGCTGCGACAGCTGCAGCTGGACTCGCCGTATGTGGTGTGCAGCCCGCGGCAGCGCGCCCGCACCACCGCCGAACTGGCCGGGTTGGCCGTCGACGAGGTCAATCCCCTGATCAGCGAATGGGATTACGGCGACTACGAAGGCACCACGACCGCGGAGATCCGCGAGACCGTGCCGAACTGGCTGGTGTGGACGCACGGCTGCCCGGGCGGCGAGACCTCCGCGCAGGTCTGTGAGCGCGCCGACCGGGCCATCGCGACGGCGCTGCAGCACATGGAGTCGCGCGACGTGGTGTTCGTCGGGCACGGACACTTCTCCCGCGCGGTGATCACCCGCTGGATCGAACAACCCGTCTACGAAGGAATCCGCTTCGCGATGCCCGCGGTGTCCATCGCGGTGTGCGGATTCGAGCACGGTCAACGCCAGCTCACCGCGTTGGCGTTGACCGGCCACCCCGACCCGGTCGCGCCATGACCCGCGAACCGGTGTTCGTGCTCACCGGCGCCGACGGCGTCGTCGTCGCCGACGGTGTGCACACGGCGTTCCCCCGGATCGCCGACGCCCGCGCCGCCCTGGCCTCGCACAGTACGCCGATCATTCTGGGCGCCTTGCCTTTTGACGTCACCAAGCCGGCGGCGCTGATGCGGCCGCAGACCGTGCGGTTCACCTCGCCGCTGCCGGACTGGCCGACGCGGGAGCTGCCGACGGTGACGATCGCGGCCACCGTCCCGCCCGCCGATGAACACCGCGCCCGGGTCGCGGCGGCGGTCGAGCGGTTGCGGGTACCCGGCGCCGCGCTGCAGAAGGTGGTGCTGGCGCGGGCGCTGCGGCTGACCGCCGACGGTCCGGTGGACGCCAGGACGCTGCTGTCCCGGCTGGCCACCGATGCGGCGGCCAGCGCCTACCTGGTCGACCTGTCGGCCGCGGGGGACGGGCACTCCGGAACGGTGCTGGTCGGTGCCAGCCCCGAGCTCCTGGTGGCCCGGCGCGGGGACCAGGTGACGTGCCGGCCGTTCGCCGGCTCGGCGCCGCGGCTGCCCGACGCCGACGCCGACGCGGCCAGCGGTGCCGCCCTGGCCGCGTCGGCGAAGAACCGCCACGAACACCAACTCGTCGTCGACGCGTTGCGCGACGCGCTCGAGCCGCTGTGCACCGACCTGCAGATCGCCGAGCAACCCCAGCTCAGCAAGACCGCCGCGGTGTGGCACCTGTACACCCCGATCACCGCGACCTTGCGGGAAAGATCCACCACCGCATTGGATCTGGCTCTCGCGCTGCACCCGACCCCGGCCGTCGGCGGCTCTCCGACCGCGGCGGCCACCGAGCTGATCGGCGAGATCGAGGGCGACCGTGGGTTCTACGCGGGCGCGGTGGGCTGGTGTGATCAGCGCGGCGACGGCCGCTGGGTGGTGTCGATCCGGTGCGCTCAGCTGTCCGCCGACCGGCGCAGCGCCGAGGCGCACTCCGGTGGCGGCATCGTCGCCGAATCCGATCCCGACGACGAAGTCGCGGAGACCACAACGAAATTCAGGACCATCCTGTCGGCATTGGGGGTGCCAGATGAATGAGGTCATCCGCCGGGCGCGGCCCGGCGACGAGGGTCCGCTGACCGCGATGATCCACGAGCTGGCCGAGTTCGAGCATGCCGCCGCGGACTGCACGGTGGCCGAAAGTCAGCTGCGGGAAGCGCTTTTCGGTGCTCAGCCGACGGTGTTCGGCCACGTCGCCGAGGTCGACGGTGAGCCGGCCGCCGGCGCATTGTGGTTCCGCAACTTCTCCACCTGGGACGGGGTGGCCGGCATCTACCTCGAAGATCTCTACGTCCGCCCGCAGTTCCGCCGCCGCGGGCTGGCGCGCAAGCTGCTCACCACGCTGGCCCGCGAATGCGTCGAGCACGGGTACACCCGGTTGACCTGGGCAGTGCTGGACTGGAACACCAACGCGATCGCGCTCTACGACGGTGTCGGCGGGCGCCCGCAGAACGAGTGGATCACCTACCGGGTGTCGGGGCCGGAACTGTCCGAGTTGGCGGCCGGGTCCTGACCGAGCCAGTGCAGCACCGCGGGGCTGAACAGCAGCACCAGCACCGCCAGCGACACACCGCCGACCAGCACCGCATACGCCAGATGCCCTGAGCTGTAGACGTAGTACGCGACGGGAAGCAGAACAAGGTTGGCGAACACCGCGATGCCGCGGCCCCAGCGACGGCCGGTCCACAGCGCCACACCGGCGGCCAGCACCGCCGAGCCCATGATCGCGAACCAGGCCGCGGTGCCGTAGCCGCTGATGGCGGCCTCGTGGTGGCCCGCCAGCTCCCGCACACACAGCGTCACGGCCACGACGATCGCCAAAGCGCCTTGCAGCGCGGCGATTCCGCCTGCCACCCGCACCGCGCGCGGCGGCAGCGTCACGGTGCCAGCCTGCTCGCCAGGTAGCGCACCGCCATCTCGTAGCCGAACGCCCCTGCACCGGCCACCACCACGGCCGCGACCGGCGAGATGAACGAATGGCGGCGGAACTCCTCGCGGGCATGGATGTTGCTCAGGTGCACCTCGACGACCGGGAGGGCGACAGAACGCAACGCGTCGGCGATCGCCACCGAGGTGTGGGTGTAGGCGGCCGGGTTGATGATGATGCCCGCGCAGTCGGCGGCTGCCGCGTGGATGGCGTCGACCAGCACGCCCTCGTGGTTGCTCTGCACCGCGCGCACCGTCAGGCCGGATTCGGCGGCCAGCTCGGTCACCCTGGCCTCGATCTCGGGCAGCGTGGTGGTGCCGTACACCTCGGGTTGCCGGGTGCCGAGCAGGTTGAGGTTGGGCCCGTTGACGAGGAGCAGTCGACGTTCGGTCACCGTTGTACGGTACCGGCGCCGCGGCCCCGGTCCGGAGAGGTGGCGGGCCGACGACGCGGCCGGGTGTTCCGTGGTCCCGATAGGCTCACCCCTCGTGCGTGCCGTGCTGATCGTCAACCCGAATGCGACCTCGACGACGCCGGCCGGGCGTGATCTGCTCGCCCACGCGCTGGAGAGCCGGGTCAAACTCACCGTCGCGCACACCGATCACCGCGGGCACGCCATCGAGATCGCCCGCGACGCCACCCGCGGCGGGGTGGACGTGCTGATCGTGCACGGCGGCGACGGCACGGTGAACGAGGTGGTCAACGGCATTCTCGCGGAGGCGGGCCCGGCCAATGCCGGACCGGCCGTCGGCGTGGTGCCCGGCGGGTCGGCCAACGTGTTCGCCCGCGCGCTGGGCATCAGCCCGGACCCGCTGCAGGCCACCAACCAGCTCGTCGACCTGCTCAGCCTGCACCGCCGCACCAGGTCCTGGCGCCGCATCGGTTTGATGAACTGCCACGAACGCTGGGGCGTGTTCACCGCCGGCATGGGTGTCGACGGCGACGTGGTCGCCGCCGTGGAGGCCCAGCGCAGCAAGGGCCGGCCGGTGACCGCGTCGCGCTATGTCCGGGTGGCCATCCGGGAGGTGCTGGCCAGCGCCCGCAAGGAGGCCACGCTGACCCTGCATCTGCCCGGCCGGGAGCCGGTGCCGGGCGTGCATTTCGCGTTCGTGTCCAATTCCAGCCCGTGGACGTACGCCAACGCCCGCCCGGTGTGGACCAACCCGGGTACGACGTTCGAGACGGGTTTGGGAGTCTTTGCGACCACCAGCATGAACGTGTGGGCGAACCTGGGCCTGGTGCGCCAGATGTTGTCCCGCAAGCCACGGCTGGACGCCAAGCATCTGATCCGCGACGACGACCTGCCCTGGCTGAAAGTGACCAGTGACACGCCGGTGGCGTGTCAGATCGACGGCGATTACGTCGGCGAGCGCGAAGCGATGGAGTTCACTGCCGTGGCGGATGCCCTGGCGGTGGTCGCGCCACCCCCGGCCGCATCTCGATAACTGCGTTCTACCTGCGATTTTGTTCGGTGCAATGAAGTTCACACCCTGGATTTAGGGCACAGATGAGTAGATCGTAGTACACATGTGTGAGGGGTCTGGAGACGGTCCCCCGCAGTGAGATTGACCACGTGTTAGCGAACTGCTATTGACATCCGTTCAGCCTGTGAAAGCATCGGATGCAACAGCGCAGAAACATTTGGTGCGCTTGCGTTAACAGCCGAAGTAAAGCTCGTGCGTTCTGCTGCGCACATGAAAGGGAGTTGGACCAATGGATTGGCGCCACAAGGCGGTCTGTCGCGACGAGGATCCGGAACTGTTCTTCCCGGTGGGGAACAGCGGGCCGGCCCTTGCCCAGATCGCTGACGCGAAGCTCGTCTGCAACCGGTGCCCGGTGACCGCAGAGTGCCTGAGCTGGGCTTTGGAGTCCGGCCAGGACGCGGGCGTGTGGGGCGGGATGAGCGAGGACGAGCGTCGTGCGCTCAAGCGCCGCAATGCTCGGACCAAGGCCCGCAGCGGGGTCTGACCTCACCGCACCGAGCCCACGGCCCCGACGAAATGTCGGGGCCGTAACTATGTGAATTCCATTCCGACGCTTTCGCGCGCCAATTCGCATTGTTGCGAAGATCACCCATTACCGGTGCGGACAAGGGGCATTGGTCAGTACTGACTGGCCCGGCTGCGCCGCCCGAGCGGCACCCGCAGCGTCACGTCGGTGCCGCCCGTGGGCACGTCGTGCATACCGAGTGAGCCGTCCAGTTCGGCCGACACCAACGTCCGCACGATCTGCAGGCCGAGCCGGTCGGATTTCTCCAGGCTGAACCCTTCGGGGAGGCCGCGGCCGTCGTCGTGGACGACGATGTCGAGCCAGCGTGCGGACCGCTCGGCGCGGATCGTGACGCAGCCCTGCTCGGTGGTGGTGTCGAAGGCGTGCTCGAGGGCGTTCTGCACCAACTCGGTGATCACCATGATCAGCGGCGTGGCCCGGTCGGCGTCCAGCACGCCCAGCTCCCCCACCCGGTTGATCCGGATCGGCGCGTTGACTGTCGCCACGTCGTTCATGATCGGCAGGATGCGGTCCACCACCTCGTCCAGGTTGACCTCTTCGTCGACCGACATCGACAGCGCGTCGTGCACCAGCGCGATCGAGGACACCCGGCGCACGGACTCGATCAGCGCCTCCCGGCCCTCGGCGTTGGTGGTGCGCCGGGCCTGCAGCCGCAGCAGCGCCGCAACGGTCTGCAGGTTGTTCTTCACCCGGTGGTGGATCTCGCGGATGGTGGCGTCCTTGGACAGCAGCGCCCGGTCGCGGCGCTTGATCTCGGTGACGTCGCGGATCAGCACGGTGGCGCCGACCGGTTTTCCGTGCACCACCAGCGGCAGCGTGCGCAGCAGCACGGCGGCGCCGCCGGCGTCGACCTCCATCCGCATGCTCGAGCCGCCGGCCAGCGAATCCCGGATGTGGTCGGCGAGTTCCTGCGCCTCGAACGGGTCGGAGATCAGCGGTCGGGTCACGCTGAGCAGGTTGTGGCCCTCCAGCTCGGCGGCCAGGCCCATCCGGTGGTACGCCGAGATCGCGTTCGGGCTGGCGAAGGTGACCACGCCGGTGTCGTCGAGGCGGATGAAGCCGTCGCCGGCGCGCGGGCTCGATCGGGACATGGCCAGGTCCCCGACGTTGGGGAAGGTGCCCTCGGAGAGCATGTGCAGCAGGTCTTCGGCGCAGTCGGCGTAGGCCGCTTCCAGCGGGCTGGCCTGCCGGGGGGCCGACGACGTCTGGTGGGTCAGCACCGCCACCACCTCGCTGCCGTAGCGCACCGGCACGGCTTCGACGTTCAGGCCCGGCGCGCCGTCCTCCCCCTCGACGGTGACGGCGCCGATCACCCCGGAGTGAAAGGCCGCGGCCACGATCGGGATGTCGGCCGGTTCGGCGGTGGTTCCGACGGCATCGGCCAGCAGCACCGTCGGCGCCGTGTTGGGCCGCACCTGCGCGACGCACACCAGCATGCCGTCGTCGCGGCGCACCCACATCAAGTAGTCGGCGAAGGACAGGTCGGCCAGCAGCTGCCACTCCCCGACCACCGCGTGCAGGTGGTCGACGGCGTTGCCGGGCAGGACGGTGTGCTCGGCGAGCAGATCACCGAGGGTGGACACGGGCTGGGATTAGCTGATGACCGCGATCAGGTCGCCGGCCTGGATGACGTCACCGACCGACACACTGACTTTGCTGACGGTACCTGCCACCTCGGCGAGCACGGGGATCTCCATTTTCATCGACTCGAGCAGCACCAAGGTGTCGCCCTCGCCGATCTGATCGCCCTCGTGAACCACGACCTCGAGCACACTGGCCACGATCTCGGCGCGAACGTCCTCGGCCATCTTCACCCCACTCACTTGCCGCTGGTGCTGTCGCGTCTATCGAACCACAACGGGGTGCCTACGCGCGGATCGCGGCGGACTTCGGCCCCGTCACCGCCGGGCGCCCGGGAAAGGCTGTCGGAGCGGCATGCGACAATGGTTCCAACGCACCCGCCGCTCGCTGGGTGAGCAATCACCGACAACTTGGAGGTACACCATGGCCAAGCGTGGCCGTAAGAAGCGCGACCGCAAGCACTCGAAGGCCAATCACGGCAAGCGGCCCAACGCCGGCTCGAAGTCGGTGCGCTAACCGCGACGGATGATCGTGGTGCGGCTGATCTCCAGGCGCAGCCGCTCACGCAACCCCTCGGGGGCGCGTTCACCACTGCATTTGGTGGCGATCAGGCGCTTGACCCGCTCCTCGATGCCGTAATGCCGCAGACACGTCGGGCATTCCTCAAGGTGCTGCTTGAGCCGGTCGCGGGTCTCGACGGTGCATTCCCCGTCGAGCAGCGTCCAGACCTCGGCGATGACCGCGGCGCACTCGGGGTGCTCCGGGTCGATCGGCCCGATGGGCGGGCTCCAGCGGTCCTCGTCGCCGGTGGCCCCGGTGGTCTCCGAGCCGCTCATGACGACACCTCCTCCGGTGCGTCGAACTGCGCGCCCCGGATGAAGCCGCGGTCGCGAGCTACATCGGCCAACAATTCACGCAGCTGGCGTCTGCCGCGGTGCAACCGCGACATCACCGTGCCAATCGGTGTGTCCATGATTTCGGCGATCTCCTTGTACGGGAAACCCTCGACGTCGGCGTAGTACACCGCCATCCGGAACTCTTCGGGCAGAGCCTGCAGGGCTTCCTTGATCTCACTGTCGGGCAGCAGCTCCAGTGCCTCGACCTCGGCTGACCGCAGTCCCGTCGACGAGTGCTCCGCGTTGGCGGCGAGCTGCCAATCGGTGATCTCCTCGGTCGGGTACTCCGCAGGCTGGCGCTGCTTCTTGCGGTAGCTGTTGATGTAGGTGTTGGTCAGGATCCGGTACAGCCAGGCCTTCAGGTTGGTGCCCTCGCGGAAGGAGCGGAAGCCCGCGTAGGCCTTGACCATGGTTTCCTGCAACAGGTCCTCGGCGTCGGCGGGGTTGCGCGTCATCCGCAGCGCGCCGCCGTAGAGCTGGTCGAGCAGCGGGATCGCGTCCCGCTCGAACCGGGCCGTCAGTTCGGCGTCGGTCTCCTCCCGCGTCGGGGCCGTGTCTGGATCGAGGGCGGCGTCGGGCGCCAACCCGTCGGTGTCGGTCATCGTGGGGAACACCGTCCCTTCTGTCGTGGCGCCACCGAGCAGGTCCGGAAGGTACGCCGGACGCAGCGGAGCCTCCAAGGCCGACGCTGGCGCCATCAATCCCCTCCCACGATCCTAAAGGTTGACACCGACAACACACGCTGACCGGCCACGGGGACCGCTTCAGTTGTCTGGAACAACAGCGGTCACCGGAGCGGTATTTCCCGGCCCGCCTAGTCTGTCCCCGTGGCGCGAGCAGCAACCCCGGCGATCGCGGCCCTGGTGGCCGCGGGTGTCCCGCACACCGTGGTGCAGTACAAGCACGATCCGCGCACCGACTCCTTCGGCGAGGAAGCGGTCAACGAACTCGCCCGCGCCGGCGGCTTGGTGCCCGAGCAGATCTTCAAGACCCTGGTGGTGGCGCTGCCCACCGGACTCGGTGTCGCGGTGCTGCCGGTGCCGTCGAAGCTTTCGCTGAAGGCGGCCGCCGCGGCGCTCGGCGCCGCCAAGGCGACGATGGCGGACCCGGCGGCGGCCCAGCGGTCCAGCGGCTACGTCGTCGGCGGCATCTCCCCGCTCGGGCAGCGCAAGGCGCTGCCCACGGTGGTGGATTCCTCGGCGCTGGACTTCGACCAGGTGCTGTGCAGCGCGGGCAAGCGGGGCTGGGACGTCTCGCTGGCGCCGCGGGATCTGATCGCGCTGACGAACGCGGTGACGGCGGACATTCGCGCGCAATAGGGTGAGCGCCATGTCACTCGCGGGAAAGACCCTGTTCATCTCCGGAGCCAGCCGCGGAATCGGGCTGGCCATCGCCAAACGCATCGCCGCCGACGGCGCCAACGTCGCACTGGTCGCCAAGACCGCCGAGCCGCACCCCAAGCTCCCCGGCACCATCTACACGGCGGCCAAGGAGATCGAGGAGGTCGGCGGTCAAGCACTGCCCATCGTCGGCGACGTCCGCGACGGTGATTCGGTGCAGGCCGCGGTGGCCAAGGCCGTCGAGCAGTTCGGCGGCATCGACATCTGCGTCAACAACGCCTCGGCGATCAACCTCGGCTCGATCGAGGAGGTCCCGCTCAAGCGCTTCGACCTGATGAACGGCATCCAGGTGCGCGGCACCTACGCGGTCTCGCAGGCCTGCCTCCCCCACATGAAGGGCCGGGAGAACCCGCACATCCTGACGCTGTCGCCGCCGATCCTGCTCGAACCCAAGTGGCTGCGGCCCACCCCGTACATGATGGCGAAGTTCGGGATGACGTTGTGCGCGTTGGGGATCGCCGAGGAGATGCGCGACGCCGGGATCGCGTCGAACACGTTGTGGCCGCGCACCATGGTGGCCACGGCCGCGGTGCAGAACCTGCTCGGCGGCGAGGAGTCGATGGCGCGCTCCCGCAAGCCCGAGGTCTACTCCGACGCCGCCTACGCAGTGGTCACCAAGCCGTCCAGCTACACCGGTCACACGCTGCTGTGCGAGGACGTGCTGCTGGAGGCCGGGGTCACCGACCTGTCGGTGTACGACTGCGTGCCCGGCGCCGAGCTCGGCGTGGACTTCTGGGTCGAGGGCGCCAACCCGCCGGGCTACACCGGGCACTGAGGCCGCCGTCAGCGGCGTGGGTGCACTGTCGTCGGTCTGCCGAACCGGGCATGCACGCCGGGTGAGAACACCGGGGGCAGCATCGGCCCGGTACACGGGACGCCGGCGGCGGCCACCAGGTCGTCGTCCAGGCCGTCGACCTCGGCGTGGTGCAGCGGCCAGGTGACGTGCTCGTTGGGCACCCACCAGGTCCGGCCGGCCTTGCGGGTGTGCGCACCCCAGCGCGCGGTCAGCCACACCTGCAGCGGGGTGGGCTCGACGACGGCGCCGACGGTCACCGCGACGCTGCAACGCAGGCCGCGCTCGGGCCAGCGCCGGACACTGGCGTAGTGCAGCCGGTCTCCACGGCGCGTCACCCGCATCCGGGCCCACGTGTAGGGCACGCCGAGCCCGATCCGGAGCATCGGCACGACGGCCAGCCGCTGGGTCTCCAACGACCGGAACAGCACGCCGTGCCTGCCGGCGTCGTCCACCGAGTAGAGCCGGACGTTGGTCTCGGTGAACGCACCGAAATACGGGAGCGGCCACCGGGTCCCGAGCTTGGTGTGCCGCATGGCGAACGGCACCAGGCCGACGTAGGTGCGGCCGTCGACGACGTCGGGGCGGGTGCCCGGCGGGAACAGATGGGCGACAACGGCCGGGTCGACGGGCCAGTGCAGGAACGTCAGATCGGCCCAGTACTGGTCGAACAGCACCGGGCGCGGCAACGGCGGGGCGTCCACCACGAACGAACCGAGCTCACCGTTCACGCTGTCATAGTGGCAGGCTGGGCCCGTGTCATCGCCAAGTCTGTGGTCCGCCGGCCGCTACGACGCCGTCGGGCAGCGCATCGCCCACATCGCCGACCAGATTCTCGACGCCGTCGAAGCCCGGCGCGCCCTGCGCGGCGCGGCGCTGATCGACCTCGCGTGCGGCACCGGCAACGCCGCACTGGGCGCCGCCGCCCGCGGGGCGCGGGTGACCGGCGTCGACATCACCCCGGAACTGATCGCGATCGCCACCGAACGCGACGGCGACCACCTGGTGCGGTGGCGGGTCGGCGACGCGGCCGACACCGCGCTGCCCACATCGTCGTTCCAGGCCGCGGTGTCGAACATGGGCATCGTCTTCGTCGATCCGGACCGTCAGGTCGCCGAGATCAACCGGCTTCTCGAACCCGGTGGTGTGCTTGCCTTTTCGGCCTGGTCACGCGATGCCTCCAACCCCCTGTTCGACCCGGTGGTCGCCGTGCTCGGCGCACCGGCACGCGCCGGGTTCTCCCCCGACGAGTGGGGCGATGCCGACATCGTCACCGAGCGGCTGGCACCGCACTACGACGCCATCGACGTGCGACCCGGCCTGCACCGGTGGGAGTTCGAGTCCATGCCGGCCGCACTGCACTGGCTGCGCGCGGAATCCCCGGTGCACGTGGCGACGTTCCAGCGTGCCGACGACGCCCAGCGCGAGCGCCTGGTCTCGGAGTTCGAGTCCGCGCTGCGGCCGTACGTCGGTGCGTCCGGCGAGGTGGCCTTCACCTCGTCCTTCGTGATCGTCAGCGCCGTGCGCCGCTGACCTCACTGCGCCTGGTAGAGGATCCCGCGGCCGATCGCCTCACGCACCACCGGCAGTGCCGCGGCGGCGAGCGCGTCGGCGTCGACGCCGTGCACGCCGGCCAGCAGCTCGATCAGCATGCCCAGCGGCACCTCGCCGCGGCAGCCCGCCAGCAGCGCCCGCGACACCTCGTCGACGCCGAGCACGGCGCCGGGCCCACCGGGGCGGCGCACCGCGGCACCCACCGCCTGCCAGCCGTCGGGTCCGGGCAGCGACTGCTCCTCCAGGAACACCGGCGCGGTGGACAGCCGCGCGGCGAGCAGCTGCTCGTCGCTGGTGTCGTGCAGGTACTCGCGGCGGGCGAAGAACGCCTCGACCTCGGGGCCGGTGAGGGCTTCGTCGGCGCCGGTGATCTCCTCGAGCACCCGATCTGGCGGCCGGGTCTCGCCGCGCCGCGGCGCGCGCACCGTGATCATGCCCATGCCGATCCCGGCGATGCCCTCCTCGGCGAACCAGTCCAGCCACTGCCCGCCGCGGCGCGCCGCGTCCTCGGCCAGCTCACCGGCATCGGAGGTCCACAGCGAGACGTAGCTGACCGGGTCGGCGTACTCGCGCTGTACCACCCACGCATGCAGCCCGGTGTCCGCCAGCCAGCCGGACACCCGGTCGCGCCAGTCGTCGCCGTCGCGGACGATCCAGTTCGCCATGATCTGCGCGGTGCCGCCCGGCTCCAGATGGTCACCGACTTGTTCGACCAGCTTCTGGCACAACGCGTCCCCAGCCAGCCCGGAATCGCGGTACTGGTAGTCCAGCCCGCCGGCGCCCACCACGAACGGTGGGTTGGACACGACCAGGTCGAAGCGCTCCCCGGCCACGGGCTCGAACATGCTGCCGGCGCGCAGATCCCACGACATGCCGTTGAGCCGGGCGGTCGCCGCGGCCAGCGCCAGCGCGCGCTCGTTGGTGTCGGTGCCGACGATCTCGCCGCAGTGCGCGTCGAGGTGCAGCGCCTGGATCCCGCAGCCGGTGCCCAGATCCAGCGCCCGGCCGACGGGGGCGCGAATGACGGCGTGGGCCAACGAGATCGACGCCGCACCCACGCCGAGGACGTGGTCGCGGTGCACGGGGCCGGGGCGTTGGGCGGCGTCGAGGTCGGAGATCACCAGGAAGTCGCGGGCCCCGTCGCTGTGCGGGCGGATGTCGAGTCCGGCCCGCAGCGTGCCGTCGGCGGTGACCTCCAGGACACCGGCGGCCAACACCGCGTCGACGCCGGCGGCCGGCAGCGCGAGGCTGACCCGGTTGCGGGGTTCGTCGGCGCCGAGCAGGAACAGCCGCACCAACACGGCCAGGCGCTGCTGGTCGGCTCCGGCGCGTTCGGTGACCCGCAGCGCCGACCACCACAGCCCCCGGTTGAACGCGGCGCCGGCGTCGGCGCCGAGCAGACCGGCTACCCCGTCGGTGGTGTAGTCCGCGCTGCGCAGATCGGCCGCCAGCGCGTCGACGACCGACGGCGACAGCCCGCTCACAGCAGCGTGCCCTGCTCCGCCTGCGGTTCGGCGGGCTCGATCAGCTCGGGACCGTTGTTGCGGATGCTGTTGACCAGCCGCGACACCTCCCGGATCTCGACACGGTCCAGGTCGCCGTGGCCGCGCAGCAGCCCCTCGTCGATGGGAGCGTCGGGATCCAGCCAGTGGTCCCAGTCCGGGGCGCTGATGGTCAGCGGCATCCGGTCGTGGATCTCGGCCAGCGGTCCGGCCGCGTCGGTGGTGATGATGGTGCAGCTCAGCAGGGGCTTGGCGGCCTTGGCGGCGCCCTTGGGCCGCCACGTGGTCCACAGTCCGGCCATGAACAGCGGCTCCCCGTCACCGGCGTACATGTAGAACGGGGTCTTCGCACCCTTCTCGCCCCGCCACTCGTACCAGCCGTCCATCGGCACCAGGCAGCGCTTGGACTTGGCCGACGACCGGAACGCCGGCGACGAGGTCACCTTGTCCGAGCGGGCGTTGATCAGCAGCGGGCCCTTGGTGTCGGGGCCGCCGTCGTCGGTGGTCTTGGCCCACGCCGGCACCAACCCCCACCGCATCAGGCGCACCCGACGGGTGGCTTCGTCGTCGGGGTCGTTGTGCCGTTTGACCACCGTGGCGATGGTGGTCGTGGGCGCCACGTTGTAGTTGGGTCCTGTTGCGTCCTTGCGTTCGGAGGTCGCCTCGTCGATGGCGTTGATCTTCTCGGCCAACAGCGCCGGATCGGTGGTCACCGCGAATCGCCCGCACATGCTCCCCATGGTTCCAGACCCCGCGGTCGCGGCGCGCGCACGCACCGTGGCGGTGCGTGTACGCACCGCAATCGCGCACAGGCAAGAATGGACAACCGTGACCACCTGGCCTGCCCCGTCGACCACCACGCCCGTGCACGCCACCGTCACGGTGCCCGGGTCCAAATCGCAGACCAACCGTGCGCTGGTGCTGGCCGCCCTGGCCACCCTGCAGGGCGAGTCGACGCTGACCGGGGCGCTGCGCAGCCGCGACACCGACCTGATGATCGGCGCGCTGCAGGACCTGGGCCTGTCCGTCGAGGGCTCCGACGGCGACGACACCACACTGACGGTCAGCGGCACGCTGTCCCCCGAACCCGGGGCCCGGATCGACTGCGGGCTGGCCGGCACGGTGTTGCGGTTCGTGCCGCCGGTGGCGGCGCTGAGCACCGAGACCGTGACGTTCGACGGCGACGAGCAGGCCCGGGCCCGCCCGATCGCACCGCTGCTGGCCGGGCTGCGCGGCCTCGGTGTCGACATCGACGGCGACGCGCTGCCCTTCGCGGTGCGCGGCACCGGATCGGTGCGCGGCGGCTCGGTGGAGATCGACGCGTCGGGGTCCTCACAGTTCGTCTCCGGCCTGCTGCTCTCCGGCGCGGCCTTCACCGACGGGCTGACGATCGTGCACAGCGGCGAGCCGGTGCCGTCGGCCCCGCACGTGGCGATGACGGTGGCGATGCTGCGCCACGCCGGGGTGACCGTCGACGACTCCGAGCCCGACCGCTGGCAGGTCTCCCCCGGGCCGATCGCGGCCAGGCACTGGAACATCGAACCGGACCTGTCCAACGCGGTGCCGTTCCTGGCGGCCGCGGTGGTCAGCGGCGGTCAGGTGCGGGTGACGGGGTGGCCCGCGGTCAGTATCCAGCCGGCCGGGGTGATCCTGTCCATCCTGGAGCGCCTCGGCGCGGTGATCCGCCGCGGCGACACCCATCTGGAGGTGGTCGGCAGCGCGCACTACGGCGGCATCGACGTCGATCTGCGCGCCGTCGGCGAACTCACCCCGTCGGTGGCGGCGCTGGCCGCGCTGGCCGAGCCGGGCTCGGTGTCGCACCTGCGGGGGATCGCCCATCTGCGCGGGCACGAAACCGACCGGCTGGCCGCGCTGAGCGCCGAGTTGAATCGCGTCGGCGGCCAGTGCGAGGAGACCGCCGACGGGCTCACCATCACCGCGCGGCCGCTGCACGGTGGCTGCTGGCGGTCCTACGCCGATCACCGGATGGCCACCGCGGGCGCGATCGTCGGGCTCAAGGTGCCCGGGATCGAGGTCGAGGACATCGGCACCACCGCCAAGACGCTGCCGGACTTCCCGCAGATGTGGGCCGGGATGCTGGCCGGTCAGAGCGACGACATCTAGACCGTGAGTCGCCGCGAGTACGACGAATCCGATGTCCGGGTGCGGCCCGGCCGGGGTACTCGGCCGCGGACCAAGACCCGGCCCGAGCACGCCGACGCGCGCGCGGCCATGGTGGTCACCGTCGACCGGGGCCGGTGGGGCTGCGTCATCGACGGCGACCCGGCTCAGCGGGTCACCGCGATGCGGGCCCGGGAGCTGGGCCGCACCCCGATCGTCGTCGGCGACGACGTCGACGTGGTCGGTGACCTGTCCGGGCTCCCGGACACGCTGGCCCGCATCGTGCGCCGCGGGGAACGCCGAACAGTGTTGCGCCGCACCGCCGATGACACCGACCCGGCCGAGCGGGTGGTGGTCGCCAACGCCGACCAGCTGATGATCGTGGTGGCGTTGGCCGACCCGCCGCCGCGGGCCGGTCTGGTCGAGCGGACGCTGATCGCGGCCTACGCCGGGGGTTTGGTGCCGATCCTGTGCCTGACCAAGACCGACCTGGCTACGCCTCAGCAGTTCGCCGAACAGTTCGCCGCGCTGGAGCTGACCATCGTCACCGCGGGCCGCGACGACCCGCTGGACACGGTGGAGGCACTGCTGGCCGGCAAGGTCACCGCGCTGCTGGGCCATTCTGGGGTGGGCAAGTCGACGCTGGTGAATCGTCTTGTGCCGGAAGCGGACCGGGCCACCGGTGAGGTGACCGACATCGGCAAGGGCCGACACACCTCCACCCAGTCGATCGCGCTACCGCTCAAGTCGGGCGGCTGGGTGATCGACACCCCCGGCATCCGGTCGTTCGGGCTGGCCCACATCGAACCCGACGACGTCGTGCTGGCGTTCTCCGATCTGGCCGAGGCGATCGAGGACTGTCCGCGCGGCTGCGGGCACATGGGCCCGCCTGCGGACCCGGAGTGCGCGCTGGACACGCTGGACGGTCCCGCGGCGGGCCGGGTCGCCGCCGCCCGACGCCTGCTGGCCGCGCTGCGAGAAGGCTGAGGATGAACCTGACACCCGCGGTGACCGTTGTCGTTCGGGAGGAACGGACGGGGGTTTGCAGCGCCGGCCCGCCGGGCACGCTGTCGACGAAAAAGGAGAAGGAGCACACGTGAGCACTACACCCACGATCGCATTGAACGACGGCAGCACCATCCCCCAGTTGGGCTTCGGCGTGTACCAGGTTCCGCCGCAGGACACGGCGGCCGCGGTGAAGACGGCGCTGGAGATCGGCTATCGGCACATCGACACCGCCGAGATGTACCAGAACGAGAAGGGCGTCGGGCAGGGCGTCCGCGACGCGGGGATCGACCGCGCCGAGGTGTACATCACCAGCAAGCTGAACAACGGGTTCCACCGGCCCGACGACGCCCGCCGGGCGTTCGACGCCACCCTCGCCGCGCTGGGGTTCGACGGCGACGACAACTACGTCGACCTGTTCCTGATCCACTGGCCGCTGCCCACCCTCTACGACGGCGACTTCGTCTCGACGTGGAAGACGCTGGAGGAGTTCAAGAGTCAGGGCCGCGCCCGCAGCATCGGGGTGTCGAACTTCCAGGTGCCGCACCTGCAGCGGCTGGCCGCCGAAACCGGCACGGTGCCCGCGGTCAACCAGATCGAGGTGCACCCGTACTTCACCAACGAAGAGGTGCGCGCCTACGGAGTCGAGCACGGCATCGCCACCGAAGCGTGGTCGCCGATCGCGCAGGGCAAGGTGCTGGGCGACCCGGTGGTTACCCGCATCGCCGAGGCGACCGGTAGGACACCGGCGCAGGTGGTGCTGCGCTGGCACATCCAGCGCGGCGACATCGTGTTCCCGAAATCGGTGACACCGCAACGCATCAAGGAGAACTTCGAACTGTTCGATTTCGAACTCGGCGCCGACGACGTCGCGGCGCTCTCGGCGTTGGACAAGGGCGAGCCGGGCCGCACCGGCCCGAACCCGGACACCTTCGACTTCGTCCCGAGCTAAAAGTTCCCCCGGCTGAAGAGAAGAGGCTGCGTCGAGGGCGGTAAAGCGGACCCGCCCTCGACGCAGCCTCGACGTGTCAGGCCGCCAGGCCGGGTTCGCTCACCGCAGCCTTCTGCGCGGCCTTGGCGCGCCGGCGCGCCCGCACCGCGGCGATGGCCGACTTCAGGCCGCTGCGCTGCGCCGGCTCCAGCTCGGCGAACATCCGCTCGCTGCGGGTTTCCGGAGCGTCGTCGGCGCTGTCGCGCAGGAAGCGGTCCGGCAGCGACAGTTTCGCGATGGTCCGCCACGACTTGCCGTACTGCACCAGGAAGTTCCCGGTGGTGTATGGCAGGTCGTACTTGTCGCAGATCTCCCGCACCCGCAACGAGATTTCGTAGAGCCGGTTGCTCGGCAGATCCGGGTACAGGTGGTGCTCGATCTGGTGGCACAGGTTGCCGCTCATGAACCGCAGCACCGGCCCGTTCTCGAAGTTGGCGCTGCCCAGCATCTGCCGCAGGTACCACTGCCCCTTGGACTCACCGACCATGTCGGTCTTGGTGAATTTCTCTGCACCGTCCGGGAAATGGCCGCAGAAGATGACCGCGTTGGCCCAGAAGTTGCGGATGATGTTGGCCACCGCGTTGGCCTTCATCGTGGACTTGAAGCTGGCCCCCGGCGACAGCGAGGTCAGCGCCGGGTACACGACGTAGTCCTTGGTCACCTGGTGGCCGGCCTTGACGCCGAACTCCCGCAGCCGCACCAGCGTGGCGCGCCGGTCGTCGCGGCCCTTGAAGATCTTGCCGAGCTCCAGGTGCTGTAGGCCGACACCCCACTCGAAGAACGTGGCGAGCATGGTGTTGTAGAACAGGTTGAACACGTTCATCGGCTTCCACCGCTGATCGCGCGTGACCCGGATCAGCCCGTAACCCACGTCGTCGTCCATGCCGAGGATGTTCGTGTACTTGTGGTGCATGAAGTTGTGAGTGAAGCGCCAGTGCTTCGAGGCGCCGCTCATGTCCCATTCCCACGTCGACGAGTGGATCTCCGGATCGTTCATCCAGTCCCACTGGCCGTGCATGACGTTGTGGCCGATCTCCATGTTCTCGATGATCTTGGCCACGCCCAGGGTGGCGGTGCCTGCCCACCAGAACTTGCGCTGGGAGCTGCCGGCCAGCAGCAGCCGGCCCGCCACCTCGAGGGCGCGCTGCGCGGCGATGGTCCGGCGGATGTAACGCGCGTCGCGCGCTCCCCGGGAGTCTTCGATGTCTTGTCGGATCGCGTCCAATTCGCGACCCAGATTCTCGATGTCCGCATCGGTCAGATGCGCGAACTCGGGTACGTCGGTGATTGCGATGGTTCAGCCCTCCTCTCGTCTACCTACGCTACCGTAACCTACGTCGCCGTAGGTTACTACCCAGTAAAGCCTAGACGTCCAGGACACAATCGCCCGATGCCGCGGTCACACAGGTCTGTACCCGGCTACCGGGCTCGTATTCAGCGCCGGTCCGCAGATCGCGGACGTGCCCCTCGAGCAGGCCCACCACACAGGACTGACATATGCCCATCCGGCAGCCGAACGGCATCTGCACCCCGGCGTCCTCGCCGGCGTCCATCAGGGCCGTCGCCGCGTCCACGCTGACCGACTTGCCCGACCGGGCGAACTCGACCGTGCCGCCCGCGCCGTGCGCGGCCACCCGCGACGTCGCGAAGCGCTCCAGGTGCAGCTGCTCGGCAATGCCGGCGGCGGTCCAGGTGCGCTCGGCATCGGCCAGCATCGCCTCGGGACCGCACGCCCAGGTGTGCCGCGAGCGCCAGTCGGGCACCACCTCGTGCAGGCGGGCCAGATCCAGCCGGCCCTCCGCGCGGGTGAACCGCAGCTGCAGCCGGTACCCGTCGTGGCGCTGGGTCAGCTGGGACAGCTCCTCGGCGAACAGCACGTCGGTCTCGGTGGGAGCCGAATGCACGTGCAGGACGTCACCGATACCGCCGCGGCGCACCAGCGTGCGCAGCATCGACATCACCGGGGTGATCCCGGAGCCGGCCGTCAGGAACAGCACCGACGCCGGTGCCGGGTCGGGCATCACGAAATTTCCTTGCGGCGCAGCCAGTCTCACGATCGTTCCGGGTTCCACCCCGCCGACCAGGTGGGTGGACAGGAAGCCCTCGGGCATGGCCTTGACCGTGATCGTGATGGTGCGCGAACCCTTGCTGGTGATGGGGCTCGAGGTCAGCGAGTAGGACCGCCACCGCCAGCGGCCGTCGACCAGCAGGCCGATCCCGATGTACTGGCCCGGCTCGTAGTCGAACGAGAACCCCCAGCCCGGCTTGATGACCAGGGTGGCCGAATCCACGGTCTCGCGCCGCACGTCGACCACCCGGCCACGCAGCTCGCGCGCCGACCACAGCGGGTTGGCCAGCTTGAGGTAATCGTCGGGCAACAGCGGGGTGGTGATCCGCGCGGCGACGGTGCGCAGCAGATGCCAGCCCGGTTTTTCCCTGGCTCCGGCGATGGTGGGCCGGATGGTGTCGGCGACCCTGGCCGTGGTCTTGATGGTGTTCTTGGCCATGACGGCTCCTGCCCGGTTGACTGCTCGAGGCCCGTACGGCTTACCTAACCTACGGTACCGTAACTTACGGTACCGTATCCAGACCTTAGAGCAGCTCGAGCAGGAACGGCAGCTCCTGTGCCGCGTACCACGCCAGGTCGTGGTCCTGCGCGTCCCCGACGGCGAGTTCGGCGTCTTCGTCACCGAGGTCGGCCTCGTCGATCACCTCGAGTGCGGCGGCCACGGCCGCCTCGGCGGCCGAGGTGTCGACGTAGACGGCGATCACCGCGTCCAGCGGGATCTCCCCCGCCACCCGCACCACGGCGTCGTCGAGATCCGGGCGCAACGTGACGTCCTCGGCGTCGGCCTCGAGCACGGCGCGCCGCGCCGGCAGCGTCGCGTCCGCTTCGTCGGCGAGCAACCGCAGCGACGCCAGCGCGGCGTCGCGCAGCGCGACGTCGGCCAGCTCGTCGTCGTCCCCCTCGGCGTAGGCCTCGCGCAGCGTCGGCGTCACCGCGAAGGCCGTCCCGTTGACGGGACGCAGGGAACCGTCGGCGACCAACCGCTGCAGCATCGCCAGGGTCATCGGAACGTAGACGCGCACCAGCCGAGGGTAGCCGGGGCTCAGCGGGCGGCTTCGACGAGTTCGTCGACGGACTCACGCAGCAGACCCGGCAACATGTCGACGTCGCTCATCGCCTCGCGATCGGCGTTGATGCCGAAGTACACCGTGCCGTTGTAGGACGTCACCCCGATGGCCAGCACCTGGTTGTGCAGCAGCGGCGGCACCGCGTAGGTCTCCAGCAGCTTGGTGCCGGCGATGTACATCTGGCTCTGTGCGCCGGGCACATTCGTGATCAACAGGTTGAACAGCCGCGCCGAGAAACTGGTCGCCACCCGAATTCCCATGGCGTGCAACGTCGGTGGCGCGAACCCCGACAGCGTGACGATGGTGCGGGCGTCGACCAGGCTGGCCGCGGTCGGATGCGCTTCGGTGGTGTGGGCGATCTGGGACAGCCGCACTACCGGGTTGCCCTCGCCGACGGGTAGGTCCACCAGGAACGGCGCCACCTCGCTGATCGCCTGCCCGGGTGCCGTCGAGTCGATCTCGGCGTCCGGGTACACCGACATCGGGGCCATCGCGCGCACCGTCGTCGATGCGGTCACCGGTTCACCGCGCGAGAGCAGCCAGTTGCGCAGCGCCCCGGCCACCACGGCCAGCACCACGTCGTTGATGTCGCAGTCGTAGCGGGCCCGCACCGTCCGGAACTCGTCGAGGCTGGCCGCGGCCACCGAGAACCGCCGCGCCCGCGACACGGTGGTGTTCAGCGGGCTGCTCGGGGCGGTGCCGCGGGCGACGGTGCGCGCGACGTCGGCGATCCGCCGGCCCAGATCGACCAGCTCACCGGTGTTGGTGATCGCCCCGGTGACTGCGGTGCGCAGCGCGGCCGCCTGCGCGGTCGGCCGAGTGATCCACTGCCCGAACGCGCCGACCAGTAGCTGCCGGTCGCTGGGTTCACGGGCCGGGATCCAGATGTCCTCACCGAACTCCGGCGGCTTCTGGGTGCGGTCGGCGATCACGTGCCCGATCTCGAGCGCGGTCATGCCGTTGACCAACGCCTGGTGGGTCTTGGTGTAGATCGCGACGCGGTTCTTGGCCAGCCCCTCGACCAGGTACATCTCCCACAGCGGCCGGGTCCGGTCCAACGGCCGCGACCCCAGCCGCGCGACCAGGTCGTGCAGCTGGGCGTCGCTGCCCGGCGACGGCAGTGCCGAGCGGCGGATGTGGTAGGTGATGTCGAAGTCGCGGTCGTCGATCCACACCGGCCGGCCCAGGCCGAACTTCACCTCGCGCACCTTCTGCCGGTACCGCGGGATCTGGGGCAGCCGCTGCTCGACGGTGGCCAGCAACGTCTCGTAGCTCAGCCCCTGGCGGGGTTTGCGCAGGATCGACAGCGTGCCGACGTACATCGGCGTCGTCGAGTTCTCCAGCTGGAAGAACGCAGCGTCGGATGCCGACAACCTCGTCACCATCGCGCGCGTGCCCCCCTCGACGTGCCGGCTGACAGATGGACCGCTCCCTGTCACGGTAACGGCAGATTCTGCACTGCCGCTGAACGACTGCGTCACGGTGCCCTCCCCCCATGGGATCATTGACAGGTCTGCCACTCTCCAGCAGGCGCCCCGCAACGCCGTCTCGATCGCTGGAGTGCAGCCATGCCCGCATCCGAAGTATCGCCCGCGCACCTGCCGTCCGCCCATTGGGCGACCTCGCCGGTCATCGACTGCGAGCCCGTCCCCTGGCCACTGCGCCGGCGTGCCGAGCAACCATGTCCGGTACCCGGGGCCGGCGCGCTGCACCGGCCGCCGCGCCGACACCGTCCTCCATTGCCGCTGACCGAGGTGGCGCCACCGAAGTCCGCGGTGGTGTTCGCCGAAACCGCGCTGCGGCAGGTGATCGAGGTCATCGACCGACGCAGGCCGATCGCTCAGCTGCGCCCGCTGATGGCCCCGCTGCTGGTCGAAAGGGTACTCGCCGAGGCTGCCGCCGCGC
Source organism: Mycolicibacterium sp. (assembly GCA_050250295.1). Classification (GTDB taxonomy): domain Bacteria; phylum Actinomycetota; class Actinomycetes; order Mycobacteriales; family Mycobacteriaceae; genus Mycobacterium. Next base: position 129,531 of record JBFWOX010000010.1, read on the forward strand.
GCCGCGGCAGCGCCACCCTGCGTCGGGTGCGGGTGCGCGCGGTGGACTGCGGCGACGAGATCTGCGCGGCCGAGGTGTTCGCGTCGTTCACCCGGTCCGGCCGGGTGCACGCGGTGGCCGCCCGCATCGAACGCCACCGGGACCGCTGGCGCCTCGTCGCCCTGGAAATCGGGTGATTTCGGCGTAGTTGGTCAACCTGTGCGTGACCAACTACGCCGAAAATCGCTTGGGTCTACCGGCGCTTGGCGTGCTTGCCGCGCTGCCGTTCGGCTTCGCGGCGTTCCCGGCGGGATCCCCCGGTCGGCTTGACGGGGCCGGTCCGCTTGACCTCGACCGAGCCGTCCTCCGACGGTCCGGAGTAGATCAGCGGCTGGGCCTTGTCGTCGATTCCCTTGGCGCGCAACGCCGGAGCGGGCCGCTCCTTGGTGGCGACGCCGCCCTGCTGGTCCGCCGCGGCGGCGGCCGCGGCGGCGGCGAACTCGGCCAGCCCCTGCGGCGGGGCCACCGGCGCCACCGCGGGGGCGCTCGGCGCGGCTTCGACCTGGACGTTGAACAGGAAGCCGACCGACTCTTCCTTCATGCCCTCGAGCATGCCGACGAACATGTCGTAACCCTCGCGCGCGTACTCCACCTCGGGGCGCTGCTGCGCGAGCCCGCGCAGGCCGATGCCCTCCCGCAGGTAGTCCATCTCGTAGAGGTGCTCACGCCATTTGCGGTCCAGCACGTTGAGCAGCACATTGCGTTCCAGCTGCCGCATCGCGCCTTCCCCGGCGATCGCCTCGATCGAGGCCTCGCGCTCGGCGTAGGCCCGGTGGGCGTCGTCGAGCAGCGCGTTCAGCAACTCCTCGCGGGTCAGTTCGCCGGGCTCGCCGACGGCGTCGGAGTCGATCAGATCGTGGTGATCGATACCCACCGGGTAGAGCTGCTTGAGGCCCTCCCACAGCTTCTCGAGGTCCCAGTCCTCGGCGTAGCCCTCGGCGGTGGCGCCGTCGACGTAGGCGGTGACGACGTCGTCGAGCATGTGCCGCGCCTGCTCGGCGAGGTTCTCGCCTTCGAGGATCCGGCGACGCTCGGCGTAGATCACCTTGCGCTGCTGGTTCATCACCTCGTCGTACTTGAGGACCTCTTTGCGGATGTCGAAGTTCTGCTGCTCGACCTGGGTCTGCGCGCTCTTGATGGCACGGGAGACCATCTTGGCCTCGATCGGCACGTCGTCGGGCAGGTTCAGCCGGGTCAGCAGGGTCTCCAGCGTGGCGCCGTTGAAGCGGCGCATCAGCTCGTCGGCCAGCGACAGGTAGAAGCGCGACTCGCCGGGGTCACCCTGGCGGCCGGAGCGGCCGCGCAGCTGGTTGTCGATGCGGCGGGACTCGTGGCGCTCGGTGCCGAGCACGTACAGCCCGCCGGCCTCGACGACGTCCTTGGCCTCGGCGGCGACCTCGGCCTTGACGTGCGGGAGCTCTTCGTGCCAGGCCGCTTCGTACTCGTCGGGCGTCTCGATGGGGTCCAGGCCACGCTGGCGCAGCCGGCGGTCCAGCAGGAAGTCGACGTTGCCGCCGAGCACGATGTCGGTGCCGCGGCCGGCCATGTTGGTGGCGACGGTGACCGCGCCGAGGCGGCCGGCCTCGGCGATGATGCCGGCTTCCTGCTCGTGGTACTTGGCGTTGAGCACGTTGTGCGGGATGCCGCGCTTCTGGAACTGCCGCGACAGGAACTCCGAGCGCTCCACGCTGGTGGTGCCGATCAGGACCGGCTGGCCCTTCTCGTAGCGTTCGGTGACGTCGTCGACGACCGCGATGAACTTGGCTTCCTCGGTCTTGTAGATGAGGTCGGACTGGTCCGCGCGGATCATCGGCTTGTTGGTCGGGATGCTGACCACGCCGAGCTTGTAGATCTCGTGCAGCTCGGCTGCCTCGGTCTGGGCGGTGCCGGTCATGCCGGCGAGCTTGTCGTAGAGCCGGAAGTAGTTCTGCAGCGTGATCGTGGCGACCGTCTGGTTCTCGGGCTTGATCTCGACGTGCTCTTTGGCCTCGATGGCCTGGTGCAGCCCCTCGTTGTAGCGGCGTCCGACGAGCACGCGGCCGGTGAAGTCGTCGACGATGAGCACCTCGCCGTTGCGGACGATGTAGTGCTTGTCGCGTTCGAAGAGCTCCTTGGCCTTGATCGCGTTGTTCAGGTAGCTGATCAGGGGCGAGTTGGCGGCCTCGTAGAGGTTGTCGATGCCCAGCTGGTCCTCGACGAACTCGACGCCGAGCTCGTTGACGCCGACGACGCGCTTCTTGATGTCGACCTCGTAGTGGACGTCCTTCTCCATCAGCGGCGCCAGCCGGGCGAACTCGGTGTACCAGTTCGAGCCGCCGTCGGCGGGGCCGGAGATGATCAGCGGGGTGCGGGCCTCATCGATGAGGATCGAGTCGACCTCGTCGACGATGGCGAAGGTGTGGCCGCGCTGCACGCAGTCCTCGAGGCGCAGGGCCATGTTGTCGCGCAGGTAGTCGAAGCCGAACTCGTTGTTGGTGCCGTAGGTGATGTCGGCGTTGTAGGCGGCGCGCCGCTCGTCGGGCGTCATCTGCGACAGGATGACCCCGACGTCGAGGCCGAGGAAGCGGTGCACGCGGCCCATCTGCTCGGCGTCACGTTTGGCCAGGTAGTCGTTGACGGTGACGATGTGCATGCCCTTGCCGGCGAGCGCGTTGAGGTAGGCGGGCAGCACCGCGGTCAGGGTCTTACCCTCACCGGTCTTCATCTCGGCGACGTTGCCGAAATGCAGGGCGGCGCCGCCCATCACCTGGACGTCGAAGTGGCGCTGGTTGAGCACCCGCCAGGCGGCTTCGCGCGCGACGGCGAAGGCCTCGGGCAGCAGGTCGTCGAGGTCCTCGCCGTTGGCGAGGCGGTCGCGGAACTCGTCGGTCTTCCCGCGCAGCTCGGCGTCGGAGAGCTTCTCGACGTCGTCGGACAGGGTGTTGACGTAGTCAGCCACCCCCTTGAGGCGCTTGACCATGCGGCCTTCGCCGAGTCGGAGCAACTTCGAGAGCACGTTTCTACCTTTTGCGTCGATGGATTCACCGTGAGACGGACACCATCGTAGGTGACGCATCGAAATCGCTGGTCGAGCGGCTCGGGCGCGCCGCCACTGCGACGAAACCGGCGTGCAGACGCACCGTGGTGGTGCGTTTGCGCGCCGGATCGAGGATCAGGCCAGTCGGATCAAGCCAGCCGGATCAAGCCGTAGTCGTAGGCGTGCCGCCGGTAGACCACGCAGGGCTTGTCGGTCTCTTTGTCGTGGAACAGGAAGAAGTCGTGGCCGACCAGCTCCATCTCGTACAGCGCGTCGTCGACGGTCATCGGCTGGGCCGGGTGCTCCTTGATGCGCACGATCCGGCCCGGCTCGTGGTCGTCGAACGCGACGCCGTCCTGTTCGGTGGTGTCGGACGCGGCGTCGGTGTTCGCCAGATGGTCGAGTGCGGTGGCTTCGTGCAGCGACACCGGGGTCTTGTCGCCGTAGTGGATCTTGCGTCGGTCCTTGCTCTTGCGCAGCCGGCTCTCGAGTTTGCCGACGGCCGATTCGAGGGCGGCGTAGAAGCTGTCGGCGCAGGCCTCGCCGCGCACCACGGGGCCACGCCCGCGCGCGGTGATCTCGACGTGCTGGCAGTTCTTTCGCTGACGCCGGTTCTTCTCGTGATCGAGTTCGACATCGAAGAGGTAGATGGTGCGATCGAAACGCTCAAGACGGGCCAGCTTTTCGGCGACATAGACGCGGAAGTGGTCGGGCACTTCGACGTTGCGACCGGTGACCACCACCTCGGCCTTGGGAGTGAGTTCGGACTTCGCCGTTTCGTTGCTGGAGTCCATAACCATCGTGCTGTCGGAGTCGGAAAAACTTGACATACTTGGCAACTCGTTTCTCTTTCGCGTGCGCACATCTGCGCGGGAAGGGCCTTGGAAGAGCCGTGGAAGAAGTCGCGCCGACGGGGCATACCTGGTCGCGCCGCTCGCCGGGGCAAGGTGTCGACTACTCACCTCCTACCGCTGACGCGATACCGGCGTCCCGTTGAGGGAGCCGCCGTGAAGTGTTCACGGATGGTTGGTGCCGACGGTAGTCGGTGTTCACCAAGGCTGCCACTAATTCGGCCCACCTGTTTTGAGTTCTTCATCCGGGGTTGATCGGCGGGTAACGGTCACGCGTGGGCCAGGGCGAGGACCGCGGCAACGTCGGCGCCGCGGGTTTGCAGAGCGCGGACCGACTCGGCCGCGGTGGCGCCGGTGGTGACGACGTCGTCGACGAGCAGCACGGTGCCGTCGACCGGGGTGCCGAGGTGGATGCGGCCGGCGATGTTGCGCTGCCGGTCGGCGCTGGACAGCCCCACCGAGTCCCGGGTGAAGGGCCGCAGCCGCAGCGCGGGGACGACGGTGACGCCGGGCAGGGCGGTGACGGCGGTGCGGGCGAGGCGGGCGACGGGGTCGCCGCCGCGGCGCCGGGCCGCGCTGCGGCGGGTGGGGGCGGGCACGACGGTCAATGGGGTGTCGAGGACACCCCAGGTCAGCAGGCGTTCGATGGCGGCTTGAAGCGGGGCGGCCAGCGGGGCGATGAGGTCGGCGCGGCCGTGTTCCTTGAGCGCGACAACGGCCTTGCGGCGGGGGCCGGCGTAGCGGCCGAGGGCGAGTACGGGGACGCCGGGGTCCAGGCGCGGGGTGATCAGGTGCGGCTGGTCGGGTTGCAGCGCCAGCTCGTGCCGGCAGGTCGGGCACCAGCGGGTGGCCGGGGCGCCGCAGCCGCCGCACTGCAGCGGCAGGATGAGGTCGAGCATGCCGCCAGTGTGGGGGGCCGCACCGACAGCGATCCGGCGCGGGAATTGGTGCGTTTGGGCCGGTCGGGGGTCCGGTAGCCTCGGTTGTGCCGACGGCCCTGTTCGCGGGCCGCGGCGGTATGGCTGCGACAGGGAGGGCGACGCATGGGCGAGCCACCACCACTGCGGGTCGACACGCCGGCGCTGACGTGGGAACCGGCCGTGGTGACGGTGCCCCCCACGCCGGTGATCCCGCCCGGCGGTGATCCGATGAGCGCGATGATCTCGGCGCTGATGCCCGAGTTGGCCGCCCCGCTGACCGCCGCGGTGGCGGCGACGCAGGCCCGGGAGCAGCGCTTCGCGGCGGACCTGACCGGGGTCCGTGCCGCGTACGAGTCGACCGATCAGGCCGGCGGCGAGGAGATCCGGACCGTCTCGGACACGCAGTTGGCTCCCGCCGGCGCGGCGGGGGCGAGCCCGGTCGGTGGCGGCAGCGGCGCCGGCGGTGCCGGTGGGCAGTTCGGCCAAATCATGGGCACCGCAATGCAAGTGGGCAGCCAGGCGGTGCAGGCGCCGATGCAGGCGATGGGTGCGGTGGCCTCGGCGCCGCAGGGTCTGATGCAGGGCGCGATGCAGCAGTTCGGTCAGTTGTCGGGACAGGTCGACAAGCCGGGCGGCCAGGACGGCGACAAATCTGCTCCCACGGTGGATCTCGAACAGCGCGAACGTGACTCGCAGCAGCCCTCGCCGCAGCCGGAGAAGTCAGAGGACGAGCAGCAGGAGCAGGAAGGTCACGGCGCGGCCGGACCGGCGGCCGCCGAGGCCGCTCCTGTGCAGGAGGCGCTGCCGCCGACCGAGCGCGACACGGTCGGACGGCATCGGGCGCCCGACGATCGGATCAATCTGTAGCCCGCTGCCGAAGCGATTGGGCGTCAACACTTTCGGGGTGTTCGGGGTCAGGTCAGCACGGCGGTGTCGAGCGCCTCGGCGAGGATGCTGCTCTGGTGCTGCCAGTACACCCAGTCGGCGATCGCGGCGCGCTGGGCGTGCAGGTCCGGTTCGGTCTGGGCCTTGAACAGGGCCTGCTCCATGGCGCGCTCGGAATAGGTCTGCATCGCCTCGAGGTGGGCCTTGACGCGGCCGGTCGCCCGGCTCATCAGGGGTTTGGCGACCTCGAACCATTGCATGGCCAGATCGTCGGTGGGCGGGTTGACGTCGGTCTGCGCCGGGGGCAGCAGGTGGGTGAGGCCGTCGTCGCTGGTGGCGGCCAGCCGCGCGGCGGCCTCGGGGGCGATGACCTCCAGCCGGGTGCGGCCCTGCATCGTGCCGTCGGTGGGGATGTCATCGGGCTGCAGGACGATCTTCGCCGCGCCGGGGTCGAACCCGTCGAACTGTTCCTCGGTGGCGATGACCCAGCGCAGCCGCTGGTTGTGGTGCTGAGCCCAGCCCTGCAGGGCCAGGATCGGGTAGGTCGCCCAGCGGGCCCGCTCGCCCGCCGGGATGGCTTCGTCGGCGGTGGCGAAGTGCACGCCGTCGGGCAGGAACACCCCCGCCGGGATGTAGCCGATGCCGTAGCTGTTGGCCACGACGATGCTGCCCTCGGCGGTCACCGCGGTGACCCAGAAGAAACCGAAGTCGAGGTTGCCCATGTTGAGCGCGGCGGCGATGCGACGCGCGAGTTGGGTCGGGTCAGAGCCGCGATTCTTGCGGCGAAGCGCGCCAGCGGTGGCCGCGGCGGCCATAGCGTCGCGTTCGGCGCGGGCGGTGGACACCGGGACCGGGGCGGGGGCCGCAGCCCCGGTACCGACAGCGGCCGTGGACGCGGCAGCGACGCCGGGGCCGCCGGGGCCGACGGCCGGCGCGGGACCCGGAGCGGGGTTGACCGGAGCCGGCGGTGCCGGGGTCGTGGGCGGACCCAGCGGCATCGGGGGCGGGCTCGACGGGGCCGGTCCGCCGGCGACGCCACCGGGAGCCGCGCCGCCGAAGCCACCGCCGGAGGAACCGCCGGTGATCCCCGGCACCGACGGCGCCGAGGCACTCGCCGCCGCGGCGGGGGCACTCGGGGGCGCGGGCTGGGCCGCGGGGGGTGGAGCACTCAGCGGGGCAGGAGGGGGCTGCGCCGGAAGCGGTTGCGCGGGAGCCACATTCGTCAGGGGCGACCGACCGGCCGATGCCGCGGCCTTGTCGGCGCCGGCCGCAGCTGCCGGGGTCGCAGTGGGCTGACCGGAGCCCGCGGCACCGCCGGGCTGGCCGGAACCGGAACCGCCCGACGTGCTCGAACCGGTCCCACCCGAGGACAACCCCGAGGACGCCGGTGACCCACCCCCGCTGGATCCGACACCAGGCGAACCACCACCACTACTGCTGGACGGCCCCCCGCCGAGAGAACCCGGGCCACTGCCAGGCGCCGCAGCGGCCGGCTGTGGTTGTGGTTGCGGTTGAGGAGTGGCAGGAGGTGGAGATGCTGGCGCGGCCGAAGGGGCACCGCCACTGGGTGATCCGCCGCCGACTGGCCCGTCAACTCCCGGTGAATTGTGTGAAGCACTTATATAGTTCGGTCGGTTCGGGACGTTCTCGAACGTTTCCGTCCTGGGCACAGTTGGAGGAGGCGCTTCAGTAGTCGGAGTCTTGCCATCTACGCCGGGTATATTTGCAGGTGCACCTACATTTGTGGCGAGTTCGTCCGTGTTCGCTGCGACTAACTGGACGTTGTCGCTCAGACCTCTAGCCACTCTTGCCGCATTAAGCTCTTCTATAACTGCAGCATTGAGGCCGGACTGACTATTCGCCTCACATTCTTGCTGAGTTGCCTCCGCGTTAGCGTTGGCAGCAATTTTCGTCTTGACGACAGATGACTCCATATTACGGAGCTTGCGAGCGATGCCCTCGGCCATGTCGGCATTTGCTTCATGCTCATCGATAATCGCGCTTGCCTCATCCAGCGCCGCTTCGGATCCCGCGCCATCCCATGCGTCCGCGAGGCCCATCATCTGTGCACGTAGGCGAGGGATTATTGAGGCACGCAGGGTAGCTGCCAGACTTTCGAACGCTGTCGCCGCTTGGGAAAGAACCTCTTCGTCCACCGCGGGCCACGCCGGCGGAACCACAGTCTGACTGCCGTATATTCCTCCATGCGGCTCTGTAGCCCACCAACTCATGCCGCGGCCTTACAGGCCGCACCGACACCGCCTCCTAATGCGATAGAAACGCTCCAAAGCTGATTGTCATCGGGTACGTAGGTTGGGATGGCATCGGCGAAAGCCTGCATATAAGCATTTTGGGTGGCAAGCAAGTCGCCGACGATACGACCCTTTGCTTTCTCTGCGACGCGACGAAACTCCGGGATATTATGTTTCAGTACTTCTCGCACAGCGTCGTTAAGGGCTCGCTGCTTGGGGGTCCACTCCTCGGCGGGAATCGACGCATCGGTGACCGCCCATCCCCCGAGTAGCGTCTTCTGGCGCTCTGTTAGCGCTAAGAATTCATCGCAGATCGGGTCAGGTGCGGTCATTAATCTTTCCCAGGTAGAAGGATCGGACACCGTTGACTCCCAAACAACATCGGAGGCACCCGGCGCAGGTAATATTGGGACCGCACTACACATATATGTAACGGCATTTCCGAAATTTCCAGCTGCTCCCGATAGCAGCCCGTCACGATCGACGTACGTCGGAATTTTCGTCACATACCCCCGCAGATAAACAATAGATTGTGCTATTAATTCTTGAAGTAGGATACTACGGGCCTTAGGGAGGATCGATTCGAACTGATCTGCTGCCTGAGTCATCGCTTCACCGGTTTCGAGGAAAATGGCACGATGATCTGGAGTCCACTTCGATGCGGGAATTCCCTTATTCAGTGAGTTCCACTTCTCCTGCCGAGCCGAAAGCTCGTTTGAGATTCGCTCCCAATCGTCACACACAGGATCCCGTTCGCGGAGCAGCCCGACCGTTCGATCAGTGCCGTCACTCGCCGTCGGAGTGGGATCACCCGTCCCCGACGGATTGGACGTCGCTTTCCAGACCAGCAGGCCCGCCACCAGCGCAATAACGACAGCCGCTGAAAGCCCTAGAAGGGCCCATCGCCGTCGGTTCGATGTTGGCGTCGGCGTCCCGGGCGGCGTACTCGACCAATGAGCAGGGCCTTCCGGAGGCGGCAAGGGAGGCATGGTCATCGGCTACCTCGACCAGCCGCTCCGGCACACGGATCCCATGATTGGCCATGCTACCGGGGCACTCTGGCGACTCTTGTCACCAATTTTCGGGCGCCGCCCAGCCCCTCACCGCAGGTACGCCCTCCTCTTTCCGCTGTTGAGAGGGCATTTCCACGTGGACGACGGCGGGATTGTCCCACGTGCACCGGCATCCAACTGGCCCGAGGTTGACTCGCCAGTCGTCCACCAGCGAATGCCACTCGACTGTCGACCTCGCAGCCGAACTTGGTTTCTCCAAAACTTTGGTAGTACCAAAGTTCGGCGTACAGTCGACCGCATGACCACACCGGAGCCCGGGCTGCGCGAGCGTGCGAAGGCCCGAACCCGGCATCGGCTGGCCAACGTCGCCGCAGCGCTGTTCGCCGAGCGCGGCTACGAGAACGTCTCCATCGTGGACATCGCCGCAGCCGCCGAGGTGTCGGATCAGACGGTCTACAACTACTTCCCGGCCAAACAGGATCTGGTGCTGGACCGCGCCGAGGAGATCCGCCGCCGATACGGCGACGTGATCCGCGACCGCGGCGATGCCGTGACCCCCGCCGGTGCGTTGCGCGTTCTGGTCAACGAAGACATCGACCGCTTCCGCAGCACCGACCCCGCACTGGCCCGCGGCGAGTTCCCCGCACTCTGCCTGGCCAGTCCCACTCTGCGACGATTCGCCCTGCAGGCCCGCGACGAACAGGTCGAAACCGTGGCCGCCGCGATCCGCGACACGCACCCGACCATCGTCGCCCTCGTCGCGCGCGCACACGCCGCCGCCCTCATCGCCATCGTTCAAGCCACGACCGACGCCATCGGCGCCGCCGTGCTCGCCGGCTCGCCTCCCGGTCCCGCCGCCGACACAATGCAGGCTGACGCCGCGGCCGCGTTCGACGAACTCGACCAGCTGTTCCGCGCAACCGCGGGCCGCGCAGCACCCGCCCCGCGCCGGTCCTCCCCCGAACCCGCCGGCGAGCCACCCGCACCCAGACGACGTCGAAAGTGACTGCCATGCCGACGATCCGCATCCTCATCTCCGGTGCCGGCATCGCCGGGCTGTCCCTGGCCCACTGGCTGCACCGATACGGCTTCGAGGTGACCGTGGTCGAAAAGGCCGACGGCATCCGGGGCGGCGGCCAAGCCGTCGACTTCAAGGGCCCCGTCCACCGCGGGGTGCTGACCCGGATGGGAATCCTTGACGCCGTGCGCCGCGCGCACGTCGACACCGCCGACGCCGCGCTGGTCAATTCGGCCGGACGCCGGATCGGCACCCTTCCGGGGGCGTTCGCCGCAGGTGAGATCAACATCCGCCGTGGCGAACTCGTGCGCATCCTCCACCACCTCACGGCCCACACATGCGAATACCTCTTCGGCGACGAGATCACCTCGCTGAACCAGACGCGCGACGGCGTCGACGTGACGTTCGCCCGCGCGGCACCGCGCACGTTCGACATCGTTGTCGGCGCTGATGGCATCCACTCCAGCGTCCGCGCCCTGGCGTTCGGCCCAGAGTCCACCTACGTACAGCACCTCGGCTATCACTACGCACTCGCGACGCTCGACGTCGGCGACGACGACGTCATGTACAACGAACCCGCCCGAATGGCAGCCCTGGGCGGCTCCAAGGCGCCCGCGTTCTTCGTCTTCGCCTCTGACGAATCGGCGCGCGACGGTGAACCGGCCCAGAAGGCGCAGCTGATCGACGCCTACGCTGGAAGCCGTTGGCGTGTCCCCGAATTGATGGCCGAGATACCGAACGCCACCGAGTTCCACATGGACACGATCAGCCGCGTCTCGATGAACCGGTACGTCCACGGCCGCGTCGTTCTCGTCGGCGACTCCGCCTACGGCAATGCGCTGGGCGGCTACGGAACGGGCCTGGCCCTCGTCGGCGCCTACGTGCTGGCCGGCGAACTGTACCGTGCCCGCGGCGATCACGAGACCGCCTTCTCCCGCTACGAGACCCTGGTCCGTGACTACGCCGCGGTATCCCAGAAGGTCAACGCCGGCCGACTCCTGGCCCCCCGCACCCGACTCGGCATCCTCGGACGCAACATCATGTTCAGCGCACTCGCCGTCTTCGCCCCGCTGGTGAAGATCCTCGACCGGCCCGCAAGCAACATCGACCTCGTCGACTACCTCGACCCCCGATGAGACACCTCAGATCTGGCAGGCGTACCGCACCGCATTCACCGAGTTGAACGCGACGGTCCACAACGGCCCGTCACTCACCTGGTAGTTCGGCAGCCGATCGGCGATCAGCTGGTAGTACGGAATCGCGGTGAACAGGAAGTCCCGCACCACCGGGTTCGCCGCCCGCTCGGCGAACTCCCGGATCTCATCGACATTGCGCGCTAGCACCTTTGCCGCATCGACAGCCACCGCCCGCTGCTCCGGTGTCCACTGCGACGCCGCCACATCCATGTCGGTGTTGTACGCCTCCCAGTTCAGCTCCTCGTCGCGCCGCTCCGCCCACAGAACCAGGTCCTCACAGATCCCGTCCTCGACCTCCATGAACGGCACCAACTCCCGTGGATCCGCGGCCACCGACGTCGGGCGGGAACCCGAGTCCGGCAGCGCCTTCACCTCGGGCACCGCCGAACAGATGTTGCCCACCGCCCCGTCCAGCGCCGTCACCACGTACGCGATGTAGGCGTCCGAACGTGCCTGGTAATCCGGCATGTTCGCGGCGTTCATCCGCAGGTACACGATCGTCTGCGCCAGCATCTCCTGGATCACCCGGTTCTGCGCCCGCGGCAGCATCGATTCGTACTGCCCCGCCGCACTCAACATCGCCCGCGCCGTCGCCTCGGCGATGTCACGCTGCCCGGGCGTCCACGACCGAGCCGGAATCTCGTGATCGATCTGGCCGAACGACTGCCAGCGCCCGGCCAGAATTCCCGACACCAGGTTGTGGTCCTCGCAGATCGGGTCCGCCGCGGTCACCAGCCCCGCCGGCTCGTCCTCGGCGGTGGCCGGCCGCACCTCGATCCCCGGCGCTTCCCGCTGTCCGGTCCCCTCCGTCGTGTCGAACCGCAGCAGCACCACACCCAGTACCACCAGGACGACGCTGACCAGGACTCCTGCCACGACCAAGATCCCTCTGGCGCCACGCATGTACCCCACTATCCCCCACGCGTGGCGCCCCGCAACACCCTCAGACTTGGATGATCGAATCCCCCTGCACCTCAACGGAAATAGTATCCAGTGGCCGTGTCGCCGGTCCGTTGACCACCGCGCCGTCGAGGCTGAACTTGCTGCCGTGGCAGGGGCAGTCGATGGTCCCGTCGGCCACCTTGTTGATCAGGCATCCGGAGTGGGTGCACACCGCGGAGAACGCCTTGAAATCACCCGCGACGGGCTGGGTCACCACCACATCGCCGACGATGACGCCGGACCCGACCGGCACATCGGCGGTGCTGGTCAGCGCCGCGGGCACCGCGTCCGACGTCGCGGGGTCGCCGGCCGCGCTCGTCGAACCGGCCTCACCGCCGCCGTCGCCGCTGGAACACGCCGCCAGCGCGGCGGCCGCCAAGCCGAGCCCCGCTCCGGCGAGCACCGTCTTCCTGGGTACCTGCAACTCGTCGATCTCCATCGGTGACCTTCCCGTCGGGTTGATCGCCAGAGGGCTGTTCTGGCGAGACATCCAGTGTCAGCCCGGCAGGACCGGCAGCGCACCCGCTGCCATCAGGGGCCGGACCTCGATCCACGCCGGATCGCCCTCGGCGGACGTCGCGGACAGCTGCAACACGCCGCGCTCGTCGGCGACGTACACCGCCGACGGATTGGCCGCCACCGTCGTCACCGGCAGGAGCAGGTTGCGGCTGGGCCCGTCGGAGTTCACCCCGTCGAGGTTGACGTAGGACACCGGGGCCTGCGCGTCGGTGCGGGTGACGACGATGTCGTCGCCGGTGCGCCAGGACAGCGACACCACCGATTTGCCCATCCCATAGCCCAGCCGCCGCGGATAGGTCAGCGCGTAACCCCCGCCGGGTGTCTGCTCGACCCCGGCGAGGATCACCTGTCCCTCGATCACCATCGCCGCCCGGGTACCGTCGCGTGACAGCTGCAGCTCGGAGATCACGCCCGGGAAGCGCGTGGCCACCGGTGTGGAGTCCACCGGGATGCGCGCGGGTTGCCCAGACGCGTCCTGGATGACACGCACCACGTTGATGCCGTCGACCACCACCCACACCGCATCGTCGAGCGACCAGCTGGGCCGGCTCAGGCTGCGGCCGTCCATCACCTGGGATGCGTTGCCGCCCAACGGTCCCACCCACAGCGACGACGCCATGTCCGGTGCGCCGCGTCGCAGCGTGACCACCGAGGCGACCTCCTGGCCGGTGCGCGACAGCGACGCCGCCGTCTGCCCGGGCATCTGCCCGAACGGGCCCGGCACCCGCGGTGCCCGCTCGCCGTCGAGGCGCACCAGCGCTCCGCCGACGAGCGCGTGCAGGCCCGCGGCGGCGCCGTCGGCCGCCCCCGGATCGGTCGCCGCGACATCGGCGGTGTCCCAGCCCTCGGCGAACCGGTCGTCGAGCGCGGCCCCGTCGGCGTTGATCACGTACGGCCCGTTGATCCCGGCCCGCGACAACGTCCAGATCAGTTGGGCAGCGAGCAGTTGCCTGCTGTGCGGGTCGGTGGTGGACAGCCCTTCCAGGTCGATGCGCGCCCCGCCGTAGCCGCGGCCCACTCCGGTCTTGCCACCGTCGGCGCGGGTCACCGGGCCGCGCAGCTTCAGTGGCGGACCGAGCAGGTTGCGCACCGTCTTGGCCATCTCCGGGCGCGGGCCGGCGATCAGCTTGCTCACCAATTCGGTTGCCAGCTGGTCAGGTTCGGACACCGCGACGTAGCGCGGATCGGGCACCACGGTCTTGCCGGTGGGATCGGCGAAGTACAGGGTGTTGCGTTTGTAGGTGGCCTGGAACTGTTGCCAGTCCAGGAACACGCCATTGGGCAGCCGGTCGATGCGCCAGCCGCCGGAGGTCTTGACCAGTTCGATCGGGCCCGGGTCGGGCAGCGCACCCTCCCCGGTCTCGAACACCCCCATGTCCGACAGCGAGCCGAGGATGTCGGCCCGCATCGACACCGAAACCCGTTCCGGGGACCGGGTTTCGACGAACACCACGTTGTCGATCAGCAGCGCGCTGCCGGCGTCGTCCCAGCTCGCCGACGCGGACTCGGTGAGGAACTGCCGCGCCGCCAGATGCCGGTTGGCCGGATCGGCGGTGGCCTTGAGGAATTCGCGCAGCAGGATGTCGGGGTCCATGCCCGGGGTGGGTTTGGGCAGGCTCGGCGGTGCCGGCCGGTCGACGGTGCCGATGGCCTGCGGGGACGACGAGCTGGGCACCCCGGCGCAGCCGGCCACCACCAGCGCCAGCACCGAGATCATCGCTGCCAGAGCCCGTGTCACACGCTCTCTCCTGCCGGTTCGCGCACCCGGCGGCTCGGGGCGCCAGCCGATCGGTCGATCGGTTTGACCGGCAGCGGGCTGCTGGTCACCTTGTGGCCCCGCACCAACGGCAGGGTCAGCCGGAAGCAGGCTCCCTTGCCCGGTTCGCCCCACGCCTCGAGCCGGCCCTGGTGCAGCCGGGCGTCCTCGATGCTGATCGCCAACCCCAGCCCGGTGCCGCCGGAGCGCCGCACCCGCGACGGGTCGGCCCGCCAGAACCGGCTGAACACCAGCTTCTCCTCGCCGGGGCGCAGGCCGACGCCGTAGTCGCGCACGGTCACCGCGACGGTGTCCTCGTCGGCGGCCATCCGGATGCGCACCGGTTTGTGTTCGGCGTGGTCGATGGCGTTGGCGATCAGGTTGCGCAGGATCCGTTCGACGCGGCGCGGGTCGACCTCAGCGATGATCTCGTCGGTGGGCAGGTCGACGATCAGGTCGACGCCGGCGTCCTCGGCGAGGTGGCCGACGTTGTCCAGCGCGCTCTTGACGATGGCCCGCAGGTCGACGGCTTCGACGGCCAGCTCGGCGACGCCGGCGTCGTGGCGGGAGATCTCGAGCAGGTCGTTGAGCAGCGACTCGAACCGGTCCAGCTCGCTGACCATCAGCTCGGTGGAGCGCCGCAGCGCCGGGTCGAGCTCCTCGGCGTGGTCGTGGATCAGATCGGCGGCCATCCGCACGGTCGTCAAAGGGGTGCGCAGTTCGTGGCTGACGTCGGAGGTGAACCGGCGCTGCAGGTTGCCGAACTCCTCGAGCTGGGTGATCTGGCGGTGCAGGCTCTCGGCCATGTCGTTGAACGACACCGCCAGCCGCGCCATGTCGTCCTCGCCGCGCACTGGCATCCGCTCGGTGAGGTGCCCCTCGGCGAACCGCTCGGCGATCCGCGACGCCGAGCGCACCGGCAGCACGATCTGGCGCGCCACCAGCAGCGCGATCGCCGCCAACAACCCCAGCAACACGATCCCGCCGGTGGCCATGGTGCCGCGGACCAGCGCAATCGTGGATTCCTCGTTGTTCAACGGGAAGATCAGGTACAGCTCGAGGTTGGTCACCGGCGACGACGTCGGGCTGCCGATGATCAGCGCGGGGCCGGAGAACCCGTCGGTGTGCACCTTGGAGTACTGGTAGCTGACCTGGCCAGCCTTGACGAAGTCGCGCAGCGTGTCTGGGATCTGGTCGACGGGGCCGGCGGCGGTGGCCGCGCGCGGCCCGTCGCCGGGGACGACGAGCACGGCGTCGAAGGTGCCCGCCAGCCCGGCGCCGGCGTCGGCCTTGCGGTCGATCAGCGTGTTGCGGGCCAGCTGCAGGCTGCTGTCCAGGGAGCGGGTCTCCTCACCACCGACGATCCCGCTGACGGTGGTGCGGGCCCGTTCGATCTCCTCGGTGGCGGCGTGCACCTTGACCTCGAGGATGCGGTCGGTGATCTGGCTGGTCAGCACGAAGCCGAGGACCATGATCACCGCGAGCGACAGCCCCAGCGTCAACGTGACCACCCGCAGCTGCAGTGAACGCCGCCACGCCAGCCCCATGGCCCGCCCAAGCGCGCTGAGACCGCGGATCAGGGGTGCCGATCGGCGGTGGATGCGCCGCCGAGAACCGAAGATCACCGGGACCGCCGCCTAGCGGTCGACGGTCTCACGGAGGTCCGGCCTTGTATCCCACTCCTCGAACCGTGAGCACCACCTGCGGGTTTTCCGGATCTTTCTCGACCTTGGCCCGCAGACGCTGGACATGCACGTTCACCAAACGGGTGTCAGCGGGGTGGCGATATCCCCACACCTGTTCGAGCAGCACATCACGAGTAAACACCTGGCGGGGTTTGCGTGCCAGCGCCACCAGCAGGTCGAACTCCAGCGGCGTCAGCGAGATCTGCTCGCCCTGGCGGGTGACCTTGTGGGCCGGCACGTCGATGTCGACGTCGGCGATGGACAGCAGCTCGGCGGGCTCGTCCTCGTTGCGGCGCAGCCGGGCGCGGACGCGGGCCACCAGCTCCTTGGGCTTGAACGGCTTCATCACGTAGTCGTCGGCGCCGGACTCCAGCCCGAGCACCACGTCGACGGTGTCGGTCTTGGCGGTCAGCATGACGATCGGGACACCGGAGTCGGCGCGCAGCACGCGGCAGACGTCGATGCCGTTCATGCCGGGCAGCATGAGATCCAACAGCACGAGGTCGGGCCGCAGTTCCCGCACGGCCGTCAGCGCCTGGGTGCCGTCGCCGATGACCGCGGTGTCGAAGCCCTCACCACGCAGCACGATGGTCAGCATCTCGGCCAGCGATGGGTCGTCGTCGACGACCAGGATCCTTTGCCTCATGGTGTCCATGGTGTCACCGAATCGCGATAAATCTCGGATACCACACGGGGCGTTTTGCGTGTCCGACGGCACGGTCGGCGACTTTGCCGGGCCGGGTCGCACCCCGGCCTGACCCGGCCACCGGTGCCCCGATAGCTGACGGCCGCGACGGCAACACCCCGAGCACCACCCGACGGGATTTGACTCGTACGTCAAAACGACTGGATCGCAAGCATTTTCGCTGGTGAAGATCGCCGTTTCTGACCGCGGGGACCTCCCGCGGTGTTAGCTTGTGACTCGTTGCAGTCCTGACTCACTGCGCCCGGGGGGCCTCCATGAGCACAGCCGCCGAACGCGCCGCCCAGCTGGATCTGGTGGCCCGCCTGAAGTCCGCGTATCCGGAGCTGCCCGACGCCCCGACGCCGGACCTGCTCGACCACGCCCGGCTGACCGCCTACCTCAAGCCAGTACACGACGTCGGCGGTGAGCCCGACGCCCCGATGAAGTACGAGAACAAGGACTACGAGTACTGGGAACACATGACCTACGTGATCTGCGAGGTCTTGGCGTGGCGGGGGATCTGGCTGTCCGAGGAACGCCGGCGGATGGGCAACGTCGACGTCGGCCGGGCGATCTACCTGGGCCTGCCGTACTACGGGCGCTGGCTGCTGTCGGTGGCGCGGGTGCTTGTGGAGAAGCACCACATCGGGCTGACCGAGCTGAGCGAGCGGATGGCCGAGGTGGCCGCGCGCTACCCCGACGGCCTGACCGGGGCGACACTCGAGGCCCGGCCGAAGTTCGAGGGCGACGGCGCCGACGTCAAGCGCAACGCCCACCACCGCCACGCCGTCGGCAAGGGTGACCCGCAGGTGTACGCGGGCCAGGCCGGCCAGCCGCGGTTCCAGGTCGGCGACGCCGTCGTGGTGCGCGAGCTGCCGGTGCTGTTCTACACCCGCACCCCGGAGTACGTCCGCGGCGCCACCGGGGTGATCGACTCGGTGGCCTACGAGAGCCCGGCCGCCGAGGACGAGACGTGGGACCGGCCCGACGCCACCCCCGAGTGGTTCTACGTGGTGCGGTTCACCATGGCCCAGCTGTGGCACGGCTACACCGGCACCGACGCCGACAGCCTGCGCACCGAGATCCCCGAGCGCTGGCTGCAACCGGCCTGATCCCAGGAGAGGCATGAGCGACCACGATCACGACCATGACCGCACCGTCAAGCCGATGGTGGACGAGGTCACCGACTTCGAGGTGCTCGAGATCGCGCTGCGCGAGCTGTGCATCGAGAAGGGCATCTTCACCGCCGAGGAGCACCGCCGGTTCACCGAGTTCGCCGAGCAGATCGGCCCGATGCCCGCGGCGCGGCTGGTGGCCCGGGCCTGGCTGGATCCCGACTTCGAACAGCTGGCCCTGGCCGAGCCGATGACCGCCAGCAAGGAGGTGGGCGTCGACTGGCTCGAGCCCACCGGCTTCGGCACGCCCAGCGACTTCACCGCGTTCGAGATCCTCGCCGACACCCCGACGGTGCACCACGTGATCGTCTGCGCGCTGTGCTCCTGCTATCCGCGCCCGATCCTGGGTAACTCCCCGGAGTGGTACCGCACCCCGAACTATCGCCGCCGCCTGGTGCGCTGGCCGCGGCAGGTGCTCGCCGAGTTCGGCCTGTACCTGCCCGACGACGTGGAGGTCCGGGTGCAGGATTCCAACCAGAAGCACCGCTTCATGGTCATGCCGATGCGCCCGGAGGGCACCGACGGCTGGACCGAGGACCAGCTGACCGAGATCATCACCCGCGACTGCCTGATCGGGGTGGCGCTGCCGAAACCGGGCGTGACGACCAACGTCATCGTCGACACCCGGCCCGCCGTCCATGGGGTGAGCGAATGAGCGGCGAGCCGATCGGCACCCTGCGCCGGATCGTGGAACGCAACCAGGTGTGGCCGGTGATGGCGGCCAAATACGGTGTGGAGAACCCGGTTCCGCCGTGGAAGACAAGCCTGGACGGGCTGTGCGACGCCCTCGACCGGGCCGCCTGCGACGCCGACGTGCCGACGTTCGCGGAGCGCCGCGACGAGGAGGACGACCTGTCGGCCACCGTGTACTCGTCGCTGCCGTACCCGGAGAATCAACTTGTCGCGCTGGCGCATTCGCTGCTGGCCCGCGGTGTCATCACCGAAGAGGAGCTGCAGCAGCGCCTTTCAGCGGTCCGCGCCCGACTGGAGGCCTGATTCAGGCGCACTCGTCGATGATGTCGCGCTGCTGGCTGATCGACTGCAGCACTTCGTAGCCGATCTGGCGCACGCTGGCCATCACCGGGGTCTGCGCCAGAACCGTTGGCTCCGTGCCCGTTTCGAGCACCGCCGGGCCCAGCGACGGGCTACCGGCCACCGCTTCGAGGGCCGCACCGGTCTCGGGGTCACCGTCGTCGTCCGCCGCACCGGCCACCGCCAGCACCAGCTGCTTGCGGGAGTACTCGAACCCGTCGGCGTCCTTGACCACCGGGTTGGTCCACCAGTGCTCGAACGGGATCCGCGAGCCGCGGTCGATGTGCCCGCCGCTCCTGGTGCGGATCGGCGCGGGCGGATACAGGCCCAGCTTCGGCACGTACTCGCCGCCGGCCTGGGTGCGGGTGCGGATCTTCATCAACGTCAGGCACGCCGCCGACGTCGCGATCTTCGGATTCAGCACGCCGGCGGTGTCCACCCAGGTCAGCCGGTGCGTCAGCCCGAACTCCTCGAGCAGCGCCCGCGAAGCCCCGCTGCGGTGCACCAGCCTGCGGATCTGCGCGGCCAGCATCTTGGCCTCGACGAGCTGGCCCTGGTCGAACCGCTCCCCCGCGGTGGTCAGGCCTGCCACGACTTCATCGAGCCGAGTCCGGATTCCGCTGCGAACAACCCTGCGAACAGCCATTGTTCCCCCCAATCTGTCGCCGGAGCGACGCCCCGACTGGAGCATATGCGCAGATGCGTCGCGGCGCGCGCCGTTCTTCACCGGTCCAGCAATCTGGCGGCGAGGGCGGCGGCGTCGACATCGGGCGGGACCACCGCCCACGGCCCGCCCCAGTTGGCCGCTGCCAGCTCGGCGTACACCGCGGACGTGCGCCGCTGCAGGCCGTCGTCGCGTTCGTAGGCGTCGCGGGCCCGGTCGGCTTCCTCGGCGGCGCGCCGCACCGCCCGCGCGGCCGCCAGCTCGGTCGGCACGTCGAGCAGCACCTGCCAGTCTGGGGCCGGCAGCTTCAGCCGGCCGTACTCGAGCTCGTACACCCAGGCCGCCACATCACCGTCGGCGCCCTGGTGCAGACGCGCGGCGCTGTAGGCGGCGTTGGAGGCGACGTAGCGGTCCAGGATGACGACCGAGTGGCTCGAGGTCAGCTCCTCGATGTCGGCCCGCGCGCCGGCCCGGTCCATCGCGAACAGCACGGCCATCGCGTAGACGGATTCGGCGAGGTCACCGTGGCTGCCGTGCAGCGCCTCGGCGGCCAGATCGGCCGGCACCGACACCCCGTATCGCGGGAACGCCAGCGTGGCGACGGTGAGACCGTCCGCCTCGAACGCGGCCCGCAGCCCGTTGGTCAGCGTGCGCTTGCCCGCGCCGTCAACGCCCTCGATGACCATCAGCACGGGGCGAGCCTAATCGAGCGTGCGCCCGCGGCTACGGGGTGCGGGTGGTGGCGAGTTTCTTGCGGCGGATCACCAGCACCAGCAGCACGGCGATACCGAGGATGACGACCACACCGATGAGGAACCACCACGGGAACGACGACTCCGACGTGGCCGGTTCTTCGGGCATCTCCGACTGGGCCAGTGTCACACCGTTTTTCACCAGGAAGGAGCGCAGCTCCGGGGCGTTGGTGATGAAGTTGAAAGCCTGTGACTCACCGACGATTCCGTAGGAGTTGATGCCGAGCACCTCGCCGGTGTCGTTGTCGATCGTCGGTCCCCCGCTCATCCCCCCCGAGACGTCGGCGTTGATCTCGGTGCTCATCGCCCCGCTGGGCTTGACCTGCTCACTGGACGCGGTGCCCGACTTGAAGCTGGGTTGCTGCAACCGGGACCGGTCGACCACCCGGGAGACCGAGCCAGGGAAGCCGACCGAGGTGAGCGACTGACCGGGCCTGGGGGCCTGGTTGGCGATCACCAGCGGCTTCAGCGGCTTGCTGGCCGGAACCTTCAGCAGTGCGTTGTCACCGTCGTCGAACCGCTGGAAGTCGACCACCTGCGCGGTGACGAACTCGTCCACCACCCGACTCGGGCTCTCCGTCTGGATGACCAGGACCTCGCGGTCGGGCAGCGAGCCGCGGCGGCTGCCCTCGACCTGCCACTGCTCGGCGTTGGCGGTGGCGAGGAAGTTCTTCGCGTTTTCGGCGCTGAGCAGTTGATGCGCGACCGCGTCGAGCACGAAGCTTTCCCGGATCCGCGCGAAGATCTCGTCGCTGTCGGGGTCCACGCAGTGCCCCGCGGTGGCCACGAACCCGGCCGGGTCCACCGCGAACCCGGTGCAGGAGGAGTAGATGGTGGTCGGCTCCGACCAGATGGGCCGACCGTCGTTGGTCTGCTCGGGCGGCACGAACACCCGCCCGGTGTAGGCCATCTGGATGTAGAACAACGATTCCCGCACCCTCTCGTTGAGGGCGATCTGGTCGTCGTCGGGATCGGTCAGCGCAGCGGGTGCCCCCACCACCGCGCCCGTCATCGCCAACGCGTTCACCACCAGCACGAGCAGCAGTCGTCGCAGCACCGATATCCCCTCCCGACAGCCCGACGGCTCGACTATAAGCGTCGAGCGGGGTCGCCGGATGGTTAACGCGCCACTTGGTTCGATATCGCATCTGCCTTGGCCAACGCGCGGGTGTGCAGATTCCGCAAATCCCGATGCGGCTACCGTCCGCTGAAGTTGTACGACTGCAGTACCACGGTGTCGTGTGCCGGGTCCAGGAACACCCGGGTGCTGGTGCGCTCGGCCGCGAACGCCATGTTCAGTTCCACGCCGGTGCGGAACGGACCGGGCGGCAACGCCGACACCAGCTCCTTCTGCACCGCGGGCCGCTGGCCCGATTCTTCCGATTCATACTGTGTGACAAGGGTTTCCATCGTCTGCGGAGCGACCTCGACGACGGCGTCGATCCAGGCCACCTGCATCCGCGACTGCTCCCCGGTGCTCGAGTTGTCCCACCGGATCCACGACGCCGACACCGGGGTCCCCAGCGGGGGGAACGCCCGCGCCAGTTCCTCGGTGTCGTGGCGCACCTCGCGCGGCGGGCGCGTCGCGGCGACCTCGGGCTCCTCGGGCTGCGGGCCCGCACATGCCGTCAACGCCAGCAGCAGCGCCCCCGCCGCAGCGAAGCGGGCGCGCACACCGACCGCGGAGGTCTGTGAGCGCGCCCGATTCACCATGGGATCAGTAGCGGTAATGCTCGGGCTTGTACGGGCCCTCGACGTCGACGCCAATGTACTCGGCCTGCTCCTTGGTGAGCTTGGTCAGCGTGCCGCCGAGCGCCTCGACGTGGATCTTGGCGACCTTCTCATCGAGGTGCTTGGCGAGGCGGTAGACCTCGTTGTCGTACTCGTCGTTCTTGGTCCACAGCTCGATCTGGGCGATCACCTGGTTGGAGAAGCTGTTGCTCATCACGAACGACGGGTGCCCGGTGGCGTTGCCCAGGTTCAGCAGGCGACCCTCGGACAGCAGGATGATCGACTTGCCGGTGTCACCGAAGGTCCACTCGTCGACCTGCGGCTTGATGTTGATGCGGGTCGCGCCCGAGCGCTCCAGGGCGGCGATGTCGATCTCGTTGTCGAAGTGGCCGATGTTGCCCAGGATGGCGTGATCCTTCATCGCCTTCATGTGCTCGAGGGTGATGATGTCCTTGTTGCCCGTCGAGGTGATCACGATGTCGGCGTCTTCGATCGCCTGCTCGACGGTGACCACGTCGTAGCCGTCCATCAGCGCCTGCAGCGCGTTGATCGGGTCGATCTCGGTGACCTGGACGCGCGCACCCTGGCCGGCCATCGACTCGGCGCAGCCCTTGCCGACGTCGCCGTAACCACAGATCAGCACCTTCTTGCCGCCGATGAGGGCGTCGGTGCCGCGGTTGATGCCGTCGATCAGCGAGTGCCGGGTGCCGTACTTGTTGTCGAACTTGCTCTTGGTGACCGAGTCGTTGACGTTGATCGCCGGGAAAGCCAGCTCACCGGCAGCGGCGAACTGGTACAGCCGCAGCACACCGGTGGTGGTCTCCTCGGTGACGCCCTTGACCGACTCGGCGATCTTCGTCCACTTGGTCTTGTCCTTCTCGAAGCCCGCACGGACCAGCGCCAGGAAGACCTTCCATTCGGCAGGATCGTCGTCCTCGGCGGGCGGCACCACACCGGCCTTCTCGTACTGCGCGCCGCGCAGCACCAGCATGGTGGCGTCCCCACCGTCGTCGAGGATCATGTTGGCGGGCCCGTCGGTCACATTGACCCCGCTCGCTGCGCTCCCGGCGGTCGGCCAGGTGAGCATCTGCTCGGCGGCCCACCAGTACTCCTCGAGGGTCTCGCCCTTCCACGCGAACACCGGGGTGCCCTTGGGCTCCTCCGGGGTGCCGTGCGGACCGACGACGACGGCCGCGGCCGCGTGGTCCTGGGTGGAGAAGATGTTGCAGGACGCCCAGCGCACTTCGGCGCCGAGGCTGGTCAGCGTCTCGATCAGCACCGCGGTCTGCACGGTCATATGCAGCGAGCCCGAGATCCGCGCCCCCTTGAGCGGCTGGACCTCGGCGTACTCCCGGCGCAACGCCATCAGTCCCGGCATCTCGTGTTCGGCCAGCCGGATCTCCTTGCGGCCGAACTCCGCCAGCGACAGATCGGCCACCTTGAAGTCGATGCCGTTGCGCACGTCAGCGGTCAGTGCAGTCATAGATAGAGCCCCTTGTTCGTTCGTCTTTGCCAATGAGCGCACGGATGCGCGCGGCGGCGACATCCATGCCGAAACCCGTAGCCTGCGGGCTCGCGGGACAGGCGCTTCAGCGCTCTGACGGCTACGGGGTATCTATGACACCGTAGCGTTCGGCGAACGGCGTCATCAATCGGGCCAGGTCTCGGGCCACATCGTGGTCGGCTTCCGGTGGCATCGAGACGTAGCTCATCGCCAGCCGGACGATGGCCCTGGCGAGCACGCCGGCGTCTTCCTCACTGGCCCGCACCCAGCTGCCCATGAACGACTCGGTCAGCCGCGCCGAGCAGCGCGTGATGATGGGCGCGCTGTCGGTGGTGATGATCTGCAGCAGGTCGGGCTTGGACGTCCCGGTGAGCAGCGAGATCACCAGCGGGTCGGCCGCCGACTCGGTGAAGAAGTCCCGGAAACCCTGCAGGAACGCCGCATAGATGTCGCCGACGTTCTGGTCGATCGCGTCGTCGATCTGGTCGACCAGGCGATCGGCCAGCCGCAGCGCGTACCCCTGGGCCAGGCCTTGGCGGGAGCCGAACTCGTTGTAGATGGTCTGGCGGCTGATGCCGGCGGCCTTGGCCACATCCGACAGCGTGATCGCCGACCAGTCACGGGTCAGCAACAGGTCCCGCATGCCGTCGAGGATGGAGTCGCGTAGCAACACCCGGGACGCCTCCGCATACGGGATCCGCTTTTCGGTCGAGCGGCTCACACGCGCGACATTAGCGGTTCTCCGCAGCGGATCTACCGTCGCCGCGGTCATGAGCTCACGACTTCGACCATGTCGAAGTCCGATTTGGCCGCGCCGCAGTCCGGGCAGCTCCAGTCCTCGGGGATGTCGTCCCAGCGGGTGCCGGGGGCGATGCCGTCTTCGGGCCAGCCCTTGGCCTCGTCGTACTCGAAGCCGCACTGGACGCAGACGTAACGCTTGTACTCGTTCATACGCTCGTTCCTATCTCGTCGAAGTCGATCTTCTCCCGCACGGCACAGTCCGGGCAGCACCAGTCGTCGGGGATGTCGTGCCATCGGGTTCCGGGCGGAAACCCTTCGCGCGGTGCGCCTTTGGCCTCGTCGTAGACGTAGTCGCAGCCGGGACAGCGGTAGGCACTCACCGGGTCACCCCGTAGCGAGCCACCACCTTGTCGCGCACCCGCGGGTGGATGTTGACGCGGGTGATGTCGCCGTCGTAGTGGTCGAGGACCCGGTGGTCCATGACCTTGCGCCACAGCGGCGGGAAGTAGGTCAGCGCGATCATCGAGGCGTAACCGCTGGGCAGGTTGGGCGCGCCCGCCATGCTGCGCAGCGTCTGATAGCGCCGCGTCGGGTTGGCGTGGTGATCGCTGTGGCGCTGCAGGTGGTACAGGAACAGGTTGGTCACCAGGTGGTCGGAGTTCCAGCTGTGCACCGGGGCGCACCGTTCGTAGCGGCCGGATTCGGTCTTCTGCCGCAGCAGGCCGTAGTGCTCGAGGTAGTTGACCGTCTCGAGCAGCGTGAAGCCGAAGACCGCGGAGATCAGGATGTACGGGATCAGCCCCCAGCCGAACACGGCGATCAGCGCGCCGTAGAGCACCGCCGACATCACCCACGCGTTGAGCACGTCGTTGGACGGGTGCCACGTGCTCTTGCCGGCCCGCTCCAGTCGTTTGGCCTCGAGCTCCCACGCCGACTTCAGCGACCCGATGACGCTGCGCGGCAGGAACTCCCAGAACGTCTCACCGAAACGCGCCGACGCGGGGTCCTCCGGGGTGGCGACCCGGACGTGGTGGCCGCGGTTGTGCTCGATGTAGAAGTGGCCGTAGCCGGTCTGCGCCAGCGTGATCTTGGCCAGCCAGCGTTCCAGCGACTCCTTCTTGTGCCCCATCTCGTGGGCGGTGTTGATGCCCACGCCGCCGAGCACACCCACCGACAGCGCCAGGCCGATCTTGGCGGGCCAGCCCAGGCCACCGTCGAAGCCCAGCCATCCCAGATCCGACGCGGTGAACAGGTAGGCACCGAAGATGACGCTGGCGTACTGGAACGGGATGAAGATGTAGGTGCAGTAGCGGTAGTACTTGTCGTTCTCCAGCCGCTCCATCACCTCATCGGGCGGGTTCTGGCCGTCCGGGCCGTAGCGCAGGTCCAGGATCGGCAGCACGAAGTAGAGCAGGATCGGCCCGATCCAGAACGGCACCTGCGCGGCCGCGTGCCAGCCCAGCTGGTTGAACGCCCACACCAGCGGCAGCACGACGAACAGCGCCGTGGGCACGATCAGCCCCATCAGCCACAGGTAGCGCTTCTTGTCCCGCCACTGCCGGACCTCGATTTCTTGTTCTCGGGTGGTCACTCGATTGCCTCCTCGCCCAGAGTGATCTTGACGTCAACGCATCATTTGTCGCCATTCTAGACATATCCATCTTCTTTGTAAAGCTGCGGCTAGTTCCGCCCGCACTGCGCTGGTTCCGCGAGCGCGCGGGTCTGCACGCCGACACGCCGTCCGCACCCGTGCGGCAGGGCGCGCTCGTCACCGACGAGTGCGCGCGAAAGGACGCTCGGCGGTCGCGGGTCTCACGCGAACAGTCAGCGCCAAGCAGAACGAGGACGCCCCCACAGCGCAGACGGCACGCTCTGACAGCACTACCGGCGCGCTCACGACGAGCGAGCGCGCCGTCAATGCCAGGAATTACGGCGTGTCGGCGTGCAGACCCGCGCGCTCGCGATGCCGGGCGCTCGCGATGGGCGAGACGGGGGCGGGTTGGACCCTTATCCCCCGGCGCGGTTGCCGACGAGTGAATGGCGGCGGCCGTAGAGGAAGTAGACGACGACGCCGATGGCCATCCAGATGCCGAACCGGATCCAGGTCAGACCGGTGAGGTTCAGCATCAGCCACACACACGCGAGGATCGCCAGCACCGGCAGCACCGGCACCCACGGCGCGCGGAAGCCGCGTGGCAGGTCCGGCCGGGTGCGGCGCAGCACGATCACCCCGGCCGACACCAGCACGAACGCGAACAGCGTGCCGATGTTCACCATCTCCTCGAGCTTGTCGATCGGGAACACCGACGCCGTCACCGCCACCACGGCGCCGACCAGAAGCGTGATCCGCACCGGCGTACCGTGTTTGCCGGTCCGGGCCAGCGGCCGCGGCAGCAGCCCGTCGCGCGACATCGCGAACAACACCCGGGTCTGCCCCAGCACCAGCACGATCACCACGGTGGTCAGCCCGGCCAGGGCACCGATCGAGATCACCTTGGCCGCCCAGTCGACGCCGTTGAGCGAGAACGCGGTGGCCAGGTTCTGGGTTTCGGCGTCGCGCAGCTCGGTGTAGTTGACCATCCCGGACACCACGATCGCCACCGCGACGTAGAGGACGGTGACGATGGCCAGCGAGGACAGGATGCCGCGGGGCACATCGCGCTGCGGGTTCTTGGTCTCCTCGGCGGTGGTGGCGACGATGTCGAACCCGATGAACGCGAAGAAGACGATGGACGCGCCGGCCAGCAGCCCGTACCAGCCGTAGTGGCTGCCCTCGGCGCCGGTCAGCAGCGAGAACAGCGATTGCTCGCTGCCCGAGCCGCCCGAACCGGATTCGGCGGGCGGGATGAACGGCGAATAGTTCTCCGCCTTGATGTAGAACGCGCCGACGGCCACCACCAGCAACACCACCGATACCTTGATCACGGTGATGGCCAGGCTGACTCCCGCGGACAGCTTGGTCCCCCAGGCCAGGATCGCGGTGACGAACGCGATGATCAGCAGCGCACCCCAATCAAGTTGCACCGCACCGACTTCGGTTATCCCACCACCGAACCCGAACACCGTGCCCAGGTAGCTGGACCAGCCCTTGGCCACCACCGCGGCGGCCACCGCGAACTCCAGGATCAGGTCCCAGCCGATGATCCAGGCGACGAACTCACCGAATGTCGCGTAGGAGAACGTGTAGGCGCTGCCGGCCACCGGCACCGTCGAGGCGAACTCGGCGTAGCACAGCGCCGCCAGCCCGCAGGCGATCGCCGCGATGACGAACGACACCGAGATCGCGGGCCCGGTGATGTTGCCCGCCGTCGACGCGGTGATGGTGAAGATGCCGGCGCCGATCACCACCGAGACACCGAAGACCGTCAGGTCCCACCAGGTCAGGCTCTTGCGCAGCTTGGTGTCGGGCTCGTCGGTGTCGGCGATCGAGCGCTCCACCGACTTGGTCCGCCACCTGGTGATCGTGTCCTCGCTGGAATCCTGCGCCATCGCTCGCCCCTTCGCGTCCTCGATGAGCGGAATGTACCCACTTGTCGGGGATTTCAATGGCGCATCGGCGGATCCGCACTACGGGCTGGAGCTACACCCCGACGGTGACGCGGAACAACCGGGTCGGCTCCTGCGCGGCCAGCCGGATCGGGCCGTCGTCGGCGGCCACCCACGCGGCGGCGCCGCGCTGCAGCGTGACGGAGTCGGACTTGGCGTACACCGTCGCCGCGCCCTGTGTGCAGAGCAGGATCTGCGGGCCGTCGTGGCGCGTGGGCGCGTCGATCTCGTGGCCGAGGTGCTCCCCCTCGACGTCGAGCACCGACACCGCGAATTCCGGTGCCGGCGTGGGGTAGACGAGTTCGGCTCCGCCCCTGAGGGATTCGGGATCGACGACGATGTCGACGGCCGGGGTGAAGTCCAGCACCCGCAGCAGCTCGGGCACGTCGACGTGCTTGGGGGTCAACCCGCCGCGCAACACGTTGTCGGAGTTGGCCATCACCTCCACGCCCACTCCCTCGAGGTAGGCGTGCAGGTTTCCCGCGGGCAGGTAGATCGCCTGCCCCGGCTGCAAGCTCAGCCGGTTGAGCAGGATCGAGGCCAGCACACCGGCGTCCCCGGGATAGCGTTCACCGAGTTCGAGCAGCGTCTTGGCCTCGCGGGCGAACTCCGTCTGCCCGGAGCGCACATAGTTGATCGCCCCGTCGATGACCGCGGGCACCAGGACGTCCAGATCCGGCTGCGGGCAGGTGATCCAGGTGGTGAACAGCGCGCGCAGCCCGTCGGCGTCGGACTGTCCCGACAGCAGCGCGATGTAGGGGTCCAGGTCGGCGACGCCGAGCGCGGTCATCAACTCCACCGACTGGGCCGCCGGGCGGAATCCGGCCAGCGCCTCGAATTGGCTGAGCGCCACCAGGATTTCCGGCTTGTGGCTGCGGTCGCGGTAGTTGCGGTTGGGCGCCGAGACCGGGATGCCGGCCCGGTCCTCCCTGGCGTATCCCTCGATCGCCTGCTCGGTGCTGGGGTGGGCCTGCAGCGACAGCGGCTCGTCGGCGGCCAGCACCTTGACCAGGAACGGCAGCGTGTCCCCGAACTGCCCGCGCACCACCGGCCCGAGTTCGCCGTCGGGGTCGGCGCGCAACACGTCCAGCAGTGACCGCTCCCCGTCCGCGGTCTGCAGATAGGCCGGGTCACCCGGGTGCGCACCGAACCACAGCTCGGCCTCCGGATGTGGCGTCGGGCTTGGCGCCCCGGTGAATTCGGCGATGGCGGTTCGCGAACCCCAGGCGTAGGTCCGCACCGCGCCCCTCAGCAGATGCACTCGTCTCAACCTCTGATCAACCGCTGGTACACCGCCGCCATCTCGAGGCGGAGCGCCAGCAGCGCGAATTGCTGTTCAGGACGGCCGTATCCGGGCATCGCTGCTGAGCCCGGGACCTCCTCGCTTCCCCCGGTGGCCGCGACGTCGGGGACGTCGTCGGCACTGATGATGTCGATGTCGTCGAATCCGCGCAGCCGCGCGGTGACCACGGGCCGTTCGGCCTCGGTGGTCAGCACGAAGGTGCGGGTGCGGTTCGGCAGCGGACCGTCGATCTGCTCGTCGTGGAAGATCGAGTCGCCGCCGGGGGTGGCACCCCATCCGGAGCCCAATGCCACCAGCACATCGGCCAGCCCGACGGCGGCCACCGTGCGCTGGGCGATACGCAGCATCACCGCGCAGGCGTGCCGGGCCAGGGCCAGGCCGGCGGCGTTATCGGCGGCGAACACCACGTCGCGGCCGGTCATCCGGTCGGCCAGACCCTTGGCCGGGTTGGTGAAAAGCTCACGGCCGGCGCTGTTCCGGGATGCCTCGGCGTCGAGTTCGTCGGCCAGCGCGGTCAGATCCGCCCGGCTGCCCGGGGCGATCGCCTGCAACACGGCCAGCCCGGCGGCCAGATACCGCGCCAGCGTGAAGTCCTCGGGCACGGGCAGCCGCGGCGCCAGGACGGCCGAGCGGCCGGCGGTGGCGTCGCGCAGCGGGCCTTCGTAGGGCGCCACCACGACGACGCGCGCGCCGCGACGGACCGCGGTGGCCGCGGCTGCCACCAGCACCGGGTCGCCCGGGTCTTCGCCGGCGAGGATCACTACGTCCAGCGCGCCGATCCAGGTCGGCGCGTCGACGGTCACCACGAACGGTGCCGACAGCGCCCCGCCCACCGCGGCGCTCAGCAGCGTGCCCGCGGTCTCGGCGTTGCCCCGGCCGGCGACCCACACCACCGTCCGCGGTGGCGCGTCGGAACGCACGGCGTCCAGCTCGCCCTCGTCGAGCGCGGCAGCGGTGGCGCGCACCTGTGCGCCCGCCATCGAGGCGGCCCGCAGCAGGCCTTGACGATCCGCGGCCAGCAGGCCCTCGGCGTCGTCGAGGTCGACCACCGCTGCCGACACGCTCACGTGAATTCCTCTGCTACCGATGGGATGTGGCCCGCGATCTCGTCGACGAGCGCCTTGACCTCCTCGCTGGTGCGGGCTTCCACGTTGAGCCGCAGCAGCGGTTCGGTGTTGGACATCCGCAGGTTGAACCAGCAGCCGTCGCCGAGGTCGACGGTGACGCCGTCGAGGTGGTCGATCGCGTGCACGCGGGAGCCGAAGCTCTGCAGCACCGCGTCGATGACGGCGGGTGCGTCGGTGACGGTGAAGTTGATCTCGCCGGAGGCTTCGTAGCGCTGGTAGTCGGCCATCATCTCCGACAGCGGGCGGTCCTGTTCGCCGAGGGCGGCCAGCACGTGCAACGCGGCCAGCATGCCGGAGTCGGCGCCCCAGAAGTCGCGGAAGTAGTAGTGCGCGGAGTGTTCGCCGCCGAAGATCGCCCCGGTCTCGGCCATCAGCGCCTTGATGTAGGAGTGCCCCACACGCGAGCGCACCGGGGTGCCGCCGCGTTCGGAGACCAGCTCGGGCACCGCCCGGGAGGTGATGAGGTTGTGGATGACGGTCGCGCCGATCTCGCGGGTCAGTTCCCGGGCGGCGACGAGCGCGGTCACCGCCGACGGCGACACGGCCTGGCCGCGTTCGTCGACGACGAAGCAGCGGTCGGCGTCGCCGTCGAAGGCCAGGCCGATGTCGGCGCCGGTGTCGAGCACATGGTTCTGAAGGTCGACGAGGTTGGCGGCGTCCAGCGGGTTGGCCTCGTGGTTGGGGAACGTGCCGTCGAGTTCGAAGTACAGCGGCGCGAGGGTGATCGACGGGATGGCACCCAGCACCGCGGGGGTGGTGTGCCCGGCCATGCCGTTGCCGGCGTCGACCGCGACCCGCAGCGGCCGCAGCCCGCCGATGTCGACCAGAGAGCGGAGGAACTCGCCGTAGTCGGCGAGCACATCGCGGTCGGTGATGCTGCCGGACGGGCCGTCGTGGTCGGGGACGCCGGCGATGACCTCGTCGCTGATGGTGGTCAGCCCGGTGTCCTTGCCGACGGGTTTGGCGCCGGCCCGGCACAGTTTGATGCCGTTGTAGGCGGCCGGGTTGTGGCTGGCGGTGAACATGGCGCCGGGGCAGTTCAGCAGGCCCGAGGCGAAGTAGAGCTGATCGGTCGAGGCCAATCCGATGCGCACCACGTCGAGTCCCTGAGCTACCACACCCGCGGCGAACGCCCCGGCCAGCGTCGGCGAGCTGGCGCGCATGTCGTAGCCGATGACCACCTGGCGGGCGGTGTCGCGGACCAATCGGGCGAAGGACGCGCCGACGTCGCGCACGAAGGCTTCGTCGATCTCCTCGCCGACAAGTCCGCGCACGTCATAGGCCTTGATGACGCGCTGGACCAACGCAGCGGGCCGAGACATAGAGCTCCTTGGACGAGAGGACCGTTGCTGTCAGCCTAGCCGTCACACGTGGTCTCCATGCGGGCTAGGCGCCAGCCTGCGTACCTGTCAGTCGGTGGGGTCCGGCAACACCCGCAGGTGTCCGCGACGACGACCGTTGGTCTCCGGCCTGCGGGCGGGCGGGGCCATCAGCGCGCCGCCGTGGGCACCGGTCACGGGGTCGGTGAAGCCGGTGCTGAAGCCGGCGGCGGGGGGTTTGGCGCCGTCGCGTCCCTCCCGGACCGCGTCGGCCAGCGCCACCAGGTCGTCGTCGTCGGGGTGCGACGGCAGCGGGCCGGCGTGCCGCACCAGTTCCCAGCCGCGCGGCGCGGTGATCCGGCCGGCGTGCATGACGCACAGGTCCCAGGAGTGCGGCTCGGACACGGTGGCCAGCGGGCCGACCACGGCGGTCGAGTCCGAGTAGACGAACGTGAGCGTCGCGACCGCGTAATGCGGGCAGCCTGGCCGGCAGCAGCGACGGGGAACATTCACAGCGAGAGGTTATCGTGCGGGGTCGTCGGCGGCGCGGCGGACACGCGCAGCTGTGAAGGGCCCGAAGCCCAACCGTTACGATCTTTTTCGTGACCAGGTTCAAGCACCGGGGGTCACGCCGGGGCCGAGGGATGCGGGGACCGCTGCTCCCGCCGACCGTGCCGGGCTGGCGGACCCGCGCAGAGCGCTTCGATATGGCGGTGCTGGAGGCCTACGAGCCGATCGAGCGGCAGTGGCAGGACCGGGTGGCGACGCTGGACGTGGCGGTCGACGAGATTCCCCGGATCTCTCCGAAGGACCCCGACAGCGTGCAGTGGCCGCCGGAGGTGGTGGCGGACGGCCCGATCGCGTTGGCCCGGCTCATCCCTGCCGGGGTGGACGTCCGCGGTAACTCCACGCGGGCCCGAATTGTCTTGTTCCGCAAGCCGATCGAGCGGCGGGCTAAAGACACCGTCGAGCTGACCGAGCTGCTGCACGAATTGCTGGTGGCTCAGGTGGCCACCTATCTGGGT
This sequence comes from Mycolicibacterium sp., assembly GCA_050250295.1. Taxonomy (GTDB): domain Bacteria; phylum Actinomycetota; class Actinomycetes; order Mycobacteriales; family Mycobacteriaceae; genus Mycobacterium. The sequence goes on from JBFWOX010000010.1 coordinate 162,227, forward strand.
GTCGAACCGTCGGTGATCGACCCGACGCTGGACGACGATTGAGCCTGTTGGATCCGGTTACGCGGGCGTGACGGCCGCTAGATGATGCCGCGCTTGAGGCGCCGGCGCTCCCGCTCGGAGAGCCCGCCCCAGATGCCGAACCGCTCGTCGTGAGCCAGCGCGTACTCCAGGCACGCGTCGCGCACCTCGCAGCCCATGCAGATCCGCTTGGCCTCGCGAGTGGACCCACCCTTCTCAGGGAAGAACGCCTCCGGGTCGGTCTGCGCGCACAACGCGCGCTCCTGCCACTGGTCCTCTTCGGTTGCCGGATCCTCGTCGAAGAAATCCGGCAAAGGCACCAAACTCAATTGCGGACGCCCATTACCCCCCGCTGAAACCGGCCCGGTCTGGTTGTGCGGCGCACTTCCTACCGAGCCGAGGAGCCTGTTGTCGAACCGCGCCACATCGCTGAAATCGGCCTGTTCATAAGCCATGTTCCCCTCCTCCACAGTCTCGTAGATCCGTATCTGCCAGCCCCACTATTGGACGTGCGGCCATCTCAATTCGAACAAGTGATCGAATCTCGGTCTGCGACACCGGAACCGGCAGGCCAACCGCGAAATGACACTGGTGTGATTACACACGCGTTAGCTGCGTCGGTCAAGCGCTAGAACAGGAATTCATACCATTCCGTGACCCGTTTCCGGCGCGTCGCGTTGTGGCGTGTCTGTCACGCTAGCGCATCAGTAACTTTCGTCTCTCCTGTCACACGCGCTGCCCACTGCGCCGCTGCCGCGCCGGTACGCCTAGTCTCGGTCGGTGTGAAGGTCACGGTTCTGGCGGGCGGCGTCGGTGGTGCGCGCTTCCTGTTAGGAGTACAGCATCTGTTGGGTCTCGGCCAATTCGGCGGCGATGATCCTCGCCACGAACTGACCGCCGTCGTCAACGTCGGTGACGACACGTGGATGTTCGGGGTGCGGATCTGCCCCGACCTCGACACGTGCATGTACACCTTGGGCGGCGGCATCGATCCCGAACGCGGCTGGGGCCACCGCAACGAAACCTGGCACGCCAAGGAAGAACTCGCCGCCTACGGGGTGCAGCCGGATTGGTTCGGCCTCGGCGACCGGGATCTGGCCACGCATCTGGTGCGCAGTCAGATGCTGCGGGCGGGCTATCCGCTCTCCGCGGTGACCGAGGCGCTGTGCCGCCGGTGGAACCCCGGCGCACGGCTGCTGCCCGCCAGCGACGACCGCTGCGAAACCCACGTCGTCATCACCGATCCCAGCGACGGCGAGAAGCGCGCCATCCACTTCCAGGAGTGGTGGGTGCGGTACCGCGCTCAAGTGCCAACGGAGAGCTTCGCATTCGTCGGCGCCGACACCGCCACCGCCGGACCGGGGGTGATCGAGGCGATCGAGGGCGCCGACGTGGTGCTGATCGCGCCGTCGAACCCGGTGGTCAGCGTCGGGTCGATCCTGGCGATCGGCGGGATCCGCGCGGCATTGCGCGCCACCGCGGCGCCGGTCATCGGCTACTCCCCCATCATCGACGGAAAGCCCTTGCGCGGCATGGCCGACCAGTGCCTGTCGGTGATCGGGGTGCCCAGCACCTCCGAGGCGGTGGGCAAGCATCTCGGGGCGCGCTCGGGAACCGGCATCCTCGACGGCTGGCTGATCCACGAGGGTGATCAGGCCGTGATCGACGGAGTCACGGTGCGTGCGGTGCCGCTGTTGATGAAGGATCCGGCCACCACCGCGGAGATGGTGCGGGCCGGTATGGACGTCGCCGGGGTGACGCCGTGACCGACCACGGGACGTCGGCGCCCGTCGAGCTGTTGCCCGTACCCGGGCTGCCCGAGTTCCGTCCGGGCGACGACCTGGCCGCCGCGATCGCCGGGGCGGCGCCGTGGTTGCGCGACGACGACGTCGTCGTCGTCACCTCCAAGGTGCTGTCCAAATGCGAGGGCCGGATGGTCGCGGCGCCGTCGGATCCCGAGGAGAGGGACGCGCTGCGGCGGAAACTCATCGATGGTGAGGCGGTGCGGGTGCTGGCCCGCAAGGGCCGCACGTTCATCACCGAGAACGCACTCGGGCTGGTGCAGGCGGCCGCCGGGGTGGACGGGTCGAACGTCGACACCAACGAGCTCGCGCTGCTGCCGGTCGACCCGGATGGCAGCGCGGCGGCGTTGGTGGCGGCGCTGCGGGATCGGCTCGGGGTGCGGGTGGGGGTGGTCGTCACCGACACCATGGGCCGGGCCTGGCGCACCGGGCAGACCGATGTGGCGATCGGCGCGGCCGGGCTGACGGTGCTGCACGGCTATGCCGGCGAACGCGACGCGCACGGCAACGAGTTGATCGTCACCGAGATCGCGATCGCCGACGAGATCGCCGCGGCCGCCGATCTGGTGAAGGGCAAGCTGACGGCCGTGCCGGTGGCGGTGGTGCGGGGATTGACCCTGCGCGACGACGGCTCGTCGGCGCGGAACCTGGTGCGCGCCGGTGAAGAGGATCTGTTCTGGCTGGGCACCGAGGAGGCGATCGCGCTGGGCCGTTCGCAGGCGCAGCTGTTGCGCCGCTCGGTGCGGCGGTTCAGCGACGAGCCGGTGCCCCCTACGCTGATCGAGGCTGCGGTGGCCGAGGCGTTGACCGCGCCCGCGCCGCACCACACCCGCCCGGTGCGGTTCGTGTGGGTGCAGGACGCGGCGCTGCGGGTGCGGTTGCTCGACACGATGAAGGAGCGCTGGCGCGCAGACCTTTCCGCCGACGGGCGGGACGCCGACGCCGTCGAGCGCCGGGTATCGCGCGGTCAGATCCTTTACGATGCACCGGAATTGGTGCTGCCGTTCATGGTTCCCGATGGTGCGCACAGCTATCCGGATGCGCACCGGACCGCGGCCGAGCACACGATGTTCACGGTGGCCGCCGGCGCGGCGGTGCAGGGCTTGTTGGTCGGGCTGGCGGTGCGCGGGGTGGGCAGTTGCTGGATCGGGTCGACGATCTTCGCCCCCGATCTGGTGCGCTCGGTGCTGTCGCTGCCCGGAGACTGGGAGCCGGTGGGCGCCGTCGCGATCGGGTATCCGCTCGACGGGCCGACGGGTCCGCGGGATGCGGTCCCGCCGGGTGATCTCCTGGTGGTGCGATGAGTTTGCATCGCTCGGCGGTGGAGCTGCTGACGGGGTTTCGACCGGCCGACGATGCGCAGGATTCGTTGCGGCATGCGGTGCTGGCGTTCCTCGACGCCCGCGAGGAGGCCTGCCTGCGCGAGTGCGCACCGGGGCACATCACCGCGTCGGCGTTGGTGCTCGACCACTCCGGCGGCAACGCGCTGCTGACGTTGCATCCACGCATCGGGCGGTGGGTGCAGCTCGGCGGGCATTGCGAACCCGGCGACTCCAGCGTGGTGGCCGCGGCGCTGCGGGAAGCGACCGAGGAGTCCGGCATCCTGGGGCTGACGATCGATGCGCAGCCGGTGGCCCTGCACGTGCATGCGCTGACGTGCTCGCTGGGCGTGCCGACCCGGCATCTCGATGTGCAGTTCGTCGTGCACGCACCCGAGGGCGCCGAGATCGTCCGCAGCGACGAGTCCCTCGATCTGAAGTGGTGGCCGCTGGACGCGCTGCCCGAGGACTGCGATTTCGGCCTCACCCAGCTGGCCCACGCCGCGAGCGCGCACTCACAGTAGTTCCGGCGCCCTCACCACTACCACTGGTGCACTCTCGGCGGAGGCTCACGTCCCGAGCGTGCACCCACGGTAGTCACGACACCTGCGCCGCCAGCGTGAAGGCACGTTCGCGGAGCTCCCATGCCGCTCGCACCCGGGCCCTGATCTCGGCGGGTTGGTCTTCGTTGATCACCTTGATGTGCAGCCAGCCCCGCGCGCGGATCGACCGCAGCCGCTCTTCATCGTGCACGTACTGCTCCCTGTCCGAGCGATGCTGATCGCCGTCGTATTCGACCGCGATCTTCATGTCCTCCCACCCCATGTCCAAGCGCTCCGACACCTCACCGAAGGTGTCGTAGAGCGGGATCTGCGTGGTGGGCGGCGGAAACCCCTGCTTGATCAAGAGCAGTCGCAGCCATGTCTCTTTCGGCGACTCCGATCCCGCGTCCATCCGGGCCAGCGCCGCACGGAGTTTGCGGACCCCGCGTGCACCTCGGTATCGCTGCGCGAACAACATCACCTGCGCGGGCGTCACTCCCGTGGCGTGGCCCAGCGCATCGAGGTGCATGACGGCCGTCGTCGATGGCAGGTACCGGCCCAGGTCGAACGCGGTTCGTTCCACGGAAGCGACGGCCATGCCGCGGATCTGCACGACCTCGTCGCCTCCGATCCGTTGGTCGCGGGTGATGATGCCCGCCGGCGGCCGTCGGCAGTCGGAGATCAATTCGATCGGCGCCTGGTCGCTCACCCAGCGTGCGCGGTGCAGCGCCGCTGCCGCTCGACCCGTGATGACCGCGCGCCGCCCCGACCACAGCCATGCCGCGGCGGTGTTGACCGCCAACGACGGTGCGACATCTCGCGGCGCGCGTACACATTCGGGAACACCCGGCGGTAGCCGTACCGCAGCTGCCCCTGGGTGAGCAGACCGTCGGCGACCGCTTCACTACCGACAAAGATCTTGTGCATGCGCCGAGCCTGAGCCGTCGCACCGACAGCTCGGGGCCTCGACGGCAGGGTTATCCACAGGCAGCGCCCCCGCGAGCGTGCAGTCACGGTAGTTGTTGAACGTGCGCAACTACCAAGAGTGCACGCTCGGCGAAAAGGACGCCCCTAGACGTCGGTCGAGAAGCGGATGCCGCCGTCGGGGATGTTGATGCCCGGCCACACCCGCGCCCCACGCAGCAGCTCGCAGCGTGCACCGATGTCGGCGCCGTCGCCGATCACGCCGTCGCGGATCAACGCCCGCGGCCCGATGCGCGCCCCGAAGCCGATGATCGACCGCTCGATCACCGCGCCGGCCTCCACCTTCACACCGTCGAAGATCACCGCGCCGTCGAGCCGGGCCCCGCCACCGATCTCCGCGCCGCGGCCGATCACCGTCCCGCCGATCAACACCGCGCCGGGCGCCACCGAGGCCCCGTCGTGTACCAACCGCTCGCCCCGCTGATGCGTCAACGCCGGCGACGGCGCGATGCCACGCACCAGATCCGCTGAGCCACGCACGAAGTCCTCGGGTGTGCCCATGTCGCGCCAGTAGCTCGAGTCGACGTAGCCGCACACCCGCAGCCCGTCGGACAGCAGGCCCGGGAACACCTCGCGTTCCACCGACACCGCCCGGTCCTTCGGGATCCGGTCGATCACCTCACGTTTGAACACATAGCAGCCGGCGTTGATCTGATCGGTCGGCGGATCCTGCGTCTTCTCCAGGAAAGCCGTCACCAGCCCCTCGGAATCCGTTGGCACACAACCAAATGCACGCGGATCACCGACACGCACCAGGTGCAGGGTGACGTCGGCGTTGTTCCCGGAGTGGCAGTCGAGAAGGGCCCGTGGGTCGCAGCCGGACAACACGTCGCCGTTGAACACCACGGCCGTGTCGTAGCGCAGCTTGGGCACGACGTTCGCGATCCCACCGCCGGTGCCCAGCGGCTCGTCCTCGACGACGTAGTCGATCTGCAGACCGAGCTTGGACCCGTCGCCGAATTCGTTCTCGAACACCGAGGCCTTGTACGACGTGCCCAGCACCACATGCTCGATGCCGGCGTCGGCGATGCGCGCCAGCAGGTGCGTCAGGAACGGCAGCCCCGCCGTCGGCAGCATCGGCTTGGGCGCCGACAGTGTCAACGGCCGCAGCCGCGTGCCCATGCCGCCCACCAGGACGACCGCGTCGACCTCGGCTGGATTGACCATCAGCGTCCCCCTTTGCCTCGTTCCCGCAGGGACTTCCGAACGACCAATCGTGATCGCACCCCCAACGCCCCGCGGAAAGCCCACCGTAGCGGCGCCTGCCACCACTTCGGGTACCTATCGGCGAGAAAAGTGTAGGTGCTCACGTGATGGGCTGCCAGATTGCGGGCCGGGTCGCGGCCGGTGGAGTGGCCCTTGTGGTGCAACACCTCGGCCGAGGGCACGTAGACGTTCTGCCAGCCGGCGTTGCCCAGCCGATCGCCCAGGTCGACGTCCTCCATGTACATGAAGTACCGCTCGTCGAAGCCGGCGACCTCGGAGAACGCGGCCGCGCGCAGCAACAGGCACGATCCCGACAGCCAGCCGACGGGGCGTTCGCTGGGGTCCTCGCGCTCCTGGCGGTAGATCGCCGTCCACGGGTTGGACGGCCACACCGGCCCGACCACGGCGTGCATCCCGCCGCGGATGATCGACGGCACGTGCCGCGCCGACGGATACACCGATCCGTCCGGATCGCGGATCAGCGGGCCCAGCGAGCCGGCCCGCGGCCAACGCGCGGCCGCCTCGAGCAGCAGGTCGATACTGCGCGGCCCCCACTGCACATCCGGGTTGGCGACGACGAAAAACTCGTCGCCAGAAGACAATCCGTATTCGGCGACGGCGCGGTTGACGGCAGTGCCGTAGCCGAGGTTGCCGCCGGTGCGCAGCAATCGGACGTTCGGGTAGCGGTCGAGCGCCTCTTCCGGCGCGCCGTCGGTGGAGCCGTTGTCGGCCATGATCACCGTCACCGACCGCTCGGTGGCATGGGCCAGCGAGGCCAGGAACCGGTCCAGGTGTGGGCCGGGCGAGTACGTCACCGTCACGACAAAGAGTTCGTCGCTCACCGAAGCACTGCCCTTCTCACGGCGTAGAGGGTAGCGGGCCGAACGTGGCGATCGCCTCGGCCAGGGCGTCGCGCCATGGTCGCAGCGGGTGCAGGCCCAGCTCCGCGGAGCCCGCCGAGGCCAGTGCGGAGTACCGCGGGCGCGGCGCCGGACGGGGGTGCCGGTCGCTGTTGACCGGGCGCACCCGGTACGGGTCGGCGCCCAGCGCGGTGAACACGGCGCGGGCCTGCTCGAAACGACTGGCTGCGCCGGTGTTGGCGGCGTGCAGCACCGGCCCGCCGACGCCGCCGTCGGCGATCTGCAGCAGCGCCGAGCACAGGTCGCCGACGTAGGTGGGTGAGCCGATCTGGTCGGCGACGACGTCGACGGTGCCGGTCCCGGCGGCCGCACGCCTCATCACCGCGGCGAAGTCGGTGCCGTCACCGCCTTCGTAGATCCATGCGGTGCGCACCACCCGGGCGTCGGGCAGCGCGGCCAGCACGGCCTGTTCACCGGCGAGTTTGGTGCGCCCGTACACCGACAGCGGCCCGGTGGGATCGGCGACGTCGTAGGGCCGCGGCTCCTCCTCGAAGACGCCGCTGAACACGTAGTCGGTGGACAGGTGGATCAGCGCTGCGCCGACGCGCGCGCACGCCTTCGCGAGGTGCGCCGGGGCCACGGCGTTGACGGCGTGGGCGCGGTCGGATTGCTCCTCGGCGGCGTCGACCTTGGTGAACGCCGCGCAGTTGACGACGACGTCGCCGGCGGCGATGTGCGCCTCGGCGGCGGCCGGATCGGTGATGTCCCACTGCGCCGATGTGAGGGCCACCACGTCGTGCCCACGGGCACGCGCCTGACCTGCCAACACGCGGCCCACCAGGCCACCTGCCCCTGCGATGACGATCCGGGCTGCCACGTCACGAGTTTGGCACGCCGAGGTTGGCTACCCGCCGTCCGGCCTGCTCGCCAGTAGCCTGGGCAAATGCCTGCTGCTCAGCTGATGCGTGTCGTCTCCGTGATCGCGGCACTGGCCATCGTCGTGGGCACCGGGGTGGCCTGGGGCAAGATCCGCTCGTTCGAGTCCGGGATCAACCATGTCAACCCGATCGCGCTCGGCGAGGGCGGCGAGGACGGCGCCGTCGACATCCTGCTCGTCGGCATGGACAGCCGCACCGACGCGCACGGCAACCCGCTCAGCGCCGAGGAGCTCGCCACGCTGCGTGCCGGCGACGACGTCTCCACCAACACCGACACCATCATCTTGATCCGGATCCCGAACAACGGGGAGTCCGCGACGGCCATCTCGATCCCCCGCGACTCGTATGTGCTGGCGCCGGGCCTCGGGAAGATGAAGATCAACGGCGTCTACGGCTCGGTGCACCTGGAGAAGATGAAGGAGCTCGTCGAGCAGCAGGGCGAGGATCCGGCGGTCGCCGAGAAGGAGGCCACCGAGGCCGGCCGCGAGGAGCTGATCAAGACGGTCGCCGCGCTGACCGGGGTGACGGTCGACCACTACGCCGAGATCGGGCTGCTCGGTTTCGCGTTGATCACCGACGCCCTCGGCGGGGTGAACGTGTGCCTGAACGAGGCTGTGTTCGAACCGCTTTCGGGTGCCGACTTCCCGGCGGGCTGGCAGCGGCTGAACGGTCCGCAGGCGTTGAGCTTCGTGCGCCAGCGCCACGACCTGCCGCGCGGTGACCTGGACCGGGTGACCCGCCAGCAGGCGGTGATGGCCTCGCTGGCCCACGAGGTGATCTCCAGCAAGACGTTGTCGAGCCCGGCGACGCTGCAGCGCCTCGAGGATGCCGTGCAGCGTTCGGTGGTGCTCTCCGACGGCTGGGACATCATGGAGTTCATCGACCAGCTGCAGAAGCTGGCCGGGGGCAACGTCGCGTTCGCCACCATCCCGATCGTCGAGGAGGCGGGCTGGAGCGACGACGGCATGCAGAGCGTGGTGCGGGTCGACCCGACCGAGGTCAAGGAGTGGGTGAGCAGCCTGCTGAACGAGCAGGACGAGGGCAAGACCGAGGAGCTGGCCTACACCAACGACATGACCACGGTGGAGGTGGTCAACGACACCGACGTCAACGGGCTGGCCGCCTCGGTATCGCAGGTGCTGACCGGTAAGGGCTTCACGCCGGGCAACGTCGGCAACAACGAGGGCACCAAGGTGACCTCCAGCCAGGTTCAGGCGGCCAGCGTCGACGACCTGGGCGCGCAGGCGGTCGCCCGGGATCTGGGCGGGCTGCAGGTGGTCGAGGACGCGTCGGTGCCGCAGGGGTCGGTGCGGGTCGTGCTGGCCGACGACTACACCGGGCCCGGGTCGGGGCTGGACGGCACCGAGGTGCCGCTGTCGGCACCGGTGGTGACGGCCTCCGGCGGCGAGGCGCTGCCCGCGCCGCCGCCGATCATCACGGCGAGCTCCAACGACCCCAAGTGCGTCAACTGACGTGGCGAACCTGACCTCGGCGATCCTGGACCCGTTGCTGGCCGCCAACCCCGCCGGCCCGCGGATCACCTACTACGACGACGACACCGGTGAGCGCATCGAGTTGTCGACGGTGACGCTGGCCAACTGGGCAGCCAAGACCGGCAATCTGCTGCGCGACGAGCTGGGGGCGGCGCCGGGCAGTCGGGTCGCGGTGTTGCTGCCCGCGCACTGGCAGACAGCGGCGGTGCTGTTCGGGATCTGGTGGATCGGCGCCGAGGCGGTGTTCGACGGGTCCGACGCGGACATCGCGCTGTGCACGCTGGACCGCCTGGACGACGCCGACGCCGCGGTCGGTGGCGGCGAGGTGGCGGTGCTGTCGCTGGATCCGTTCGGAAAACCGGTGCCGGACTTGCCCGTTGGGCTCACCGACTATGCGACGGCGGTGCGGGTGCACGGGGATCAGATCGTGCCGGAGCGGACGGCGGGCCCGGCGCTGGACGGCCGCTCGGTCGAGGACGTGCTGACCGCCGCGCGGGCGGCCGCGCAGGCCGAGGGGTTGACGGCCACCGACCGCGTACTGTCGACGGCGGCCTGGCAGACGGGCGAGGACGTGGTGCGCGAGCTGCTGGCCCGCTACGTGGTGGGGGCGTCGCTGGTGCAGGTGGCGAATCCGGACGCCGCGGCGCTGGAACGCAGGCGCACGACCGAGAAGGTCACCCGGGGCTGAGACAAAGGTCACGAATGTGTCACGACTCCTGACTTTTGGCGAATCCTGACAGCTGTTAGCGGAGCTCAGCACCCTTCAGCCGCTGATTGACGCCGGCGTCAGCTTGACCTTATCGTTTGGGTAGCCACAGACTGTTCTCAGGTTCGATCGGCATACTGATCCGTGCCGTACCGCTACAGTCCTGGCAAATGACGGACGATTTCTTGTCCGTCGTGAGGAGGTCCGCCGGTGGAGTCGACCATCATCGCGATCGTGGCTGTCCTCGTGCTCTCGGTGTGGCATCTGCACAACCGCCGTCATGCGAGCTGGCGCGTCAGCGCCGACGGCCGCTTCTCCATCTACTGCGGGTATGCGCTGGTGATCTTCGCCGTCTACTGGATGGTGTCGGCCCCCACGCTGGTGGCGTGGGAGTGGGCGCTGGGCAACGTGTGGGCTCTGGCGGCCATGCTGGCATTCGTCAACGGCTTCGGCACCCTGAACCGGGTGACCGCCGAGCATGCGTGGATGGCCCAGTTCATGGAGTCGATCGAACCCTCCACCGGGGCGGTGCCGCGGCAGAGCTGATCGGCGCTAGCCTCTAGGCCGTGAACCGCTCCCCCCTCGATGTGGATGCGCTGCGTGCGGCGACGGCAGGCACCGAGTGGCGACGCGTCGACGTGGTCGCCGAGACCGGGTCGACGAATGCCGACCTGATCGCACGGGCGGGTACCGGTGCGGACATCGCGGGTGCGGTGTTGCTGGCCGAATTCCAGAACGCCGGGCGGGGACGGCACGGCCGCAGCTGGTCGGCGCCGGCACGGTCGCAGATCTCGATGTCGGTGGGCGTGGACACCGCCGGAGTGCCGGCCGAGCGGTGGGGCTGGCTGCCGCTGCTGACCGGGCTGGCGGTGGCGCAGACGGCGTGCGGGCTCGGCGTCGACGCGGGGTTGAAGTGGCCCAACGACGTGCTGGTCGGCACCGGGAAACTGGCCGGCATCCTGGCCGAGGTGGCCGCGCCGGTCATCGTGGTGGGGCTGGGCCTCAACGTCAGCCTGACCGCCGACGAGCTGCCCGATCCGAACGCGGTTTCGCTGGGCATGCTGGGCCACGAGGTCGATCGCACCGAGGTGACGGTGACGCTGCTGCGGGCGCTGAGCGGGATGCTGGCCCGGTGGCGCGCCGGGGATACCACGCTGGCCGCGGATTATCGCGGGGTCAGCACGACGATCGGCACGCGGGTGCGGGCCGTCCTGCCCGGTGACTCTGAGATCGTCGGCGTCGCAACGGATATCGACGACAGCGGCCGGTTGCTGATCGATACCGGCGGGACGGTCGCGACGGTGTCGGCCGGCGATATCACGCACCTGCGGCCGGCGACCTGACACCCAGGGGCGATCGTCGCCAATCTCGCGAGCGCGCACTCACAGTAGTCGAAATGCGGTGAGAACTACCGAGAGTGCACGCTCGCGGGCGGGCAGGGCCTACTTCAGCAGGGCGCGGCTCATCACCACGCGCTGGATCTGGTTGGTGCCCTCGTAGATCTGGGTGATCTTGGCGTCGCGCATCATCCGCTCGACCGGGAAGTCGATGGTGTAGCCGGCGCCGCCGAACAGCTGCACTGCGTCGGTGGTGACCTCCATGGCGATGTCGGAGGCCAGGCACTTCGAGGCGGCGGAGATGAAGCCGAGGTTGCCCTCGCCCCGCTCGGCGCGCGCGGCGGCGTGGTAGACCATCAGCCGGGCCGACTCGACCTTCATCGCCATGTCGGCGAGCATGAACTGCACGGCCTGGAATTCGCTGATCGACTTGCCGAACTGCTTGCGGTCCTTGGTGTATTCGATCGCGGCGTCCAGCGCACCCTGCGCGATCCCGACCGCCTGTGCCCCGATCGTCGGGCGGGTGTGGTCCAGCGTCGCGAGCGCGGTTTTGAAGCCGGTGCCGGGATCGCCGATCATCCGGTCGCCGGGGATGCGGCAGTTCTCGAAGTACAGCTCGGTGGTCGGCGAGCCCTTGATGCCGAGCTTCTTCTCCTTCGGCCCGACGGTGAAGCCCTCGTCGTCGATGTGCACCATGAACGCCGAGATGCCGTTGGCGCCCTTGTCGGGGTCGGTCACCGCCATGACGGTGTACCAGGACGACTTGCCGCCGTTGGTGATCCAGGCCTTGGCGCCGTTGAGGATCCAGTTGTCACCGTCGGCCTTGGCGCGGGTGCGCATACCCGCGGCGTCGCTGCCGGCCTCACGCTCGGACAGCGCGTAGGAGGCCATCGCCTCGCCGGAGGCGATCGACGGCAGCACCTTCTGCTTGAGCTCGTCGGAACCGCGCAGGATCAGGCCCATGGTGCCGAGCTTGTTGACCGCCGGGATCAGCGACGCCGACGCGTCGACGCGCGCGACTTCCTCGATGACGATGCAGGCGGCCACCGAATCCGCACCCTGACCGCCGAACTCCTCGGGTACGTGCACCGCGTTGAAGCCGGATGCGTTCAGCGCGTCGAGCGCCTCCTGCGGGAAGCGCGAATTCTCGTCGACGTCGGCGGCGTGCGGTGCGATCTCCTTCTCCGCCAACGCGCGAATCGCCGAGCGCAGCTCCTGGTGCTCCTCTGGCAACTGGAACAGATCAAACGACGGATTCCCGGCCCAACCAGCCATCATCATCTCCTTGTTTGGTTAATCGCCACTAACTGTAACGCGGCTGGCGACCTCCCGCGAAATGACAGATCGCCGAAAGTGTTCAGCTCCTGATCGGCTCCGCAGGGCGCATCACCGTCACCGTCGATGCGCTCACCACCCACTGTCGTCCGTTCGTACGCTGTTGGCCACCACCGTCGCGATGGTTTGATCTGGAATACATCAGCAAATGGCAGCGCGGGGACCGGACTTCCCTAGCTACCGCTGTGGTGTGCGCATTTTCCGGTTCACACAGCCCCGAGGCCACAAGCCCGCAACCGCCAGCTCGTCTTCGAGGGGAAGCGCAATGAAGAGTTCCGGTCGGTATGTCGGCAGGGTGGGTGCACTGGCGGTGGCGCTGGGTATCGGGGCCGCCGTGGCGTCCCTGTCACCGCTTGCGCACGCCGATACGTCGTCGTCCCCGAGCGTCGACGACGCGGGCAGCGCGTCATCGACGCAGGCCAAGGACGCGGCGGTCGAGCGCGACGACGAAGCGAGCGACGAACGGGTTGCCGAGGATCCCGACGACGGCGCGGACCACGAGCCTGCGGACGAGCCAGACGTCGACGATCCCGACGACGACACCGAGGACCGGGCAGACGCCGAAGAGCTGGAGCTCGACGACGCCGACGCGTCGGCCTCCTCGAAGCGGTCCCGGCCGAGCGACGACGGCGAGCCGGCGGACGTCGAGCCGGCCGAGCCCAAGCCGGCCGAGCCTGAGCCGGCCGAGCCTGAGCCGGCCGAGCCCGAGCCGGCCGACCCCGAGCGTGCACTCTTGGTAGTCCCGACCTTCGCCCAGCTACCACCAGAGCACTGTCGCGAAAGCAGCTCCCCGCGAGCGTGCAGTCACGGTAGTGAAGGGGCGCGCCCAACTACCACCAGTGCACTGTCGCCGAAGCAGCCCGAGCCCGCGACCCTGACGCTCACCCAGCCGCTGACCGCGGTCTTCGACCCGAACCCGGACGGTCCGGCCGAATCCCCGCTGGTGCTGGCATTTCTCGCCGCGGCGCGCCGGCCACAGGGGGCCGCGGTGAACGGTGCGCCGACGGTGACCTCCTGGACCGTGCTGGCTCCGGGGCTGTTCTCCGCCAAGGTGACCGGCCGGATCCGCGCCACCGATCCCGATGGCGACAAGCTGACCTACCTCGCGGCCCCGACCGCCAAGGGCACGGTCACCATCACCTCGCGGGGGTCGTTCACCTACACCCCGACCGCGGCGGCCCGCCACGCCGCGGCCGTCCCCGGCGCCGATGAGTTCGACACGTTCGCCATCACGATCACCGACGGCAAGGGCGGCTCGGTCGTCACCAACATCGACGTCTGGATCCGCCCGGCCAACACTCGCCCGACGGCGAGATTCACTGCCGGCAAACCGAATCCGGCCACCGGCGTGGTGGTCGGCAAGCTGACCGGCACCGACCGCGACGGCGATGTCGTCACGTTCTCCGGGACGAGCACCACACCGCGGGGCAGCGTCGTCGTCAAATCGGACGGCAGCTTCGTGTACACCGCCAGTGCGGCGGCCCGGGAGGCGGCGAGCAGCCCGTTCCGCCGCAGCGACCGGTTCACCGTCACACTCGACGACGGCCACGGCGGCACCAGGACCGTGACGGTCTCGGTGAAGATCGTCAGCCCGAGCAGCAATCGCGCACCTCAGGCCGGCAGCCCGGGCTACACCATCACCGGTGTGGCGACCGGCGGGGACGGCGCGGTCACCGGTCATGTCAACGTCACCGACCCCGAGGGGTTCGCGCTGACCTACCGGCTGGCCCAGGCCATCGACGGCAACGTCGGTGCGGTGAGCGTCAATGCCGCCACTGGTGCGTTCACGTTCACCCCGACCGCCCGCGCCCGGGAGGCGGCCTATGCCAGTCCCGGCGCCGACAGCGTTCGGTTCACCGTCACCGCGAGCGACGGATTGGCAAGCGCCGCAGTCGAAGTCACCGCAGAGATCAGCCCCAAGGCACCCCCGCCACCCCAGCCCACCGGCCTGCGCTGGCCGCTGGCCAGCGTCAGCATCAACCGCGGATTCGGCGGCAGCGGGCACAACGGCATCGACCTGCGGGCCACCACCAGGACCGAGGTGTACGCCGCCGCCGACGGGGTGATCAGCTTCGAGGGATACGGACAGAACCATTCCTGGATGACGTCGGCGGCGGGCATCTGCGTCCTGATCTGGCATCCGACGCTGAACATCTACACCGGCTACGCGCACCTGAGCAGCACCATCATCAACAACGGGCAGACCGTCAAGCGGGGGCAGTTGATCGGATACTCCGGTTCGACGGGCAATTCCACCGGGCCGCACCTGCACTTCGAGGCGCTCCCGAAGACACCCAACTTCAGCAACGGCTATTCGGGACGGATCGATCCGGCGCCGTACATCAGGTAGCGCACCGGGCGAGGCCACATCCCTCCGCGAGCGTGCACTCGTGGTAGCTACACCACCCCTTCACTACCGTGACGGCACGCTCGCGACATCGCCCCTCCGCGAGCGTGCACTGGTGGTAGCCCAAAGACCTGCCCAACTACCACCAGTGCACGGTCGAGCACCGAAACACCCTGTCACGGACCGGCTTTACGGCGGCGCTTGCTGCGGTAGAGCTCGTCGTCGGCGGTGGCCAGCAGGTCCGGGAACGCGCCACCGCTGCTCACCGCCACCCCGCAGCTGACGTGCACAGGCCCCACCCCGCAGAGTCCCGCGGCCACCGCGGCCGCCCGGTCCTCGTCTACAGCGCAGAGCACGACGACGAACTCGTCGCCGCCGAGCCGGCCGATCACCGCCGACGCCGGCAGGCGTTCGGTCCAGCGCCGGGTCAGCTGGGCCAGCACCTGGTCACCGGCGCCGTGGCCGTCACGGTCGTTGATGGCCTTGAAGTCGTCGACGTCGAGGACGATGACGGCCACCGGCTCGCCGCGCCGAACCGCACGTGCTGTCAGCTCTCCCACCGCGCGGTCCACCCCGGCGCGATTCCACACGCCGGTCAACGGATCTCGCAGCGCGGCGTCGACCAGCGTCGCGTGCAGCACCCCGACCACCTCGGCCGCGCCGATGATGCATACCAAGAAGATCAGATACCACAGCACCGGGCTCGGCGCCGGCGCCACGTACAACGCGGCCGCCGCAGCCGCCGACAACACCACCGCGACCGCGCGTGCCACCACAGGACGGTGCCACGCGCGGACGAACACGGCGGCGAACATCAACGGGGTCAACGCCCACACCTGCGCCACGTCCACCTGGTGGAACAGCATCGTCGCGATCGGCGCCGCGCACATGCACACCACGGCCGCCCAGTACCGCACCCCCCGCAACGGCGGCCGCGCCGCCAGGCCCAGGCCCGCGACGCACAGCACGGTCGCGGCGATCTCGCCGCGGACATCGGCCGAAAAACCGGTGGTGGCCACCGCCGCGGCGTAGAGCACGAGCAGGATGGCCAGGAAGATGAGCAGCATCCGCCGCTGTACCGACTGGGTCGAGACCGCCTGCACGGACACCCTCCCTCGAACGGTGTGGGCAGCGAACGAGTCCGCTACTCCCCCAACAGCTTCTGCCGCAACGCCTCGTCCTTTTCCAGCACCATCTGCTCCAGCGACACCTGGTAGGCCGCCATCCGCCCGCGCAACTGCGCGTCGGCGGACCCGAGGATCCGCACGGCCAACAGCCCGGCGTTGCGGGCCCCGCCGATCGACACCGTGGCCACCGGAACCCCGGCAGGCATCTGCACGATCGACAGCAGCGAATCGAGCCCGTCGAGGCGGGCCAGCGGCACCGGGACCCCGATGACCGGCAGCGGCGTCGCCGAGGCCACCATGCCGGGCAGGTGCGCCGCCCCGCCGGCGCCGGCGATGATCACCTCGATCCCCCGCTCGGCCGCGCCCTGCGCGTACGACAGCATCCGGGCCGGCGTGCGATGCGCGGAGACGACGCCCACCTCGAACGGCACGTCGAACTCGGCCAGCGCCTCGGCGGCCTCGGACATCACCGGCCAGTCGCTGTCGCTGCCCATGATCAGGCCCACCCGTGGAGAACTCATGCGTGCGAATCCCATCCGTCGGTCCACTGCGCGTGCGACAACCAGTGTGTCGCCCGCTCGGCGCGCTCCCGCAGCACCTTCACGTCGTCGTCGCCGACGATGTTGACGTGCCCGATCTTGCGGCCCGGCCGTTCCTCCTTGCCGTAGAGATGCACCTTGGCCTCGGGCATCCGCGCGAACAGGTGATGGATGCGTTCGTCCATCGACATCGCCGGGGTCTGCGGCGCGCCGAGCACGTTGCCCATCACGGTGAACCGCGCCAGCGGCGTGGTGTCGCCCAGCGGGTAGTCCAGCACCGCCCGCAGGTGCTGCTCGAACTGGCTGGTGCGGGCGCCATCCATGGTCCAGTGCCCGGAGTTGTGCGGCCGCATCGCCAGCTCGTTGACCACCAGCTCCCCGTCGACGGTCTCGAACAGCTCCACCGCCAGCACCCCGACCACACCCAGTTCAGCAGCCAGTCGCAACGCCAATTGTGAAGCCGCCGAGGCTGTTTCGTCGGACAGGTCGGGGGCGGGCGCCAGCACGGTGACGCAGATGCCGTCGCGCTGCACGGTTTCCACCACCGGCCAGGCCGCGCCCTGGCCGAACGGCGAGCGGGCCACCAGCGCGGCCAGCTCGCGGCGCATCGCCACGCGCTCCTCGATCATCACGGCGACGCCGTCGGCCAGGTAGCGGGCCACCACATCTCGGGCCTCGTCGGCGCTGGAGACCATCACCACACCGCGGCCGTCGTAGCCGCCACGCACGGTCTTGATCACCACCGGTCCGCCGATCTGCTCGGCGAAGGCGGCGGCGTCGTCGGCGCTGGCGAGGTCGGTGAACCGCGGCACCGGCGCGCCGAGGGCCGCCAGCCGACGGCGCATCACCAGCTTGTCCTGGGCGTGCACCAGCGCCTCCGGTGGCGGCGCCACGGTGATGCCGTCGGCGACCAGCTTCTCCAGGTGTTCGGTGGGCACGTGTTCGTGGTCGAAGGTGACGACGGTCGCACCGTCGGCGGCGCGGCGCAGCGCGTCCAGGTCGGTGTGGTGGCCGAGGACGATGTCCGGGGAGACCTGGGCGGCGGGCTCGTCGGGACCGGTGGCCAGCACGCGCAGCGTCTGACCGAGCGCGATCGCGGCCTGGTGGGTCATCCTGGCGAGCTGACCGCCGCCGATCATGGCGACGACGGGGTGGGCGCGGGACGGGGTTCTCGACACGGCACCTATCGTGTCATGACCCGCGCCACAGGTTTGACCTGCGGTGGAGCAGCGATGGGGCAGTTCCGGAAATGGTTACGTAGACTGCGACCTTGTGTCCTTTGCCGATGCGACGATCAAGCGCCTACCCGGGCCGCTGCGTCCTTACGCCGAACAGCATCACGAACTGATCAAGTTCGCGATCGTCGGCGCGACGACGTTCGTCATCGACTCGGCCATCTTCTTCACGCTCAAGCTGACGATCCTCGAGCCCAAGCCGGTGACCGCGAAGATCATCGCGGGCATCGTCGCGGTGATCGCCTCCTACATCCTCAACCGGGAGTGGAGCTTCCGCGACCGCGGCGGCCGTGAGCGTCATCACGAGGCACTGTTGTTCTTCGGGGTCAGCGGCGTTGGCGTGGTGCTGAGCATGGCGCCGCTGTGGATCTCGAGTTACGTGCTGATGCTGCGTGTTCCGATGGTCTCGCTGGCCGTCGAGAACATCGCCGACTTCATCTCGGCCTACATCATCGGCAACCTGCTGCAGATGGCGTTCCGGTTCTGGGCCTTCCGCCGGTTCGTGTTCCCCGACGAGTTCGCCCGCAACCCGGAGAAGGCGCTGGAGTCCACGCTGACCGGCGGCGGCATCGCCGAGGCGCTCGAGGACGAGTACGAGCTGCGGCATCCGCCGGTGCGGACCGACGGCGAGGGCGGCAACGTCACGCCGATGCGGGCGTCCCGACGCCGCCGGGCGCAGCGTCAGCTCGGGGATTCCTCCGAGCCCAGGGTGTCGAAGACCTCGTGATACAGCAGTGAGTGCACGCGTTCCACGCGCGGGATGTCGTGGAACTCGAGCGGATCCTGCGCTGCGGATTCGATGATCAGCGTGCCGGTGCGCAGCACCCGGTCCAGCACGCCGTGCCGGAACTCGACGCTGTTGATGCGCGCCAGCGGGATGTCGATGCCGGCGCGGGTGAGCAGGCCGTGGCGGAACATGACCCGGCGGTCGGTGATGACGAAGTGGGTGGTCCACCAGTTCAGGAACGGCCAGATCGACAGCCACCCGACGAGGATCAGCCAGATCCCGGCGATGACCAGGAACACGATGTTCTTGGCCTGCGACTCCCAGGTCAGGGTGTTGACGTAGCCGGCGACGAACGCCGCCGCGGCGGTGGTGACGATCAGCACCAGCACCGGCAGGGTCAGCCGCTTCCAGTGCGGATGCCGGTGCAGGACCACGTGTTCGTCCTTGGCCAGCACGTTCTCCGGGTATCCCACGGCAGCACTCTATCCAGAAAACGTCCGGACGCGCTGTGACCTGCCGAGACGGGGGCATCTCGGGGCGCGGCCGGAACGGATGTTCGGCCGCCCAAGCTCGACGACTGGTGAGCGCCGCTCAGATACCGCCGTTGCCGGGGTTGTTGGGCTGGGCGAGATAGGCCAGGCAGTCCGGTTCGGCGCGCAGCGTCTGCTCCATGCACACCACGACGGCCGGGTCCTGTTCGGGGAACGCCAACACCGGCATGACGACCTCACCGGGATACAGCGACCACAGGAACCGGTCGGTGCCCTGCAGCAGCGCGCAGTAGGCCACCGAGCCGTCGACGGTGACGCCGTCGGTGCTGTTGGGCAGGCAGGGCGCGGCGATCACCGCCGGTGGCGGGGCGGGCGGGGGTCCGGGCGGCGGCGGCGCGACCGGGGCGACGGGCGGCGGGGGGCTTTCCGACACGCTGTCCGACACCGTGTCCGACACCGTCTCGTCGGACGTCGTCTCGTCGGAGACGGCGGAATCCGACGACAGCCGCGACATCTGCATGCCGATCAGCGCCACGGCCGAGGCGAGCAGCACGATGGTCAGCAGCCCGGTGACGATGGCGATCCAGCGCGGCGGCTGTTTCAGGCGGGTGTTCAGCCGGGTGCCAGGGCCGACTCGGCGTGGGCCACGCCGCTTTTCCACCGCGTCCCGGCGATGGGTCACCGTGATCTCCCACTCCGATATGCCAACCGCTCCCCCCGTGGGGGCCGATCATACGGGCAAGACGACCGAAATCATGTCAACGCCGGCCATCACGGCCGCGGCGATCGTCAGGCACACCGTGTAGAACATCAGATACGAGGTCCGGCGCTGGGTTCCGGGCACCCCGTCGTCGTCGACGGCCCGCTCCCGCCAGTAGGTCGCCAGCAGGTAGGTCAGCGCGGCGGCGACGAACAACGCGATGCTGATCATCGTGGCCACTGCAGATGCAGGTCGGGGGCGTTGCCGCGGCGCAGCACCCGCACCGACTCGCCCTGGTAGATGACCACGAATCCCTTGTCCCGCACCATGATCTCGACCAGCCGGTCCACGTCGGCCGGGCTGAAGCCGTATCGGTACTGCAGGTACTTGTCGTCTGAGGTGGTCTCGACGATGTAGTTGATGTCGACGGCGGCGGTGCAGTCGGCGAGCTCCTGGGGGCTGGCGTGGCATTCCTCGGGGACGTCGAACCCCTTCGGCAGCCGGAATCCCAGGTGTTGGCCCCAGTAGGCGATCTTGGCGTTGTCGACGGCCTGGTCGACCTGCCGCGAGATGTCGAATACCTCCTGCGGGGTCTGCTCGAACGACGTGTTCAGGCCGCGGTTGGTGACCACCAGCAGCCCCAGGCCGAGGAACGCCAGGAATGCCGGGCCGTTGGCCGCCCGGGGCCGGCGCCGGTGCGCGCCGGCGATGCGTAGCAGCGACGGCAACACCACCGCGGCGGCCAGCGGCGCCATCACCGGTGAGGCGTACAGGAAGCTGCGGATCACCACCTCCCCGCCGTAGCTCTGCACCAGCACCAGCCCCAGCGGCGCCACCACGAGCACCCCGGCGATGGGCCCAAGTTTGTTGTGCCGCACCCGATACCAACCCAGCAGCGCGGTAGCGAACAGCAGCAGCGATGCGGCCATGCGCAGGTACTGCATGCGCCCGTACACCGGATCGGCGGTGATCCGGCTGGCCACCCCCGAGGTCAGGTTGGTGTCCACGCCGCCGACATCGGAGAGCGTGTCGACCAGATGGCCCTCCCAGTATCCGTAGGCGCCGAACTCGAACCAGGCGACGAACACCAGCACCGCGGCCGCCCACAGCATCTTGTAGCGGGTCAGGCCCATCACCGCGAACAGCGTCAACGCCAGGATCGCCATCAGCGGGGTCAGCTGATGAGAGATCACCATCGCGGTGACGACGAGGACGAGCACCGCCTCCATCGCCCAGGTCCAGCGGGCGCTGCGGCCGGGCACCCGCCCGGGGATCCGGGACCGGGCGGCCCACACCTTGGCCAGCGGCGAGCCGGTCAGCTCGGGCTGCGGCGCATTGCGCAGCTGCCACATCAGCACGGCCAGGATGGTGGCGTAGAACTGCATCGCGACGGCCTGCGGCGCGAAGTAGTCCTGCTGGTACCAGTTGAACAGCACGTAGACGGTGACGCCCAGCCAGGCCCCGCGCGGGTTCCCGCCGATCGCCATGCCGATGGCGTACACCGGGAAGACCATCAGGATGCTGAACACCAGCGACGCGTTCATCAGGAACGGCGCGCTATCGGTCAGCCCGGCCATGGCCATCAGGTGCGCGCCGGTGGAGAAGAAGCCGGCCCAGCTCATCCGCGCGTCGACCGCCGGCGGGACGGCCTCGATGGTGGCGATCCAGTTGGTGATGTAGCGGTGTGCGAACGCGGTGGGGAACGGCGCGACGCCGGTCGCCCAGGCCACCGGCATCGTCACGTAGATCATCAGCACCACGTTGGCCGCGGCGATGGCGACCTTGTCGAACACGACGCGCCGGTATTCGATGGCCAGCACCAGCGCCAGCAGTGCCAGCCCGGCGAAGTACTCCACCCCGAGGATCGAGATCAGCCCGGCGCTGCCCGCGGCGCCGGGTTCCAGCCGCCACACCGCGGAGGCGAACAGTGCGACCGCCGCGGACAGGATCACCAGCGGCAGCGCGCGGCGGGCGAGGGCCTCGGCGAGCCCGTCGGCGGTCAGCGGCGCCCGGCGGGGTTCGTCGCCGGCGGTGCGGATGAGCAGGGCGGCGCCGGCGCCGGCGGCGGCCACCAGCACGACGATCTGGACGAGGTAGGGGTGGCGCAGTTCGGCGACGATGTTCAAATGCGCCAGAACGATGTTCACCGCCAACGACACCGCGATGGTGACGCTGGCGAAGATGCCGTTGCGGGGCAGTCGCAGCAGCGCGGCGACGGGCAGGCCGGGCAGGGTCAGCGCGACCAGTGCGACGACGGCGGTGCGGACCCAGATGGGGAGGATGTCGGCGACGCCGGTGAAGGCCAGCGTCATCAGCACCACGGAGGCGCCGATCAGCGCGGCGGTGGCGAGGACGACCGGGCGGGCGGGCGCGGTCGGTTCGGTCGAGACGGCCGCGGCGTCGGTGAGTTCCCGGACCGGTCGGCGGACCCGCCGAACCGGGTTGTCGATGCGGTGGACCATGGTTACCGGAACCGGCGCTCGGTCAGGCGCAGTGCGAAGACCACGGCAACTACACCTTCCCTCTCGCGCCGGCCGTCGGTTCGACGCCCGGCGAATGTTGCTGGACGTCACCGCCCGTTTGGACGGATCCGCCGCGCCGCAGGCCGGCCGGCGACCGCCCCGCGACGGCCCTGCCGCCTAGCTGCCGGACCGGTGGCCGACTCGGACAATGGTGTGCAGTTTGCCATACTTGCATCTACGCGTCGAGTCCGGTCGACTCCCCGCGCCGGGTCCTGTCGCTCATTTCGCAGGTGAGAGGCGTTCGTGTGGATCATCACAATCGGATAACCGCAGGCTATCGACCTTATTACGGCCGGGTCGCCGTTTCGCTGCAGGACCGGTCGGTAACGGTCCCTCGATCTCACCGTTATCAAGTCGTGAAGTTGCTGAAAAGTTATCTGGCTCATCTGGGCGCCACTGTCTGATGGCATTATCTGGCCGGCCGGTAAAGTGGTCGACAGCCGAGCACGGTGACCGGATCACAGAATCGAGAGTCGTTTGCCATGTCTGCAGTTCGCTGCGCAATGCCGTCGCCTCGTCGCGGAATCGCGGCAATGGTCCGAGGTGCCGCCGCGGACACGTGGTTTCAATCACTGCGGCATGGCCGTGTTCACCGCGTATGTTCACTCCCGTGGGCGGGGAGTGCAGGTGTGGTCATGACCGGCCCGCTCATGAGCACTTCCGGTCCGGGACGGACTGTTCGCTGTGCGAATGCCCGCGCTACCGCGCAGCCCACAGGAGCGCGTTGGCACGCTGGGCCACTGCACTTTTCCGTCGCTGACCCCCGGCGGGGGCGATGATGCGGCGCTCGGTGAAGCGGGCCGCCCAGGTCGGTGTCGCGGTGGCGGTCACGACCGCGGCGGTGGTGGCCGTCCGCGAGATCTCCCCGTGGGCGTCGGCGCAACCCGGGGACGCGAACTGCCCGACGACGGCCGCGCAGACCCACAACTGGGGCGAGCCCAGCCGCGCCGACTCGTTCACCAGCCCGGCCGCGCTGGCCGGCTGGACCGTCTACGACGGCCCGGGCCACAACGACAACGGGTACCGCACGCCGCTGGCGGTGACGGTGACCGACGGGGTGCTCACCATCACCGCGGACGCGCACGGCAACTCCGGTGGCCTGGCGTGGTTCCCGGGGCAACGGCACGGCCGCTGGGAGATCTGCGCCAAGTCGTTGCCGTCGGCCGAGACCTACCATTCGGTGGCCCTGCTGTGGCCCGACGCCGAGGACTGGCCCGTCGGCGGCGAGGTCGACTTCATGGAGATCGTCGACCCGGCCCGCCAGTACGTGGACGGTTTCCTGCACTACGGCCCGGACAACAAGCTCGAGCAGGGCGGTGTCGCGATCGACGCGACGCAGTGGCACGCGTGGGCGGTCGAGTGGACGCCCGATCGGCTCACCTTCTTCGTCGACGGTCAACCCTGGTGGGAGACGACCGATCCCACACAGCTGCCGCCGCGGGCCATGCACCTGGCGATCCAACTGGACAACTTCGGCGGGGACACCTCCCAGGGTGGGCAGACGCAGGTGGACTGGGCGCGGCAGTACTCGCTGTAGGTGCGAACGTAGGTGGCCGGAAGATCCCGACATCCGAGAACTCCGGGGGTGGTGGGCGATTCCTGGTGGCATCGCAGGACATCGGCGGCTTCATTCGGGCACCCGCGACGTCCGGACCTCGGATACGTGATCGCGCCGCCTCAGAGTATTGTTCCAGCTGCAGCTGGTCTGCCGACCGATGTGCTTACGTTCGGCCGGCATCGAGCAGCCCATGCTGGGACAGGTGGGCTGTGAGAGGGAACCCGGTGAGATTCCGGGACTGTCCCGCAGCGGTATGCAGGAACGACAGCCGTCATAGGCACTGGGGTGGGACAACCACACTGGGAAGCGACGGCCAGTAGGAGCATCGGATCCGATGCGCGCCTGTGAGTCCGAAGACCTGCCAGCTGTGCCGGGCGCGCCGCGCCTGGCGGCGCATCGCCTCGTGGAATGGGCGTATGGCCGGTCGTGGTGTCCCACCATGCCCGTCGCACGTCCTTTGGGTGATGCGTTCATCCGTCATACCTGAAGGACGTTTGATGGCAACACCGTTCACCGCAACCATTTTGGGCGCTCCACGCATCGGGCCCAATCGTGAGCTGAAGCGCGCGATCGAGGGCTACTGGGCCGGACGTCTGCACCGGTCCGAGCTCGAGCAGACCGCCGCAGATCTCCGCCGGAACACATTGACCGCATTGACCTCAGCAGGGCTGGACTCCGTTCCGGTCAACACGTTTTCCTACTACGACCAGGTTCTCGACACCGCCGTGCTCCTGGGCGCGCTGCCCGCGCGTGTGCAGTCGATCCCCGACTCCCTGGACCGCTACTTTGCGGCGGCCCGGGGCGCGGCGGACGTACCGCCGTTGGAGATGACCAAATGGTTCGACACCAACTACCACTACCTCGTTCCCGAGATCGCACCGGACACGGCCTTCACCCTGCATCCCGAGAAGGTCCTCGCTGAGTTCGCCGAGGCGACGGCACTGGGAGTGCCCGGCCGGCCGGTGCTGATCGGGCCGATCACCTTCCTGGCGCTGAGCAAACCCGTACACGGCGGTGTGCCGCCGCTGGATCGCATCGCTGAGCTTGTCCCCCTGTACAGCGAACTGCTGGCCAGATTGGCCGACGCGGGAGCCGAATGGGTGCAGATCGACGAACCGGTGTTGGTCACCGACCAGTTGGACAACGCCGCGGAACTCGCGCACCGCGTGTACACCGAGATCGCGGCGGCGACACGCCGTCCCGCCGTTCTCGTCGCGACGTATTTCG
The DNA here is from genome assembly GCA_050250295.1 of Mycolicibacterium sp. Classification (GTDB taxonomy): domain Bacteria; phylum Actinomycetota; class Actinomycetes; order Mycobacteriales; family Mycobacteriaceae; genus Mycobacterium. The sequence continues at coordinate 187,240 of JBFWOX010000010.1, forward strand.
GTGGACTCGACAACGCACTGCCGGTGTTGGCCCGCACGCCAGTCGAGGCGATCGCCGTCGACCTGGTGGCCAGCCCCGTACAGGCAGTGGCGTCGGTCCCCGAGCTCGCAGACAAGTTCGTCATCGCCGGCATCGTCGACGGACGCAACGTCTGGCGCACCAATCTGCAGTACGCGTTGGACACCCTTACCGCCCTGCAGGGTTCGGTCGGCGCTTTGGCCGTCTCGACGTCGTGTTCCACGATGCACGTGCCCTATACCCTCAAAGCCCAGTCCGGTCTCGACGACTCCCTGCGGACCTGGTTGGCGTTCGGCGACGAGAAGGTACTCGAGGTCGCGACTCTGGCGGTCGCGCTGCGCGACGGTCGGGAATCCGTCGCCGCCGAGATCGACGCCTCGAACTCGGCGGCCGCAACCCGTAAGGCCGACCCTCGCCTCCGTGTGGACGCGATCCGCGCTCGACTGGCGGCCGTGTTGGCTGACGGCGCTGCGCGCAGGCCTGCGCCCGAACGCCGCCGGGCCCAGGATGCCCGACTCGATCTTCCTCCTCTGCCCACCACGACGATCGGTTCCTATCCGCAGACTTTGGCGATCCGCAGAGCGCGTGCGGCAGTGCGCTCCGGTGCGATCACCGCCGAGCAGTACCGGCAGCAGATGCGCGACGAGATCACCGAGGTGATCCGCCTGCAGGAGGACCTGGGTCTGGACGTCTTGGTGCACGGAGAGCCGGAGCGCAACGACATGGTCCAGTACTTCGCCGAGCAACTGGACGGTTTCTTCGCCACCGACAACGGTTGGGTGCAGTCCTACGGGACCCGGTGCGTTCGTCCGCCGATCCTGTTCGGCGACGTGGTTCGACGGCAGCCGATGACCGTGGAGTGGTCGACGTTCGCCCAGTCACTGACCGACAAGCCGGTCAAGGGCATGCTCACGGGCCCGGTGACGATCCTCGCCTGGTCCTTCGTCCGCGACGACCAGCCGTTGGCTGACACGGCACGCCAGATCGCGCTCGCAATCCGGGACGAGACCGAGGATCTGCAGGCCGCCGGGATCGCGATCATCCAGGTTGACGAACCCGCTCTGCGCGAACTGCTTCCGTTGCGCGCCAAGGAACAGGAGTCGTACCTGGACTGGGCCGTGGGGGCGTTCCGGGTGGCCACCTCCGGCGTCGACGACGCGACTCAGATCCACACCCACCTGTGCTATTCGGAGTTCGGCGAGGTCATCGGGGCGATAGCTGACCTCGACGCGGATGTCACCTCGATCGAGGCCGCTCGTTCGCACATGGAGGTACTCGACGATCTCAACGCCGTCGGCTTTTCCAACAGTGTCGGGCCGGGTGTCTACGACATCCATTCGCCTCGGGTGCCATCCGCCGAGGAGATGATCGCCGCACTGCGACAGGCCCTCAAAGCCGTGCCGGCAGAGCGACTCTGGGTCAATCCCGACTGCGGACTGAAAACGCGGCGAACTGACGAGGTCACGGCCTCCCTGCGGAACATGGTGACTGCTGCGAGGGCCGTCCGGGGCTGAGATCCGCCCGTGCACGGTGCGCCCCGCACACTCCGGGGCGCACCGTGCACGCACCCATTTTGGAGCAGTACCGGGGCGCGATTCTCATCCCCGCTCGCGACGGTGAACTGGACCGTTCCGCCGCCGAGTGCGACAGCGACGCTGCCGAATTTTCACCTGAACATCTGAACAGATAAGCTGATGGTGCATCATGGCGAAGCGCCGCCCTGGAGTGATCACGCAGAGAGGAACTCATGGCTGAATACACCCTGCCCGATCTGGACTACGATTACGGCGCCCTGGAGCCCCACATCTCCGGCCAGATCAACGAGATTCACCACAGCAAGCACCACGCCACCTACGTCAAGGGGCTCAACGACACCCTCGCGAAGCTCGAGGAGGCGCGGACCAACGACGATCACGCGGCAATCTTCCTCAACGAGAAGAACCTCGCCTTCCACCTCGGCGGCCACGTCAACCACTCGATCTGGTGGAAGAACCTCTCCCCCAACGGCGGCGACAAGCCCGACGGCGAGCTTGCCGCCGCCATCGACGATCAGTTCGGCTCCTTCGACAAGTTCCGGGCGCAGTTCACAGCGGCGGCCAACGGGCTGCAGGGCTCGGGATGGGCGGTGCTGGGCTACGACACCCTGGGGTGCAGGCTGCTCACTTTCCAGCTCTACGATCAACAGGCCAACGTCCCCCTGGGCATCATTCCCCTGCTGCAGGTCGACATGTGGGAGCACGCGTACTACCTGCAGTACAAGAACGTAAAGGCCGATTACGTCAAGGCGTTCTGGAATGTGGTGAACTGGGCGGACGTACAGGAGCGGTTTGCCGCGGCCACGGTCAAGGCGCAGGGCTTGATCTTCTAAGGCTCTTGACGCGAGGCATCGATGGCTGACGACGAAAAGACCCGCTGGGCAATCGATGTCATGACAGCGTGGGCACACGACAACGGTGGCGAGTTCGTCCACGAGCGTATCGACGCCTACCTCGCCGAATCCCGGGGCGGCCCGGACAGCTTGATCACCGGCCTGATCAACCTGTCCGGGCTGCTGCTCATGGGGCTAGAGGCCACCACGGGAAAGAGCTCCGGACAGATCCTCCAGGCCATCGCCGCCACCCTGGCGCGCAACGGCGACCGCTGACGCCCTGGCAGATCACCGCCAGCGGCTCGTCCGATCGCTGCCCCCCACCGCCGAGCGCGGCACCGGCTGGCTGACGTTGGATCGGTCGACGGCAGCTCCCGGCCTCTCCAATGTCCGGATGGTCACCACGCGACCGCTCAGGTGGGCCCCAGCTACTGCGTACCACGGGCGGTGGCCACGTCGTCGCCGAACCACTTGTCCTTTATCAGGCTGTAGGTTCCGTCTTCGCGCATCTGGTAGAGAATCTGGTTGATGGGCTTGCGTAGTGGACTGTGGGCCGCCAGGACAAAACCCTGATCCTCTTCTTGGAACACCGGTCCGGCGGTGACGGCGACTCCCTCACCACGATGCGCGACGTAGTATCGGAGTACCGGTGCATCGAACACGACGGCGTCATAGCCGTCGTTTCGCAGGAGATCGTAGGACTCCTCTATCGTCACCGTTTCGGTCGCGTCGATACCCATTCCGTTCAAGAATTCCGATGCGGTGGTGCCCGCAACGGTGGCCACGGCTTTGCCATAGAGGTCAGTCGGGCCGTTGATCTTGGCATCGAGTCTGGTCACGGTCAGCGTGGCGCTCAGGTTCGCCGTGTAGAACGACACGAAGACGATGCCTGCGAAGGCCCACAGTACTGTCAGCACCTTGGTGACTGTTCGGGTCGCGGGGGTGAGTTGACGCCCCACCAGGGAGCCTGCCCCCCATCCGAACGCCTGGAAGATCCCGGGAAAATACGACCGCGAGACGGTCGGCTCAGAGTCGGGATCGGTGCGTCTGCGCTCGACCAGCCAGAAGATGTGCGCAGGGATGATACTGACCACGCAGGCAGCGCTGATCCATACCAGCATCCCGCGCGAAAATATCAGATCCAGATAGCCGCCCAAACCAGGCACTGTGGGGCGGGTGTCTTGCACGGGGACGATGATCTGCAGACCAGCATCCAACGTGGGTTGTGTGAAGTCGTACGTCCGTTCCCGTTCCGCGGTCAAGGATATGGCTCCGACTGCGACATCCGCGTCTGCGGTCGAGATCTGTTCCAGTTGATCGCGGACACTGGCGACCTCGACGTAGTGTGTGCTCCACCCGAGACGTTTCGCCACTTCGCTCCACAAGTCGATGCTGAAGCCGGTGAGCTGGCCGCTGCTGGTTCGGATGACGAAGGGCTCGAGCGGATGGACTGCCACACGGACGGATTCGCCGCCAGGGCTGTCTGCGTCGTTCACCGGGTCTGCCACCGCCTCGGTGGCAACGGCGATCCCGAGTGATGCCATGAGGACCATCAGCAGCGTCAAACCGCGGTACCGGAACCGCACTTGTCGTCCTCCTAGATCGGCATCCTGTACCCGACGAACTCATGGTCTTCGTTGTACCCGCCCTGGCCCAGCCCAATGCCGGCGAAACTGTAACTGTGCGGATTCTGGACTAGTCCACCGAGTTTCAAGCGGTAATCATGCCAACCGCCGGCCTGCAGTCGACGGTATTCGGCCGAGTTGGGCAGTGTTCCGTTGGGCCATAAGTACGGTGACATGTCCTTCTCGTCATGAAGACGCGTCGTTCGGAGCATTCGACGCCGCACGGGCACACACCTTACGCCATATGTCGACCGGCGCGCTTTTCCCGGTGGCGACCACCACGCACGCGAAGGCCGTCGTCGACGCGCAGCCCGGCACGTTGCCGGGCTGCGCAGATCGTCTATGCCAGTGCCCGCTGTGGCTTTCCGGAGTATTCGCTCAGCGGTCGGATCAGGGCGTTGGATGCGGCCTGTTCCATGATGTGTGCTGTCCATCCCGTGATGCGGCTCATCACGAAGATCGGTGTGAAGCTGGGGATGTCGAAGCCCGTCAGGTAGTAGGCCGGCCCGGTCGGGAAGTCCAGGTTCGGCTTGATGCCGGTGGCCGCGAACATCGCGCTCTCGACTGTGTTGTAGATGTCCAGCCAGTTCTGCCCGCCGCGTGCCTCTCCGACCCGGATGAGCGCCTGTTTCATGGTGGGCACTCGGGAATCACCGTTCTTGTAGACCCGATGCCCGAATCCCATCACCTTCTCCTTGCGGGAGAGCCTGTCGTGCAGCCATTCCGCTGCCCGATCAGCCGATCCGATCTCCAACATGTCGTGCATGACGGCCTCGTTGGCACCGCCGTGCAGCGAACCCTTCAGCGCACCGATGGCCGCCGTGACCGCGCTGTAGATGTCGGACTGGGTGGAGGTGACCACTCGAGCTGCGAAGGTGGAGGCGTTGAAGCTGTGCTCGGCGTAGAGCACCATCGACTGCTCGAACGCCTCGACGACCACCGGCTCGGGAATCGTTCCGAAGCACATGTTGAGGAAGTTCTGCGCATAACCGAGATGGCTGTGCGGCGGAATCGGTTCCAGCCCGCGCCGCCGGCGCATGTCGGCCGCGACGATGGTCGGCAGAACGGCGAACATCCGAAGCGATTTCGCCATGTTCGCCGACGGGCTGGCGTCGTCCTCCTCCGGATCCTCGGCACCCAAATAGCTGATCGCGGTCCGCACGACGTCCATCGGATGGCAGTTGTCCGGCAGCTTGGCCAGCAACGACTGCATGGACCTGTCGATGCGACGGGATGCGCGCTCACGTTGAGTGAACAGCGCCAGTTCAGCGTCGGTCGGCAGCTCGCCGTGCCAGAGCAGGTAGGCGACCTGTTCGAAGCCGCACTTCGCGGCCAGATCCTGGACCGGATACCCGCGGTAGGTCAGTGAATTGGTTTCGGGAACCACCTTCGAGATCGAGGTGGTGTCGACCACGACGCCGGCCAGCCCCTTGTGGATCACTGCGGTGCTCACGATGACACCCCCTGGAGAGCGAAGTTGTAGATGTCGGAATCGAACTGGTTGTAGTCGGCGTACCGCAGCAGCTCGTAGAGCCGGCTGCGGTGCTGCATCTGATCGAGGAGTCCGGACTGCGTTCCCGCGGAGTCGATCTCCCGCAGTCCGACTTCAACGGCGTGCATCGCCAGCCGCAGGGTGCTGACCGGGTAGATCACGACGTTGTAGCCGAGGTCGGTCAACTGCTGGGTGGTCAGCAGTTTCGACTTGCCGAACTCTGTCATGTTGGCCAGAAGCGGGGTGCCGACTGCGGCGCGGAACTTGGCGAAGTCCGCCGGCGTGCCCAGCGCCTCGGTGAAGATCAGGTCGGCACCGGCATCGGCATAGGCTTTGGCGCGGTCGATCGCCGCATCGATACCCTCGATCCCCGCCGCGTCGGTGCGGGCACAGATCACGAAGTTGGGATCGCGGCGCGCCGCCACTGCGGCGCGCAGGCGCTTGACCATCTCCTCGGTCGGCACCACGGCCTTGCCGTCGAGGTGCCCGCACCTCTTCGGGTTGACCTGGTCCTCCACGTGCAGGCCGGCCAGTCCAGCGTCCTCGAGCTGCACGACGGTGCGTGCCGCGCTCATCGGCTCGCCGAAGCCGGTGTCGGCGTCGACCAGGGTGGGAAGGTCTGTCGCATTGGCGATCTGGGCGCCGCGACTGGTCACCTCGGTGAGGGTGGTCAGCCCGATGTCGGGCAGACCGAGGTCCGCCGAGAGCACCGCGCCGGAGACGTAGACTCCTTCGAACCCGATCTCCGCGATCAGCTTGGCCACCAGCGGCGAGAAGGCACCGGGGAACCGCTGCAGGCGACCGGATTCGAGGCCCGCGCGGAACTGCGCACGCTTGTGTGCCGCCGACGCGGTGGCACCGATCAGCCCGCTCATCGGAAGACCCCCGACGGGATCGTCGGCGCCTTCTCCAGAACCACCGGATCGACCAGCACGTTCAGCCGGTCCAGGTCGCTCGGCTCGAGCTCGGCCAGCCCGTCGACGACGGACAGGAACCGCTGCTGCTCGTCGGACTGCACCACTCCCTCGGCCAGCTCCGTGAACTTTCCGATGTACTGTTCACGCGCGAACGGGCGGGCGCCCAGCGGATGGGCGTCGGCGACCGCAAGCTCGTCGACGATGACCTCGCCGCTCTTCAGCGTGATCTCCGCGCGCGCCCCGAAGGCCTTCTCCGCGGGATCCTCACTGTGGTACCGACGTGTCCATTCGGGGTCCTCGACCGTAGAGATCTTGCGCCACAGTTCTACGGTGTCGGGCCGGTGTGTGCGTTCGGGCGCATAGGAGCGCTCGTGATGCCAGGTACCGTCCTGCAGCGCCACCGCGAAGATGTACATGATGGAGTGATCGAGTGTCTCGCGGGAGGCGTCGGGATCGAACTTCTGCGGGTCCCCCGAGCCCGTGCCGATGACCACATGGGTGTGATTGCTGGTGTGGAGCTTGATCGAGGCGATCTGATCGGTGTCACCAATCCGCTCTCGCATTCTGCGGGCCAGGTCGATCGGCGCCTGGCTCTGGTACTCGGCGGAATGTTCCTTGGTGTAGCTGTCGAGGATGGCACGCTTGGGTTCGCCCGGTCCGGGCAGCGGTACGCGGTAGGTGTGGTCCGGGCCGGCGAGCAGCCACGCGATGACGCCGTCTTCCCCCTCCCAGATCGGCGCCGGGGAGCCCTCGCCGCGCATGGCCCGGTCGACGGCTTCGATGGCGACCTTGCCGGCGTAGGCGGGAGCGAAAGCTTTCCAGCTGGAGATCAGTCCCTTGCGGGATTGGCGGGTGGCGGTGGTCAGATGCAGCGCCTGCCCGATGGCGTTGTAGATGGTCTCCGGATCGAGGCGCAGCATGGTGCCGATACCCGCGGCGGCGGAGGCTCCGAGATGTGCCACGTGGTCGATCTTGTGGCGGTGCAGGCAGATGCCCTTGGCGAGATCGATCTGCACCTCGTAGGCGGTGGCTATGCCGCGGATCAGATCGGACCCACGCACATCGAGCTGTTGGGCCACGGCGACCAGCGGCGGGATGTTGTCCCCGGGGTGGGAGTATTCGGCAGCCAGGAAAGTGTCGTGGAAATCCAGTTCGCGGACCGCGACACCGTTGGCCCACGCGGCCCATTCCGGCGAGTAGGTGCCGGGAACGCCGAACACTGCGGCGCCGTCCTTGGTCCGGTGCGTCTGGGCCTGCACCCGCGCCACCGTGACGGGACGACGAAGGAGGGCGGCCGCCGAGACGGCGGCGTTGTCGAGGATGCGGTTGATCACCATCTCTTCGGTGTCGGCGGGCACCGCCACCGGATCGGCCGCGGCTTCGGCGATCTTCCACGCCAGCTGTTCGGTTCGGGGAAAGTCGTCTGCACTGCGCCGGGTACGCACCTCGTGGATCAGCATGTTCCGCACGGTACGCAGAGCGACCTTGCCACGAAACCCCCTGTAACTGTGGATTTTTGCGTCCTTCGTCGGCCGATTCTGCGAATCTTGCGAATGCCGTCCTGCAGTACTCTGGGCGCTGTGTCGAGGACATTCATCGGTGCACGGCTGCGCCGCCTGAGGGAGGAGCACGGCCTGACACAGGTCGCCCTCGCCCGCGCCCTGGACCTGTCGACCAGCTATGTCAATCAGCTGGAGAATGACCAGCGGCCCGTGACCGTGGCGGTGCTGCTGAGCCTTACCGACAAGTTCAACCTGCCGCCCCACTTTTTCACGCCCGACTCCGATGCCCGCCTGGTGGCCGATCTCAGGGAGTCTCTGGGAGAGAGCCAGGTGAGCTCATTCCAGATCGAGGAGATGGCCGCCCGGATGCCGGACGTGGGGCAGGCGGTGATCGCTCTGCACCGCCGCCTGTCTGCGGCCAGCGCCGAGTTGGAGGTCCTGCGCGGCCACGCCAGTGGTGACCAGAAGCCGGATGGGGCACCACCCATGCCGTTCGAGGAGGTCCGCGACTTCTTCTACGACCGCAAGAACTACCTTGACGAACTCGACCGCACTGCCGAAGCGTTGTTCGACTCCCATGGGATGCGGGTTGGCGAACTCGACCTTCAACTTGCGGACCTCATCGCCGCCGAGCTGGGCATCACCGTGATGTTCGACGACGTCGAAACGCTTGGCGTGCAAACCAAACGCAGATACCGGGTGGAATCACAGACACTGCACATTGCGCGGTGGTTGAGCCCCGGCCAACGCGCGTTCCAAATGGCCACGCAGTTCGCGCTGCTGACCCAGTCAGACCTGTTCACCGCCACGATTGCGACCGACGAGTCGCTGAGTCCGGAGGCCCGCGAGGTCGCGCGGATCGGGCTGGCCAACTACTTCGCCGGCGCCCTGCTCCTTCCGTACCGCCAGTTCCTCACTGCGGCTGAGGCTCTCCGCTACGACATCGACCGCCTCGCACGCAGGTTCGAGGTGGGTTTCGAGACGATCTGCCATCGGCTCTCCTCACTCCAGCGCCCCGCCGCCCGCGGTATTCCGTTCATCTTCGTCCGCGCCGACGCTGCGGGGAACATCTCGAAACGACAGTCCGCCACGGCATTCCACTTCTCGCGAGTAGGTGGCAGCTGCCCGCTCTGGGTGGTGCACCGGGCCTTCAACCGCCCGGGTGAGTTCATCACCCAGGTGGCACAGATGCCCGATGGTCGGTCGTACTTTTGGATTGCAAGAACCACCAACTCGTCACCAAGTCGCTATCTGGGACAACGGAAGTCTTTCGCCATCGGCCTGGGGTGCGAACTGGCGCACGCGGCGAAGCTCGTCTACTCGGCCGGCATCGACCTGCAGAACGAGGAGGCCCAGGTCCCCATCGGCGCCGGGTGCAAGGTGTGCGATCGGCCATCGTGCGCGCAACGCGCCTTCCCCTACATCGGACGACCCGTGCACGTCGACCCGCACACCAGCAGCGATCTGCCCTACCCGTCGACACCGATGGGATGACCCAGGGGTCGGTGCAAGCACTCAAAGAGCGGAACGACCCGGCTCCGCCTCCGCGGTCCGGATCAGCCAGTCCGGGTCGGTGTTGAACCGGCGTACCCATCGGCACACCGGAACCAGCAGGATCACTGCGCCCAATGCCTCGGCCACCAGGTAGGCCCAGCCCACCCCGACCATCCCGAACATGCCGGTGCCCACCAGGGATCCGCCGATGACGATCGTGGTCACGACGCATCGCACGGCCATCACCGCGCCGAGCTTGCGGCGCACCCGGGCGAACCCTTCGTAGACCGAGGCCACCGCCGACAGCGGCACGAACACGGCGGCCAGGTAGAGCAGGCCCTGGCCCTCGGTGCGGTAGTCACCGCCGACCAGGCCGAGCACGAACGGCCCGATGATCAGCAGGCCGAGGCTGGCGGCGACGTTGACGACGGCCATGGTGGCCACCATGCGGCGGGTCAGCGCGCCCACTTTGTCGGGGTGGGCGGCGACCTCGGCGACGTACGGGCTGACGATCAGGTGCACGGTGCTGTAGAACGCGTTGACGATCGCCCAGGTCACCGCGAAGTGCGCGTTGGCGGCCGGGCCGAACTTGCTCAACACGATCAGCGGGACGATCAGCGGGCCGATCGCCCACGTGGCGGTCAGGCCGAAGCTGGAGCCGAAGTAGCGCCAGATCTCGCGGTCGGGCGGCAGCGTCGGCGGCACCTGGAACTGCGGGTCGGTACGTAGTCGGCGGCGGATCGCCAGCACCAGTACCAGCACGGCCGCCGCCCCGGTGCCCACCCAGGACAGGATGATCGACTCGGCGCTGGCGGTGAACGCGAAGCCAAGCAGCACAACGAGTTTGACCACCGAGTGGATCGAGTTCTTGGCCGCCGCCCAGCGTGCGACACCGAGGCCGGCGGTGGTCTTGTCCAGGATGGTGTAGAGCGCCAGCAGCACCACCAGCACCGGATAGGTGGCCATCTGCCAGGTGTTCTGGAACAGCGACTCGCGGGGGCCCAGCCACACCAGCCCGACGCCGGCGATCAGTGCGGTGGCCGAGACGATCGAGAAGCCGCGGATCAGCAGCGGTCCGGCACGGAACCCGGCGATGGGCAGGAACCGCTCGTAGAGGGTGTCGATGGACAGCATCGACAGCGTCGACAGCAGGATGCCGGAGGACAGCACCGCGGCGCCCACGCCGACGGCCTCGGTCGGGTACAGCCGCGCGGCCGCACCCCAGAACGCCAGACCGAGCACCCCGGTCAGCAGGTTGGAGAAGATCAACGAGAAGGTGTTGATCCGCAGGTTGTGTTGGGCGGGTTGGGCTTCGACATCACCGAGTCTGGCCCCCCGCCATCCGGTGAGCGTCATCGGCGGATCCAGCCCGACAGCCGGGCGCGCTGATAGATCCAGGCGCCGCGCAGCACCATGGCCGGGGCGATCTCCAGCGACGGGCCCCCGAGGTGCCGTCGCAACGCCCGAGCCCGGGTGAGTGCGGTCTTGACCGCCAGCACCGCGGTGACGGGGTTGGTGGCGATCTTGGACAGCCAAGCCCCCAATCCCAGTCCGTAGCCCCGCATCTGGGCGTTCAGATCGTCCTCGGTGTCGCGGTGGCGGTGCCACACGATCGCGGCCGGTTCGTGCACGAGCCGGCGGCGGGAGTGCAGCACCCGGAAGAACATGTCGATGTCCTCACCGCCCTGGGTGGGCGCGCCGGCACCGAGGTTCTCGTCGAACCCGCCCAGCGACAGCACCCACGCGCGGTCGACGGCGAAGTTGGCCCCGGTGCCGTACTCCCCCACCGCGAACGGGAACAGCGGGATGTCACCGGGCGGCTCGTCCCAGTCGAACACCCGGGGTGCGAAGCTGGCCGACCAGTGGACGCGGCGGTCGAAGTCGGCCTGGGTGGGGGTGCGGATCTCCCCGGCGGGCACGGTGCCGGAGACGCACGACACCGACGGCGCGTGGTCGAAGGCGGCCGTCAGCGCGTCGAGCCAGTGCGGGTCGACGACCACGTCGTCGTCGACGAACGCGACGACGTCGGTGGTCGCCGCCCGCAGCGCGGCGTTGCGGGCCCGGGACAGCCCGGGGCGGGGCTCGACGACGAGGCGGACCCGCGGGTCGGACACACCGCGCACGTAGTCGGCGGTCTCGTCGGTGCTCGACGCATTGTCGACGACGATCACGTCGAAGTCGCCGAACTGCACGGCCAGAACGGATTCCAGCGCGGTGCGCAGCATGGCCGGCCGGTTACGGGTGCAGATCACGACGGTGACCGTCCGGGGCCGGCGGGCGGCGGGTTCGGCAGCGGGGGTGCCGGTGGCGTCGAGGGCTCCGGACACGTCGGCTTTCAGGGTGTCGAAGTCGACCAGGCCGTCGTGCACGTCGAGGTCGATGAACCCGTGGGTGCGGCCGGCCGAGCGCACGAGCAGCCGCGCGGTGCGGTACCCGGCGCTGCCGTCGAGCTCGCACCTGATCGGCAGACCGGTTGTCTGGCTTTTCCGTTCGAAGGAGTCGACGGTGTCGCGCCACACCTCGCCGACCCACACCGAGCCCGCCCAGGTCGGCGGTTCCTGGGCCGGCAGGACGGGCCGCAGCTGCAGGGCCAGGTACGGCGCGCTCATCGGGCACCCCGGCGGGACAGAGGACGGCTGACGGTGGCCCGCAGGTATCCGGCGGTGGTGACGGCCAGCCCGAGCACGATGGTCGCGGCGCGGCGGCAGCCGGCGGCGCTGAACGAAACCAGTTCGCGCACGACGGCGCGGGGCAGCACGGCGCGCACGTAGGCGCTCTCGCTGCTGAGGGCCTGATGACCGGTGGCCAGTTCGGCGACCACGGCCTTGGACAGGCCCTCGTGGTAGCAGCGCCGCAGGAAGTAGCGCAGGGTCACCCTGTCGTCGGAAACCCGGTGGTGCACACTCATGTTCGGGTCGAACAGGATGCGGCGCGGGCCGTCGTGGGCGCCGACGCGGATGCACAGCTCGGTTTCCTCACCGCCGACCGGAGTGGTGCCCACGCGCCCGACCTCGGAGCGGAATCCGCCGACGGCGTCGACGACGGAGCGGCGCAGCGACATGTTGCAGCCGATCGGGTTGCGCACCGGGGCGACGGTCGTGGGCTGGCCGATGTAGCTGCAGCCGACCACCCAGTCGAATTCGGGGGGCAGCCAGTCGGGTCGCCGGCCGGCAGGCCAGACCGGTGTCGCGTAGCCGCCGACGCCGGCGACGTCGGCGTCGCGGTAGTGCTCCAGCAGGGTTCGGGCCCAGCCGGGGTCGGCGGTGGCGTCGTCGTCCAGGAAGCCGACGATGTCACCGCGCGCGGCGGCCACGCCGCTGTTGCGCGCGCCGGACAGGCCCTGGGTGCCGGTGTTGCGGACGATGGTGACGCGCGGGTCGGCGCCGAACCGCTGCACCGCCCGGTCGTGCAGGTCGTCGTTGTGATCGATCACCACGACCACCTGCGGTGGCGCCGGAACATCTTGTGCCAGAGCAGAATTCACGGAGTCGCAGAGGTCGTCCCAGCGGCGGGTGGTGTAGGCGCAGATCACCACCGACAGCGACAGCGTCGGGGCCGGGGCGGGTGTGGGGGTGTCGGGATGGGCGAGGGTGCTCATCGGCGTCGCCGTCGGGCGTCGAGCATCTTGGCGAGCTGGAACAGCCCGATGCGGCGCAGTTGCTTGTCGTAGGCGTTGAGCCGGCCGATCAGCCGGTCGCGGCGGGTGATGCCCCAGCGCGGGTCGGCGCTGAGCTTGCGGACCAGCGCCGTCTGCTGGCCGAGTTGAGAGCGGGCGGCGGTGGCGGCCGAGGCGGAGATGCTGCCGATGCGGAAGGAGGCCAGCGCGCGGGGGATGCCGTAGAAGTCGCCGTGCGACAGCAGCCGCACCCAGAGGTCGGTGTCGCTGACGAACAGCAGCTCGTCGCGGAAGCCGCCGACGCGCAGGAAGTCCGCGCGCCGGAACATCGCCGCGACGGGCGCGCCGATCGGGTTGGTGCCGCTGCGCACGATCCGGCGGACCACCTCGTCGGCGCTGTGCCGACCGGTGATGCCGCGCAGGCCGCGGGCCGGGCGCAGCAGGGTGCCGTGATCGTCGACGAAGTCGGTCTGCACACCGACGAGCGCGATGTCGGGATGGCGCTGCAGGACGGCGGCCTGGGCGGCGATACCGTGCTCGTCGACGATGTCGTCGGCGCAGACCAGCTTCACCAGCGGGCCGCGGCAGAGGTTGACCGCCAGGTTGAAGTTGTCGACCATCGACAGCGTTTTCTCGTTGCGGACCACCCGGATGCGGGAGTCGTCGAAGGACGCGAGCAGCTCGGCGGTGCCGTCGGTGCTGTGGTTGTCGACGACGACGATCTCGAAGTCGGTGTAGCGCTGGGCCAGCAGGCTCTCGAGGGTGGTGCCCAGGTGCCGCTCGGCCTGGTAGGCGGGCACGCACAGCGACACGGTGGGGATGGTGTGGTCCGCTCTCGGCGGCCTGGCCGACGCCTCTCCCCCGCAGCGGGGCTGCGCCAGGCCGTTCACAACGCTTGTTCCCCGGGGACGCGGTCGAGGGAGATGTCCTGGGGATCGATGCCGCGGCGACGCAGCCGGAGGCGGCGCAGGGTGCTGGGCGGGATCACGTCGGCGAGGGCGGTGGTGTCGCTGGCGGCCTGCGCGGCGGCGGTGCGGCGGGCGGCGGTGCGGCGGGCGGCGGCGCGCAGCGCGAAGAACTCGCTGCGGATGGTGCGCAGCACCCGCAGGCCGTCGCGGACGGCGTTGAGGTTGCTCGCGCCGTGGATGCGGACGGCTTCGTGGCTGTGCACCTCGGTGATGCTCAGCCCGTGGGCGGCGACGCGGACGTTGATCAGCGTCTCGATCTCGAACCCGTCGCCCCACTGGGGTTCGGTGGTGCCGATATCGGGCAGGTTGAATGCGCCGAGGCAGTGCCGCCAGAACGCGTTGTAGCCGTAGCACAGGTCGGTGTAGCGAGTGCCGAACAGGACGTTGACCAGCGCGTTGAGGCCCCAGTTGCCAGCCCGGCGGATCCGGGTGATGTCGTCGCTGCCGCCGCCCTGGATGAAGCGGGAGCCCTTGGCGAAGTCGGCGCCGGCCATCAGCGCGCCGACGAAGCGAGGGATCTCGGCGGGGTCGGTGCTGCCGTCGGCGTCGATCATGACGATGACGTCGCCGGTGGCGGCGGCGAAGCCACAGTTCAGCGCGTTGCCCTTGCCCTTGCGGGACTGGCGCAGGTGCACGGCTTCGGGCCAGAGCCGCTTGGCGACCTCGACGGTGTCGTCCTGCGAGCCGCCGTCGACGAAGACGATCTCGTCGACGTCGGCGGGGATCCGGTCGGCAACATGCGGCAGATTGCGGGCCTCGTTCAGCGCCGGGATGATCACGGAGATCTTCGGCCGGGTGATGTCGTGGGGCACCATGTCGCGAATGCTGACTGGACTGGTCATGGCGGGCTCTTCCGTCGGGGTGGCGGACCTGGAGCTCGAGGCGGTAGACGGGCTGAAGGCGCTGCCGGTGTAGCGCTGCGATCGCTCGCCCCGACCCGAGGTTGACGACCCTGCGCGCGAAGGCCGGCTGTTTGACCTTCAGCCAGCGCCCACCGACTCGAGTTCAGGTGTGTCAATTGGGTTCGCTGGTTGGTGTTCCAGCTAATTCCTAGCACGTTCTTTTCGTCGACGACACCCTGACGCACCGAGTCATGACACAGATCACATCAAGATCGGGTTGCTGGATTGCCAAACCTTCGCCATGCGACACGTTTTAGTAGGTTTACGCAGGCACATTGCCTGATTCGATACCGGTGTCCCAAAATTGGGAGGTTGCTAGATCTGCACATACTTGTTTAGTTGACGTCGACGAAATTTCTGCGAGACGCTACCGGACCGGAGTTGCGGACCCTGATCTGCGATTCCAGCATCCTTATTCGGAGATGCTGCTCAGTCGGCCCGCGATAGCCATCCCGGTGCTGGCGGTTCATGCCAGGTCACCAACGACGCCGAGCAGCGTAGTCCCTGGTCACGACACGTCCGGGCGGCCGCGGCGCGGGTCAGCCCGGAACGCCGCAATGCCCCGGCACAGGCCGGGGCATTGGCTGATGGCAGTTTTGTACTGCCTACCGGGCTTCAGGAGGACGGCATAACTCGAGGATCGGGGGCAGCAGTTCCGCAATCCGTGTCCCAACCTCGATGAAGACTTCCTCACTCTGGCCGATGGGGTCTGGAATGTCAGGCGCCGCGTCTGCATTTATTTGAGGCCGAAGAGCCGGGAGATCCGACAATGCCGTCGCAGCAGTCTTCGATGCCAGTTGGGCTGCTTCCGTCAGTGTGTACGTGCTCCGCAGCTTCTGTGGCGCAAGTTCGAGGACAGAGTCGCGATGTGCCCTCGTCATCGTCAGGATCAAGTCAGCGGCGGCGGCGATTCTGGACGTGAGCTGGCGGGCGGCGAAGTCTGCCGGCTCGCCACCGAGGCTCTCGAGCACCAGGGCAGCGTTTTTGTGCATCGGGTGGGCGATCACGGCGCGCGTCCCGGCACTGGACGTCGTCAACCCCGGAATATCCAGCTGCACGCTATACGCAGCCGCCAGCCTCTCTGCCAGCGGTGATCGACAGATGTTTCCGGTGCACACGAATAACAGATGCAGCACTAGCTCCTCGGTAGGGCTTCGGACGAAAGATACGACACAAGCCTGATCTCAGGCTTCGCGGAGTGCCGCTCCCTCACAGAACCATGCGTACATCTTGGCGAGCCCTTCCTCTATCGAGAACTTGGGGCGCCAGCCCAGCGCTGAGAGTTTACTGTTGTCCATTATCTTTCGGGGGGTACCGTCTGGCCGCGTTGCATCGAATTCGACATCCCCGGTATAGCCCACAACGGACTTCATCAGCAGGGCGAGATCACGAATCGAAATCTCTTCTCCAGAGCCGACGTTTATCATCCCGCCCTCGGTGTAGTTCTCGAGGAGAAAAACGCACGCGTCGGCGAGATCATCCGCGTCGATCAATTCACGCAGGGGTGTGCCGGTACCCCACACCACGACCTTTTCGGCACCTTGGAGCTTGGCTTCATGAAATCTGCGCAGCATGCCGGCGACGACGTGCGAGTGCTCAGGATGGAAATTGTCGCCGACCCCGTAGACGTTCGACGGCATAACGGTGAATGCCTCGAACCCGTACTGCTGGGCGTAGGCATCGCACATTACCTTCCCGGCAATTTTGGCGACGGCGTATGGCAAGTTCGTCTCCTCGAGAGGTCCTGTTAACAGAGACTCCTCGACAATGGGTTGTTCCGCAAATTTCGGGTATATACAACTCGAACCCAGGAACAACAATCGGCGGGCTCCGTATCGGTAGGCCGCATCGATGACATTGGTTTGTATTCGCAGGTTTTCGCGGATGAAGTCTCCACCCTGGGTGGAGTTGGCGACGATTCCGCCGACCTTGGCTGCGGCCAGGATCACATAATCAGGGCGATTTTCGGCGAAGAAGGCTTTCACGGCGCCATCGTCATCAAGCGGGAGTTCAGAATGGGTCCGCGTCACTACGTCCGCATACCCGCCTTCCAGCAGACGCCGGGTGATGGCAGACCCCACCATGCCCCTGTGCCCAGCGACGTAGATCCGTGCATCTTTTTTCATTTACTCTTCCTTCGCGGACCAATACCGCAGGATCGCTTTAGAGCAACTCGTTCATGACCGTTGCGGAGCTGTTCTCCAAATACCACGCCGCAGTGCGCTGCAATCCTTCATCGAGGGATACTTCGGGACGGTATCCAAGTTTGCGCATCTTGGTGATGTCTGGGCAGCGCACGGGAGTCCCGCCAGCTGCGGCTTCACTTGGCTGGATATCAAGGTCAATGCCGAGCGTTCTGCCCACTCTGCCCACGAGGTCACGGATCGAGACCATTTCATCATTGCCAATGTGGTAGATCTCGCGGTGCCCACCGTGGGTGTACATTGCCACGATTCCGTCGACAATGTCGTCGACGTAGCAGAACGCTCGGGTCTCCGACCCGTCGCCTTGGATCTGGAAGGGCACCGCTCCTGCCGGAACTTCTTCTCTTCCCTTCAAAGCCCTGGTGATGAACTGCGGGATGACGTGTTTCCAACCCATGTCCGGTCCGTAAACGTTATGCGGCCGGAAAACCTGCACCTGTCGGTAGTGCTCCTGGGCATAGTTGAATGCGATCAACTCACTGACGATCTTCGATCCGCCGTACGAGTACCGCGGATTGATGCTGTCGGGCAGCATGAGTGCAACGTCTTCTGGCGTCGGGACGACGCTGGGCGTTTGATACACCTCTGCGCTGGACGCGACGACCAGATCCGGAACTCCGCTCGCTCGTCCGGCATTGACCACCGCGAGCGCGCCGCGCAAACCGACGTCCAGCACCAGCTCTGGTCGCTTGTAGAAATTCTCGGTGCCGTTGACCGCGGCCAGGTGCATAACCACATCGGCACCGCCGAAAGCCTTCTCTAGCGCATCCTGGTCACGCACATCGCAAGTGAACAGCTCGATGTCGTCGACCACATCGGACAACCGCGCCGCATCTCCGCGAACTAAGTTGTCGACCACCGCGACATTCCAGCCGTCGCGAACCAACCGCTTTACCAGGTAGGCGCCGATGAAGCCGCTGCCTCCGGTAACGACAACGCGTCCACTCATCGCGCCGCGGGCTCCGTGTGCCCAACCGCGAAGTACGAATCGCCCAACTCGGTCGCCGGCAAGTGACTGAAATGGTTCCAGTAGTCGAACACGAAGCCGTTGGGAGCGATGAACTCACTCATGGTTCGAGGCGAGATCGCTCCTAGCGCGGGATGATTGTTCGCAATGATGGCGACCGACGCGCCGCTGACCGCGTCACCGAAGCGGTTGAAGATCTCCTCGTCGGGGAAGTTCTTGGCCAACACATCCGGATCAATCACCGGGTCATAGATCCCGACTTGTGCGTCGGGATGGGCCTTCTTCAGTGCGTCAAGCACCTTGATCGACATCGACCCTCGCAAATCGTCGGTCGCTGGGATGCCCTTGAACGCCATGCCCAGAACTCGGAGACGCAGGGGCGATGGCAACTGTCGCCGCGCGATCTCACCGGTGATGAAGCCGACTGTCTCGATCGGCTGGCGTTCGTTGACGAGCCTGCCCGCTGCCGTGATCTCCAGCGAAATGCCGCGTGCCGCAGCACTCTGCAGAAGTATGTGCGGATCCTTCTCCAGACAGGGCCCTCCCACCAACCCGGGTAGGGCCACGTTGGTCCGAGCGTAGCCCAGTTTCCCCGACGAAATCACTTCGTGCGCGTTCACGCCGAATGCCTCGCAAAGCCTGGCGACTTCGTTGGCGAAGGCGAACTGCACATCACGGAAGGTGTTGTCGACGAGTTTGACGATCTCGGCAGCCTCCGTCGTCGACACCTTGACGATCGAGCTGGTGAGCCTCTGGAACACTGCCGCAGCCCTGTCGGATGCCGCAGGATCGTCAGCCCCGATTATCTGTGGCAGCTCACGAAGCTCTTGCAGAGCCCTGCCCTCGAGTGTCCGCTCGGGGCACATCGCGATATCGAACCGCTTACCCGTTGCTGCCAGTATCGGTGCGACCACCTTCTTGGTGGTCTCCACCTTGACCGTCGATCGCAGGATGACGAGTGCACCGTCATGCATGTTCTCCGCGACCTGGCGGGTCGCGGCCTCGATCATGTCGAGCCGGACCGCCCCGTCAGTGGACAGTGGAGTACCGACCGTGATGATGTAGACGTCACAGCTGACGTCCTGGGCGAAGTCCTGTGCCGCCACCAGTCGCCCCGAGGTGGTGACCCTAGTCAATGCATCTGCGAGTCCGACCTCGGAGAAATGCGGTATCCCCTGGTTGGTGAGATCGACAACGTCACGGCGTTTTTCGACCCCGATCACGGTATTCCCGGCATCGGCGAGCACCGTGGCAAGTGTCAACCCCACGTACCCTAGACCGACGATGCCTACGTCGTATGCCTTCGTGCCCTGCATGTGCCCCCCTCAGGCCTGTATCACAGAGATAGTGACGACTCTAAGCGGCCGCGTGTGTGGCGTCCTCTCAGGGTGGATCAATATGGTCGATGTTCCTCCACGACAAACGCGGCCGCGAGCTGATGCGCCCTCGTCCCCAACGCCCCGCCTGGACACAACGCGTCGGCAGTCCTGCGCCGACGCCGGTACCCATGGACGAGATGCCCACCAGCCGTTAGGGTTTCGCTGACTTCGCCATGGGCGGTAAAAGCCGGACGGTGCGCCGGTCACGTTCGTCCGCCCCGGGCAGAACCGACCGTCATCTGGGAAAGTCATCGCGTGACCCCGCCGGTCGCAGGGGTGGGCCGGCAACGCGTTGGCCAATACCCCTCTGCATAACGCCAGCTGGTCGACCACCCAGGGCAGGAGTCATCGGCGGATCTGGCGACTTGGCGGCGCCGGCTTCCGCCGACAGCGCGACGGCGAGCAGCACCAGCGTCGCGTAACTCCAGAAGCGGGGGGTGGTGTACGCCCCGAAACTGTTAGCCAGCAAGAGCAGGAACACAACCGCAGCAATCCAGTTGCCGCCACTACAGAGACCGCGGAAATAGCGATAGATTGCGTATCCCGCCAATACGCCGCCGACTAGGCCCAAATATATCCAGTGTTCCCAGAACGCATTCGGAATCGCTTCTTCTGTCCGGCTGAGCTGCTGGAAGGCACTGAGGACTCCCAGCTCACCAAATACAGTCTGGATCTGGGTGATGATGGCCGGCCGTCCGCCCAACCCAGCCCCGAAGAACGGAGAGTCTTCGAAAACGAGCGCCGCTATCCGCGGTGGCGCGGCGAGCCGGATCACCAAACTCTGATCACCCAGTGAGCCGCCGGACACCCGTCGCGCGGCGAAAATTGCACTTAGTGCCAAGTATGCCAATGGCAACGTGAATGCTATCGCAATCACGGTGAAGTACACGTTGCGAACGCGTTGTTGTCCCGTTGCCCTGCGGAAAGCACTCGCCAACAGTAAATAACCGGCAGCAGGCAGGGTAATTGCCGAAATGGGACTCCGAAACAGGTAAAGGGCCAGTGCGGTGACAATCCCAAAGATAATGATGCGATACCGCGAGCGGGTGCTGACGAACCAAACGAAACTCAAGACAGCAACGCCGATGGCCACGTAGCTCGGCTCCTGAGTGAAGACCGAAGGACGGATGAACCCAGCGATAGCCAGGTCGCGCCGCTCAGCCATATAGATCAGGGGTGAATTCCATGCCCGGAAGGAATCCGATATTGGTTTCAGCGGACCTAGAACTTCTAAAGCAGCCGCAGCCATGATGACGGCGAGCAGCCAACCCGAAATCCACGCAACATCCTTTCGCGCGGATCGCCCGAGTTCCAGTCGGAGCGCATAGGCCATGAATAGCGAGTAGCAGAAAAGCAGGAATGATTTGAATCGCTCACCGGTGAAGTCCGGATCCAACCCAGCGACCACAGACACCAACGCAACCGCGATCAACCCAGCCAAGAGAATGATCTCACCGCGACTGGCGCCTGAGAGGTTTCGGGCGAGCATTACCACCGCGGCCGGGAAGGCATAGAAGCAGGTGATCCGTACGTCTCCGACTTGCAGGCTGAAGACAGTGAAAATCGCGATCAGGTACCACAGGATCAGCAGACGGCCAAAAGTGCCGGAGGTCGTTGGACGGTCGGGGGGCTCGATCTTTGCCCTTACGTCTATGGCCATCGCTAGCTGTCAGCCGTCAACATGTGGGCGAGCGTCTCCCTCAAATGTCCGATGTCAGCGTTCGATTCGAATGCAGCGAGGGCCTTGTGGCGCAACGCGTCCAGGCCTGTTAGATCGTCGATGTGGGCGATAATGCCCTGCCACAGTTCCGTCATCGTCTCGAACGCTCGCATTGATTCTCTGTCCTGTAGCGGCAGGCCGCGAACGCCTTGGTTCAGCCCGAAGATCGGCAGACCGGCGTAGGCGTAGTCGAGCGCCTTGAGCTTGAAACCGCCCCCTTCCTCCTCTGGGATCACGCCGATTCGACACCCCTGGAGATGGTCCTCGACCCGTTCTACGCGACCAGTGACCTCAACGTCTGGGAAACGCGCGGACAGCGTGTGCAGAAATGGCTCCGGCATGGAGCCAACGACACGGACGGCGATGGTGGAGGCCGCCGCCACGGTGCACCTGGTCTCGAGGAAGCGCAGCAAGTTCTGTTGTTTGGCTCGCCAGTGGAAACTCCCCACCAGAACGACGCGGTGGGGTGTCTGCTCATCGAGCTGAACGAAGTGCGAATCACCGGAATGGATCGGATTGACCACCACCAGATCAGCCTCGGCTCCCAGTTCACGGAAGCGGTCACGATCCTCGGAACTGACACATACGACCAAGTCCGACTCCCGTAGCAAGCGGCGTTCGGTCACCTCGATACGCCTGGCATCAAATCGGGCGAAGAGGCCCCGAAGTCCCCCGGCGCTGATGGCGGTGCGACGGGTGTCGGCCTCGACGTTGTGTGCGATGTATACGAGGCGTGCGCCCTTCTTCGCGGCGGAAAGTGCCACATCGAGCGCCCATGCCGCGCCGATGTGATCCAGCAGGACCAGATCTGCGCCCACCAGTGCGTCGCGCGCGAGCTGTCGCAGCTCAGGCTTGTCGAAAGGGTGCGCGGAAAACGGAAGGCCGGACAGCAGGTAGCGAAGCGCTGAGGCCTTCCCCGCCGGCCAGGCGACCCGCTCTGCGGCGATTGTGATGCCCCTGGCAGCCGCTTGGTCGCCGAAGGGATTCTCCGCAGCGACGAGAACGGTCTCGTCCGAGATCTCCGCAACCAGTCGACATAGCAGCGCGGTGTACAGGAGTGCCCCGGTATCCGATGGCCACGGAACGAAACGGGACAGGAAGACGGCCTTTGCGAACATGGTCACTTACCTCGGACAGGATCGTCGAGAAGGCGCGTCGTTGCGCCCGCCACGCTGAATCGGGTGGTGGGGTGCAAAGAAGACAACAGAATCACCGCCAGAGCTGTGCTCCACGCGGCCGCCCCCGGAGCGGTCTCCCCGTGGAACGTGGGGGTCGTGTGAGCTCCGGGCAGCGGGCGATACGTGTTCATCATCATTGAAGGCCGGGCTCGATCGGTTTGAATGCTTTTTCATGGACGGTGTATCCCACGAGTTCAATAGCTATCCGTACAACCAAACCGACGATCACGCCAGTCAAGGCACCGGCTGCGCCGTAGTAAATCGCACCTACCGCCACTAAAGGCAACCCGATGGCAGCGCTGATGTACGTGGCTCGAACGGCCACATCTAGCCTGCCGACTGCGGCGAGAACTGCGTTTCCCAGAACAGCGTCGAGTGTGCTGACAACTAGTAGGCCTGCGACGAGCAAAACGATGGTGTAAGGAGTGGATATTTGGCCATCGCCCATCCAGTACAGAAGCCGTCCCCCGATCACCGCGATTCCCAACCCAAAAATTGTCCCCAACCCTAAGGCTGCGGCAATAGCGGCCCGAGCACGGCTGAAACGGGCTCGTCCGTACGGGACTCGAGGCACCCAGCCTTGGATGCTGGAAACACCGACCGAAACCACAACCCCAAACTGCCGAAACATCTTGTCGGCTAGGGCGAACACCGGCTGCGACACTGGGGCCACCACGGAAACAATGGTGAGCGGCGCCACAATATAGATTGTCGATGCAACCGTGGAGGATACACCTTGTCGATGCACGACTAAGAGTTCGCGAAGCCTTCTCCGAGGAATTGTTCCGGAGTCTTCTCTTGTTGTCGAACGATAAACCCACATTGTGACCATCGCGAAGCCAACGAGGACACCTATGCCTATACAAGCAAGTCCGAGATAGACTCCCAGTCCCGTTTTCATCGCCGCTATCCCGACCGCTGTCCCCATGGCCCGCGGCATCGCCTCGAGGAAGAAGAACAGGTAGGACCGCCCCAGCCCGATAAAATACCAAATGCCGGTCAATCCGTTTGCCGTTGTTACTAACGATCCCGCGGCGGCGAATTGCCAAACGTCGGGCACCGGCAGGCCTGCCACCATTGCGGCAACCACGGCGGTCGGCACCAGAAGGGCGAACCTGACGCGAATGGAATCAACGTACTCTTGGCGGCGTTCGCCGGGGCTAGCGCAAGCCACTCTCGCGGGGCCCGCCCGGTTCCAGCCGTAATTCACGACCATCGCCGAAACCAGACCGATGGCCTGACCAAGTGCGATAGCGCCCCAGACCTGAGCGCCGCCGGCCGCGACCATCGCTTGCACGGAAACGAGCGACAGAAGGCCCATCAGCAATGCGGAGGAAGCGAAGCCCGACATCTGGAACAGACCCGACGCCAGCTTTTTGCGGAATCCTTTGACAAAGATTCCGTTTTCAAGCCCCGGCATCAGATCCCCCCAGCGCCGCCCTCCGGACGGACAGACAGTCGCTGAAGACTACCCTAGGCGAGGACACGTCTGACTTCACCCGCGCTGCATGGACCGCCCGAAACGGCGGCCACCTGCGTCTCGCGACACCGTTACCCGGCAACATGGTGGGCCCCAGGCAGCCCCCCGACGCAACGCACGTTCGGCTCCGCAAGTGGACTGCCGCACCGTGGAACTCGGACGGACAAATTGACACGACGATTGCTGCCACGAACCTGTTCGGCGAACTGCGCCGGCCGTGCACAGCGACGTCCCAGCTACACCCTGATCGCCCCCTCGGAGGATCCAACGGCCACTCCGAGGCCCCGATCACCACGGCAGCGCAAGCCCGTTGCGCTGCCCGGCGTTGTAATAGCATGTGACGGCGTATGTAGATGAGGTTGGCCGTTTCAGCCTCCAGCGATCCATTCCAGGGGGGATTGATGACGAGCATTCGGGCACGGAGACATCAAGGACGTCGCCTGTGAGTGAAGTGCTGAGCTACTTGCTCTCAGGCGGCCCTGTCCGACGCGGAGTCGCTGATCGCCTTCACGGAGTGATCTGGGCCCGAAGATTGCGCGGTAACCGGTCCGACGTACCGGAAATGCGCCTTCTCGACGGTCTCGACTTGGCCACCAAGGTTGCCATTGATGTCGGCGCTCACGCTGGCAATTGGTCATTCAACCTGTCTCGTCGGGTTGGGCCGCGTGGTTCGGTCCTTGCGTACGAGGCGTTACCTCATTACGGGCGTGCGCTGTCACTCGCGATGAAACTCGTTTCAGCAAAGAACGTGCGGGTCAGAAACGTTGCTGTGGGCGACTCTGAGCGTACGGTGAGTCTTCGGTGGCGTACCAGTAGTAAGAAACTTCTCACTGGTCGCACTCACATCGAACCGGCAACTGAGGCGACTCAAGACGTCGTCGAAGTTCCAATGGTCTCACTCGACCACGACTTGGAACTGCAGGGAATCCACCTTTCCGACGTAGCCTTCATCAAGATCGACGTTGAAGGCGCAGAACTCGAAGTTCTCCGCGGTGCACACAAGTTGCTGTCCAACAGTCATCCTGCGGTTTTTCTCGAAGCGGAGCCAGAATGGCTCGGCCGGATGGGGCATTCCGTCGCTGACGTTTTCGCCGAAATGTCCGGCCACGGTTACAGCCCGCATCTCGTTACCCCATCCGGGATCACACCCACAGATCTAGACGCGTACCTTCTGCAATACGAATCGCACAGCGGCGAAAACAATGTGTTATTCCTTCACGCTTCATAAGAATTGCGCTCATGTCGACCTTGGAGTCTGCCTGCGAGACAGAGATCGGGACAGAATAGGAGTTTTGCTAGATATGTCCTAGGGCGCGCCAGGGGCGATGTCATTCAGCCAGTGCGTTTCTGCTCGGCGCGTTTCGCACCTCGTCGATGATGCGCTGCCAATTCGCGATTGCTTGGCCTTCATCGAGAAACTTCTCTCGATGAAGGCGGCCGTTTTGGCCATACCGCGTGGCTGCCTCGACGTCGGCACTCATTGCCAGTACCGCCTCCAGCAGTGCAAAGGCTTCACCAGCGGGAACCACCGTCCCGGCGTCTGCTGCTTCGACTTCCGACGCGGTGATGCCGCCGGGGTCCGTCGCAGCGACCACCGGCCGGGCTGCGTCGAAGTACGAGGTCAACTTGCTTGGCACCGCCATAGCGGACACTCCAGGTTTCTCGTTGACGATGAGGACATCGGCGGCGCTCAGCGCCAATCGAAAGTCCTGATCGTCCAGCGGATCGACAAACGTGAGCCGCGAGACGCCTTGGGCGTATTCCTCCAGCCTGCGCCTTTCGCTACCTTCGCCGACGAGGATGAAGCGCACCGGCGCGTTTCGTTCGTCAGCGAGCCGCGCGGCATCCACGATGTTTTCGAGCCCCTGTTTCGCTCCCATGTTGCCGGAATGCACGGCCAAAAATGCGTCAGTCGGCCAGCCAAGCTTTACCTTTGCCGTTTCCGCGTCAACGGGATCCGACGGCGGCAGATGGGTCCAGTTTCGCACGACGTCGATCTTCTCTTGCGGAATCCCGAGCTCTTTGGTGGCGAAATCAGCAAACCTCTGATGTATGACCACGACGCGGTCTGCCGCTGTGAAAGTCCGTTTCTCGACCAGCCGGGTGACTTTCTGGACGAACCCACCGCCCTGCCCTGTTTCCGCAAGACCCAGCGAATAGATATCTTGCACCCAAACAATGAGCGGCGGCCGTCGACGACCGAACCGCAAACGAACCACGGCCATTGCGGTGGAGAACAACGCGGGCGAAAGGGCAATCACCACATCGGGAGTGCCCCAGCGAGCGCCGACTGTGCGTGTGCCGAAACTCAGTTCCGATACCAGCCGTCGGACCCCACGCGGTGGTTGCGGCACATAGTGGAGACGACGTTGCACCTGGACGCCGTCACGGTCCTCGTCTCGTCTCCATCCGCCATATCCGTCGTAAATCTTCCACTCCGGATAGTGCGGGTGCGCGACCAGCGCAGTCACCTGGTAGCCGCCGGCGGCCAATCCCGCGGCAAGAGAGCCGCTGTAGGGCGCGTTGCCTGTTGGCTCGGGAGGATAGTGCAGGCTGAGCAGGCAAACCTCCGGTCGTTCTAGCTCATCGGAACGCCGTATGCTCGAATCACGCTGCGACACTGCACGTCCTCCCTCTGTGGGCACAGTTTGTAGGCCAGCACTCGCGAACGCACCGCAACGCACGCACACCTAAGCGACAGTTAATCCAGTACCGTGAGCTCGCTCGACTCGCCAACGACGGGACGGCTCGGGCAGTTGCACCACGATCACCGATCGTACGGTCCGAGAGAAGTGCAGTAGGCACCGAACTGGCATCGACCACCCCCGGCCCAGCCTCGCGGCTTGTTATCACTGAAATGGCCCGCGGCTGCCGCAACCAGCGGCGTTCGGCGAGCGCGTGCAGTTGCGGACGTTCCGCTAGCCAACCTAGCATTGCCACACTGGTCGGTCCGAGGTCGTCGGGTACGCGATATCGCCTGCGGTTGTGGATCTGTTGGTTGCCAATGCGGTGGGGGAAGCTGGTTTGACGGGTCACGAGATGTCGTTGACACTGTGCTGTGTCGGCATGTCACGGTGGCGACGCGGGGGGAAGGATCCGTCGGTTGGACCGTTCGGCGCGCACGACGCCTAATGATGCCGATATTTCACTGCAGGGGCGAAGCAGCGAATCCTTGGTGAGACGCAGCTGCGGCCGATGCGGCGCCGTACCGATTTCCATGACAATACTGTCGAGGGATACGTGCGCATGAGTGTGCAAAGTCTCGAACTACTTTCGCTCCGCGTCCGAAAGGTGTTCGCGGGCCTGCAAAGCCGGCCCGGCCGAGCGGCGTTGCGACTGGGTGTCGCGCCGTCGATCGAGCATCGGCACTTGTCAGGCCTCTACGTCGAGCATCTGCTCGATATCGGCGCAAACCGCGGACAGTTCTCGCTCTTCGCCCACTCGGTTTGGGGCACACGTCGGATCGATGCATTCGAGCCGCTCCCCGAATGCGCCGCCGAGATCAGCTCCATCCTGCCATTTGTCTCGGTACACGAGATTGCGTTGAGCGACAGCGAGGGCCAACGGACGTTCCATGTGTCTCGCGCCAACGACAGTTCGTCTCTACGGCAGATCACCACTAATCAAACTCGGCACTTCCCCGGTACCGAGGAAGCGGGAACTCGAATTGTCAACGCAACCACTTTTGAGAAGTGGTGTGCGGACAAAGCACTTGGACGGCCCAGCTTCGCGAAAATAGATGTTCAAGGATCCGAGTTGAATGTGCTGCAGGGAATGGGCAAATCGATAGATCAACTCGATTATATCTACGCAGAGCTTTCGTTTATGGAACTATACGAAGGGCAAGCATTGGCGGGTGAAATCATCGGCTATTTGGACGACGCAGGCTTTGATCTTAAAGGGCTGCACAATATCAAGCAGGATGGGGTCTTCTCAGTACAGGCTGACGCGCTGTTTCGTCGGCGCGCGATGGCAGGCTCGACATGACTGTTTTCCATGTACTCCCGCAATTCCATTACGTCAACGAGCGAACGATCAT
>JBFWOX010000011.1:0-197703 GCA_050250295.1 Mycolicibacterium sp.
GGATCGGCACCAGCGCGTTGCGCACGGTGTGGCGCATCGTCACCACCCGCGGCGGCAGGCCCTTCGACCGGGCGGTGCGCACGTACCCCATCGCCGCCACCTCCAGCACCGCCGAGCGGACATAGCGCGTCATGATCGCCGCGGCCACCACCCCGACCGTCAGCGCGGGCAACACCATGTGCCGCAGCCAACCGCCCGGGTCCTCGAACAGCGGCCGGTACCCGGAGGTGGGCAGCCACCCCAACGTGGTGGAGAACAACGCGATCAACAAGATACCCAGCCAGAAGTCGGGCACCGACACCCCGAATTGGCTTGTGACTCGGACGATCGCGTCGCTGACCCGGCCCTCCCGCAGCGCCGAGTAGATGCCGGCGGGAAGCGCCACCGCCAGCGCGATCACCATGCCGGCCAACCCCAGCGACAGTGTCGCCGGCAGCCGCTCCAGCAGCGTCACCGTCACCGGCTCGCCGTTGCGGAAGCTCACGCCCAGATCACCGGTCAGCGCCGATCCGAGGTAGCCGAAGAATTGTGCGACGATCGGGCGGTCCAGACCGCTGGCCGCGCGCAGCGCCGCGTAGGCCTCCGGCGTGTAACGGGTGCCCAGCGCGATCCGTACCGGGTCGCCCGGCACCAGATGTACCAACGCGAACACCACCACCAGCACACCGAACAACACCACCGCCGAGTACAGCAGCCGGCGCGCGACGAACTTGGCGACCGTCACGGCTGCTCACCGCCGTCGGTGTCCAGTGTCGCGGCGCGGAACCGCACCGCCCCGTCGCGGCGGGCGTCGACTCCCGACAGCGCCGGCGTCCACGCCTGGATCACCGACGGGTTGTATAGGTAGATGTAGCTGACCTCGTCGGCGATCAGCGTCGCGGCCTTCGCGTAGTGGTCGGCCCGTGCGGCCCGGTCGGTTTCGACGCGGCCGGCGTCGAGCAGCCGGTCCACCTCCGGGTTGGAGAACTTCTGGGCGTTGCTGGTCCCGTCGGTGTGGTGCTGGGCGTAGTAGAAGTCGTCCGGGTCGATGTTGCCCAGCCAGCCCATCATCAGCATGTCGAAGTTTCCGGAGTTCTGCTCGTCGAGCCAGGTGGCGAAGTCGACGGTGCGAATATTGACCGTGATGCCCAGCGGCGCAAGGTTATCGGCGACGATCTGGGCCGCGGTCACCGTCTCCGGGTACTCGGTGGTGACCAGCATGTCCAGGTCCGTCGGCGCCGCGCCGGCCTCGTCGAGCAGCCTGCGGGCCTCGTCCAGCCCGCCGGTGGAGTACCGGTCATAGGGCGTGTACCACGGGTTGCCCTGCGGGATCGCGAGCTGGTTGGCCGCCGCGGTGCCGTAACTGGTGGCCGCGACGATGGCGTCGCGGTCGATGGCGTAGGCGATGGCTTGGCGGACCCGCACGTCGTTCCACGGCGCCCGCGCCTGGTTCAACGCCAGATACCAGTAGTCGTTGCTCGGGGTGACCGCCAGTGTCAGCGAGTCGTCGTCGGCGAGCTGTGCCACCCGTTGGGTGGGAACCGAATCGGTCCAATCGATCTCCCCGGCCTGCAACGCCGACAACGCGGTGGACGGTTCGGAGATGAACCGGAACGTCACGCCGGTGACGGCGGGCGGCCCACCCCAATAGTTCGGGTTGGCCTCCAGCGTGATCGAGTCGCCGCTGCGCTGGCTGCGGAAGCTGAACGGGCCGGTCCCGATCGGATGGGTGCCGAGCTGGCCGCTCTCGACGTTGCGCCGCGACACGATCGCCATGCCCTTGAAGCCGCCGAGGTTGGTGAGCATGTTCGGGACGGGCCGGTCGGTGCGGATCACCACGGTCCGCGGGTCCGGTGCCTCGACCGCGGTGACCGCGCTGAACTTGTCGGAGTTGGCCAACTCCTCGTCGATGATGCGGCGGTAGGAGAACACCACGTCGTCGGCGGTCATCGGGGTGCCGTCGTGGAACACCACCCCGTCGCGCAGATGGAACGTCCAGGTGCGCTGATCCGGGCTGACCTCCCAGGATTCGGCGAGCGCGGGCCGCATCTGCAGGTCCGCGTCGGGCTCGACCAGCGTGTCGAAGACGTTCTCGAGCACCTCGAACGAGAAGTACGCGGTGGTCTTGTGCGGGTCGAGCTGATCGGGCTCGCCGGCGATCGCGGCGATCACCCCGCCCGCGGCCGCCCCGCCCAGATCCACCCGCTCACCGCCCGAGCAGCCGGCCAGCGTCAACGCGGCCGCGAGCACGACGGCGACAGCGGTCGACACCGCCGATCTCGCCATCTGTATCACCCCGGATTCAGCTCGCCCACCTCCACTACCCACGGATCCGGGGGCGGCAAACCCGGCAGAACCGGTGAACAAAGCCGTGACTTTGTGCACTGCGGGCTGCGATACTCGGCGACGTGAAGATCCCGCGCGGTCTTGCCGCCCTCGTCGTCCTCGCTGGCGCCGCCCTCGGTCTGCCGGCCCCCGCCCAGGCCGACCAGGTGATGGAGGGCATCTACACCTACACCCCCGCCGAGGGCCAGTCCGGGACCTGGACCATCTACCCGTCCTGCGTGCCCGTGGTCGGGGACCTGCGCGAACCGCTGTACCTGCCCGTCGGCTGCCGGCTGCACGTCGGGCCGTCGCGGGGCCTGACCGGCGGTGACGCCCGGCTGGTCAGTGGACGCTGGAGCTTCACCACGCCCAAACCCGAAGGCATGCGCTGCCCGGACGGCAGCACGGGACCCACCGTCGAGACGTTCACGTTCGACGACGTCACGCTGACCGGCACCCGCGCCGTGAGCCACCGGGGCAACTGCGGGCTGCCGCCGGGGATCGTCGAGACACCGTTCACGCTGGCGTTCAAGGAGCCGTTGCCGATGCCGGTGGACCGCTATCCGCTGATCTGTGAGCCCGGCGGACTGCGGCGCTGCTTCTGACGATGACCGCGAAGAGAGTTGTCATCTGGGGCACCGGGTTCGTCGGCACGATGGTGATCGCCGAGGTCGTGCGCCACCCCGGCTTCGAACTGGTCGGCGTCGGGGTCAGCAACCCCGACAAGGTCGGCCGCGACGTGGGGGAGCTGTGCGGCCTCGGGGCGCCGGTCGGGTTGACGGCCACCGATGACGTCGACGCGCTGATCGCCACCAGACCCGACGCGCTGGTGCACTACGGCCCTACCGCCGCGCACGCCGACGCCAACATCGAGCTGATCACCCGGTTCCTGCGGGCCGGCATCGATGTGTGCTCGACGGCGATGACGCCGTGGATCTGGCCCACCATGCACCTGAACCCACCGAACTGGATCGAACCGATCACGGTGGCCTGCGAGCTGGGGGAGTCGTCGTGCTTCACCACCGGCATCGACCCCGGCTTCGCCAACGACCTGTTCCCGATGACGCTGATGGGTTTGTGTTCGGAGGTCCGCCGGGTGCGGGCCTCGGAGCTGCTGGACTACACCAACTACGAGGGTGACTACGACCGCGAGATGGGCATCGGCAGGCCACCGGAGTACCGGGCCATGCTGGAGCACCCCGACGTTCTGGTGTTCGCCTGGGGCGCAACGGTTCCGATGATCGCCCACGCCGCGGGCATCATGCTCGACGAAATCACCACCACGTGGGAGAAATGGGTGACGCCCACCGAACGCAAGACCGCTAAGGGCGTCATCGCGCCCGGGAACGTCGCCGCCGTGCGGTTCACCATCAACGGCGTGTACCAGGGCGAGACCCGCATCCAGCTCGAACACGTCAA
The DNA here is from genome assembly GCA_050250295.1 of Mycolicibacterium sp. GTDB lineage: Bacteria > Actinomycetota > Actinomycetes > Mycobacteriales > Mycobacteriaceae > Mycobacterium. Next base: position 3,724 of record JBFWOX010000011.1, read on the forward strand.
TCGGATCGGCACCGACGCGGCACCGGAATGGCCGTCGGGCAACGAGAACGACGTCTACCGCGTCGACATCGAGGGCACGCCGAGCATCTCCCAGGAGACCGCGTTCCGCTTCACCGACGGATCCGGCCGCGACGCCGCCGCGGCGGGCTGCCTGGCCACCGGGCTGCGCGCGCTCAACGCGGTGCCCGCGGTCAACGACCTGCGCCCGGGCTGGGTCACCGCGCTGGACCTGCCGCTGATCCCCGGCGCGGGCACCATCCGCTAGGCCCAGGAGATGCCCGCGGCGGCCAGGATCAGCCCGGCCACCTGCCGGGGATGGGTGACCAGCGACAGGTGCGAGGCATCCAGTTCGATGGTCTGCGCGCCCATTCGGCGGGCCAGGAACCGCTCCAGCTCCGGGTCTATCGTGCGGTCCTGGGCCGAGACCTGATACCACGACGGCTTGTGCCGCCACGCGGCCGTGGTGGTGCGTTCGCCCGGCAGCGTGGTGCGGTTGCGGCCCTGCACGGCGTACAACGCCCGGGCCCGCTCCGGGGGGACGCCGCCGGCGAAGTCGTTGAGGAACGCCGCCTCGCTCAATTGGGCGTACCCGTCGGGTGTCACCACCACCCCGGCCGACGCGGGCGGGGTGGGGAACTGCCGGGCCAGCGCCGGGAAGTCCTCACCGGCGTCGGGTGCGCGGGCGGCGATGTAGACCAGCGCGCTGACAGCCGGGTCGTCGCCGACCTCGCTGACCAGCGTCCCCGACCACGAATGCCCGACCAGCACAACAGGTCCCGGCTGTAACGCCAGCACCCGACGGGTCTCGGCCACCGCGTCGGCCAGCGTGGTCAGCGGGTTCTGCACCGCGGCCACCGCCAGCCCGGCGCTCTGCAGGTACGGGATGACCTCGAGCCACGACGACCCGTCGGCGTACAGCCCGTGCACCAGCACGACGCCGGCCGCGCGGGTGGGCGCGACCGCCGGTTGCGCCTGCGCCACCCCCGCGGTACCGGCGGCCACTGCCACCCCGGCGACACCGACGGCCTTGACGAACGTCCTTCTGGACACGGGCATATCGGATCCCGCTATCTGCGCCGCTTGAGCAGCACGACATGGGCCAGCGGAATGCGCATCCGCTCCGGCGCCGCGGCCAGCCGCGCGGCGATGCCCCTCTCCAACCGGTCGAACAACTCGCCGACGCGGGGGTCGGTTACGCCGCCCGCCAGCGCGGTCGACAGCGTCGGGAACACCGCGGCGCGGGCGAAGTCCGCCCACCGGGCACCGAAAGCCTTTGTGTCCTTCTCGATCTGGTAGCGATCCCAGAACCGGTCCTCGGCGTCGAACAGATCCAGGTGCTCGATCTCGAGCCCCTCGAACCGCCCGGACGGGGCGAACGGCGCCCGGAAGTCCCGTTCCCGACGACCCACCGTCGGCACACACATGCGCCGCACCTCCTCGGCGGTCACCAGGCCCGCCGCCGCCAGCTCGTCGAGGCCGTCGGCCATCGCCGACAGCAAAGGGCGGTAACCGAACTCGCCGTCCTCGCCGATCGCCATCGTCGTCACCACCAGGCGCCCACCCGGGCACAGCTCCCGGCCGCGGAACGCGATGAACTCGTGCCAGTCATGGGCGGCCTGCTTGGCGTAGGCGGCGCGGACGGACGCATCCGAGCACGAATCCACCTGCAGGTGGTCCTCGATGCCCGCAGGCACCCGGCTCAGCCACTGCACCGCGTACGAACTCCAGCCCAGGTTGACGCTGTTGGACGGCAGGATCTGCGAGTAGAAGGACCGCCCGACCGCCGACGGGAAACACGCCCGGTCCTTGCGCAGGTACGTGTCCGGATCCTCCTCCAGTGTGCGGAACAGCGCGGTGAAGTCGTTGTCGGGCATGTCGGTGTGCACGATGAACACCGAATGCTCGGGGCGGGTCCGCCCCCGCAACACCGCGACCGCCGCCCCGATCGGCAGCAGCGAATTGTGCCCGGTGGCGGCGCCATAGTCGGCGATCACGATCGGCTGTGGTGGCGCCGGGATCGGGACCTCGGCGGCGGCCCGCTCGAACGCGGCGATGGCCGACCGCAGCCCGGCCGCCTGCAGGCGCCTGGCCGCGGAGAAGGAGCCGCTGTCCCTGGGCTCCGGCCGCACGACGATGCTCGACTCTGGCACCCCTTCGACGGTAGTCGCCGCGCGGCTCGTGCGCCGCGAAAGCGGCGCCCGTGGCACACTCTGCGCATGAACGGAGGGGCCGGGCCTCGGGCGGCCATCATCGGCGCGGTCGGTTCGCTGGTGGTCGGCGTGATCGGGCTGATCGTCACGGTGGTGCTCAACGCGTTCGTCTTCGACGAGTTCAACGCCTACGGCGAGGTACCGGTGCCCGGCCAGGGGCGGCTCGCGCTGCCCGCCGGCGAGGTGACGATCAGCTTCCACACCGTGGTGACCGGCGGCATCGACGGCGGGTTCCCGGTGCCCGCGCTGCGGCTGGGCCTCGACGCGCCCGCCGGGGTGCCCGACCCGGTGGTCACCGAGACGACGGGCTCCACCACATCGGTCAACAACGATGTGCGCGTGCGGATCTGGGTAGCACAGATCCCGCAGGAGGGCGTCTACGACGTCGTCACCGACGGCGACGTCGGCGGGTACATCGACCCGCGGCTGGCGTTCGGCCGGGACAGCTCGGTGAGCTGGTTGTGGTGGGTGTTCGGCGGCCTGCTGGGCCTCGGGATCCTCGAGCTCGTCGTCGCGTTGACCTGGTGGTCGCGGTCCGGGCGGCGGGCGCGGCCGCTCCCGTCGGCGGCCACCGTCTCCCTCGACGAGCCGTACTGGCCGGGCGCCGTGCCGCCGCCGGTGCAGGGCTACCAGCCCACCGACCACGGCGTACGGATGGAGGCGCTCAAGACCCTGGCCGCGCTGCGGGATTCGGGCGCGTTGACCGAAGCCGAGTTCCAGGCCGAGAAACGCCGCATCCTCGACGGGCGCTAGCTCAGCTGCCCAGGTTGGACTGGCAGCTCAGCTGCCGCGTGCCACCCATTCGTCGTAGTGCACGATCTCGTCGCCCACCGTCGTCGAGTCGCCGTGTCCGGTGTAGACCACCGTCTCGCCGGGCAGCGTGCCGAGCCGGCCGGAGATGGACTCCAGGATGGTGGGGAAGTCGGAGTACGAGCGGCCGGTGGCCCCGGGTCCGCCCTGGAACAGGGTGTCGCCGCTGAACACGGCGTTCAGGTCGGGTGCGTGCCAGCACACCGAGCCGGGGGAGTGCCCCGGGGTGTGCAGCGCCCGCAGCTCGACGCCGGCCACCCGCAGCGTGTCGCCGTCGGACACCGAGCGGAAGTCGCTGTCGGGGTGCGTCATCCGCCACAGCACGTCATCGGCCGGGTGCAGCAGCACCGGCGCGTCGAGCGCCTGACCGAGCTGCGGGGCGACCGTGACGTGATCGTTGTGGCCGTGCGTGCACACCACCGCCACCACATGCCGGCCGCCGACGGCCTCGACGATCGGGTCGGCGGTGTGGGCGGCGTCGAACACCACCACCTCCGAGTCGTCGCCGACCAGCCAGATGTTGTTGTCCACCTCCCAGCTGCCGCCGTCGAGCTCGAACACCCCGCTGGTGACCAGCCGCTGGATCGGGCCCTTTGATTCGGAGGTGCTCACTAGAGCACCACCACCGAGCGCAGCACCTCACCGGCGTGCATCTTGTGGAAGGCGTCCTCGATCTGGTCGAGCCCGATGCGTTCGGAGACGAACTTGTCCAGCGGGAAGCGGCCCTGCAGGTACAGCGAGATCAGGGTGGGGAAGTCGCGTTCGGGCAGGCAGTCGCCGTACCAGGAGGACTTCAACGACCCACCGCGGGAGAAGAAGTCGATCAACGGCATCTCCAGTTTCATGTCCGGGGTGGGCACACCGACCAGCACCACGGTACCGGCCAGGTCCCGCGCATAGAAGGCCTGCTTCCAGGTCTCCGGGCGCCCGACGGCGTCGATGACGACGTCGGCGCCGAACCCGTCGGTCAGATCCTGGATCGTCTCGACGGCGTCCAGTTCGCGGGCGTTGACGGTGTGGGTGGCGCCGAACTGGCGGGCCCACTCCAGTTTCCGATTGTCCATGTCGACGGCGATGATCTTCTTCGCGCCGACCAGAGCCGCACCGGCGATGGCGGCATCGCCCACGCCGCCGCAGCCGAAGACGGCGACGGTGTCGTCTCGGTTGACCGCGCCGGTGTTGATCGCCGCGCCGAGGCCGGCCATCACGCCGCAGCCGAGCAGGCCGGCGGCGGCGGGGTCGGCCGCGGGGTCGACCTTGGTGCACTGACCTTCGTGGACGAGGGTTTTGTCGGCGAAAGCGCCGATGCCCAGGGCCGGGGTGAGCTCGGTGCCGTCGGTCAACGTCATCTTCTGGGCAGCGTTGAACGTGTCGAAACACAGGTGCGGGCGGCCCCGCTTGCAGGCCCGGCACTGTCCGCAGACCGCGCGCCAGTTGAGGATGACGAAGTCGCCGACGGCGACGTTGGTGACGCCCTCGCCGATGGTTTCGACGATGCCGGCGGCCTCGTGGCCCAGCAGGAACGGGAACTCGTCGTTGATGCCGCCCTCGCGGTAGGTCAGATCGGTATGACAGACACCGCAGGCCTGGATGTCGACGACCACCTCACCGGGGCCCGGGTCCGGGATCACCACATCGACCACCTCGACCGGTTGGCCCTTGGCACGAGAGATCACACCACGCACTGTCTGAATCATGCCTAGACCTTAATGGGTCCGGCACACTGGGAAGGTGACTGTCCGTCCACCCGTCGTGTTCCTATCGCACGGCGCCCCACCGCTGGTCGATGACGCGCTGTGGGTGTCGCAACTGGCGGGGTGGGCACAGGAGTTGCCCAGGCCCACCGCGATCCTGGTGGTCTCGGCGCACTGGGAGGCCGCGCCGCTGACCATCGGCGCCACCGACCCGGACACCCCGCTGACCTATGACTTCTGGGGTTTTCCCGCCCACTACTACGACGTCACCTACACCCCGCCGGGCGCGGACTGGCTGGCCGCCGACGTCGCCGCGCTGATGCCCGACAGCGAACCGGTCCGCCACGACCCCGACCGCAGGCTCGACCACGGCGCCTACGTGCCGCTGACGGTGATGTACCCGCACGCCGACATCCCCGTCCTCCAGATCTCGCTGCCCACGCTGGATCCCGCGCGGCTGGTGACGCTCGGTGAGCGGCTGCGGCCGCTGCGCGACCGCGGTGTTCTGATCCTCGGCTCCGGGTTCACCACCCACGGGCTGCCGTTCCTGCGGGATCCCTCACCGGGCGCCGAACCGCCGACCTGGTCGGTGGAGTTCGACCTGTGGGTGCGGGAACGGCTGGCCGCCGGCGACCTGGACGCGCTGATCGACTTCCGCCACGCCGCACCCGGTATGCCCTACGCGCATCCCACCATCGAGCACTTCGCGCCGTTGTTCGTGGCGCTCGGCGCCTCCGACGACCCCGGCCGGCCGGGACGGCAGGCGGTCGACGGATATTGGATGGGGCTGGCCAAAAGGTCCGTGGAGCTGGCCTGAGCTGGCCCGACGGCGTTATTTTGAACGTCTGATGTTGACCGGGACCCAGACCGATCTGCTGGTCGCCGCGCGCGCCGCGCACCGGCGGCGGGACTGGCGCGCCAGCTACGAAGCGTTCGAGCTGGCGAGCCGGCACGCCCCGCTGTGCACCGACGACCTGGACGCTTTCGCGTTCGCGGCGTGGCGGCTGGGCTACATCAAGGAGGCCAGCCGCGCCGCCGAGCGGGTGTTCGCCGACTTGAGTCGCACCGACCCGGTGGCCGCGGCGATGAAGGCCAACGAGCTGGCGCTGGGCTGGCTGGTGCGCGGCGATCTCAACATCGGTCAGGGCTGGATGAGCCGCGCCCGCCGGCTGCTCGCCGGCGCGGAGGAGACCGCCGCCCTCGGCTACCTGGCCTACCTGGACGCCATCGTCGCCGCCATGACCCAGGATCTCGACACGCTGGCCGCGCAGGTGCGGACGCTGCGCGCGATGAGCGAGCGGCTCGACGCCCCTGCGGTCACCGCGTTCGGGCTGATCGCCGCCGGTCTCGAGGCGATCCTCAACGCCCGCACCGCCGACGGCTACGCCTACATCGACGAGGCGATGCTGCCGCTGATCGCCGATCAGGTGCCGATCGAATGGGCCGGCGACCTGTACTGCATCGTGCTGCACCACTGCCACAAACTCGGCGACCTGCCCAAGATGCGGTCCTGGACGCAGTCGATGGAGCAGTGGTGCGGGCTGTCCGGATCGGTGCCCTACGGCGGGGTGTGCGACGTCCACCGGCTGCAGGTGCAGGTGGCCACCGACAACTACCGCGAGCTGGCGGTCCGGTTGGAGACGGCCGGCCGGGCGCTGGAGGAGGTCAACGGCTGGGCAGCCGCCGAGGCCTATTATCAACTCGGTGAGATCCGCCGGCTGATCGGCGAAGTCGACGGTGCGGCAAGCGCATTCACCCTCGCCAGGCGGCTGGGCATGGACCCGCAGCCGGGGGAAGCACTGCTGGCCTGCCGGCGCGGCGACACCGCCGCGGCGTGGACGTCGATCCGGTTGGCGCTCACCGGTGGTGACCGGCTGGCGCGGGCCCGGCTGCTGCGCGCCGCGGTGGAGATCGCGCTGGCCCGCGATGCCCTGGACGAGGCTGAAACCTATTGTGCGGAACTAGACTTGGATGCCAAAGCGTTCGCCACCCCGGGTTTCCTGGCGTGGGCGGCGCACGCCAGGGGTGCGGTGGCGGTGCGGCGGGGCCGCCACGACGAGGCGCTCGGCTGGTTGCAGACGGCGTTGCGCGAGTACCGGATCCAGCAGTCCCGCTACGAGATGGCCGAGGTCTACGAGTGGATGGCGCTGGCGCGGCGCGGGCTCGGAGCGGCCGAGGCCGCCACGGCCGACGCGGCCACCGCCGAGGCGATCTACGCGCAACTCGGGGTGGAACCGGCCGGGATCTGCGGGGCGCCGGCACCCGGCGGGCTGACCCGGCGCGAACGGGAGGTGCTGTCGCACATCGCCCGCGGCGCCACCAACCGTGACGTCGCGCGACGGTTGCAGCTGTCGGAGAAGACCGTGGGACGGCACCTGGCCAACATCTACGTCAAACTCGGTGTGTCCACCCGGACCGCGGCGGCCAGCTGGGCCTTCGAGCACGGCATCGACTGACCTGCATCAGCTGGACCTACATCATCTGCACCATGGGCCGGCCCGGGTGAACGCATGATTCGCCCGATGACCACCGCGGGTCCGCGGGGTTAGCGTCTGCGTCATGACCACACTGAACGAGAACCCGGCGGCGCTTGCCGCCGAGACCACCGAGGAGTTCGCCGGCCGCGTCGTCGGCGCCATCGACGCCGCCAGCGTCGCCCTGCTGTTGTCCATCGGGCACCAGACGAAACTGTTCGACACGCTGGTCGCGCTGCCGCCGGCCACCAGCACCCAGATCGCCGACGCCGCCAGCCTCGACGAGCGCTACGTGCGGGAGTGGCTCGGCGGGGCGGCCGCCGGCCGGATCGTCGACTACGACGCCGCCACCGACACCTACACGCTGCCCGCTCACCGCGCCGCGGTGCTGACCCGGGCCGCCGGCCCCGACAACCTGGCCCGGGTGGCGCAGTTCATCCCGCTGCTGGCCGAGGTCGAGCAGAAGGTGATCGACCGGTTCCACACCGGCGGCGGACTCTCCTATGCGGAGTATCCGCGCTTCCACACGCTGATGGCCGAGGAGAGCGGTGAGGTGTTCGACGCCGCGCTGGTCGACGTCATCCTGCCGATGGCCGACGGCCTCACCGAGCGGCTGCGCACCGGCGCCGACGTCGCCGACTTCGGCTGCGGCAGTGGACATGCCGTCAACGTGCTGGCCACCGCGTTCCCGGCCAGCCGATTCACCGGCATCGACTTCTCCGACGAGGGCCTGGCCGCGGGCCGCGCCGAGGCGGGCCGGCTCGGTTTGACCAACGCCTCCTTCGTGGCCGCCGACGTCGCCGAGTACGACGCCACCGACGCCTTCGACGTCATCACGGCGTTCGATGCGATCCACGACCAGGCCCACCCGGGCCGGGTGCTGCGCAACATCCACCGGGCACTGCGGCCCGGCGGCACCTTCCTGATGGTCGACATCAAGGCCTCCAGCGACGTGCAGGACAACGTCGGGGTGCCGTTCGCGCCGTACCTCTACACCGTGTCGGTGATGCACTGCATGAGCGTGTCGCTCGGCCTGGACGGCGACGGGCTCGGCACCTGCTGGGGCAGGCAGCTGGCCACCTCGATGCTGGCCGACGCCGGGTTCGGGAGCGTCGAGGTGCGCGAGATCGATTCGGATCCGATCAACTACTACTACATAGCCACCAAGTGAGCCCACGCCCGTAGCCTCGCTAGGCTCGGGCCCGATGAGCGCACTCGATGCCCTGAACGACTGGCCGGTCCCCACCGCCGCGGCCGCGGTGGTGGGGCCGGCCGGTGTGTTGGCCGACCACGGCGACACCGGGCGCCGCTTCGCGCTGGCCTCGGTGACCAAACCGCTGGTGGCTCGCGCGGTCCAGGTGGCCGTCGAGGAGGGCGCCGTCGAACTCGACACCCCGGCCGGCCCACCCGGGTCCACGGTGCGCCACCTGCTGGCCCACACCGGGGGATACGAGATGACCTCGGCGAAGGTGCTGGCCGCCCCGGGCACCCGGCGGATCTACTCCAACCACGGCTTCACCGTGGTGGCCGAGGTGCTCGAGCGGGAGTCCTCGATCCCGCTGGCCACCTACCTGGCCGAGGCGGTGCTCGCGCCGCTGGCGATGGCCGGCACCACCTTCGAGGGCGGGACGGTGGCGGCCGGGTACGGCGCGACGTCGACGGTGGCGGATCTCGCGGCGTTCGCCGGGGATCTGCTGGTGCCCGCGACGGTGTCCGAGCAGATGCACACCGAGGCGATCACCGTCGCGTTCCCCGGGCTGGACGGGGTGCTGCCCGGGTTCGGCGTGCAGCGTCCCAACGACTGGGGCCTGGGCTTCGAGATCCGCGGCCGCAAATCCCCGCACTGGACCGGAGCGGACAATTCGGCCGCCACGTTCGGGCACTTCGGACAGTCCGGGACGTTCCTCTGGGTCGATCCGGTGGCCCGATTGGCGCTGGTCGTGCTCACTGACCGCCCCTTCGGTGAGTGGGCGCACACGGTGATGCCGGCGCTGTCTGATGAAGTTCTGAGAGAATTTCGGGCGGACTAGCGCAACATCCGTCTCACGAGGCACAATAGGCACGCAAGCCACAATTACATCCATAGCATTCATCGCTGTCGTTCGGTGATCCACCAGGTCGTTGGGGAAGACGTCCCTCGTGGAACCGAAGGAGCAGTAGATGCGTGCAGCGAACCAATTCGCCGACGCGACGACGGGCGTGGTGTATATCCACGCGTCGCCCGCGGCGGTGTGCCCGCACGTCGAGTGGGCGTTGTCGTCGACCCTGAACGCGCGGGCGAACCTGAAGTGGACGCCGCAGCCGGCGATGCCCGGGCAGCTGCGTGCGGTCACCAACTGGGTCGGCCCGGTCGGCACCGGGGCGGCGCTGGCAAACGCGCTGCGGTCCTGGTCGGTGCTGCGCTTCGAGGTGACCGAGGACCCGAGCGCCGGCGTCGACGGGCACCGCTGGTGCCATACCCCGCAGCTGGGTCTGTGGAGCGGTGCGATGAGCGCCAACGGTGACGTGATGGTCGGCGAGATGCGGCTGCGGGCGTTGATGGCCTCCGGCGCGGACACCCTGGCCGCCGAATTGGACACGGTGCTCGGCACCGCCTGGGACGACGACCTGGAGGCCTACCGCGACGGCGGGGCCGGCGCCGAGGTCAGCTGGCTGAGCCGGGGAGTGGGGTAGGCCGCTCGCTGATCCCGAACCGGGCGTGCAGCCGCGTCAGCGGCCGCGGCGCCCACCAGTTCCACCGGCCCAGCACGTGCATGAACGCCGGCAGCAGCACCATGCGCACCAGCGTCGCGTCCACCAGCACGGCCAGCGTCAGGCCCAGGCCGAACATCCGCATGAACGACACCTGCGCGGCGATCAGCGCCGCGAACGAGATCGACATCACCAGCGCGGCGGCCGTCACCACCCGGCCGGTGCGGGCCAACCCGAGCGCGACGCTGCGGTCGTTGTCGGTGTCGCCTTGGGCGGAACCGCACCAGAACTCCCGGATCCGCGACACCAGGAACACCTCGTAGTCCATCGACAATCCGAAAGCTATGCAGAACAACAGCACCGGCACGTTGGCCACCAGCGTCCCGGTGGAGGTGGTGCCCAGCGCCCCGAGGTGGCCGTCCTGGAAGATCCACACCAGCGCACCGAAGGTGGCCGTCAACGACAAGGCGTTGAGCAGCAAGGCTTTCAGCGGTAACGCCACGCTTCCGGTGAGCAGGAACAGCAGCACCAGGGTGACCGTGGCGATGAGCCCTAGCACCAGCGGCAGCCGAGCCAGGATGGCCGCGACGCTGTCGCGGTTGGCCGCCGCCGACCCCGTCAGCGCGACGGTCCGGCCACCGGGTCCGGGCACCGCCTCCAGCGCGTCGAGCTGCCGCGCGGAGCTCTCGGAGAACAGCGGCGCGGTGCTGCCGACGGTGAGGAACGCGCTGCCGTCGGCGACCGCTGGCGGGGACACCGCCGACACGTCGGCGACGCGGGACAGCTCGGCGGCGTAGCGGTCCAGCTCGCCGGGAGCCACGCCGGTGACGTCGGGGACGACGACGGTCACCGCGGCCGCCGAGTCGACCGCGAACTCCTCGCGCAGCGCGTCGCCGACCTGACGCGAGGACGCCGACGTCGGCAACACCCGGTCGTCGGGATAGCCCCAGCTGACGCCGAGGAACGGGGCGCCGAGTGCCAGCAGCAGCGCGACCACGGCCAGCCCGATGGGCAGCGCCCGGCGCATCACGAAAGTGGCTGCGCGGTACCAGAACAACTGCTCGACGGGCTTGGGCGCGGGCTCGGCGCGGCGCAGCAGCCGGCGGCCGAGCCGGCGCACGTCCAGGGCGTCCAGCCGTGGCCCGAGCACCACGATGGCGGCTGGGGTGACGGCGATGGCCGCGACCGCGACCACCGCGACGGTGGCGATCCCGGCGTACGCGAACGATTTCAGGAAGTACATCGGGAACAGGATCATCGCCGACAGTGACAGCGCCACGGTGACCGCGGAGAACAGGACGGTGCGTCCGGCGGCGGTCATGGTGTGCACCAACGCCGTCCGTGGGTCCGCCCCTTCGGCGAGCTCTTCGCGATATCTGCTGACGATCAGCAGCGTGTAGTCGATCGCCAACGCCAGCCCGATCGCGGTGGTGAGGTTCAGCGCGAAGATCGACACATCGGTGGTGTAGGTGATCAACCGCAGCACCGACATGCCGCCGACGATGGCGATGCCGCCCACCGCCAGCGGCAGCATCGCGCACAGCAGCCCGCCGAAAACCCACACCAGCACAACGAAACTCAGTGGGATCGCGATCAACTCCATCACCAGCACGTCCCACTGGGTCTGGTGGTTCACCTGCGCGAACACCATCGCCGAACCGCCGGCGCGCACGTCGACACCGTCACCGCCCTGCGGCAGCGTCTGCGCCAGGTCGGCGGCGTGGTGCTGGGCGTCGTCCTCCCCACCGACCAGGCCGGCGACCACCATCCCGGACGTGCCGTCGCGGCTGGTCAGCTGTGCCGCCTCCGGGCCGGGCGCCCACGCCGAGGTCACCCCGAGCACGTGGGGGGAGCGCTGCAGGTGCTCGGCGACCTCGGCGGCCAGCGCCCGCGCCGCCGTGCTGTCGACCCCCGCGGGGTCGCTGATCAGGACCACCAGCTGCATGTCGCTGCGGCCGAACTGCTCCAGCAGAAGCTGCGAGGCGTGCGCCGACGGCGACGCCGGATCCTGGAAGCCGCCCGCGGACAGGCTGGTCGCCACGGGGATCCCGAAGACCGCCGCGCCGATCACCACGAGCGCCGCGACGACCAGGATCCGGCGGGGTGCGGCGAGGGCCAACAGGGCGATCCGCTGCAGCACGGCACCCCCTTCTCCACGACACCGCAAACGTTCGCCAAATTCTCGCGTTGTGTTTCAGAGTCGACGCGCCCGACCATGGTGTCAAATCGATGACCTGGAATGAGCATTATTGACGGGGTTGTCGGGCGGGGACGGTTGACCTGTGCGATTATTTTGCTATGAACACGCGGGCCGCCTCTGAGGCGTTACCCGACCAGCTGGATCTGCTGGCCGAGCGGCTCGCCGAGGTCCTGGTCGCGGGGGACCCGTTCGACGCCGTCAACCGGCACGTCCTGGCGGTGCCGGGCAAGCGGCTGCGGGCGCGGCTGGTGCTCATCTGTGCGGCACTGACGCCGGCGCCCCCGCTGTCGGAGGCCGACGCCACCGACCTGGCCTGCGCGATGGAGATGCTCCACGAGTCCTCCCTGGTGCACGACGACATCTGCGACGGCTCGCTGCTGCGGCGCGGCGCCCCGTCGGTGGCCGCCGCGTTCGGCGTCCGTACCGCGGCGCGGGCCGGTTTCCACATGGCGGGCAAGGCGTTCGGGTTGCTGGCCCGCGTCATGGCCGACAACCCCGCGGTGTTCGCCCGCCTCGGCGCGGTGCACGGGGTGACCTATCTGGACCAGCTCGCCGACCTGTCGCTGGGCCAACTGGTCGAGACGCTGCGGCCGGCCGACGACGACGCCGCGCTGCGCACGCACTACGAGTACGTCGCCCGTGCCAAGACCGGCACGTTGTTCCGGCTGTGCTGCGCCTACGGCGGCACCGCGGGCGGCGTCGACGACGACGGACTGCGCGCCCTGATGCGCTACGCCGACCAACTGGCGATCGCCTTCCAGATCATGGACGACGTCCGCGACGTCGAGGGCGGGGCCGCGCTGGGTAAGGACGCCGCGGGCGATCTGGACCGGCGCGTCCCCACCTGGCCGGTGATCGAGTGGTTGGCCACGGCTCCGGATTCGCACGCCAAGTGGCTCTCGCCCGACACGCCCACCGCCGAGTTGCAGGCCGATCTGCTGCGCAGCGGCGCCACCCGGGCCGCCCGCGCCGCCGCGGTGCGGGCGATCGGCGACGCCCGCGCAGCCCTGGCCGTGCTGAGGCCGACACCGGCCCGCGAACGCCTCGCGGACCTGGCCGCGCGGACCGTGCTCAGATGACTGGGAACCGTTGTGCCGCATTGCTTCACGGCATCAGGCAGCTGCGCAAACCGCCGGATCTGGCCGCGCTGCGCGCCGCCCCGACGCCCGAGGAGCTGGCGCGGCTGGCGATCATCCCGGCGGCGCGGAACCTGGGCATCTCGGCGGCGTTCCTGCCCGCCGACCTGCGCGCGGAGTTCACCGCCGCGCTGCTGGCCTGCCGGGTGCTCGACGCCTACGAGGATCTGGTCGAGCGGTCGGCGGCCGGCGCCGCGGTGCTGACCGCGGTCGCCTACCTCACCGGAGACGTCGGCACCGCGCCCCCGCCGCCGCCCGCCGTCGTGCGGCGCGACAGCGAAGCGGTGGATCTGGCACTGGCCGAACGGATCCGCGACGTGCGGGCGCTGCTGGCCGCGCTGCCCGCCGCCGGTCAGCGGCGGGCCGCCGCGATGCTGACCGACGTCGCCGCGGTGATGGCGCACAACGCCGACGCCCCGCTGCCGCGCACGGTGTACGCGCGCGGGGTGCTGGGCCGGGTGGTGCACTACGTCTGCCAGTTGATCATCGAAGGCGACGGCACGCCGTCGAAGGAGCTGGCCGAATGCCTCGGCGTGCTGGCCCAGCTGGCCAACGATCTGCGCGACGACGAGCTCGAGCTCTACAACGTCGCTGACCGCGACGAACTGGAACGTGCGGTGATGGTGCGGCTGCTGGCGCCCGCGTTGGGCGGCTTCGCGCTGCTGGAACAGATCCCGGCCAACACCCCCCGCCGGGGCGCCCGGATGGCGATGGCCCACATGGTCATCACCACGACCGCGTTCTTCTGCACCACGGTCGGCGCGCCGGCCGCGTATCGGCGGCGCTGGCGGCTGCCCGCGGCGGTGCTGGCCGCGCAGTCGCCGCGACGCTGGGCCGTGATGCTGGGCCGGGTACGGCGCTGCACCGACGGTGCGATCCGCGCCATGCTCGACGGCTCGCCACCGCTGCTGGCCGACACGAACCTGGTCACGCGTTCCGCGTTGCCCGTCCCGTCACTGGCGCCGCTGATCGTGGACACCATGGCCGACTTCGTGCAACGGCTGCCGATGCAGCCGCTGACCGGTGAACTGCCTCTGCCGCAGGTACGCCGCATGATGTTCGCCGATCACCTGGCCTTCGGCGCGGTCGAGTGGCTGCGTCCCGCCGATGCGGCAGGTCTGGCCGCGCTCGCCGCTCACTTCCAGTCGGCCGCCGTGGCCACCGCTCGAGGAGACCGCACATGACCGCGCAAACGACGGACCGACCGCTCATCAGCCGCCGGGTGTTCAAGCTGGAGAACCCGGCCAACATCGGCCCGCTGATCCACATCCTGTTGTGGCTGGCGCTGCTGGCGGTCGGGCTGCTGACCCCCGCCGTGGAGCACTGGTATCTCGCCGTGCCGCTGGTGATCCTGCTGTCGCTGCTGAACCTGTCGCTGACCATCGGCGTGCTGCACATGCACACGCACCGGCCGCTGGCGGTGTCGCGGCGGGTCAACCGGGCGATCGATCTGCTCTGCGCGTTGCCCGGCGGGCTCACCGAGGTCGACATGCGCGAGGTCCACATCATCAACCACCACCGCTTCAACGACGGCCCGCGCGACATCACCACCACGGCCGGCCGGGAACACGGCCTGCGCGCGATCTGGTACTGGGTCAGCTACTCGCCGATGATCCACCTGCACACCATCCGGATGTTGTTCGCGCCCAACATCTCCGCCGAGCGGCGCAAGCGCCGCCACCGCTACCTCACCGATGTGGCGGCGCTGGTGGTGCTCATCGGGGCGACCGCGTACTTCGCCGACCCGCTGCGCTTCGCGGTGTTCTATCTGGTGCCGTTCGTGCTGGTGCAGATCAACGCCGGCTACTTCGCGTGGCTGACGCACGCACCGGCACGGGTGTTCGACGACGACCCGAGCCGATCGATCAACACCGTCGGCAACATCCTGAATTTCCTGACCTTCAACCAGGGCTACCACAGCGTGCACCACCGCTATCCCGGGATCCACTGGACCGAGATCCCCGACAAGCTGGACTTCATGCGCGACGTCGACCCCGGCGCCGTCGTCCCGTACTGGATGACGCTGAACTCGGCGTGGCGGGTCCTCACCCGCGACCGATTCCGCGACGCCTCCTACGGGCAGCGGTGGAAGGCCAAGCTGGAGGACCGGCTCGCCCACGGTGGTGCCCGCGCCAGATACCTGCCGTGGTTCGCATGGGTGTGACGCTCGCCCAACGCATCGTCCGGTTCTCGGTGGCGTTCGCGGTGTACGCCTTCGCCGGCGTCACCGTGCCGCTGTTCCTGTTGTTCGCCGGCGGGTGGTGGCTGCCGAAGACCATCGACACCGGGGGAGCGCAGCTGCCGGTGACGGTGTCGGTGCTGATCGATGTGGCGCTGTTGGTGTTGTTCGGCGTGCAGCACTCGGGGATGGCCCGGCCGGCGTTCAAGGCGTGGCTGACCCGCTGGGTGCCCGAACCGCTGGAACGTTCGGTGTACATCACGATGGCCTGCCTGGCGGTGTGGTTGCTGTGCCTGGCGTGGCAGCCGCTGCCGCAGCGGATCTGGGCGTTGGACGGGGTGGCCGGCTGGCTCCTCGACGGCGGCTTCTGGCTCGGTTTCGCGGTGGTGTACGCGGCTACCCTGCTGCTGGACCACTTCCACCTGCTCGGCCTGGCCCAGGCCTACCGGGCCTATGTCAGCCAGGTCCCCGACCCGACCGCCGACCGGCTGCAGGTGCACGGGCCCTACCGACTGGTGCGACACCCGCTGATGACCGGTCTGCTGCTGTGCTTCTGGTGCGCGAGCACGTTCACGGTCGGGCAGCTGCTGTGGGCGGCGGTGATGACCGGCTACATCGTGCTGGGCACCGTGCTCGAGGAGCGCGACCTGGTGCGGCGGTTCGGCGACGACTACCGCCGCTACGCGTCGGCGGTGCCTGCGTTCTTCCCGGCGCCGCTGGGGCGCAGGATCTTCAGGGCCCGCGGCACCGCTGACACCTCGACGGGCAGCGGGCAGACGTATTCGCCGTCGGCGTAGGCGTTGATGCCGGGGGAGTCCACCGTGATGGTGCGGGCGCGCGCGGTGCGGACCTCGTCGAGGTGCACGTGGGTGCCCTTGAACACGGTGGGGAACAGCCGCACCAGCCTGGTCCGCGACGCCGAGGCCACCATCGTCGCATCGAGCTGACCGTCGTGGGGGTCGGCGTCCGGGCAGATCAGCATGCCGCCCCCGTAGCTGCGGGTGTTGCCGAACGCGGCCAGCGTCAGCTCGGTGCACAGTTCGGTCCCGTCGAAGCTCAGCCGGAACGGCAGCAGCCGCAGCTGGGACAGCTCGGCCAGCATGGCCAGGTTGTAGCGCATCCGGCCGTGCGGCCAGCGCATCCGGTTGGTCCGGTCGGTCACCAGCGAGTCGAACCCGGCGGCCATCACGGTACCGAACCACTTGTCGGTGCCGTCGGCCCCGACGATGCGGCCCAGATCGACCTCGTCGACCACGCCGTCGACGACGATGTCGGCCGCCGTCTCGGGATCCTTTGTCGGGATGCCGAATTCGCGGGCGTGATCGTTGCCGGTGCCGGCGGGCACCAGGCCGAGCGGGATGCCGGTGCCGGCGAGCACCTGCAGCGCCAGCGAGATGATGCCGTCGCCGCCGACCACCACCAACGCGTCCATGCCGCGGTCCAGCGCACCCTCGACCAGGGTGCGCGCATGCGCGGAGTCGCGGCCGGCGATGGCCACCACGTCGACGCCGCGGCGGTGCAGCTGGGTGATGGCCCGCTCGGCGGCGTGCGGGGCGCTGCCGTGCCCCGAGGCGGGGTTGGTCAGCACGGTGACCCGGGTCATCACGGAATCAGCTTGCCCGGGTTCAGGATTCCGGCCGGATCGAGCGTCGCCTTGACCGCCCGCAGGATTGCCACGCCGACGTCGCCGACCTCGTCGCGCATCCACGGCCGGTGGTCGGTGCCCACGGCATGGTGATGGGTGATGGTGGCGCCGGTGCGCACCATCGTCGCCGAGGCGGCGGCCTTGGCGGCGCGCCACTGCTCGATCGGGTTGCCGCGCTGCGCGGCCACGACGGTGAAGTACAGCGACGCACCGGTGGGATACACGTGGGAAATGTGGCACAACACCAGCGCCTGTGTGCCCGATTCGGCCAGCGACTCCGTCAGTGCCGTCGTCACCGCCGCCTTCAACGCGGGCACGTTGGACCAGTTGGTTGCGGTCTCCAGCGTCTCGCACAGCGCGCCCGCCGACAGCAGCGCATCCCGCAGATAGGGCGCGTCGAACCGGCCGTGCTCCCACTTGCGGGCCGGGCCTTCACCCAGCGACGTGCCGCCGTGGGCCGCCAGCAACGCCCTGGTCTCGGCGTGCCGGCTCTCGACGTGCGCCTCGGTGCCCTCGAACGCGGTGATCGCCAGGCAGCCACCGGTGATCTGCTCCTCGCCGATGCTGTCGGTGGTGGCCAGGTTGACCCCGGTCTCGGCCTCGTCGGACAGCCGGATCACCGTCGGCCCGGTGCCGGTCTGCACGACGGCGCGCAGCGCGTCGGCGCCGGTGGTGAAGTCCGGGAACGACCACGCCTCGTAGCGGGTGGCCGCGGGGGTGGGGTGCACCCGGACCCGGACCCGGGTGATGATCCCGAACGTGCCTTCCGAACCGATCAGCAGCTGACGCAGGTCGGGCCCGGCCGCCGACGCCGGGGCACGGCCCAGGTCCAGGACACCGATCGGGGTGACGGCGCGCAGTCCGCGGACCATGTCGTCGAACCGGCCGTAGCCGGCGGAGTCCTGGCCCGAGGATCGAGTGGCGGCGAACCCGCCGATGGTGGCGAAGCGGAAGCTCTGCGGGAAGTGCCCGAGCGAGTAGCCGCGCGCCCCGAGCAGGCGTTCGGCGTCCGGGCCCGACAGGCCCGCGCCCAGCTCGGCCTCCCCGGAGACCTCGTCGAGCGCGTGCAGCGTGTCGAGCCGGCGCAGGTCCAGCGACACCACCGCCTTGAAGTCGCCGCGCAGCGGGTCCAGCCCGCCCACCACGCTGGTGCCGCCGCCGAACGGAACGACGGCGATGCTGTGGTCGGCGCAGAAGGCCAGGATCGCGGCGATGTCGTCCTCGGCGGGCACCAGCACCGCATCGGGTGCGTCCTGCACCCCGAAATCGCGCCGGCGCAGCAGGTCGAGGGTGGATTTCCCGCCCGCGCGCAGCAGCCGGGCCCGGTCCTCGACGATCAGGTGCTCGGGGCCGACGATCGCGCTCAGCGCGTCGCGGTCGGTCCTCGACAGCGCCGACGGGCGCAGCCGGACCTGCGCGAGGGTGGGCTCGGGGACCGGGTCGGCGCCGACGCCGAGGGCCTGCTGCAACAGCGTGCGGATCCCGTCCGACAGCGGCTTGGCGGCGGCGGGGTCACCCCAGGCGTTCCACTGCATCGGGGGATCGACCGGATGTGCGCCAGGAAGAGTCATGCGTTACAGTATTACAGATCATGTCAATCCGTAACTCAGAAATGACCGTTGAGCGGCGC
Organism: Mycolicibacterium sp.; assembly: GCA_050250295.1. Classification (GTDB taxonomy): domain Bacteria; phylum Actinomycetota; class Actinomycetes; order Mycobacteriales; family Mycobacteriaceae; genus Mycobacterium. The sequence goes on from JBFWOX010000011.1 coordinate 22,393, forward strand.
ATCCTCGACGCCGCGGCGGCCTGCATCCTGGCCTACGGCGTGGAGCGCACGACGATGACGGAGATCGCCCGCCGCGCCCGGGTGAGCAGGCCCACCATCTACCGGCGCTGGCCCGACGTCCGGTGGGTCGTCGCCGAACTGTTGACCCTGCGGATCTCCGGGGTGCTGGAGGCGGTGCCCGACCACGGCGTCGGCCGGGAGGCGGTGGTGGCGCGCGTGGTGGCCATCGCCGACCGCCTGCGCCACGACGACGTGCTGATGGCGGTGCTGTTCAACGCGCCGACGCTGGCCATGGTGTACATCACCGAGCGGCTCGGCACCAGCCAGCAGATCCTGATCGACGCACTGGCCGAGGCGATCACCGCCGGCCAGCGGCACGGCAGCGTGCGCGCGGGCGACCCGCGGCAGATGGCCGCGATGTGCCTGCTGATCACCCAGTCCACCATCCAGTCCGCGCAGATGGTGGCGAAGATCCTCGACGAGCAGGCGCTGGCCGCCGAGCTGGCGTCGGCGCTGAACGGGTACCTGAAACCATGAGGGGCCCAACGGCTTTGAACGCGTACCGGCGCTCCCGGGAGCTCGCCGAGCTGGCCGACGGCGTCGACGTCCTGGTCATCGGCGGCGGCATCACCGGCGCGGGCGTCGCGCTGGACGCGGTGACCCGCGGGCTGTCGGTGGCCCTGGTCGAGAAGCACGACCTGGCGTTCGGCACCAGCCGGTGGAGCTCGAAGCTGGTGCACGGCGGGCTGCGCTACCTGGCCACCGGCAACGTTGGCATCGCGCGGCGCAGCGCGATCGAACGCGGCATCCTGATGACCCGCAACGCCCCTCACCTGGTGCACGCGATGCCGCAGCTGGTCCCGCTACTGCCCGAGATGAAACCCGCCTCGCGGGCGGTGGTCCGGATCGGGTTCGCCGCCGGTGACGGGCTGCGCAGGCTGGCGGGTACCCCGGCTTCGACGCTGCCGCGGTCGCGCCGCGTCGATGCGGCACGGGCGGTCGCGCTGGCGCCGACGGTGCGCCGCGCCGGCCTGGACGGCGCACTGCTGGCCTACGACGGGCAGCTCGTCGACGACGCCCGGCTGGTCACCGCGGTGGCGCGCACCGCCGCCCAGCACGGCGCGAAGATCCTCACCCGCGTCGCCGCCTCGGAGGCGTCGCGAACCTCGGTCACGCTGACCGACACCCTCACCGGCGAGTCGATGGACGTCCCCGCCCGCGCCGTCGTCAACGCCACCGGCGTGTGGGCCGGCGAGGTGGACCCGTCGCTGCGGATCCGGCCCAGCCGCGGCACCCACCTGGTGTTCGACGCCGCAGCCTTCGGCAATCCTACTGCGGCGCTGACGATTCCGGTCCCCGGCGAGCTCAACCGGTTCGTCTTCGCGATGCCCGAACAGCTGGGCCGGGTATATCTCGGCCTGACCGACGAAGACGCGCCGGGACCCGTGCCCGACGTGCCCGAGCCGGCGCCGGCGGAGATCGCGTTCCTGCTCGACACGGTCAACACCGCGCTGGAGACGGCGCTCGGACCGGCCGACGTGCTGGGCGCCTACGCCGGGCTGCGGCCGCTGATCGACACCGGTGGCGCCAAGACCGCCGACATCTCGCGTGAGCACGCGGTCACCGAGTCGCCGTCGGGAGTGCTCAGCATCATCGGCGGCAAGCTCACCGAATACCGCTACATGGCCGAGGACGTGGTGGACCGGGCGGTCGCGACGCGCGGCCTGGCCGCCGGAGCGTGCCGGACCCGTAACCTGCCGCTGGTCGGTGCGCCGTCGAATCCCGTAGCGACGCTGCGGTCTTCGGTGGATCTGCCGGGGTCACTGGTGGCGCGCTACGGGGCCGAGGCGGCCAACGTGATCGCCCGCGCCACCTGCACGCGGCCCGAGGAACCGGTGGCCGACGGCGTCGACGTCATCCGGGCCGAGTTCGAGTACGCGGTCACCCACGAAGGGGCGCTGACCGTCGAGGACATCCTGGACCGGCGCACCCGGATCGGGTTGGTGGCCGCCGACCGCGACCGCGCGCTGCCCGCCGCCGAGGAGATCCTCGCCGAAATTGCATTCCAGCAGGGAAATCCCGAGTAGGGGCCTGCTGGAATGCAATTTCGGCGGTGAAGAACGAGCTTTACAGCGGGATGTTCTTGTGCCGTCCGCGGCGCATCGGGGCCTCGGCCAGCGCCTGGGTCAGCTTCGAGCGGGTGTGCGCCGGATCGATCTTCTCGTCGACCACGCCGATCTCGATCGCCGAATCCACCCCGCCGGCGATCCGCTCGTGCTCGACCGCCAGCTCCTCGTGCAGCGCGTCGCGCTCGGCCGGGTCCTCGACGGCGGCCAGCTTCTTCTTGTGCAGGATGCCGACGGCGGCCTTGGCGCCCATGACGGCGACCTCGGCGTCCGGCCAGGCGAACACCTTGGTGGCGTTGAGCGAGCGCGAGTTCATCGCGATGTAGGCGCCGCCGTAGATCTTGCGGGTGACCAGCGTGACGCGCGGCACCGACGACTCACCGAACGCGTGCAGCAGCTTGGCGCCGCGGCGCACCACACCTCCCCACTCCTGATCCACTCCGGGCAGGTAGCCCGGCACGTCGACGACGACCACCAGCGGGATGCCGAACGCATCGCACAGCCGCACGAAACGCGCCGATTTCTCGGCACTTTCGGAGTTCAGGCAGCCGCCGAGGCGCAGCGGGTTGTTGGCGATCACGCCGACGGTGCGCCCGGCCAGCCGGCCCAGGCCCACCACGATCGACGGCGCCCAGCGGGACTGGAACTCCTCGAACGGAACACCCTCGTCCAGCAGCGCCTCGACCAGCGGGTGCACGTCGTAGGCGCGCCGCGCCGACTCCGGCAGCAGCGCCTTGAGGTCGGTGTCGCCGGCCTCGGCCTTGGTGCGGTCGAAATGGCCCTGCTGGCAGAACAACCCGACCAGGCGGCGGCCCCGCTCGTAGGCGTCGAGCTCGTCGTCGGCGACGATGTGGCACACGCCGGACTTCTTGTGGTGGGCTTCGGGGCCACCGAGGGACACCATGTCGACGTCCTCGCCGGTGACGCTGCGCACCACATCCGGCCCGGTGACGAACACCTTGCTCTCGGGTGCCATCACGATCACGTCGGTCAACGCCGGGCCGTAGGCCGCGCCGCCGGCGGCGAACCCGACCACCACCGAGATCTGCGGGATGTAGCCCGAAGCCCGGATCATCGCCTCGAAGACCAGACCCACCGCATGCAGCGCCCGCACGCCCTCGGCCAGCCGCGCGCCGCCGGAGTGCCAGATCCCGACGATCGGGCTCTGCTCCTCGATCGCCACGTCGTAGGCGTCGACGATGTGCTTGCAGCCGTCGACGCCCATGGCGCCGCCCATCACCGTGCCGTCGGTGCAGAACGCGATCGTCCGCACGCCGTTGACGGTGCCGGCCGCGGCGAGCACACCCGAGCGGTCGCGCTCGTGCAGCAGTTCGACGCTGCCGTCGTCGAAGAAGGTGGACAGCCGCAGCAGCGGGTCGCGCGGGTCCAGCGTTTCGTTGACGTCGGGGGTCAGCGGGTTTTCGAGCGTCGTCATGTGTTCTCCTGCCGTATCAGTACTTACCGAAGGCGAGTGCGACGTTGTGCCCGCCGAATCCGAACGAATTGTTGATCGCGTACTGCAGGTCGGCCGTACGCGGTTCCCCGGCCACCACATCCAGGTCGATCTCGGGATCGAGGTTCTTCAGGTTCAGGGTGGGCGGGATGACACCATCGCGCAACGCCAGCAGTGTCAGGATCGATTCCAGCGCGCCGACTGCGCCCACCGAGTGGCCCAGCGCGGACTTGGGTGCGTACACCGCGGGCTGGTGGTCGCCGAGCGCGTTGCGGATGGCCTTGGCCTCGGCGATGTCGCCGACGTTGGTGCCGGTGGCGTGCGCGTTGACGTGGTCGATATCAGTGGGTTGCAACCCCGCGAGCTGGATGGCCCGAGCCATCGCGTAGCCGGCCCGCTCACCGTTGGGGTCGGGCGCCACCATGTGGAACCCGTCGGAGGTGATGCTGGCGCCCATCAGCCGGCCCAGGATGTTGGCGCCGCGGGCCTTGGCGTGCTCCTCGGTCTCGATGACCATCAAGGCGCCCGCCTCACCGAAGACGAATCCGTCCCGGTCCCGGTCGAACGGGCGGCAGGCACCGGCGGGATCGTCGTTGTTGGTGGACATCACGATGCGCATCTGGGCGAAACCGGCGATCGGCACCGCCTCGATGCGCTGCTCGACCCCACCGCAGATCGCGATGTCGGCCTCACCGAGCACGATGTTGCGCCAGGCCTGGGCGATGCCCTCGGACCCGGACGCGCACGCCGAGACCGGGGTGACGACGCCGGCCTTGGCGTGCCGGTCCAGCCCGACCACCGCCGACGGGCCGTTGGGCATGTACATCTGCACCGCCAGCGGTGACACCGCGCGGATGCCCTTCTCCCGCATCCCGTCGTAGGCGAACACCAGCGCCTCGGCCCCGCCGAGGCCGGTCCCGATCGACACCATCAGCCGATCGGTGTCCACCTCGGGGGACCCGGCGTTCTCCCAGACCCGCCGGCCCAGCACGGCAGCCATCTTCTGCACGTAGGACATCCGCCGGTTCTCGACCTTGGTCAGCTCCGACTCGAAGTCCTCCAGAAGATGACCGCCTATGCGCACCGGCAGGTCGAACTGTTCGACGAACGGGTCTTCCAGCCTGCGGATGCCGCTTTGGCCGTCCAGCAGCGCCTTCCACGTCGACTCGGCATCGGTGGCCACACTCGTGGTCATCGCGATACCGGTGACGACGACGTCGGGGAGACCGTTACCTGTTGTCGGCGAAGCCATGACTGAGCCGAGCGTCCTTTCTGGGTCCTGCTATGTGAGGTCTGCCGTCCTCGTAACCGTGCGGCCTGCGGTCCTAGTACCGACCGAACGCCAGAGCCACATTGTGGCCGCCGAAGCCGAACGAGTTGTTGATGGCGTAGGAGTAGTCGCCATACCGTGGCTCGCCCGCGACGACATCGAGATCGATCTCGGGATCGGGTGTCACATAGTTCAGTGTGGGCGGGATGACGCCGTCGCGCAGCGCCAGCACCGTCAGCACCGATTCCAGGGCACCCACCGCACCGATCGAGTGGCCCAGCGCCGATTTCGGCGCGTAAACCGCAGCGTGCTCGACGCCGGCGACCCGGATCGCGTTCGCCTCGGCGGTGTCACCGATCGGCGTCGCCGTGGCGTGGGCGTTGACGTGCGCGATGTCCTTGGGGGACAGTCCCGCGGTCTCCATCGCGCGCTTCATCGCCTGCCCGGCCCGCAGGCCGTCAGGGGCCGGAGCCACCATGTGATAGGCGTCCGAGGTCACCCCGGCACCCATCAGCCGGGCCAGCGGCTTGGCGCCGCGGGCCTTGGCATGCTCCTCGGTCTCGATGATCATCAGCGCGCCGGCCTCGCCGAAGACGAACCCGTCCCGGTCCTTGTCGAACGGCCGCGAGGCAGCCGCCGGGTCCTCGTTGCGGGTCGACATCGCGCGCATCATCGAGAACGCCGCGATCGGCAGCGCCTCGATACCGCCTTCGACGCCGCCGACGACGGCGAAGTCGGCGTCACCCATGACGATCTGACGCCACCCGTGGGCGATGGCCTCCGACCCGGACGAGCACGCCGACACCGGGGTGATGACTCCGGCGCGGGCGCCCAGCTCCAGGCCGGCGACCGCCGCCGCACCGTTGGGCATGATCATCTGAACGGCCAGCGGGGACACCTTGCGCGGCCCGCCCTCGTTCATCGCGTCGTAGGTCTCGACGATCTTCTCGCCGCCACCCAGACCGGTGCCGATCACGACCGCGAACCGGTCGGGGTCGACCTCGGGCTTACCCGCGTTCTCCCACAGCCGGTTCGCCAGCAGCTTGGACATGCGCTGCACATACGACATGCGGCGCATGTCGATGCGGGTCATGTGGCTGTCGACGTTGTCGACCAGGTGACCACCGATACGCACCGGCAGGTCCCACTTTTCGACGAAGTCGTCCTCCAGGATGCGGATGCCGCTTTCGCCGGCCAGCAAGCCCTTCCACGTGCTTTCGATATCCGCGGCGAGCGCCGTGGTGGCCTCGACGGCGGTCACCACGACGTTCGGGAAACCGCCGTTAGCAGTGGAAGGTCTGGTCACTTGTCACCCGTGATCTGGGCCCGAATGGCCGCCGCGGCCTCGGGGTTCTCCTCCTCGAGCTTCTGGATGTAGGCGACGACGTCACCGACGGTGCGCAGACCGGCGAGGTCCTCGTCGGGGATCTTCACGCCGTACTTGTCCTCGGTCTGCACGGCGATCTCGACCATCGACAGCGAGTCGATGTCCAGGTCGTCGACGAAGCTCTTCTCCGGGGTGACCTCGGACGGCTCGATACCGGTGACCTCTTCGATGATCTCGGCGAGACCGGCGATGATTTCTTCCTGGCTGGCGGGCACAACGGCTCCTTCTATTCACGGTGTTACTGAAAATGGATGAGATCGAGCTATGGATTTATCCCTGGTCTAGGTACGCAGCGCAGCTGCGAGCCCATCCAGGTCAGCGGGGGACTTGACGGCATGGGCCGGCACCCCCCGAAGTTCACGTTTGGCGATGCCGGTCAGCGTGCCGGCCGGCGGGAACTCCACCAGGTGGGCGCTGACCCCGTCGCTCGCGAAGCGCTCCCGCAGCGTGGCGGTGCACAGATCCCACCGCACCGGGCGGGTCAGCTGCGCCACCAGCTTGGCCATCGCGTCGGCGCCCGAGGCCACCGGCGCGCCGTCGGCGTTGGACAGCAGCGTCACGGCCGGCTCGGCCGGGTCGATCCGGTCGGCGACGGTGGTGTACTGCTCGAGCGCGGGCGCCATGTACTGGGTGTGGAACGCGCCCGCGGTGGCCAGCTGCCGCACCCGCGCCTTGGCCGGCGGATCCTCGGCCAGCTTCTCCAGCGCCGCCACCGCGCCGGCGGCGACGATCTGGCCCGCCGCGTTGCGGTTGGCCGGCACCAGGTCGAGGGCCTCCAGCCGGGCGAGCACCTCGGCTTCGTCGCCGCCGAGCACCGCCGACATGCCGGTGGGCTCGAGCGCGCAGGCCTTGGCCATCTCCTTGCCGCGGGTAGCGGCCAGTGCCACCGCCTCGTCGGCGGTGATGACGCCGGCGATCGCGTAGGCGGCGATCTCACCGACGGAGTGGCCCGCGGCGATGATCTGCTCGTCCCCGGTGAGGACGTCGCGCTTGGTGAGTTCCTCGTAGGCCAGCAGCGTGGCGGCCACGACCAGCGGCTGCGTCACGGCGGTGTCGGTGATCTCCTCGGCGCCGGCCGTGGTGCCCAGCGCGGCGAGGTCCAGGCCGCTGATCTGCGACCAGGCCGCGATGCGGTCCGCGGCCCCGGGCAGCTCGAGCCACTCGGCGAGCATGCCGGGGGTCTGCGAGCCCTGTCCGGGCGCAAGGAATGCGAGCACAGTCTGCTGAGGCACGTCTCTAAGGAAACATTGAGAAGAGCATTTCGCGCGGTGTAAGAGATTATGAACCTTGTCTTAGGTTTTTGTGGGAAGTCCACAAAAGTGCATGTGATGCGACGGCATCGAGACCCGACTGCAATGTCCGGCCTGCCCGGTCACGGCGCCGATGTGACCGGTCTAACATCGCTGACCTGGCCCGACCCGGCGCTGACGGTGCTGGCCTGCTGGGCCTGACGGGCCAGTCGGCCCACCGTCGACGCCACCCGCAGGACGTACGAATCACGCGGAACCATCGGATCGCGGCCGGTGAAATCCGCGATCCGTTTCAGCCGGTAGCGCACGGTATTTGGATGAACGAACAATTTGCGCGCGCAGGCCTCGATCGCGCCGCCGGAGTCCAGGTAGGCGTCCAGGGTGTCCATCAACGCCGGACCGGCGTCGGCCAGCGGGCGCATCACCTCGGTCTCCAAGGCCGCGACCGCGGTGGCGTCGCCCAGCAGCGCGCGCTCGGGCAGCAGTTCCCGCGCTGCCACCGGGCGGGGCGCACCCGCCCAGCCGGCGACGGCGTTCATCCCGGCGATGGCCTCGGAGGCGCTGCGGTGCGCGGCCCCCAGCGTCGGTGCCGTCGGCCCGATCACCACCGGGCCGTCGTCGAACACCTTCATCAGATCCGGCAGGAAGCGGTCCGTCAGCGACAGTGACCCGGAGACGATGGCGACCAGCCAGGTGCCGTGCACGTCGGACAGCGCGGCGCGACCGTTGCGCCCGGCCACCTCGTGGATGTCCTCGCCGGCCAGGTCGGCCCGGCCGGGCCGCGGCGTGCCGACGATCACCGTCGCCGGCGCGGTGGCGTCCCAGTTCAGCGCCGCCGCCTGGGACTGCAGCTCCGGGCCGATGGCCCCGCGCACCACCGCATCGACCAGGTTGGCCTCGATGCGGGTGTCCCACGCACCGCGGGCCTCGGCCTGGTCGGCGTAGGCGGTCGCCGCGGCGAACGCCAGGTCCCGGCTGTAGCGCAGGATCCCGGCGGTCATCGCGGCCAGCTGGTCCTCGGAGCGGGCCAGCAGCGGCACCACTTCCTCGAAGAACTCCATGGTGACCCGCACCATCTCCACCGACTGCCGCAGCGCGATCCGGCGGCGCAGATCCTGGGGCACCACCTCGAAGGCCTGCGCGGTGTAGCTGACGTTGCTCTGCGGGTCCCGCATCCACTCGACGAAGTTGACCACCGCGGTCTGCACCACCAGCTGCACGCTGGCCCGCTGCGAGGCCTCCAGCTCGGCGAAGAACGGCAGCCGTTCCTCCATGGCGTGCACGGCCTGGGTCGCCAGCCGGCCCGAGTACTGCTTGAGCCGGCGCAGCACCGAGTCGGGCACGTTTTCCAGGACCTCGACGGTCGACCGAGGCGGGATGAACCGGTTGTTGTCGACCATCCCTAAAATCTACGCCGTATCTTTGGCAGAACCTCCCAATCGGTTAAGCCGCGCTCACGCCACGCCCGGATCCGACGTCTGCTCGGGTGCCGCCATCACATCGTCGATCTTGTACCTGGTGGCCGCCTCGACGGCCACCGAGATGTCGATGTTGCCGTCGCGGGCCAGGCCCTCGAGCACGCCGACGACGATGGATTCGGCGTCGGTGTTGTAGTAGCGGCGGGCGGCGGGACGGGTGTCGGAGAACCCGAAGCCGTCGGTACCCAGCGTGATGTAGGTGCCGGGCACCCAGGGGCGGATCTGCTCGGGGACCGCGCGCATCCAGTCCGAGACCGCGACCACCGGCCCGGCCGCCTCTGCCAGCGCCTTGGTGACGTACGGCGTCGGCGCCGGCCGGTCGGGATGGCGCAGCTTCTCCTGCTCGATGGCCACACCGTCGCGGTTGAGCTCACCCCAGCTGGTCACCGACCACACGTCGGCGGCCACGTCCCACTCCTGCGCCAGCATCTCGGCGGCCCGCAACGCCGACGGCATCGCGACCCCGGACACCAGGATCTGGGCGCTGTTGGCCTTCTTCTCCGGTGCCGCCTGGTAGCGGTACATGCCGCGCAGCAGGCCGTCGACGTCGACGTCCTCCGGCTCGGCGGGCTGTACGTACGGCTCGTTGTAGATCGTCATGTAGAAGTAGACGTTCTCCGGGTTCTCGCCGTACATCCGCGCCAGACCGCTCTCGATGATGTAGGCGATCTCGTAGGCGAACGCCGGGTCGTAGGCCACCACGGCCGGATTGGTGGCCGCCAGCACCAGCGAATGCCCGTCGGCGTGCTGCAGGCCCTCACCGACCAGCGTGGTGCGGCCCGCGGTGGCGCCGAGCACGAACCCGCGGGCCATCTGATCGGCCGCCGCCCACAGCCCGTCACCGGTGCGCTGGAAGCCGAACATCGAATAGAAGATGTAGATCGGGATCATCGGCTCGTTGTGGGTGGCGTACGAGGTGCCCACCGCGGTGAACGACGCCGTGGAGCCGGCCTCGTTGATGCCCTCGTGCAGGATCTGGCCGACTTCGCTCTCCTTGTAGGCCAGCATCAGCTCCGCGTCCACCGACGTGTAGAGCTGCCCGTTGCGGTTGTAGATCTTCAGGCTCGGGAACCAGGAGTCCATGCCGAACGTGCGGGCCTCGTCGGGGATGATCGGCACGATCCGGTGCCCGATGTTCTTGTCGCGCAACAGTTCCTTGAACGTCCGCACCGTCGCCATGGTGGTGGCGACCTCCTGCTTGCCCGACCCCTTCTTCAGCGCCTTGTAGGCGTCGCGCCCGGGCAGGGTCAGCGCCTTGGTCTTGGTGCGCCGCTCCGGCAGGAACCCGCCGAGCGCGCGCCTGCGGTCGAGCATGTAGCGGATCTCGGGAGCCTCCGGGCCGGGGTGGTAGTACGGCGGCAGGTACGGGTTCTCCTCGAGCTGCTGATCGCTGACCGGGATCCGCTGCACATCGCGGAAATCCTTGAGGTCTTGCAGCGCAAGCTTTTTCATCTGGTGGGTGGCGTTGCGGCCCTCGAAGTGCTTACCGAGGGTGTAGCCCTTGATGGTCTTGGCCAGGATCACCGTGGGCTGGCCCTTGTGCTCCATGGCCGCGTGGTAGGCCGCGTACACCTTGCGGTAGTCGTGACCGCCGCGCTTGAGGTTCCAGATCTCGGCGTCGGTCATCGGCTCCACCAGCGCCTTGGTGCGGGGGTCGCGGCCGAAGAAATGGTCGCGCACGTAGCCGCCGTCGTTGGCCTTGTAGGTCTGGTAGTCCCCGTCGGGCGTAGTGTTCATCAGGTTCACCAGCGCGCCGTCACGGTCGGCGTGCAGCAGCGCATCCCACTCGCGGCCCCACACCACCTTGATGACGTTCCAGCCCGCGCCGCGGAAGAACGACTCCAGCTCCTGGATGATCTTGCCGTTGCCGCGCACCGGGCCGTCGAGGCGCTGCAGGTTGCAGTTGACCACGAAGGTCAGGTTGTCCAGCGCCTCGTTGGCCGCCACCTGGATCAGGCCGCGGCTCTCCGGCTCGTCCATCTCACCGTCGCCCAGGAACGCCCACACGTGCTGGTTGGAGGTGTCCTTGATGCCGCGGTCGTGCAGGTAGTGGTTGAACCGGGCCTGATAGATGGCGTTCATCGGGCCAAGGCCCATCGACACCGTCGGGAACTCCCAGAAGTCGGGCATCAGCCGCGGATGCGGATACGACGGCAGCCCGCCGCCGGGGTGACTGTGCTCCTGCCGGAACCCGTCCAACTGGTCGGCCGTGAGCCGGCCCTCCAGGAACGCTCGCGCGTAGATGCCGGGGGAGGCGTGACCCTGGATGAACACCTGGTCGCCGCCGCCGGGGTGGCTCTTACCGCGGAAGAAGTGGTTGAAGCCGACCTCGTAGAGCGCCGCCGACGAGGCATAGGTCGAGATATGCCCACCGACACCGACACCGGGCCGCTGCGCGCGGTGCACCATGATCGCGGCGTTCCAGCGGATCCAGGCCCGGTAGCGGCGTTCGACGTCCTCGTCGCCGGGGAACCAGGGCTCCAGCTCGGTGGGGATGGTGTTGACGTAATCGGTGGAGGTCAGCGCCGGGATCGCGACCCGCTTCTCCCGGGAGCGTTCCAGCAGCCGCAGCATCAGGTAGCGGGCGCGGGCGGGTCCGGATCGTTCGAGCAGATCGTCGAACGACTCCAGCCATTCGCCGGTCTCGTCGGGGTCGATATCGGGCAGATACGAGGCAACACCTTCACGAATGACCCGAACCCGGTCGGGTTCGGCTGTGCTGCTGGAGTTTTGGGCCAGATCCTGGCGCACGAACTCGGTTGTCAACTTCCGCTCCTTGTTAGGCGGTTTACATGCTTGCGGGGCCCACGAAGTGGGTTTTCCTCGTCTCGCCCGCGGCGTCCTACATCCTTGTCTAATCCTGCCGCACCCGCACAAGCGGGTGGGCTATCCGCGCAGAACACGCGATCGGGCGACTCGAACGTGTGGGTGAACCGCTGGCCGACCCGGTAACGTCTGCAACCGTGCTGACGGGTTGGCTGCGCGCACCTGCGGCGCGGTTCGCCGCCTTCGTGACCGGCATGGCGGCCGTCCTGGCCATGATCGTCGTGGGATGCACCAGCGTCACCGACGGCGACGCCGCGGTCGCCGAAGGGGAGGCACCGCTGTACCGGGCGTCGGTGTCGGCGTCCATCGAGGAATCGGCGGCCAGCGCCAGCGCCCGCGAGTCCGAACGGCAGGCGTCGCTGACCACCGAGGCCATCCAGGCGTCGTGCGAGGCGATGAGCTCGAGCAGCGCCGAGGCCGTCGGCGCGGTCAACGTCTACGTCGAGGCGTTCAACACCAACCCGGCCGACATCGGGCGCACCGCCGAACCTGCGGTGGACGCGCTGAACCACAGCGCCGACCTGGTGGCCAGCACGATCTCCGATCCGCTGGCACCCGAGCTGCGCGACGCGTTGACCGCGTGGGTGGACGCTGCGCGCGAGGTCGCCACCGCGATCGCGGGCAACTATCCGACCGACGAGTTCAACGCCGGGATCGGCCGGCTCAACGACGCAAAGACCACCGCGCTGGACCGTTGCGACGCGGCATACCGATGAACCTGCCGATAGATGGGTTGCCGTCAGCGTGCGGCGTGCGACGATAGGGCGGCACAGAGCGTGTCGAGCCGGCTGAAGGAGGACTGACCGTGGTGTCGGCGGGTGACCCCCCGAACTACGCCCGAAGACTGGGCATCCAAAAAGATCAGGTTGTGCAGGAGTTGGGCTGGGACGAGGACGTCGATGACGACATCCGGGCCGACATCGAGGACGAGTGCGGCGGTGAGCTGCTCGACGAGGACGCCGACGAGGTCGTCGACGTCGTGTTGATGTGGTGGCGCGACGGCGACGGTGACCTCGTCGACAACTTGATGGACGCCATCACCCCGCTCGCCGACGACGGCGTCATCTGGGTCGTGACTCCCAAGACCGGCAAGCCCGGGCACGTCCAGCCCGCCGAGATCGCCGAGTCCGCGCCGACCGCGGGCCTGATGCAGACCTCATCGGCCAACCTGGGGGACTGGATCGCCAGCCGTCTGGTGCAGCCGAAGTCCAAGGCGGCGGGCAGGCGGTAGTGCTCGCCGTCGGCGACAGCGCGCCGGAGTTCACGCTCAAGGATCAGAACAACCAGCCGGTCAGCATCGGCGCCTTCCGCGGCGTCAAGGAGGTCCTGCTGGTGTTCTTCCCGCTGGCGTTCACCCCGATCTGCGCCCAGGAGCTCGACGAGATCCAGGGCCGCATCGGCGATTTCGTCAACGACGGGCTCGCGACGCTGGCGGTGTCGGTGGGCCCGTCGCCCACCCACAAGGTCTGGGCCGCCCAGCGCGGGTTCAGCTTCCCGGTGCTGTCGGACTTCTGGCCGCACGGTGCGGTCAGCCGGGCCTACGGGGTGTTCAACGACGACAACGGGTTCGCCGACCGCGGCACCTTCCTGGTGGACCGGTCCGGGGTGGTCCGGTTCGCCGAGTGCCGGGCCCCCGGTGAGGTCCGTGATCAGGCGGTGTGGGGCCGGGCACTGGCGGCCCTGACCGGCTGACCCGGATTTCCGGTTCACCTGCCCGGGCGTGTACCCTCCCCGGGATCGGGCGCGTAGCTCAGTGGTAGAGCTCTGGTTTTACACACCAGCGGTCGGCGGTTCGATACCGTCCGCGCCCACCATCGAAAATGGCTGGTAGGTAGGATTTTTACGGTTCAAGCCGTCACTCTTGCCGAACCCCCGCTAGGCCGAGAATAGGCCTACGGATTCACTTGGGCGGTGTCATCCTCATCAATGATGAGCGGGTTGCCCGCCGAAAGGTCATTGGTGATCTCAGGTTCGCCGGACATCCACGGCCATCGTGGCTCGCCGTTGCGCCTGAAGAACAAGAACGCCCGGTCGGCGAGAAACAGCCTGCGGCTCGCTTTGCCGTATGTCAGGACTGGGGGACTGACTTCGATCTTGACCTGCAAGCGGTCGATGCGGTCGAGTGCCTGAGTGAGGTCCGAAGCTCGGATGAGGTGACCGCCGTGTTCGGCTATAGCGGCCAGTAGCGCGGCGGAGTCGATACCCTCGGTCAGTTCCTCGTCGGATGCGTCGGTGGCTGCCTGAAGCAGGAACTTGTATACCTCCAACCCCTCGGGCAAGCGCCGCATCCCTCGAACGAAGTTGTCGGCGAAGGTTTGGAACCTACCCTCCATCTGCTCGGCCACAGCGCGTTTTGCGGCGTCGAGGCTGTCGCGGGTTCCGATCGTCGGAGGCATCGACCAACTGGAAGTGGCCTTGTCTACGCCCTCGGCGCGACAAAGTTGCTCCGCGAGACGTTGCACCAGTCCGACACTGCCCGATGCCTCCTTGACCAGTTCCGCGATGATCGGGTCCGGAATCCGTATGCGAAGCGCATCGCAGCCTTGCCGTACGACCGTCGCCAGCTCATCATCGTTCCACTTCAAGTGAATGTCTTCGACGCGCCCGTCGAGGTCACCGTTGTAATACGTGAGCAAGTGATCTTTGGGCCAGACGCCGACCACGATGACGTACAGCCCGTACTCGCCCATCGCTTTCAGCAAGAAGGCGAGATCTTTCTGGACACGCTCGCTCAGGTAGTGAAAATCCTCCAGAATGAGCCGCTTACCGGACGCCGCGATCGTGGTCGCAACCCAAGACAGGTCGGCGGGGGACTGGCCAATGGGCTCGTACTCAGTGTCAGTTCCTCGGCTGGCAGCTGCGCTCACAGTGCCCTCTGCCTTCGCCTTGGCGATCCATTTGCCTAGTTCTCCGGCGCCGGTGAAATCGAGCTTCCCCTCAAACTCTTGACTAGTAGTCCTCTTGAGCTTGGCCTGGACACCGAGCCTCCCCAGTGCCTGCCGCAGAAGCGATTCGGCGGTGGATGCGGGTACACACTGCAGGATGATCGCCGCGTTGTCGTCCAACCCCTTTTCTCGCAGCCAGGACTTGCCCTGCTTACTCCCGCCGTGGATGGCGATATGACGCCGAGACGACAGCGCGTTCTTGAACCGTTCGTCCAGCTTGCCCCGGTTGACGTACGAGGGGCTGCTGACGTCGGCACCCATGCCGAAGACTTCTTGCATCAAGACCACGGCGTCAAGGTTATCGGGGTTGGGCGTGCGCGTGCCTATTTGTCGGTGCCCACGCGCGACCGACCGAGCAGCGTGTCGCCCGCCGACGCCAGCGCGTCGTCGAAGACGTGGCCGTAGACCCGCAGCGTGATTGCCGGGTCGTGCCCCAGCCACTTGGCCACCGCCAGCACCGGCAGCCCGCTGTCTAGCAGGATCGAGGCGGCGGTGTGCCGAACATCGTGCAGCCGGATCACCGGCACCCTTGCTGCAGCACAGTTAGCGGCGAAGGCCTTCGAGTAGGTCTCGGGCCGAATGGGGGAGCCGTCAGCGTTGACTGCCACCAGGCCGGTGTCGGGCCAACCGCCGCCGAGCGCTAGGTGTTCCTCGGCCTGGCGGGTCTTGAAGGCGCGCAGCGCAGCGAGCACGTCACGCGGCATCGGCAACGTCCGCGCCGAGCGCGTCGACTTCGGCGCGCCGGTCACGGTGCCGCCACCGACGACCACCCGGCCCTGGGCGACGGTGACCGTCCCGGCGTCGAGGTCGACGTCGGCCCACCGCAAACCCAGCACCTCCGAGCGGCGCAGCCCGGCCAGCGTCAGCAGCCAGCACGCGGCCAGCCGGTCGCCAGCGACGTGAGCACGGAACGTTGCGGCCTCCTCCGGTGTCCACGTCGACCTCTCGGTGTTGGTGGTCTTGGGCCGCTTCACCAGGCGCGCGACGTTACGAGCTACCAGACCTTGAGCCATCGCGTCATCGAGCGCCGACGACAGCACCACCAGCATCGAGACGATCGTGCGGGCGCTGACCCCTCCGGCGACTTTCGGGCGCTCGGAATCGGCGAGCCGGGCGGCGGCGTAGCGCCCACGGGCAGGCCGGATTACCTCACCGGAGGCGACCAGCCGGGCCAGCGCCTTCTCACCGGCGTTTCCGAACTCGGCATACATCTCGCCGAAGCTGGCACCGTCGGGCCGCGCCCGCAGCCACGCCAGAACCTCGGCGCTGCGCCGCCCGCGCTTGTCGCGCTGGGCGACCGGCTCACCGGCCATCCGCAACGTCACCAGGGCGTCGATGTCAGCGGTCCGCAACTGCTGCAACGGAATCGAACCGAGATGGTCGATCACGGGCTTGAGGTCGTAGCGGTATCCGGCCAGCGTGTTGGGCCGCACGTCCCGGCGACCGTCGAGCCATTCAGTCAGGAACACCCCGACGGTGGTCTTGTCGCGTTTGACGAAGGTGCCCGACTCGACCTCAGTGCAGATGCGCCGGTACTCTTTGCGCGCCTCCGCGAGGGTGGGGTACGTGAACCACTGCCGCTCACGGCTGCCGTCAGGGCGGGTGCCGACGTCGAGCCGGAATCGGTAGGTGGTCTTACCGTTGACGGCGGTGTGCTTGGTGATTGGTTCGTTGCGGCGAGTGCGCCGGGGCTGGGGTTCGATGCTCATGACGGGTCGGCCTTCTCGCTGGCGGTGCTCCAATTGCGAGGGAGAAAGTTGAGCCGCTTCGCCTCGGCGATCCAGCGGTCCAGGGTCGGTAGCTCAACCCCGAAGTATTTGGAGACGTGCTGCCGGGGCGGAACGCCGACTTCCCGTGCCTCCTGCAGCAGGGCGGCGACCTGGCGGTAGTGCTCGGGGGTGAGCTTGCGGCGGCGCTTGCCCGGTTCGAGGTCGGGGCGGGTCGAGCCGGTCGGGTCGAACAGGTCGCCGACGTTGGTCACGCCGTGCTCGGTCATGGAGATGAACTGAGCCGCCGCCTTCGCCAGTCGGCGCACCGGCACCTGTTTCACGGCGGCGGGGTCGACCTCGCCGCCGTCGGCGGCGACCATCCGCAGTTCGGTCAGCCGTGGCGCTCCGGCACTGCGCTCGATGCGCACCTGATAGCGCAAATCGTGCCCGTATAAAGGGATTTCGATCAGGCCGTCATCGCTGCGAGGGGTGCCGTTGCAGCGCCGGATACCGCTAGCGATCACGTCGCCGACGATCGGAGCGAACGAGGGGTTATCGGAAGTCACGAAAAGACGATAACCCTAAAGATAGCTAAACGTCTAGACGGCTATCACTACTTAGGCGATTCTATAGACATGGCTGAGTTAATCGACATCAAGAACACCTGCCCGTCACTGGAACGCCTGCGTCAGGGTCCGCCGACGGTCAGCATCGACACCGCCGCCGAATATCTCGGGGTCTCGCGCGGCTTCGCCTACACGATGGCGAAATCGGGTCATCTGCCGGTGATCCGGCTGAGCGGGACGCGGATGCGCGTACCGACCGTGAAGCTGCTGCGGCTGCTGGAAGGCGAGGACGACACGGCGGCGACCGGCGACGGTGGTGCAGCGTGAGCCGCGCGGTGGTTGCGGGCTGCCCGGTGCGTCGGTGACGGCGACCGTCGCCACCACTGCTCGCAGATTCGTCCTCGTCTGCTACCGCGACGATCGGCTCAAGCCCAGTGCTGAGTGGACCTATTGGGAGTCGAGGCAGCAGGCCGAGCGGGCACGCGACCAGCTCACACCGTGCGGGCCGCGCTGCATCGGGATACACGCGGTCGCGGCGGTCGATCGCGAAATCGACACCCGCACAATCACTCCGACGTCGGGTAAGTCTATCGCCGGTCGCCGTAGCTCTGCACGGTCGCCCCGTAACGTCCTGTTACACAGCCTGATCCACCGAGAGGAAGGGTGCAGACCAATGAATGCTGTCGCCTTCGACAACCCTGATCTGCTGTACCCACCCAAGGACGTGGCCGCGTACCGACACACCACCGAGACCGCGCTGGCCCAGGAGCGGTGGCGGGGTGTCGGGCCGCGCTACCTCAAGCTCGGCAAGCGAGTGTTCTACCGCGCCGGTGACCTTAAGGCGTGGCTAGAAGCCAACACTGTTGAGCCGGGAGCGCCAGTGCCGCAGCGCGATTAGACCCCAGACAGCAGTGATGCCCGCCCAGCGCGCCGTTCTGGCCTCGACGCGGGTGCCGGGCGGGCACCACCCCAACGAACTCCCGATCACCGAAAGCAGGAGACATGATTGAGAATACCTCGCAGGCACGCAGAGGTGCAGATTCCGAGGCCGGATCGCAAGGCGCCAACACAAACGGCCACGATGCGTTCGTCATTGACCTGCCTGTCAACTACGGCAAGCGCACCAAGGCCAACGACGGCACCGCCGTCGACAAGGTGGACGTGAACGGGCTGCGGCCCGGCGACGAGGAGTACCAGCCGTTCAACCGCCCGTCGGTCAACGCCAAGCACGCCGAGGAGACGGCGAGGCAGCTGGCGCTTGAGAAGCGTCGCAAGCATTGGGCAAGCGCGCGCTTTGCGCGCACTAGCCTCGACGGGTGCACCGAGCCGTGGGCGCGCAAGCTCGCCGCCGAGATCGACGCCTGGGACGCCGGGCGCGACCCGACCAGGGACGCGCCACAGCTGATGTTCAAGGGCGACCGGCTGGTCAACGCGGGAGCTTCCGACGTTCAGATCGCCGCCCTTGAAGTGCTGACCAACGATGAGATCGCCGCCTTGCGCATCAGGGCGGCGGCGGTGCGTGAGGACTGCCGCATTCAGGCGCGGGAAGCCGGGCAGAGCCTGGCTGTCGCACGCCGCAACGTCAACCCCGTCCGCGACCGTTGGATGACGCTCGATCAGCTTGCGCAGATGCCCGAGCCGACCGAGCTGATCCCGTCACTGATCGGCTCCGGGACGCTCGAACGGTGGGTCGGAATGTCGGGATGCCTCAAGAGCTTCCTGGCCCTCGACGCCGCCCTGTCGCTGGCGACCGCCACCCCGTTTCTCGGTGCGCGACGGTTCAAGGTCGAGGGCGCTGAGCCGGTGCACGTCATCTACGTCGTCGGTGAAGGCCTGGCCGGCATCAACGACCGGGTGCACGGGTGGTGCCAGGAGCGCGGCATTGCGCGCAGCCAAGGCGTCAAGAACGTGACGTTTCTCAACGGCGCAGCGCAACTCGCCTCCGACGTCGACATGGCCGACATTCGGGCGATGATCGAGGCGCGAGGCACCGCCTTGATCATCTTCGATACCCAGGCCCGGTGCACGGTCGGTCTCGAAGAGGACAGCGCCACGGCCCAAGGTCTCGCCATCGCCAAGGTCACCGAGCTGGTCAACGAGACCGGCGTCACCGCGCTGCTGCTGCACCACACACCCAAGAGCAACCCCGAAGTCGGGCGGGGGACGATCGCGTGGACCAATGCGCTGGACACCGAGTGGGCGGTGCTGCGGCCCAACCCCAGCAAATTCGCGGTGCGTTTGGAGAACCGGAAGTGCAAGAACGGTGCGGACGGCCACGCGATCGCCGTCACGGCCAACAAAGTCGACCTCGGCGGCGGGCGCAGCACCTTGGTCCTGCAGCCGGAGGCGGTCGACCCGAGCGTCACCGACGTCGACCTGACCACCACGCCGATAGAAGACTGGAATGGTGTCGGCGCGAACTTCGCGGTGCCGATGCTGAAGCTGGCTCAGGCCAACTGCATCCCCGGCGTCGGACTGACCCAGGCACGGCTCGCCAAGATCGCCGCCGAGGTAGTCCGCGAGTACGCCGACCATCGGGGACGGCATAAGAAGGAGCGGCGGGTGTGCAGCGACGGCAGCGCCATCTCGGCGATCAAGCTCCTGGTGAAGGGCGAGAAGCTGGTAGTTGCAAGGGTCGACAACCTGCAGCACACCTACTGGCAGCCCAAGGACGAAGTCGAACTCACCGACGCCGAGCGGGCGGCGCTGCAGTCGACCGAAGACGCCGCCAGGGATGCTGACGGCGCTGCCTGAGTCGTGGGGCGGCGGCTCGGCTGACCCCCGCCAGAGGGGGCAAGCCCTGCAAAACGGCGTTTGCGCCCCCTCTGAACTGGGCTTATGTGCTTGCGGCGACGGTGGGAACGGCCTGAACACCGCCACGGACCGCCACCACCGCCGCCGCCGGGAGGCATAAGCCCAGTTCAGAGCGGTTTGGGGGCTGCAAATGAGCCGTTTGCACCCCCCCTGCAATTGCGACGGGGGGGTCTAAGCCCTGCAAACGGGGGTGTAAACGCTCTGACCTGCATGTTCGTAAGCTCTGCAAATGGGGGTGCAAATTGAGGCCTACCCCCCCAAGTGTCGTTCCCCCCTTTATGGGGGGACTTGGGGGAGGGATGCCGATGACGAAAGTTGCCCGCCCGGTCGCTGTGGCGGTCGGCGAAAGGAGCGGCGGCAGTGACCCCGACCCAACCGCCCGCTCACTGCTGACGGGTCTGCAGGCAGTGACCGGGGCGGCGGAAACGGCGGCGGCAGCCTCGCATCACGGGCAGCCGAAGCCGCGTATCGGAGGGCGAAATCAGTCTGCTGCCAACCACTTTCACACCTTCGTCGGGTTGGCAACGGCGAGTGAAGTTCGGTACAAATTCGGTATGCCCGGTCCCACGATGTCGCGCTACGCCAGCCGCGCCCGCGCCAAGGAAGCATTCGAGCTGCGCGGGCAGCGGTATTCCTGGCGCGAGATCGCCGAACGCTTGGGCTTCCGGTCGGTGGGCGCGGCGCAGTCCGCCGTCGCCGCACACGTCGCCCGTGAGCGCCGCGAGCCGACCGCCACTTCGATCGAGGCGCATAAGTTCGGCGTCGAGACCCGTACCCGCGCGCTGACACAACGGTTCGTGGCGGCGTTTCGCAGCGGCGACGACGACACGCTGGTGTCGCTCAACCGTGAGATCAGGTCCAACGAGGTCGAGCTAGCCAAGCTCGGCGGCTTCTACGCCCCCGACAAGCTCGATGTCACCGTCACCCAGACCTCGGCGGCGATCATCGAGGACGCCCGGCGGCGGCTGCTTGAAGTGGTCGACGCCGAAGTCATCGAACCGAAGGAGATCGAACGATGACCACACCCACCAAGCGCGACGCGATCGACGCGGCGATGTCGGTCGCCGACGACGTGGCGCACGGTCGGCTCGACCCGACGGCGCTGCAGCAGCAGGCGGTGACCGAGTGCCGCGAGTTGTTCGGCACCGTCGTCGGCGAGGGCGACCCGCTGTGGACCTTGCAGGCCGACGTCGCCCGGCAGGCTGTGGGTCTCGGTGCCCTCAGCCCCGAAGAGCTGCGCGAGTGGGCAGCCGTGCTCGACCTCCAGCGTGGCGTGGAGCCCGCGGAACCGCCTGCCCCACACAATGAGCCGCTGACGCTTGAATCGTCTGTGAGCGGCGAAGCGGGCCGGTCGGAATCGCCCAACGACGAGGGCGATGTGAACCCCGCTCCGCTGCAGGGCGTATCGGTGGGTGCGGCGCTGACTGCCCTCGCCGACGCGGCACGTCAGGCCCGCGCGCAGCCAGACGGCCACTCCGTGGCAGCAGTCTTTACATCGCAGCGTCCTAGCAGCGACAACTACGACGGCCTGGACGGGTGGAATCCCGGCGGCAGCCGACGACTATAGCCGCCGAGAAGTGCTTTGCAGCAACGTGATTCACGCATTCCACGCGCAAACGTCAGCTATAGTCGCTACTAGACCTAAAGCTCTAATCGCGACCCAGGTAGGAGATTTGAGCCATGCCGGAACGTAAGCGCCGACTTGTTGCGTACCTCCGCGTGTCGACCATCGAGCAGAAGGCTCACGGCTTCGGTCTCGACGTGCAACGCAAGGCGATCCGTGACGCCGCCCGCGCACTGGATTCCCGCGTGGTGGCGTGGTGCAGCGACGAGGGTCTGTCAGGTGCGCTGCCTGCGGTCGAGCGCCCCGGCCTGACCGAGGCGCTGGACATGATCGACAACGGCGAAGCCGACGGGCTGATCGTGCGCGACCTTGACCGGCTGGCCCGCTCGGTCACTGTGCAGGAGGCGCTGCTGGCGCGGGTCTGGCTGGTCGGCCACGCCGCTGTTTTCACCAGCCTGCCGCCGACCGAGGTCATGCGCGACGATCCCGACGACCCGATGCGAACGGCGATGCGTGAGATGGCCGGAGTGTTCGCCGGGCTGGAACGCCGGATGATCGCTAAGCGGCTTCGCGACGGTCGACGGGCCAAGGCCGCTGCAGGCGGACACGCCACCGGCGCGACGCCCTACGGGTGGCGGTCGGGCAAGCGCAGCCCGACCAACCCCAACGGCGCGCTGGTGCCGGTGCCCTCCGAACAAGCAGCGCTGCGCCGCATGTGCGAGCTGCGCGATACCGGAGCCAGCACCCACCAAATCGCTGACACCCTCACCGCGGAGGGTCACCCGACCAAACGCGGCGGGCGCTGGGCCTCGGCGACCGTCAGCCGCATCCTGGCCCGGCAAGTCGAGCTGACCGCCTGACGGGGCCGGTAATGCCGGTAACAGGACCACCGACACGCCCGTCCAGTCCTAACTAACTTCTATCAACACCCGGTCTCTCCGCAGGCCGGGTGTTTGCCGTCTGAGCAGCCACAACAGGCGTCGCAATTTCACACCATCGTCGGGTTAAACCGTTATACTGCAATATAATTCGGCGTGTTGCTCGCGTGTTCGAGTGGCATGATTGGCGCTATGACAGCGAGTACGCCGACCCCAGCCCACCCCCGGTCCCGTACAATGGAGTCGTGGCGCGCCCGCAAGGCCGTGCTCGCGAGCCGGGGTGAGGTTGACGGGCCGCGCGTCGCTGAGTGCAATGCTGCTCTGAGCTTCTGGCGTCGTCGCACCTTCCTCATCCGCGACACGGGGCTGACTCCCGAACGGGCCGACGTCCTGCTGGATCTGATCGACGCCGAGGACGCGCCACCGGAGCCCATCGAGGCGGCGGCGCAGTGATTGCCATGCGCGGCAGGCCCTTATCGGTTCCCAAGACACCGACCCCGATCAGGCCGACTCGTGCAACGCCGCCGACCACCCCCAAACCGCACCGACCGTCGAGAGGCCGACTCATGGACCAGACCGAGGACCGCAGTCGCCGCCGGAAGCATCTCCCCACCGTCAACACCGGCCAGTTCTGCGCCAGCCGCGAGATCGCCGACGTCGCCGGGGTGTTGGCCGCTCGGGTCGCCGCCCAGCCCAACCCGCTGCGGCTGCGGGCTCCGATCCTGGCCTACGCCGACGCGGCTCATGAGTTCGTCGGTACCGTTCGCGGTTGGGACGCCGAACGCGATGCCCGCGCTAGGACTGAGCATCTCGCTGACGAGCCCGGCAAACGGAAGTACGCGATGACGACGTTGATCGACCTCGCTGCTCGTCCGGCGCTGCCCGACATCACCGACGCGATGATCCTCGACGGGTCGTGGGTAGCGGCGCTGGTCGCAATGGTCGCGCCGGTCGACGCTGCGTTGAGTGACCTGCTAGCGCGGGCGTTTCCCCCGGGAGCGCCTGCGCTGCGGGGTCAGCCGTCACGCTCCGACCGGCTGGACGCGCTGTTGCGCGAAACCGTCGATCGGGCTGCGTTGTCGCTGCAGCGGGCGGTCGATGCAGCCGAGCGCGCCGCCGCGTCGACCGCTCCGACCGTCAGGCCTGACCCCCGCGCCGAGTTGGCCGCGCTGGGCATTGACGTTTGACCGACCCGCACGAGAGGACAAACCTTGATGAGCACCTATCACGGGCCGCGCTGCCGATCGTGCAACGGTCCGTGCTGGCAGTGGAAGGGCAGCGTCTGGGGATACACCTGCGCGGCGTGCATCGCCGAGCACCAGCACGCCGCCGCAGTGCGTGCCGATGCCCGCGACCAGAAGGCCCTCAAGCGGAGCCTCTCGAAGCTGTTCGGCAATAAAGACTCTTCTGCGGTCTCCAAGGTGGCGTCGGGGCGGTGATCTGAGCTATGTGCCGATCGCCCCGGCGTCCACCGAGACGCAACTTGCAATGACCCCGGTAATGGCTAGAAAGGGCCGACAATGACCAAGACACGCCGCCCGCTGACGTGGGCCGACCTCACCCCGCGTGAACAGATGGGCTTGCGGCTTGCGGTGCATGAGAGTGCGCACGCCATCGCCGGGACGCTGCTCGGGGGCCGCGTCCGGTCGGCGGTGGTGACTGAGAGCCGAGTGTGGGGCGTGGATGGCTTGACCACGTTCGAGGAGATACCTCCGGGTCGTTCGCCGTCAGTCGCCTACGCGGGACCATGGGGCGAGGCGCGATGGCTCGAAGGTCGCCGCCCCTCTCAGCGTCTCATGCGGGCGTTGATGGCCGGGAGCGGCCACGGCGATCATCGGGCGATCTGCGCGGCGGCTGCGTCGGCCGACGTCTACAACTACAGCAACACCTCGGCAGAGGCGCGACTGGCTGTGCCGCCTCTGCTGGAGCGTGCGTGGCCTGCCGTGATCAACCTCGCCAAGAAGATTCACCGCGACGGCGAAGCGATCCATGACGACGTCTGCACGGCGCTGGGCATCACCGACGGCGGCGGGCCGGGCAGCAGCCAGCTCGCCAGCCTGAAGGCCGGTCTGCGCAGCGTGCCGCCGATCGCTACTACCTGACTCACCGGGTCACCGCGCCGAGCCTCGGCGGCGCGATGACCGGGCAACACGACAACCAACGACACCCACACCGAGGAGACACCCATGACCGTCACGACCATCACCATCGACCGCACTCCCGGCAGCCGGAGCATCGACTACCTGCCCGATTTCTGCTTGAGATGCTGTCCGGCAGGGCATTTCGCCGATCGACAGGACCGCCTCGCGGCATTGACTGAGCCAACCTCGATCACCTGGTATGGCGGCGAGCACGTGACCTGCCGCTATCGCTGCGATCGGTGCGGCCTTCGGTGGACGCGACCTGACTTGTGGGACGCGACATCTGCTGGGTTCGACCCGAAGCACAGGAACGCTGCGTGAGCGCCGCGACCGTCGACCCGGCCCGGCTGACCGCTGCACGCGTGTTGCGGTCCCGTCGAGGCCGGCAACGGCCTACCAGCCCTGCCGATCTGGCGCGGCGGCTCGACCCGAAGTTCGTGGTGACGCCGACGATTCGGCTGCTCTCCGACATCGCCGTGCGGGCCGTCGATGAGCCGGACTGCCGCGACATCGTGACCACACCACCTCGTACTGGCAAGAGTCGGCTACTAGCCGTCTGGACGGTGGTGTGGGCGCTGATGCGCAACCCTGACCTTCAGATCGTGCTGGTGAGCTACAGCGACGAACTTGCCCAGGCCCACAGTCGCGAGGCCCGCCAGCTCATCAACGAGCACGCGGACTATCTCGGGTTTCGACTGTCGACCGACAAGACGGCAGTGGGACGGTGGCGCGTGGACGGCCACGCGGGCGGGCTGCTGGCAACCGGAATCAACAGCGGCGTAACGGGTTTCGGTGCCGACCTCATGGTGATTGACGACCCGGTGAAGGACGCCGCCGAAGCCGACTCCGCCGCGCACCGCCGCCGCGTCATCACCGAGTACCGCTCCACCCTGGCGACCCGCGTGCACCCCGGCGGCAGCGTGCTACTGGTCATGACGCGGTGGCACGAACGCGACCTCGCCGGAGAACTGCTCGACGCCGAACCCGACGTCTGGACCCACACCAACGTTCCCGCCGTCGCCGAGACCGGCGTGCCCGACGTGCTGGGCCGCGAGCCGGGGGTGGCGATGACCTCGGCGTTGGGCTTCACTGCCGACCACTTCGCCGCCGCTCGACGCACCTCCGGTGAGCGGGCCTGGTACTCCCTGTACGAAGGGGTGCCCTCGGCACCTGAAGGTGGCCTCGTCAAGCGGGAGTGGCTGGACCAATGGCGGCTGCCCGCAGCACCGAGCGGGGCGGTCAAGACGGTTATCGGCGTCGACCCGTCGGACTCCGGCTCCGGCGACAGCTGCGGCATCGTGGCAGCGAGCCTCACCGCTGAGGGCGTGGTGGCGGTGATCGCCGACGTCTCGGCGCAGATGACCTCCGCTCAATGGGCGAGGGCGGCGGTCGATCTGGCGGTCGATGTCGGCGCGAGCGAAGTTTGCGTTGAGGGTTACCAAGCGCGTGAGACGTATCGCCGGGTGGTCACTGACGCGCTGCGTCGTGCCAAGCTCACCCGGCCCATCAACGTCACCACCTGGCCTCCGAAGGGCAGTGGGCGGGGCGGCGGCGACGCGCTGGCCCGTTCGGCGGCGCTGCTGCAGGGGCTGGAGACCGGGACCACGCGCATCGCCGGTCATCTGCCCGTCCTTGAGCAGGCGGCGGTCACCTGGCAGGCCGGGCAGCACCAGCCCGACAGCCTCGCCGCCGTCGTCGTCGCTCACGACGTGCTGGTCCACGCGATCGGTCAGCAATGGGGCTTCGCGTCACCCCTGAGCAGCGAGCGGCGGGCGCGCGACGGCACGATCGCGTCGCTGCCGGAGTATCTGCGTCGCCGCATCAGCGGGTAGCTGACCTACCCGCCGTTGTCGGGTCGAAAGGGCATACTCGCCCGCATGGCGGATGACACGTGGACTAACCGAGACCTGCCCGTGCTAAAGGCTGTTGTGGAGCTTTTCGAGGAAACCGGTCGCGGTCCTCGCGTGACCGAGGTCGTCAAGCGAGTCGGCTTCGATGAGGCGACAGTCGAGCGTGCGCTCCGTGCCCTGTACACCGAGCCGTACTTCGAAAAAGCGATGGGCAGCGCGCAGAAGGAATTCATCTTTGTCGGTGCTCCCACGAGCGCCGCGCTGCGGGTTGCAGGGCAGTGGCCTACCCCCGAGGGCCAACTTGATCGGCTAATCGCTGCCTTTGAAGCCGTCGCCGCTGATGAGACCCGACCCGAAGAGGAGCGAAGTCGCGCCAAAAAGGCCGGGCTGTGGCTAACCGGCGCGCTATCCCAGGTCGCCATCAATGCCCTCGGAGGTGCGGGCGGCAACATGATCTCGGGTTAGAACCGTGTTGTCACTGCCTCGACGCATACTGGCGAGCATGACCACACCCGATCTAGTAGCCGCCAGTCTTCAAGCCGCGGTCGAGATATGCGACGAGACCGGCGGTGGTGCGACCTATGATGCCGTCGCTGCGCGTGTCGGTGTTGACCACGAGGTGGCGTTACGCGAGCTCTTGCCCGCCATCGCTGAATACTATGCGTTCAGCCTGCCGGGCGACGACGGAATCGTCGTCGTTCGGCAGCCGACCGCTGAGGCGCGCCGCTTCGTCGGCCCAGGACGGTCGTAGGGTGCCCGACGAACCGCTCTATGACCCCGATCGTGATGTTCCCGAAGATCTCGATTTCAGTGACCCCGACGTTGCGCGCGCCTACATCAACCATCCGGTAACCGAGCAACTGGCCGAGGACTACGGTCGAGAGTTTCGTGCGATGCCGCCCGCCGATCAACAAGCCGAGCTAAGTGAGTACTTGTCCGACCTTGAGCAGCAGCGCAGTCAGATCGCTGACACCATCGAAACGTCCGACCCCGGTTCTCCGGCCCTGCCCGTCCTACGTGAATTGCTCGACAAGATCGACCAGAACATCGAGGCCGCAGCGTGGAGAATTCTCGAACTCGATGAGGGGTGAAGATTTGCTCCGCGACGACGCCACCTACATCGCGTCCCAATCCTCATCGTCGTCGTAGAAGTGCACCACCCGGCGCGTGCCCAAGGTGATCTCACGCTCTTCGTCGTCCATGCAGGCGTATCTCTCGATCTCGCGGGCGATACCCCGATTGATCCTGTGCACCACCTTGCTGATGTCGCACGGCACGTTGTCGGGGCAGTGACCGCAGCGTCCCTTGCCGTCCTCGATGATGTGGTCGATTGTCAGATCGACAAGCCCCCGCCGCCAGAGATCACGCGCGGCGTACAGCTGGCTCAGCGTGCGCTCGGGCGTGGGCGGTTCCGCTGCTGTGCCTAGCCCGTCGGCGGGATCGCCGGAGCCCGCGACGGCGGCACGCTCGACCAAGTCATTGTCGAGCCGGTGCAAAGTCCGCCGCGTGAGGCAGGGAGCCTCAGCGTGGCAGCGTTTGCACCGTCCGGTGCGATCATCGGCGACGTGATCCGCCGCCAGCTCGACCAGCACCTTGCGCCATTTGTCCACTGCGGCGGACATTCGCTCGATCTCGGCGTCGTAGTCGACAGGCGGCTTGGGCGGCGGCGCGAACTGCCGCGTGACCGTCGGCTGCTCGCGCATGCGCCGTACCGCCTGCTCGCTGCGCTTCTCGACAATGATGTGTTGAAGCAGGGCCTTCTCGTCGTTGGCCGACAGCAGCGTGCCCCAATCCTTGGCCCTGACTTTGGCCTTGCGTCGGGCGACGAGGTACCCGTTCCGGCTCAGCCCGTAATACTTGATGAAGTCGCGAACAGTGCGGCGTAACGGTGGTTCTTCGGACAAGGGTCATTCCTCCTGGTGCGTCGCCGCGACCAGACCGATCGACCCCGAATGTGACCAACCCCCTACTACGCGAGGTCGTTCACCGTCTAGGCTGTCGGTGGTATTCGCCAATACACGTCGTGCCCTGTCGGAGTCCGCTTCGGCAGGGCCTCGGCGTCTCTAGCGGCAGATCATATGAAGCTGCCGCCGTCTGATCGTACTTTGCTGATCCGACAACATTGCGGACGTTTGCAGCCGAAGTCGAACACCTGAACGAACCGAACCCCCGCTAGGCCGAAAATAGGCCTAGACGCGGCGATACGGGCTAATACGAGTCGATACCAGTTATACGCAAACCGACTGTCGCCGTGATGATCTCGAAAACTCGGGCAGACACCGTGGTACGCCGTAGACATGCCGATATGGTTTTACACACCAGCGGTCGGCGGTTCGATACCGTCCGCGCCCACCACGACATCGGTTCGCACCGGCGGCAGCGCAATTCGGTTCACACATTGGGTCTCACGAGTGGGTGTGGAACGGTGCGCCGGAGACGGCCAGCAGCGCCTCGCCCAACGCCTCACCCTGGGTGGGATGGGCATGGATGAACCGGGCGGCGGCCGCGGCGTCCACGCCGAGGCTGTACAGCAGCTGGCCCTCGCCGATGAGCTCGCCCACCCGGTCGCCGACCATGTGCACGCCCAGCACCGCCCCGTCCGGTGCGGCGACGACCTTGACCGCACCCGAGGTCTTGAGGATCTGGCTGCGGGCGTTGCCGGTGAGCTCGTGGGTGGCGACCGAGACGCCGTCGCCGTACGCGTCGCGGGCGGCAGCCTCGGTGAGCCCGACGGAGGCGACCTCGGGATGCGAGTAGGTGATCCGCGGGATCCCGGCGTCGTCGGGCGGCTGCGGGTGCCGCCCGGCGATCTCCTCGGCGAGGAAGAAACCGTGCTGGAAGCCACGGTGCGCCAGCTGCGGGCCGCGCACGATGTCCCCGGCCGCGTAAACCGACGCCACCGTGGTGCGCAACCGGTCGTCGGTGACGACGAACCCGTCCTCGACCGCCACGCCGTGGGCTTGCAGTTCCGCCGTGTTGGGGACCCGGCCCGCGGCGACCAGCAGGACGTCGGCCTCGAACGAGTCCCCGCTGCCGACAACGACTTTCACCCCGTTGGCGGCTGTGACGACGTCGACCACCTCGGTGTCGGTCTTGGCGGTGATGCGGCGGCGCCGGAACGCGCGTTCGACGTGGGTGGAGATGAACGGGTCCTCGCCGGCCAGCAGCCGCGGCAGCGTTTCCAGGATGGTGACCTTCGCGCCCAACGACGCCCACAGGCTCGCGAATTCGACGCCGATGACACCGCCGCCGAGCACGATCGCCGAGTCCGGCAGGAACGGCAGCTGCAGCGCCTGATCGCTGGTGATCACCCGCTCGGCCAGGTCGATCCCGGGCAGCAGCCGGGGTGCGGATCCGGTCGCCAGCACGATGGCGTCGGCCTGTATCGCTTCGCCGCCGACGCGGAGGGTGTGCGGACCGGCCAGTTCGCCCCGGCCGGTGACGACGGTGACGCCGCGGGCGGCGAGCAGCCCGTCCAGGCCCTGGTGCAGTCGCCGCACGAGGCTGTCCTTGAACGTGTGCAGTTGGCCGACGTCGACCCCGGAGAGGCTCGCCGCGATGCCGAACTGGGCGGCCTGGCGCACCCCGTCGGCGATCTCGGCGGCGTGCAGCAGCGCCTTGGTGGGCACGCAGCCGCGGTGCAGGCAGGTGCCGCCGACCCGGTCTTCTTCGACGAGCGTCACGGTGAGGCCGAGCTGGGTCGCGCGTAACGCCGTGGCGTATCCGGCCGGCCCGCCACCCAGGACCGCGATATCGCGGGTGGACATCGGGTTCACCATCCCCGGTGGGGGACGGGGATGTCGTCGACATCCATGATCACCCCACCCTCGAACATCTCCGCCATCCCCGCTTCACACCAGCGGTACCGATGCGTGCTGCGCAATGTGATGTCCATCAGTCGATTCCGATCGTCAGCACTCCACCACGTTGACCGCGACGTTGATCGCCAGCCCGCCGGTGGAGGTTTCCTTGTACTTGGTGCTCATGTCGTAGCCGGTGGCCCGCATGGTGTCGATCACCTGGTCGAGGGTCACGCAGTGGGTTCCGTCGCCGCGCAACGCCATTCGCGCTGCGTTGATGGCCTTGCCCGCCGAGATGGCGTTGCGTTCGATGCAGGGGATCTGCACCAGCCCGGCGACGGGATCACAGGTCAGCCCGAGGCTGTGCTCCATAGCGATCTCCGCGGCGTTCTCCACCTGCCCCGGCGTGCCGCCGAGGACCTCGGCGAGGCCGGCCGCGGCCATGGCGGCCGCCGATCCCACCTCCCCCTGGCAGCCCACCTCGGCGCCGGAGATCGATGCGCGCTCCTTGAACAGCGATCCGATGGCGCCGGCGGTGAGCAGGAAACTCACCGCGGTGCGGTCGGGGTGGGCCCTGCCTGCGGTGGTGTAGTGCGTGGCGTAATGCAGGACCGCGGGGACGATCCCGGCCGCCCCATTGGTCGGGGCGGTGACCATCCGGCCGCCGGAGGCGTTCTCCTCGTTGACCGCCAGCGCCACCAGGTTGACCCAGTCCTCGGCGAATTCCGGGGCCCGGGTGGGGTCCTCGGCCACCAGGCGCTCGTGCCAGCGCTTGGCGCGCCGCCGCACCCCGAGCAGCCCCGGCAGCGTCCCGTCGCGGGACATGCCCCGCTCCGTGCACTCGACCATGACGTCGCGGATGTGCA
This sequence comes from Mycolicibacterium sp., assembly GCA_050250295.1. Lineage (GTDB taxonomy): Bacteria > Actinomycetota > Actinomycetes > Mycobacteriales > Mycobacteriaceae > Mycobacterium. The sequence goes on from JBFWOX010000011.1 coordinate 53,316, forward strand.
GCAGCTCGGCGCGGATCTGATCCTCTGTGCGCCGCGACATTTCGTTACGCAGCGCGACCTCGCTGATCCGCAGCCCGTGCACATCGCAGAGCTCGAGCAGGGCGTGCGACGACGAGTACGCCAACGGCGGGGTGAACGCGTCGGTGTCGTCCGCCTCGTCCTCGGTGACGATGAAACCGCCGCCGACGGAGAAGTATGTCCGCACGGCCAGCACGGTGCCGTCGGCTGCGGTGGCGGTGAACGTCATCCCGTTGGTGTGCCGGGGCAGGACCTCGTCGGGATGCAGCGCGATGCCGTCCTCGGTCAGCGCCACCGCGGCGATCCCGCCGATGCGGGTGGTGCCGCTGCGGTGGATGCGGTCGAGGGTGGCGTCCTTCTGCTCGGTGGTCACGGTGTCGGGGCGCAGCCCTTCGAGGCCGAGCAGGATCGCCGACATCGTGCCGTGACCGGCGCCGGTGGCGGCCAGCGAGCCGTACAGGTCCACCCGCACCCCGGCCAGCGTGCGCAGCTGCCCGCGGCGGCGCAGCTCGTCGACGAAGTCCGCGGCGGCGCGCATCGGCCCGACCGTGTGAGAACTGGACGGCCCGATGCCCACCGAGAACAGGTCGAACACGCTGATCGTCATGTCAGGCCGGGGTAGAGGGGGAACTTCTCGGCCAGCGCAGCGACCTTGGCCTGCAGGTGCGCGGTGTCCGCCTCAGGGGCGGCGGTCAGCGCGGCGGCGATGACGTCGGCGACGGTGACGAAATCCTCGTGCTGGAACCCGCGCGCCGCCAGCGCCGGCGTGCCGATCCGCAGCCCCGAGGTGACCATGGGCGGGCGGGGATCGAAGGGCACGGCGTTGCGGTTGACGGTGATCCCGATCGCGTCGAGCCGGTCCTCGGCCTGTTGGCCGTCGATGTCGGCGTGCCGCAGATCGACCACCAGCAGGTGCACGTCGGTGCCGCCGGTGAGAACGCTGATACCGGCCCGCGCGACATCGGGTTCACCCAGGCGGGCGGCCAGCGCGCGGGCACCGTCGATGCTGCGCCGCTGGCGCTCGGCGAAGGTGGGCTGGGCAGCCATCTTGAACGCGACGGCCTTGGCGGCGATGACGTGTTCGAGCGGGCCGCCCTGCTGGCCCGGGAACACCGCCGAGTTGATCTTCTTGGCCAGGTCGGCATCGTTGGTCAGGATGATGCCGCCGCGGGGGCCACCGAGGGTCTTGTGCGTGGTGGAGGTGACGACGTGGGCGTGCCGGACGGGTGACGGGTACAGCCCGGTGGCGACCAGGCCGGCGAAGTGCGCCATGTCGACCATCAGGTACGCGCCGATCTCGTCGGCGATCTCCCGGAACCGCGCGAAATCGAGATGCCGGGCATAGGCGGACCATCCGGCGATGATCAGCTTCGGCCGGTGCTCGCGGGCGGCGGCGGCGACCTCGTCCATGTCGATGAGGTGGTCGTCTTTGGACACGCCGTACGCGGCGACGGTGTAGAGCCGGCCGGAGAAGTTCAGCCGCATGCCGTGTGTGAGGTGGCCGCCGCAGTCCAGCGACAGACCGAGGATGGTGTCGCCGGGGCTGATCAGCGCATGCATGACCGCCGCGTTGGCCTGGGCGCCCGAATGGGGTTGCACGTTGGCGAATTCGGCGTCGAACAGCGCCTTGACCCGGTCGAGCGCCAGCCGCTCGATGGTGTCGACGTGTTCGCAGCCGCCGTAGTAGCGCCGGCCCGGATAACCCTCGGCGTACTTGTTGGTCAGCACCGACCCCTGGGCCTGCATCACCGCCAGCGGGGCGTGGTTCTCCGAGGCGATCATCTCCAGGCCGACGCGTTGGCGCCGCAGCTCGAGGCCGATCGCCTCGGCGACCTCCGGGTCGAATTCGGTGAGGTGCTCATCGAGGATCGTCATCATGCGGCTCCGTTCTTCTCGGCGTATTCGGCGGCGCGCAGCAGCGGTCCGAGCTCGGTGGGGGTGACGGCGAAGAGCCATCCGTCGCCGTAAGGGTCCTGGGTGACCAGGCTGGGGTCGTCCACGGCGGCCTGGTTGACGGTCTCGACGCGGCCGCTGACCGGTGGGAACAGCTCGGAGACGGTCTTGGTGGATTCGACTTCACCGCAGGCCGTTCCGGCCTCGATGAGGCTGCCCACCTCGGGCAGGTCGAGGTAGACCAGGTCGCCGAGGGCCGCGGCGGCGACCGAGGTGATGCCCACCCGCACGGGTGTGTCGGGCAGGGCGGTGGCGCCGGGGGTGATCATCACCCATTCGTGTTCGTCGGTGTAGCCGCGGTCGTCGGGAATGGTGGTGTCCGTCATCGGATCTCCTCGAGGTGGGGCGTCAGGGACGCCGGTAGAAGGGCAGCGCGGTGATCTGGAAGAGTTCCTTCCTGCCGCGCAGGTCGACGGCGAGTTCGATGCCGGGATGGGCGAATTCGGTGGCGACGTAGGCCATCGCGACGGGGTAGCCGAGGGTGGGGGACAGCGCCCCGGAGGTCACGACGCCGACGGCGGTTCCGGCCTCGTCGCGGGCGTGCACCCGGTAACCGGCGCGGGCGGCGCGTCTGCCGGTGCCAGTCAGACCGACCAGGGTGCGGGCCGGCGGCCTCTCGGCGATCGCGGCGAGCGCGTCGCGGCCGACGAAGTCCTTGCTCAGCCGCACCAGCTTGCCCAGACCGGCCTCGTACGGGGTGGTGCCGGTGCTCAGTTCGTGCCCGTAGAGCGGCATGCCGGCCTCCAGCCGCAGTGTGTCGCGGCAGGCCAAGCCGGCGGCCGCACCACCGCGTGCCGTGGTGGCATCCAACAGCACCCGCCACAGGCGCACGGCGTCGGCGCGGGCGACGTACAGCTCGAAACCGTCCTCACCGGTGTAGCCGGTGCGGGCCAGCAGGACGTCGATGCCGGCGACGTCGGCGGTGGTGACGGCGTAGTACTTCAGCGCGTCGACGGTGTCCCCCCGGTCGGTCCCGGCATGGCGGACCACCGCCTCGACGATGTCCCGCGCGGCGGGGCCCTGCACGGCGATCAGCGCGTAGCGGGCCGACTGATCGGTCACCCTCGCGTCGAAATGCCGAGCCCGGCCGGTCAGTTCGGCGACGACGGTGGCGGTGTTGGCGGCATTGGCGACCACCAGGAACCGTTCGTCGGCGAGGCGGTAGGTGACCAGGTCGTCGAGGACACCGCCGGATGCGTCGCACATCAGCGAGTACTTGGCCCGGCCGACCGCCACCTTGGACAGCTCACCGACCAGGGCGTGATCGAGCGCGGCCGCCGCACCCGGCCCCTCGACCAGGATCTCGCCCATGTGGGAGATGTCGAACAGGCCCGCCGACTGCCGCACCGCATGGTGTTCGGCGAGCTCGCTGCCGTACTTGACGGGCATCTGCCAGCCCGCGAAGTCGGTGAAGGAGGCGCCCAGTATCTCGTGCTCGTCGAGCAGGGGGGAGACCTGCGTGGTGGTGGCCGTCATGCGTAGATCTCCTCGGAGGTGCTGGCGGCGAAGGCTTCCGGTGGCGGACACGAGCAGACCAGGTTGCGGTCGCCGTGCACACCGTCGATGCGCCGCACGGGCGGCCAGTACTTGGTGTGCACCGCCCCGGCGACCGGATAGGCGGCCTGGCGCCGGGTGTAGGGCAGATCCCAGTTGTCCGAGGCGACCTGGTCGGCGGTGTGCGGGGCGTTGCGCAGCGGGCTGCGTTCCACCGACCAGATTCCCGTTGCGACGTCGGCGATCTCGCGGCGGATCGCGATCATCGCAGCGATGAACCGGTTCAGCTCGGTCAGGTCCTCGGACTCGGTCGGCTCGATCATCAGCGTGCCGTTGACCGGGAAGGACAGGGTCGGAGCGTGGAATCCGTAGTCGATGAGGCGTTTGGCGACGTCCTCGGCGGTGACCCCGGTCTGGCGGGTGAGCTCGCGCAGGTCGACGATGCACTCATGGGCGACCAAACCCGCCGGACCGGTGTAGAGCACGGGGTAGTGCCCGGCAAGGATTTTGGCGATGTAGTTGGCCGAGAGCACCGCGGTGCGGGTGGCGTCGGTCAAGCCGTCGGGCCCCATCAGCGCCAGATAGGCCCAGGTGATCGGTAAGATGCCCGCGGAGCCGTGGGCGGCGCCGGCGATCGCCGGTGTGGTTGCATCGTCGGCGAGCGGATCACCGGGCAGGTACGGGGCCAGGTGGGCGCGGACCGCGACCGGCCCGACACCGGGGCCGCCGCCTCCGTGCGGGATGCAGAAGGTCTTGTGCAGGTTCAGGTGGGAGACGTCGCCGCCGAATTGTCCCGGCTTCGCCAGCCCGACAAGGGCGTTCATGTTCGCGCCGTCGATGTAGACCTGCCCGCCGGTACGGTGCACCAGGTCGCAGACCGTGCCGACCTGCTCCTCGTAGACGCCGTGGGTGGAGGGGTAGGTCAGCATGATCGCGGCCACGGTGTCGGCGTGCTCGGCGAGTTCGGCCCGTAGGTCGTCGAGGTCGATGCTGCCGTCCTCGGCGGTGGCGATCACGGTGACCCGCATCCCGGCCAGCACGGCGGACGCGGCGTTGGTCCCGTGCGCCGACTGCGGGATCAGACACACGGTGCGCCGGGCGTCACCGCGCGCCCGGTGGTAGGCCTTGATCGCGAGCAGGCCGGCGAGCTCGCCCTGCGATCCGGCGTTGGGCTGCAACGAGACCCGGTCGTATCCGGTGATCTCGCACAGCCAGCGCTGCAGGTCCTCGATCAGCGCGCGGTACCCGGCGGTCTGGGCGGCCGGGGCGTACGGGTGGATCGAGGCGAAGCCCGGCCAGCTGATCGGTTCCATCTCGACGGCCGAATTGAGTTTCATGGTGCACGATCCCAGCGGGATCATGGTGCGGTCCAGGGCCAGGTCCTTGTCCGACAGCGCGCGCAGGTGGCGCAGCATCGCCGTCTCGGACCGGTGGGAGTGGAACACCGGCTGGTCGAGGAACGGTGAGGAGCGCCGCATGGTGGCGGGCAGACCCGGGCGCCGGGCGGGGGTCACCGGGGTGGCCTGGAACACCGCGAGCACGCGGGCGACGATGTCGGCAGTGGTGGTCTCGTCGCAGGCGATCCCGACATGGTCGCTGTCGACGAGGCGCAGATTGATGCCCGCCCGGTCGGCGGCGTCCACGAGTTCCCGGGCCTGTCCCGGCGTGCGCACCGTGACGGTGTCGAAGAAGTTCTCGTGGACCACGAAGTGCCCAGCGGCAGAGAGGCTTTCCGCAAGATTACGGGCGTGCCCGTGCACCCGGGCGGCGATCGCGCGCAGCCCCTCGGGGCCGTGGTAGACGGCGTACATGGCGGCGACGTTGGCCAGCAGGGCCTGCGCGGTGCAGATGTTGCTGGTGGCTTTCTCCCTGCGGATGTGTTGTTCCCGGGTCTGCAGCGCCAGCCGGTAGGCGGGCCGGCCCGCGGCGTCCACGGACACCCCGACCAACCGGCCCGGCAGCATGCGTTCCAGCCCGGACCGCACCGCGAGGTAGCCGGGGTGGGGTCCGCCGAAGAACAGCGGCACCCCGAAGCGCTGCGCGGACCCGACGGCGATGTCGGCGCCCAGCTCGCCGGGCGGGGTGATCAGCGTCAGCGACAGCGGGTCGGCCGCGACGGTGGTCAACACGCCGTGCTCGCGCGCCTGGGCGATCACATGGCGGTAGTCGCGGACCGCCCCGCCGGCGCCGGGGCACTGGATGACGATGCCGAACACCTCGCCGCTCCCGAGCTCGGGACCCAGGTCGGCGGCCAGATCGACCGTGCCGACATCGATCCCGACGGCCGCCGCGCGACCCCTGACGACGGCCAGGGTCTGCGGCAGGATGTCGGCGTCGACCAGCACCCGGCCGGTGCCGCGGGTGCCGGCCCGACGCATCAGCAGCACGGCTTCCATCACCGCGGTGGGTTCGTCGAGCAGCGACGCGCCGGCGATCGGCAGCGCCGTGAGTTCCTCGATCACGGTCTGGAAGGTCAACAGCGCCTCGAGGCGACCTTGCGAGATCTCGGGTTGGTACGGCGTGTAGGCCGTGTACCACGCCGGGGATTCCAGCATGTTGCGGCGCAACACCGCGGGGGTGACGGAGTCGTGGTACCCGAGGCCGATCATCTGCACTCGGGTTTCGTTGCGGGAGGCGTAGTTTCGCAGGGCATCGAGCACCTGCGCTTCGTCGCGGGCCGCCGGTAAGTCCAGCGGATCGGTGCTGCGGATACGTGCCGGGACGGCGGCGTCGATCAGCGCGTCGAGGCTGTCGTAGCCCACCGCGGCGAGCATGTGGGAGCGCGCGGTGGCATCGGGGCCGAGGTGGCGCCGGACGAAGGACGTGTCGGACACGAGGTGCACTCCAGGTTCGTCGTACCCGGCGCAGCCGGGCATCGAATAGGGCACCTCCCCGCTCTGTCCTGAAACCTGAGAGTTTGACGCGTGAGCGCGTTCACCTTCGGTAAGCATCCGACGTGGCTTCGCCGGTGCTGTTCTCCAGAGTTGCCTCCACGCTGCGGTACTGGGCCTGAGAGATTCCCGGGGAGGACCTTGCTCCTACGGCGCCTCCATGACGGAGGTTCTCCCGCTGCGCTTCATCGGCGTATTGAGTTGTCGGACGAGCTAGTGGCTCAGTCTGTCGGAGCTGCCGCGACCTGTCAAGTGTTCGGCGGGTTTTCGACCCGCAGCCGGATCCGGCGTGAATAGCGTTTCACCGCACGTTGTTTCGACGACAACTGGCGTCGGCGGGGTCAATCCAGGCTGGCGAGCGCTTTGCGGGCAGCTTCCAGTTCGGCCTCCAGCGCCGCCACTTTGGCCGCCTGCTGGGCGCGGGCCTGCTCGATGACTTCGTCGATCGGGGTGGACAGATCCTGGTGCAGTTCTTTGGCCGCCCGCGAGACCGCGGCCGCGGCCACCGCGAGGTTGCGGGCCAGGTAGGTGCTGCCCTGCTTGAGCTCGGCGTGCCATTCGCCGTCGGCGGTGCCGGTGACCGTCAGGGTCAGCTCCAGGGTCTTGGTCTTCCTGCTCGCCGCCTTCCTGGGGGCCGACTTCTTCGACTCGGCGGTCACCTCGGGCGCGGGGCCGGCGACCGGGTGCACTGGTACGGGGTGAGGTTCCGCGGCGTCGGTGCGCACGAACTCTCGGGCGTCTACTGTCATCGTCACGGTGAGCTCCCTCCTGAGGTTCGCCCGCGGGAGCGGGTCGACGGAACCATTAGAACACGTGTTCGACATAGATGGCAATGCGACGCGCCGCGTCCGTGATCGGACCTCACGAAAGTGACGAACCATCACCCTTTCGAATGTGCGCGCAGGGGTTGATTTCAAGTGTCACAATTGCTTTCATTCATGCAATGGCGCTGCCGCCCCGCCCGTGGCAGCCAGGGAGTATTCAAATAGTGTGTGGGGCAGCATATTTCAATGGTGACGGATCGGTGGAACAAACCAAGATGACGGCGCAATCCACGGTGACCGCGCGTATCGGTGCACTTCGGGACACCCGTGCCGCACTGCTCGACTTCTGCCGCGGGCTCACCGACGAGCAGTGGCAGACGCCGAGCAAGGCTGCCGGCTGGACCGTCAAGGACGTCATCGCCCACATCGGGTCGGGGGCACACACGATGTTCACCCCCGCGTCCATCCCGCTGCTGCGCACCGACGACATCGAGCGGGCCAACGACGCGCTGGTGGAAGCGCGCCGGGACTGGTCGCCACGCCAGGTCCTCGCCGAATACGAGCGGTGGACCGCGCGCTCGACGCGCCTGGCGGCCGGCCTGGTACGCACCCCGCTGGCCCGGATGTCCGTCCCGCTCGGCGAATTGGGGCGCTTCCCGCTCGGGCTGCTGATGACCGCCGCCGGCGTCTTCGACCAGTACACCCACCTGCATTTCGACCTCGCACCCGCACTCGGGCAGGACCGGCCACCCGCCGACGCCCGGCAGCTCGACGTCGCGATCCAATGGATGCTCGCAGTGCTGGGCAATCAGCTCGCGACCGCCAGGCACGGCTGGTTCCACCGCCCGATCGGGCTGACGCTGCTGGGCCCGGGAGGCGGGCGCTGGAGCGTGCTGCCCGACGGCGCGATCACCGCTCCCGGTGCCGACACCGCGGTCGAGATCATCGGACACGCAGCCGATTTCCCGTCCTGGGGGACTCGGCGTAGCCCGTGGCGGGAGCACGACGTGACGATCCGCGGTGACCACACCCTGGGTGAGACGTTCCTCGGCGCGATGAACATCGTATGACCGTGCGCAGCGCCGACTACATCGTCGTCGGGGCCGGCTCGGCCGGCTCGATCGTCGCCGCCCGGCTCGCAGACGCCGGCGCAAGTGTCATCCTGGTCGAGGCGGGCGGCACCGACCGCCGCCCCGACGTACGGTTGCCGTTCGGCGTCGCCAGCCTGTTCGCGACCGCCAATTGGCGCTACCCGACCGCGCCCGATCCCAGCCGGGCCGGCGCCGACGGCCCGTTCGCCGGAGGCCGCATCGTCGGCGGCAGCGGCTCGATCAACGCGATGGTATTCGTTCGTGGCCGGCCTTCCGACTACGACCGGTGGGCCGAGATGGGTGCCACCGGTTGGGATTTCGCCGGCGTGCTGCCGCACTTCAAGGCGCTCGAACGCTGGATCGCCGGACCCGACGACTACCGGGGCGGTACCGGACCCATCGACGTGTCCTGGTGTGGTCATCGGCACATCCTCGACGACGCGTTCATCGATGCGTCCGTGGAAGCGGGGCACTCGCACAATCCGGACCAGAACGGCCGGACCCAACTCGGCGTCGCCCGCTGCCAGGTCAACCAGCGGCGCGGACTGCGCTGCTCGTCGGCCCACGGCTACCTGCACCGGGTTCCGCGCCACCAAGCCCTGCAACTGTTCACCAGGACGCAGGCCACCCGCGTGTTGCTCGAGGCGGGCCGCGCGGTCGGCGTCGAGTGCGGCAACGACGTGCTGCGCGCCCGCCAGGAAGTCATCCTGTGCGCGGGCACCATCGGCTCGGCGGCACTGCTTTTGCGCTCCGGCATCGACCGCCCGGGGGTGGGGGAGAACTTCCACGACCACCTCTCGGTGCCGCAGGGCTGGGAAACGTCGGTGCCGACGGTCAACACCATGGGCCCGGTGCGCGCCGGCCGCGCGCTGGCCTCGCTGGTCCGCACCGGGACCGGGGCGCTGACCACCACGCCGTTCGAGGCGCAGCTGTTCACCCTCGAGCATCAGATCGCCATCACCCCGGTGTATTACGCGCTCGACCAGCGCGGACGGCTGAAGCTGCCCCGCGTCAACGCCTTCACCGTCTACACCGTCGTGCTGCAACCCGAGGCCCGTGGCCGGGTGCGGTTGCGCGGGGACCGCCCGCAGGTGGAGTTCCCGCGGCTGAGCCGCGAGCACGACGTCCGCAGGCTGCTGGCCGGCGCGGCCCTGACCCGCGAGATCGTCGAGGGCCAGCCGGCGATGCGGGCGCTGGTGGGCAACCGGCTCGACCGCGACGGCGACCCGACCGACCCCGGCTGGCTGACCACGCGGGAGTCCAGCGTCTTCCACGCTGTCGGCACCTGCCGGATGGGCGTGGACGATCGCGCAGTCGTCGATCCGCACCTGCGGGTGCACGGCGTCGACGGGCTGCGGGTCATCGACGCGTCGGTAATGCCGACGATCACGGCGGGCAACACCAATGCTCCGACCATGATGATCGCCCACCGCGGCGCCGAGCTGGTGCTGCAGCGCTGACCCGGGCCGGAATCAGCAGCAGCCCTTGGTTTTACGCTCGGCCAGGTGGGCGTGTTCGGTGTGGTCGGTACCGCCGATCGCGGCCAGGAACGCATCCAGGTCGATGCGCCGGCCGCCCAGCCACGTCCCCGTCACCTCGACCCGGTCGATCAGCTCGGCCGGGTCCACGGTCCACGGGTCCGCGGTCAGCTCGACGAAGTCGGCGAGCTTGCCCGGGGTGATCGAGCCGACCAGATGGTCGCGGCGCAGCGTGCGCGCCGCGTCGATGGTCTGCGCGCGCCACGCCTGGTCCAGCGTGATGGCCTGCTCGGGGCGGTGCACTCCGCCGGCGCGGGTGCGCCGGGTGACCGTGGTGGCGATGTTGATCACCGGCGTCGGCGGCGACACCGACCCGTCGTTGTGCAGCGAGACGCACGCACCCGAGGCGACGGCGTCGGCGAAAGCGGCCCACCGGGATCCGTGCTCGTGGTCGAAGATCGCGCCGTCGAGCAGGTCGCCCCAGTAGTAGTACTGGAACGGCGACAGCGACACGTGCACACCGAGCCGCGCGGCCCGGTCGAAGTGTTCCCGGGTGCCCGCACCGCAGTGCTCGAGGCGCCACCGGTGGCCGGTGCCGAGCAGGCCGTGGCGGGTCAGCGCGGCTTCGTAGGCGTCCAGCGCGAGGTCCAGCGCCAGGTCACCGTTGGCGTGGAACGCCATCTGCCAGCCCGCGGGCGCGGCCCGGTCCAGGATCGCGTCGAGTTGCTCGCGGCTGTAGTTCATCGACTCGACCCCGCCCGCGGTCGCCGGATCGATCCCCGCCGTGCGGGTGGCCTCGGTGTCGAGGTACGGGAACGAGATCGCGATGTTGCCGACCCACGGCGAACCGTCGGTCCACAGCTTCACCCCCGCCTTCGTCAGCCAGTGCTCACCAGCGGTGAAAGTCGTTGGCTCCGTGTAGGTGTCGCTGGTGGACACCTCCCACATGCTGATCCGCAGCGGACAGGACGGTGCCGCGGCCAGCGCCTCGTAGCCGGCGGCGAACTTCGGGTCGTAGGTCATGTCCGAGGTCGAGGTGTAACCGCCGCGCGCCATCTGCGCGTAGTACAGCGCGCCGGCGAGCAGGGGATTGCCCAGTTTGGCCATGATCGGGCCGGTCACCTCGGTCAGCACCGGCAACTCGAACCCCTGCCCGTTGAGCGAGCCGTCCGGATTGCGTCCGTAGTGCGAGGCCACCGGGTCGGCCGGCGGGTTGACGTCCCAGCCGTAACTGCGGATCAGCGCCGAGTTGAAATACACACCGTGGCCCGAGTTGTCGGTGACCAACGCGACACGGTCGCCGAAGATCGCGTCGAGCTCGGCGGCGTGGGGTTTCGGATGGCCGTGCAGCAGCGCGTCGAAACCCGCGAACAGCAGCGGGGTGCCCGGGTCGCTGCCGGCCAGGGTTTCGGTGAACACGTCGAGAACATCGGCCCACGTCGGGCAGTCCCACGGCGCGATCGAGCGTGCCGGCGCCTGCGTGGCGACCCCGCTGATCAACGGATGGCTGTGCGGCTCAACGAAACCGGGCGCCAGCACGGCGGCCCCGGTGTCGACGACGTCGGCGCCGGGAAGCGCGTCGCGGCACTGCTCGACGCTGCCCACCGCCACGATGGTGTCCCCGGAAACCGCCACCGCCTGCGCCCGAGGGGTGTCCTCGTCCATGGTGATCACGGTCGCAGCGGTCAAGATCGCGTCCCCCATGCCGACAGTCTGTCATCCCGACCTCGCGACGTCGGGCAAATCCCGTTGTGAGACGCTGCCGGGGTGTTCGCAGCAGGGGTGCGCGCGGCCGGGATCGCCGCCGGAGTCGTCGCCGACGCCGCGCTCGCCGACCCGCAGCGCGGCCACCCGGTGGCGCTGTTCGGTAGCGGGGCAGCGGCGTTGGAGCGGCGCAGCTACGCCGACGACCGGCTCTCCGGCGTGGCGCACACCGCGGGCCTGCTCGGCGCCGTCGCAATCGCCGGGACACTGCTCGAACGCGCCGGCCGTCGCCGCGGCGCCCTCGGGGAGGCGGCCAGCGTCGGGCTCGCCACCTACGTCGCGCTCGGCGGCACATCGCTGTGCCGCACCGGGGAGCAGATGGTGGCGGTATTGCGCGCCGACGACCTGGCCGGCGCGCGCGGGCTGCTGCCGTCGCTGTGCGGGCGCGACCCCGCCGTCCTGGACGCGGCCGGATTGACCCGCGCGGCGCTGGAGTCGATCGCCGAGAACACCTCCGACGCGCAGGTCAGCCCCCTGGTGTGGGCGGCGCTGGGCGGCGTCCCCGCGGTCCTGGTGTACCGGGCCGCCAACACACTGGACGCCATGATCGGGCATCGCTCGCCGCGCTACCTCCGGTTCGGTTGGGCCGCAGCCCGGTTCGACGACGTCGTGAACCTGGCCGGCGCCCGGCTGACCGGGGTGCTGGTCGCGCTCTGCGCCCCGGTGGTGGGTGGGTCACCGGCGGCGGCGGCGCGGGTCTGGCGCCGCGATGCCCGCAAGCATCCCAGCCCGAACGCCGGGATCGCCGAGGCGTCGTTCGCCGGCGCGCTCGGGGTCCGGCTGGGCGGGCCCACCCAGTACGCCCACGAGCTGGAGATCCGGCCCACCCTCGGGGACGGGCGGATCCCGCAGGTCGACGACCTGGCCCGCGCCGTGCGGTTGTCGCGTGCGGTTCAGGTGCTGGCCGCGGCCACCACCGTCGCGGTCAGCGTCGCCTGCCGTCGCGGTCAGCGTCGCCTGCCGTAGCGGTCGGCGAGCTTTTCCTCGGTGGTGAGCGCCCGGTCCGGATCCGGCACGCCGGCGGCTTCCCGCTCGCGCCGGCGCACCTTGAACTCGGAGTACACGAAGTAGCCGACGCCGATCGGCGCCAGCACCCCGAACGCGATCCACTGGATCCCATAGGACAGGAACGGGCCGGCGTCCAGGTGCGGGAGCGGGATCACCCCAAGGCCACCGGGCTGGTCCTCCACCAGCTGCAGATACGAGCCCGTCAGCGGGACCCCGGTCAGCGCCGCGATCTGCTCGGTGTTTATCGAGTACACCTGCCGCGCGCCGTCGGCGTCGAACGGGTCCTTGCCCGTCGCCAGCCCCTCGCTGTCGCGCAGCCGCGCGGTGATCGTCACCGGTTCCCGGGGCGCCGGCTCGATCGGCGGCACCGCGGACCCCTCCACCGGTTTGACGTAGCCGCGGTCGACCAGCACCGTCGGACCGCCGTCGACGACGAACGGCACCAGCACCTCGAACGCGGGATCGCCGTCGATCAGCCGCAGCCGCGCCACCACCTGCGCGTCGGGCAGATACCGGCCGGTGGCCGTGACCCGCTGCCACTGCTCGTCGGGGGCCGCCGAATCCTGCCCGGGCAACACCGTCGTCACCGGCACCGGCTCGGCGTCCAGCGACCGGGAGATCTGCGCATTCTCCCGCGAGGTCTGGGTGTTCTTGCCCAGCTGCCACGGCGCCAGCACGGTGAAGCACAGGTAGGCGAACGCGGCGACCACCACGTACAACGCCAGCCACTGCGGTCGCAGCAGGAATCCCCAACGCCTCATCAGCCGGCCCGCGTCCGCTCCGACAGCCGATCGTCCACCCAGTCGTGCAGGCCGGGCAGCGCGGCGTCGATCACCGTGAAGACATCCTCGAAGTCGTCGTGGGTGCCGTAATAGGGGTCCTCCACGTCGAGGGCGTGCGCACCCGAGCGCGGGTCGAACGACCGCAACATCCGCAGCCGCTCCGTCGGCACCCCGAGATGCTGCAGCATCCGCAGGTGGTTGCGGCCCAGCGCCACCACCATGTCGGCGGCCAGGTGCCCGTCACCAACCTGGGTGGCGCGGTGCTCGCTGGGATAACCGTGCGCGCGCAGCACGTGCCCGGCGCGCGGATCGGCGGGTGCGCCCTCGTGCCAGCCGTGGGTGCCGGCGCTGCTGACCTGGACGACGCCGGCCAGCCCGCGCTCGCCGAGCTGGTGGGCGAACATCTTCTCGGCCATCGGGCTGCGGCAGATGTTGCCGGTGCAGACGAAGGTCACGTGTAGCAGCTCAGACACCGAGCACCTCCCGCAACTCGTCGACGGTGGCCACGTGGGCCAGCGCGGGGCTGGGCGCGTTGGCGAAGTCGGCGCGTCCGTAGCCCCAGTCGACGACGATCGTGTCGATGCCGTGCGCGGCGGCGCCCTCCACGTCGTGCGAGCGGTCCCCGACCATCACCACCCGGCTCGGCAGCGGCGCGAGCTGGGCCAGCGCACGGGCCAGCACCTCGGCCTTGGTAGCCCGGCTGCCGTCGGGGCTGGCGCCGGCGATCACCTCGAAGCAGCCGTCCAGGCCGAAATGCGCGAGGATCCGCTGCGCGGTCGGCTCGGCTTTGGAGGTGGCCACCGCCAGCCGCACCCCGGCCGCCCGCAGGTCGGCCAGCAGCGCCGGGACCCCGTCGAACGGCCGGTTCATCGACCAGCCGCGGGTGGTGTAGTCGGCGCGGTAGGCGGCGATCGCGTCGTCGGCGCGCTCGCCCAGACCCATCTGCAGCAGCGTCAGATGCATCGGCGGGCCGACGATGCGGCTCACCAGGTCGCCGTCGGGAACCGCGGCGCCGACGGCCGCCAGCGCGTGCCGGAAGCTGGCGACGATGCCCTCGGCCGAATCGGTCAGCGTGCCGTCCAGGTCGAAGATCACCAGTTCCAGCGCGTCGGTCACGCCACCATTGTCCCCGACGGCAGTGGTCGGTGGCCCTCACGGGTCGACCGGCGCACTACTGTCGTGCTGTGGCGAATCTAGGGGTGATGCGATGACGGTGCGCCTCGCCGACGTCATCGACGTCCTCGATGCCGCCTATCCGCCCCGGCTCGCGCAGAGCTGGGACTCGGTCGGGCTGGTGTGCGGGGACCCGTCCGAACCCGTCGACTCGGTCACCGTCGCGGTGGACGCGACGGCGGCGGTGGTGGCGCAGGTGCCCGAACGGGGGCTGCTGCTGGCGCACCACCCGCTGCTGCTGCGCGGGGTGGACTCGGTGTCGGCCGACACCGCCAAGGGCGCGCTGATCCATGCCCTGATCCGCACCGGGCGTGCGCTGTTCACCGCACATACCAACGCCGACAGCGCCGCACCCGGGGTGTCCGACGCGCTGGCCGACGCGCTCGGCCTCGAAGTCACCGACGTGCTGTCGCCGGTGCCGGCCGGGCCCGCGCTGGACAAGTGGGTGGTGTTCGTGCCGCCGGCGAACGCCGAGGCCGTACGCGCGGCGATGTTCGCCGCCGGCGCCGGGCAGATCGGCGACTACGCGCAGTGCAGCTGGTCGGTGTGCGGCACCGGGCAGTTCCTGCCGCAGGACGGCGCCAACCCGGCCATCGGCGCGGTCGGCACCGTGGAGAAGGTCACCGAGGACCGCGTCGAGATGATCGCCCCGGCGTCGCGGCGCGGCGCCGTCACCGCGGCGCTGCGGGCCGCACACCCCTACGAGGAACCCGCCTTCGACATCGTCGCGCTGCAACCGCCGCCCGGCGACGTGGGGCTGGGCCGCATCGCGACGCTGCCGTCCCCGGAACCGTTGTCGGCGTTCGTGGCCCGGGTGCGCGCCGGGCTGCCCGCCACAGCCTGGGGGGTGCGGGCCTCCGGCGACCCGACGGCGCTGGTGTCGCGGGTGGCGGTGTGCGGCGGCGCCGGTGACTCGCTGCTGGGGACGGTCGCCGCGGCCGGGGTGGAAGCCTACGTCACCGCCGACCTGCGCCACCATCCCGCCGACGAGCACCGCCGGATCTCCGATGTCGCGCTCGTCGACGTCGCACACTGGGCCAGTGAATATCCGTGGTGCGGTCAGGTGGCGGCGCTGCTGGGCGAGCATTTCGGTTCGGCCTTGCCGGTCACCGTCTCCGACGTGCGCACCGACCCATGGAACGTCGAGGAAAGCTGAAGATGAAAGCTGAAGTCGCTCAACAACGGTCGCTGCTCGCGTTGGCCGAGCTGGACGCCGAGATCGGCCGGATCGAACACCGGACCAAGAACCTGGCGCAACAGCAGGCGCTCGAGGAGGCCCGAGCCGGACACCGAGAGGCCACCGACCGGCTGGCGGCGCTGCAGCTGGCGCTGGCCGACATCGACGCCCAGATCGCGAAGTTCGAGACCGAGATAGACGGCGTCCGTCAGCGCGAGGACCGGGACCGGGCGCTGCTGGAGGGCGGCACCGTCGACGCCAAGGCGCTCACCGAGCTGCAGCACGAGCTCGAGACACTGCAGCGGCGGCAGAGCAGCCTGGAGGACTCGCTGCTCGAGGTGATGGAGCGCCGCGAGGAACTGGCCGCCGACCAGGACAAGGCACTGGCCAGCATCGACGAGCGGCAGAACGCACTCAGCGACGCGGAGCGGGCCTGCGACGAGGCCCGCGCCGAACTCGCCCAGCTGCACCACCAGTCCGTCTCGCGCCGGGCCGAACTCGTCGCCGGTATCGACGAGGCACTGGTGACGCTGTACGAACGGCAGCGGGCCCGGTCCGGCGTCGGCGCCGGCGCGCTGCAGGGCAGGCGCTGCGGTGCGTGCCGCATCGAGATCGACAAGGGTGAGCTGGCCCGGATCGCCGCCGCCGCCGACGACGAGGTGCTGCGCTGCCCGGAATGCTCGGCGATCCTGCTGCGGGTCAAGGGTTCTCCGGCGTGAAGGTGATCGTCGAAGCCGACGGCGGGTCCCGCGGCAACCCCGGACCGGCCGGGTACGGGGCGGTGGTGTGGTCGGGGGATCACGCTACGGTGCTCGCCGAAGCCAAATCTGCCATCGGCCACGCCACCAACAACGTCGCCGAGTACCGCGGGCTGATCGCGGGCCTGGCCGAGGCAGCCGGACTGGGGGCCAGCGAGGTGGACGTCGCGATGGACTCCAAGCTGGTGGTCGAGCAGATGTCGGGCCGGTGGCGGGTCAAACACCCCGATCTGGCGGCACTGCACCACGGGGCGAAAAGCCTTGCCCAGCAATTTGATCACGTCAGCTACCGGTGGATCCCGCGCGCCGAGAACAGCTATGCCGACCGGCTGGCCAACGAGGCGATGGACTCCGCCGCCGGGCTCGGCCCGGCTTCCGACCCTGGGTTGGCGTCGAACCCCGGCCCGCTTTCCAACCCGGTCGGTTGGACCGGGGCGAAGGGGGCGCCGACGCGGCTGCTGCTGCTGCGCCACGGACAGACCGAATTGTCGGTCGAGCGGCGCTATTCCGGCCGCGGCAACCCGGAGCTGACAGAGCTCGGGGTTCAGCAAGCCGCGGCGGCCGCCCGGTACCTGGGGGCGCGGGGTGGTATCGACGCCGTCATCTCGTCGCCGCTGCAGCGGGCCTACGACACCGCGGCCGCGTCCGCCAAGGCGCTCGGTCTGGACGTCACCGTCGACGACGAGCTGATCGAGACGGATTTCGGTGCGTGGGAAGGGCTGACGTTCCGGGAGGCCGCCGAGCGCGACCCGCAGCTGCACCGCGACTGGTTGCGCGACACCGCGGTGTCGCCGCCGGACGGGGAGAGCTTCGACGCCGTCGCCGCCCGGGTTTCCCGTGTGCAACAACGGATCATCGCCGACCACCCCGGGCGGACCGTGCTGGTGGTCTCGCATGTGACGCCGATCAAGACGGTGCTGCGGATGGCGCTCGACGCGGGCCCGACGATCCTGTACCGGCTGCACCTGGACCTGGCGTCGCTGTCGGTCGCCGAGTTCTACCCGGACGGGGTGGCCTCGGTGCGGCTGGTGAACCAGACGGCCTACTTGTGATCGGTGTGCAGGTGCACCCGTTCGCCGTGTAGGCCCAGCAGCACGATGGCTTCCACCGGGCCGTCGACGGCGCCGAACCAGTGCGGTGTCCACGTCGAGAACTCGACGGCCTCACCGGGCTTGATGGTGTAGTCGTTCTCGCCGAGCAGCAACCGCAACCGGCCGGAGAGCACGTACATCCAGTCGTGGCCCTCATGCACGGGCAGGTCCGCCGGTGGGGTGCGCCTCCTGGCGCTGATCCGGATCTTGTAGGCGTGCAACCCACCGGCGGGACCCTGATTGGTCAACGGCCAGAACGTGATCTGGTCGCGGGTGTGGGCGCCGCCGCGGACCCGCGGGTCGTCGACCTGGGGGGCGCGCAGCAGTTCGTCGGTGCTGACGGACAGCGCATTGGCCAGCCGGGGGAGATGGTCCAGGGCCAGGCGCCGCTTGCCGGATTCCAGCCGGCTCAGCGTGGAGATGTCGATGTTGGACCGGTTGGCGACGTCTTCCAGCGTCATACCGCGCTGCATCCGCAGTTCCCGCAGTCGTTTCCGCACCCTGGTGTCGACGGCGTCCTCGTCGTTTGCCTGCATGGCAAGTTAGCTTGGCATTGTGGGCGGGCGGGGGCAAGCTCGGGGCATGGACATGGATTGGGATTGCGTGGTGATCGGCGGCGGCGCGGCCGGATTGAGTGCCGCGCTGGTGCTGGGGCGGGCGCGTCGACGCGTTCTGGTGCTCGACGCCGGTGCGCAGAGCAACCTGGCCGCGCACGGGATCGGTGGTCTGCTCGGCCACGATGGCCGCCCGCCGGCCGAACTGTACGAGATGGGACGCAAAGAACTGCAACGGTATTCGACAGTGAAACTGCGCGACAAGGCGGTGGCGGACGCTCGGCGGGTCGAGGGCGGCTTCGACGTCGGTCTCGCCGACGGCAGCCGGGTCGGGGCCCGCCGGCTGCTGCTCGCGATGGGGATGGAGTACCGACCGCCCGGCGTGCCCGGACTGTCCGAGCTGTGGGGGAGTTCGGTGTTCCACTGCCCGTTCTGCCATGGCTGGGAGGTGCGCGACCGGCCGCTGGCGGTGCTGGCGAACGGTGAACGCGCCGCACACCTGGCACTGCTGCTGTCCGGCTGGAGCGACGACATCGTCGTGCTGACCAACGGGCCCGCCGATCTCACCGCCGATGACGTGTACCGGTTGACCGCTGCGGGCATCGCGATCGACGAGCGGGTGGTCACCGAACTGGTCGCCGACGACGGCGAGTTGGCCGCGGTGGGGTTCGGCGACGGCACCCGGCTGCCGCGTGCCGGACTGCTCACCGGCATCTCGCTGCACCAGCGCACCGACCTGGCCGCCCGCCTGGGTGTGCGGTTCGTGCCGCCCAACCCGGTGTCCTCGGAGATCATCGAGGTGGATCCGATGGCGCGCACGTCGGTTCCCGGCGTCTTCGCCGCCGGCGACGTCTGCACCCCGATGCCGCAGGTCGCGTCCGCCGTGGCGGCGGGATCGATGGCGGCGGCGTCGATCGTGACGAGTCTGTTGGAGGAACGATGAGCGCTTGCGCGAAGAGAGGAGTGCACCGATGAGCGGTTGCGCGAAGAGAGGAGTGCACCGATGAGCGGTTGCGCGAAGAGAAGAGTGCACCGATGAGCGCATCCGAGGTCAAACAACATTGGGAGGACCGCTACGCCGAACGTGACCGGATCTGGAGCGGGCGGGTCAATGCACAGCTGGCGCGCATCGCCGCGCCGCTGCCCACCGGCCGCGCCTTGGATCTCGGCTGCGGCGAGGGCGGTGACAGCCTGTGGCTGGCCGAGCACGGCTGGCAGGTGCTCGGTGTCGACATCTCCGAGACCGCGCTGGGGCGCGCGGCGGCCGAGGCGGAGGCGCGCGGGCTGACCGGCCGGGTGCGGTTCACCCAGATCGACCTTTCCGAGGACTTTCCCGAGGGGGAGTTCGACCTGGTGTCGGCGCAGTTCCTGCAGTCCTTCGTTCATCTGGACCGCGATCGCATCTTCGCCGCGGCGGCCGAAGCAGTGGCTCCGGGTGGACTGCTGGTGATCGTCGACCATGGCGCGGCCCCGCCGTGGGCGCCGCCGCAGGTCCACGACCACCGGTTCCCCGCCGTGGAGGAGGTGTTCGCCTCGCTCGGTCTCGACGAGTCACGGTGGGAAGGCGTTTGCGTCGGGACGGAGGAGCGCGACGCGGTCGGACCCGACGGCCAGGCGGGGGTGCTGCTGGACAACGTGATCGTGGTGCGGCGACTAAATGTCGGTGCCGGGGGGTAGCGTCGGGTTTGTGTTAGAACATGTGTTCGATGTGGGTGTGGGGGCTTCGCAGCAGGAGCTCCGTGACCTGATCGAGCGCTGTGAACGGCTCAAGTCGGCCGCGGCGGCGGCGCAGGCCCGGGCGACGGCGTTGTGGTCGGCCAAACGCCGCGCCGCCCAGGCCGCCGCCGGGGTGCCTTCGGCGCGGCGGGGTGTGGGGTTGGGGGCCGAGGTCGCCCTGGCCCGCCGCGAGGCCCCGCACACCGGCGGCCGGCATCTGGGGTTGGCCCAGGCGCTGGTGCACGAGATGCCGCAGACCCTGGCGGCGCTGCAAGCCGGGCAGCTCTCCGAATGGCGGGCCACCCTGATCGTGCGCGAATCGGCCTGCCTGTCGGTCGAGCACCGCCGCGTCTTGGATGCACAGTTGTGTGCCCAAGGCGACGGGTTCCACGGCTGGGGCAACACCCGGGTGGCCGCGGCGGCGCGGCGCATCGCCGCCCGGTTGGATGCCGCCACCGAACGCTGACCGCGCGGCCAAAGCCGCCACCGAACGCTGCGTGACGATCCGGCCCGCCCCGGACAACATGGCCTACCTCAGTGCCCTGCTGCCGATGCCCCACGGCGTGGCCGCCTACGCGGCATTGAAACGGGCCGCCGACCACTGCGGCGACAGCCCGCACCCAGGGACAGGTGATGGCCGACACCCTCAGTGTCCGACGAATCAGCGTCCGACGGCTCAGTGTCCGACGACTCAGCGTCCGACGACTCAGCGTCCGACGACTCAGCGTCCGACGACTCAGCGTCCGACGAACCTGGCTCCGGCGCCGCCTGACCGCTGTGGGGCCCGGTCGGGGAGTGGAGCTCGCCGGCGCCGGTGCGGGTCCGCAGGCCTACGATGCCCGACCGGTACCCGTCAGCCGCCGATCGGGATCTCGGCCAGTTGGGTCAGGCGCACGCTGTTGCCGGACGGGTCGCGGAAACCGCAGTCGATGCCGTAGGGCATCTCGTGGGGTTCCTCGGTGAACTCGACGCCGCGGGCGGCGAGCCTGGCGTGCTCGGCGTGGCAGTCCTCGGTGGTCAGGAAGATGGTGCCGGCGAACCCCTTGGCGGTCAGGTCGAGGACCTGCTTGCGGGTCGCCTCGTCCATCACCGGCTGCCCGGGCACGGCCATCAAGACGATCGAGACGTCGTCCTGACCCGGCGGGCCGACCGTCAGCCAGCGGAACACCACGTCGCCGTCGGGCAGTGAAACATCTTGGCGCACTTTCATTCCGACCTTCCCGGTCCAGAAATTCAGCGCGACTTCCTGGTCGTGCACCCACAGGTGGGTGCTTGCGATCTTGATCATGGACCGACCGTACGACGGCGCCAGTCAGCGTGTCTTCTCCCGGTGTGCTGTCTTGCGGGTGTCGCGGGCCAGGATGCAGCTCGGGATCCGGGCGTACACGGCCGCCGGCGGCATCGACGCGCGATAGGCCGCCGGCGAGAGCCCGTAGACGCGGGCGAAGCTGGTGGTGAACGAGCCGACGCTGGCCAACCCCACCATCGCGCAGATGTCGGCGACCGACCGGTCCGTGTGCCGCAGCAGCGACGCCGCCCGCTCCAGCCGCCGGGTCTGCAGGTACGCCCCCGGCGACTCGCCGAAGGTCCGGGTGAACATCCGGCTGAAGTGGGCCCGCGACAGGCCGGCGGCGGCCGCTAGATCCTCGACGGTGACCGGTTCGGCGTACCGCGCGTCGGCCAGATCCTTGGCCCGCATCAGATAACGGGCCGGCGGCACCTGCGTCATGTCGCCCAGTA
Organism: Mycolicibacterium sp.; assembly: GCA_050250295.1. Taxonomy (GTDB): domain Bacteria; phylum Actinomycetota; class Actinomycetes; order Mycobacteriales; family Mycobacteriaceae; genus Mycobacterium. The sequence continues at coordinate 74,768 of JBFWOX010000011.1, forward strand.
TTACCGGAATCGGCGCCGGAACCAGTACGTTGTTGGGGCGGATGAGCTGGCCGGGCGGCCGCGGCACCTCACGGTGTCGAGGAAAGTCCGGACTTCACAGAGCAGGGTGATTGCTAACGGCAATCCGAGGTGACTCGCGGGAAAGTGCCACAGAAAACAGACCGCCACCCGTCAGGGAGGTAAGGGTGAAACGGTGCGGTAAGAGCGCACCAGCACTCCGGGTGACCGGAGTGGCTAGGCAAACCCCACCCGAAGCAAGGCCAAGAAGGCTGCAACCTGGTTGCGGCCGCGCAGGCGCCCGAGGGTTGCTCGCCCGAGCCTGCGGGTAGGCCGCTCGAGACACCCGGTGACGGTGTGTCCAGATGGATGGTCGCCGCCTCGCCGCCGTCACGCGACGGCGAGGAACAGAATCCGGCTTACAGGCCAGCTCATCCGCCCTCGAGCCGCCGAGTCAGGCCTTGCGCACCGCCTTGGCCAGCTTGGCCAGCGCCTTATCGATCCGCTCCTCGCAGCGCTGCGCGAGATCGTGCTCCTGTTGGTAGAGCAGCCCGTAGGTGAAGGTGTCCTCCCCGGCGGCATGGGCGACGTCGGCCTGCCGGCTCAGATGCGACCGGCTAACCACGCTGTCCTGGTGGTCCCCGAGCAGCGACTGGATGGCCTTGGCCTTCTCGGCGACCTTGCTCGCTCCGGTCGCCGCCGCCGTGTACCGCAGCCGCTTGGCACGCTTGCGGATCTTGTGCAGCGCCTCGTCGGAGTCGACCTCCGGGTCCTCGGCGGCGGCCCGAGCCGCCTTGGCGGCCTTGCGAACCCGCTTGTAGGCCCCGCCGATGGTGGTCTCCGCCGCGTCCTGGTCGGCCTGCGGTGGCGGTTCGGCGGCCACCAACTCCTCGAGCGCATCCAGCAGCCGGAAGTACCGCTGCGACCGCATCGCCGTCAGCGCGCGCTTCCATCCCTGGTGGTAGCGATTCTTGGCGCCCTCGACCAGCCGCTGCCGAACCGGTCCCCGCACGTTGGCCTCTGGCAGCGCGTCGAGCGCGCGCTCGTACCGTTCGGCGAGCACCTCCGCGTCGCGCGCCACGCCGAGCACCCCGGCCAGCTCCCGCAGCTCGTCGAGGATCCACTCGTGGTCGGTGATGCCGAACGAGCCCGCCGACGACTGCAGCAGGCTGCGGATCTTGCGGGTGGTCACCCGCATCTGATGGACCGAGTCCTCCACGTCGGAGCGCACCGCCCGATCCCACTCCAGCAGCTCGGCGACATGCTCGGCCACCGCCGCGTGCACCGGATCGCCGGGCTTGCCGGCATCCCCGGAGTCCGACGGTTCACCGGGGCCCAGCACCCGGGCCAGCTTCGACCCGTGCCCGGCCGGCGCCGCCCCGGCGTCGAGGAGCCGGTTGCTGAGCCGTTCGAACACCTCGGGGTCGACGTCCCCGACCAGCTCTAACTCCCACTCCCGCCAGCGCTGTTGCTCGCCGCCCTCGGCGCTCGCGGTGACCTGGTCGTCGCAGAACTCGGCGATGGCCGACCCGTCCGGCCCATAGAGCATCTCCACGGTCCTGGCGGTGCTGATCCGGGCGACCGGAGCCAGCGGGCGGTCACGCACGATGGCCAGCACCACGTCCAGCAGGCTCTCCGGCACCGTCGCCGCGTCGGCGTCGTCACCGCCCAGCGGGGCCCGCACCTCGGTGCGGGTCTCAGCGCCCGCGGGCAGCTTCAGGTGCCATCCGGCGTCGGCGCCGCCGGTGCGGCGGCGCAGCGTGATCCGGTGCCGTACCAGGTCCCGTCCGGGTGTGTCGAAGTAGACAGCGTCGAGCAGTTGTGACGGCGACCGCTCGATCCGGGCGACCGCCGACAGCCCGTCGAACGACGGTGACACGGTGGTCTCGACCACCTCGAACTTGCGCTCGGTCTCCGTGTACCTGGAGGTTTCGGGCGATGTGGCGGCCATGATCACCTTCGTCTCGGGCGTGGTAGGCGACCCCAGCGTGCCATATCGCGGTGAACCCGGCCGGTCCGGCCGAGACCATATCGATATCAACCGGGGGGCCACACGCGGGGCGGCCTACCGGGATAGTTGCGCCATTCTCTTAAGATCGTCTTATGACTCGGGAACTGAGGCTCGAGGACTATCTCGACCACGACGGCAACATCGTGATACCGGACTGGCTCACGCTGACGTCCTTCATGGATCGCAACGTCGAGACCCACGGCGACGCTTCGGCGTACCGCTATCTCGACTACGACCACGACCGTGTCGTCGAGCTGAGCTGGAGCCGGCTGGGGGCGCGGTTGCGCGCGGTGGCCGCCCGGCTGCAGCAGGTCACCCAGCCCGGTGACCGGGTCGCGATCCTGACCCCGCACGGCGTCGACTACGTCGTCGGGTTCTTCGCCGCCATCCAGGCCGGCGCGATCGCGGTCCCGCTGTTCGCCCCCGAACTTCCCGGCCATACCGAACGGCTCGACGCGGTGCTCGGTGACGCCCGCCCGACCGTGGTCCTGACCACCACCGACGGCGCCAAGTCCGTCGGCGAGTTCCTGCGCGCCCTGCCGCGGGAACGCCGCCCGCGGATGATCGCCATCGACGCGATCCCCGACACCGTCGGCGCGACGTTCGTCCCTGTCGCTCTGCACGGCGACAACATCGCCTACCTGCAATACACCTCGGGCTCCACCCGCACGCCCGCCGGGGTGGAGATCACCCACCGGTCGGCCTGCACGAACGTCGTGCAGATGATCCTGGGGGTCGGCCTGGACTGGAACATCCGCAGCGTCAGCTGGCTGCCGCTGTTCCACGACATGGGGCTGCTGATGATCATGTTCCCGGCGCTGCTGGGCGGGCACATCACGCTGATGTCGCCGGTGTCGTTCGTGCGCAGGCCCTACCGGTGGATCCGGGAACTGGGCGACTCCGACGTCCCGACCTTCGCGGCCGCCCCGAACTTCGCGTTCGACCTCGCCGCGCAGCGCGGGCTCCCCCCGGCCGGGGAGACGTTGGACCTCAGCAACGTCGCCGGCCTGATCAACGGTTCGGAGCCGGTCAGCATCGGCTCCATCGACCGGTTCACCGCCGCGTTCGCGCCCTACGGCCTCAACCCGGCGGTGATCAAACCGTCCTACGGTATGGCCGAGGCCACGCTGTTCGTCTCCACCACCGCCGCGGGCAGCCGGCCGGAGGCGATCTACCTCGACCGCGGTGAGCTCAGCGCGGGCCGCGCCGTCGAGGTGGCCGCCGACGATCCGGCCGCGGTGCCGCAGGTGTCCTGCGGCACGGTGGCGCGCAGCCAGTGGGCGGTGATCATCGACCCCGACACCGAGGCCGAACTGCCCGACGGCCAGGTCGGCGAGATCTGGTTGCACGGCGAGAACGTCGGCCACGGCTACTGGGGCCGGGTTCGGGAAACCGAGCTCACCTTCCACAACAAGGTGCAGTCCCGGCTGCAGTACGGCAGCCACGCCGAAGGCAGCGCCGAGAGCGCGTTGTGGCTGCGCACCGGCGACCTCGGGGTGTACCTGGACGGCGAGCTGTACATCACCGGCCGGATGAAGGACCTCATCATCGTCGACGGCCGCAACCACTACCCGCAGGACGTCGAGGCCACCGTCGCCGAGGCGTCGCCAGCCGTGCGGGCCGGGTTCGTCGCCGCATTCGCGGTGCCGCGCGACGGCCGCGAAGAGGTGGTCATCGTCGCAGAGCGGGCCGTCGGCGCGGGCCGCGCCGAGGTGGGCCCGGTGGTCGAGGCCATCCGCGCGGCGGTCTCCCGCCGCCATGCACTGCCGGTCGCCGACGTCAAACTCGTTGCCGCAGGCGCCATCCCGCGGACCACCAGCGGCAAGCTGGCCCGCAGGGCGTGCCGCGCGAAGTACCTAGAGGGCGAACTGTAACCCACACGGTTTACAGTTCCGGGGTGACTGAATACCAGACCATCACCCTCGAGCGTTCCGGCACCGTCGCCCGCCTCACGCTCAACCGGCCCGACGCGGCAAACGGCATGAACGCCACCATGACTCGGGAACTGGCCGACGCCGCCGCGGTCTGCGACACCGCCGAGACCAAGGTGGTGGTCCTCACCGGGACCGGCCGGTTCTTCAGCGCCGGGGGTGATCTCAAGGACTTCGCCACCGTGCCCGACCGCGGAGCCCACATCAAGGAGGTCGCCGATTATCTGCACCGCGCGATCTCGACGCTGGCCCGGATGGACGCCGTCGTGATCGCCGCGGTCAACGGCACCGCCGCCGGTGCCGGGTTCTCCCTGGCGGTCACCGCCGACCTGGTGCTCGCCGCGGAGTCGGCGTCGTTCACGATGGCCTACACCCGTGCCGGGCTGTCCCCGGACGGCAGCTCGTCCTACTACCTGCCCCGGCTCATCGGGATCGCCAGGACCAAGGAGCTGATGCTGACCAACCGGAAGCTGTCGGCGCAGCAGGCCGCGGACTGGGGCCTGGTCACCGAGGTCGTCCCCGACGACCAGCTGGCCGAGCGCACCGATCAGCTCGCCCAGCAGATGGCCGCCACCGCAGCCGGATCCAACGGCGTGGTCAAGGAGCTGCTGCTCGGCACCTTCGGCAACGGGCTGGAAGCACAGATGGAGCTGGAGGGCCGGCTGATCGCCAGGCGCGCCGACAGCGCCGAAGGCCGCGAGGGGATCGACGCGTTCCTGGCGAAGCGAGCGCCGGACTTCGGCTAGAAGGAGTGCTCCTCGGCGGGGAAGGTGCCCGCGGCGACTTCCTGCGCGTACTCGCTTGCGGCACGGCGCAGCTCGTCGCCGACGGCGCCGAACCGCTTCACGAACTTCGCGGTCCTGCCGCTGGTCATTCCGGCCATGTCCTGCCAGACCAGCACCTGGGCGTTGCAGTTGGGGCCCGCGCCGATGCCCACGGTGGGGATGGTGAGCTTGCCGGTGATCTGGGTGGCCAGTTCGGCCGGCACCATCTCCATCACCACCGCGAAGGCGCCGGCCTCCTGCACCGCGATCGCGTCGTGGATGGTCTGCTCGGCGGCGTCGCCGCGGCCCTGGACCCGGAACCCGCCGAGCCCGTTGACGCTCTGCGGGGTGAAACCGATGTGAGCCATCACCGGGATGCCGGCGGCGGTCACCGCGGCGATCTGATCGGCGACACGCTCGCCGCCCTCGAGCTTCACCGCGTGCGCACCGCCCTCCTTGAGGAACCGGGTCGCGGTGGCCAGCGCCTGCGCGGAGCCGCTCTCGTAGCTGCCGAACGGCAGATCGGCCACGACCAGCGCATGCGGTGCGCCGCGCACCACGCCGCGCACCAGCGGGATCAGCTCGTCGACGGTCACCGGCACGGTGGTGTCGTAGCCGTACACCACGTTCGCCGCGGAATCACCGACCAGCAGCACCGGGATCTCCGCGGCGTCGAACACCGCGGCGGACGAGTAGTCGTAGGCGGTGAGCATCGCCCACTTGTGGCCCTCGGCCTTCCACTTGTGCAGGTGGTGCGTGCGCACCTTGATCCGTGGCTTGGGTTCGGTCGCCGTATCGATGGCAGCACCGTAAACGGTCTGTTCAGACATCGTTGTCCCCTCATCGGGTGGTCGTTCGAATCCTCGAGGCCGAAAAGAGGTCCCCGGGTTTCACTGACACGCCAAGTCTGCCACCACGTCACGGGAAGTTGAACGCCGCGTTAAGTGGATTTGCTCACACTCGGCCGCCGCGGGCATACCATCGGCGGCATGCAACGGCTCAGCGGACTCGACGCCAGCTTCCTCTACCTCGAGACCGCCGCGCAGCCGCTGCACGTGTGCTCGATCCTCGAGCTCGACACGTCGTCGATGCCCGGCGGATACACCTTCGACCGGCTTCGGGACGCGCTGGCGCTGCGGATCAAGGCGATGCCGGAGTTCCGGGAGAAGATCGCCGACAACCGGTTCAACCTCGATCACCCGGTGTGGGTGGACGACAAGGACTTTGACGTCGACCGCCACCTGCACCGGATCGGCCTCCCCTCGCCCGGCGGGCGCGCCGAACTCGCCGAGATCTGCGGGCACATCGCGTCGTTGCCGCTGGACCGGTCCCGCCCGCTGTGGGAGATGTGGGTGATCGAGAACGTGGCGGGCACCGATGCGCACGGCGGCGGCCGGATCGCGGTGATGACCAAGGTGCACCACGCCGCCGTCGACGGGGTGACCGGCGCGAACCTGATGTCGACGCTGTGCACCACCGAACCCGACGCGCCGCCGCCCGACCCGGTGGACGGCCCCGGCGGTGCCAGCGACCTGGAGATCGCCGTCAGCGGGGCGGTTCGCTTCGTCAGCCGCCCGCTCAAGCTGGTCAACGTGGTGCCCAGCACCGTGTCCACGCTGGTCGACACCGTCAAACGGGCCCGCAACGGCCTGACCATGGCGCCGCCGTTCGCCGCCCCCAAGACCGCGTTCAACGACAACGTCACCGGCCACCGCAACATCGCGTACGCCCAGCTGGACCTCGAGGACATCAAGACCGTCAAGAACCACTTCAACGTCAAGGTCAACGACGTGGTGATGGCCTTGGTCTCCGGAGTGCTGCGCCGCTTCCTGCTCGACCGCGGCCAGCTGCCGGAGAACTCTCTGGTGGCCATGGTGCCGGTGTCGGTGCACGACAGGTCCGACCGGCCCGGACGTAACCAGGTCTCCGGCATGTTCGCCCGGCTGGAGACCAGCATCGAGGACCCCGCCGAACGGCTCATGGCCATCGCCGAAGCCAATGCTGTTGCCAAACAACACAGTTCGGCCATCGGCGCCACGCTGCTGCAGGACTGGACGCAGTTCGCCGCCCCCGCGGTGTTCGGGGTCGCGATGCGTGTCTACGCCAGCAGCCGACTCGGTGGCGCGCGGCCGGTGCACAACCTGGTGGTCTCCAACGTGCCCGGACCCCAGCTGCCGCTGTACATGCTGGGCTGCGAGGTCAAGGCGATGTATCCGCTGGGCCCCATCTTCCACGGCTCGGCGCTGAACATGACGGTGATGTCGTTGAACGGCAAACTCGACGTCGGCATCGTGTCCTGCCCGGAGCTGCTACCCGACCTCTGGGACATGGCCGACAACTTCGGCGACGCCCTGCAGGAGCTGCTCGACGCCACCCGGTGAGGGCCGGATCACGCAACACCGGCACGCGCCATGCCAGCGACGATGCCGGTCCATGGCAGCATGTGCGCCATGAAGTTCACGACCGGGGTGGTGCGACCCGGCCTCGTCCTCACCGCCGCGGTGTTGCTGGTCGCCGGCTGCAGCCAGCTGGTGGAGGGCCGGGCGTTGATCGCGGTGCCGCCCCCCGGCTCGCCCGTGGAATGGACCGAGTGCCAGGCCGGCCCGTCGGATCAGCCGCGGATGCTGCTGGGCGCCGAGTGCGGCAAGCTGTCGGTCCCGGTCGACTGGGATGACCCCGACAGGGCCGACGGTGAGGTCGCCCAGCTCGCGCTGATCCGGTTCAAGGCCACCGGCGAGAAGATCGGCTCGCTCATCATCAACCCGGGCGGACCCGGTGAATCCGGGGTCACCGCGGCGGCGTCGATGGCCCAGACGCTGCCCGAGTCGGTGCGGCAGCGTTTCGACCTGGTCGGCTTCGACCCGCGCGGGGTCGCCAACTCGACACCGGCGCTGTGGTGCAACAGCGACGCCGACAACGACGCGCTGCGCGCCGACAACGTCGTCGAGTACACCCCCGAAGGGGTGGCCCACATCGAGGAGAAGACCAAGGAATTCGTCCAGCGCTGCGTCGACAAGATGGGGGAGGAGTTCCTGGCCAACATCGGAACCGTCAGCGTGATCAAGGATCTCGACGCGATCCGGGAAGCCGTCGGTGACGAGAAGCTGACTTACCTGGGCTACTCCTACGGCACCCGGATCGGGGCCGGCTACGCCGAGGCCTACCCGGACCGGGTGCGGGCGATGATCCTCGACGGCGCCATCGACCCCAACGCCGACCCGCTCGAGGCCGACGTGCGCCAGGCCGCCGCCTTCCAGCAGGCCTTCGACGACTACGCCGCCGACTGCGCCAAGGATCCCAGCTGCCCGCTGGGCACCGACCCGGCCAAGGCCGTCGACGTCTACCTGTCCCTGGTGGAGCCGCTGGCCCAGCATCCGGCCGAGACCAAGGATCCGCGCGGGCTGAGCTACAACGACGCGATCGTCGGCACCATCCTGCCGCTGTACTCGCCGAACCTGTGGCGGCACCTGACCCAGGCGCTCACCGAGATCAAGGAGGGCCGCGGCGACACCATGCTGACGCTGTCGGATCTCTACATGGGCCGCAGCGCCGAAGGGCACTACACCAACGCCACCGACGCGCGCGTCGCCGTCAACTGCGTCGACAAACCCGCGATCACCGACCGGGCCACCGTCGTCGAACAGGACCGGCGCATCCGGGAAGTCGCGCCGTTCATGAGCTACGGCGAGTTCACCGGGCACGCGCCGATGGGAACCTGCTCGTTCTGGCCGGTGCCGCCGACGTCGAGCCCGCACCGCATCGAGGTCGACGGGCTGCCGCCGGTGCTGGTGGTGTCCACCACCAACGACCCGGCCACCCCCTATCAGGCCGGGGTCGATCTGGCCGAGCAGCTCGGCGGCACCCTGGTCACCTACGAGGGCACCCAGCACACCGTTGTCTTCCACGGCGACGCCTGCATCGACGACATCGCCGCGCGCTACCTCATCGACGGCACCGTCCCACCGCCGGACACCCGATGCTGACCATCACCGTGGTCGGCGAATCCGATCTGCCCGAGCTGATGCCGATGCTGCGCGGCTACTGCGACTTCTACGAGGTGGACCCGTCCGACGAGAGCCTGGCCGCGATGGCCCGGGCACTGATCGCCGACCCCGACGAGGGCCTGCAACTCGTCGCCCGCGACGACGCCGGTACACCGCTGGGTTTCGCGACGGTGTTCTGGACCTGGCAGACCCTGTACGCCGCGCGCGTCGGCGTGCTCAACGACCTCTACGTCACACCGCAGTCCCGGGGCACCGGGACCGGGCGGGCGCTCATCGAGCGCTGTCTGCAGCACTGCCGCGAGCGCGGCGCGCTGAAGCTGGTCTGGGAGACCGCGCTGGACAACGTGACCGCACAACGACTTTACGACGGGATAGGCGCCGAGAAATCGACCTGGCACACATACGAACTCGACGCCGGATAACGGCCAGGTCACCGTTGCGTCCCAGGGGGAGACCCGTGCCCCGTCCCCGTGTAACCATGGCTGCCATGTGGCTGGCGGCACGGCTCGGTGCGGTACTGGTCGTGATCGCAGGTGTGTGGAGCCCGGCCGCGACGGCGGTGCCGGCCACCCAGGACGACACCACGTATACCGCTGCGCCGGTGTGGCGTTCATGCAGCGACTTCCTGCGCGACACCTCCAGGTTGCCCATCGCGCAGTGCGGTACCGTCGCGGTGCCCTTCGACTACGCGAAACCACAAGGGCCGCAAGCGCAATTGGCGATCATCCGGGTGCCGGCCAGCGGCCAGCGGATCGGAGCGCTGGTGGTCAACCCGGGCGGGCCGGGCGCGTCGGCGGTCGACACCGTCGCCTCGATGGGCGCGGCGCTGGCCGACACCGAGATCGGTAGGCGGTTCGACCTGGTCGGCATCGACCCGCGCGGGGTCGGGCATTCGACTCCGGAACTGCGCTGCCGCACCGACGCCGAGTTCGACGCCTACCGCGCCGAACCGCTGGCCGACTACAGCCCGGCCGGCGTGGCCCACATCGAGGCGGTCTACCGACGCTTCGCCGACCAGTGCCTGGACCGGATGGGTGCGGACTTCCTGGCCAACGTCGGCACCGCGGCCGCGGTCCGCGACATGGACGTCGTGCGCCAGGCGCTGGGTGACGAGCAGATCAGCTATCTGGGCTTCTCCTACGGCACCCAGCTCGGAGCGGTCTACGCCGAGCGCTACCCGGAGCGGGTGCGGGCCATGGTGCTCGACGGTGCGGTGGACCCCAGCCTGGACCCGGTCACCGAGACCCTCAACCAGACCGCGGGTTTCCAGCAGGCCTTCGACAGGTACGCCCTGGACTGCGCCACCTCGTCGGACTGCCCGCTGGGCACCGACCCGGCGCGGTTCGTCGACCGGTTCCACCAACTCGTCGACCCGCTGGTCACCCGGCCCGCCGCGACGTCGGAGTCGCGCCCGCTGGGCTACCAGGACGCCATCACCGGCACCGCGAGCGCGCTGTACTCGCAGCGCTACTGGCGCTACCTGACCAGCGGCTTGCTCGGGCTGGCCCGCGGCACCGACCCCGCCGACCTGTTGCTGCTCGCCGACGACTACCAACACCGGGACCGCAACGGGCACTACAAGAACCAACAGGACGCGTTCACCGCGATCCGCTGCGTCGACGCGGTGTATCCCGACGACCCGGCGGTGTGGGTGGCCGCCGACCGGCGCGCCAGGGAGGTGGCGCCGTTCCTGTCCTACGGGACGTTCACCGGCTACGCCTCCCGCGACGTGTGCGCGATGTGGCCGGTGCCGCCGACGCCGGTGGTGCGCCCGGCCGTCTCACCCGGCCCCGGCAAGGTCGTCGTGGTGTCCACCACCGGCGACCCGGCCACGCCGTACACCTCCGGGGTGGAGCTGGCCCGCCAGATGGGCGCGGCGCTGATCACCTTCGTCGGCACCCAGCACACCGTGGTGTTCAACGGCGACGCGTGCGTCGACACGGCCGTGGTCGACTTCCTCGTCGACGCCGTCGTCCCGCCGCCGGGATTGCGCTGCTAGCGGCCGTGTAACACGGATTTAACAGCCGGAACCTACGCTTCGGGCATGGATCGGCAGAAGGAATTCGTGCTGCGCACGCTGGAAGAACGCGACATCCGCTTCGTCCGGCTGTGGTTCACCGACGTGCTCGGATACCTCAAGTCGGTCGCGATCGCCCCGGCCGAGCTCGAGGGTGCCTTCGAGGAGGGCATCGGCTTCGACGGATCCTCCATCGAGGGCTTCGCGCGGGTGTCCGAAGCCGATATGGTCGCGCGCCCCGATCCGTCCACCTTCCAGGTGCTGCCGTGGACCACCAGCGCCGGGGAACACCACTCCGCTCGGATGTTCTGCGACATCACCATGCCCGACGGGTCGCCGTCGTGGGCGGACTCGCGGCACGTGCTGCGCCGCCAGCTGTCCAAGGCCAGCGATCTGGGCTTCTCCTGCTACGTGCATCCCGAGATCGAGTTCTTCCTGCTCAAGCCCGGCCCCGACGACGGCAGCGAGCCGGTGCCCGCCGACAACGGCGGCTACTTCGACCAGGCGGTGCACGACTCGGCGCCGAACTTCCGCCGTCACGCCATCGACGCGCTCGAGCAAATGGGCATCTCGGTGGAGTTCAGTCATCACGAAGGTGCCCCGGGCCAGCAGGAGATCGACCTGCGCTATGCCGACGCGCTGTCGATGGCCGACAACGTCATGACGTTCCGCTACGTGGTCAAGGAGGTCGCGCTCGGAGACGGGGTGCGAGCCTCGTTCATGCCCAAGCCGTTCGCCCAGCATCCCGGCTCGGCGATGCACACGCACATGAGCCTGTTCGAGGGCGACACCAACGCCTTCCACAGCCCCGACGACCCGCTGCAGCTCTCCGACATCGGAAAGTCGTTCATCGCCGGTATTCTCGAGCACGCCAACGAGATCAGCGCCGTCACCAACCAGTGGGTGAACTCCTACAAGCGGCTGGTGCACGGCGGGGAGGCGCCGACGGCGGCGTCGTGGGGCGCGGCCAACCGCTCGGCGCTGGTGCGGGTGCCGATGTACACCCCGCGCAAGGCGTCGTCGCGTCGGGTGGAGGTGCGCAGCCCCGACTCGGCGTGCAACCCGTACCTGACGTTCGCCGTGCTGCTGGCCGCCGGCCTGCGCGGCATCGAGAAGAACTATGTCCTGGGCCCCCAGGCCGAGGACAACGTGTGGAGCCTGACGCCGGAGGAGCGCCGCGCGATGGGCTACAAGGAGCTCCCGGGCAGCCTCGGTGTCGCGCTGACCGAGATGGAGAGCTCCGAGCTGGTCGCCGAGGCGCTCGGCGAGCACGTGTTCGACTTCTTCCTGCGCAACAAGCGCACGGAGTGGGAGAACTACCGCAGCCACGTCACCCCGTACGAGTTGAAGACCTACCTGTCGCTGTAGCGCCGCCAGCTACGAGGTGGTCCGGCTCAGGTCGACAGTGATGAAGTCCTGCCTCCAGAGCCGGCGGAACAGGTTGCGGCCGTAGTCGATCAGTTCGGCGGTGTTCGGGTCGGCGACGATGCCGCTGCCGGCGACGTGCTCGGCGATCTCGCGGATGGTCCGGAGGGTATCCACCCGTTGAAGGAACGCCAATTGCATTGGTTCCAGCGACATCTGGAAGCCGGGCCGGAACACCTGGGTGCCGTTGAGGCCACACCGGTAGCGCATCAGCGGGATGTAGTCGGGGGCCTGCTCGGAGCTGAAATCGATCCGGTAGCTCGACGGCGGCCGCTGCGGATGGCAAGCGGTGAAGAAGTGGCAGGCGTTGGAGGTGTTGATGCGCTCCATCACCGCCCACATCTGCGGGTCCGGCAGGGCGTCGATCGCCCTGTGGAACTCGTCGGTTCCGGTGGGGTAGTAGGTGGTGCGCAGCAGCCAGTCCTGGAACACCAGGCCGGAATCGCTGACCAGCTCCAGACATTGCGGCACCGTATAGCTGCGATCCCGGCCGTGCAGGAAGGTGTCCACCACGCCGGCATCGGTGTTCAGGTCGGGGGCCACCGTCATGTAGGACCGCACCGGGTGGTTCCGCGGCAGGGTGGCGATGGCCGCCTTGACCATCTGCAGTGAGGCCAGATCCTGCTGCAGCCCCAGCTCGCGGAAAATCCCTTGTAGCAGTTCGACTCCGAAGCGGCCGTAGGTGGCGTAGAGCATGACCGCCAGCACGCCGTCGGGGCGCAGGCACTGCGCCAGCGCCGTCATCCCGGCCGTCGGATCGGCCAGGTGATGAAGCACACCGGTCGACATGACCAGGTCGAAATCCTTTGACAGCGACGGTAATTCCTCGATGGGCAGCATGCGCACGTCGAGGTTGTCCAGATCGTGCTTGCGCTTGAGGTACCGGTGGTGCTCGAGCGAGGGCTCGCTGACGTCGACCGCGGTCACGCGGGCGTCGGGGTTGGTGTAGGCCAGCACCGCGGCCTGGTTGGTCCCACACCCGGCGACCAGGATGTCCAGATCCGGGCGATACGGCCGGTCGGGCCACAGCAGCCGGTGAGCGTGGCTGGGGTCGAACCACTGCCAGTTGTCGACCAGCCAGGCCCCCAGGTCCGGGATCGGCTCGGGGTACTGCCAGCGTTGGTATTGCTGGGCGACGACGTCCTCGGTGGGGGAGGGAGCCTTGGCAGTCCGGCGGGTTTTGGTGGCTCGGGCGGCTTTGATGACGTTCATTGGTTCGCCTGCAGCAGGGGGTTGCGCTGGTAGATGGGTAGGGGGAACTGGTGATCGGTATCGGTGTCGTCTGGGCTTTGGTGCAGGGCCATGGTGTAGACGCCGACGGTTTCCACGCGCACGGGTACGTATTGGGCGAACACTCGGTATTTGACTGGTGCTGGGGGGTTGTCGTGCCAATGCCAGGCGAACTCCAGTGATCCGACGCGTTGGCCGTCGGGTCCGGTGACCGTGATGAGCAGTTGTGGGTCGTATTCGGCGCCGCCGTTGGCGCACACGGCGACGACCGTCGGCACGGTGATCTGAGACGGCAGTCGGTCGACGTGGCAACTGGTCATGGGGAACCCAGTCACCGATATCCCGCCGGCGGGTTCTTCGGTGGTACTCAGGGCGGGAGCGAACGCGACTACGCGCATGAACATCCTTCAACTGGTCGATGCCGAAACGAACATGGGGGTTAGCTGGGGTTGGTCGAAATTCCGTTCTCCCCATTCATTCCCGGCGTTCCGCCGGGACCGGGTTCCCCGCCGATGCCGCCGGCACCGCCAGGACCTTCGCCGCCCTCCTCGGATGCGAGCGCGTCGCCGCCGTTCCCACCGTTTCCGCCGTCGCCGCCGACTGCGAGGCCGTTTCCGCCGTAACCGCCGTTACCGCCGTAGGGATACCAGGCAGCGATTGCGGTGCCGCCGTTGCCGCCGTTACCGCCGTTACCCGCGCTGGCGCCGCCGTTGCCGCCGTTGCCGCCGTTGGCACCGAACGCGAACAACTCGTCGGCGCCGACGCCGTTGCCGCCGTTACCGCCGTTGCCGCCGTTGCCGACCGCGCCGCCGTTGCCGCCGTTGCCGCCGTTGGCACCCGTCGGCCCCACCACACTCAGCAGGTCGTTGCCGCCGTTGCCACCGTTGCCGCCGTGGCCGCCGGAAGTGACCGCGGTGCCGTCGAGGCCGTCCTGTCCGCCGCTCCCGCCCTGTCCGCCGGTGCCGGCAGTGCCGGGGTTGCCGCCGTTGCCGCCGTCGCCGCCGCGGGTTGCGTCACTGTTGCCGGGGCTGTCGGCGCCGTTCCCGCCGTTGCCGCCATTACCCGGGATGCCGGCGTTGCCGCCCTTTCCGCCATTCCCGCCAGTGCCGACGACTCCGTTTTCACCGGCGCCCAGGGCAATGCCGCCGGCCCCGCCGGCGCCGCCGTTGCCGCCGTTGGCGCCGTTGGCGCCGTTGCCGCCGTTGCCTCCAGTGCCGCCGTCGACGCCAAATTGTCCCGGCGGTCCCGGTGTTCCGGGCGTTCCGTTGACACCGGCGGCGCCGTTGCCGCCGTTGCCGCCGAAACCGCCCTGGCCACCGACACCGCCGTTGCCGCCGTTGCCGGAGATGGATCCACCGGACCCGCCGGCGCCGCCCGCTCCGCCGTCGTAGCCTCGGGTGCCGGAGGTGCCGTTGCCGCCGGGCGACGCGCCGTCCGCGCCGTGGGTGCCGTTGACGCCGCCGCCGCCGTTACCGCCGTTACCGCCGTTGCCGACCGACCCGCCGTTGCCGCCTCGGCCGCCGCCGCCGCCCGTGAAGAAGATGCCGCCCCCGTTGGCCCCGTTGCCGCCATCGCCACCGTTGCCACCCGAAGTCACCGGAGTGCCCGCGGTCCCGGTGCTGCCGGCGGTGCCGCCGGTGCCGCCGATTCCGGCCGCGCCGCCGACGCCCGCGGCGCCTGCGATGCCGGCGTCGCCGCCGTTGCCGCCGGGAGCGCCACCGGCCATGGTCGAATCTCCGTTGGCACCCCTGCCACCGTTACCGCCACGCCCGGGGTCGGCGCCGTTGCCGGCGTTGCCGCCCGAGCCGTTGACGCCGCCGGCGCCGGCGTTACCGCCATTGCCGCCGTTGCCACCGCTCCCGCCGTTGGTGCCGTGGCCGCCGTCGCCACCCTTCATGCCGGCGAACGTGCCGTGCGTGCCGTCCTCACCGTCCTCTCCGGCGACGCCGTTGCCGCCGTTTCCGCCGTTTCCGCCGTTGCCGGCTGCGCCTGCGGTGCCGGCGGTTCCGGCGGTTCCGCCGGTTCCGCCCGTGCCGGCCGCGCCGCCGTTGCCTTGTGTGCCTGCGGCTCCGGCGTTGCCGCCGTTGCCGCCGTTGCCGCCGGACTGCGACGGGGCGACGCCGTCGGTGCCGTCGCCGCCGTTGCCACCATGCCCGGCATCGGCGCCGTTGCCGCCGTTTCCGCCGCTGCCGTTGGTGCCGCCGGCGCTGGCATTGCCGCCGTTGCCGCCGTTTCCGCCGTTGCCGCCACGGGTTCCGTCCTGGCCGTGGCCGCCGTCGGCGCCCGGGGTGGAGGCGTCTACACCGTGTTCGCCGTCGACGCCGGCGACGCCGTTGCCGCCGTTGCCGCCGTTTCCGCCGTTGCCTACTGCACCCGCGGTGCCGTTGGTTCCGGCAGTTCCGCCGGCGCCGCCGGTGCCCGCGCTGCCGCCGATGCCCCTGGTACCCGCGGCTCCGGCGTTGCCGCCGTGGCCGCCGTTTCCGCCGGACTGGGACGCGTTGGCGCCGTCGCCGCCGTCTCCGCCGTTGCCGCCGTGCCCGGCATCCCCACCGCTGCCGCCGTTTCCACCGTTGCCGTTGGTGCCGCCGACGCCGGCGTTGCCGCCGTTGCCGCCGTTTCCGCCGTTGCCGCCGCGGGTTCCGTCTTCACCGCGCAGGCCGTTGCCGCCGGGGGTGTCGGCATTGAGGCCGTGTCTGCCGTCGGCACCCGCGACGCCGTTGCCGCCGTGCCCGCCGGTGCCGCCGTTGCCTGCGGCACCAGCCGTGCCAGTGCTGCCGCTGGTGCCACCGGTGCCGCCGCTGCCTGCGGCTCCGCCGGTGCCTGCGGTGCCCGCGGCGCCGGCATTGCCGCCGTTTCCGCCGTTGCCACCGGACTGTGAGGCGTTGACGCCGTCGGTGCCGTTTCCGCCGTTGCCGCCGGACCCGGCGTCACCGCCGTTTCCGCCGTTGCCACCGGACCCGTTGATGCCGCTGCCGCTGGCGTTGCCACCCGCACCACCGTTGCCGCCGTTTCCGCCACTGGTCCCGTCTTGACCGTGGCCGCCGTCGTTCCCGGGGCGGACGGCGTTCAGGCCGTCTTCGCCGTCGACCCCGGCGACGCCGTTACCGCCGTCACCACCGTTGCCGCCGTTGGCGCCCGCACCCGCGGTGCCGGTGGTGCCGGCGGTTCCGCCGGTGCCTCCGGTGCCTGCCGCGCCACCGGTGCCTGCGCTGCCCACAGCGCCGGCGTTGCCGCCGTTTCCGCCGCTGCCGCCGGACTGTGAGGGGTTGACGCCGTCGGTGCCATTGCCACCGTGACCGCCGCTGCCGGCGTCGGCGCCGTTGCCGCCATTGCCACCGTTGCCGTTGACGCCGCCGGTGCTGGCGTTGCCGCCGTTGCCGCCGTTCCCGCCGTTCCCGCCACTGGTTCCGTCTTGGCCATTACCGCCGTCAGCGCCCGGGATAGTGGCGTCCAGGCCGTCTTCGCCGTCGATTCCGGCAAGGCCGTTGCCGCCGTTGCCGCCATGGCCGCCGTTACCCGCGGCGCCCGCGGTGCCGTTGGTGCCGGCGGTTCCGCCGGTGCCTCCGGTGCCTGCCGTGCCGCCGGTGCCTGCGGTGCCTGCTGCGCCGGCGTTGCCGCCGTTGCCGCCGTTGCCGCCATCAACCCCGACGCCTCCGGGCTCGGCGGCGGCAGTGAGGGCGCCGCCGCTGCCGCCGCGGCCACCACCAGCACCGCTGTCCTCGGCGTCGGCGCCGTTGCCGCCGTTGCCGCCGTGCCCGGCCCGGCCGCCGGCGCCACCGTCACCGCCGTTGCCATTGATGCCACCTGCGGTGGCGTTGCCGCCCGCTCCACCGTTGCCGCCGTTACCGCCGCGGGTACCGTGCTCGCCATCGTCGCCGTTGTCGCCCGGGTTGGCGGCGTTATCACCGTCGGCGCCGTTCTCTCCGTCGATGCCATCACCACCGTGACCGCCGTTGCCGCCGTTGCCGGCTGCACCTGCGGTGCCGTCGGCTCCTGCGGATCCGCCGGTACCGCCGGTCCCTGCCGCACCGCCGGTGCCGCCGGTGCCCGCGGCGCCGGCGTCGCCGCCGCGCCCGCCGTTGCCGCCGTCGGGGGCGGTGGCGTTGCCGTCGGCGCCGTTGCCGCCGTTGCCGCCGTGGCCGGCGTCGCCGCCGGTGCCGGCGTCGCCGCCCTGGCCGTTGATGCCGCCGGCTCCGGAGTTGCCGCCATTTCCGCCGTTGCCCCCGTTGCCGCCGCGGATCCCGTCCTGGCCGGCGCCGCCGTCGGCGCCGGCGAGCGTGGCGTTTTCGCCGTTCTTGCCGTTCACCCCGGCCGAACCGTGGCCGCCGTGGCCACCGTTGCCGCCGTTGCCGGCGGCTCCCGCGCTGCCGTTGGTTCCGGTGGTTCCGCCGGTGCCCCCAGTGCCTGCCGCACCACCGGTGCCTGCAGCCCCGCCGAGCCCGGCATGGCCGCCGTCGCCGCCCTTGCCGCCGTCGGGTTTGTCGAGTCCGCCGCCGTCGGCGCCGTCACCACCGTGGCCGCCGTTGCCGGCCTTGGCGCCGCTGCCGGCGTTGCCGCCGTTGCCGTTGATCCCGCCTGCGGTGGCGTTGCCGCCGGCACCGCCGTTACCGCCGTTGCCGCCGCGGGTGCCGTCCTGGCCGGCGCCGCCGTCGGCCCCGGGCAGGACGGCGTTTTCGCCGCCGGCACCGTCAGTTCCGTCGGCGCCGTCGCCACCGCGGCCGCCGCTGCCGCCGTTTCCGGCCGCCCCTTCGTTGCCGGTCTGGCCTGCCGTGCCGCCGGTGCCGCCGGTGCCTGCCGCACCGGCGGCACCGGCGGCTCCCCGGGCTCCGGCGTGGCCGCCGCGCCCACCGTCGCCGCCATCGGGCCTGGCGAGCTCGCCGAAGCCGCCGCCGTCAGCGCCGGCGCCCCCGTTACCGCCATGGCCGGCGTCACCGCCGTTGCCGGCGTTGCCGCCGTTGCCGTTGGTGCCGCCTGCTCCGGTGTTGCCGCCGGCGCCGCCGTCGCCGCCGTTGCCGCCGCGGGTGCCGTCCTGGCCGGCGCCGCCGTTACCGCCCGGGATGCCGGCGATGGTGCCGTGCTGTCCATCAATGCCGTGGGCGCCGTCGCCGCCGTTGCCGCCGTTGCCCGCGGTGCCGGAGGCGCCGGTGGTGCCGTCGGTTCCAGTGGTCCCTGTGCGCCCGCCGGCTCCGGCGGTGCCGCCGTTGCCGCCGGCACCGCCGGTGCCGGCGTCACCGCCGCGCCCGCCGTGGCCGCCCTCGGGGGTGGTGGTGTCGCCGTCGCCGCCGTCCCCGCCGTAGCCGCCGCCGCCGCCAATTCCGCCGTTACCGCCGGTCCCGCCGTCGCCGCCGGCGCCGCGGCTGGAGAACAGCAGCAGCACCCGGCCGGTGCCCGCGGCACCGCCGTCACCGCCGTTACCGCCGGCGCTTCCGGCGGTGCCGTTACCGCCCGGGCCGCCGTCTTGGCCTGGTTCGGTGGCGTTGACGCCGTGGGCGCCGGTCAGTCCGGAGGCACCGTTACCACCAGACCCGCCGTCGCCGCCGGCTCCGCCGAGTCCCAGGACCAGTCCGGCATTACCGCCGGCGCCGCCGGCGCCGCCGTTGCCGGCGGGCAGGCCGAAGAAGCCGTCGCCGCCGCGGCCGCCATCGCCGCCGGCCCCGCCGGCGCCGAGCAGCGACAGTGCTCCGGCGTCCCCGCCGCGACCGCCGGCTCCGCCGTCGCTGGCCACTCCCTGGGAATCACCGCCGGCCCCGCCGCGGCCGCCGGAGCCGACCAGCAGCCCACCGCGGCCGCCGTCACCACCGGTGCCGGCCTCGCCGTCGAAGCCGCCGTCGCCGCCGCGCCCACCGGCACCGCCGAGGGCGCTGGCAGCCAGCAGTCCGGCGGATCCGCCGACCCCGCCGCGACCACCGCTGCGGAACGTGCTCGACCCACCGGCCCCGCCGGCCCCGGCCACCCCGATCAGGCCGAGGAAGCCGGTGAATCCGCCGGCACCGCCGGCCCCGCCGTCGCCGTCGTCGGAATCTCCGCCATCACCGGCGGCCCCACCGTCGCCGAACAGGATGCCCGCCCAGCCGCCCTGGCCGCCGGTACCGCCGTCGCCGTCGGTCGAGGTGCCGCCGTCACCGCCGACCCCGCCGGCGCTGCCCAGCGCCAACACCCCGGCCCGGCCACCGGCCCCACCGTCGCCGCCGTCGCCATCGGTGCTGTCCCCGCCTGTCCCGCCAGCACCGGCGCGGCCGATGAACGCGAACAACCCGGTGTTCCCGCCGGCACCACCGGCGCCGCCGTTGCCGGTTTCGGACTGCCCGCCGCGGCCGCCGTCGCCACCCAGACCGGTGAGCAGACCGCTGTAGCCGCCCTCACCGCCGAGACCACCAGCGGTACCGCCCTGTCCGCCGGTGCCGCCGTCACCGCCGCTGGTGAACGACGACAACAGACCGGCGTGGCCGCCCCGGCCCCCGTCCCCGCCGATCCCTTCCTCGGAATCCCCGCCGGCCCCACCGTTGCCTGCGGTGCCCCACACGGAGAAGAGACCGGTGTTCCCGCCGGCACCACCGGACCCACCGATGGCTTCGAATCCGGTCACCGATCCGCCGGCGCCGCCATTGCCGCCGTTGCCGATGAACACCCCACCACGGCCACCGCGCCCACCGGCACCGCCATCGACACCGGCACCGCCGTTTCCGCCGTTGCCGAACAGCCCGGCCGAACCGCCAGTGCCGCCGTTGAAACCGTTACCGCCGTTGCCCAACAGCAGGCCGGCGCGGCCACCGTTGCACACCGTCGCGGTCGCACACGTGGCCTCGGTGTAGGAAAAACCATTACCGATGAACAACCCGGCGTTCGGGTCGTCAGCGGTGCCGTTGCCGATGAAGATCCGGATCAACTCATCGATCGAGGCCGCCTGCGGCACCGCGTTGACCGCCGGCGAGGAGATCGCTCCGCTGCCCCCGGAGGGGACGACATCCTGACGCTTCGCCGCGGACCTGGCCGATGGCTGCGCGGCCGTCGACCTGGCGGCCGGCTGCGTCGTCGTCGACGCCGTGGTCGAAGACGTCGAAGGTGTGATGGAAGACGTTGGGGGAGTGGATGGTTCGGTCTTCTCGAGATCGTCCGCGTCGTCGCTGGCCCCGGCGGCCCCGGCCGGCGAAATCGAGGACGTCGAGGACCTGCCGGCCGCGGATCCGCGATCCCCGGAACCCGAATCGCTCTCCTCGTCTTCGTCTTTGACGGCGACGGCGTCCTTGGCGTCGGGGTCCTTGGCGTCCTTGTCCAGGGCTTCGGCGTCGTCGTCTTCGTCGTCACCGGCCTCGGTTCTGGCTCTGGGTTTGGGGTTGTCCTCGTCGGCGTCCTTCGACCCGTCCTTGTCGGAGTCCTTGGATCCGGGCTTGTCGTCTTTGGTGTCGGCGTCGCTGCTGCTCGCCGACGGCGACGAGTCCTGCCCCGACGAGGACGCCGAACCGCTCGACCCCGTCGAACCCGTGGTATCAGCGAAGGCTACGCCCGGCACAGACCCCACTGCCGCACCGATACCCAACGCCACCGCCAAGGCGCCGATCCGACCTACATATCGGGCACAACCCACCGATATCGGCGGGTCGAGGTGTTTCCTGGGTATATCGATCAAACGTAGCTGGGCCGCTGTTCTGCTGATCTTGGAACGACGCAAATTCCTACCGGACGACTCCACAGGACCCATTTATGGCCTCCCCCGACCCGCTGCGAACCGCGTCGTTCGCACCTTTGAGCAGGATTGAATCCGTTCCTTCGCTAGATGTCTTGAATTTGGTGAAAATGCTAAAAATTCCCGTGCCATCTCTGAGCCGGTGTTGGTAGTCATGCCGCCAGATTGCTGATATCAGCGAACGGGTTCGCGTCACCGATGGGCGCCGCCCGCTCAGTGACAGCGCTGTGGCGAAGCCACAGCGCGGCCCGTCCCGGGTGCTCGACTCCCGAACTCGACCCCGCCACCACCGCAGGCGCCACCACAGCTACCTTCCCACCCGAAGATTGAACCGCTGGTCAAAGCAGGTGCGGCACCAGAGGGACACTCGAACGCTTGGCGGCGTCGTGCTCGACGACACGCTCGCGGCCTCGGTAACGAAGGACCACCTGTCGCTCTGACGGCCCCGGCGCCGCGCTACGTTGAGAGGCGTGGCCAAACCAGCGACCCAGCGCCCCAGGCTGCCTGGTGTCGGCCGGCTCGGATTGGTCGAACCGAACGCCCAGGCCGATCTGAACGCACTCGGCTGGAACACCGACGCCCACGTGGAACTGCTGTGGTCGTTGTCGCGGGCACCCGACGCCGACATCGCGCTGCGTGCCGTCGTGCGGCTCTCCGAGGCGCTGGGCGAGCAGTGGGGAGAACTCGACCGGGCGCTGCTCACCGACCGCGGTCTGCGAGGGCGGTTGTTCGCCGTGCTCGGGTCGTCCCTGGCCCTCGGTGACCACCTGATCGCCAACCCGCAGTCGTGGCATCTACTGGCGGGCAACGTCACGCTGCCCAGCGCCGAGGACCTGCACCGGCTGTTCGCAGACACCGCCGCGGCGGCCACCAGTCCCGGCTCGGCGGTACCGCCGCTGCGCACGCTCTACCGCGACCGGCTGCTGGTGCTGGCCGCGCTCGACGTCGCGCCGACGGTGGAGAACGAGCCGGTGCTGCCGTTCACCATCGTCGGGAGGCACCTGTCCGACCTGGCCGACGCGGCACTGGACGCGGCACTGTCCGTGGTGACCCGCACGGTGTGCGGCGAGGCCCAGCCGCCCGCGCTCGCGGTCATCGCGATGGGCAAATGCGGTGCGCGCGAACTGAACTACGTCAGCGACGTCGACGTCATCTTCGTCGCCGAGGATGGTTCTCACAGCGCCCTGGCCACCGCCACCCGGATCGCCGGGGAGATGATGCGCCTGGCCGCTGACGCCTTCTTCGAGGTCGACGCCGCGCTGCGGCCGGAAGGCAAGCAGGGCCAACTGGTCCGCACCCTGGAGTCGCACATCGCCTACTACGAGCGGTGGGCCAAGACCTGGGAGTTCCAGGCGTTACTCAAGGCGCGGCCCGCCGCGGGCGACATGGAACTGGGCACTCGCTACATCGAGGCGTTGATGCCAATGGTGTGGACCGCGAGCGAACGCGAGGACTTCGTGCCCGAGGTGCAGGCCATGCGCCGCCGCGTCGAAGAGTTGGTCCCCGCCGGCGTGCGGTCCCGCGAGATCAAGCTCGGTACCGGCGGACTGCGCGACGTCGAATTCGCAGTCCAGCTCCTGCAATTGGTGCACGGCCGCAATGACGACTCGCTGCACGTGGCCTCCACCGTCAACGCGCTCGCGGCGCTGGGGGAGGGCGGCTACATCGGCCGTGACGACGCCGCGAACATGACGGCGTCCTACGAGTTCCTGCGGCTGCTGGAACACAGGCTGCAGCTGCAGCGGCTCAAACGCACTCATCTGCTGCCCGAGGACGACGACGACGAGGCGATGCGCTGGCTGGCCCGCGCCGCGCACATGCGCCCCGACGGCCGCCACGACGCCACCGGGGTGCTGCGGGAGGAACTCAAGCGGCAGAGCCACCGGGTGTCACGGCTGCACGCCAAGCTGTTCTACCAACCGCTGCTGGAAACGGTGAGCTCTGCGTCGCTGGGCCTCTCGGAGGGCATGAGCACCGAATCGGCGGAACGGCAGCTGGCCGCGCTCGGTTACGAGGGGCCGCAGAGCGCGCTGACACATCTGGCCGCGCTCACCAGCGGGTCCGGCCGCCGCGGTCGGGTGCAGCAGGTGCTGCTGCCCACGCTGCTGGACTGGCTCTCCGACACCCCCGATCCCGACGCCGGTTTGCTGAACTATCGCAGGCTCAGCGACGAACTCGCCGACCAGCGCTGGTATCTGGCGACGCTGCGGGACGAGGGTGCGGTCGCCAAACGGCTGATGCACGTGCTGGGCACCTCGGCGTACGTGCCGGAGCTGCTGATGCGCGCGCCCGAGGTGATCCAGCAGTACGCCGACGGTCCCAACGGCCCGAAGCTGTGCGATGTCGACACCGAGGGCGTTGCGAAATCGTTGGTGGCCTCGGCCGCTCGGCACGCCGACCCGATCCGCGCCATTGCCGCGGCGCGGTCGCTGCGGCGCCGGGAGCTGGCCCGCATCGCTTCGGCCGACCTGCTCGGCATGCTCGAGGTCACCGAGGTGTGCCAGCAGCTGACCTCGGTGTGGGTCGCGGTGCTGCAGGCCGCATTGGATGCGGTGATCCGCGCCAACACTCCCGCCACAGGGCCGCCGGCCCGGATCGCGGTGATCGGGATGGGCCGCCTCGGCGGCGGCGAACTCGGCTACGGATCCGATGCCGACGTGATGTTCGTCTGCGAACCTGCCGACGGTGTCGAGGAATCCGTGGCGGTGCGATGGGCGCAGACAGTGGCCGAACAGGTCAGGACCCGGCTCGGCACGCCGGGCAGCGATCCGCCGCTGGAGGTCGACGCCAACCTGCGTCCCGAGGGCCGCAACGGGCCGCTGGTGCGCACCCTGGCGTCGTATGCGGCCTACTACGAGCAGTGGGCGCAGCCGTGGGAGGTCCAGGCGCTGCTGCGGGCCCATCGGGTGGCGGGGGATCTCGATCTGGGGGAGCGCTTCCTGTTGATGGTCGACAAGACGCGCTACCCGTCCGGCGGAGTGTCCGCGGAGACGGTACGTGAGATCCGGCGGATCAAGGCGCGGGTGGATGCCGAACGGCTGCCGCGCGGTGCCGACCCCAACACCCACACCAAACTGGGCCGCGGTGGGCTGGCCGACATCGAGTGGACCGTGCAGCTGCTGCAACTGCGGTTCGCGCACAAGATCTCGGCGCTGCACAACACCTCGACGCTGGAGGCGCTCAACGCGATCGGCGCGGCCGAGCTGATCGCCGAGGGCGATGTCGAGTTGCTGCGGGAGGCCTGGTTGACCGCGACGCGGGCCCGCAACGCGCTCGTCCTGGTGCGTGGCAAGCCCACCGATCAGCTGCCGGGCCCCGGCCGGCTGCTCAACGCGGTCGCGGTGGCGGCCGGCTGGAACGAGGGCGACGGTGGGGCGTTCCTGGACAACTATCTGCGGGTGACGAGGCGGGCAAAGGCCGTGGTGCTGAGAGTTTTCGGAGGCTGAGCCGACTATGGATAACGGAGGCTGAGCCGACTATGGATAACGGAGGCTGAGCCGACTATGGATAACGGAGGCTGAGCGTGGACTACCCGTTCGATGTGATCAGCGGTGCGGACTACACCAGGGCGTTGGCCAACTTCGGGCCCGTGACCGACGTGCTGCGCAGGCTCATCGACGCAGGGATCCGCTCGACCGCCGACGCGTCGACGGTCGCCGCAGCGCTCGAGCACCTCAACGCCGCTGCCGCTCTTCTGGAGAACGACCAGAGCGCGGCTCTGCTTCTGCGGCACGATGATTCGGGAAAGCCGGTGACGTGGGGGAACCCGGTGATCGGTCTGCGCAATGCGATCGCGCCACCGATGGAGATCGTGCACGACGGCGACACCTGTTGGAGTGACTTCACACTCGGGCCGGCTTATGAGGGCCCGCCGGGTTGGGTGCACGGCGGGATCTGCGCGCTGGTGCTCGACCACATCCTCGGTGAGGTGGCCAGTTCGCAGCTGACCCAGGCCAGGTTCACCGGCACCATCAGTTTCAAGTATTTGCGCGGCACGCACCTGGGGCGCGTGCGCGCGGAGGCGTTCGTCGACCGGACCGAAGGGGTCAAGACGTTCGCGCGGGGTCACCTGCGCGACGACGACGGGATCACCGTCGAGGCCGAAGGGGTGTTCATCACCCCGTCGTGGGCTCGGGGCGGCGAATGAAGTTCTATGTCAGCACGGCGTTCCTCGACATCCGAGAGGCCGTCGAGATCGCTACGGCCGCAGATGATCTGGGCTATCACGGGATCGGCATCCCCGATCACGTGGTCAACCTGGAGACCCTGCAGACCCCATACCCCTACACCAAGGACGGCGCTAGGCGCTGGCAGCCGTTCACCGACTGGCCCGACCCGTGGGTGCTCATCGGGGCGGTCGCGCTGGCGACCTCGCAACTGCATTTCGTCACGACGGTGTACCTGCCGGCGATGCGGGATCCGTACTCGGCGGCCAAGGCGATCGGCACGGCAGCGGTGCTCGCCGAGGGCAGGCTGGAGCTCGGTATCGGGGTGGGGTGGTGCCGTGAGGAATTCGAGTTGCTGGGCCAGAGGTTCGAGCAGCGCGGGGAGCGCACCGACGAGATGCTCGAGCTGATGAAGCAGCTGTGGTCGCCGGGCTGGACGGAGTTCGACGGCGACTTCTATCGCACGCCGCGGCTGGAGATGGAGCCGACGCCGCCGCCCATCCCGATCTATGTCGGCGGGCTCTCCGATATCGCGCTGCGCCGCGCGGCGCGCAACGACGGTTGGATCGGCGACCTGATCAGCCTGGATCGCGCACTGGAGCGGGTGGCCCGGCTGCGAGAACTGCGGGCCGAAAACGCTCTGCCCATGCGAGGTTTCGAGGTCATCACGCCGCTGACCGATGCGTTCACCCGAGAGCACTATCAGCGCGCCGCGGCCGGTGGTATCACCGGGATCATCACGATGCCGTGGATGTTCTACTCCGGCCCGGACGCGTCGACGGCGGAGAAGATCGACGGGATGCGGCGGTTCCGCGACGACCTGGCGCAAGTCTAGGGACGGCCCGCTACAGCGCCGCCAGCCCGATGATCTCCACCGTGACGGGGATCCCCAGCGTGCCGCCGTGGCCATCGCTGACCGTGATGGTGAAGGTGTCCTGCTTGTCGGCAGCGGTGGCGCCGACGGCACCGGCGGCCGCCCGTGCCGCCGGCCTCGGGGTGTAGGTGAACGCCCCACCGGTTTTGACGTCGACGCTGCCCTTGGTCGTGGTGGTGCTGCCGCTGAAGGTCAGCGGATCGTTGTTGGCGTCGGTGGCCGTCGCGACGCCTTCCACCACGCCGGTGGCCGGGTCGGCGGTGGCGGTGTAGCTGCCGTCCGTCGGGACCCGGTTGGCCGACGGGCCGACCTTCACCGTCACCGGCACCGCCAGCGAGCCACCGTGGCCGTCGGACACGGTGATCGTGAAGGTGTCCACTTTGTCTGCGGGAGTGGCGTTGTCGGCTGTCGCCTGGTGCCTCGCCGCGTCACTGGGGGTGTAGACGAACGTCCCCGAGGGGTCGACGAGGACGCTGCCTTTGGATGTCGGCCCGGAACCGGAATAGGTCAGCGCGTCGCGTTCGGGGTCGGTGGCAGACACCGTGCCTGCCACCTTCCCGCTGGCGACGACCGGATCGTCGGCCGTGTACGAGCCGTTGGTCGGTGCCGCATTGGTGTGTCCCAGCGGGGCGATGCCCACCCGCACGGTCAGGGTCCGGACCCCGCCGTGGCCGTCGTCGATGGTCACCCGGAAGCTGTCGGTCTTCTCCCACGACGGTGCGAACCGCTTGCTGGCCGCGGCACGTGCCGCCTCGGTGGGGGTGTAGACGAAGCTGCCGTCGTCGTGGACCTCGACCTGGCCCCTGCGGGTGGCGATCGGCCCGGTGAACGTCAGCGGGTCCCCCTCGACGTCGGTCGAGGTGATCTTCCCGGTCACCACACCGGTGTTGAGGTTGGTGAACAGGTCCTTGGCCGACGGCGTCGACGGTGCGGCGTTGGCCGGTTTGATCTTCACCGTCACGGTCACCGTGGTGACGCCGCCGTGGCCGTCGTCGACGGTGATGTCGAAGCTGTCCTGCTTGTCGGCGTCGGTGGCGCCGACCGCGGCCGCATCGTGACGCGCCGCCGCGGTCGGGGTGTAGGTGAACCGGCCCCGCGCGCCGGCCACCACGGTGCCGCCCTTGGTGGTCGGCGACGCGGTGTAGGTCAGCGAGTCCTTGTCCGCGTCGGTGGCCGACACGGTGACGTACACGGCGGCACTGAGCCACGAGGCCGCGGTGCGGGTACTGACCTTCGGAGACCCGTTGCCCGGCTTGATCTTCACCGTCACCGTGACGGTGGTGACGCCGCCGTGGCCGTCGGCGACGACGACGTCGAACGTGTCCCGCTTGTCGGCCTCGGTGGCGCCGGCCTTGGCCGCCGCGTGCCGGGCCTCGGCGGTGGGCGTGTAGATGAACTTGCCCTTGCCGTTGGCGACCACGGTGCCACCCTTGGCGGTCGGCGTGACGCCGTAGGTCAGGACGTCCTTGTCGGCGTCGCGTGCGGTCACCGTGACGTACACGCGGGAGCTCAGCCAGGACGACACGGCCCTGGCCGTGGCGGTCGGCGCGGCGTTGGCCGGGGCGATCGAGACGAAGATCGGCACGTCGGTGTAGCCGCGGCCGCTGTCGAAGATGGTCAGCTGGAAGAGGTCGCGGACGGGGCCGCCCGGCTGCGCCGCGGCGTGCCGGGCCCCGGCGGTGGGGGTGTAGGTGAAGGTGAACGTCGTGCCAGTCTGGGTGACGGTGACTTTGCCCTTGCTGGGTTGGCCGATGACGTAGGACAGCGTCGGGCTGACCGCGTCGATGACGGTGACAGACCCGGTGACGACGCCGGAAGCGTTGGGCGCGTTGACCACTGGTTCCCCGACCAATGGGGGCGGGTTGGGCTGCTCGAGCTGGACGAGCCACACGCGGTCGTTCGCGCTGTCGGTCAGGTACAGATAGGCGCCGTCCGGGCTCAGCGTCATCACTGGAGCGGAGATGTTCAGGTAGGGCAGGTAATGGACGGTGGTCAGCTCGGCCTTGGTGGCGATGTCGTAGACGGAGAGCTTGCCGTCGTCAGCCTTGCCGACGAACAGCATGGTTCCGTCCGGGCTGACCGCGACGTCGGACGGGACGCCGACCGCGACGGTGATGCTGTCGACCACCTCGTGGGCAGCGGTGTCGATGATCTTCACGCCGCCGGTCGGGTCGGCGACGAAGACCCGGGAGCCGTCGGGGGCGATCGTCAACCCGACCGAGCCGGACGTGACCCCGGCGATGGTCTTCGCCGACAGCGACAGCGGCGAGAAGTACGACACCGCTCCGCTGGTGCTGCTGGTGTAGACCGTCCCGTCGACGCTCACCGCGATCCCGGAAACACCTTTGGCGACACCGTAAACGGTGCCGACGACGGTGTTGGTGGCGGTGCTGATCTTCGACACCGTGCCGCGGTCGCTGTTGACGACGTACACCGTCTTGCCGGTGGGGCTGACCGCGATGCCGCTCGGGTTGGCCCCGACGGTGATGCTGCGGAGGACGGCGTTGGTCTCGGTGTCGATGACGAACACCTTGCGGGCCGCCGCGCTGGTGACGTAGACGCGGCTGCCGTCGGGGGTGATCGCCAGCGCGGTGGGTGCCGAGGCCAAGGAGATCGTCTCCACCGTGCGGCCGTCGATCGCGTTGATGACCGTGATCGACTTTCCGCCCGAGTTCGCCACGTAGGCATGGGTTTTCGAGACCGCGATATCGCTGGGATCGGCGCCGACGATGAACTCGGCGATCAGCTTGATGTCGGCGATGTCGATGAGGTTCTGCAGCGCCGCGGCGAACACGGTGCCCGCCGGGACCGCAGCCGCAGATCCGCCGTCCTGCGTCTCGCGCCGTGCGGCGGCGAGCATCGTCCACAGCGCCGTCGAGGCCAGCGGGGCATCCGGGGCCTCGGAGCTCGGCGCAGGTGGGGGAGTCTCGCCGGCCAGCTCGACGGTGGCCGCGGTGGGGGCGACGGTCTCCTCGGCCGGCGGTGTGGTCGGCCCCGCGGCTTCCGGGACCCCGGCCGCGGCGGGTTCGGCCGTCGGGCCGGGCTCGGCCGGCGCTTCGGCGGGTTCGTCGTCGATCACCGGGTCGGCGTCGGCGACCACCGCGGCGGGCTCGGGTTCGGGACCCTCGGCGGCGCCGCGGCTGCCGGAGCGCTCGCGCGGCTCGTCGGCCTCCTCGGGTTCGGCCTCCTCCGGTTCGTCCTCGGGATCTTCGGCGGTCTCGTCGACGTCGTCAGGATCCTCGCTGTCGGCCGGCTCGTCCGGGTCCTCGCTGTCGTCGGGATCGTGGTTGTCGTCGGGGTCCTCGGTGGTCCCACCGCCCGCGTGGGCGTGGTCGGCGGTCGCGTCGGTGTCAGCCGCCGAGTCGCGTGCCGGCGTGGACGTGGTGTCGCTGGCCGAGGTGTCCGACGCGCTGCCGGTGGTGTCCTCGGCTACTGCGACTGCCGGCGAGGCGCCGAGTCCGATCCCGACGCCGAGGGCAAAGGCCAGAGCGCCGATTCGTCCAACATACTTCGCATAGCCCACAGCGGTGCTCCCCCGATAATTACCAGCAAGGTCAATTGACGGGTAATCCTAAGGGGCGGCGGGAGCGATGGGCTTGACGTTCGCGGTATTCGCTGGTGTTTGCCTGCAAACCCGGATGCCACCGGCGTGTCGGCCCGGGCGCGTCGCTGTGAGCAAATGCGCGGCGTCAGGGCGACGTGGTCACCGACCGCCGCCGCAACGCATCGAGCGACCACGCGCCGGCGCCCAGGAAGACCACCAGCAGGAACGCGAAGCAGTACAGCAGCGCCCGCTCACCGCCGTTGCCACCCACATCGGGATCGAACGGCCAGAACGACGCCGCCGGTCCGTCGAGCGGGGGCCAGTGCGCCAGGAAGTAGGCGACCGCCATCTGGCCGGAGGCGATGAACGCCGCGATGCGGGTGAACAACCCGACGGTGATGAGCACGCCCGTGATCAGTTCGATCACACCCGCGAACCAGAACGGCCAGGTGCCCACCGGGATGGCCGAGCCCATCGGCCACCCGAACAGTTTCATCGTCCCGTTGAGTGTGAACAACAGGCCGAAGATGATGCGGAAGATGCTCAGCACAGGGGAGGAGTAACCCGCCAGCCTTGCGTCGAGTTTCTGTGTCATGGCTGTGAGACTACTCCCGCGGACTGCGGTCCGGATGCTCTGACGATCAGGATTCGGGGCAGCCATTGCTCGGAGTCCACGTACCCGCCGATGTACATCGCCACCAGGTGCTGGGCCTGAAGGTGTTCGAATGCGGGGTCGTATCCCCGGTGGCGCGCCGCCTCGGCGGCGGCCGCGTCGTCGAAGATTCGTGCCGAAAATGCCGGGCCGCCATCGGTTCTCGCCAGCGCCGCCCCGAACGCGAACGAGCCCACCTGAAAGATCAGGTGGGCTCGTCGCGTCGGCGGGCCGACTCACACGTCGCGTCGGCGGGCCGACTCACACGTCGCGTCGGCGGGCCGACTCACACGTCGCGTCGGCGGGCCGACTCACACGTCGTAGTACAGCGCGAACTCGTACGGGTGAGGCCGGATCTGCACCGGCATGATCTCGTTCTCCCGCTTGTAGGTGATCCACGTCTCGATCAGGTCGGACGTGAAAACGCCACCCTCGGTGAGGTATTCGTGATCCTCCTCGAGCTTGTCGATCACCGCCGACAGCTGCGTGGGCGCCTGCGGGATGTTCGCAGCCTCCTCCGGCGGCAGCTCGTAGAGGTCCTTGTCCACCGGGGCCTGCGGCTCGATCTTCTTCTTGATGCCGTCGATGCCGGCCATCATCATCGCCGCGAACGCCAGGTACGGGTTGCCCGAGCTGTCCGGCGCGCGGAACTCGAGGCGCTTGGCCTTCGGGTTGTTGCCGGTGATCGGGATACGTACGGCGGCCGAGCGGTTGCGCTGGCTGTACACCAGGTTGATCGGGGCCTCGTAACCCGGCACCAGGCGCTTGTAGGAGTTCACCGTCGGGTTGGTGAACGCCAGCAGCGACGGGGCGTGGTGCAGGATGCCGCCGATGTAGTGCCGCGCGATGTCGGAGAGACCGGCGTAGCCCGCCTCGTCGTGGAACAGCGGCTTGCCTTCCTTCCACAGCGACTGGTGCACGTGCATACCGGAGCCGTTGTCGCCGAACAGCGGCTTGGGCATGAAGGTGACGGTCTTGCCGGCAGCCCAGGCGGTGTTCTTCACGATGTACTTGAACAGCAACACATCGTCGGCGGCGTGCAGCAGCGTGTTGAACTTGTAGTTGATCTCGGCCTGGCCCGCGGTGCCCACCTCGTGGTGGCCGCGCTCGATGGTGAAGCCGGCGTTCTGCAGGTTGGTCGTGATCTGGTCACGCAGATCGACGTAGTGGTCATACGGCGCGACGGGGAAGTAGCCGCCCTTGGGGCGCACCTTGTAGCCGCGGTTGGCGCTGCCGTCGGCCTCGAACGGCTCACCGGTGTTCCACCAGCCCGACTCCGAGTCGATCTCGTAGAAGGTGCCGTTGATCTTAGAATCGAAGGTCACCGAGTCGAAGATGTAGAACTCGGCCTCGGCGCCGAAGAACGCGGTGTCGGCGATGCCGGTGCTGGCGAGATAGTTCTCGGCCTTGCGGGCGACGTTGCGGGGGTCGCGGGAGTAGGCCTCACGCGTGAACGGGTCGTGGACGAAGAAGTTGATGTTCAGCGTCTTGGCCGCGCGGAACGGGTCGATGCGGGCAGTGGCCGCATCCGGCAGCAGCAGCATGTCCGATTCGTGGATGGACTGGAAGCCGCGCACCGACGAACCGTCGAACGCGAGGCCGTCCTCGAACACGCTCTGGTCGAACGCCGAAGCCGGAATCGAGAAGTGCTGGACGACACCTGGCAAATCACAGAAGCGGATGTCTACGTATTCGACGTCCTCGTCCCGGATTTGCTTGATGATGTCGTCGGCGGTCTTTTCTGCCACTGATTGCTCTCCTTATATCTGTGAGGCCCGCGTTGACGCTATGGACACGATGTTGCACCGTCGTCAACCATATGTTGCGCCGACGTTACGCATGGCGTCCCGATCGTCCTGCCGGGAGCTCGGCGGGCGCCCGCCTATCCTGGCTTCATGGTGCGCACGATGGGGTCCTGGCTATCCGGACCGGAGGACCAGCGCTCGAGCAGCTATCCGGGCGAGCGCCTCGGCTTCCCGCCGAGCGGGTCGGGTTCGATCGCCCGGTTCGGCCGCCGCATCGCGGCGCTCTGTGTGGACTGGCTGGTCTGCTACGGACTGGCGGCGCTCGCGATGACGTTCGGGCTGGTCAGCGAGGCGGCCCTGTCCACCGCCGTGCTGGTGGTCTGGCTGGTGCTCGGCGTGGTCTCGGTGCGGCTGTTCGGCTTCACGACCGGGCAGCTGGCGCTGGGGTTGAAGGTGGCCTCCCTGTCCCCGCACGGCTACGTCGGCCTGGGCCAGGCGCTGGGCCGTAGCCTGCTGATCACGCTGGTCATCCCGGCGCTGTTCACCGACTCCGATCTGCGTGGACTGCACGATCTCGCGACGAAAACCGCTGTCGTGCGGCGCTGATCACATTTCGTGGCGGATCCGGCCGTCCATCATCGTCATCGTCACGGCGCTGCGGTGGATGTCGTGCGGGTCGATCTCGAAGATGTTCTGGTCCAGCACGATCAGGTCCGCGCGCTTGCCGACTTCCAGCGACCCCACCCGATCGTCGAGCCGGATCTGGTAGGCCGCGCCCAGCGTGTTGGCGTGCACCGCCTCTGCCACCGTCAGCTTCTGCTCGGCCGGGGCCAGCACCGCGGCGGCCGGGTCGCCGATCAGCTGCCGGGTGACACCGAGCTGGATCGAGTCCAGCGGTTTGTACGTGGAGAAGTAGCCGGCGGCCGGCCAATCGGTGCCCAGCGAGATCCGCCCGCCGGAGTCCAGCACAGCCCGGGTCCGGTAGAACAGCTCCTGGCGCGGCGGGCCGTAGCGGGCGGCCAGGTTCTCGGTGGTGTCGGGGTCGGCGGAGATCCAGTTGGCGGAGAACTGCGCGATCACCCCGAGCTCACCGAACCGGGCGTTGTCGGGATCCTCGACGTACACCAGGTGCGCGATGGTGTGCCTGCGGTCGCGCGGCGGGTTCGCCGCGATCGCCGCCTCGATGGCGTCCAGCGCGGTGCGGGCGGTGCGTTCCCCGCAGGCGTGCACGTGCACGTCGAAGCCCGCCGCGTCGACATCCCGAATCAGTTGGCGCCATTGGTCTTCCGTGAACGGGGAGCCGCCGATGGAGTCGGGTCGGTCCGCGTAGGGCTCGAGCAGCCAGGCGGTGTAGCCCTCCTGGGTGCCGTCGCCGATGATCTTGACGACGCCGACGCTCACCAGATCCGTGCCGATCCGGCCGCGGATGTCGGTCAGCCGGGCCACCGCGTCGTCGACCGGCGGCGACTTCACGCTGTAGGACGCCACCACCCGGAACGGCAGCTCGGCCTGGGTGTAGAGGTCGATCAGCGCGCCCTGGTCGTCGCCGATCGGCGGGACCCCGGCGTCGAACACCGACGTGATCCCGGCCGCCGATGCCTTGGGCAGCCATTCGGTGAGCAACCCGGCCATGGTGTCCAGGCCGATCGGTTCGATCGCGTTGACCAGGCTCAGCACCGCGTCGACCTCGAGCACGTAGCCGGTGGGTTCACCGTCGTCGTCGCGGACGTAGTAGCTGAAGCCGGGGATCGGATCGGGGGAGTCGCGGTCGACCCCGGCGATCTCGAGCGCCTTGCTGTTGGCCCACAGGCTGTGCCCGTCGATGGCGAAGAAGAAGCCCGGCCGGTCCGGCAGCACCCGGTCCAGCTCGGCGCGGGTGGGACCCTGCGGGCCGAACATATCGACGCGCCAACCGAATCCGCGCACCGGCCCGTCCGGGTGATCGGCGGCGTAACGTTCGATCGCGGCCAGCGCGTCGGCCGCGGTGGGGAGCTGCAGATCCACCCCGGTGGTCAGGAACGCCCCGAGGAAGGGGTGGATGTGACCCTCGACGAAGCCGGGCATCAGCAGCCGGCCGGCCAGGTCGACCACCCGGGTGTCCGGGCCGGCGAGCGCCAGCGCGCCGGCCTCGTCGCCGACGTAGGTGATGGTGTGGCCGGTGACCGCGAGGCCCTGCGCCCAGGGTGCACCGCCGGTGACGGTGTAGATCGGGCCGTTGTGGAACACGAAGTCCGCGGGGCGTCCTTCCGTGGCGCCGCCGGTGCCGGTGTCCTGGGCGGGCCCGGGCTGGGTCGAACACGCCGCGGCGGTGGCCGCGATGGCCGTCACCGCCGCCACCCGCAGCGCCGACCGGCGGGTCAGCCCGCCGGGGGCGCCGAACGCAGCGAAATGAGGCGCCCACGCGCAGGCGGTACACATGAAATCCCCCCGGAGATCTGCGCGGTCAGCCGACCGCCACCCTCACTTGCGACGAACGGTGCGCTGCACCCCGCGCATCTTGGCCGCCGCCGGCAGCGGGCCCTTGGGCATCGCCGCGGGCCCGACCTTGGTGCCCAGTGCGGCCAGCCGCGACTCCAGGGCGTCCATCTGCTTGACGGTGATGTTGGCCGGCAGCTTGGTCAGGTGGCGTTCCAGCTTGGCCAGCGGAACCTCGCCCTCGCCGTTGCCGATGATGACGTCATAGATCGGGACCTCGCCGATCAGTCGCGCGGTGCGCTTCTTCTCCTGCGCCAGCAGCGGCCTGACCCGCGACGGCGAGCC
Organism: Mycolicibacterium sp.; assembly: GCA_050250295.1. Lineage (GTDB taxonomy): Bacteria > Actinomycetota > Actinomycetes > Mycobacteriales > Mycobacteriaceae > Mycobacterium. Next base: position 109,572 of record JBFWOX010000011.1, read on the forward strand.
CTCGCCGACGAAGATCACCCCGGGCCGGCCGATCACCCGGTGCACGGCGTCGAAATGTCCCGTGGCCGCCACCCCGGGGGTGACCCGCCACTTGCCGCGCAGATTGTCCAGCGCCCACGCCGCCGCACCGGTCTGCCCCTCGGCCTTCTTGTACACCGACTTCTGCGCGCGCCTACCGAAGATGATGAACGCCACCAGCGCGCCCAGCACGACACCCAGCGGGATCAGCATGATCGCGGTGATCGTGCCGCCGTAGAGCCCGGCGGCCACCGAGGCGCCGACGATCAGCACGAACGCGCCGATCATGTAGGGCAGGAGGCGTTTGTCCTCTTTGCGCTGGATCTGGAAGGCCTGCCACAGCTGGCCGCGGCGCTGCTTGGACGCCGCCTTGCGGGCGGCCTTCGCCTCGGCCTTCGCTGCCTTGGCTTCGGCGGGGTTACGCGATTTCGCCATTTGTTCAGGATACTGGCGCGGATGCCGCCGCCGGAGCCGCTCCGGCCGGCCGCGACGCGATGGTCTGCGCGTATAGTTTGCCGGCTCGGTACGAGGACCGCACCAGCGGCCCGGCCAGCACCCCGGCGAAGCCGAGTTCGGTCGCGTACTGCTGATGTTCGATGAACTCGTCGGGATGCACCCACCGTTCGACGGGGTGGTGGCGCAGCGACGGCCGCAGGTACTGGGTGATGGTGACGATGTCGCAGCCGGCGCCGTGCAGGTCGCGCAGCGCGGCGCGGATCTCCTCCGGCGTCTCACCCATGCCCAGGATCAGGTTGCTCTTGGTGACCAGGCCGGCCTCGCGGGCCATCGTGAGCACCGACAGGCTGCGCTCGTAGCGGAATGCCGGCCGGATCCGCTTGAAGATCCGCGGCACGGTTTCCACGTTGTGGGCCAACACCTCCGGGCGGGCGTCGAAGACCTGGGCGAGCAGTTCGGGTTCGGCGTTGAAATCCGGGATGAGCAACTCCACCCCGGTGTTCGGGTTGAGCGCCTTGATCTGGCGGACGGTCTCGGCGTACAGCCAGGCCCCGCCGTCGGGCAGATCGTCGCGGGCCACCCCGGTGACCGTCGAGTAGCGCAGGCCCATCGCCTGGACGCTCTCGGCCACCCGGCGCGGCTCGTCGCGGTCCAGCTCGGCCGGCTTGCCAGTGTCGATCTGGCAGAAGTCGCAGCGCCGGGTGCACTGCTCGCCGCCGATCAGAAAGGTGGCCTCGCGGTCCTCCCAGCATTCGAAGATGTTGGGGCAGCCGGCTTCCTCGCACACCGTGTGCAGGCCTTCGCGGCGCACCAGCGCCTTGAGTTCGGTGTACTCCGGGCCCATCTTGGCGCGGGTCTTGATCCAGGACGGTTTGCGTTCGATCGGGGTCTCGGCGTTGCGGACCTCTAGCCGAAGCAGTTTGCGATTACCCGGATCGACACTCACTGCACCGATGCTACCGGGGTGCCGAGCTCAGCGCGCCTACCGTCGAGGACGTCACACACCGCGGCCTCGACCTTGTCGAGAACCGCGGCCACCCCGACGTGCCGGCCCAGCTCGGCGGTCAGCGACGTCACGCCGGCGTCGGTGATCCCGCACGGCACGATCGCGCCGAACCCGCCCAGGTCGCAGTCGCAGTTCAGCGAGAACCCGTGCAGTGTCGTCGCCCGCGACACCCGGATCCCGATCGCGGCGACCTTGCGCGCCGGCCCCCGCTCGTCGGCGGGCACCCACACCCCGGAGCGGCCGTCTATTCGCACCGTCTGCAGCCCCAGATCCGCGCACACCGCCATCAGCGCATCCTCGAGACGGCGCACGAAATTCACCACGTCCAGCGGCTCGGCCAGCCCGATGATCGGATAGCCCACCAGCTGGCCGGGTCCGTGCCAGGTGATCTTGCCGCCGCGGTCGACGTCGATGACGGGGGTGCCGTCCAGCGGACGCTCGTGCGGTTCGGTGCGCTTGCCCGCCGTGTACACCGGCGGATGTTCCAGCAGCAGCAGCGTGTCCGGGCCGCCGCCGGCGCGGGCGTCGGCGAGCTCCCGCTGCAGGTCCCAGGCGGCCTGATAATCCACCATGCCCAGCCGGCGCACCTGCACCGCGGCACTGCCCGAACGGATCGAAGCGCTCATGGCAGTGACGCTACTCCGTACCGCGGTCAGCTCTGGAGGGTCAATCACCCTTGGGTGCCGTCGCAAACGCCAGCGCCTCGCCGACCGTGTGGTGGTGGAACCGGAAGCCCGCCTGCTCCAGCTTGGCGGGGATGGCGCGCTGACCGCCGAGCAGCCCTTCGTCGGCGAACTCCCCGAGCAGGGTCCGCAATGCGAACCCCGGCACCGCCAGCACCGTCGGCCGGTTCAGCGCGCGCCCGAACGCCGCGGTGAACTCGGCGTTGGTGACCGGGGCCGGACCGGTGAAGTTGACCGGGCCGGACAGCTCGTCGTGCCCGATCGCGAACAGCAGCGCCCGCACTTGGTCCTCGAGCGTGATCCACGGCAGGTACTGGCGGCCGTTGCCCAGCCGCGCGCCCAGCCCCAGCGCGAACAGCGGCTTCAGCCGGCTGAGCACCCCGCCGGACGGCGCGATCACCAGGCCGGTGCGGGTCAACAGCACCCGCACCCCGGCCTCGGCGGCCACCGCGGTGGCCGCCTCCCAGTCGAATGTCAGTCGGGCCAGGAAGTTGTCGCCGGGGCCGACGGTCTCGTCGACCGGACGGGCGCCGGTATTGCCGTAGTAGCCGACCGCGCTGGCGTTGATCAGCACCGGCACCCCGGCCTCGACGACCGCGTTCGCCAGCACCTCAGTGGGCCCGATCCGGCTGTCCCGCAGGCTCTGCTTGAACGCCCCGGACCACCGCCGGTGCCCGACGTTGACGCCGCACAGGTTCACCACCGCGTCCACCCCGGCCAGCGCGGCCGGATCGAACTCGCCGGTGTCGGGGTTCCAGAACACCTCATCGGCGTTCGACGGCGCCCGCCGCACGATCCGCAACACCCGGTGATCGGTGGCGCGCAACGCATAGACCAGCGCCGTGCCGATCAGCCCTGACGATCCCGCGACCGCGACGACCGAATCCGGTGCCATCGCCACGCTCGGCTACAGACCCAGGTCGGCCTCGAACGCACCCTCTTCGAGACGACGCTTGATCGTGGTGACGAAGCGGCCGGCGTCGGCGCCGTCGATCAGGCGGTGGTCATAGGTGAGCGGCAGGTAGCTCACCGACCGCACACCGATCGACTCGTTGCCGAACTCGTCGACGATCACCCTGGGCCGCTTCACGATGGCCCCGGTGCCCAGCATCGCCGCCTGCGGCGGCACCAGGATCGGGGTGTCGAACAGCGCGCCCTGGCTGCCGATGTTGGTGATCGTGAACGTGCCGCCGGACAACTCGTCGGGCTTGAGATCACCCGAGCGGGCCCGCGCCGCGATATCGGCGATGGCCCTGGCCAACCCACCCAGCGACAGGTCGCCGGCGTTCTTGATCACCGGCGACAGCAGACCCTGTTCGGTGTCCACCGCGAAGCCGAGGTGCTCGGCGTCGTAGTAGGTGATGGTCTTGGCGTCCTCGTCGTAGCTGGCGTTGACGTTCGGGTGGATCTTCAGCGCGTCGATGACGGCCCTGGCGATGAACGGCAGGTACGTCAGGTTCACCCCCTCCCGCTCGGCGAACGCCGCCTTGGCCTTCGTGCGCAGCGCCACGATCTTGGTCATGTCGACCTCGTGGACCTGCGTCAGCTGCGCGGTGGTCTGCAGCGACTCCCGCGTCTTCTTCGCGGTGATCTGGCGGATCCGGTTGGCCTTCTGCGTGGTTCCGCGCAGATGGGCCAGCGCACCCTCGGCAGCCGGGGCGGCCTTCGCCGCGGCGGCGGGGGCCGGCGCCGCCGGGGCGGCCGAGGCGGCCTTGGGCGCCTTGGCGGCTTCGGCGGCGGCCAGCACATCCTGCTTGCGGATGCGTCCACCGACCCCGGTGCCCTTCACCGTGCTGAGGTCGACGTTGTTGTCGGCGGCCAGCTTGCGCACCAGCGGGGTCACGTACGGGCTGCCGTCCCCGGACGGCGCCGTGGCCGGTTCGGGCTCGGGCTGCGCCTTCGGTTCGGGCTTGGGTTCCGGCTTGGGCTCGGGCTTGGGTTCCGGCTTCGGCTCGGGCTCGGGCTTGGGCTCCGGTGCCGCCTCCTCGGCGGGCTTCGCCTTCGGCGTCGTCTGCGCCGGCTCCGGCTCCGGCTCTGGCTCTGGGGCGGCGTCGGCGTCGCCGATCTTGGCCAGCTCGCCGCCGACGGCGACGGTGTCGTCCTCCTCGGCGGTGATCGACAGCAGCGTGCCCGCCACCGGCGACGGGATCTCGGTGTCCACCTTGTCGGTGGAGACCTCGACCAGCGGCTCGTCGACCTCGACGCTCTCGCCGACCTTCTTCAGCCAGCGGGTGACGGTGCCCTCGGTGACGGACTCGCCCAGCTCGGGCATCAGCACCGGGGTGGCCTTCCCGCCCCCGGACGACGGCTTCGCCGGCTTCGACTCGGCCTTCGGCTCGGGTTCGGGTTCGGGTTCGGGTTCCGGCTCGGCTTCGGCTTGCGGTTCGGGTTCGGGCTCGGCTTCGGGTTCGGAACTGCCACCGGCGTCCTCGTCGGCATCGCCGATGACCGCCAGCTCACCGCCGACCTCGACGGTGTCGTCCTCCTGGGCGACGATCTTCTTCAGCACACCCGAAGCAGGTGAGGGGATCTCGGTGTCGACCTTGTCCGTCGACACCTCCAACAGGGGTTCATCTTCTTCGACCGTGTCCCCCTCCTGCTTGAGCCAGCGGGTGACTGTCCCCTCGGTAACGCTCTCGCCGAGTGCGGGCATCTGAACAGAGATGGCCATAGGTGGTGGCTCCCTTGCACGGTCCGTCGCAGGTGATCGAAGTACGGTTACCCATCCTGTCACGTCCTGTGTCACGTTTCGCCACGGACTCGGGGTTGTCCCACGCTCTGGCACTATCGGAATTGTCACAACAGTGAAAGTGGTCTCTGTGCCGGCCGAGAGGAGCACGTGGGATGGGACTCTTCGGCAAGCTCCGGCGCAGCCGCGCCGCCGGCGGCCGCACCCACGACCCCGCCGCGGACCTGCGTCACCTACAGCAGTGGGTCGCCACCCACCAGGGCGTCGAGGCGTTCGTCGAACCCAAGACCGCGGTCACCGAACTCACCGTCGTCCTCGTCGCCGCCGACGGCGAGTGGACGCGGCGGCGCACCGGGGGAGAAGCCGGAGCCCGCCGGTTGTCCGACCGGCTCGGGATCCCGGTGTACGACGTGCAGAAGGTCGGCTACCCGCAGCGCATGCGCGACTACGACGCCCGCCAGCGCATCCTGCGCAAGCGGGCCGCCCGCGAAGAACTCGAGGAAAGCTAGCCGCTCGCGGCTTCGGTCGGATTAGCCGCTCGCGGCTTCGGTCGATTAGCCGCTCGCGGCTTCGGCCTACTAGCCGCTCGCGGCTTCGGTCGATTAGCCGCTCGCGGCGATGTCCTCCAGGACCGCGAACATCGTCCGCGTCGGCACCCCCGTGCCGCCCTTCGGCGTATAGCCCCACGGCCCGCCGGAGTTGTACGCCGGCGCGGCGATGTCGATGTGCGCCCACTGCACGCCTTCGGCGACGAACTCCCGCAGGTACGTGCCAGCCACCAGCATCCCGGCGTACCGCGACCCGCTGACGTTGGCCAGGTCGGCCACCGTCGACTTCAGGTCGTCCTTGAGCTCCTCGGGCAGCGGCATCGCCCAGCCGTTCTCACCCACGCTCTGCGAGATCTCGGCCACCCGATCCCGGAACTCCTCGCTGCCCATCACCCCCGGCGTGCGGGCCCCCAACGCGACGGTCTGCGCACCGGTCAGCGTCGACGTCTCGATCAGATAATCCGGGCCGTCCTCACACGCCCGCACGATCGCGTCGGCCAGGATCAACCGGCCCTCGGCGTCGGTGTTGAGCACCTCGACGGTGATCCCGCCGTACTGGGTCAGCACGTCACCCGGGCGCTGCGCGGTGGCGCTCGGCATGTTCTCGGCCATCGGCACCGTCGCGATCACGTCGATCGGAAGTCGCTGCCGCGCCGCCAGCACCACCGTCGCGATCACCGCGGCGGCGCCGCCCATATCGGAGGTCATGTGGTGCATGTTGGCGGCCGGCTTGATCGAGATGCCGCCGGTGTCGAACGTGATGCCCTTGCCCACCAGGGCCACCTTCTTGGCCCTGCGGCCGCCGCCGCGGTGGGTCAGCCGCACCAGCCGCGGCGGCCGGGACGACCCCTGGCCCACCCCGACGATGCCGCCGTAACCCTGCCTGGCCAACGCCTTGTCGTCGAGGACCTCCACCTCCAGGCCGGCTGCCTCGCCCAAAGCCTTTGCGCGCTTGGCGAATTCGGCGGGAAACAGATGGCTGGGCGGGGTGTTGACGAAATCGCGTGCGGTGGCGACGGCGGCGGCGATGGCCTCCGCCCGGGTGGCCGCCGCCTTGGTCGCGGCCTTGGTGTCGGGGGTCAGCGCGGTGATCCTGCGCACCCCGGCGTCCTTGGGCGCGGTCTTGTCGCTGCGGAACTCGGAGAACCGGTACGCGCCCAGGATCAGACCCTCGACGGTGGCCTCCAGGTCCAGATCCGACAGCGTGGTCAGCACGGTCTCCACACCCGAGAGCGACCGGGCCGCCGCCCCGGCGGCCCGGCGGATCGTCTCGGCCGGCCACTCGTCGCGCGCCTTACCCAGCCCGACCGCCAGCACGCTGCTCACCGGCAGTGACGGCACCACCAGCCGGGTCAGCTGCTCGCTGCCGCCCTTGGCGTCCAGCGCGGCGAGCGCGGTCTCGATCTCGCCGACGGCCGTGGCGCCCAGGTACCCGCCGGCCGCCACGGTGGCCGGCGTGTTCTCGCCGCCGTTGACGACGGGCACGATCAGCACCGACGAGGCGATCACCCGCTTGGGCAGCGCGCTGGCGACGGTGACGATGGGGGTGTTATAGCCGGCTGAAGTGCTCACGAGGGATCACCCTATCCACTGGAGCACTAAGGTGGTTCGCCGTGAGCGACAACCTGTTGGCAGGCCCGTTGGAGAACCGGCACCGCGAGCTCGGGGCGAGCTTCGCCGAATTCGGCGGCTGGCTGATGCCGGTCTCCTACGCCGGCACAGTCGCCGAACACACCGCCACCCGCACCACCGTCGGTCTGTTCGACGTCAGCCACCTCGGCAAGGCGCTGGTGACGGGGCCGGGTGCGGCCGAGTACGTCAACTCCGCGTTCACCAACGACCTGCGCCGCATCGGCCCCGGCAAAGCCCAGTACACGCTGTGCTGCGCCGACGACGGCGGGGTGATCGACGACCTGATCGCCTACTACGTCGCCGACGACGAGGTCTTCCTGGTGCCCAACGCCGCCAACACCGCCGCCGTCGTCGCCGCGCTGGCCGACCGCGCGCCGGCCGGCCTGACGATCACCGACGAACACCGCTCGCGTGCCGTGCTGGCCGTGCAGGGGCCCAAGTCCGCCGACGTCGTCGGTGGCCTCGGGCTGCCCACCGACATGGACTACATGGGCTACGCCGACGCCCGGTACCGCGGCGTCGACGTGCGGGTGTGCCGCACCGGCTACACCGGTGAGCACGGCTACGAGCTGCTGCCGACCTGGGACCAGGCCGCGGTGGTGTTCGACGCGCTCGTCGACCTCGTCAAGGACGCCGGCGGTGAGCTGGCCGGTCTCGGCGCCCGTGACACGCTGCGCACCGAGATGGGTTACCCGCTGCACGGACACGAACTGTCGCTTGACATTTCGCCGCTGCAGGCCCGCTGCGGGTGGGCCATCGGCTGGAAGAAGGACGCGTTCTGGGGCCGCGATGCGCTGCTGGCCGAGAAGGAAGCCGGGCCGCGGCGCACACTGCGCGGCCTGCGCGCGGTCGGGCGTGGGGTGCTGCGCCCCGAGCTGACGGTGTACGACGGCGACACCGCCGTCGGGGTCACCACGTCCGGGACGTTCTCCCCGACGCTGAAGGCCGGGATCGCGTTGGCGCTGATCGACACCGCGGCCGATGTCGCCGACGACGCCCACGTCGAGGTCGACGTGCGTGGCCGGCGGATCGAGTGCGTGGTGGTCAAGCCGCCCTTCGTGGACACCCGGACGCGCGGGTAGCACGTCGATAAATCGCTAGCCAGCGGTTATAGAATCGCTGTCATGACTGAAATCCTCGAGTTCACCGTCGATCGCAACGCGAATCCGGCGAGCGACGAGGTACGAGCCGAGATCCTGGCCAACCCCGGCTTCGGCAAGTTCCACACCGATCACATGGTCTCCATCGACTACACCGTCGGCGAGGGCTGGCACGACGCCAGGGTGATCCCGTACGGCCCCATCGAACTCGATCCGTCGGCGATCGTGCTGCACTACGCGCAGGAGATCTTCGAAGGGCTCAAGGCCTACCGCTGGGCCGACGATTCCATCGTGTCGTTCCGGCCCGAGGCCAACGCCTCCCGGCTGCGCTCCTCGGCACGCCGGCTGGCCATCCCGGAACTGCCCGAAGAGGTGTTCATCGAATCGCTGCGGCAGCTGATCGCCGTCGACGAGCCCTGGGTGCCGCCGGCCGGCGGTGAGGAGTCGCTGTACCTGCGGCCGTTCGTCTTCGCCACCGAACCCGGCCTCGGTGTACGGCCCGCCCACCAGTACCGCTACCTGGTCATCGGCTCGCCCGCGGGAGCGTACTTCCCGCGCGGCATCAAACCGGTCAGCGTGTGGCTGTCCCACGAATACGTGCGGGCCAGCCCGGGCGGCACCGGCGCCGCCAAGTTCGGCGGCAACTACGCCGCCTCCCTGCTGGCGCAGGCCGAGGCCGCCGACCACGGCTGCGACCAGGTGGTGTGGCTGGACGCCATCGAGCGCCGCTACGTCGAAGAGATGGGCGGGATGAACCTGTTCTTCGTCTTCGGCAGCGGCGGCAGCGCCCGGCTGGTCACCCCGGAGCTGTCCGGTTCGCTGCTGCCCGGCATCACCCGGGATTCGTTGCTGCAGTTGGCCACCGACGCCGGGTTCGCGGTCGAGGAACGCAAGATCGACGTCGAGGAGTGGCAGAAGAAGGCCGCCGTCGGGGAGATCACCGAGGTGTTCGCGTGTGGCACCGCGGCGGTGATCACCCCGGTGTCGCACGTCAAGCACACCGACGGCGAGTTCACCATCGCCGACGGCGAACCCGGCGAGATCACCATGGCGCTGCGCGACACCCTGACCGGGATCCAGCGCGGCACCTTCGCCGACACCCACGGCTGGATGGCGCGGCTGTCCTAACGGATCGCCAACCCGACCGCCGCGACCGTCGTCGTCAGCTCCACCGCGGCGCCCAGCACGTCGCCGGTGATGCCGCCGAACCGGCGCACGCAGTGCTTCACCAGCACCGCCGCGCCGCCCAGCGCCACCAGCACCGCCACCGGGCCCTGCCAGCGATGCGGGCACGCCGGTACGGCCAGCACGGCGACGGCCAGCGTCCAGGCCGCCGCGACCCACAGTGGCTGGGTGCCCGCGACCCGGGCGCCCAGCGTGCTGCCCGCCGCGGCGGGCACCGACCGCAGGCAGCCGAGCAGCACCGCGACCCGGCCCGCGGTCACCGCGACGAGCACCGCCTGCCAGCCCGACTGGGCGAACGCCAACGCCTGCACCAGGATCGTCACTGCCACCGCGGCGACGCCGAACGGGCCGGCCGAACCGTCGCGCATCACCGCCAGCGCCCGCTCCGGCGGGCCGTAACAGCCCAGCCCATCGACGGTGTCCGACAGTCCGTCGATGTGCAGGCCCCGGGTCGCGATCAGCACGGTGGCCACCGCCAGCACCCCCGCCAGCGCGCTGCCCGCGCCGAAGGCCGCGCTGCCCGCCCACCACGCCCCGGCGGCCAGCGCACCCAGCGCCAGCCCCACCACCGGCAGCAGGCTCACCACCGTGCGGCCCACCGCCGCCGGGTACGCCGACGGCAGCGGCAGAACTGTCGCGAACGCGAAAGCGCCTGCGACAGAACGCATCATGCGTCGATGCCCGCCTCGTCGAAGGTCGCCATCGAGGCCAGGGTGGCGACCGCGGCGCGCAACACCGGCAACGCCACCAACGCGCCGGTGCCCTCACCGAGGCGCATCCCGAGGTCGACGATCGGCACCAGTCCGAGCTCGCGCAGCGCCAGCGCGTGTGCCGGCTCGGTGGAGCGGTGCCCGGCCTGCCACCACTGCTTGGCTCCCGGTGCCAACCGCTCGGCCGCCAGCGCCGCGGCCGTCACCACCACGCCGTCCAGCAGCACCGGGGTGCACCGCACCGCGGCCTGCGCGACGAACCCGGCCATCGCCGCCAGGTCCGCCCCGCCGCAGATCCGAAGCAACGCAACGGGATCCGCCGACAGTCTGCGGGTGCGGTAGAGCGCGTCGCGGACCGCGGCCGTCTTGCGCGACCACCCGGCGTCGTCGATCCCGGTGCCGCGCCCGACCGCCGCGACGGGTTCGGTGTCGGTGAGCGCGGCCACCAACGCGGTGGCCGGGGTGGTGTTGCCGATGCCCATGTCCCCGGCAATCAGCAGATCGGCGCCCGCATCGACCTCCTCGTCGGCGATCCGCGCGCCCGTGTCGATGGCGGCCACCACCTCGTCGGGGGACAACGCGTCCTCGACGGCGATGTTGCCGCTGGAGCGGCGCACCTTGTGGGCCCCGATCGCCGGGGACAGCGGGGCCTCGGAGTCCACCGCGATGTCGACCACCCGCAGACCGGCGCCGGCCAGCTCGGCCAGCACGTTGACCGCCGCGCCGCCGGCCTCGAAGTTCGCCACCATCGCCGCGGTGACCTCGGCCGGGTACGCCGACACCCCAGCGGCGGTCACCCCGTGATCACCGGCGAACACCACCACCCGGGCCCGGTCGAACTGGTGTGGGGGACAGGCGCTCTGACAGCTCGCCACCCACACCGAGAGGTCTTCGAGGCGGCCCAGGGCGCCCAGTGGTTTGGTCAGCGTGCGCTGGCGGTCACGCGCGGCCGCCGCGGCGCGCTCGTCGGGGGCCGAGATCGCGGGAAAATACGCCACCGAGGTGTCACACCACGCGGGCGCCGCGCTCGACCTGAGGCCGCGGCGCGCGCATCCGGCGCAGCTGCGAGGCCCGGCTGGCCGCGTAGAAACCGAGCTTCCAGCCGGATTCGGTGTTGCCGCGGAACTTCTCGTCGACCATCTTGTTGACCTTGCGGCCGAGGAAGAACCCGTCGATCACCATGATCAGGATCAGCGCCGGCATCGCCGCCGACAGCGCCTGCTGCACCGCCACCGACGGCACCGCCAGCATCACGAAGATCAGCCCCAGCGCGGCGGGCATGAACAGCCCGAGCAGGTTGCGGCGCGAGTCGACCACGTCACGGACGTAGCGGCGCACCGGGCCCTTGTCCCGCGGCAACAGATAGGCGTCCTCGCCGGCCATCATCTTCTCGCGACGCTCGGCCATCACCGTGCGGCGTTCGAGCCGCTGGGCCTTGCGCTCCTCGCGCGAGAGCTTCGGTCCGCCCAGCTCCTTGCGTCGCTTGCGAGCCTCGGCGCTGGTCATCGGCGCCGGCGCCACCGGGCCGCGTTTGCGGGACGCCTCACTGCGCTTGGGCGTCGGCCGGCCCTTGGGGGCGGTGCCGGCGCGGGCCGCCGCGGCGGCAGCGCTCTCATCGGCTGACTCGGTGGATCCCGAGGCTCCAGGAGCCTTCGGATCCCCCGAGCCGCCTCTGTCGTCCTTCTTGCGGCCCAGCAATTTCACGCCTGCCAGGGTACTTCCCGGCGTCGGGCGGTCCCACTCCGTCCCCGTGTGCGACCCCGTCGGCCACGCCCTAGTCTGCGGTCATGACCGACAGCGGGACCCACGTCAATACCGTGCTGATCGCGCCGGACTGCTTCGGCGACAGCCTGACCGCGGTGCAGGCGGCCCAGGCGGTGGCCGGCGGCTGGCGGCGGCATCGTCCCCAGGACCGGCTCATCCTGGCGCCGCAGTCCGACGGCGGCCCCGGCTTCGTCGAGGTGCTGGCCAGCCGGCTCGGGCAGGTTCGCACCACCGCGGTCAGCGGACCGCTCGGCGACACCGTCGACGCGCAGTGGGTGTTGGACCCCGAGCCGCCCGTCACCGCCTACCTCGAATGTGCGCAGGCGTGCGGGCTGACACTGCTCGGTGGCCCGCCGACGACCCGCACCGCGCTGGATGCCGACACCCGCGGGGTCGGCCAGTTGATCGCCGCGGCCCGCGCGGCCGGTGCCGGCCGCATCGTCGTCGGCCTCGGCGGCAGCGCCACCACCGACGGCGGCCGCGGCATGATCGACGCGCTCGGCGGCCCGGCCGCCGCCCGCGAGCTGCTGGCCGGTGTCGAGTTGATCGCCGCCAGCGACGTCGAGCACCCGCTGCTGGGACCCACCGGTGCCGCCGCCGTGTTCGGGCCGCAGAAGGGCGCCGACCCGGACACCGTCGCGGTGCTCGAGCAGCGGCTGACGGATTGGGCCGAGACGCTGAACGCCACCGCGGGCCGCACCGTCAGCGCCGACACCGGGGCCGGCGCGGCCGGCGGGCTCGGCGCTGCGCTGCTGGCCCTGGGCGCCCGGCGCGACTCCGGTGCCGCGATCGTCGCCGAACACACCCGCCTGGCCGACGACATCGCCGCCGCCGACCTGGTGATCACCGGGGAGGGCCGCTTCGACGACCAGTCGCTGCACGGCAAGGTGGTCAGTGCGCTGGCCGCCGGCGCCGGAGCGCGGGCGATCCCGGTGCTGGTGCTGGCCGGGCAGGTCACCCTGGGCGAACCGGAGCTGCGCGGCGCCGGCATCGCCGCGGCGTACTCGCTGACCGAGCACGCCGGATCGGTGCAGCGGGCGATCGACGAAGCCGCCGACCAACTCACCGGGCTGGCCGCCCAGGTCGCGGCGACGTGGGACGGCTCGGGTGGCAGCAACCTGGGATAGATGGGGAATACCGTCACAACCAGGTACCGTTGACCCCGTGGGGCCTGATCGCGGTCACGGGTAGCACGGCCTCCACCCCTATACGTCCACACAGGAGATTCGATGACTGTTCAGCACGACTCTGCAGCGCCGGCTGGCCAAGCCACCGAGGCCCACGGTGTGATCCTCACCGACGCCGCCGCGGCCAAGGCGAAAGCGCTGCTCGACCAGGAAGGTCGCGATGACCTGGCGCTGCGGATCGCCGTGCAGCCCGGTGGTTGCGCGGGTCTGCGGTACAACCTGTTCTTCGACGACCGCACCCTCGACGGCGACCTGACCGTGGAGTTCGGCGGCGTCGCGCTGACGGTGGACCGGATGAGCGCCCCCTACGTGCAGGGCGCCACCATCGACTTCGTCGACACCATCGAGAAGCAGGGCTTCACGATCGACAACCCGAACGCCACCGGCTCCTGCGCCTGCGGCGACTCGTTCAACTGATCCATCCCTAGCCGCGCGCCGGTCAGAACTGGCCGGCGCTGCGCGGCAGGTACGAACACACCAGCACCTCACCGTCCAGCGACAGCAGCTGGGCGATCGCCTGCTCCGCCTGATCCGGCGGCGTGCGGGAGGACCGGGCCGGCTCGACGCGCATCGTGAACAACGCCTGCGCCTGCGTCGGCGACCACATCACCATCTTGTCGATCGAGGTCACCTCGGCGCTGCTGTACTGCTTGCGGAACGCCTCGCTGGACAGGCCCGCCAGCGCCAGATCCGACCGCTTCTCCTTGGCCGCGTCGAACAGCCCGCACATGGTGTTGCGCGCGATCGTCTCGTCGTCGCCGTTGGACAGCGCGTCGAGATAGTCCTGGATCGCGGTCTTGGCGGCCGCCTCGGTCAACGTCCCACCCGGGCCGGACGCCCCGTCCCCGCCGCGCAGCGTCACCGCGGCCACCACGCCCGCGGCGATGACGACGACCAGCGCCGCCAGGGCGGCGAGCAGCCATTTGCGGCGCCGGCGCGGATACTGCACCGGCGGTGGCAGCATGCCCGGATAGCTGGTGTCCACACCGTTCGGGTACGGCACCCCGGGCTGCGGCACCCCCGGTAGCGGCGGGTACTGGCCCTGCCCGAACGGCGGAGCCTGACCCGACGAGGGCGGCTGCCCGAACTGCTCCGAATACGGGGGCGGGCCGGTCGGTCCAGCGCCGTATTGGGGCGGGTACGGACCAGTCATGAAAGCTCTCCCGGGCGGATCGGTTCGGATTCGGTGTGCCAGTTGCGGGGACGGTCGGGCACTCCTAGGCAGGTTAGCGCACCTGGCTGGGGTGCCCCGGTCGGCGACGGGGCCGCCCCGAGCCGCCGCGGCGCGCCCGCATTACGCTGAACAACGATTTCCGTCGAGGGGGCGGACCCACGATCTCCCCGGCGAACGTGACAGCGACATGAAGGGTGACACCCTGTGACCATTGCGGTGACCGGATCGATCGCAACCGACCATCTCATGCGGTTCCCCGGTCGGTTCTCCGAACAGCTCCTGGCCGACCACCTGCAGAAGGTCTCGCTGAGCTTCCTCGTCGACGACCTGGTGGTGCACCGCGGCGGCGTCGCGGGCAACATGGCGTTCGCGATGGGCGTGCTGGGCGGCGACCCCACCCTCGTCGGCGCGGTCGGCCGGGACTTCGACGACTACCGGCAGTGGCTGACCTCGCACGGCGTCAACTGTGACAACGTGCTGGTCTCCGAGACGGCCTACACCGCGCGCTTCGTGTGCACCACCGACGAGGACATGGCGCAGATCGCCTCGTTCTACCCGGGCGCGATGTCGGAGGCCCGCAACATCAAGCTCGCCGACATCGTGTCGCGCAGCGGCACACCGGATCTGGTGATCATCGGGGCCAACGACCCGGAGGCGATGTTCCTCTACACCGAGGAATGCCGTTCGCTGGGGCTGGCGTTCGCCGCGGACCCCAGCCAGCAGCTGGCCCGGCTGTCGGGCGAAGAGATCCGCCGCCTGATCGACGGGGCGGCCTACCTGTTCACCAACGACTACGAATGGGACCTGCTGCTGCAGAAGTCCGGGTGGTCGGAGGCCGAGGTGATGAGCCAGATCCAGTTGCGGGTCACCACGCTGGGGGAGAAGGGCGTCGACCTGGTGGGCCGCGACGGCACCTTCGTCCACGTCGACGTGGTGCCCGAGACGCACAAGGAGGACCCCACCGGGATCGGCGACGCGTTCCGCGCCGGCTTCCTCACCGGCCGCGACGCCGGGCTGTCGCTGGAGCGGGCCGCGCAACTGGCCTCGCTGGTGGCGACGCTGGTGCTGGAGGCGCCCGGACCGCAGGAATGGTCCTGGGACCGGGATTCCGCCGTACGCCGGCTCTCCGACGCCTACGGCGCCGACGCGGGCGCCGAGATCGCCGCCGCGCTGGGGTAGCCGCTCAGAGCTGCACCGGGTAGTGCGGTTCGCGGATCTGCGGGGTGACGCTGCGCTCCACGAAGACGGCGTGCCACAGCATGAAGATCAGCACGGTCCACAACCGTCGGCTGTGATCGGTTGTGCCACTGCGGTGTTCGTCGAGCATCGAGCGCACTGCGGCCAGGTCGACGAACTCGTCCGCGCCGGAGGACGCCGTCATCGCATACGCCCAGTCCAACAGTTCCCCGGCCCGCAGCCAGTGCCGGATCGGCACCGGGAAACCCAGCTTGGGACGGTTGAGCACGTGTGCGGGCACGATCGGCTCCAGCGCGCGCCGCAGCGCGAACTTCGTCGTCGCCCTGGTGATCTTCTGGTCGTAGGGCAGCCGGGACGCCACCGCGAACACCTCGGGGTCCAGGAACGGCACCCGCAGCTCCAGGGAGTTGGCCATCGTCATCTTGTCGGCCTTGACCAGGATGTCGCCGCGCAACCAGGTGAACAGATCGATGTGCTGCATCCGGGCCACCGGATCCCAGCCCTGGGACTGGGCATACAGCGGCGCCGTCACGTCGGTGTGCAACCAGTCCGGCCGGAACCGCGCCAGCACCGCGCGCAGCTGCGCGTCGGAGAAACTGCGGGCGTTGCCGTAATAGCGTTCCTCGAGGGTCAGCGAGCCGCGGTGCAGCAGGCTCTTGCCGCGCATGCCCTCCGGCAGCGGCCCGGCCATCCTCCCGACGGACTTGCGCACGCCGCGGGGCAGGAAGTCGAAAGGCTTGAGCGACAACGGTTCCCGATAGATCGTGTATCCGCCGAACAGTTCGTCGGCGCCCTCACCGGAGAGCACCACCTTGACGTGCTTGCGGGCCTCGCGGGCGATGAAGAACAGCGGCACCAGCGCCGGGTCGGCCACGGGTTCGTCGAGGTACCAGACGATCTCGGGCAGCGTCTCGACGAACTCGGCCTGGCTGACCACCTTGGTCACGTGCCGGGCGCCGATGGCTTCGGCCGAGGCCACCGCGACGTCGATCTCCGAGAACCCCTCCCGCTCGAAGCCGGTGGTGAACGTGATCAGCCGGGGGTTGTGCCGCATGGCCAGCGCCGCGATGGCGGTGGAGTCGATGCCGCCGGACAGGAACGCCCCGACCGTGACGTCGGCGCGCATGTGCTTGGCCACCGAGTCCTCGAGCACCGCGGTGATCTCGTCGTAGCGGGCCTGCTCACCGCCGGCCTTGAACGGCACCGCCGCGAAGCGCGGGGTGAAGTACCGAATCACCTGCGGCTGTCCGCCGGGCCGCACCCGGGCGTAGCTGCCGGACTCCAGCCGCCGGATCCCGCGGTGCAGCGTCTCGGGTTCCGGCACGTACTGCAGCACCGTGTAGTGCTGCACGGCCCGCACGTCGATGTCGAGGTCCACGCCGAGCTGGCCGGCCAGCTCCAGCAGGCACTTCTTCTCGCTGCCCACCGCGGTACCGCCGGGCCCGGTCATCAGGTACAGCGGCTTGATACCGAACGGGTCCCTGGCGCAGAACAGCTCACCCTCGACGGTGTCCCACAGCGCGAACGCGAACATGCCGCGCAATCGGGTCAGCGCGCCGGCGCCCCAGTGGTGGTAGGCGGCCAGGATGGCCTCGCCGTCGCCGTCGGTGTGGAACACCGCGCCGAACTCGGTGTGCAGCGCGTCGCGCAACTCCAGGTAGTTGTAGATCTCGCCGTTGAACACCAGCACGTAGCGCTGCGGCGCCTCCGGCGGGCCCCACCGCAGCGGCTGGTGGCTGTGCGCGATGTCGATGATCGACAGCCGGTTGAAGCCGAGCACCACCCGGTCGTCGTTCCAGGTGCCGGGCTCGTCGGGGCCGCGGTGCCGCATCAGCGACGTGGCCCCCGACACCGCGTCGACGACCGTGGGGGAGACCTCGGCCGAGGGGTCGGTCAGCAGCGCCAGCAGTCCGCACACCGCGCCAGTATGCCTGTTGGGTCGCGGGCACTCCGAGCGGCGCGGCAACACATTCGGCGGTCGCTTCGCTCCCTCCCGGCGGGGTGGTCTACGCTGCGTAGTATTCGATGCGCCGCACAGCGGTGCACCGATTGCCAGACGACTTCAAGGAGGCGCCAACGTGTCCGCTCGCGGCCTGAAGTTGGTGGCATTGTCCGTGCTCCTGGGCGCGACGACGGTGCTGCTCAGCGGGTGCAGCTGGTCCGATGTGCTGGGCCTGGGGTGGCCGAAGGGCATCACCCCCGAAGCCCACTTGAACCGTGAACTGTGGATCGGTTCGCTGATCGCCGCGCTCGTGGTCGGCGCCATCGTCTACATCCTGCTGTTCTGGACCGTGGTGTTCCACCGCAAGAAGAAGGGCGACACCGAGTTCCCGCGCCAGTTCGGTTACAACATGCCGCTGGAGTTGGCGCTGACGGTGACCCCGTTCCTGATCATCTCGGTGCTCTTCTACTTCACCGTCGTCGTGCAGGAGAAGATGCTCCACGTCGACCAGGACAACGCCGAGGTCGTCATCGACGTCACGGCGTTCCAGTGGAACTGGAAGTTCGGCTACCAGAAGGTCAACTTCGCCGACGGCACGCTGACCTACGACGGCGCCGACAACGAGCGCAAGGAGGCCATGGTCTCCAAGCCCGAGGGCGTCGACGCGCACGGCCAGGAGCAGATCGGGGCCATCCGCGGGCTCAACCCGGAGGACCGCAGCTACCTGAACTTCGACAAGGTCGAGACGCTGGGCTCGTCCACCGAGATCCCGGTGCTGGTGGTACCCGCCGGCAAGCGCATCGAGTTCCAGATCGCTTCGGCCGACGTGATCCACGGCTTCTGGATCCCCGAGTTCCTGTTCAAGCGCGACGTGCTGCCCGATCCGGAAGCCAACAACTCCGACAATATCTTCCAGGTCTCGGAGATCTATCTGCCGGAGGGCCAGAACAGCGGCGCCTTCGTCGGCCGCTGCACCGAGATGTGCGGCACCTACCACGCGATGATGAACTTCGAGCTGCGCGTCGTCCAGCCCAACGACTTCAAGGCCTACCTCGACCAGCGGGTGGCCGGTAAGACCAACGCCGAGGCGCTGCAGGCGATCGGTCAAGAACCGCTGGCGATCACGACCCGTCCGTTCGACACCCGCCGCGGCGAGCAGGCGCCGCAGGTTCCCGAGGCGACCAGGTAGGACAGCAGATGCATATCGAAGCGAGGTTGTTCGAGTTCCTGACGGCGTTCTTCGCGCTGTCGTCGGTGGTGTACGCGGTGCTGACCGCGCTGTTCGCCCCGGGCGGCGTCGAATGGGCCGGCACCACCGCGCTGGTGCTGACCACCGGCCTGACCCTGATCACCGGCACGTTCTTCCGGTTCGTGGCGCGCCGCCTGGACACCCGCCCCGAGGACTACGAAGACGCCGAGATCGCCGACGGCGCCGGCGAGCTGGGCTTCTTCAGCCCGCACAGCTGGTGGCCGATCTTCATCGCGCTGTCCGGTTCGGTCACCGCGGTCGGCATGGCGCTGTGGCTGCCCTGGCTGATCGTCGCGGGCGTCTGCTTCATCCTGACCACCGTGGCCGGCCTGGTGTTCGAGTACCACACTGGACCCGAGAAGCACTAGGTCACAATCCGGGCATGAGTTCGCCCGCAACCCGTGCTGCGCGACTCGTCCGGGTGCCCCGGTTCGATAGTGTTGCCGAGGCGTCGTATCTGTTGACGGCAGTCATCGGCGCCGGAGAACCGGGCGAGAAGGATAGACGTAAATGAGCGGGCCGAATCTCCCAGGTGACGAGCCGGGCAGCCGGCCATCCTCGGATGACCCCATCGGCGAGGTCGACGGCAACGACAACCCCGACACCGGGCAGACCGACTTCTATTCGCGGGCCTATTCGGCGCCGGAGTCCGAACAGTTCGTCAGCGCCCCGTACCTGCCTGCCGACCCGTCGCTGTACGACTACGACAACTACGACCAGACGCTGGCCGAGGAACCCCCGCAGCCCCCGAAATGGCCATGGGTGGTCGGGGTGGTCGCGATCATCGCGGCCGTCGCGCTCGTGGTGTCCGTCTCGGTGCTGGTGACCCGCACCGACACCGACACCCTGGCCACGCCGGTGACGACGACGCCGTCGGTGCCGCCGATCCAGGACGAGATCACCCCCACGACGCCGCCGCCCGCACCGCCGCCTCCACCGCCGACGTCCGAGGAGCCTCCGCCGCCGCCCCCGGAGACGGTGACGGTCACCGAGCCGCCGCCGCCCCCGCCCCCGCCGGAGACCACCGAGGAGGCGCCGCCCCCGCCGCCGGAGGCCACCAGCGAAGCACCGCCCCCGCCGCCGCCCACCACCCGGGCGGGGCCCCGGCAGGTCACGTACTCGGTGACCGGCACCAAGGCGCCCGGCGACATCATCACCGTGACCTACATCGACGCGTCCGGGCGCAGCCGCACCCAGCGCAACGTCTACATCCCGTGGTCGCTGACGGTGACGCCGATCTCGCAGTCCGAGGTGGGTTCCGTACAGGCCTCCAGCCTGTTCCTGGTGAGCCGGCTGAACTGCTCGATCACCACGAGCGACGGCACCGTGCTGTCCTCGAACACCAACAACGCCGCACAGACCAGTTGCTAGGCAGACCCCACCGCACATGACATACCTTCCCGACGCCGCTGCCGGTTCGCGGCCAGAGTTCGACTTCGCCGCGCTGGACCGCACCGACCGCATCCTGCTGGGCGGCTGCGCCGCGATCTGGTTGGCCGCGCTGGGCGCCGGGGTGGCCGCGGCGGTCGCGCTGGTCGACCTGTCCCGCGGCCACACCGTGGCCAGTGACTCGGGCACCCCGTGGGTGCTCTACACCATCATCGCGGTGTCGGCGGTCGTCATCGTCGTCGCCGTGCCGCTGCTGCTGCGGGCCCGCCGCGCCGCGCAGGAGGAGCCCGTCCCGGCCCGGCCGGCGGAGCCGCCGGCAGCGCCGCCCCCGGTGCCGGCGCGGGGCGCCGAGGCGCCGACGGAGAAGCTACGCGCGGTCAGCCCGACGGCGCTGGGCGCCGAGCCCAGCGGTCCGATCCCGCGGGCACCGCAGCGGGCCGCGCTGGCCACCGCCGAGACCCAGGCGGTGGATCGGGTGTGGCTGCGGTGCGCGGCCGGCCTCGGGGCGGCGATCGGGGGGGCGACCCTGCTGAGCGCGGTGGCGACCTACCTGATGGCCGTCGACAGCGACACCGTCGCCTGGGTGCTCTACGGGCTCGCCGGTGTCGTCACGATCGGGATGGCGGCCATCCCGTGGTACTTCCTGCGCGAGCTGCGCGCGATCGTCGAGAACTAGTCCCGACGTCTGTCCACCGGACGTGTCCGTTCACCAGCTCGACGAACGTGTCCGTTTTGTGGGCGAGCAACGCGTGGCGGATCCTGTTCGCCAGACGTGGAATGGTGACGCGGTCCAGATCCGACGGGTCGACCAGGACGGCGCCGTGGCTTTCGTCGGTGGGATCGGCGCGCAGTGCAGATCGGTCGACGACTCCTCCGTGGTAGACGTACATGACCGAAATGCCCTGCGGGGCTTGCGCCGTCTGGTGGTCCAGGACCAGGAGCCCGTCGGATGAGGTGATCAATGCCCCGGCGCCCTGCCGTACCCGGGCGAGCTGCGAGTAGTACTGCTCCGGGGGACGGGCTCGTCCGGCATGAATCCGGTATGACGAGTTCGCGCGCCGTCACGTCTGCTCGCTTTTGGCAGTGTGCTTCTCGCGCTTTCTCTGCCACACGTCGACAGGGGTGACCGGTGGAGTGGGCTGCCGACGAAGATCCGCCCCGGCCGGTGGCCGGGGCGGATCCGCAGTGGTCGTGCTCGGGCTAGTGGTGACCGTTGGGGCCCGAGCCGTTGCCGGTGCTGATGCGCTCCTGGTGCTCACGCAGCGCGGTGAGCGACTTGCGCTCGGCGGCGTGCGTCGCCTCGGTCAGCGCCTCGTGCTCGGAGAGCGGATCCCCGGACAGGAAGCCGCCCGTGCCCGGCGCGCCCGCCGAACCCAGCTTGTTCATCCGCTTGGGCAGCGCCGCACCCTGGTACGCCAGCGGGATCGGGTGGCCGTGCTCGTCGACCGGACCCAGCGGCTGGTGCAGCTCGATGTAGGCACCGTGCGGCAGCCGCTTGATGATGCCCGTCTCGACGCCGTGCTCGAGCACCTCGCGGTCGCTGCGCTGCAGGCCCACCGCCCAGCGGTAGGCGATGTAGTACACGATCGCGGGCAGCACCACCATGCCGACGCGGCCGATCCACGTGGTCGCGTTCAGCGAGATGTGGAACTTCAGCGCGATGATGTCGTTCATGCAGGCGAACGTCAGCACCAGGTAGAACGCGATCGCCGCGGCACCGACGGCGGTGCGCGTCGGGGCGTCCCGCGGGCGCTGCAACAGGTTGTGGTGGGCGTCGTCGCCGGTGAACTTCTTCTCCATGAACGGGTAGGCGATCAGCAGCGTGAACACCAGGCCCATCGCCAGGGCGACCCACACGCCCTGCGGGATGGTGTGCCCGAACGGGTAGAACTCCCACGCCGGCCACAACCGGATCAGGCCGTCGGTCCACATCATGTAGAAGTCCGGCTGGCTGCCCGCCGACACCTGCGACGGCTTGTAGGGGCCGATGGTCCAGATCGGGTTGATCTGCAGCAGACCACCCATCAGGCCGAGGACACCGACGGTGACGGCGAAGAACGCGCCGGACTTCACCGCGAACACCGGCATGACGCGCACGCCGACGACGTTGGTCTCGGTGCGGCCGGGGCCGGGGAACTGGGTGTGCTTCTGGAACCACACCAGCGCGAGGTGAACCCCGATGAGCGCCAGGATGATTCCCGGGATCAGCAGGATGTGCAGCGCGTACAGGCGCGGGATGAGGATCTCGCCGGGGAAGTCGCCGCCGAACAGCGCCCAGTGCATCCAGGTCCCGACGACCGGGATGCCCATCGTGATGCCCGACAGTGCGGCCCGGATGCCGGTGCCCGAGAGCAGGTCGTCGGGCAGCGAGTACCCGAAGAAGCCCTCGAACATCGCCAGGATCAACAGCAGCGAGCCGATCACCCAGTTGGCCTCACGGGGCCGGCGGAACGCGCCGGTGAAGAAGATGCGGGCCAGGTGCACCATGATCGACGCCGCGAACAGCAGCGCCGCCCAGTGGTGCACCTGCCGGACGAACAGGCCGCCGCGCACCTCGAAGCTGATGTCCAGCGCGGTCTCGTAGGCGCGGGACATCTGCACACCGCGCAGCGGCTGGTACACCCCGTCGTAGGTGACGTGCGCCATCGACGGGTCGAAGAACAGGGTCAGCCAGACACCGGTGAGCAGCAGCACGATGAAGCTGTACATCGCGATCTCACCGAGCAGGAACGACCAGTGGGTGGGGAACACCTTGTTGAGCTGCCGGCGCACCGCAGCCGACGGGTGGTACCGCGAGTCGATCGCATCGCCCTGCCTGGCGGCGATCTCTGCTGCGCTTGGACGTGGGCTCATGACTTGCGCTCCCAGAATGCCGGTCCGACGGGTTCGATGAAATCGCCGTTGGCTACCAAGTAGCCGTCCTGGTCGATGGTGATCGGCAGCTGCGCCAACGCCCGGGCCGCGGGGCCGAAGATCGGCTTCGCGAAATGCAGTGCGTCGAACTGCGATTGGTGACAGGGGCACAGGATGCGGTAGGTCTGCTGCTCGTAGAGCGAGGAGGGGCAGCCCAGGTGCGAGCACACCTTGGTGTAGGCGAACAGCTCACCGAAGTTGAAGCTCTCCTGGCCTTTCCGCTTCACCACCCGAGTCATGTCAGCCGGCTTGACGCGGATCAACATGACGGGGTTGCGGACACCCATCGCGATCTCGGTGAGGTGGTGCTCGGACTCGACGGTGGTGCCGTCACCGTCGGACTCCCGCCACGGGTACACCGTCTCCATGCCGCCGGCGTCGAGGTCCTCGGGGCGCATCTTGACGAACGGCGACTCGCCGGGTTTGCCGGTGGCACGGGCCAGGTAGATGGTCTCGCCGTGGAACCGGGGCGTCCAGCCCGAGGTCCACAGCACCGCCTTCATGCCCTCGGCGGTGGGCACCACGGGCTTCCACGGGTTCTTGATCAGCCCGCCGATGAACGCCACCAGCGTGCCGAGCCCGAACGCGCCGAAACCGATGCCCAGCGAGATGCCGATCAGCTTGCGCCGCTTGATGGTCGAGCCTTCCAGCGCATCGCTGAGGTTGGCCGCGACGGTCTTGCGCTGCAGCTCGGGGGAGCGGCCGTCGTGACGGTCCTGGACCGAGATCTCCTCGGGGATGAACTTCTTCTGGAACAGCACCGCGCCCACGCCGATGGCCAGCACCGAGAGCCCGAACGTCAGGCCGTACAGCGGGGTCGCCAGCGAGTACAGGAACTCGCCGGGGTCACCGTAGGGCTTGTACTCCCACGGCCAGAACAAGAAGATCAGCAGCAGCGCCAGGCCCGAGAACCCGGCCAGCAGAAGCCAATACGCGACCGTGCGCTCGGCGCGTTTCTCGGCCTTGGTGCCCGGCACCGGCCAGCGCGGCTCCTTGTAGATGGTCTGGACGCCGTCGAGGCGCCCGCCGAGCTCGACCAGTTCCTCCCGGGACATCTCGGCCAGTTGCGCGTCGGTGGGCTGACCCGGCTCCCCGGCGTGCCCCGGGGCGTCAGTGCCCTTGAGGTCGTCGCGGTTGTCGCTCATGCCCGTGCTCCGATCCACAGCGCGGCGGCGATGATCGCCACCATTCCGACGATCCACGCGACCATGCCCTCAGAGGTGGGGCCGAAGCCGCCGAGTCCGAGGCCACCGGGGGTGGGCGTCTCCGCCGCCTCTCGCACGTAGGCGACGATGTCGCGTTTCTCCTCGGGCGAGAGCTGCCGGTCGGAGAACTTCGGCATGTTCTGCGGGCCGGTGGCCATCGCGGTGTAGATCTGCGCGGGGGTCGCCTCGCCGAGGTCGGGGGCGTACTTGCCCGACGACAGCGCGCCACCCTTGCCGGTGAAGTTGTGGCAGGACGCGCAGTTCAGCCGGAACAGGTCGCCGCCGCGGGCCACGTCGTTGCCGATCAGCGAGTGCTCGGCGATGTGGCCGTTCTCGTCGCGGGGCACGACCGGACCGCCGCCGTTGGCCTGGATGTAGGCGCCGAGCGCGTCGATCTGCGCCTCGTCGAACACCGGGGCCTTGCGCGGGGCCTGCGCCTCACCGCGCATCGCCGGCATCCGGCCGGTCGAGACCTGGAAGTACACCGCGGCCTCACCGACCCCGATCAGGCTGGGGCCGCGGTCGGCCACCCCCTGCAGGTTCACGCCGTGGCAGGTCACGCACGAGGTGTCGTAGAGCTGCTGACCGGTGCGCAGCATGGCCGAGGCCGATTCGTCGGCGACGGCCACCTGGGGTGACGGTGTCAGCGTGGCGGCCAGGCCACCGGCCACGGACAGGCCGACCGCCAGCAGCAGCGCTGCCGACAGCCGCCGACGCAACCGGCGGTGCTTGACTGTCGCGGGCCTCCCGGCTCCGGGTGCCTTCGTTGGCATCGAACCCCTTCTCATCGATTCGTTCGGAGAGGCTTTACTCATCGGGACGTCATCGCACGAAGTAGATGACGGCGAACAGGGCGATCCACACGATGTCGACGAAGTGCCAGTAGTAGGACACGACGATCGCGGCGGTGGCTTGCGCGGGTGTGAACTTGCTCAACCGGGTCCGCACCAGCAGCAGCACGAACGCGATCAGACCGCCGATGACGTGCAGACCGTGGAAGCCGGTCGCGAGGTAGAAGACGGTGCCGTAGGCGCTGCCCGGGATGGTGGTGCCGTGCTCGACGAGGTGCAGGTACTCGTAGCCCTGGCCGAGGACGAAGAACAGCCCCATCGCGAAGGTCAGCACGTACCACCGGCGCAGCCCGAACACGTCGCCGCGCTCGGCCGCGAAGACCCCCATCTGGCAGGTGAACGACGACGCGATCAGCACCGCCGTCACCGGCACGGCCAGCGCGAGGTTCAGCTCGGTCGGGTGCGGCGGCCAGTCGCCATCGGCTTGCGCGCGCGCGGTGAAATACATCGCGAACAGGCCAGCAAAGAACATCAGCTCGCTGGAAAGCCACACGATGGTGCCGACACTGACCATGTTCGGTCGGTTCAGCGAATGTACGCGCGACGTGATGGCGGTACCGGAAGTTCCTACAGCGCTCGTCACAGGAGCAAGTATGACGCTTTGTAGTTGTTGAACTCCACCCGGGTCGAGCAATTCGTCATAATCGCTTCCGTGACTTCGTCTCCCGCATCCCCCGACCGTGCCCGCGCCACCCCCACCTGGCCGGTGATCCTCGGTCGGTTGACCACAGGTCAGAGCCTTGCGCCGGGGCAGGCGGGCTGGGCGATGGACCAGATCATGACTGGGGTCGCCACGCCCGCACAGATCGCCGGCTTCGGCGTGTCGATGAAGATGCGGGGGCCGACGTCGGCGGAGGTCGCCGAGCTGGCCGATATCATGCTCAAGCACGCCCGCCGGGTGCCCACCGACGTCATCGGCACCGACACCGTCGACGTCGTCGGGACCGGCGGCGACGGCGCCAACACCGTCAACCTGTCCACCATGGCCTCGATCGTGGTGGCCGCCGCCGGCGTGCCGGTGGTCAAGCACGGCAACCGGGCGGCCACGTCGCTGGCCGGCGGCGCCGACACCTTGGAGGCGCTCGGGGTGCGCATCGACCTCGGCCCCGACGAGGTGGCGCGCAGCGTGGCCGAGGTCGGCATCGGCTTCGCGTTTGCTCCGCAATTCCATCCGTCGCTGCGGCACGCCGCGGCGCCGCGGCGCGAGATCGGGGTGCCGACGGTGTTCAATCTGCTGGGCCCGCTGACCAATCCGGCCGGCCCGCGGGCCGGGCTGATCGGCTGCGCGTGGGCCGAACTGGCCGAGGTGATGGCCGAGGTGTTCGCCACCCGCGGGTCCAGCGTGCTGGTGGTGCACGGCGACGACGGCCTCGACGAGCTGACCACCACGACCACCAGCACGATCTGGCGGGTGCAGGCCGGCACCGTGGAGCGGCTGCGGTTCGACCCGGCCGCGTTCGGCTTCCACCGCGCGGAGGTGTCCGAGCTGGTCGGTGGCAGCGCCGAGGAGAACGCCGCCTCCGCGCGGGCGGTGCTGGCCGGCGAGAAGGGCCCGGTCCGAGATGCGGTGCTGCTCAACGCCGCCGGTGCGATGGTGTCCCACGCCGGGCTATCCAGCGACGCCAAGTGGGTCCCGGCCTGGGAGTCCGCCCTCGCGCGCGGCACGGACGCGATCGACTCCGGGGCGGCCGAGAAGCTGCTCGCGCGTTGGGCGCGGTTCACCCAGAGCGTCTGATTCGAGCCGTTGCGCAGCGCTGAGCTGCTCGGCGGCCAGCCGCGCCGACCGGGCCGTCCCGGCCCAGGCCGCCCAGCGTCCGGCGGCGCCGACCGGCGTGCAGTAGCCGTGCTCGGTGCGCACGATCCGCACCCCCGGCGCGGCCAGCCAGCGGGCGATCAGCGCCGCCTCCTCGACCAGCGCGCCGCCCAGCGGCCCGGCGTCGGGCAGCACCGTCTGCGCGGCCGCGCACAGCGCCTCGACGACGGGCATCGGCGGCACTCCGCGGGCGGCGTTGCCCGCGGCGGCCAGCTGACCGTGCCGGATCACCGCGAACCGCCAGCCGCCCGCCCCGTCGGGTCGGGCGGCCACCAGCTCGGGCAGCGCGGCCAGTGCCCGCAGCCGTTGGCCGCGCCAGAGCACCTCGATCGTGGCGGCGGTGTGGTCGCGCAGCCGCGCGGCGGTCTCGTAGCGGTTGCGCCCGGCCAGCTCGCCGATCTGCGCCACCGCCGCGGCCAGCGCGGCGTCGCTGTCGCCGTCGATCAGCGCGACCGCCCGCGCCACCGCGGCGGCGTACTGCGTCGCGGTGGCCCCGCGGGCCGCCGGACACGGTGACACCTCCCGCTCGGGGCACGCCGGGCCGTGCGCCGCGGCGCGGCCCAGCCGGGTCATACAGGTGCGCACCCCGGTGAACCGGGCCATCACCGCGGCGGCCTCCAGCGCGTCGGCGCGGGCCCGGAACGGGCCGACCGCGCTGTCGCTGCGTGGGCTGCGCACCGCCGCGAAGCGGGGAAACGGTTCGTCGGTCAGCGCCACCCACCACCAGCGCTGCGGGAACTTCGAGCGGCGGTTGTACGGCGGCGCGTGAGCGGCCAGCAGGCGTAGCTCCCGCACCCCGGCCTCCAGATCGTGCGCGCACTCGACGTGGTCGACGGCGGTGGCCAGCGACGCCATCTCCTTGATCCGGGTGCGCGGGTCGGCCCCGGTGAAGTACTGCGACACCCGACGGCGCAGGTCCACCGCGGTGCCGACGTAGAGCACCTCACCGGACGGTCCGCGGAACAGGTACACCCCGGGGCCGCGGGGCAGGTCCCGGGCCAGGTGGCGGTTCCTGCGCTGGGCAGGGGTGACATCGGGCAGATAGGACCGCAGTTCGGGGTAGGTGTGCACCCCCTGGTTGCCGACCCGCTCGATGAGGCCGTGCAGGACGTCGACGGTGGCGCGGGCGTCGTCGAGCGCGCGGTGGGTGGGCCGGGTGGAGGCGGCGAACAGCTGCGCCAGCGCCGCCAACCGCACACTGGGCGCCTCGTCCCGGGTGAGCACGCGGCGGGCCAGCCGCACCGTGCACAGCACCGGCGGCTTCGGCCACGGCAGCTGATGGCGCTCGGCGGCCGCGCGCAGGAACCCGACGTCGAACCCGGCGTTGTGGGCCACCAGCACGGCGCCGCGGATGAACTCCAGGAACGACGGCAGCACAGCCGCGATGCGGGGCGCGTCGTAGACCATCGCCGAGGTGATGCCGGTGAGCGCGACGATCTGGGGCGGGATATCGCGTCCCGGATCGACGAATGTGGCGAACTCGCCGAGCACTTCGCCGCCGCGCACCTTCACCGCGCCGATCTCGGTGATCTCGTCGTGGCCGGGACCGCTCGGCCGGCTGCCGGTGGTCTCGAGATCGACGACGACGAACGTCGTCTCGCGCAGGGTCGCCGCGGCGAACGGGTCAGCGGATGTGCCGTCGGACGGGCCCTCGGATGGGCAGATGTCGGTGAAGCTCAGCTGACCCATGGGGTGAAGGTAGGCGCCTGCGGTGACAAATCCCGTCACGCCGGGCCCGGCGGGGTCGCGCTCGACCGGACTGTCGGAGCCAGTCGCTACCGTGCGGACAACTCCCAACGAGAGGACGAAGGTTCGATGACACAAGAGCACTGGCCACCCGGTGAGGCGCCCCGTACGGGCACGGTGAAGATCGATTGCGACGACTGCGCGGTCCGCGGTGTGGGCTGCCAAGACTGCGTGGTCAGCGTATTGCTAGGCGTACCAGAGACTTTGCTCGCCGATGAGCAGCGCGCGCTGGAGGCGTTGGCGGAAGTGGGACTGGCGCCGCGGCTGCGCTTGGTGCCGATCCATCGGCACGGCAGCTCCGGTGTCGCCTGACGACACGCGCCTTGCGCAGGCGGCGGTTCCGGCGCACCGGTGACTGTTAAATTTGCGTCTCCTGTTGGACAAGGCCGATGCCGTTTCGTAACCTGTCTGAGACCTAAGACGATCTAAGAGCAGTTCGAGACGGCTCGTTCACGCCAGTTGAAGGACGCACAAATCTTGACGTTCGACCGCGCGCACCGGAGCAGCAGCCGTTCTCGGCGACCCCTGATCACCGCCCTCAGCATCGTCGCGGCGTTCCTCTGTTTCGTCGGTGCGATGCTGGCCGGCCAGGTGCAGGCCGACCCCGCCGATGACGCGCTGGCAAAGCTGAACGAACTCTCCCGGCAAGCCGAGCAGACCACCGAGGCCATGCATTCGGCGCAGCTGGACCTGGACAACAAACTCGCCGTCCAGCACGCCGCCGAAGCCAAGCACGCCGACGACGTCGCGGCGTTGGAAGCGGCCCGCGCACAGCTTGCCGACTTCCAGAACAAGGTCGACAACCTGGCCGCCGCGCAGTACATGGGTGGGCGCGCCTCCGGGTTCAACGCGATGCTGACCGCGTCGTCGCCGCAGGGCCTGATCGACCAACTCTCGGTGCAGCGGGTGATGGCCCACGAGATGCAGGCCCAGATGGCCGGCTTCCGCGAGCTCGGCCGTACCGCGCAGCTCGCCGAGCAGGCGTCCGCGGCGTCGGCGGCCGAAGCCAAGACCGCCGCCGAGCAGGCCGCGGCCGTGCGGGCCGACCTGCAGTCCAAGCAGAGCCAGCTGCAGATCCAGATCGCCATCGTCAAAGCGCAGTACGAGGCGCTCACCCCGGCGCAGCGGGAGGTGCTCGCCGCCGTCCCGCCGCCACCGCCGCTGCCCGCGGTCGACGTGCCGCCGCCCGGGCCGGATCCGGCGATCCTGGCCGCGCCGCCGGCGCCCGATCTGCTGCCCCCAGGTGCGCTCCCGCCGGGCGATATCGTGCCGCCGCCCGGGGCCATCCCGCCCGGCGATGTCGCACCGCCCGGGTCGCCCGTCGCGCAGACCGTCATCCAGGCCGCGCTGAGCCGCATCGGGTCGCCCTACTCGTGGGGCGGCTCGGGCCCGAGCGCCTTCGACTGCTCGGGGCTGGTGATGTGGTCCTTCC
Organism: Mycolicibacterium sp.; assembly: GCA_050250295.1. GTDB lineage: Bacteria > Actinomycetota > Actinomycetes > Mycobacteriales > Mycobacteriaceae > Mycobacterium. Next base: position 139,461 of record JBFWOX010000011.1, read on the forward strand.
AGCAGGCCGGCATCTCGCTGCCGCACTCCAGCCAGGCGCTGGCCCGCGGCGGCCAGCCGGTGTCCCCGGACCAGATGCAGCCCGGCGACCTGGTCACCTATTACTCCGACGCCTCGCACGTCGGCATCTACCTCGGCGACGGGATGATGGTGCACGCGTCGACCTTCGGCTCACCGGTGCGGGTCGCCCCGGTCAACAATGCGCCGATCCACAACGTTCGCCGGTACTGAGGCGTCCGGCGTCACCGACATCTCCCGAGGACCGCAGCGCCGCCGCCTCGGCGCGGTGTTCGGGGCGCAGCTGATCTGTGCGGTGCTGCTGGTCGGCGTCCCCGCGACGCTGCCCGCCGGCCCCGCCGTCGCCGCACCGCGCACCGCCCAGGCCGAGCAGACCCCCGCACCGTCGGCGGTCACCACGCCGGACGGGCGGACCGCGCAGCTGATCGATCTGGGCGCCCCGGGAGGCGCGGACCTGCTCGGCCGCATCGGCGCCGAGTTCCCGGCCGCGGCGGCCGCGGTGACCGGGTTCTGGGGGGAGCGCTGGCCGGCCCAGGTGCTCATCGCCGTCGCCGGCTCGCCGGAGCAGTTCGCGACGCTGGCCGGCGGCACCGCCGACGTCGCGGCCACCACCACCGCCGACCGCATCATGTTCGCCCCGGCCGCCGCCGCGATGGACCCCGACGATCTGCGGATCGTGCTGCGCCACGAGCTCTTTCACTACGCGGCCCGCGCCGACACCGCCGCCGACGCCCCGGTCTGGCTGACCGAGGGCGTCGCCGACTACGTCGCCAGGCCGCTGACCGAGCCGCCCCCGGCAGGCACCGGCGAGTTGCCCACCAACGCCGCGCTGGCCACCGCCGGACCGGACCGCTCGGCCGCCTACGACCAGGCCTGGTCGTTCGCCCGCTACGTCGCCGACACGTACGGCCCGCAGCGCCTGCTGGAGCTGTACCGGCAGGCCTGCCGCCCCGGCCATCCCGACGTCGCGACCGCGATCCGCGGCGCGCTCGGCGTCGACCTGCCGTCCCTGCTGACCGGGTGGCGCACCCGGTGAGCACCGCCGAGAACAACCGAATCCTGTTGGTCACCAACGACTTCCCACCGCGGCGCGGCGGCATCCAGGCGTACCTGGAGGCGCTGGTGGACCACCTGGTGGACAGCGGCAGGCACACGCTGACCGTCTACGCCCCGAAATGGAAGGGCGCCGAGGACTACGACGCGGCCGCCGGCTACGACATCGTGCGGCACCCGGGCACCCTGATGGTGCCCGAACCGACCGTGGCGCTGCGGATGCGCCGGCTGATCGCCGAACGGGCGGTGCATACCGTGTGGTTCGGCGCGGCCGCGCCGCTGGCACTGCTGAGCCCGCTGGCCCGCTCGGCCGGGGCACGACGGGTGATCGCCTCCACCCACGGTCACGAGGTCGGCTGGTCGATGCTGCCGCTGGCCCGCACCGCGCTGCGTCGCATCGGCAACGACACCGACGCGATCACCTACATCAGCGACTACACCCGTAGGCGGTTCGCCTCGGCGTTCGGACCCGACGCCGCGCTGGAACACGTGCCGCCCGGGGTGGACACCGAACGCTTCACGCCCAACGAGGTCGCACGGGCCGAGATGCGGGCCCGCTACGAACTGGGCGGCCGCCCGGTGGTGGTGTGCGTGTCCCGGCTGGTGCCCCGCAAGGGGCAGGACATGCTGATCCGCGCGCTGCCCGCGATCCGCCACCGGGTGCCGGGCACGGCGTTGGTGATCGTCGGCGGCGGCCCGTACCGGACGTCGCTGCAGCGGCTGGCCCACACCTTCGGCGTCGCCGAGCACGTGCTGTTCACCGGCGGGGTGCCCGCTGACGAGCTGCCCGCCCACCACGCCATGGCCGACGTGTTCGCGATGCCGTGCCGCACCCGCGGCGCCGGGCTGGACGTCGAGGGCCTGGGCATCGTCTACCTGGAGGCCTCGGCGTGCGGGGTGCCGGTGGTGGCCGGCCGCTCCGGCGGGGCGCCGGAGACGGTGCGCGACGGCGAGACCGGCCGGGTGGTCGACGGCTGGGACGTCGGTGCCGTGGCCGCGGCCGTCAGCGACCTGCTCGCGGACCCGCGCGCGGCGGCGGCGATGGGCGCCGCCGGACGCCAGTGGGTGGTGGACAACTGGCAGTGGCAACGCCAGGCCCAGCGGCTGGCCCGGCTGCTCTGAGCGCCACCGGACCGAGAGCCCTCGCCGGGTCAGTCCTTGGTGTAGAGGGCCTCGATGTCGGCGGCGAACTTCTCGGCCACGATCTTGCGCTTGACCTTCAACGTCGGGGTCAATTCCCCGGTGTCCTCGGTGAAATCGACCGGCAGGATCCGGAACTTGCGGATCTGCTCGGCCTTGGACACCGCCTGGTTGGCCTCCTTGACCGCCAGCTCGATCTCGGCGATCAGGTCGGGGTCGGTGCTCAGGTCGGCAACGGTGTCGGTGGCGTTCTTGCCGTGCCGTTCCTTCCACGCCGGGAAGGCCTCCGGGTCGATGGTGATCAGCGCCGCGATGAACGGCTGCTGGTCGCCGACGGCCATCGCCTGGCTGATCAGCGAATGCGCCCGCAGCCGGTCCTCGAGCAGCGCCGGGGCGACGTTCTTGCCGCCGGCGGTGACGATGATCTCCTTCTTGCGCCCGACGATCGAGAGGAACCCGTCGTCGTCGATCGCGCCGAGGTCGCCGGTGTGGAACCAGCCGTCGGTGAACACCGCGGCGGTCTCGGCCTCGTTGCCCCAGTAGCCGCTGAACACCACGCCGCCCTTGACCAGCAGCTCGCCGTCCTCGCCCAGCTTCATGCTGTTACCGGGCAGCAGCTTGCCGACCGAGCCGACCCGCAGGTCGCCGATCCGGTTCACGGTGATCGCCGCGCTGGTCTCGGTCAGGCCGTAACCCTCGTAGATGGACAGCCCGACGCCGCGGTAGAAGTGACCGAGCCGGGCGCCCAGCGGGGCGCCGCCGGAGATCGCCGCGCGGCAGTTGCCGCCCAGCGCGGCGCGCAGCTTGCCGTACACCAGGCGGTCGAACACGGCGTGCTTGAGCCGCAGCAGCAGGCCGGGGCCGCCGGTGTCGTGGGCCTGGCTCCATTCGATCGCGGTGTCGGCGGCCAGCGCGAAGATCTTGCCCTTGCCGCTGTTCTCGGCGTTCTGCTCGGCGGTGTTGTACACCTTCTCGAACACCCGCGGCACCGACACCACCAGCGTCGGCTTGAACACCGCGAAGGTGGCCACCAGGTTCTTGATGTCGCTGGTGAACCCCAGCGTCACCCCGTTGCTGAAGGCCGCGATGGTCAGCGCGCGGGCCAGCACGTGCGCCAGCGGCAGGAAGACCAGCAGCTTCTCGCCCTTGGCCAGATGGTGCGGGAAACACTCCTTGGCGCCGCGGATCTCGTGGAGAAGGTTCGAGTGGGTCAGCTGGCAGCCCTTGGGCCGGCCGGTGGTGCCCGAGGTGTAGATCAGCGTCACCGGGTCGGCGGCCCTGATGCCCGCCACCCGCTGCGCGACCTCCGCCGGGTCCACGTCGCGGCCGGCCTCGGCCAGCTCGGCCAGCGCCGGGGTGCCCGCACCGTCGACGGTGATCACGCGGCGCAGCTGGGGCAGCGAGTCGCGCTGTTGTTCGATCCGGCCGGCGTGGGCGTCGGTCTCGGCGAACGCCAGCACCGCGCCGGAGTCCGACAACACGAACTGCACCTGCTCGGCGGAGCTGGTCTCGTAGATCGGCACCGTCACCGCGCCGACCGACAGGATCGCCAGGTCCAGGATCGGCCATTCGTACCTGGTGGCCGACAGGATCGCCACCCGGTCCCCGGGCTGGATCCCCAGGGCGATCAAACCTTGTGCCGCCGAACGAATCTCACTTGCCGCCTGCTTGGCGGTGACGTCCACCCAGGCGCCGTCGACCAAGCGCTGGAAGCTCACGAGCTGCGGGTCGGTGCGCTCGAGCTCGTAGACGACGCTGACGATGTTGTCGTCCTCGGCGACGGTGAACGACGCGGGAACGCTGAACTCACGCACGATGGACCCTCTCGTAATCTCGGGTGGCCGGACAAACGGTTCCGCCGTGTCCAGCCTAGTCGGCCGACGTGGGCCACTGGCCGGACATGTGTGAAGCTGTTCTGTCATGAACAGCATCCAGATCGCCGACGAGACGTTCATCGCCGCCGATCCCGCTGCGGTGGGCCGGGCCGTCGCCGACACGGCAGGCTGGGCGCGGTGGTGGCCCGACCTGCGGTTGACCGTGGTGGAGGATCGCGGCGAGGCCGGCCAGCGTTGGACGGTGACCGGCGCGTTGACCGGCACCATGGAGGTCTGGCTGGAAAAGGTGCTCGACGGCGTGGTGTTGCACTATTTCCTGCACGCCGAGCCGGCCGCGGTGTCCGCGCACGAGCTGGCGAAGATGAACCTGCCGCGGATCAACCACCGCCGCCGAGTGGCCGGCAAGGAGATGGCGTTCGAGATCAAGCGCACACTGGAGGCGGGCCGTCCGGTCGGTGTGTCACCGCTCGCCTGAACCGGGGGGTCATCCGCACCGCGGGGGAGTAGATTTCTGGCCAGCACGACACCACAGCGGGGAAGGTTCCAGTGGCGGACAAGACGGCGCAGACCATTCACATCGAGGCCGACCCTGCGACGGTGATGGACGTGATCGCCGACATCGGTTCCTACCCGGACTGGGTGGCCGAATACAAAGAGACCGAGGTCCTGGAGACCGACGACGAGGGCTACCCGAAGGTGGCCCGGCTGGTGCTGGAGGCCGCGGTGCTCAAGGACACCATGGTGCTGGCCTACGAGTGGCCCGCCGACCGCAACTCGGTCACCTGGTCGCTGGTGTCGAGCACCTTGCTCAAGGCGTTGGACGGGGCATACCGGTTGGTGCCCAAGGGATCTGGCACCGACGTCACCTATGAGCTGTCAGTCGACCTGATGATCCCGATGATCGGTCTGCTGAAGCGGAAGGCAGAGCGCCGGTTGACCGAGACCGCGCTGAAGGACCTCAAGAAACGAGTCGAGGCTGACTGAGCGGCAGACCGCCGCCGACGCGGCCCGGGTACCCGCACAGACCCGGATCAGTCTGTTCGTCGGCAAGGGCGGGGTGGGAAAGTCGACGCTGGCGACCGCCACCGCGGTGCGCGCCGCCCGTGACGGCGCGCGGGTGCTGCTGGTGTCCACCGACCAGGCGCACTCGATCGGCGACGTGCTCGGGGCCACCATCACGCCCACCGGTGCGCGGGAGCCCACCCGGATGCTGGCCGACCTCGACACCGCCGAGGCCGGCGGCGGATCGCTCGACGCGCTGGCGCTGGACACGCTGGCCCTGCTGGCGCAGCGCTGGCGTGGCATCGCCGGCCTGATCGCCGAGCGGTTCCCCGATTCGGACGCTGGAAGCATTGCCCCGGAAGAACTTTCGGCATTCCCCGGCATCCAGGAGGTGCTCGGCCTGCACGAGGTCGGGGCGCTGGCCGAGTCGGGCCGCTGGGACCTGGTGGTCGTCGACTGCGCCTCGACGGCCGACGCGATGCGGATGCTGACGCTGCCGGCGACGTTCGGGCTCTACCTGGAGCGGGCGTGGCCCCGGCACCGCAGGCTGGCCACCGACGATCCCCGCTCGGCGGCGCTGGTGGAACTGCTCGAACGCATCGGCGCGGGCACCGAGGCGCTCGGCACGCTGCTCACCGACGGCGCCCGGGTCGGTGCGCACCTGGTGATGACCGCCGAGCGGGTGGTCGCCGCCGAGGCGGTGCGCACCCTGGGCGCGCTGGCGCTGATGGGCGTCTCGGTCGCCGAACTCATCGTGAACCAGATTCTGGTCCAAGACGATTCGTTCGAGTACCGCAATCTGCCCGAGCATCCGGCGTTCGACTGGTACGCCGAGCGGATCTCCGAACAGCGGGCCGTGCTCGACGAGCTCGAGCGCGACATCGGCGACGTGGCGCTGGTGCTGGTGCCGCACCTGGCCGGTGAGCCGATCGGCGCCAAGGCCCTCGGTGAGCTGCTGGACTGTGCGCGCCGCCGCGACGGCGCCCCGCCGCCGGGACCGCTGCGGCCGGTCGTCGACCGGGAGTTCGGCACCGGGCTGGAGGCCGTCTACCGGCTGCGGGTGCAGCTGCCTTCGGTGGATTCCTCGACGCTGTCATTGGGTAGGGTCGATGACGACTTGATCATCGGTGCCGGCGGGATGCGGCGCCGGGTCCGGCTCGCCTCCGTGCTGCGGCGGTGCGTCGTCGCCGACGCCCACCTGCGGGGTAGCGAGCTGACCGTCCGATTTCGACCGAACCCGGAGGTGTGGCCGGCGTGAGTGACTCGCACTCCGACATCCCTCCCGAACTGCGGCAGCTGGCGCAGTCCCTGCTGGAGAAGCTCGACCCCGCGGTGCGGCTGGCGGCGGCGCGGATGCGCGCCGGCGGCGCCGGACGCTGCGAGCAGGTGTGGTGCCCGGTGTGTGCGCTGGCCGCCCTGGTCGCCGGTGAGCAGCACCCGCTGCTCACCGTTATCGCCGAGCACAGCGTCGCGCTGCTGACCGTCATCAAGGCGATGGTCGACTCCGTCGATGTCACCGGCACGCCCGAACCCGACCCCGACGGTCCGCCCGAGCCGCCGCCGCCGAGTGCGTCGGGACGCTACCAGCACATCCCGGTGACCGTGCAGGAGTGACTCCGCCAGCTGTGGTCGCATGCAGCTGTGGGGGATAAAGTTGTCGCAGATCTCGGTCGATGCGGAGGGTACATGTGGTACTGGCTGTTCAAGTACGTCCTGCTCGGCCCGTTGCTGGCTCTCATCGGCCGCCCGAAAATCGAAGGGCTGGAGCATATTCCGAACTCCGGTCCGATGATCCTGGCCAGTAACCACCTGGCGGTGATGGACAGCTTCTACCTGCCGCTGATGGTTCGCCGGCGCATCACGTTCCTGGCCAAGTCCGAGTACTTCACCGGGACCGGGCTCAAGGGGCGTTTCCTGGCCTGGTTCTACACCGCCGTCGGGCAGGTGCCGATCGACCGCACCGACGCCGACTCCGCGCAGGCCGCCCTGAACACCGCGCAGCGCATCCTCGGCGAAGGCAAGTTGCTCGGGATGTACCCGGAGGGCACCCGCTCGCCGGACGGCCGGCTCTACAAGGGCAAGACCGGGCTGGCCCGGTTGGCCCTGGAGTCGGGCGTGCCGGTGGTTCCGGTCGCGATGATCGGAACCGACGTGGTCAATCCGCCGGGAAGCAAGGGTTTGCGGTTCGGCCGGGTCCAGGTCAGGATCGGTGCCCCGATGGATTTCTCCCGCTTCGACGGGCTGGCCGGCAACCGGTTCATCGAGCGGGCGGTCATCGACGAGGTGATGTACGAGCTGATGCGGCTGTCCGGGCAGGAGTACGTGGACCTCTACGCCGCGGACGTCAAAGAGGGAAAAGTTGAGGCGCCGGTGCTGCCGGCGGCCCGGCTGCCCGAATCCGCCGCCGGTTAGACGTCCCGGCCACGGACCGCCCGCTCGGGTGGTCCTCGTCGGTCAGGCGGTGTTGACGGCGGGCGTGGACGGCTCCGGCGCCGGCGCGTCGTCGTCGCCGCGGACCGCCCCGGTGCCCGCGGCGAAACCGGTGACCACGATGACCGCGAACGCCCACCACAGGTACGAGCCGCCGGCCAGCTGACGCCACAGCGACGCCGCGGTCTCGCGGTGCTCGGGCATCAACGTGATCGGCGTCCAGATCATCAACGCCAGCCCGGCCGCCGACACCGCGCCCAGCGCCGCATGCCGCAGCCGCACCGCCGCCACCGCGGTCACCAGCACGGTGGGCAGCGCCCACACCCAGTGGTGCGACCACGACACCGGCGAGACCGTGAGACCGAACATCGCCACGCAGATCAGCCCGAGCACGAGCTGCCCGGCGCGCAGCGCGCGGCGGGCAGCCCACACCGTCACCCCGAGCACCGCGAAGCACGCCAGCACCCACAGCACGAACCGCACGTCCTCGCCGAGGCCGAGCCGGGCCAGCGCGCCGGCGATGTTCTGGTTGGTGTTCAGCGTCGCGGTGCCGATCCGGTCGGTGTTGCGCACCGTCTCGGTCCAGTACTCCCAGGAATCCCGCCAGGCCAGCGCGAACCCGGCCAGCGTCGCGACCACCGCGGAGGCCACGGCGACCAGCAGCGCGCGGGTCTCGCGGCGCAGCAGGAAGTACAGCAGGAACACCGCGGGCGTCAGCTTCAGTGCGATGGCCACCCCGAGGAGCAGCCCGCGCGGCCACCAGGTGCGACGCGGCACGCAGTCGGCGATCACCAGGGTCATCAGTACGACGTTGACCTGCCCGAAGTCGAAGTTCGAGCGGATCGGCTCGAGGAAGATGACCGCGGGGGCGACGATCGCCGCGGCCAGCCAGCCGCGCCGCAGCCACGCCGGTTCACCGGTCACCCGGGTGGTGGGCCACACGTCGAGGCCGGTCAGCACGATCGTCGTCGACACCACCAGCAGGATCAGCGTGGTGACGGTGATCGCGAGGCTGGCCCCGGGCAGCGACAGCAGCGCGAACGGCGCGAACGCGACCGCGGCCAGCGGCGGGTAGGTGAACGGCAGGTCGAGGCCGCCCTGGGTGGCGAACATGGCGCCGTCGGCGTAGAGCGGGCGGCCGTCGAGCCAGGCCTGGCCGCCCATCCGGTACACGTCGACGTCGATGCGGTACGGGGTGTGCCCCAGCAACCGCCAGCCGGCCCAGGCCAGCGCCGCGAGCGTCAGCAGCTGGAAAAGCCGCCAAGCCACCGAGGGGACCCAACCACCCACACCGGGCGACCGCCAAGTACTCATGTCGCCGCCCAGCCTATCCGGGCCGGCCGGCGAGTCGGCGGGTAACCCGGCCTCGACACGCGCAGGTCGGCGTAAGTTTTCTGCGTGCGACCGACGCTGTATTTCGACATGAGCTTCGCCGGCGCGATCCCACCGGAGCGGCTGCCGCTGACCTGGTGCTTGATCGCGTTCATCCTGACGTTCTTCGTGACCCGCACCATCGTGCGGTACATCCGCAGCCACGCCGACAGCGATGCGCCCCGCAAATGGTGGCAGCCGCGCAACATCTCCGCCGGCGGCGGGTTGCACATCCACCACGTGGTGATCGGCGTGATCTTGGTCATGGTCTCCGGGGTGACGATGGTGACGCTGGCGGTCGACGGGGGAGTACCCGAGTTCACGGCGGCTTCAATCCTTTTCGGGGTGGGTGCGGCGCTGGTGCTCGACGAGTTCGCGCTGATCCTGCACCTGTCCGACGTGTACTGGTCCGAGGACGGCCGCACGTCGGTGGACGCGGTGTTCGTCGCGGTGGCCGTCGCCGGTCTGCTGATCCTGGGGTTCAACCCGCTGTCGTTCTTCGACCTGGACTTCTGGCGGGAGGACGACTCGCTGCTGGCCCGCAGCATCGTGGTGATCGCCGCGGTGCTGACGCTGGCGCTGGCGGTGATCGTGCTGCTCAAGGGCAAGGTGTGGACCGGCCTGGTCGGGATGTTCATCACGCCGCTGCTGTTCGTCGGGGCGATCAGGTTGTCGCGTCCGCACGCACCGTGGGCCCGGTGGCGCTACACCAACCGGCCCCGCAAGATGCACCGGGCGCTGGAACGCGAGCGCTGGCTGCGCCGGCCCGTCGTGCAGGCCAAACTGTGGTTACAGGACGCGGTCGCGGGGATGCCGAAGTTCCCCGACGACGCGCTGGTCGACGAGCAGCTCGACCGCGAGATCCACGCCGCGCCCGCGCCGGGCAGAACGCCGGCCCACACCCACGCCCCCGCTGGAACCCCGGCCCGCGCTCCCGCCCAGGCCCCCGCTACTGAGGAAGTCACCTGACCGTGCGGTATTTCTACGACACCGAGTTCATCGACAACGGCCGCACCATCGAGTTGATCTCCATCGGGGTGGCCGCCGAAGACGGCCGCGAATATTACGCCATCTCAACGGAATTCGACCCGGAGCGGGCGGGACGCTGGGTGCGCAAGAACGTGCTGCCCAAACTGCCGTCGCCGGCGTCGCCGCTGTGGCGCTCCCGCAGGCAGATCCGCTCCGAGCTGGAGGACTTCTTCGGCATCGACGGCGACGAGCCGATCGAGCTGTGGGCCTGGGTCGGCGCCTACGACCATGTGGTGCTGTGCCAGCTCTGGGGGCCGATGACCGACCTGCCGCCGGCCATCCCACGGTTCACCCGGGAACTGCGCCAGTTCTGGGAGGAGCGCGGCTGCCCGCGGATGCCGCCGCGACCCCGCGACGCCCACGACGCGCTCGTCGACGCCAAGCACAATCTGCTGCGGTACCGGCTGATGACCGAGCGCGAAGCGGGCTGGGAAATGCGGTCGTGATCCGCGGTTACCATTGACGGGTGAACTGGACCGTCGACGTACCCATCGACCAGCTGCCTGCGCTCCCGCCGCTGCCCGATGACCTGCGCAAGCGCCTGGACGACGCGCTCGCCAAACCGGCGCTGCAGCAGCCGAGCTGGGACGCCGAGCAGGCCGCCGCGATGCGCACGGTGCTGGAGAGTGTGCCCCCGGTCACCGTGCCCTCGGAGATCGAACGGCTCAAGTCCCAGCTGGCCGACGTGGCGCGTGGCAGGGCGTTCCTGCTGCAGGGCGGCGACTGCGCCGAGACCTTTGCCGACAACACCGAACCGCACATCCGGGCCAACATCCGCACGCTGCTGCAGATGGCCGTGGTGCTGACCTACGGCGCGAGCACGCCGGTGGTGAAGGTGGCCCGGATCGCGGGGCAGTACGCCAAGCCGCGGTCGGCCGACGTCGACGCGCTCGGGCTGAAGTCCTACCGCGGTGACATGGTCAACGGGTTCGCCCCCGACGCCGCCGTGCGCGAGCACGATCCGTCGCGGCTGGTGCGCGCCTACGCCAACGCCAGCGCGGCGATGAACCTGGTGCGCGCGCTGACGTCGTCGGGCATGGCCTCGCTGCACCAGGTGCACGACTGGAACCGCGAGTTCGTGCGGACCTCGCCCGCCGGCGCCCGCTACGAGGCGCTGGCCGGGGAGATCGACCGCGGGCTGCGCTTCATGAGCGCGTGCGGGGTCGACGACCGCAACCTCGACACCGCCGAGATCTACGCCAGCCACGAGGCGCTGGTGCTGGATTACGAGCGGGCGATGCTGCGGCTGGACTCCGACGCCGACGGCGGCCCGAAGCTCTACGACCTGTCTGCGCACTACGTGTGGATCGGTGAGCGCACCCGCCAGCTCGACGGCGCGCACGTCGCCTTCGCCGAGGTGATCGCCAACCCGATCGGGGTGAAGATCGGCCCGACGACCTCGCCCGAGCTGGCGGTGGAATACGTCGAGCGCCTCGACCCGCACAACGAGCCGGGCCGGCTCACGCTGGTCAGCCGGATGGGCAACCAGAAGGTTCGCGACGTGCTGCCCGGGATCATCGAGAAGGTGCGGGCCTCCGGGCATCAGGTCATCTGGCAGTGCGACCCCATGCACGGCAACACCCACGAGTCCTCGACCGGGTACAAGACGCGGCACTTCGACCGCATCGTCGACGAGGTGCAGGGCTTCTTCGAGGTGCACCACGCGCTGGGCACGCATCCCGGCGGTATCCACGTCGAGATCACCGGTGAGAACGTCACCGAGTGCCTCGGTGGCGCGCAAGACATTTCGGACACCGACCTGGCCGGCCGCTACGAGACGGCGTGCGACCCGCGGCTGAACACCCAGCAGAGCCTGGAGTTGGCGTTCCTGGTCGCGGAGATGCTGCGCGACTAGAGCGCGCGCCCGATCCGGCCCAGGATCTCGTCGAGCAGCGCCGGGGTGGTGGCGTAGTTCAGCCGCGCGTAGGCTCGCGTGTCCACGGCGGTGTGCTGGGTGAACTCGGCGCCCGGGCTGAGCTGCACGGCCGCGGTGTCGAGCAGCCGCGCCGCCGGGTCGGCGCCGATCGCCGTGGCGCCGAAGTCCAGCCAGCTCAGGTAGGTGCCCTCGGGCAGGTGGGTGCGCACCGCCGGGTGCGCGGCCGCCCAATCGCCGATCCGGCGCCGGTTGCCCGCCAGCGTCTGCAGCACCGCCGCGCGCCAGTCGTCGGCGTGCCGCCACGCGGCGACGGTCGCGATGCGGCTCAGCACACTGGGGGTGCCGAAGAAGTCCAACGGTGCCCGTGCCAGCGCATCCGCCGTCGGTTCATGGCCGAAATGCGCTACGGCACACCGTGTTCCGGCGAGGTTGAAGGCTTTGGTGGCCGAGGTGGCGGTGATGGTCAGCGCGGCGATGTCGGCGCCGAGCGAGGCCAGCGGCGTGTGGGTGTGCGGTGCGTACACCAGATCGGCGTGGATCTCGTCGGCGAACACGGGGATGCCCCGGTCGAGCGCGAACCGGGCCAGCTCGTGCAGTTCCGTGCGGTGCAGCACTCGCCCGGTCGGGTTGTGCGGATTGACCACCACCAGCAGCCGCGGGTCGGCCCGCTCGAACGCGTCGTGGTGCTGCTGCAGGTCCAGCCGCCAACCGTCGTCGGAGTCGGTGAACCGCAACGGGATCGGCCGCCGGCCGGCACGGTGGATGGCCGCCAGGAACGGCGGGTAGTTCGGGACGTGCAGAGCGACACCGTCGCCGGGCGCGGTGGCGTACTCGATGACGATCTGCAGGATCTGGATCAGGTCGCTGAACACCCGCGTGCGTTCGGGTGGCGGCGTCCAGCCGAACCTGGCCTGCATCCGCTCGGTGAACGCGTCGACGACGGGGTCGCCGCCGGCCCAGTACGGGTAGCCGAGATCTCCACGCTCGATGGTGCGCCGCATCGCGTCGGCCACCACCGGTGCGATCCCGAAGTCCATGTCGGCGACCCACGCCGGCAGCACACCGTCGGGCACCGCCGTCCACTTCGCGCCGTGCCCGGAGCGCAACCGTTGCGGCTCGGCGAGGTCGAGACGGACGGTCACCGCCGCACCACGCTGGCCGCCAGCACGTCACGGATGGATTCCATCTGACCATGGTGCTGGGCGAGTTCCTCGAACACGTGCTGCAACGCCGCGCCCTGCGTCAGCGCCCGCGCCGGCCCGAGGAACTCCGCCGGCGGCTGCTGTCGTAGGGGCTGATCGGGGGCGGCCTCGGCGACGTCGCGGTGGAGCTGATCACGGGCCCGCCGCACCCGGGCGAGCAGTTCGTCGACCCGGCCGCTGGCGGTGAACTCCGCATCGCGGTCCCGGTCGATCGGGCGGCCGCGGACGAACCCACCGGCCCAGGTCTCCATCACGGCCAGGCAGTGGTGCAGCAGCGCGTAGGGCGTGTTCGCCCCGGGGTACGCCTTCGCATTGGCCAGCTCGTCGCCGAGCTCGGCCACGATCCGCGCCATGCCGTCCAGCGCGCGGTCGGTGAAATACAGGTAGTCGTCGCGACCTAACATCGGGTCACCCTTCGTCCGTTCCACGGCGGCGCCCTGCGCTCCACCGTCACCAGTTCAGCCGGTGACGGAGTTTGCCTCAGCTTGTCGTCACCTGTCAAGATGGTGACGTGGCATTCGTGTTCGTGAGCGGTAACCTTGCCCTCGACCTCGCAGGCACTCTCAAGTGGCGGCGCAGCGAGCCGGAGGAGCTGCTCGAGCAGCCCGGCGACCTGGCCCGGTGGTTCGACGAGACCGGGGCGATGCCGCCCGGGACCGCGGTGGACGCCAAGGCGTTCGACGCCGCCATCGCGCTGCGGGAGTCGATCTATCGGCTGGCCTCGGCGCGCGTCGAGGGCGAGGCGTTCGACCCGGAGGCTCTGCGGCTGGTCAACGGCTGGGCCGCCGCACCCGGGCTGAGGGTCGAGTTGACCGGCGCCGGCGTCGTCCGCTCCGGGGACGTGCACAACGCGCTCGCCGAGGTGGCGCGCTCGGCGGTGCAGGTCCTCGCCGATCCCGACGTCACGATGAAGGAGTGCGGCCGCCCGGCCTGCACCCGGATTTACCTCGACAAATCCCGCGGGGCGCGGCGCACCTGGTGCGGTATGGACGAATGCGGCAACCGGGTGAAGGCCGCCGCCTACCGCGCGCGCAAACGCGGCGCGACCCCGGCGACCTCTGCCGCCGGAGCCTCCGGCTAGGACCACGCGGCCGCACGGAATTTTCGTCACCGCCTTGACAGGTGACGGGGTGGACCCCATGATCAGTGCGTCACCGGCCAAACAGGTGACGTCTTCGTGGAAGGTAACCCTAGTGGACTCATCAACCCGGCCGGCCGCCCCTGGCCAGAGCATCACCGTCAACGAGATCTCGGCGCGGCTGGAGCGCCTGCCGTGGACCCGCTATCAGCGCGGACTGTTCCTCGTGATCGCCACGGCGTGGCTGTTCGACTCGATCGACCTCGGCGCGCTGACGTTCCTGTTGGCGCCGATCAGCACCGAGTTCGGCCTCACCGCGACCCAGGCCGGGTTGGTCGGCAGCGCGACGTTCGCGGGCATGTTCGTCGGCGCGGTCGGGGCGGGCGCGCTGGCCGACCGGTTCGGCCGGCTGGCGGTGTTCAAATACAGCATCATCGTGTGGGGCCTGGCCAGCGTGCTGCTGGCGTTGTCGTGGGACTTCACCAGCCTGGCCGGCTTCCGCTTCCTGCTGGGCATCGGCATGGGGGCGGAGTTCCCGGTGGCCGCGGCCCTGCTCTCGGAGTTCGTCCCGTCCACCAAGAGGGGTCGCTACGTCGCGCTGATGGAGGGCACCTGGCCGCTCGGCTTCATCTGTGCCGGGGTGTTGTCCTACACGCTGTTGAGCACCGCGGTGGGGTGGCGTGGATTCTTCGTCATGCAGGCCGGCCTCGCGGTCGTCGCCCTCATCGTGCGTCGCGGCCTGCCGGAATCGCCGCGGTGGCTGGCCGCGCGCGGCCACCACGTCAGGGCGCAGGCCACGTTGGAAGCGTTGGAGCACAAGGTGGAACGGGCCTACGGCCGGCCGCTGCCCGCGCCGGTGGTGGCCACCCGCGCGCTGACCGATCCGGCAACGACAGGCCTGCGTACGCTGTTCTCCGGCGCCTACCGGCGGCGCACGATCGCCAGCTGGCTGGTGTGGTTCTGCCTGTTGGGCGGCTACTACGGGCTGACGACCTGGCTGGGCAAGCTGCTCGCCGATGCCGGCTTCGACGTGGTCAAATCCGTCGGCTACATCGTCCTGATGGCGCTGTGGGGCATCCCGGGCTTCCTGACGGCGGCCTACCTGATCGAGGTCGTCGGCCGCAAGACGTGCCTGGTCGGCTTCACCCTGTGTTCGGCGGCGGCGGCGTTCTTCTACGGCACCGCCGACGGGATGGCCGAGCTGCTGGTCGCCGGATCGTTCCTGCAGTTCTGCTTCTTCGGGATGTTCTCGTCGATCTTCGCGTTCACCCCCGAGCTGTTCCCGACGCACGCGCGCGCGGTCGGGATGGGAAGCTCAACAGCCGCAGGACGTTTGGGCGCCATCTTCGGTCCGCTGGTGGTCCCGCTGGTGATCGCCTCCAGCGGTCCGGCGGTGGTCTTCACCGCCAGCGCCGCGCTGTTCGTCGTCGGCTCCCTGGTGGTGTTGTTCGCGCTGCCCGAGACCCGGCAAGCCGTGCTGGAGGACATCTCCGGATAGCGGGACCGGTTCAGATCAGGTTGCTCAGGTTGGCGCCGAGCGTCCATGCGCCGGCGCCGGCCAGCACCGTCACGATGATGACCGCGAGCACCCAGAACAGTAGCGCCCGCTTCGAGCGCTGACGTGCCCAGTAGAATTCCGTCAGCTCGATCCCCGCGAAATGTCCTGACAGCGGCTCGAATTCGCTGTCCTGGGGTGGCAACTCGTCCCGGCGCAGGGCCCGGGTCTGCCGGCTGGGCGGCATCGAGACCGTCGGCGCGGTCGCGGCGGGTCCGGCCGGATCATACGGGCCGGGATCGCGGGGACCCGGGTCGGGCCAGGCGCGATCATGCGGGGCGGAGTGCTGCCGGGCCGAGTTGTGCAGGGCCGAGTTGCGAGGCGCGGGCACCCGGAAGTCGGGCAGTCCCAGCTCGACGACGATGGCTTCCAGCTCGTCGCGCATCTCAGCGGCGTCGGCGAACCGCTGCGCCGGGTCCCGCGCCGTGGCGGTATGCACGAGTTCATCGAATTGTCTTGGCACACCGCCGATCACGGCACTGGGTGGGGTGACGTCATGGTCCATCCGCTGATACGCCACCGCCAGTGCGGTGTCCCCGTTGAACGGGGTGAGCCCGGTCAGCAGCTCGTAGGTCAGGATGCCCACCGAGTACACGTCGCCGCGGGCGTCGGTGTCGCCGGTGCCGACCTGCTCCGGGGACAGGTAGGCCGCGGTGCCGAGGATGACGCTCGTCGAGGTGATCTTCGCTTCGGCCACGGCGCGGACCAGTCCGAAATCGGCGATCTTGACCTCGCCGTCGTCGCTGATCAACACGTTCTCCGGTTTGATGTCGCGGTGCACCAGGCCGGCGCGGTGGGCCGCGGCCAATCCGCCCAGCACCGGACGCAGCACCGCCGCGACGGCGTGCGGTGGCATCGGGCCGCGCTCGCGCAGCAGCTCGCGCAGGGTGCCACCCTCGACCAGCTCCATCACCAGGAACGGATGCCTGCCGTCGATGCCCTGGTCGTACACCGCGACCAGACCGGGATCCTTGAGCCGGGCCACCGCCCGCGCCTCCCGCTGGAACCGGGTCAGGAAGTGGTCGTCGCCCGCATAGCGCGAATCCATGATCTTCAGCGCCACCGGGCGATCCAGCCGCAGATCCAGCCCGCGGTACACCCCGGACATGCCGCCGGTGGCGATCAGACCGTCCACCCGGTAACGCCCGTCCAGCACGGTCCCGGTGAGCGGGTCGCGGTGCTGGTGGGTCGCCATCGGACACATGTTACGAGCCGGGCTCCAAGTCGCTGTCCAAGCGGCTCTGTGGTTTTAGACTCGATGCGGTGAGTAGCATTCCGACCGCCGACGACGTGCTCGACCCCGACGAGGCGATGTATGACCTGCCCACGGTGGCCAAACTGCTCGGCGTCGCGGTGAGCAAGGTGCACCAGCACCTCAAGGAACGCCATCTCGTCGCGGTGCGCCGCAACGGGTCGGTGGTGGTGCCGAAGATCTTCTTCGACGAATCGGGGCACGTGGTCAAGAGCCTGTCCGGGCTGCTGATCGTGCTGCACGACGGGGGATACGGCGAGACCGAGATCGTGCGGTGGCTGTTCACCCCGGACCCGTCGCTGACGATCAGCCGCGACGGGTCGACCGAACGGCAGACTAACGCGCGCCCGGTGGACGCGCTGCATTCGCATCAGGCCCGTGAGGTGGTCCGCCGCGCTCAGGCGATGGCGTACTGAGCTCCGGCGCCGGCGAGTGATACAGCCAGTACCACGCCGCGACGGCACAGCCGGTGGCCAGCAGCACATGGGCCCACGAGTACATCCCGTGTGCGCCGTCGGGCCGCCAGATCACCGTGATCCACGTCGAGAACCCGGCGATCAGGGCGATCGACCGGCGCGACTGCGCCAGCGCCGCCACCACCGCCAGCGGCCAGGTGTAGTACCACGGCAACGCCGCGGGCACGAACAGCACCACCACACCCATCAACAGCGCGATGCCCACCAGCACGTCGCGGTCGCTGCGGCGGAATCGCCACCACAGCACCGGCGCGGCGATCGCGATGGTGGCGATGCCGATGATGCGGGTGGTCTCGAGCACCGCGTAGAAGTTCACCGGTAGGACCAGCCCGATCACCGCGTTGATCAGGTTCGCTGTTGCGGTGGGCACGGTCAGCCAGTTGATGATCTTCACCGAACCGGCCAGCGCGGTCAGCCACCCCAGGCCCACCCCGGCGGCCAGCGACAGCACCGCGAACACCCCCACGAACACCAGCAGCGACGCCGCCGTCGCCGCGACGAACGCCTTCGCGGGGGAGTAGCCGCGCCGGTCCCGGAGGGCTCGCGCCCACACCCACACCATGAACGGAAGCGCCAGTCCCGCCGTCGCTTTCACCGCCACGGCGACCGCGATCAACGTCACGCCCGCGACGGGGCGGCCGGCGAAGGTCAGCGCGATGCCCGCCATCATCAGCCCGACCATCAGCATCTCGTTGTGCACCCCACCCATCAGGTGGATGATCACCAGCGGGTTGAGCACGCAGATCCACAGCGCTGCCGCGCCGTTGGCGCCGACATGGCGGGCGACCCGGGGGGCCGCCCAGATCAGCAACGCCAACCCGGGCAGCATGCCCAGGCGCAGCAGCATGGTGCCGGCGACGACGTCGTCGCCGACGAGCATCGTCACGAACTTCGCCACCAGGATGAACGCCGGCCCGTACGGGGCGGTGGTGGTGGTCCAGATCGGGCTGACGTTGTCCAGCAACGAGTTCGGGTTCTCGATCGGTCCGACGACGTACGGGTCGAAGCCGTCGCGCAGCAGCGCGCCCTGCGCCAGATAGGAGTAGGTGTCGCGGCTGAACACCGGCACGCTCAACAGCAGCGGGGTGAGCCAGAACCCGGTGGTCGCCACCATGGTGTATTCGGTGGCGGTGCCGTCGATCACCCGGCGCCCCAGCCGCAGCCACGCGATCAGCATCAGCGCCACGCCGGCCCACAGCAGCATCGAGGACAGCACCAGCCCGTGCCCGAACCGCAGCCAGGACAGGTGCATCGACTCCAGCACCGGGTCGTGCAGGCGGGTGCTGCCCGCGCCGAGGCCACCGGCGGTGATCAGCATGGCGCCCAATGCGCCGAGCAGGGCGGGACGACCGTCGGGGGACGTTGTGAACTGCCTCAACCGCTGTAGCTGTGGCCGGATCTGGCGCCAAGAGCGGTCGGGCAGACCGGATTTCGGGGTCTGGGCCGGGGTGGGGGTCGTCATGCTCCTACGCGGATCGGTTCGCGGCCAATCTGGCGAGCTCGGCCAGGCCGGCCTTGGCCTGCACCTCGATGGGGGTGGAGTTGACGATCTCGATCGCGCGGCGGGTCAACGTGTCGATCCGGTCCTCGACCGCGGCCAGCGCCCCGACGGACTCGATCACCAGGCACAGCTCCTTGACCTGGGCGTCGGACAGCGCGGTGCCGATCGAGGTGCGCAGCAACTTGGCCGCCACCGGATCGTGCTTGTCGGCCAGCTCGACGGCCTCGGCCAGCAGCACGGTGCGCTTGCCGGAGCGCAGGTCGTCGCCGGAGGGCTTGCCGGTGACCACCGGGTCGCCGAACACGCCGAGCACGTCGTCGCGCAGCTGGAACGCCACCCCGAGCGCGGTGCCCAGCTCGTGGAACGCCGCCAGGATGTCGGGGCAGTCGGCGGCGGCGGCCGCGCCCAGCTGCAGCGGCCGCGAGATCGTGTAGGACGCGGTCTTGTAGGTGTTGACGGTCAGCGCCGACGCGACCGTCTCCGCGCCGCTGGCCTCGTTGACGATGTCGAGGTACTGGCCGCCGAGGACCTCGGTGCGGATGGCCGCCCACACCTGCTGGACCCG
The DNA here is from genome assembly GCA_050250295.1 of Mycolicibacterium sp. GTDB lineage: Bacteria > Actinomycetota > Actinomycetes > Mycobacteriales > Mycobacteriaceae > Mycobacterium. The sequence continues at coordinate 158,843 of JBFWOX010000011.1, forward strand.
GCGGCGGGCGGCGTCGCCGATGTCGGCGGTCGCGACGACGTCGTCGGCCCAGACCAGCGCCAGGTCGCCGAGCAGGATCGCCGCGGACAGCCCGAACTGTTCGGCCGAGCCGTGCCAGTCGTTGCTCTGGTGCCGGTGAGCGAAGATCCGGTGCACGGTGGGCAGCCCGCGCCGGGTGGCCGAGGCGTCGATGACGTCGTCGTGCACCAGCGCGCAGGCATGCAGCAGCTCCAGCGCCGAGAACAGCCGCAGCACGTGTGGGCCGGGTTCGGTGCCGGCCACCGCGCGCCAGCCCCAGTAGGCGAACGCCGGGCGCAGCCGTTTGCCGCCGCGCAGGACGAACTCCTCGAGGGCCTCGGTCAGGACGGCGTAGTCAGCTCCGATGTACTCGGCGTCGCGGCGGCGGTCGCGGAGATACTCCCGAAGCTGTTCGGTGACGGCCGCGGCCAGCTCGACGGCTGACGGTGCCGCTGCGTCGACGCTCAGCGGACGCCCCTTTCTGTGCTGGTTCCACTCACCCCGAGTGGTGTTGGCCCGAGTGGTGCCGGCCACACGTGCCAAACGCCTCCAGAGTAGAACGTGCTATCGGCGTCCGGGCAAGTCAAGCAACCGAATCGTGCTTTCCGGGCACCGGCCGGTCACTGCGGTTGTTCCTGTGGTTCCCCCGGGCGGTGCGAGCGGTCCCGGCTGGCGTAGGCCAGCCCGCCGATGACGGCCGAGACGAGCAACGATGCCACGCCGAGCCAGATGGCGGCGCCGGTGAACGAGCGGGCGCTCGGGTCGGTGTAGCGGGCCTGGGCGTTCATCGTGCTCACCACGCCGGGCCGCAGCCGCCACTCGACGATCTCCGCGGAGATCTGGTCGCCGTTGGTGGAGGTCACCTCGCCGGGAAAGGACACGCTCAGTGAGACGTCGGCGTCGGGGTCGCTCAGCGAGGTCAGATCGGCGCGGCCCTCGAGGATCACCAGGTCGCCGGCGCGGCGCAGCGAGATGTCCACCCCGGCCGCGTCGCGGTTCATGCCGGCCAGCTGCGGCAGCTCGGCGAACGTCAGGTCGGAGAACACCGCCTGCGAACCGACGTAGTCGTCGCGGCTGTACTCGGAGATGGCGACCTTCTGCGCGAACGGCAGGTTGTTGAGCAGCTGCGGGCCCTTGTCGTTGTCGTCGCGCGGCTTGGCCGCCGCCACGATCTGACCCGACACCCGGTCGTCGGGGGAGACGGTCAGCGACGTGCGGATCCGCACGCACCCGATCAGCGACGGTGCCAGCACGAGCAACAGCAAGACCAGCGCGAGGAGGCGCTTCGCGGTGCGAGGGCGGGGTAGCACCAGGTCATCGTGCCAGACGGCACACCGGCCGGCGGCACGGTCTGTCAGGTCAGGGGCAGGGCGCGGCCCAGGATCGCGAACGGCCGCGGATCACCGGCGAAGTGGTAGCCGCGGATCACGTCGGTGAAGCCCAGGCGGCGGTACAGCCGCCACGCCCGGTTGGCCTCCCCATTGATCTCCGGGGTGGACAGCAGCACGTGCCGTTCGCCACGGCCGCCGAGCAACCGCCGGATCAGCGCCTCACCCAGGCCGTGGCCCTGGGCGCGAGGATGGATGTGCAGCTCGGTCAGCTCGAAGTAGCTGGTCATCAGCTCGGTGATGCGGTCCTGCGCGGCGCCGCTGCGGCGCAGCCCGGCGATCACCTGCTGCTGCCACCACTGGTCGGGGGCACCGCAGTAGCCGTAGGCGACCCCCAGCATCGGAGCCGATGCCAGCGCCGTCGCGTCGGGAGCCTCGGGTGTGCCGGGGGCCTCGGGAGGCTCGGGGACCTCGAGGGCGGCGACCGCCTTCCACCCCGGCCTGCGGGTGTGTTCCAGCCACATCGACGCGCGCTGATCCTCGGTGCCGCGCGGGTACCGCATGGCGTCGACGTACACCGCGAGCGCCTCACCGAGCCGGTTTGCCATATCGCTGGGCGACAGATCGATGAGATACGTCGCCAAGGATCATTCCCTCCGGGTGGTCAACGGGTGGCCGACTCCATTATCGGGTGGCCGTTGTCATGTGGCCGAAGCTGCCAGATCACAGTGGTGGTGACCGTCATAGAATCGTCAAGTGAACTAGGTGGTACGGCTCAGATCGACCTCGTATCATTACTGTTAAGTGCACGTACACGCGCACACTTCCAGCTTTGAACCGCTACGCCCCACGGCAAGAGGGAGGGACGGATGCCACTCTCCGATCATGAGCAGCGCATGCTCGACCAGATCGAGAGCGCACTCTACGCCGAGGACCCCAAGTTCGCTTCGAGCGTTCGGGGCGGGACGTTGCGCGCGCCGTCCACCCGTCGGCGTCTGCAGGGCGCGGCGCTGTTCGTGATCGGTCTGGCGATGCTGGTGTCCGGGGTGGCCTTCAAGGCCACGATGATCGGCAGCTTCCCGATCCTGTCGGTCCTCGGTTTCATCGTGATGTTCGGCGGTGTGGTGTTCGCCATCACCGGCCCCCGCGTCGTCGGCAACCGGGACCGCCAGGCCGGTGACTCCGGCCCGGCCCGGCAGAAGCGCACCAAGGGCGGCGGCTCGTTCACCAGCAGGATGGAGGACCGCTTCCGTCGTCGCTTCGACGAGTAGCGCGTCCGTCGCTTCGACGAGTAGCGCGTCCGCGAGCGTCGAGGGGCAGCCCGAGTGGGCTGCCCCTCTTTTTGTGTTTTTTCACCCCACCACGCCCCACCTTCCGGCAATACGGTCCTGACCTGGGGTTTCGGGCGACGGCGCCATTCGCCGGACGGATCCGGGGACGGCTGGCAGGCGGACAGGGGGAGAAGAGTGGGGCGTGGGGGGAATCGCCGGGTGAGATTTGGAGCAAAGTGGGGGATTGTGGGGTAAAGTGGCGGACAACGGAGCGACCGGGGAGGTGCCGAGGTGTTCTTCGGTACCTACACGCCCAAGCTCGACGACAAGGGGCGACTGACGTTGCCCGCCAAGTTCCGCGACGCACTGGCAGGAGGGCTGATGGTCACCAAGAGCCAAGACCACAGCCTGGCCGTGCACCCGCGGGCCGAATTCGAGGAGATGATCGCCGAGGTCTCGAGCAAGGCGAAGCGAGGGAACCCGCAGGCCCGCGCGTATCTGCGCAACCTGGCCGCGAGCACCGACGAGCAGTACCCCGACGCGCAGGGTCGCATCACGCTATCGGCGGAACACCGCCGCTACGCAAACCTCACCAAGGACTGCGTCGTGACGGGATCCATTGGCTTCCTAGAGATCTGGGACGCCCAGGCATGGCAGGACTACCAGGAACTTCACGAAGAGAACTTCTCCGCGGCCAGCGATGAAGCACTCGGCGACATTCTCTGATCTGGCCACTGGCCCGCAGGCCCGTGCAGTGCGGCCTCTGCCCGAACCGGCCCTGACGTACTTCCCCGACGTCAGGTTCGCGAACTCGGACAGGGACCTCACTGCAGGGGCCGCCACACTTCCCCGGGGTACCGCCATGGTGGATGACCAGCCTCATATCCCGGTCCTGCTGGACCGCTGCGTCGAACTGCTCGGCCCGGCGCTGACCCGCCCCGCCGGTGCGACGCTGGTGGACGCCACCCTGGGCGCAGGCGGCCACGCCGAACGCTTCCTCACCGACTTCCCCGCCCTGCACCTGGTCGGCCTCGACCGTGACCCCGACGCGCTGGCCATCGCCGGCGCCCGGCTGGCCCCGTTCGGTGACCGCGTCACGCTGGTGCGCACCCGTTACGACGGCATCGGCGAGGCTGTGCGGCACGCCGATGCGGTGCTGTTCGACCTCGGGGTGTCCTCGATGCAACTCGACCGCCCCGAGCGGGGCTTCTCCTACGCCACCGACGCACCGCTGGACATGCGGATGGACCCCGGATCGGAGCTGACCGCCGCGGAGATCCTCAACACCTACGACGAGAAGGCGCTGGCGCGGGTGCTGCGGGAGTTCGGTGAGGAGCGCTTCGCCGGCCGCATCGCCAGCCATATCGTGCGCCGCCGCGCCAGTGCCCCCTTCACCACGACCGCCGAGCTCGTCGAGCTGCTCTACCAGGCCATTCCCGCGCCGGCCCGGCGCACCGGCGGCCATCCCGCCAAGCGCACCTTCCAGGCGCTGCGGATCGCGGTCAACGCCGAGCTGGAGTCGTTGCGCCGCGCGATCCCGGCGGCGCTGAACGTGCTCACCCCCGGCGGGCGGATCGCCGTGATGGCCTACCAGTCGTTGGAGGACCGCATCGTCAAGACCGAGTTCGCCGCCGCCACCGCGTCCCGCACCCCGCCCGGGCTGCCGGTCGAACTGCCCGGCTACGAGCCGGAGTTCGTCGCGCTGACCCGCGGCGCCGAGCGCGCCGGCGCCGAGGAGATCGAACGCAACCCGCGAAGCGCCCCGGTTCGGTTGCGCGCGCTACAACGAGTTGGGGGACAGCAGTGACGAAGCCGAAGAAGCCCGCGCCCAAGGCGGCCGAGGGGTCGGCGGGCAGGCACACCACCGGTGCCGACCGCACGGGCACCCCGACCCGCACCCGGCGCAGCGCACCGCGTGAGGACGCGGGCACTCCGGTCGCAACGGTCCGCCGCGGCACGCGGGGCGAGTCGGCCGGCCGGCGCAAGTCAAGCGAGGCCCGCGGCGCGAAGGCGACCGAGTCGGCGCGTCGGGGCAGGTCCGGCGAGGCACCAGCGCGGCGCGGCAAGCCCACCGAGCCGGCCCGCCGGCCCCAGCGTCCGGCCCCGCAGACCAGCCCGATCCCGCGGCCCAAGGAGGGGCCGGCCCGGGCGAAGAGCGCCAGCCAGGCCAAGGCCCGGGCCAAGGCGCGCAAGGCCAAGGCGCCCAAGGTCGTCCGGCCCCCGCTGCGCGAACGGATCCTGGTCCGACTGGCCGCCGTCGACCTGCGCCCCCGGACGCTGGCCGCCCGGGTGCCGTTCGTGGTGCTGGTCATCGCCGCCCTCGGGGTCGGGCTCGGCGTCACGCTGTGGCTGTCCACCGATGCCGCCGAGCGGTCCTACCGGCTGGGCAACGCGCGGCAGCTGAACCAGGCGCTGCAGCAGCAGAAGGAAGCGCTCGAGCGCGATGTGCTCGAGGCGCAGGCCGCGCCCGCGCTCGCCGAGGCCGCGCGCAACCTCGGCATGATCCCGTCGCGCGACACCGCCCACCTAGTGCAGGACGCCGCGGGCAACTGGGTCGTGGTCGGCACCCCCAAGCCCGCCGAGGGCGTGCCGCCGCCACCCCTGAACACCCCGCTGCCGGATCCGGTGCCGCCCCCGCCACCGGCGCCCCGGGTGGTGGAGCCGCGGGAGGTCCCGGTGCGGCTGCCGTCCGCCGCCACCCCGCTCGCCGCCACCGGCGTCCCCGCCGTCCCGGGCGCGCCGATGGCCACGCCGGTCGTTCCCGGTGTCGAGGTCCCGCACGCCGTGCCCGGCTCGGCGCCGACGCCCGGTCCCGTCCCGGCCGCCCCGCCGCAGGCGCCCGCCGTCCCGCTGGACGGCGCGCCGCTGCCGACCGCGCCGCTCGATGCCGTGCCGCTCGATGCCGTGCCTGCGCCGCCCCCGGGCCCGGCGCCGGACGTGGTCCCGGCTCCTGAGCCCGTCGCACCGCTGCCGGGTGCCCCGGCATGACCCGCGAGTCCGGCCGCGGGCGCCGCGTGACCGAACCCGCGCGCGGCAAGCCCGCCCGTGGGACCAAGCGCGCCACGGACGGCACGGAAGCCAAGGGCGCCAAGCGCGTCAAGGCTTCCAAGACGACCAAGGCCGCCAAGGCTTCCAAGACGACCAAGGCCGCCAAGCCGGTCACCGCTGCGCCGAACCAGGAGCGCTCGGCGCGCAGCAGGCGCACCCGCCAGGCCACCATCGCCGGCGGGCTGCGCAGCGCGCAGTTCGTGTTCCGGCACCGAACCGGCAACGCCGTTATCTTCCTGCTGCTGGTCGTGGCCGCCGCCCAGCTGTTCACGCTGCAGGTGCCCCGCGCTGAGGGGCTGCGTGCCCAGGCGGCCAGCCAGCTCAAGGTCACCGACATCGACGCCGCGCTGCGCGGGGCCATCATCGACCGCAACGACGACAAGCTGGCCTTCACGATCGAGGCCCGCGCCCTGACCTTCCAGCCGGTCCGGGTCCGCAAACAGCTCGAAGAGGCCTTCCAGAAGACCGAGCTGGACGCCGGGGAGGCGCCCGATCCCGACGCCCGGCTGCGCGAGATCGCCGACGAGGTGGCCTCCCGGCTGGGCAACAAGCCCGACGCCGCCACCGTGCTGAAGAAGCTGCGGAGCAACGAGACCTTCGTGTACCTGGCGCGCGCCGTCGACCCCGCCGTCGCCGAGGCCATCACCAGCAAGTTCCCTGAGGTCGGCACCGAACGCCAGGACCTGCGCCAGTACCCGGGCGGGGTGCTGGCCGCCAACGTCATCGGCGGCATCGACTGGGACGGGCACGGGCTGCTCGGCCTGGAGGACTCGCTGGATGCGGTGCTGGCCGGAACGGACGGCTCGGTCACCTACGACCGCGGCTCCGACGGTGTGGTGATCCCGGGCAGCTACCGCAACCGCCACGACGCGGTCAACGGATCGACCGTGCAGCTGACCATCGACGACGACATCCAGTTCTACGTCCAGCAGCAGGTCCAGTTGGCCAAGGACCTCTCCGGTGCCAAGAACGTCTCGGCGGTGGTGCTGGACGCCAAAACCGGTGAGGTGCTCGCGATGTCGAACGACAACACGTTCGACCCGTCGCAGGACATCAGCAGGCAGCAGGACCGTCAGCTGGGCAACCTGCCGGTCACCTCGCCGTTCGAGCCCGGGTCGGTGAACAAGATCGTCACCGCCGCGTCGGTCATCGAATACGGGTTGTCCAACCCCGACGAGGTGCTGCAGGTGCCCGGCTCCATCGGCATGGGCGGCGTGACCGTGCGCGACGCCTGGGAGCACGGCGTGATGCCTTACACCACCACCGGGGTGTTCGGGAAGTCCTCGAACGTCGGCACCCTGATGCTGGCCCAGCGCCTGGGCCCGGAGCGGTTCTTCGAGATGCTGCGCAAGTTCGGCCTGGGCCAGCGCACCGGGGTGGGGCTGCCCGGGGAGAGCGCGGGCCTGGTGCCGCCGATCGACCAGTGGTCGGGCAGCACGTTCTCCAACCTGCCGATAGGGCAAGGTCTTTCGATGACCCTGCTGCAGATGGCCGGCATGTACCAGGCCATCGCCAACGACGGTGTGCGGATCCCGCCGCGCATCATCAAGGCCACCATCACCCCCGACGGCACCCGCACCGAGGAACCCCGGCCCGACGGCGTGCGGGTGGTCTCGGCGCAGACCGCTGCGACCGTGCGCAACATGTTCCGCTCGGTGGTGCAGCGCGACCCGCGCGGCATCCAGCAGGGCACCGGATGGCAGGCCGCCGTCGACGGCTACCAGATCGCCGGCAAGACCGGCACCGCCCAGCAGATCAACCCCGGCTGCGGCTGCTACTACGACGACGTTTACTGGATCACCTTCGCCGGGATGGCGCCGGCCGACGACCCGCGCTACGTCGTCGGCGTCATGATGGACGCGCCGCACCGGGCCGCCGACGGCTCGCCCGGATCCTCGGCGGCGCCGCTGTTCCACAACATCGCGTCCTGGCTGCTGCAGCGCGAGAACGTGCCGCTGTCGGCGGATCCCGGTGCGCCCCTGATCCTTCAGGCCGATTGATCCCGTCGCACGGATCGAGCGCCCCGGGCCGATCACGTTCCCGGAGCGGGACCGGCAGGGCCGGTACTGTGTCAACGCCATGACTGTGCGCCCCTCCCACCCCGCCGGCCTGCCGCTGGCGGCGGTGGCCGAACTCGTCTCGGCGGTGACCGTCCCCGCCGCGCCGGACATCCGCGTCACCGGTGTGACGCTGCGGGGCCAGGACGCCGCGCCCGGCGACCTGTTCGCCGCGCTGCCCGGGGCCACCGCCCACGGCAGCCGCTACGCCGGTGACGCGGTGGCCCGCGGCGCGGTCGCGGTGCTCACCGACCCCGACGGACAGGCCCGGCTCACCGAGGCCGGCGCGCCGGCGGTGCCCGTCCTGGTCCATCCGGCGCCGCGCACGGTGCTCGGTGAGGTCGCCGCCGCGGTGTACGGCCGGCCGTCGCAACGGCTGCGCGTCGTCGGGGTCACCGGCACGTCCGGCAAGACCACCACCACGTACCTGGTCGAGGCGGGGTTGCGGGCGGCCGACCGGGTGGCCGGACTGATCGGCACCGTCGGGGTGCGGATCGCCGGCCGCGACCAGCCGGGCGGGCTGACCACCCCGGAGGCACCCGACCTGCAGGCACTGCTGGCGGTGATGCTCGAACAGGGCTGCGACACCGTGGTGATGGAGGTGTCCAGCCACGCACTGAGCCTGGGCCGGGTCGACGGGGTGAGCTTTGCCGTCGGCGGCTTCACCAATCTGTCGCGGGACCACCTGGACTTCCATCCGACGATGCAGGACTACTTCGACGCCAAGGCCCGGCTGTTCGACCCGCAGGCCCCCACGGCGGCGGCGCGTGCGGTGATCTGCGTGGACGACGACTGGGGCCGGGCGATGGCGGGGCGGGTGCCGGGCGCGGTCACGGTCAGCGCGACGGGCCCCGCGGACTGGTCCGTCGAGGAGGTCCGCCCGGCCGGGCCCGGGGCGCAGGACTTCGTGGTGCGCGACCCCGCCGGGGTGCACCACAGCGTGGAGATCGGGCTGCCCGGCGGCTACAACGTGGCCAACGGGTTGCTCGCGCTGGCGTTGCTCGATGCGGTCGGGGTCTCGCCCGAGCAGGCGGTGCCGGGATTGCGCACCGCGACGGTGCCCGGCCGGCTGGAGGCGGTCGACCGCGGGCAGCCGTTCCTGGCGCTGGTGGACTACGCGCACAAACCGGGCGCGCTGCGCGCGGTGCTGGACACGCTGCGCGGGCAACGCCGCGGCCGGCTGGCCGTGGTGTTCGGCGCGGGCGGCAACCGGGACCCGGGCAAGCGGGCACCGATGGGCCAGGTCGCCGCCGAGCTGGCCGACCTGGTGGTCGTCACCGACGACAACCCGCGCGACGAGGAACCGGCCGCGATCCGCGCGGCGATCCTGGCCGGTGCCGCCGGGGGCGCCGCCGAGGTGGTCGAGATCGGCGACCGCAGGGCCGCCATCGAGCACGCGGTCGGCTGGGCCCGGCCCGGCGATGTCGTGCTGATCGCGGGCAAGGGCCACGAGTCCGGGCAGACCTGCGGCGGCCGGACCCGGCCGTTCGACGACCGCGACGAGCTGGCCGGTGCGCTGGACGCGCTGGGCTTGCGGGGGTCACCGTGATCGAGATGTCGCTGGCCCGGATCGCCGGCATCGTGGGCGGCCGGCTGGCCGACATCAGCGCCGAGGCCGCCGAGACGACCCTGGTCACCGGCTCCGTCGAGTTCGATTCCCGCGCGGTCACCCCCGGCGGGCTGTTCCTGGCGCTGCCCGGAGCGAACTCCGACGGGCACGACTTCGCCGCGGCCGCGGTGGCCGCCGGCGCGGCCGCCGTGCTCGCCGCGCGTCCGGTCGGGGTGCCCGCCATCGTCGTGGACCCCGCCCCGCCGGCCGCCGGCGCGGGCACCGCCGGGGTGCTCGAGCACGACGCCGACGGTTCCGGTGCCGCGGTGCTGGCCGCGCTGGCCAAGCTGGCGGCCGCGGTGGCCGCCGAGCTGGTCGCCGGCGGGCTGACCGTCGTCGGGATCACCGGCTCGTCGGGCAAGACCTCGACCAAGGACCTGATCGCCGCGGTGCTGGCCCCGCTGGGTGAGGTGGTGGCCCCGCCCGGGTCCTTCAACAACGAGCTCGGACACCCGTGGACGGTGTTGCGGGCCACCCGCGCCACCGACTACCTGGTGCTGGAGATGTCGGCCCGGCACCCCGGCAACATCGCCGCGCTGGCCGCGATCGCGCCGCCGTCGGTGGCCGCCGTGCTCAACGTCGGCACCGCCCACCTCGGCGAGTTCGGCTCCCGCGAAGCCATCGCCGCGACCAAAGCCGAACTGCCGCAATCCGTTCCGGCCTCCGGAGTGGTGGTGCTCAATATCGACGACCCGGCGGTGGCGGCGATGGCCGACCTGACCGCCGCGCGCGTCGTGCGGGTCGGGCGCACCCCCGAGGCCGACGTCTGGGCCGACGAGGTGGCCCTGGACCCGCTGGCGCGTCCCCGGTTCCGGCTGCACGCCGGTGACAGGGCCGTCGACGTCGCGCTGGCGGTGCACGGCGATCACCAGGTGTCCAACGCGCTGTGCGCGGCGGCGATCGCGCTGCACTGCGGCGCCACCCTCGACGAGCTGGCCGCGGCGCTGGCCGGCGCCGGCCCGGTGTCGCGGCACCGGATGCAGGTCAGCACCCGCGCCGACGGCGTCACCGTCGTCAACGACGCCTACAACGCCAACCCGGACTCGATGCGCGCCGGCCTCAAGGCGCTGGCATGGATGAGCCGGCAGGGCCCGCCCGGCGGCCGCAGCTTCGCCGTGCTCGGCGAGATGGCCGAGCTCGGCGACGACGCGATATCCGAACATGACCGCGTCGGCAGATTGGCGGTGCGATTAGATGTCTCTCGACTCATCGTCGTCGGCACCGGGAGGTCTATGAGCGCCATGCTGCACGGGGCGGTCATGGAGGGGTCGTGGGGATCGGAGGCCACCGCGGTGCCCGACAGTGATGCGGCGCTCGAGCTGTTGCGCGCCGAGCTGCGCCCCGGCGACGTGGTGCTGGTGAAGGCCTCCAACTCGGCCGGGCTGGGCGCGCTGGCCGACGCCCTGGCCGCCGACCCCGGCGAAGCGGGCGGTCGATGAGGCAGATACTGATCGCCGTCGGCCTCGCGCTGACGGTGTCGATCCTGCTCACCCCGGTGCTGATCCGGCTGTTCACCCGGCAGGGCTTCGGCCACGAGATCCGCGAGGACGGCCCGCCGAGTCACCACAAGAAGCGCGGCACCCCGTCGATGGGCGGGGTCGCGATCATCGCCGGGATCTGGGTCAGCTACTTCGGCACCCACCTGGTCGGGGTGGTGATGGACGGCAAGGGACCGTCGGCGTCGGGGCTGCTGGTCCTCGGGCTGGCGACCGCGCTGGGTGCGGTCGGCTTCCTCGACGACCTGATCAAGATCCGCCGGGCCCGCAACCTGGGCCTGAACAAGACCGCCAAGACCGTCGGCATCCTGCTGGCCGCTGTGCTGTTCGGGGCGTTGGCGCTGCAGTTCCGCAACGCCGACGGGCTGACCCCCGGCAGCCCCGAGCTGTCCTACGTGCGCGAGATCGCCACCGTCACGCTGGCGCCGGCGGTGTTCGTGCTGTTCTGCGTGGTGATCGTCAGCGCCTGGTCGAACGCGGTGAACTTCACCGACGGCCTGGACGGGCTGGCCGCCGGCGCGATGGCGATGGTCTGCGCGGCGTACGTGCTGATCACGTTCTGGCAGTTCCGCAACGCGTGCGCCACCAGCCCCGGGGTGGGCTGCTACAACGTGCGCGACCCGCTGGACCTGGCGATCATCGCCGCGGCCACCGCCGGCGCCTGCATCGGGTTCCTGTGGTGGAACGCCGCGCCGGCCAAGATCTTCATGGGCGACACCGGTTCGCTGGCGCTGGGCGGCGTCATCGCCGGGCTGTCGGTCACCAGCCGCACCGAGATGCTCGCCGTGGTGCTGGGCGCTCTGTTCGTCGCCGAGGTCACCTCGGTCGTCGTACAGATCCTGGCGTTCCGCACCACCGGGCGCCGGGTGTTCCGGATGGCGCCCTTCCACCACCACTTCGAGCTGGTCGGCTGGGCCGAGACCACGGTCATCATCCGGTTCTGGCTGCTGACGGCGATCGCGTGCGGGCTCGGTGTCGCGCTCTTCTACAGCGAGTGGCTGACCACCGTCGGGGCCTGACGTGGAGCCCATCGCACCCGGGGCGGCCGTGCTGGTCGTCGGCGCCGGGATCACCGGCCGCGCGGTGCTGGCGGCGCTCACCCCGCTCGGGGTGCGCGCCACCCTCACCGACGACCGCCCGACCGCGCTGACGGCGTCCGCGCAACAGGGCATCGAGGTGCTCGACGCGGGTGCGGCCGCCGACCGGGTCAGCGACTTCGCCCTCGTCGTCACCAGCCCCGGCATCCCGCCCACCGCGCCGATCCCGGTCGCCGCGGCCGCCGCGGGTGTGCCGGTCTGGGGTGACGTGGAGCTGGCGTGGCGGCTGGACCGATCCGGCCGGTTCGGGCCGCCCCGGCGGTGGCTGGTGGTGACCGGCACCAACGGCAAGACCACCACGACGTCGATGCTGTACGCGATGCTGCAGGCCGGCGGGCTGCGCGCGGCGCTGTGCGGCAACATCGGGGAGCCGGTGCTCGACCTGCTCGACCAGCCGGCCGACGTGCTGGCCGTGGAACTGTCCAGCTTCCAGCTGCACTGGGCGCCGTCGCTGCGCCCGGAGGCCGGCGCGGTGCTCAACGTGGCCGAGGACCATCTGGACTGGCACGGCTCGATGGCCGCCTACGCGCAGGCCAAGGCGCGCGCGCTGGCCGGGCGGGTGGCCGTCGCCGGCCTCGACGACCCGACCGCCGCGCAGCTGCTGGCCGCCGCCCCGGCCCCGGTGCGGGTGGGCTTCCGGCTGGGCGAACCCGCGCGCGGCGAGCTGGGCGTGCGCGACGGGATGCTCGTCGACGACGCCTTCGACCACGGCCTGGCCCTGGCCCGGGTGGACTCCCTCCCGGTCGCGGGCCCGGTCGGGGTGCTCGACGCGCTGGCCGCCGCGGCGCTGGCGCGGGCGGTGGACGTGCCCGCCGAGGCGATCGCGGCGGCGCTGTCGACGTTCCGGGTGGGCAGGCACCGCGCCGAGGTGGTCGCCGTCGCCGACGGGATCACCTACGTCGACGACTCCAAGGCCACCAACCCGCACGCCGCGCAGGCCTCGATCAGCGGCTACCGGCGGGTGATCTGGGTGGCCGGCGGTCTGCTCAAGGGCGCCTCGGCCGACGAGCTGGTGGCCGCCGTCACGCCCCGACTGGCCGCGGCGGTGCTGATCGGACAGGACCGCGCGGTTCTGCGCAACGCGTTATCGCGACACGCGCCGGATGTCCCCGTCGTCGAGCTTGTGACAGGGGAGGATTCTGGGGTGCTTGAGGAAACTGAGACTTCTGTTACTCATGTGACTCGAGTGATCGACGTCGCAGACCGGCCGCTGGCCGACGCCGTCATGGCGACCGTCGTCGAGGCCGCCCGCGGCCTGGCCCGCCCCGGCGACACCGTCCTGCTCGCCCCGGCCGGCGCCTCGTTCGACCAGTTCAGCGGCTACGGGCACCGCGGCGACGCATTCGCGGCGGCCGTGCGCGCCGCGATCGGGTAGCGGGCGGACCGTGAGCTCCATCCTCACCCGGCTGCGGCACCGGCGCGCCAACCCCGCCGCCGCCGAGGTCACCACCGCGACCGCCGCCGACACCGGCCCGAAGACCCGCTTCGGCGCCTGGCTGGGGCGGCCGATGACGTCGTTCCACCTCATCGTCGCCGTGACCGCGCTGCTGATCACCATGGGCCTGACCATGGTGCTCTCGGCCTCGGGGGTGTACTCCTACGACACCGACGGCTCCCCGTGGGCGGTGTTCGGCAAGCAGGTGCTGTGGACGGTGGTCGGGCTGGTGGCGTTCTACGTCGCGCTGCGCACGCCCGTCGCGCTGATGCGCCGGCTGGCCTTCAGCGGCTTCGCGCTGACGATCGTGCTGCTGATCCTGGTGTTGATCCCGGGAATCGGCAAGGTGGCCAACGGTTCTCGCGGCTGGTTCGTGGTCGCCGGGTTCTCCATGCAGCCCTCGGAGCTGGCCAAGATCGCGCTGGCGGTCTGGGGTGCGCACCTGCTGGCGGCCCGGCGCATGGAGGCGGCGTCGCTGCGCGAGATGCTGGTCCCGCTGGTACCCGCCGCGGTGATCGCGCTGGCGTTGATCGTCGCCCAGCCCGACCTCGGGCAGACGCTGTCGATGGGCGTCATCCTGCTGGGGTTGCTCTGGTATGCCGGGCTGCCGCTGCGGGTGTTCCTGAGTTCGCTGGCGGCGGTCGCGGTGTCCGGCGTGGTGCTCGCCTTCGCCGAGGGCTACCGGTCGGCGCGGGTACAGTCCTGGCTGAACCCCGGCGCCGACGCCCAGGGGTCCGGCTACCAGGCCCGCCAGGCCCGGTTCGCGCTGGCCAACGGCGGGGTGTTCGGCGACGGCCTGGGCCAGGGCACGGCGAAATGGAACTACCTGCCCAACGCCCACAACGACTTCATCTTCGCGATCATCGGCGAGGAGCTCGGCTTCATCGGCGCGGCCGGCCTGCTGTGCCTGTTCGGGTTGTTCGCCTACACCGGGATGCGGATCGCGCGGCGCTCGGCCGACCCGTTCCTGCGGCTGCTGACCGCGACGGCGACGCTGTGGATCCTCTCGCAGGTGTTCATCAACGTGGGCTATGTCGTCGGCCTGCTGCCGGTGACCGGGCTGCAGCTCCCGCTGATCTCGGCGGGCGGCACGTCGACGGCCACCACGCTGTTCATCATCGGCATCATGGCCAATGCCGCCCGGCACGAGCCCGAGGCGGTGGCCGCGCTGCGCGCCGGGCGCGACGACCGGGTCAACCGGCTGCTGCGGCTGCCGCTGCCCGCGCCCTATGTGCCCACCCGCACCGAGGCGCTGCGCGACCGACTGCGCGGGCGCACCACCCGGACCCCGGCCAACCCACCGGCCCGCCGACCCGGTCGGGCGGCCGGGCGGGCCCGCGCGGCCCAACCGGCTGATCGCGCCGCCGACCGGGCAGGGCATCATGGAGGCCGTCAGCGCAACCCGGGCCGGCGGGCCCGCACACTGGAAGGTCAGCGTTACGGGTGACGGAAGTGTCTGTCCCGGCGGGGCAGGGGATTTCTGTGGTCCTTGCCGGCGGGGGCACGGCGGGCCACGTGGAGCCGGCGATGGCCGTCGCCGACGCCCTGACCTCGCTCGCACCCGGGGTGCGCATCACCGCGCTGGGCACTGCCCGCGGCCTGGAGACCCGGCTGGTCCCGGCGCGCGGGTACCAGCTGGAGCTGATCACCCCGGTTCCGCTGCCGCGTAAACCCTCCGCCGACCTGGTCCGGCTGCCGGTGCGGGTGCGCCGCGCGGTCCGCCAGACCCGCACCGTGCTCGACGACGTGCACGCCGACGTGGTCATCGGCTTCGGCGGCTACGTCGCGCTGCCCGCCTACCTGGCCGCGCGCAGCGCCCGCCCGCGCAAACGGGTACCGGTGGTCATCCACGAGGCGAACGCCAGCGCGGGCTGGGCCAACCGGGTGGGCGCGCTGTCGGCGCGCCGGGTGCTCTCGGCGGTGCCCGACCCCGGCCTGCGCCACGTCGAGGTGGTGGGGGTGCCGGTGCGCGAGACCATCACCTCGCTCGACCGTGCCGCGCTGCGCGCTGAGGCGCGGTCGCATTTCGGCTTCGCCGACGACGCCCGCGTGCTGTTGGTCTTCGGCGGCTCCCAGGGTGCCCAGTCGCTGAACCGGGCCGTGTCCGGTGCTGCCGAACAGCTTGCCCGCCACGGTATTTCGGTGCTCCATGCACACGGGCCGAAGAACACCCTCGAGCTGCGCGAGCCGCAGGCCGGGGACCCGCCGTACGTCGCGGTGCCGTACCTGGACCGGATGGACCTGGCGTATGCGGCGGCCGACCTGGCGATCTGCCGATCCGGGGCGATGACGGTCGCCGAGGTCACCGCGATCGGGCTGCCCGCGGTGTACGTCCCGCTACCGATCGGCAACGGGGAGCAGCGGCTCAACGCGCTGCCGGTGGTGCAGGCCGGTGGCGGCATGCTCGTCGACGACGCCGAGCTGAGCCCCGAGTTCGTCGCCACCACGGTGGCCGGCCTGCTGGCCGACGACACCCGACTGTCGGCGATGACGACGGCGGCGGCGCTGGCCGGGCACCGCGATGCGGCGCTGCGGGTGGCCGAGGTCGCACTCGAGGTGGCGCGGTCGGCCCGCGCCGGACGGGGCCGGCGGTGACCGGGGGTCACCCGGGCGCGGAGCTGCCGCCGGAACTGCAGCGCGTGCACATGGTCGGCATCGGCGGTGCGGGCATGTCGGGCATCGCCCGGATCCTGCTGGACCGCGGCGCCCAGGTATCCGGATCCGATGCCAAGGATTCCCGCGGGGTGATCGCGCTGCGCGCCCGCGGCGCGATGATCCGGATCGGGCACGACCCGTCGTCGCTGGACCTGCTGCCCGGCGGCCCCACCGCCGTGGTCACCACGCACGCCGCGATCCCCAAGACCAACCCCGAACTCGTCGAGGCGCGCCGGCGCGGCATCCCGGTGATCCTTCGCCCGGAGGTGCTGGCCAAGTTGATGGCCGGGCACACCACGCTGCTGGTGACCGGCACCGCAGGCAAGACCACCACCACCTCGATGCTCATCGTGGCGCTGCAGCACGGCGGCTTCGACCCGTCGTTCGCCGTCGGCGGCGAGCTCGGCGCGGCGGGCACCAACGCCCACCACGGCAGCGGAAGCCATTTCGTGGCCGAGGCCGACGAGAGCGACGGCTCGCTGGTGCAGTACCAGCCCGACATCGCGGTGGTCACCAACATCGACGCCGACCACCTCGACTTCTTCGGCAGCGAACAGGCCTACGTCGAGGTGTTCGACGCGTTCATGGAGCGGCTGAGGCCCGGCGGCGCGGCGGTGGTCTGCGTCGACGACCCCGGTGCCGCCGCGTTCGCCGAACGCACTGCGGCGCTGGGCATCCGGGTGCTGCGGTACGGCAGTTCGGGCGCCGGCCTGGCCGCCCGGCTGGTGGACTGGGAGCAGCACGGCACCGCGGCGGTGGCCACCGTGGCGCTGGCGGGGGAGACCACGCCGCGGACCATGCGGCTGGCGGTGCCCGGCCGGCACATGGCCCTCAACGCACTGGCCGCGCTGCTGGCCGCGGTCGAGGCCGGGGTGGCGCCCGAGGTCGTCCTGGAGGCGCTGGCCGAATTCGAGGGTGTGCGCCGCCGGTTCGAGCTGGTCGGCACGGTCGCCGAGGTGCGCGTCTTCGACGACTACGCCCACCACCCGACGAAGGTGTCGGCCGCGCTGAGCGCGGTGTGCGCGCTGGCGCGGGAGTCCGGTGGCCGCGCCATCGTGGTCTTCCAGCCGCACTTGTATTCGCGCACACAGACTTTCGCCCGCGAGTTCGGCGCCGCGCTGTCCGCCGCCGACGAGGTGTTCGTGCTCGACGTCTACGCGGCGCGGGAGCAGCCGATCGCCGGGGTGAGCGGGCGCAGCGTCGCCGAACACGTCAGCGCGCCGGTGCACTACGTGCCGGACTTCTCGGCGGTGCCGGCGCAGGTCGCCGCGGCCGCCGCACCCGGCGACGTGGTCGTCACGATGGGCGCGGGCGATGTGACGATGCTCGGCAAGGAGATCCTCGCCGAACTGGCGGCCAGGGCGGGGCGCCGCGGGAGCGGGCCGGCATGACCGAACCCGACCCCGCAGAAGCCGCGGCGCCGGCCCCCGCCGACCCGGCCCCCGAGGCGGCGGAGACCGCGTCCGCGTCCGAGGATGCCAAGGCCGCACCGGATCTAGAGGGCCCGCGGCGGCGGGCCCGGCGCGAGCGCGAGCAGCGCCGCGCCGCCCAGGCCAGGGCGACGGCCATCGAGGAGGCGCGCCGAGCGGCCAAGCGGCGCGTACTGGGCAGCCCGGCCAAGGAGGCGCCCACGCTCGGGCGCGGTGCGGTGCGCGGCCTCGAGCTGCTGCTGTGGACCGCCGGCCTCGCCGTGCTGGTGGTGGGGCTGGGCCTGCTGCTGTACTTCACCCCGATCATGTCGGCGCGCGCCATCGTGGTCACCGGGCTGGGCGCGGTCACCCAGGAGGAGGTGGTGGCCGCCGCCGGGGTGGCCCCGGGAACCCCGCTGCTCCAGGTGGACACCGACGCGGTGGCCGAACGGGTGGCCGGGATCCGCCGGGTCGCCTCCGCGCGGGTGCAGCGCCAGTACCCCTCGACGCTACGGGTCACCGTCGTGGAGCGGGTGCCGGTCGTGGTCCGGGACTATCCGGACGGTGTGCACCAATTCGACAAGGACGGAGTCGATTTCGCGGTCGGGCCACCGCCGCCGGGGGTGCCCTACCTGGACACCGAGAACCCCGGTCCCAACGATCCGGCGACCAGGGCGGCGCTGCAGGTGATGACGTCGTTGCGGCCGGACGTGGCCGGCCAGGTGGGCCGGGTGTCCGCGCCATCGGTCGCGGCCATCACGCTGACGCTGATCGACGGCCGGGTGGTGGTGTGGGGGACCACCGACCGCACCGAGGAGAAGGCGCTGAAGCTGGCCGCGCTGCTCACCCAGCCCGGGCGCACCTACGACGTCTCCAGCCCCGATCTGCCCACCGTCAAATAACGGCTCAGATCGACGTGCACCACCGGCCGTCCTGGCGCAGCAGGGTGGTCCGGGTGATCTGGGTCTGCGGCGGGTTGGTGCCGATCTCGTAGGTCATCGTCACGTCGGCGGTCGCGGTGTCGCCGGCGACCACGATGTTGTCCACCGCGGCCAGGCTCACCCGGGTGCTGGTCTGCGGCAGGGCGTCGCGCAGCTGGGCGGTGGCACCGGAGAGCTGCTCGGCCAGGCTGCGGCCGAACGGATCGCCGCGCAGCGTGGCCTCGACGTCGGTGCCGAACAGCCCGGTGCTCGGCAGCCCGGCCCGCCCGGTCCCGGTGCAGGTCAGTTCGGCGGCCGCGGCCAGATCCCAGGCGGCGCTGGCGTCGGCCTGGCGGGTCAGTACGTCGCGGATCTGGTCCTCGTCGGTGAGCACTGGCGGATTGGCGGGCACCTGTTCGGCGGGCACCTGTTCGGCGGGCAGGGCCGGCTGGTCGGGCAGGACCGGGTCGTCGGGGACCGGTTGGGCCTGCGCGACGGGTGCGGTGAGTGCGCCGGCGACGACCAGGGCGGCAACGACACGATGGGCGACACGATGGGCGACACGGTGGGCGACACGGTGGGTGCAATGGTGGGCCATGTTTCCCCCTGGCGGTCGTGATGGTCACGACGCTAGGCCGTTGCCGCGAACGCCGGGGTGCATTTGCGCAGACATTCGGGCGACGTCACGGATTTTTGTCGTGTCGCATCGGCGCGCCTGCTCGGCCTGCGTGCCGGGCGGCCCTACGGTTCTGGTTGCGCGGAACAACTTGACATAACTCTAAGCCTATGGTTGAGGTTGAGGGTTTGCACGAGGGCCGCGCACTGACAGACAACTCAGGCAGGAAGGGCGATGATGACCCCCCCGCATAACTACCTCGCTGTGATCAAGGTGGTCGGCATCGGCGGCGGCGGCGTCAACGCCGTCAACCGGATGATCGAACAGGGTCTCAAGGGCGTCGAGTTCATCGCGATCAACACCGACGCGCAGGCGCTGTTGATGAGCGATGCCGACGTCAAGCTCGACGTCGGGCGCGATTCGACGCGAGGACTGGGCGCCGGCGCCGATCCCGAGGTCGGCCGCAAGGCCGCCGAGGACGCCAAGGACGACATCGAGGAGCTGCTGCGCGGCGCCGACATGGTGTTCGTCACTGCCGGTGAGGGCGGCGGCACCGGTACCGGCGGCGCCCCCGTCGTCGCGTCGATCGCGCGCAAGCTCGGCGCGCTGACCGTCGGCGTGGTGACCCGGCCGTTCTCGTTCGAGGGCAAGCGGCGCAGCAATCAGGCCGAGGCCGGCATCCAGGCGCTGCGCGAGAGCTGCGACACCCTGATCGTCATCCCCAACGACCGGCTGCTGCAGATGGGCGACGCCGCGGTGTCGCTGATGGACGCGTTCCGCAGCGCCGACGAGGTGCTGCTCAACGGTGTGCAGGGCATCACCGACCTGATCACCACCCCGGGCCTGATCAACGTCGACTTCGCCGACGTCAAGGGCGTGATGAGCTCGGCGGGCACCGCGTTGATGGGCATCGGCTCGGCGCGCGGCGACGGCCGCGCGCTCAAGGCCGCCGAGATCGCGATCAACTCCCCGCTGCTGGAGGCCTCGATGGAGGGCGCCCAGGGCGTGCTGCTGTCGGTCGCCGGCGGCAGCGACCTGGGCCTGTTCGAGATCAACGAGGCCGCCTCGCTGGTGCAGGACGCCGCCCACCCGGACGCCAATATCATCTTCGGCACCGTGATCGACGACTCGCTGGGCGACGAGGTCCGGGTCACCGTGATCGCCGCCGGCTTCGACGCCGCCGGGCCCGGCCGCAAGCCGGTCACCGGGGAGGCGGCCGCGTCGACGACGCCGATCGCGCCGGGCAAGGCCGGCCGGGTCAGCACGTCGCTGTTCGAGACGCCGGATGCGGCCAGCGTGCCGGTGCACACCAACGGTGCGACGGTGCGGATCGGCGGGGACGACGGTGGCATCTCCGACGACGACGTCGACGTGCCCCCGTTCATGCGTCACTGACGCGACGTACGGTCGGCTGATGCCAGATCGTGCGTCCTCCGGCCGGGGGACCTATCGCGTGCGCCGCGTGACCACCACCCGCGCCGGTGGGGTGTCCAAACCCCCGTTCGACAGCTTCAACCTCGGTGACCACGTCGGCGACGACCCCGCCGCGGTGGCCGCCAACCGGTGCCGGCTGGCCACCGCGACCGGGGTGGGTGACGGCATCGTCTGGATGAACCAGATCCACGGCACCACCGTCGCCGTCGTCGACCGCGGCGGTGAAACGATCGACGCCACAGACGGTTTGGTGACGACGGTGCCCGGGCTGGCGCTGGCGGTGGTGACCGCCGACTGTGTCCCGGTGCTGATGGCCGACGCCCGCGCCGGGGTGGTCGCCGCCGTGCACGCCGGGCGCGTCGGTGCGCAGAACGGCATCGTCGCGCGCGCGGTCGAGACCATGCTGGCCGCCGGGGCGCACGCCCCCGACATCTCGGTGCTGCTCGGCCCCGCGGTCAGCGGCCGCAACTACGAGGTGCCCGACGAAATGGCCGCCGAGGTGGAGCGGGCGCTGCCGGGCAGCCGGACCACCACCGCCCGCGGCACCGCGGGCCTGGACCTGCGGGCCGGCATCGCCGGGCAGCTGCGCACGCTCGGGGTCACCGCGATCGACGCCGACCCGCGCTGCACCGTGGCCGACCCGAACCTGTTCAGCCACCGCCGCGACGCCCCGACCGGCCGGCTGGCGTCGCTGATCTGGCTGGAGCCGTCGTCGTGACCGCGGCCAGGGCGACCGAACTGCGCGACGCGCTCACCGCGCTGCGCGCACGCCTCGCGGCGGCCGCGGCGGCGGCCGGCCGCGACGTCGCCGACATCGAACTACTGCCGATCACGAAGTTCTTCCCGGTCAGCGACGTGCTGGCACTGCACCGGCTGGGCTGCCGGGCGTTCGGTGAATCCCGTGACCAGGAGGCCGGCGCCAAGGTCGCCGAGTTCGCCGAGTTGACCGGGGGAGAGCCGGTGCGCTGGCACATGGTGGGCCGCATCCAGCGCAACAAGGCCCGCTCGATCGCGCGGTGGGCCTACGCGGCGCACTCGGTGGACAACGCCAAGGTGATCGCGGCGCTGGACCGGGGGGCCGTCGACGCGCTGGCCGCGGGTGGACGGGAGGCACCGCTGCGGGTGTATCTGCAGCTCAGCCTCGACGGCGACGAAGCCCGCGGTGGGGTGGACATCGCGGCCACCGCGCGCATCGACGATCTGTGCGGCGCCATCGATTCCGCCGAGGGGTTGCGGTTCGTCGGGCTGATGGGCATCCCGCCGCTGGACGCCGACCCGGAGCCGGCATTCGCGCGTTTGCAGCAGGAGCTGCATCGGGTACAGAGCCGATATCAGCACCGGCTCGAGCTGTCCGCGGGGATGTCCTCCGACCTCGAAGCCGCGGTCGAACATGGTTCCACCTGTGTGCGTGTCGGTACCGCGCTAATGGGACCACGGCCGCTAACGTCACCCGCAGTAGTCACACCAGTCACATCTTCATCACAGACACCAGCTCCGCACGAAGGGTCCTCACGATGAGCACACTGCACAAGGTCAAGGCCTACTTCGGTATGGCGCCGATGGATGACTACGAGGACGACTACTACGAGGACGACGAGCGCGCCCCCGCGCGTAGCTACCGTCGCCCCGCGCGTGAGGACCGGTTCGAGGACGAGGGCTACGACCGGGGCCGCGGCTACCGGGGTGAGCTCGATGCCGACGACCGGCGCCGGGAGTACGACGAGCCGGGCTACCGGGGCGGCTTCGACGACGCCCGGTTCGAGCCGCGGATGCGTACGCCGCGTGAGTTCGACCGCACCCCACCGCGTTTCGGTGCGCTGCGCGGCTCCACCCGCGGAGCGCTGGCGATGGACCCGCGCGGGATGGCCGAGCTGTTCGAGGCGGGTAGCCCGCTGGCCAAGATCACCACGCTGCGGCCCAAGGACTACAGCGAGGCCCGCACCATCGGCGAGCACTTCCGTGACGGCACGCCGGTGATCATGGACCTGGTGTCGATGGACAATGCCGACGCCAAGCGGCTGGTGGATTTCGCGGCCGGCCTGGCGTTCGCGCTGCGGGGCTCGTTCGACAAGGTCGCCACCAAGGTGTTCCTGCTCTCGCCCGCCGATGTGGACGTCACCGCCGAACAGCGCCGCCGCATCGCCGAGGCCGGTTTCTACGCCTATCAATAACCGCCTATCAACCACCCCCGTCGGTGACCCGGGGCCCGTCGGTAATCGGGGCGTCGGCGCCCCCACGCCCACCGCGGGTAGGCTGGCGAGGTCGCAACGGGGCCCGTCGGCATTCGACCGGCGCTGAGCGGCCTGTTGTCAAAGTCACATCTGCCCGTAGTGAGGTCGGCTCAGTTGGCGTACTTCTTCCAGATCCTGGGTTTTGCGCTGTTCATTTTCTGGCTGCTGCTCATCGCGCGTGTGGTCGTGGAGTTCATCCGATCCTTCAGCCGCGACTGGCATCCCCGCGGCGCGACGGTGGTGGTGCTGGAGATCATCATGTCGCTCACCGATCCGCCCGTGAAGTTGTTGCGGCGGATAATTCCGCAGCTCACCGTGGGTGCCGTCCGCTTCGATCTGTCGATCATGGTGCTGTTGCTGGTGGCCTTCATCGGGATGGAGCTGGCCTTCAACGCCGCCGCCTGACCGGCTCGCGCACGAGCCCACCACCACCTCCGGAGCACCGCTGCGGAGGTGGAGTTCGGACGTAATTGTCACCTCGCCTGCAACCGCCGGGTCTGGTGTGACAGGATGGACGCCAGTTACTCTCCACCAAGGCTCTACACTTTGAGATCGGTTGACGGTCCAGACTTCAAGGGGGCAGAAGATGCCGCTCACACCCGCCGACGTGCATAACGTCGCGTTCAGCAAGCCGCCCATCGGCAAGCGCGGGTACAACGAGGACGAGGTCGACGCGTTCCTCGATCTCGTCGAGAACGAGCTCTCCCGCCTCATCGAGGAGAACAGCGATCTGCGCCAGCGGGTCGCCGAGCTGGATTCCGAACTCGCGGCGGCGCGTGCCGGTGGGGGCGGCGCGCAGCCCACGCAGACCATCCCAGTGTATGAGCCCGAACCCGAACCGGCACCACAACCGGCCTACGAGGCGCCGCCGCCGCAGGCACCGGCCGCCGCCCCGACGATCACCCCGCTCACCGAGGACCAGCATCTGCGCGCGGCCAAGGTGCTCAGCCTGGCCCAGGAGACCGCCGACCGGCTGACCGGGACCGCCAAGGCCGAGTCCGACAAGATGCTCGCCGACGCCCGCGCTCAGGCCGATGCCCTGGTCACCGAGGCCCGGCAGACCGCGGAGACCACCATCG
Source organism: Mycolicibacterium sp. (assembly GCA_050250295.1). Taxonomy (GTDB): domain Bacteria; phylum Actinomycetota; class Actinomycetes; order Mycobacteriales; family Mycobacteriaceae; genus Mycobacterium. Next base: position 182,546 of record JBFWOX010000011.1, read on the forward strand.
CCGATGCCCGCCAGCGCGCTGACGCCATGCTCGCCGATGCCCAGCAGCGGTCCGAGACCCAGCTGCGCCAGGCCCAGGAGAAGGCCGACGCGCTGCAGGCCGACGCCGAGCGCAAGCACTCCGAGATCATGGGCACCATCAACCAGCAGCGCACCGTGCTGGAGGGCCGCCTCGAGCAGCTGCGCACGTTCGAACGCGAATACCGCACCCGGTTGAAGACCTACCTGGAGTCCCAGCTCGAAGAGCTCGGCCAGCGCGGGTCGGCGGCTCCGGTGGACTCCGGGGCCAACAACGAGGGCGGCTTCAACCAGTTCAACCGGGGCAGCAACTAGTCCGTGACAGGTACGGGCTAGGGTCGCTTCATGCTGATCGTCGCGCTTGTTCTTGCCGTCATCGGTCTGGCGGCGCTGGTGACCGCCGTCGTCACCAGCAACGAGCTGATCGCCTGGGTGTGCATCGCCGCCAGCGTCATCGGTGTGGTGCTGCTGATCGTCGACGCCGTTCGGGAGCGCTCCGGGCGTGCCAAGCCCGCGGGTGAGCCGGCCACCGAGGAGACCGTCGAATACGTCGAGGAGTATCCCGAGGAAGCTCCGGAGTACGACGCGAACTACAGCGACGCGAACTACGACGAGGGCACTTACGGGGAATCCACGTACGACGACACCGCCGCCGAGAACGCCGCGGCCGACGACGCCACCGTGGCCGATCCAGTTCCCGACGAGCGCCCCAAGAGCTGAAACACCCCGTCGGTCAAGGCTTTCCGCTCACCCGCTGCTCGGTGGGGGTGGCCAGCAACTCGCGCACCTCGTCGTCGCCGACCTGATGGAAGTCGTCGTAGAACGCCCCGACGGCGCTGAAGTCCGCGGGCATCGATGCGCACACCACCTCGTCGCATTCCTCGCGCAGCTGCCGGCACACCGACGCGGGCCCGACCGGGACCGCGACCACGATGCGCGCCGGGCCACCGTGGCGGACCGAACGCACCGCCGCGACCATGCTGGCACCGGTGGCCAGGCCGTCGTCGATCAGGATCACGGTCTTGCCCGCCACGTCGGGGGTGTCGCGGCCGCCGCGGTAGGCCTGTTCGCGGCGGTGCAGCTCCGCGGTCTCCCGGGTGATCGCGGCGTCCACCGTCTCCGCACCGATGTCCAGGTTGCGCAGCAGGTCCTCGTTGAGCACCACACCGCCCCCGGTGGCCACGGCGCCCATCGCCAACTCCGGCCACTGCGGCACCCCGAGCTTGCGCACCAGGCAGACATCCAGCGGCGCCGCCAGCGCGGCGGCCACCTCCCAGCCCACCGGCACCCCGCCGCGGGCCAGGCCGAGCACCAGCACATCGTCGCGACCGCGATATCCGGCCAGGAAACGCGCCACCACGCGGCCCGCCTCGCGGCGGTCCCGGAATGCTCGCCGACCTTCGGTCCTCACAGATGTCACCGCACTGTCGTCGCTGGGTCCTCCCAGTGTCGCGTGTGCCGGGGATACCCGCGGCCGATCCGGGGCAATCCTGCGCCCGGCGGGTGTCGAATACCGACAAACGGCACCTGACACCGGCTCCGGGAGGACCATGGGCATCGATTACCAGTGCGTGGTCGACCATCTACGCGCGCAGGTGTGGGACTGGCACACCCGGCCCGGGGCGATGCGGCGGCTGGTGCCGCCCTGGCAACCGATGACGGTGGTGCGGGAGTCGGTTTCGCTGGCCGACGGCACCGCGGTGCTCGGGTTGCCGGCGGGGCTGCGGTGGGTGGCGCGCCACGACCCCACCGCCTACGTCGAGGGCAGCCGGTTCGCCGACGACCTCGTCACCGCGGGCCCGGCGTCCTGGCCGCCCCGGATCATCGGGACCTGGCGGCACACCCACACGTTCACCGACAGCGGGACCGGCACCCGCATCCACGATCGGATCGAGTCCGTGGTGCCCGCGGCGGCGCTGCGGTCCACGTTCGTCTACCGCGAACACCAGCTGCACGGCGACCTCGCCGCCCACCGCGATGCCGCCGACGCCGGCCTCCCGCCGCTGGTGGTGGCGATGACCGGGGCCTCCGGTCTGATCGGTTCCGCGCTGCAAGCGTTCCTCACCAGCGGCGGGCACCGGGTCATCCGGCTGGTCCGCCGGCCGGCCCAGGGCCCCGACGAGCGCCGGTGGGATCCGCGGGCGCCCGCGCCGGATCTGCTCGGCGGGGTGGACGCCGTGGTGCACCTCGCCGGCGCGTCGATCGCCGGGCGGTTCACCGCCGCGCACCGCGCCGCCATCCGCGACAGCCGGGTCGAACCGACCCGGCGGCTGGCCGCCGCGGCCGCGACGGCCGACGCCGGCCCGCGGGTCTTCGTCAGCGCGTCGGCGATCGGGTTCTACGGGTTCGATTGCGGGGACGCGACATTGACCGAGAACAGCGGGCGCGGTTCGGGTTTCCTCGCCGGCGTGGTCGCCGACTGGGAGGCGGCCACCCGGCCGGCCGCCGAGGCCGGGCTGCGGGTGGTGCCGGTGCGCACCGGGATCGTGCAGGCCGCCGCCGGCGGGACGCTGCGGCTGTTGCGGCCGCTGTTCGCCGCGGGCCTGGGCGGGCCGATCGGCAACGGCAGGCAGTGGCTGTCCTGGATCGGGCTCGACGACCTGCTCGACGTGTACCTACGGGCGCTCTACGACGACCGGCTCAGCGGGCCGGTCAACGCGGTCGCCCCCGAGCCGGTGCGCAACGGCGAGTACACCCGCGAGCTGGCCCGGGTGCTGCACCGGCCCGCGGTACTGCGGGTGCCCGCGGCCGGGCCGCGCCTGCTGCTCGGCGCGCAGGGCGCCCGGGAACTGGCCGAGGCCAGCGCGCGGGTGCACCCCGCCGCCCTGACCGCGGCCGGGCACCGGTTCCGTCACCGCAGCGTGGGCGAGGCACTGGCCCATCAGCTGGGCAGCGGCTGACCTGCCACATGCGTCAGGAACCCGCGCACCAGCGCGCGGATCCGCACCGCCACATCGGGTGCGAGTTCGATTGTCCGAGTGATCAATTCGTCGTGAGTGAGGCCTGCGGCCACCGCGTCGCCGTCGCGGTCGTCGGCCAACCAGATCTTGAGCAGGGTGGCGTCGACCTCGGGGTGGAACTGCAGCCCCAGGGTGCGGCCCAGCACGAAAGCCTGCGACGCATTCGCGGTGCGGGCCAGCTCGGTGGCCCCCGGCGGGACCGTCCACCGGTCGAAATGCCACTGGAACCACGGACCGCCGGGCACGATGTCGGGCCGGTCGGAGATCACGTCGTGCCAGCCGATCTCGGGGCGCGCCGAGCGCGCCACCGTGCCGCCGAACGTCTGCGCCAGCAGCTGACCGCCGAAGCACACCCCCAGCAGCGCGACACCCGCGGCGGCGGCGTCACGGATCATCTGCATCTCGGCGCCCACCCAGGTGGCCCGCAGCGCCTCGTCGTAGACGGGCCAGCGGGCGCCCAGCGGCACGATGACGTCGTAGCCCGTCGGGTCGGGGAACGTCACCTCCCCGGCTGGGTCGTCGATCTTCTCGGGGGGGACCACCCCGAATGTCTCGACGTCGAAGCCCTGCTCGGCGAATGCCTCACCGAGCAGGGCTTCGGTCGCCATGTGTTCGTTGACCAGAAAGAGGACCTTGGGTGCCACCCGGCCATTATCTCGGTGGCGGCATGGGGGGTGCGTCCTCGGGTGCCATCTCGGCGCCGATCCGGCGGAACAGCGCCTCGGCGGCGTTGGAGTAGTCGCCGGTGTCGTCGAACGCCTCGGGCTCGAAGGTGGCCGCCACCGCGATGGCGATCTTCTGCGCGGGCAGGTAGGCCGCGGTCGCGGCGTACCCGCTGAACATCGGGTTCTGCAGCAGCCAGTTACCCGAGATCACCAAGCCCAGCCCGTAGGTGTAGCCCTCGGTCATCGCCATGCAGGTGGCGCAGCCGGGCTGGGCGCGGGTCTTGCCGCGCAGGTCCGTGGACACCATCTGCTCGTAGGACTCGCCGCGCAACAGCCGTCCGGAGCCGATGGCCGAAGCGGTGGCCTCCAGGTCATAGATGTTGGTGGTCTGGATGGCGCCGTGGGTGATCGTCCAGGACGGGTTCCAGAACGTCGACTCCTCGTAGAACGGGGTTCCCGCAGGAATTTTCAGCGCCTGGCGGCGCTCGGAGGTGAAGGCGTGCAGCACCGGTTGCGGGATGTCGGCGGTCAGTGAGGCGACGGTGTTGGTCAGGCCAAGAGGGCGAAGTACCTTGTCGGACAATAGATCCGACATCGTCTCACCGGTTGCCTTTTCCAGCGCCATGCCCAGCAGCACGTAGTTGGTGTGGGCGTAGTTCCAATTGGTACCCGGCTCGTAGAGCAGCGGGCGGTCGACGGCATACCGCAGCAGGTCGTGCGTGGACCAGGCGCGGAACGGGTCGGCGTACAGCGCGTCGTTCATCTCGGTGTTGCCGATGACGTAATCGGGGATGCCCGAGGTCATCTGGGCGAGCTGGCGCAGCGTCACCCGGTCGCTGTGTGGTACCTCGGGCAGATAGGTCGACAGCTTGTCGTCCAGGGCGACGGTGCCGTCCTCGGCGAGTTCGAGCAGCAATGTGGCCACATAGGAGATGGCCACCGCGCCGTTGCGGAAGTGCATCGCCGCGGTGGCGGGCACCCCGGTCATCGACTCGCCGAACGCCTCGGTGATCACCTCCTTCCCGTCGACGGTGACCCGGACGATCGCCGCCGCGAGATGGTCGCGATCCATCGCCTCCCGGACGATCCGGGTGATCGCCTCGGCCTTGCCGGAATCGACCTCGGTGGGGGTGGGCGTGCTCGATCGCAGCGGCACCGGGGAGCATGCCGCCAGCAGCGCAACGGCGACTGCGGCGGACAGGCGGCGCAACACGGACATGCCGGGATCTTCTCCCATGGCGGCGCCGTCGGCCCGTTCGGGTGCGATCCAGAACCGGGCGGCATGGCATCCGGATTTGCTACTTTTCTTTCTACTACGTCAATTATGGTTTGCCCGGTGGAGCGGGGATAGCGGTCGGCCGCGCTGCGCCGCGCGGCCGCGGGCGGGTGTCGGCGCGATGGGCACGAAACCGCGAAATGCTCACGTCCTTGACACGCACAGCGAATTGACGAGCCGACGATCGATCCTCGAAGTATCTTCGCTGAGGACCGTGAGATGGCGTTTGTAAACTGACTTTACACAGGTAAATCGACTAACAAAGCTTTCCGCATCCAGTTTGCCTCTGGCAAGAATGTACTGCGACGACGGGTGTTTGCTCGATTTCTTGACGATCATCAGATCCTCGTGTTTCATGCATTTCGGAGTCGTCAATTCGTTCGCCCATCGGCAAGCGAGATGAACGGCCGCAGCGGGGGTTCAGGCATCTGAGTGGAGACAGGAGCTGGTTGCTGATGGGCTACGGACGATTTGTTGGACGTGTTGGTGCGTTAGCTGTGGCACTCGGGATCGGTCTGGCCGCCCCCGCGGTGGCAACCGCTGCCGAGGAGAGCACCTCAGGCGAGCCCGGCCCGGACACCTCGACCGTGGCCCGTGAGTCCACCGAGTCCGACGGCCGCGACAGCGCCAAGACCGCTGACAGCGACGACACCGGTGACCAGGGTGACGACGACGATCCCGACGGGGCGGATGAGGACGCCGAGGATCAGGACGTGGCGGACCTGGACGCCGACCTCGACGACACCGACCCCGACGACGATCTCGGGGACAGTGAGCTCGGGGACGGTGAGCTCGACCCGGCCGACACCGGCGCCGCGGGGGAGGGCGGCGACGGTGCCGGTCTCAACGACGGTGCCGGCCTCAACGACGGTGCCGGTCTCAACGACGGTGCCGGTCTCAACGACGGTGCCGGTCTCAACGACGGTGCCGATGACGACGACGGTGCCGATGACGACGACGGCGCCGGGGACGGCGGCGAGGACGCGCAGGGCGGCGACCCCGACACACCGCCCGCCGACGCGCCCGCGGCTGACCCGGTGCCGTCGACACCCGAGCGGGACCGCGAGTCCGCGGTGACCCAGGAACCGACCCGCCACACCGACACCGACGGAGCCGACGAGCCGGCCGCCGCCGGGCCGGCCGACGGCAGCACCGACGTCACCAGGGGGGCGACCGACGACCAGGACGCGCCCGCGACCGCGTCGACGCAGCGTGCACTGGCCACCCCGGGACAGGACACCGCGCAGACTGCCGCGGCTGCCACGACGTCCACCGGGTTGACCACCCTCGTGTCGAAGTTCCTCGGGCTGCTGGGAATCGGGCCGTCGGCGTCCGGGGACGGCACCCCGCTACCGGCCTTCGAGTTCGTCACCGCCGTCTTCGGTGTGATCCGCCGCGAGATGGACCGGCTGTTCGCCAACCACGGCCCGTCGGCGGCGCTGACCTCGACCAGCTCCGTGGTCCCGGGCGTCGTCACCGGCACCATCACCGCCACCGACCCCGAGGACGACCGGCTGGTCTACACCGTCGCGCAGGCCCCCACCCACGGCACCGTCGTCGTCGACGGATCCGGCAACTTCACCTACACCGCGGACCCGGGCGCCCCCGCCGGCCCCGACACGTTCGTCATCCAGGTCCGCGACGCCGGCTTCCACCTCATCTCGGTCGAGCCCACCAAGACCCAGGTGCCGGTGTCGATCACCGTCGACGGCACCACCACAGTGGCCAAGGAAGGCAAGGAGGGCCCGGCGAAGAGCACGCTGCTGGCGGCCACCATGACAGCCACCACCGGCACCGTCTTCCAGGTCGACACCTCCGGACCCGACATCCTCGGATTCGACCCGGCCAAGGACAAACTCGACCTCGGCGACGTGTCGGTGCACAACTTCATCGTCGTCGACACCGCCGAGGGCGTCGGGTTCCGCAACCCGTGGTCGGGGCAGACGGCGATCGTGCGCGGGGTGTCGCTGGGCCAGCTCACCATCGATAGCTTCACGCCCATCATCAACGACCATCTGCGCCAGGACCTTTCCGGCGCGCTGGCCTGGGAGCACGGCGTGACCGCGCAGCCCGACACGGTCTACGCGCGCTCGCACGAGATCGGCCAGATCGACCGGGTGGCGTTCAACCCCGCCACCGGCGTGGTGGACTTCCGCTATTACGGCACCCGCGAACAGATCTACATGTCCGACACCCCCGAGGGTGTCGTCATCTCCAACGCCGGCACCGGTCAGGCGCTGATCCTGCAGGGCGTCACCACGAGCCAGCTCACCGCCCGCAACTTCGTCTTCCACAACGCGCAGGTCCGCGAGGACCGGCTGCACCAGCAGCTGGGCATCGGCACGGTACCCGACTCCCAGGTGCTGCCCCAGGGCGTCCCGATCGCCGGCACCGACGCCTGGCCCACCGCCGCGGGCAACGGCACACCGCCCTCGGGTGAGACCGGCACCACCACGAAGATCTCCTGGCAGTACGGCACCCACACCACGCTGAACTTCGACCCCGCCAAGGACAAGCTGGACTTCGGCTGGTTCAAGGCCCATGAGTTCGACGTCACGGAGGTGGCCGGCTCCACCCGCATCGCGATCACCGCCAACAACCAGAGCTACACGCTGACCGGGGTCGCGCTCGGTGAACTGAGCGCCGGCAACATCATCACCCTCGACGACAGCGCCCGCACCAAGTGGCAGTCGCTGCTCTACAACGCGCCGGCACCGGTGACACCGCCGATGCTATCGGTCGCCGATGCCAGTGTGCGCGAGGGTAATTCGGGATCTTCGGCGCTGGTGTTCACCGTCCGGTTGTCGCGGGCGTCCACCGAGACGGTCACGGTCGGCTACAGCACCGCCAACGGCACCGCCAGCGCCGCGGGCGGTGACTACACGCCCGCGGTCGGCTCGCTGACGTTCGCGCCGGGGGAGACCACCAAGACCGTCTCCGTCGGGGTGCACGGCGACACCATGGTAGAGCTCGACGAGCACCTGACCCTGACCCTGTCCGCGCCGGTGAACGCCACCATCGCCGACGGCAGCGCCACCGGCACCATCACCAACGACGACGTCGACGCCACGCCCAGCACCCCGCCGAAGGTGTCGATCGCCGACCTGTCGGTCACCGAAGGCAACGGCGAGCACAGCCATTTCATGTTCGTCGTGACGCTGGACAAGCCCTCCACCGAGACCGTGACCGTGCACTACGCCACCGGTGACGGCACCGCGCTGGCCGGCGTCGACTACACCGCCACCACGGGCACCGTCACCTTCACCCCCGGCGTCACCTCGCAGCTGGTTCACGTCGACGTCATCGGCGACACCGTCACCGAACCCGACGAGACGTTCACCGTGACGCTGTCGAGCCCCACCGGCGCCACCATCGGCGACGGGGTCGCCACCGGAACCATCGCCAACGACGACACGGCGGTCGCCCCCGGCGGTGGGATCAACTCCGGCAACCCCGGTGACTTGCTCTGGGGCGAAGCCTATTTCGCACCGTACGTGGACATGGGGCTGTGGCCGGTGCCGAACCTGCTGGCCATCGCCCAGGCGCGCGGCACCTCGCTGCTGACACTGGGCTTCATGCAGGCCACCCCGGAGGGCAAGCTGGCCTGGGCCGGATTGTCGGTGCTGGCGCCGGATTCCGACTTCGAGCAGGCCCGCGCCATCAACCAGTCCATCGCGGCGTTCCAGGCCGCGGGTGGCGACGTGATGATCTCGCTCGGCGGCGCCGCGGGCACCAGCCTGGCGCAGCACTACGCCGCCCGCGGGATGAGCGCGCAGGCACTGGCCGACGCGTACGTCGCCGTCGTCGACACCTACCACCTCAACCGCCTCGACTTCGACATCGAGGGCGCCGCGGTGGCCGACCCGGCCGCGGTCGCGCTCAACAGCCAGGCCATCGAACTGCTGCAGCAGCAGCGGCCCGACCTAGAGGTCTGGTACACGCTGCCGGTGCTGCCCAGCGGCCTGACCGCCGACGGCGTCAACGTGGTGCGCTCCGCGGTCACCGCCGGGGTCAAACTCGACGGTGTCAACGTGATGGCGATGGACTACGGCGAATCGGCGGCCCCCACCAGCGGACCCAACGCCAAGACGATGGGCGCCTACGCGATCGCGGCGGCCGAGTCGACCTACGCGCAGCTGAGCGCGCTGTACGCCGAGTTCGGCCAGGGTTTCGGCTGGAACCAGCTGGGCGTCACCCCGATGATCGGCGTCAACGACGTCACCACCGAGGTGTTCACCGTCGCCGACGCCCAGGCGCTGGAGGACTTCGCCCGCGCCAAAGGCCTTGGCATGCTGTCGATGTGGTCGATCACCCGGGACAACCCGGGCACCATCGGCCAGGCCACCAACTACGCATCGGGCACCAATGCCCCGGCCGGCGCCTTCAGCTCGATCTGGAACGACTACGGCACCACCAACGTCGTCACCGGACCGCCGCCGGCCATCTCGATCGCCGACGCCGCGGTGACCGAAGGCAACAGCGGCAGCAGCCGGCTCGAGTTCGCCGTGACGCTGGACAAGCCGTCGACGCAGACGGTGACGGTGCACTACGCCACCTCCAACGGCACCGCCATCGCGGGCGCCGACTTCCTCACCGCGACCGGAACCCTGCAGTTCGCGCCCGGCGTCACCTCGCAGACCGTGCGCGTCGACATCGTCGGCGACACCTCCGCCGAGTCGACCGAGACGTTCGTGGTGACGCTGTCGAGCCCCACCGGCGCCACCATCGCCGACGGCATCGCCGTGGGCACCATCACCGACAACGACGGCACCACCTCCACACCGGGCGGCAACGCCTCGGTCAAGTACGTCGTGACCGACGATTGGGGTGCCGGGCATGTCGCGGCGGTCACCGTCACCGCAGGATCGTCCGGATTCGACGGTTGGACCGTGGAATTCGATACGCCCGCCCAGATCAGCAACATCTGGAACGCCCAGATCGTCAGCAAGGTGGGCAACCACTACGTGATCCGCAACGCGGCCTGGAACGCCAAGATCGCCGCCGGTCAGACCGTCGAGTTCGGCTACCAGGCCAGCCCCGGTGGCGCCGCCACGACGCCGACCAACTTCGTCGTCAACGGCGCCCCCGCCGGCGGGCAGAACCCGGCACCGGTGGTGCCGCCGAAGATCTCGGTCGCCGACGCCGCCGTGGTGGAGTCCGACAGCGGCACCAAGAACCTGGTGTTCGTGGTGAGCCTGGACAAGGCGGCCACCGCACCGGTCAGCGTCGCGTACGCGACGTCGAACGGGACAGCTACGGCCGGAAGCGATTTCACCCCGGCCTCTGGGGTGTTGACGTTCGCCGCCGGGGTGGTGTCCCAGCAGATCACCGTCGCGGTGCTGGGCGACACCACCGTCGAACCCAACGAGACGTTGACCGTGACGCTGTCGAACCCCAATGGGGTGACGATCGCCGACGGCAGCGCGGTCGGGACCATCACCAACGACGACGTGGCTCCCGTGGTGCCGCCGAAGGTGTCGATCGCCGACGCTGCGGTGGTGGAGTCCAACACCGGCACCAAGAACCTGGTGTTCGTGGTGAGTCTGGACAAGGCGGCCACCACACCGGTCACCGTCACGTACGCGACATCGAACGGGACCGCCACCGCCGGAAGTGATTTCAGTGCCGTATCGGGGGTGCTGACGATCGTGGCGGGGGCGAGCACCGGGCAGATCACGGTGCCGATCCTCGGTGACACGGCGGTGGAGACCGACGAGTCGTTCACGCTGACGCTGTCCAACCCGACCGGCGCGACGATCGCCGACGGCATCGGGGTCGGCACGATCACCAACGACGACGTCGCCACCCCGGCTCCCGGCGGCTCGACGGCGGCGATGGTCGTCAACGACAACTGGGGTTCGGGCTTCACTGCGAACGTCACCGTCACCGCGGGCAGCGGCGGGCTCAACGGATGGACCGTGGAGTTCGACAGCCCGGCCCAGATCGGCAACATCTGGAACGCCGAGATCGTCAGCAAGGTGGGCGACCACTACGTGGTGCGCAACGCCGACTGGAACGCCAAGGTCGCCGCGGGCCAGACCGTGACGTTCGGCTTCCAGGCCTCCCCGGGCGGCGCCTCGGCGACGGCGAGCAACTTCACCGTCAACGGGCAGGCCGCACCCGCGCAGCCGCCGACGGTGTCGGTCGCCGGCGCGTCGGCAAACGAATCCAACAGCGGTACAACGCAGATGACGTTCGTGGTGACGCTGTCGAAGAGCTCGACGAGCCCGGTGACGGTCACCTACGCCACGTCCAACGGCACCGCGGCCTCGGGAGCGGACTACACCGCGAAGTCCGGGACCATCACGTTCGCCCCCGGCGTGCTGACCCAGCAGATCCAGGTGTCGATCACCGGGGACACCGCGGTCGAGGGCAACGAGACGTTCACGCTGACGCTGTCGAACCCCAGCGGCGCCACGATCGCCGACGGTTCGGCGGTCGGCACGATCGTCAACGACGACGTCGCGCTGCCCGGCAACATCTCGCTGAGCATCTCCGACGCCTCGGTCACCGAGGGCGCCCCCGGGACCGGGGCGGCGCCGGGCTACTTCAGCACCGCGGGCAACCAGATCGTCGACACCGCGGGCAACCCGGTGCAGATCGCCGGCGTCAACTGGTTCGGCATGGAGAGCGAAACCTTTGCCCCGCACGGGCTGTGGACGCGCTCCTACAAAGAGATGATGGACCAGATGATGGCGCTGGACTTCAACACCATCCGGCTGGCCTACTCCAGCGAGAGCCTGCACACCAGCGCGGCGCCCAACGGCATCGACTTCAACAAGAACCCCGACCTCGTTGGCCTGACGCCGGTGCAGATCATGGACAAGATCGTCGCCTACGCCGGTGAGATCGGGATGCGGGTCATCCTCGACCACCACCGCAGCGGCAAGGGCGCCGGGCCCAACGACAACGGCCTGTGGTACCAGGGCTCCTACACCGAGGCGGCGTGGATCGACGACTGGAAGATGCTGGCGCAGCGATACGTGGACAATCCGACGGTGATCGGCGCCGACCTGCACAACGAGCCCTACGCCGGCACCTGGGGTGGTGGGGGAGCCACCGACTGGGCCGCGGCGGCCGAACGAGCCGGCAACGCGATCCTGTCGGTGAACTCGAAGTGGCTGATCTTCGTGGAGGGAGTGGCGGAGTACCAGGGCCAGCACTACTGGTGGGGCGGAAATCTGATGGGTGTCAAGGACCGGCCCATCGTGCTCGATGTGGCCAACCGGGTGGTGTACTCGCCGCACGACTACCCGAACTCGGTGTACAACCAGCCGTGGTTCGCGGGTTCCAATTTCGGTGCGGCGCTGCCGGACAAGTTCGAGCAGATGTGGGGCTACATCTACGAGCAGAACATCGCCCCGATCTACCTCGGCGAGTTCGGAACCCGGCTGACCGACCCCAAGGACGTCGTCTGGTTCGAGGCCATCACGTCGTACCTGTCCGGCGATTTCGACAACGACGGCACCATCGACATCGCGTCGGGCACCCAGGACATGTCGTGGACGTTCTGGTCGTGGAACCCGAATTCGACGGATACCGGCGGGATCCTGGCCGATGACTGGCGGACCGTCCACACGAACAAGATGGCGTACCTGGAGTCGCTGCAGTTCGACTTCGAGGAGGGCAGCCCCGGCGTGCTGGCCCGGTTCGTGGTGTCGCTGGCCGCCCCGACCAGCCAGACCGTGACGGTGCAGTACGCGACGTCGAACGGAACGGCCACCGGCGGAAGCGATTTCGTGCCGACGACCGGCACACTGACGTTCGCCCCGGGCCAGACCAGCAAGACCATCACCGTGGTCGTCTTCGGCGACACCGTGCTGGAGGGCACCGAGACCTTCCTGGTGACGCTGTCCAGCCCGACCGGGGCGACGCTGGCCGAGGCCACCGGGACCGGGACCATCACCGACCGGGCGGTGGTGTAGCCCGGCCCGGCAGCATCAGCGCCGGCACGACCGACACCACGGTCAGCCCGAGCACCCACGCGAACGCGACCGGGAAGCCGTGGGTCACGATGACGGCGAGGACGGCGGTGCCCAGCGCGCCGCCGACCTGCTGGAAGATCCGCACCCCGGTGGTGGCCGTCGGGATGGCCTCGTGCGGCAGCCCGACGTACACCGAGGTGGTGACCGGGACGAGTGCCAGGCCCAGGCCGATCCCACGGACCGCGACGGCCAGGCTCAGCAGCAGCTCGCCGGTGTGCGGGCCGGCGACCACGAACGGCACGGTGCTGACGGTCAGCAGTGCCAGCCCCGCCAGGGCGGGCAGCCGGGCGCCCAGCCGCATCGGGTCGATGAGGCGCCCGCCGAGGATCGTGCCGACGGCCACCCCGAGCCCCTGGGGAGCCAGCAGCAGCCCGGCCGCGAGCGCCGACGCGCCGTGCACCTGCTGGTAGTACAGCGGCAGCAGGAACAGCGCGCCGAACAGCGTGATGCCTGAGCCGAACATCAGCGCCGACGACGTCGCGTACCCGCGTACCCGCAGATAGCGCAGGTTCAGTGGGGGAGCCGGCGCCCGCAGCGCGTGCCCGCAGTAGCAGGCCAGCAGGACGACGCCGGCGGCCAGCGGCCCGATCACCGCGGCGCGGCCGAACCCGCCGCTGCCCGCGGCCTGGGAGAAGCCGAACACCAGCAGCGCCAGCGCCGGTGATAGGAGCGCCAGACCCAGCAGGTCCGGGCGGTGGCCGGGGCGGGGGTGCGTCGCCGGGATGGTACGGCAGCCGAGCACCATCGCGGCCGCGACGAGGGGGATGTTGGTCAGGAAGATGACGCGCCAGTCGGCGTTGTCGAGCAGCACGCCGCCGAGCACCGGGCCGAGCACCGGCCCGAGCTGGGATGGGATCGCGATGTAGGGCACCACCCGGGCCACCCGGTCCCGGCCGGCCTGGTGCACCAGGATCGTCTGCGCGAGTGGCAGCAGCATGCCGCCGCCGACACCCTGCAGCACCCGGAACGCGATCAGGCTGACCGGCGACCAGGCGGCGGCGCACAACACCGACCCGGCGCCGAACAGGGCGAGGGCCAGCAGCCAGGCGCGCCGGGCGCCGAGGCGTTCGAACACCCAGCCGCTGACCGGGATGGTCAGCGCCACCGCCAGGACGTAGCCGGTGCTGACCCATTGGATGGTCGCGACCGAGGTGTGCAGCCGGTCCTGAAGCGTGTGCAGGGCGACGTTGACGATGGTCAGGTCGAGGATCGCGGCGATGACGCCGACGAGGACGGCGAGTGCGAGCCGGACGAGTGTGGGATCGAGGGGCTCCGAATGGGCGGGAGCGGACCGGGAGCGAGGCCCGGAAGCGGAAGTAGACACGAACGCCGTTCTATCTAACGAACAGTGTTCGTGTCAATCGGAACGATGATCGTTTGGCGCTACACTGTGCGCCATGGCATCGCCTCCCCAGCGCCGACGCGCGGCACGACACCTGGCCGACGCGGGCCCGACGACGCGGCCCGGCCCGTCGGCCGGGCGTAAGAACCCGATCACGGTGGACGCGGTGGTCGACGCCGCGCTGGGCGTCGTGGAGCGGGAGGGTTATGACGCGCTGACGATGCGGCGGGTGGCCGCCGCGCTCGAGACCGGTCCGGCCTCGCTGTATGCCCATGTCGTCAACAAGGAGGATCTCGACGACCTGCTGATCGGCCGGCTGTGCGCGGAAATCACGTTCCCCGAACCGGATCCGCGACGGTGGCGGCAGCAGGTCGGTGAGGTGTGCGGGCAGATCCGAGACCAGTACCTGAGCTATCCGGGGATCTCGCGGGCCGCGCTGGCGGTGGTGCCGACCAACACCGAGACGCTGCGGGTGAGCGAGGGTCTGCTGGGGATCGTGCTGGCGGGAGGTGTGGACCCGCAGCGGGCGGCGTGGGCGATCGATGCGCTGCTGCTCTACATCAACGCGTTCTGTCTGGAGGTGTCGCTGCTGAACCGGCAGGCCGATCCGGACGGCTGGGTGGTCAGTCGCGACGAGATGCTGCGCCGGTTCGCCGCGCTGCCCGACACCTTCCCGCACACCAAGCGCCATGCCGGCGAGCTGACCGCGGGCACCGTCATGGACCGGTTCGACTTCACCATCGACCTGATGCTGGCCGGCCTCGACGGCCAGTAGCTCGGGAGCCCGGCTCAGTTGGGTGGTGGTTGGTAGGGGTCGTACCACCACCATTGGGCGCGTTCGCCCGACGTGCCCGGATAGGGCCCGACTTTAGGTGGGGGTGTGGTGGGTGGGCGAGCGAGGGAGCCGCCGTGA
>JBFWOX010000012.1:0-33253 GCA_050250295.1 Mycolicibacterium sp.
ACGAACACCACCACCATGAACAACAACATCTCCACCACCGCGAACAACCCCAAACCATCGAAGGCCACCGCCCACGGATACAAAAAAACAATCTCGATATCAAAAACAATGAACAACATCGCCGTCAGGTAGTACCTGATGGGGAACCGTTGGCCGGTGGCCGCGACGGCGGGGTCCGCCGGGTCCATCGGCTCGATCCCGCATTCGTAGGCCTCGAGCTTGGCGCGGTTGTACCGGCGGGGCCCGATCAGGACAGCGATCCCCACCGATCCGACGGCGAAGACAGCAGCGATGGCTCCGAGCACCAGGATCGGCGTGTACAGATTCATGCTGTGCAGGCGCTCCTCGGGGGCTGTCGATGTGAGCTACCACACAGCCTAGCCCTGTTTTGGATGCAAGCCACACATTTTGGTTAGTATCGCTACCAGCGCGCCTTCGCGATCTTGCCGTGCCTTGTAACGGCAAGTGTGACAGAGATTTTCGCGTCTTTCGGTGTTACTGGGCGGTACGCAACAGCGACACGACGGCCTCGCCGAGCCGGATCGGATCGATGGGGTGCGGCACCGCCGCTTCCGCGCGTGACCAGTTGGCCAGCCACGCGTCGTCCGGGCGTCCGGTCAGCACCAGGAGGGGTGGGCAGTCGGCGACCTCGTCCTTGAGCTGTTTGGCGATGCCCATGCCTCCGGCCGGGGTGGCCTCCCCGTCGAGGATCGCCAGGGCGAAGCCCCCGGCATCGATCTGCTGGATCACCACCGGGGCCGTGGCCACCTCGACGTAGCTCAGCTCGGGCAGTTCGGGATGGATGCGTTTCCCCAGGGCGAGGCGCACCTGCTCCCTGGTCCTCGGGTTGTCGCTGTACACCAGGATCCGCAACGGGTCTGTCGTCGGAGAGGGCGCAGCCATGGGCGCGATGTTAGCCCGGGTGCAATGTCGTAGGCACCGAAAACGCGGGGTTGCCGGTCGTACCGCCAACGCCGTTCGGGATTCTGCTATCTGGGCTGACGATCGACGGTTGACCTCAACCATGGTTCAGGTTGGACACTCGGAAGCATGGACACGACGCCCACCGTTTCGCGATTCGACGAGCTCTACCGCAGCGCCACCCCGCCGTGGGTGATCGGCGAACCCCAGCCGGCGATCGCCGGGCTGGTCGAGGCCGGCGGCATCACCGGCAGGGTCCTCGACATCGGGTGCGGAACCGGCGAGCACACCATCCTGCTCGCGCGGCTCGGATACGACGTGCTCGGCGTCGACGGCGCACCCACCGCCATTGCGCAGGCCAGGCGCAACGCCGCCGAGCGCGGCGTGGGCGCCCGGTTCGAGGTCGGTGACGCGTTGAGTCTCGACGATCCAGCCGGCTACGACACGGTCGTCGACAGCGCGCTGTTCCACGTCTTCGACGACGCCGACCGAGCCAGGTACGTCCGCAGCCTGCACGGCGCCGTCCGGCCCGGCGGCATCGTGTACGTCCTGGCGCTGTCCGACGCAGGGCGCGGGTTGGGCCCGCAGGTCAGCGAAGCGACGATCCGGTCCGCGTTCGGGGCGGGCTGGACGATCGACGAGGTCGCCGAGGCTCGCTACCGCGGCGTGGTGACCGAGGGCAACGCCGGCGCGGTGGGGCTCCCGGTCGGCACCCGTGTCGACGAACCCGCATGGTTGGCGCGGGTGCGTCGCACCTGACAGCACGTCGATATTGCCCCCGGCGTCAGCGTGCGGGGCCGGCGGCGTTCCGCGACGGGAAGACACCGGCTGCCCAGTTGTCCACTCGACCGCCGCGCGGTTCACCGACAGCTCAGCCGCACCAGCGCACCACTTTCCATCGCCACCCACACCTGGCCGTCGGGCCCGACGGCGACGCCGTGCGGTTCGGACGCAGATGCCGGCAGGTCGAACTCCTCGATCTCGCCGGACCAGCCGATGTGACCGACCCGGTTGACGGCCCACTCGGTGAACCAGCATCCGTATGCACCGGCGGCGACCGCGTGCGGCCGGGCTGTAGTGTCCGGCAGCGAGAATTCGGTTGTCGTGCAATCCGGTTCGATGCGAACGAGTTGTCCGGCGCCGATCTCGGCACACCACAGCGCGCCGCCGCCCGCGGCGATACCGACGGGCGCGGCGCCGGAGGTGGGCAGCCCGTGCACCGTGACCTCGCCTGCGGTGGTGATCCGCGCGACGGCGTCGGCGCGGTTGAGGGTGACCCACAGCGCACCGTCGGGTCCCGCGGTGATGAAGGACGGGAAGCTGCCCGCGGGCATCGCAACCGAGCCGACGGAGCCGTCGGCGTCGATCCGTGCTACCCGGTCGGCGGTCGACTCGGTGACCCACATCGCGTCGTCGGGCCCAGCGCAGATGCCGAACGGACCACTGCCCGAACCTAACTCGACCGTAGTCATGACACCGTCCGCGGTCACCGACGTGACCCGGTCGTCGCCGGTGCGGGTGAACCAGGCCGCACCGCCGTGGCCCGCGGCCAGCACCGACGGCCGGGATACCGCGTCGACCGGGTGGCGGGTGCAGCGTCCGTCGCCGGTGAGACGCGCGACGGCACCGCTGTGCACCAACGTCACCCACACCGCGGCGTCGTCGGCGACCACCACGCCGTAGGGATCCGGACCGTCGGCGATGTCGAACCGGGTGAACTCAACCTCCATGCGTGCGGTCGTACCCGGGATGGTCGACGGACAACCGGTGCCGGACCAGGACCCGCAACGCCGCCATCACCTCCTCGCCCCGGTCGTCCAGCTCACCGGACCGGATGGCCGCCGCCAGCGCGTCCTCGTCCGCGTAACCCAACTCACCGAGTGCGTCGACGACGTGGCCACCGGTGTGGTCGAGCAGTTCCCGTTCGACGATGCGCAGCACGTTGGCCGCGACGCGGGCGTGGAACGCCACCTGCCCGGTGCACGCCGCGCGCACGTCGTCGTCGAGGAAATCGGCGACGGCGGCGACCAGTTCGGCGGCGGTCGGGCGCTGCGCCGACGCGGTCATCGCACCGCTCCCTCGGACAGGAGATCCAGTAGATCCCATTCGGTTTCGCTGACCCGGCGGCCGATGGCGGCCAGCTCGACCGAGCGCGTCTGGCCGGACAGATGCCGCTCGGCCTGGCGCCGGCAGATCACCCCCCACCGCAGGGTGGCCAGCGTCAGCCACCATGCGAACACGTCCCGGTCGAGGTCGGTCCGGGCGGCTTGCTCGTAGGCCCGCAGGAACTCCTCGATGCTGCCGAGCCCGCCCGCGCCGAGGGACTGCGGCGCGCCGAACCGCCATGCCCGGATGCAGAACCAGGCCAAGTCCTCGTAGATCTCGCCGACGTGGGTCAGCTCCCAGTCCAGCACCGCCGCCAGCCCGCTGTCGTCGACGATGAGGTTGCCCATCCGGAAATCGCCGTGTACCAGCCGCGGAGCCGACGGGTCGGGCCGCGATTCGGCCAGGCGGCGGAATGTCCATTCGAATGTCGCGGTGGTGTCCCCGATCTCGTCGAGGTGAGCGCGCCAGTCGGCCAGCTCGTTCGGCGCGGCCAGATCGATCCCGGTGGCGTCGGCGCGGTGGATGGCGGCGAGGGCCGCCGCGCTCTGCTCGAGCAGCCGGCGCCGCCCGGCGTCGTCGAGGGTGCGGAATATCCGCCGGGCGATCGTCTCGCCCGCCACCGCTTCACAGATCAGGTACGGGTTCCCCAGCGCCGCAGCCGAATCGTCGGCCGTGAGGATGCGGGGGACGGGGGTGCCGACGGCCGCGGCACGCTGCTGCACCGCGGCCTCCACCTGCATGCCTGCGTGCGTGTCGTCGGGTGAGCCGGTGCGCAGGATCAGCGCCCGCCGGTGCGCCCCGGTGGTGTCGAACGACCAGGTGGCCCGGCTCGCGCCGCCGGTGAGGCGCTGCAGGTTCTCGACGCCGACCTCACCCAGGATCGGGGACAGCACCTGCTGCAGGGCGTGCTCCAGTTCCGCGGTCACCGGCGGCCGAACCCGAACAGGCGCTGCGCCACCCGGCGGATCTGGATCTCCTCTGCCCCTTCGGTGATCCGGTAACGGCGGTGGTGCCGGTAGATGTGTTCGAACGGTTCGTGTCTGCTGTAACCCACCCCGCCGAACACCTGCATCGCGCGGTCGGCCGCTTCGCACACCAGGCGATTGGCGCGGTAGTTGGCCATCGACACCTTGTCCGACACCTCGATGTGGTGGTTGGAGTCGAGTTCGGCCGCGGCATAGCGCACCAGCAGCCGGACCATCTGCGCCTCGGTCTGCAGCTCCACCAGGGGCCACTGCACGGCCTGGTTGACGGCCAGCGGTTTACCGAACACCGAGCGCTCACCCGCATAGGCCACGGCCCGGTCGATGCAGTACTGGGCCGCACCCAGGCTGCTCGCCGCCTGACGAATCCTGTTCTCGTGCAGGAAGGTCTGACCCACAGCCAGGCCGTTGTCGACCTCGCCGAGCACCGCGTCGGCGGGCACTCGGACGTTCTCCAGGACGACCTCACCGTGGTCGGTCGGCATGTTGAAGGTCCACCAGTAGTAGGGCACCGAGAACCCGGGGGTGTCGATCGGCACAAGGAACGCGGTGATGCCGCGGGCCGAGCCGGGATCACCGGAGGTGCGGGCGAACACCAGGTCGTGGGTGGCCGCATGCACTCCGGTGTTGAAACGCTTGGCGCCGTTGATCACCCATTCGTCACCGTCGAGAACCGCGGTGGTCTCCAGCCACGTGGCGTCCGAGCCGTGGCCGGGTTCGGTCAGCCCGAACGCCATGCCGCGCTCGCCGGTGATCAACGCCTCGATGAACTCCTGCTTCTGTGCCTCGGTGCCGAACCGGTCCATCATGATCACCTGCGGGAAGTTGCCCACGATCGACGACTCGTCCTGCAGGTCGTTGTGGAGCCCGAGTCCCTTGTGCGCGAGGTGTTCCCGGATGACGGCCATGTCGACGTTGGTGCCGTCGCGGCCACCGAACTTCGACGGCAGCCCGTAGCGCAGCCAGCCGGCGGCGTCGGCGCGCCGCTTCATCTCGGCGAGCAGGGCCTCCCACTCGCGCCGGGGGATCCCGCCGTTGTCCCAGTCGGTGCGCGCGTACTCGCGGCGCTGGTCGAAGTACTGGATGTGTTCGCGCTCCAGCGGCTTGATCTCGGTCTCGATGAACTCGTCCATCTCGGCGAGCAGGCCGGGCAGATGGTCGGGCAGGGCGAAGTCCACGGATGTCCTCCTTCAAGCGGCATTGCTTGTGGCCGACTCTAGACGGGCCCGGCTGTCGCCGAGCGTGCACTCTCGGTAGCGCGCTGGCCCGGGCAGCGACCATCACTGCACGCTCGTGGGGTTGGGGCTCACCGGGCATGCACTCGTGGTAGTGCGCTGGCGGAGCTAGGCCAGTCGGCGGTCGCCTGCCCGCAGCAGCGCACTGGGCAGGTCATGGCCCACCGCGCGCTGTGCCACCCGGGCGGCGGATATCGCCGCCTGCAGGTCGACGTCGACGCCGATCCCGCTGTCGCGCAACAGATACACCAGATCCTCGGTCGCGATGTTGCCGCTCGCGCCAGGAGCGAACGGGCAGCCGCCGAGACCACCGACGGAGGCGTCCAACCGGGTGACCCCCGCGCTGACCGCGGCGTAGGCGCTGGCAAGTCCGCAACCACGGGTGTTGTGGAAGTGTGCGCCCAGCGGGATGTCACCGATGCGGGGCCGCACCTGTGCGATCAGCTCGCTCACCCGTCGCGGGGTCGTGGTGCCGATGGTGTCGGCGATCGCGAGCCGGTCGGCGCCGGCGTCGGTGGCGGCCGAGACGATGTCGAGCACCCGCTGCGGCGGAGTCGGGCCGTCGAACGGGCAATCCCACGCCGTGGCGATGATCACCTCGACGCGCACGGCGCTGTCGTGGGCGATCGCGACGATGTCGGGGATCACGGCGGTGGCCTCAGCCGAGGACCGCCCGACGTTGGCCGTGCTGTGCCCGTCGGCCGCCGACACCACGTACTCGATGGAACGCAGGCCGGCGGCGATCGCGCGTTTGGCGCCGTTGGGGCTGGCGACCAGCGCCGAGAACTCGATGTCGGGAAAGTTGTGCAACTCGGCGGCCAGCTCGGCGGCATCGGCCAGAGCGGGCACCTTCGACGGCGAGACGAACGCGGTGGCCTCCATCTCGCGGACGCCGGTGGCGGCGATGGCGGCGAGCAGCTCGAGCTTGGCGGACAACGGGATCGGGCCTTCGATCTGCAGGCCGTCGCGCAGCGACACGTCCCGGATGTCGACGTGGGTGGGCATCTCGGTCACAGCACACCCTCTGCTCGCAGTCGGTCGATCTCGGCCTCGCTCTTGCCGAGCAGGCCACGGTAGATCTCGTCGTTGTGCTGGCCCGGGCGCGCCGGACCGGCGCTGCGGATCGTGCCCGGGGTCGCCGAGAGCACGGGTATCACACCGGGGCCCTTGACGTTTCGGCCGATGCGCTCGTCCCAATGGTCGGCGATCATGCCGCGGGCGCGCAGCTGCGGGTCCTCGACCACCTCGGCGACGGTGTTGATCGGACCGCTGATCACCCCGGCCTCCGAGAGGGTCGCGATGATGTCGGCCGGCTGGCGTTCGGCCGCCCACGCGCCGATGATCTTGTCGAGCTCGTCCTGGTTGCGGCCGCGGGCGCCGTGGTCGGCGAACCGGCTGTCGGTCGCGAGCTCGGGCTGGCCCATGGCCTGGCACAACCGCCGGAACACGGTGTCCTGATTGGCGGCGATCACCACCCAGCTGCCGTCGGCGGTCGGGTAGATGTTGGACGGCGCGATCCCTTCCAGCCTGGTGCCCGACGGCCCACGCACCACCCCGCCGACGTCGTAGTCCGGGATGGTGGATTCCTGGACGGCCAAGCAGGATTCGGTCAGCGCGGCGTCGACGACCTGGCCCTCACCGGTGACGCTGCGCCGGTACAGCGCCGCCAAGGCGCCTTGGGCGGCGAACATCCCGGCCAGGCTGTCGCCCAGCGAGAGCGCCAGCCGCGGGGGAGGGCCGCCGGGGAAACCGTTCATGTGCCGCAACCCGCTGGCCGCTTCGGCGACGGAGGCATAGCCGGCCTTGTGCGCGTCCGGACCGGTCTGGCCGTACCCCGAGACCCGGACCAAGACGATGCCGCGGTTGCGCTCGCGCAGGGTGTCGTAACCCAGGCCCCATTTCTCCAGCGTCCCCGGCCGGAAGTTCTCGACGACGATATCGGACCTCTCGACCAGGTCGAGGAACAGGTCGCGGCCCGCGCGCTCGCGGAGGTTGAGTGTGACGGCCTTCTTGTTGCGGGCATGCACGGTCCAGAAGAACCGGTGGCCGTCGAGCTCGGCCTGCCCCCAGGTCCGCAGCGGATCCGGCGCGCCCGGCGGCTCGATCTTGATGACCTCGGCGCCCATGTCGCCGAGCAGCCGGCCCGCGAACGGGCCGGAGATCAGCGTGCCGATCTCGAGGATCCGGATGCCGTCCAGAGGTCCTGTGGTCACGCCGGTGCTCCGGGATGCCTCGGGGCGGGGGTGTCGGTGTCGGTGTCGGTGTCGGGGATCGACAAGCTGTGTCGGCTCACCCCATGAGGATCGCTCAGTGGCCCCGTGCACGGAAGCGTTCACCGCTGTGGGATGGGGCGACGCCGCCGGACCGGCTCGTCCTCGTTCGAACCTGCGTTCGGAGCGGGTCCTGGAGGGTGCACCGAGGGTGCACCCTTCTTTCCCGGGCGTCGAGTTTGCGGCCGGACCACCGGTAATTCGCCGAAATGTGATCGGGGTCACTGTGCCGCTCGGGCGTGTCGCACTGGACGGCCCAGTGGGGGCCGAGTAAAGGGCACCGGCAATTCATATTTGGCGGCCGTTATGTCTATTCACGTGCGGCGAAGGCCCTGGCTTGCACTTCCGTCAAATTGGAGTTTCCTGCGGAAATCGCGCCGCGCGGCGCGGCCGGACTTTCTCACGTGCTGGCCACATGTTTTACTGCAACGGCTACAACTGAAGATTTCTCGGACGCTTCGACGGCAAATTGGCTCTCGAAGTGGTGCGACGGCGCGGTGGAGACAACGCCGCGGTGTCCTAGCCGAGCCGAGAGTTGCAGGACCACGCCGCGCATGCGGTACCGGAAGATGGATGGATTGACGGTATGAGACTTCTTGACAGGATTCGTGGGCCTTGGGCGCGCCGTGTCGGCGTTGCTGCCATTGCCGCGGCGATGTTGCCCGGTGTGGTTGGCCTCACCGGAGGGTCGGCGACCGCCGGAGCATTCTCCCGGCCCGGTCTGCCGGTCGAGTACCTGATGGTGCCGTCCGCCGGGATGGGCCGCGACATCAAGGTCCAGTTCCAGAGCGGCGGCGAGAACTCGCCCGCCGTCTACCTGCTCGACGGCCTCCGCGCGCAGGAGGACTTCAACGGCTGGGACATCAACACCCAGGCCTTCGAGTGGTACCTCGACTCGGGTCTGTCGATCGTGATGCCCGTCGGTGGCCAGTCCAGCTTCTACTCCGACTGGTACGCCCCGGCCCGCAACAAGGGCCCGACGGTGACCTACAAATGGGAGACGTTCCTCACCCAGGAGCTGCCGGCCTTCCTGGCCTCCCAGCGCGCGGTCAAGCCCACCGGCAACGCCGCGATCGGTCTGTCGATGGCGGGCTCGGCCTCGCTGATCCTGTCGGTCTACCACCCGCAGCAGTTCATCTACGCGGGCTCGATGTCGGGCTTCCTGAACCCCTCTGAGGGCTGGTGGCCGTTCCTGATCAACATCTCCATGGGCGACGCCGGCGGCTTCAAGGCCGACGACATGTGGGGCAAGACCGAGGACCCCAACAGCGCCTGGAAGCGCAACGACCCGATGGTGCAGATCCCGCAGATCGTCGCCAACGGCACTCGCATCTGGATCTACTGCGGTAACGGCCAGCCCAACGAGCTCGGCGGTGGCGACCTGCCCGCCACGTTCCTGGAGGGCCTGACGATCAGGACCAACATCACCTTCCGCGACAACT
The DNA here is from genome assembly GCA_050250295.1 of Mycolicibacterium sp. Taxonomy (GTDB): domain Bacteria; phylum Actinomycetota; class Actinomycetes; order Mycobacteriales; family Mycobacteriaceae; genus Mycobacterium. The sequence continues at coordinate 8,958 of JBFWOX010000012.1, forward strand.
ACCTCGCCGCGGGCGGCACCAACGGGGTGTTCAACTTCCCCGACAACGGCACCCACAACTGGGCGTACTGGGGCCGCGAGCTGCAGGCCATGAAGCCTGACCTGCAGGCGCACCTGCTCGGCGCCTGATCCGAACGACCGAAGCCCCCGGCCGCACCGCGGTCGGGGGCTTCGTCGTCGACGCCGGCGCTACTGTGACCGTCATGACGGAAATCAACGCGATGGTCGCCCACGAGGATGCCGAAGCAGGGATCGTCCTGCGCCACGAGGTCGTCGACGACACGTTCCTGCCCGAGGGTGACGTGGAGATCCGGGTGCAGTACTCCGGTGTCAACTACAAGGACGCGCTCGCGGTGACCCCGAAGGGCGGCGTCGCGCGGTCCTATCCGTTGATCCCGGGGATCGATGTCGCCGGCACCGTGACCGCCAGCGGCTCGGCCGACTTCACGGTCGGGGACACGGTGATCGCCCACGGCCAGGACATCGGCACCGGGCGGCACGGCGGCTACGCCCAGGTGGCCCGCTATCCCGCCGACTACGTGGTCAAGCTGGACACCCTCGGCGCCGCCGACGCGGCCGCCATCGGCACCGCAGGGTTCACCGCGGCCATGAGCGTCAACGCCATCCGCGCCCACGACATCGACCCGTCCGACGGTCCGGTGCTCGTCACCGGCGCGACCGGCGGCGTCGGCAGCATCACCGTCGATCTGCTGGCCGGCCTCGGCTACGAGGTGGTGGCCTCCACCGGCAAGGCCGACACCCACGATCTGCTGCGCGACCTCGGCGCCGCCGAGGTCATCGATCGGGTGCCCGGCCCCGACGACAAGATGCGTGCGCTCGGCAAGGCGCACTGGGCCGCGGTGGTGGACTGCGTCGGTGGCAAGACCCTGGCCTACGCCCTGAGCACGCTGAAATATGCCGGGGTGGCGGCGATCTCGGGCCTGGCCGGCTCGGCGGAGCTGCCCACCACCGTGCACCCGTTCATCCTGCGCGGTGTGACGCTGGCCGGCATCGACTCGGTGCTGCTGCCCATCGAGAAGCGCCGCGCGCTGTGGGCCCAGATCGAATCCGAGCTACGCCCACGCCACCTCGCGCGCATCACCCGCGACGTGCCCGTGCTCGAGGTCGGCGACGTCCTGCGCACGATCATCGGCGGCGGGGTCACCGGCCGTACCCGGGTGGTCGTGCACGACGGCTTCTAACCTCAACCCTTCAGAACCAAGGCCCGGGATACTTGCCGTCGGGGAACTTCTCCAGCGTCACTTCGTCGCTCTCGCAATCGAATACCGCGATTCCTTCGTAGCAGTCCCGGGTGTCGTTGGCCCTGTGGTTGACCAGCACCCACGACCCGCCGACGGTGTTCAGGGGCCGGACCCGCCAGCCCGAGCTGACCTTCTGGCGGTCCCGCATGTCGATGACCGGCGAATCGCTGCTGTTGGCGATGTACAGGTAGTCCCCGGAGGTGGCGAACTGATACGAATCCACGGCCTCGAGTTCGGCTTCGCCGAGTTCGAAGACGGTGGCGCCGTTGGTGATGTCGACGACTTTCAGCGACTTGTCACCTTTGAGCAGCAGCCTGCCTTCGTTGATCACCGGGGTCAGCTCCGGGTCGTCGTCGACGAGGATATTCGGGTAGAACTGGCGCGCGAGGGTGCTGTAGTAACCCGTGTTCCCGGAGCCGTCCCGCTGTTCGAGCACGTAACCGCTGTCGAGGCGGTAGTTCCTGGCGTTGGTGCTCGCCGGGGTGACGTTCTCGACCACGGTGTCGGCGCCCGAGGCGACATCGCGGATCGTCACCGTGCCGTCGCGCACACCGTCGAAGGCGACCGTGGCGTGGTCGTGGGTAGCGACTCCCTGGTCGCTGGTCCATCTGACCGCCAAGGTGTTGGGGTCCAGTGCCGCGGTGACGACCGCGCCCCTGCCCCGGCAGCAGTAAGCCAGTACCGGCCCGCCGTCGGTGGGGATGACCTCGCTCGGCACGCCGAGTTCCGGTGGCAGTTCGACGATCTGCGTCACCTCTGTGTCGTGGATGCTCGCGACGGCGGCCATCGCGTGGAACGACTCCGGGTTGAGCCCTTCAGAGGGTTTCCGGTACCCGTAGACGTAGAGGACCTTCAGATCGTCCGGTGTGCCGGTGAGCGCGCAGTGCGCCGGTGAGTTGCCGCCGCCCCACGCTTCGGTGCCCTTCGGGATCGCCGGCATCGTCGGGGTGGTGACCATCCGGCCGGTGGCCGGATCGAACACGGTCAAGTGCGTGTCGCCCGGTGAGCACGGCTGGTAGATCGTGCCGAGGGCCCGCCGCGAGCCGCTGAGCGCATCACCGGTGATCGGGGGCGGCGGCGGGGCCGTGGTGCTCGTCGTGGCGGTGGCCGCCGTCGGCGCCGCCGCGGTCGAGCTCGTCTGCTCGGATGGGTCTGCGGCGGGCTGGGTTTGCGGGGCTTCGGGCTGCGAGCCGCACGCGGAGAGCACCAGGATGCCGGCGGCGAGCAGGCCTGCAAGTCGCTTCATGGCGTGCAAGCTAACAAAAAACCGCCGCTGGCAATGTCCTCCGTTCGACCGACCTCGGCGCTACTTCAGCTCCGCCGACGACAGCCCGAGCAACCGGCGCGCGACCACCAGCTGCTGGATCTGCTGGGTGCCTTCGAAGATGTCGAGGATCTTCGAGTCCCTGGCCCACTTCTCCAGCAGCGTCTGCTCGGAATAGCCTGTGGTACCCGCCATCTCGACCGCCTTGAGGGTGATGTCGCTGGCCACCCTGGCGGCCTTGGCCTTGCCCATCGAGGCTTCCTTGGAGTTGGGGATCCTGTTGTCGGCCTGCCAGGCCGACCGCAGCGTCAGCAGGTACCCGGACTCCCACTCGGCCTCCATCCGCAGGAACTCCGCGGCCGCCGCACTCTGGGCGTGCGAGGGCTTGTCGTAGGAGATCTCCACACCGGCCTCGGTGAGGATCTTGCGCAGATCCTCCAGCGCGGCGCGCGCAACCCCCACGGCCATAGCCGCGACGATCGGCCGGGTGTTGTCGAAGGTCTCCATGACCCCGGCAAACCCCTTCTCCACGTGGATCTCCGGGTCGCCGAGCAGGTTGTCCCCGGGGATACGGACGTTGTCGAACCGGATCACCGCGGTGTCGGAGGCCTTGATGCCCAGCTTGTGTTCGAGCCGCTCGACGGTCACGCCGGGATGCTCGCGCGGCACGATGAACGACTTGATCGCCGCGCGGCCCTTCGACTTGTCCAGTGTCGCCCACACCACGATGTGGGTGGCGCGGGAGCCGGCCGTGACGAAGATCTTCTCGCCGTTGATGACGTACTCGTCGCCGTCGCGGGTGGCGGTGGTGGACACCGCGGCGGAGTCCGACCCGAAGCCCGGTTCGGTGATCGCCATCGCCGCCCACACGTCGGAGCCGAGCCGCTCCAGTTGCTCGGGGGTGGCGACCGAGGAGATCGCGGCGTTGCCCAGGCCCTGGCGCGGCACCGACAGCAGCAACGCCACATCGCCCCAGCTGATCTCTAGCGCGTTGACCAACGCGGACATGTTGGCGCCGTTGACGTTCCCGGTGGGCCCGGTGCTGTCCCGGAAGGCCTCCGCACCCGCGAACGCCACCGTCTTGGCCGCCGAGATGCCCTCGAACAGCGTGGCCAGCGTGTCGAGTTCGACCGGGTACGCGTGTTCCTTGAGGTCGTACTTGCGCGAGATCGGCCGCAGCATCTCGGCCGCGCCCTGGTGGGCTTTCTCGATGACCGCCTGCAGCTTCTTCGGCATCTCCAGATTGATCGCCATGATCGATTCGTCTCCCGAGTCTTAAAGGACCACAACGCCTTCGGCGACGCCGATGGCCCGCAGGTCGCGGTACCAGCGCTCCACCGGATGCTCTTTGGTATAGCCGTGCCCGCCGAGTAGCTGCACACCGTCGAGGCCGATCTGCATGCCTTTGTCGGTGCCCAGGCGCTTGGCCAACGCGGCCTCCCGCGCGAACGGCAGGCCCTGCTCGGCCCGTGACGCCCCGCGCCAGGTGATCAGGCGCAGGCCGTCGAGTTCGATCGCGATGTTGGCGCACATGAACGCCACCGACTGGCGGTGCGCGATCGGTTCGCCGAAGGCGTGGCGCTCCTTGACGTAGGGGACGACGTAGTCGAGCACCGCGTGCGAGGTGCCGACCGCCAGTGCGGCCCAGCCCAGCCGGGACAGCGCGATGGCCTCGCTGTAGCTCTGCGCGGCGGCCGCGTCGTCGGCGTCGTCCTCACCGAGGCGGGCCGTCAGCGGTACCGACACCCGGTCCAACTCGATGCGGCCCAGTGCTGCGGCCCGGATGCCCATGCTCGGATCCGGGGTGACCGTCAACCCCGGGCTGGCAGCCTCGACGATGAACAGCGCCGGCCTGCCGTTGAGTTGGGCCGCGACGATGAACAGCTCGGCGTCGGCGGCCGCGGGCACCAGCGACTTGACGCCGTCGAGCCGGTACCCGCTCGGGGTGCGCACCGCGGTGGTCTTCAACGTCGTCGGGTCGAACAGCGGATGCGGCTCGGCGATCGCGACGCAGCCCTGTGGCACGTGCTGACCGGCGAACTCGCTCAGGTAGGTGGCCTGCTGGTCGGAGCTGCCCCAATGGGTGAGCGCCGACGCGACGCCGCCGGGAGCCAGGATCGGCAGCGCCAGCCCCATGTCGCCGTAGGCCAGCGCCTCGGCCACCAGGGCGTTGGTCACCGTGGTGCGGTGCTCGGCGATCCCGTCGAACTCCTCCGGGACGTTGACGGCGGTGATGCCCAGTTCGGCCGCCTTCGCCACCAGGTGCGGCGGGTGGGCCGCCGCCTCGTCGGCCTCCCGCGCCGCCGGCCGCAGGATCTCCTCGGCAAACTCCTCGACCGTCTCGACGATCATCTTCTGGTCGTCGTCGGGGGTCAGGTCGAAATAGCCGGCGCCGGATCCGGACCCGGTGGTGCGCAGCCGGGTCGGCCGGCCGGCGCCCTGGATGCGCTTGAACTGCCGGGTAGTGGCCCCCGCCGCGGAGAAGGCCTGCTTCACGCCGTACTTGAGTCCCCGGTTCAGCGGGTCACGCAGTTTGTACCTGTCCAGGAATTCCTGGCCGACCAGCGGGGTCAGCAATGCGATGCCGATATCGACGGCGGTGCGCTGGTGTTTGCGCAGACCGACTGCGCTCTCCTGGTCGGTGCGTCTGGACGACAGGGTGTTCGTCATTGGTCAGCTGCCCTAAAGGTGAGGTTCGCGAAGCGCGATCGCGCAACTGACTCCAGAGTAAGGTACGGCGTCAAGCGCCCCTCAACCGGCCGAGGACGGCGTCGTGCAGCAACCCGTTGGTCGCCAGCGCGCTGCCGCCGAACGGGCCGGGTTCGCCCGCCAGGTTGGTGAACCGGCCGCCCGCCTCGCGCACGACGACATCCAGCGGTGCCAGGTCCCACGGGTTGACCTCCGGCTCCACGGCGACGTCGACCGCACCCTCGGCCACCAGGCAGTAGGACCAGAAGTCGCCGTAGCCGCGGACCCGCCACACCGTGTCGGTGAGGTCGACGAACCGGGCCCGGCCGGCATCCCAGCCGGTCGTCAGGTCGGAGAACGACAGGCTGGCCGCCTCCAGCTCGCCGACGCCGGACACGGACAGCCGGCGCGTCGTGCCGCCGAACGAGCCGAACGCGCCCTGCCCCTGACCGGCCCACCACCGCCGGCCCAGCGCGGGCGCACTGACCACCCCGACGGTCGGCACGCCGTCGACGAGCAATGCGATCAACGTCGCCCACACCGGTACCCCGCGGACGAAGTTCTTGGTGCCGTCGATCGGGTCGAGGATCCACTGCCGGCCGCTGAATTCCCTTGTGCCGCCGAACTCTTCGCCCAGCACGGCGTCACCGTCGCGCCGCTGCGCGAGCCGGTCCCGCAGCATCGTCTCGGCGTCCAGGTCGGCGTCGGTGGCCGGCGTCATGTCCGGTTTGGTCTGCACGCGCAGATCCACCGCACCGAAGCGCGACATCGTCAGGGCATCGGCTTCGTCGGCCAGTTCCAGCGCAAGCGCCACATCATCCTCGAGGGTCCACATACGTGTCGTCCTACCATGTCGGCATGGGCGAACTTGCGATCATCCTCCTGCTCGTCGGTGCGCTCGTGCTCTTCGCGGCGCCGTGGATCATGCGCAAACGCGGCGCCGGCAGCGACTGGCTGCCCGGCAACATGGTGGTGACCGGGGTGAGCCCGCGGCCCGACGGGGTTACCGGTGAGCAGTACGTGACGATCACCGGCGTCATCAACGGCCCGACGGTCAGCGAGTACGTCGTCTACGCCCGGCTGGCCATCGACGTCGACGACTGGCCGTCGATGGGCCAGCTGTTCCCGGTGCGGTACTCGCCCGGCAACCCGGAGAAGTGGGCCTTCGCGCCGCCGGAGCAACCCGGGGTCTAACGGGACCGTCGGCGCGCCCGCCATAGATCGAGCGGCTCGGACAGCTCGTGGCCGGTCTGTGCGGCGTGCCGGTGCGCGTCGCGGGCGGCCGCGCGCGCGAGCAGCCTGGAGCCGCCCCGCCAGCCGCACTGGCAGATCGCGAACGGCAACCGGTGCCGCCCGCGCCACACCGAGGCCGTCGGTGACCTCATTTCGTCAAGTAGCGGTTGATCATCCACCGGGAGTCCTCGACCGAGAACAGCAGATCCAGCGGTACGTCGAGCGCCTCGGCGATACGCACGCCCAACCGCGGCGAACAGGACTGCTTGGCACCCGAACAGAGCGCGTGGATGAACGCCTTGCTGCAGTTCACCGCCGAGGCGAGCTGGGCCATCGAGTAGCCCCGCTGGCGCATCAACGCCCGAAGTGTGTCACCGGAGTGCAGTCGCATCGACGTATCTCCTCGCGCAGCGCCGGCGCCACGCCGGCCACCCACACCGTACACAACAAGATCAAGCAATGCTTGACGTAATACCAGGAATTGGTTGACGATACGGCCGGTGGCAATGCCGAGATCCCCGTGCTGCCTGCGCAAACAGGACGATATGGTGCCTATTGTTTGGTGAACGTCGCGCGTGCGGGTCTACGGCGTGTGACCGGCGGCGGACGACGGATGGGGTGGCGGTCTTGCGGACTGGGCGGGGTAGCTGGGCGGCGGTCCTGTGCGCCGGCTGATCCGGATCGTCCAGGCGCACATGGACCAATACGGGGTGTCCGAGGCCGAGGTGGCCCGCCGCATCGGGACCACGCCGCAGACCGTGAACACCTGGCGCAACAGCGACATGAAGCAGCTGCCGCGGCAGGACTACCTGCGCGCGCTCGCCGACCTCACCCAGACCGACTATCCGACTGTGCTCGCGGCCGCTCTGACCGACACCGGGTACCTCGTCGACCCTGCCGGCCTCGACGCCAACCACGCCGCCGTGCTCGCCGCACTGGCCGTCGACGCCGACGACCTGAAGGCCGCTGCGGCCGACGTCGACACCGGCGTCGACCTGGACGACCAGGCCACGGTGGCGAACCTGCTGGCCGCGGTCGACAACCTCGTCGCCGAGGCCGACGCGGTCGCCGAGGCCATCCACGCCGCCGCGGTGGCGCTGGTGGCCGGTGACGAGGCGGCGCTGCGGCAGCTCAAACGCACGATCCGACGCTACCGCCGGGAGAACGCCGACCCGCGGCGCCTGGACATCTCGTTCACCCGCGGGTCGGACCAGGCCTGGTCGGACACGGCATCCGACAGATCGTCGTCGGCCGGGTCGTCAGCCGTGCCCGATCCGTAGCAGCTCGGCCACGCTCGTCAGCTTGACCCGGGGGCGGCCCGCGCCCGCCCCCGCGGACCGTTCGTGGTCGTCGATCAACTTCCAATGCTCGGTGGTGACCAGCCGCGGCTGCCGCTCGACCAACCACCGCGCCATCGAATCGAGGTGCGCCTCGTCGAAGTCGGCCAGCTCCGCGGTGTTCAGGTCCCGCAGCAGGGTGTCGACGGTGTCCTGCGAGTCCTTCTTGTTGGTGCCGATCACCCCGGTGGGGCCACGCTTGATCCATCCGACGACGTACTCGTTGCGGCTGCCGGCCACCCGGCCGTCGACGTGCGGGATGGTGCCAGCGCGGTCGTCGAACGGCAGACCTGGGGTGGGCAACCCGCGGTACCCGACGGCGCGGACGACCAGCTGCACCGGCAGCTCCTCGCGATCACCGGTGTCCTTGGCGCTGACCCGGCCGTCGGCGCCGGTGACGAGTTCGTTGCGGCCCAGCACGATCGACTCGACCCGGTCGGCGCCCTTGATCTCGATGGGCGAGGTCCGGAACCGGAACACGATGCGCCGCGCCGCCCCGCGCGGGCCGCGCTCGGCGTAACCGCGCAGCACCTTGATGTTGTTGCGCACCGTCTTGCCCGCCGCCTCGAGATCCTCCTCGGTGATGTCGGCGAAGTCCGCCGGGTCGACGACGACGTCGACGTCACCGAGGGCGTCCAGCTCGCCGAGCTCGCGCAGCTCCAGCGTCGTGAACGGCGCCTGCAGCGGACCGCGCCGGCCGATGATCACCACCTCCCGAATGCCGCGGGGCCGCAACGACTCCAGCGCATGGTCGGCGATGTCGGTGGTGGCCAGCACCTCAGGGTCGCTGACCAGGATGCGCGCCACGTCGATCGCGACGTTGCCGTTGCCCACCACCACGGCGCGGGCGCCGGACACGTCCGGCGCCATCGCCTCGAAGTGCGGATGCGCGTTGTACCAGCCGACGAAGTCGACGGCGGCCACGCTGCCGCGCAGGTCCTCACCGGGGATGCCGAGCTCCCGGTCGGCCTGCGCACCGATCGCGTACACCACCGCGTCGTAGCGTTCGGCGAGCTCGGCGGGCTGGACGTGCTCACCCACCTCGATGTTGCCGAAGAACCGGAACCGCGGATCGAGCGCGGTCTTGTCGAACTGGGCGCTGATCGACTTGATCTTCGGATGGTCGGGGGCCACCCCGGAGCGCACCAGACCCCATGGGGTCGGCAGCATCTCCAGCATGTCCACCCGCACGTCCCGGTCATTGGCGTCGGCGAACTTCAGCAGGGCGGCGGCGGCGAAGAACCCGGACGGTCCTGAGCCGACGATCGCCACGTAGTACGGCCGCAATTGGGGCATGGATGGGCTGCCTTCTGTCGCTGCCCGGGCGCGCGCAAGGGGCTGTCGCGACGCGGCCGGGCGAGGGTCGGTTCTGATGCTAATTGGCGGTCAACGTTCGTCCACGACATTCGGACGGCGTCGGGTGTCCCTCGTCGCGAGGGACCCGACAGGAGGGTGAGTACGCTGAACTCCCGTGGATCCTGACCGTCAAGCTGATATCGCCACCCTCGACACCACCCTGACCACGGTGGAACGTGTGCTCGATGTCGAGGCGCTTCGCGGTCGCATCGAGAAGCTCGAGCAGGAAGCCTCCGACCCGAACCTGTGGGACGACCAGGCCCGCGCCCAGAAGGTCACCAGCGACCTGTCCCACGCGCAGAACGAACTGCGCCGGGTGGAGGCGCTGCGCCAGCGGCTCGACGACCTGCCGGTGCTCTACGAGCTGGCCGCCGAGGAAGGTGGTGCGGACGAGCTGGCCGAGGCCGACGCCGAACTCCAGCAGCTGCGCGAGGACATCGCCGCGATGGAGGTGCGCACCCTGCTCTCGGGTGAGTACGACGAACGCGAGGCGCTGGTGACGATCCGGTCCGGCGCCGGCGGCGTGGACGCCGCCGACTGGGCCGAGATGCTGATGCGGATGTACATCCGCTGGGCCGAGCAGCACAACTATCCCGTCGAGGTGTTCGACACCTCCTACGCCGAAGAGGCGGGCATCAAGAGCGCGACGTTCGCCGTGCACGCCCCGTTCGCCTACGGCACCCTGTCGGTCGAACAGGGCACCCACCGCCTGGTGCGGATCAGCCCGTTCGACAACCAGGGCCGGCGTCAGACCTCCTTCGCCGAGGTCGAGGTGCTGCCCGTCACCGAGACCACCGACCACATCGACATCCCCGAGGGCGACGTGCGGGTGGACGTGTACCGCTCCAGCGGGCCGGGCGGACAGTCGGTGAACACCACCGACTCGGCGGTTCGACTCACCCACATCCCGACCGGTATCGTCGTCACCTGCCAGAACGAGAAGTCGCAGCTGCAGAACAAGGTCTCGGCGATGCGCGTGCTGCAGGCGAAGTTGTTGGAGCGCAAGCGGTTAGAAGAGCGCGCCGAGATGGATGCGCTCAAGGGCGACGGCGGCAGCTCGTGGGGCAATCAGATGCGTTCCTATGTGTTGCACCCCTACCAGATGGTGAAGGATCTGCGCACCGAGTACGAGGTCGGCAACCCAGCGGCGGTGCTGGACGGCGACATCGACGGCTTCCTCGAGGCCGGCATCCGGTGGCGCAACCGAAAAGATGACGACGACTAGCACACTGGCACTCGATCTGGCCTCCCGGTGGCACAGCTTCTGGGGCGGCGACATCGGGGTGTGGATCCTCGATCGCGGGGTGCGGATCGCGCTGCTGCTGATCGGTGGTCTGCTGGCCGCCCGGTTCATCAACTGGACCGCCCAGCGCATCACCCGCCGCATCGACGCCGAGTACCAGGAAAGCGACCAGCTGGTGCGCTCGGAGAGCGCCAAGCATCGCCAGGCCGTCGCCTCGGTCATCTCGTGGGTGTCGGTGGCGCTGTTGTTCGTGATGGTCTCGGTGCAGATCACCGACATCCTGGCCATCCCGATCGGGTCGCTGGTCGCGCCCGCGGCCGTCATCGGCGCCGCGCTGGGCTTCGGCGCGCAACGGCTGGTGCAGGACCTGCTGGCCGGGTTCTTCATCATCACCGAGAAGCAGTACGGATTCGGTGACCTGGTCGCGCTGACGGTGACGGGGGTCGCCGCCCCGGCCGAGGGCACCGTGGAGGACGTCACGCTGCGGGTCACCAAGCTGCGGTCATCGGAAGGGGAGATGTTCACCATCCCCAACGGTCAGATCGTCAAGACCGTCAACCTGTCCAAGGACTGGGCCAGGGCGGTCATCGACATCCCGGTGCCCACGTCGGCGGACCTCAACGTCGTCAACGATGTCCTGCACGACGTGGCGAACAAGGCCATCGACGACGCGCAGATGTCCGACCTGCTGCTGGACTCACCGCAGCTGATGGGGGTGGAGAGCATCGGGCTGGACACCGTGAACCTGCGGATGGTCGCCCGGACGCTGCCCGGCAAGCAGTTCGAGGTGGGCAGGCGGCTGCGTGTGCTGGTGATCCGCGCGCTGCGGCGTGCGGGCATCGTCGCCCCCGGTGAAGGGCCGGCCCCGATGGTCGGGGCGATCGTGCATCCCGCGACCGCGGGTGGGGCCGAGGAGGTAACCCAGGGCCCGGAGTCCAAGACATGAGGTTGTTCCGACGCCCCACCGGCGACGCCCGTGGCTGGCCCGGCCACCTCTTCGGCGGGCGGGTCCGCACCTCCACCGTCGGGCTGGTGCTGGCATTCGTCGCGCTGTTCTGGGTGAACCAGAACTATCAGCCACCACTCCCGGCGCCGTCGATGGATCCGGCGCAGCAGGTGGTGCCGCCGGGGTTCGTCCCGGACCCGAACTACACGTGGGTGCCCCGCACGAACGTGCGCACCCGGGAGCCCGAGTACACCACCCGCACGACCACCACGACCACCACGACCACGACCACGACCACCACTCCGCCGACGACCATCCCGACGGATACGACCACGCCGTCGGAACCGACGGACGCGCCGCAGAGCCCGGTCACCACGGTGATCGATCCCGACGGGCTCGGCCCGCAGCCGCCGCAGACGTTCACCGAGGCGCCGCCGAGCACGCCGGCGCCGCCGACCGTACCGCCGGTGATGCCCCTGCTGCCGATGCTGCCGGCGCCAGCGACCACGGTGGCACCTGCGACACCGACCACGGTGGCACCGCGCTAGCGCCGCGGCGGCGGTCAGCGGTGGTCGGCGGCGTTCCGTGGCCGGTCGCGCCCACCCGGCTACACTGGCGTGCCGTGATGATCACCCTCGACCATGTGTCCAAGCAGTACAAGTCGTCGGCTCGTCCGGCGCTCGACGACATCTCGGTCAAGATCGACAAGGGTGAGTTCGTCTTCCTGATCGGGCCGTCCGGGTCCGGCAAATCGACGTTCATGCGGTTGCTGCTGGCCGAGGAACATCCCTCCGCCGGGGACATCCGGGTGTCGAAGTTCCACGTCAACAAGCTGTCGGGCCGGCACATCCCCGGGCTGCGGCAGGTCATCGGGTGCGTGTTCCAGGACTTCCGGCTGCTGCAGCAGAAGACCGTGTTCGAGAACGTCGCATTCGCGCTGGAGGTCATCGGCAAACGCGCCGACGTCATCAACCGGGTGGTGCCCGACGTGCTGGAGATGGTCGGGCTGTCCGGCAAGGCCAACCGGCTGCCCGCCGAACTGTCCGGCGGCGAACAGCAGCGCGTCGCCATCGCGCGGGCATTCGTCAACCGGCCGCTGGTGCTGCTGGCCGACGAACCCACCGGCAACCTGGACCCGGAAACCAGCAAGGACATCATGGACCTGCTCGAGCGGATCAACCGCACCGGAACGACGGTGCTGATGGCCACGCACGACCACCACATCGTCGACTCCATGCGCCAGCGGGTCGTCGAACTCGAACTCGGCCGGCTGATTCGCGACGAACAGCGCGGCGTCTACGGAATGGACCGCTAAGTGCGCTTCGGCTTCCTCATCAACGAAGTCCTGACCGGGCTTCGCCGCAACGTGACCATGACGGTCGCGATGATCCTCACCACCGCCATCTCCATCGGCCTGTTCGGCGGCGGCCTGCTGGTGGTCCGGCTGGCCGACCAGTCGCGGGACATCTACCTGGACCGGGTGGAGAGCCAGGTGTTCCTCACCAACGACGTGTCGGCCGACGACCCCACCTGTGACGCCGACCCGTGCAAGGCGCTGCGGCAGACCATCGAGGACCGCGACGATGTTCGGTCGGTGCGGTTCCTCAACCGCGAGGACGCCTACGAGGACGCGATCCGGAAGTTCCCGCAATACAAGGACGTCGCGGGCAAGGACGCGTTCCCGGCGTCGTTCGTGGTCAAGCTCAACGACCCCGAACAGCACAAGGACTTCGACGATGCGATGGTCGGCCGGCCCGGGGTGCTCAACGTGTTGAACCAGAAGGACCTGATCGACCGGCTGTTCGCCGTGCTCGACGGGTTGTCCAATGCGGCGTTCGCGGTGGCGCTGGTGCAGGCGATCGGCGCAGTGTTGTTGATCGCCAACATGGTTCAAGTCGCGGCCTACACCCGGCGCACCGAGATCGGCATCATGCGGCTGGTCGGGGCGAGCCGCTGGTACACCCAGCTGCCATTCCTGGTGGAGGCGATGCTGGCGGCGCTGATCGGTGTGGTGATCGCGATCGGCGGGCTGCTCGCGGTGCGGGCGCTGTTCCTGGAACGCGCGCTCGACCAGTTCTACCAAGCGAACCTGATCGCGCGGATCGACTACGCCGACATCCTCTACATCGCGCCGATCCTGGCGGTCGTCGGCGTCGCGATGGCCGGGATCACCGCGTACGTCACGCTGCGCCTGTACGTGCGACGGTAGCCATGGCGAAGAAGGCCAAGCCTGTCAAGGACAGCAACAACCAGGTAGTGGCGACGAATCGCAAAGCACGCCACAACTATTCGATTCTGGACACCTACGAGGCTGGCATCGCGCTGGTCGGCACCGAGGTCAAGAGCCTGCGGGAGGGGCAGGCGTCGCTGGCTGATGCGTTCGCGACCGTCGACGACGGCGAGATCTGGCTGCGCAACCTGCACATCCCGGAGTATCACCACGGCAGCTGGACCAACCACGCGCCGCGGCGCAACCGCAAACTGCTGCTGCACCGGCGCCAGATCGACACGCTGGTCGGAAAGATCCGGGACGGCAACCTGACCCTGGTGCCGTTGTCGCTGTACTTCACCGGGGGCAAGGTCAAGGTGGAACTGGCGCTGGCCCGCGGTAAACAGGCCCACGATAAACGGCAGGACATGGCGCGCCGTGACGCCCAGCGCGAGGTCACCCGGGAGCTGGGCCGCCGCGTCAAGGGCATGACCTCCTGACCGGCATCCTCAGCGCGCTGATCGCCGCCCTGGGCTACGGCATCAGCGACTTCGTCGGCGGTATCGCCTCGCGGCGGGTGGCGGCGCTGCGGGTGGTCCTGGTGTCCTACCCGGTCGCGCTGGTGCTGCTGGTCGCGATCGCGATCCCGGTGGGCGGGCAGCTCAGCTCGGCCGCGGTGCTGTGGGGGCTGCTCGCGGGGCTGGCGCAGGCGTTCGGAGTGTGGTGGTTCTACGCCGCGCTGGCGGCCGGGCCGATCTCGGTGGTGTCGCCGCTGACGTCGATCCTGGTCGCCGGGATCCCGGTCGGGGTGGGGTTGGCGTTCGGGGAACGGCCCGGGCTGCTGGCGCTGGTCGGGGTGGTGCTGGCGCTGGTGGCGGTGGTGCTGGTGAGCCGGGGTGGTTCCGATGAGCCGCTTGCGCGAAGAGAATCCGATACCGATGAGCCGCTTGCGCGAAGAGAATCCGATACCGATGAGCCGCTTGCGCGGCCGCACCGGTTCACCGCGAAGGTGGCGTGGCTGACCGTCGGCTCCGGGACCGCGTTCGGCATGAACTTCGTCGTCCTCGGCCAGGTCCCGCCGGAGGCGGAGTTGTGGCCGCTGGTGTTCGGCCGACTGGGGGCGACGGCGATCGTCTTGCTCGCCGCCGGGCTCACCGGCAATCTGACCGTCGAGCGCGGTTTGCCGCTGCGATTGGCCGTGATCGCAGGCCTGCTGGACACCACGGCCAACGTCGCGACGCTGCTGGCGCTGCAATCGTCGATGTTGTCGCTGGCCGGGGTGTTGATCGCGCTGTACCCCGCGGCGACGGTGCTGCTGGCGATCGTCGTGTTGCGGGAGCGCGTCATGCGCTGGCAGGCGGTGGGAATGGTGTTGGCTTTGGCGGCTGTCGCGCTGATCGCCGCCGGTTAGCCACGTTATCTCCTAGCATCACGAAAGGGGGTCGGTGCCGGGGGAAGGGGACGGGTGTCTGCTTTTAGCTACCGTCTGCGGCTCTGGTTGTTCGTGTTCATCGCGTTTCTGGCCGCGCTCAATGTGGCCGCCCCGTGGGGGGACGACCTGGCCCTGCGCGGACAGTTCCTGCTGCGGGCCGTCACCGCGGTGGGGGCGGTGGTGTGCGGCGTCGTCGTAGCCCGGCAGGTGACCGGGTCGGCACGGTGGTGGCGGTTGCTGCTGTGTGCGGGGATTCTCGCCTGGTTGGTCGGTGAGGCGCTGTGGTGGGCAGGCGGCGGCGCCACCGACGGCAGAGAGGCCTCCGACGTCGGGCTGTTCGCCTATCTGGTGTGCCCGTTCTTCGCGATGGCCGCGGTGATCCTGCTCGTGCGATCGAGCAGGGGGGCCGTTGTCCGCAACCCGCTGGGCGCGACCTCGGTGGCGGCCACCGTCATCGACGGCCTGGTCGCCGGTGCCTCGTTCACCGTGCTGGCGGCGCTGGGCAACTTCGGCGGCTGGACTGTTGCGGCATTGCCGCACTCGGGCATCGCCGCCATCGACACCGGGTTCGTCTGGGCCGAGCTGGTGGTCGTGGTGTCGGCGCTGGTGCTGGCCATGGTCTATGCCCCGAACCGCCCGTACCGATCGAACTTCCTGCTGTTGGCCGGCGGCATCATGGCGATGGCGTCCGGGGACCGGGTGGTGGCCTACTTCGAGTCGATCGGTAGCGACGACGGCCAACGGTGGGGTGGCGTCGGTCTGGTGATCGGCACCACGATGCTCGCCTACGCGATGCTCGATTGGCGGCCGAGCGTCGCCGAGGACGACGGTTCCTCGGCCAACGGCCTGGACTGGGCCCAGATGATCCTGCCGTACCTCGGGTTCCTCGGCACCGCGCAGCTGGCCGCCTACCACGAGCTTCACGGACACCATCTGAGCCCGCTGGTGATCTGGATCCTGCTGTTGATGGCGCTGCTGATCACGATCCGGCAGGTGCTGGCGGTGCGCTCGCTGCACCTGCTGGCGGTCCGGTTGCTGCGCGCGCAGCGCGGGCTGGCGCATCAGGTGTTCCACGACTCGCTGACCGGCCTGCCCAATCGGCTGATGTTCGCGCAGAAGCTCGACGAGGCCAGGCGCGGCGGACAGTTCGTACTGATCTTCGTCGATCTCGACGATTTCAAGGAGGTCAACGACCGGTTCGGGCACGCCGCCGGGGACGAGTTGCTGTGCGCGGTCGGGGAGCGCCTGCGGCGCTGCGTCGGTGAGACCGACACGCTGGCCCGGATCGGCGGCGACGAGTTCGCGATCCTGGTCGAGGGCGACATGGAGCCCGAGGTCGTCGCCGACCGGCTGTGTATCGCGCTGCGCAATCCTTTTGCGGTGCAAGGATCCTCGGTGCGGGTGCGGGCGAGCATGGGGCTGGTCCGTTCGGGTTCGGACGCGCTGTCGCAGACCACCGACGACCTGTTGCGGCAGGCCGACATCTCGATGTACGCGGGCAAGCGGCTCGGCAAGAACACGGCGGTGGTGTACCAACCGTCGGCCGGCGTGCGGGCGGACTTCCCGACCGTGCTGCGTGAGGCCGCCGGCGGGGTGCCCGAAGGGTTCAGCCTGGCGTACCAACCGGTGGTGTCACTGCCGGACGGCACACCGCGCGCGGTGGAGGTGCTGGCGCGGTGGACGGCGCCCAACGGGATCCGGATCTCGCCCGAGACGTTCGTCGCGGTCGCCGAATCGGCGGGGCTGGGCGCAATCCTCGACGCGCTGGTGCTGGACATGGCGTGCCGGGACGTCGCCGCCGTCGGCCTCGATGTCGACATCCACGTCAACATCGGCGCGGCGCGGCTGGGGAACCTGGCCTTCGAGGAGCAGGTGCTGCAGACGCTGGGCCGGCACCGGATCCCGCCGTCGCGGCTGGTGGTGGAGATCACCGAGACCGTGCCGATCGTCGACCTGGCCGCCGCGGCGGGCCAGATCAAGCGGCTCAACGCGCACGGGATCAAGGTCGCGCTGGACGACTTCGGGGCCGGCTACAACTCGCTGGCCTACCTGCACACGCTACCGGTGCAGGTCGTCAAACTGGACCGCAGCCTGGCCGTCGGCGTGGACCCCGAACGGGACGCGGCGGTCTACCGGTCGGCGGTCGGTCTGTGCGACGCGCTGGACGTATCCGTGATCGCCGAGGGGATCGAGACCGAGGTCCAGGCTGAGACGGTGTACCGGGCCGGTTGCCGGCTGGCGCAGGGGCATCTGTTCGGCAGCCCGGTGGACATCACCGAGCTGCGCCGGTGCTCGGCCGGCGCCGACGCCCCGACGGCGCCCCGCCCGGTGGCCACGGGCTCGCCGAGCGTGCAGTCACGGTAGTGCCCGCGACCCGATCGCTACCGTGGTTGCACGCTCGGCAGCGACGGGTTCGCCGAGCGTGCAGTCACGGTAGTGGCCGCGACCCGATCGCTACCGTGGTTGCACGCTCGGCGGCGACGGGGGCGGTCGGGACTATTTATTCGCTGGCCGTTGTTGGATCAGCCGGTACTATGGATCTTCCTGCCGAAGGGCGGCGGGGGTGCGAGGGGCTGAACGGTTTCGACTTCGCGCATCGAATCAAGGGAAGCGTGCCGGTGCAGGCAAGAGACCACCGTAAGCGTCGTTGCAACCAATTAAGCGCCGATTCCAATCAGCGCGACTACGCTCTCGCTGCCTAAGCGACAGCTGGTCCGTCAGGCCGGGAAAGCCCTCGACCCGGATCCTGGCGTCATCTAGAGGGATCAACCGATGAGTTCGGTCGCGGGACTCATCGGGACACCAACAGCGACTGGGATCGTCATCCTGACTCGTCCGCGTGATCAGGAGATCCGAGTAGAGGCATAGCGGACTGCGCACGGAGAAGCCTCGAGGGAATGCCGTAGGACCCGGGTTCAATTCCCGGCAGCTCCACGAAAATGCAGGTCAGGCCCCCCAGAACTTGGGGGGCCTGACTTGTGTCAAGGGTCTGTCGCTGTCTGGGGTCGTGCGCTTACTGAGGGATGGGCGGCGCTCCGACCCGCACGGTGATCAGCAGGTCGCCGCGGCTGCCGTCTTTCTTCGGCACACCGCGGCCGGCGACGCGCAACACGCGGCCGTTGGCCGTGCCCGCCGGCACCACCACGCCCATCACGCCGTCCAGGGTCGGAATGGAAAGGGTTGTGCCATTCGCCAATTCGTCGACCGTGATCGGAACGGTGGCGGTGAGGTCATCTCCGGTGCGGCCGAAGACCCTGTCCGGCGCGACGTTGACGTCGATATAGAGGTCACCGGCCGGTGCCCCCGCCGGCCCGGGCTCGCCCTGACCGGGGACCCGGACACGCTGACCGTGCGTGATCCCCGCCGGGATGCGGACGTTGACGGTGCGGGTCTGGGTCGTGACACCGGTGCCCTCGCAATACCGACACGGATCGTCGAGGACAGAGCCGGTTCCGCCGCAGGCCGCGCACGACTCGCGACGGTGGTGGGGTCTGGTGCGCAGCAGGATAGGACCGGTGTCGGACCCGTCCCCGCGGCACCGGGGGCACGTACGTGGTTCGGTGCCCGGCCGGGCACCGGTTCCGGAGCAGGTCGGGCACGGCGCTGGAGCGGTCAGCCGCAGCGGCATCGCCACCCCGTTGACCGCCTCGCGGAAGGACAGCTCCGTTTCGGTCTCGAGGTCGTTGCCGCGCCGGGGACGAGGGCCAGCGGGGGGCGCGGTGTCAGGCGACGGATTGCTCGGTGACGGTGTGTCAGCGGGAGTCGTTCCGGCGGTCCGGGTGGGGGCGGGCAGGTACCGCCGCACCGCCGCGGCCAGCTGCTCGAGGTCGGCGTCCCGCGGCGGCGTATGGGCGTCGAGCCAGTGGGCACTACTGAGGAAGTACTCCAGCGGTCCCCGTGGGGCGACCTCCTCGATACGCACGGGAATCAGCCAATGCCCGCGATTGTCCGCGCGCTCGATCTCGCGGGCGACGTGCCGGGAGGTGTTGGCGTTCTCGGAGAACACCACCACCATGCCGCGCGCGGTGGTGATGGCGTTCACGATCTGCTCGGGGTAGCTGCCCCCTGGGGTGATGTCACGCGGGGCCATCCAGCACCGCCATCCATGACGCTCGAGCGCGGCGCACACCGCATCGGCGGCGACCCTGTCCTTCGACGAATAGCTGACGAAGACGTCGTGCGTGCTCACCGGATCCTTCACCCCCTCGCGAGGCCCGTCGCCATTATTCAGGAACCTGCCGCCGCCCACCGCGCGTCCCGAACTGTCGGTTACGACGCCGCCTGCAGCGTGATCTCGGAGATCTCGGTCCGGCTCTGGCCGTCGGTGGTGCCCAGCTTGCTGATCCACACCAGTACGTTCGAGGTCTCGGTCGGGTCGTGCACCTCGATGCGGTTCTCGCCCGGCTGCAGCGCCGTCGTCGGCGTCAGCTCGGTGGTGTCGGCCAGCGTCGCCGGGGTCTCGGTGGGCGAGGAGCGGATCTGCACTTCGGTTCCGGTGCTGGACACGTCGATGCCGACCGCGCTCAAGGCGGTCGGCTCGGACAGGTGCAGCATCAGCCCCTGGCCCTCGATGAAAGTCGGGAAGGGCACGGCATCGGTGTAGGTCACGGTGGACCAGGCTGTGTCCGGGTCGCCGTCGATCGCCAGCCCGGCCTCCCGCGGATTGTCCGGGACACCGTCGGGGGAGAACACCGTCGCGCTCACCGGCGTGATGATCGGACCCGGCCGGGACCAGCGCCCGAAACCGTCGGTGAACCACACCACCGCGGTCGCCGCCACCAGGATCACCCCGATCAGCGCCGCCAGCGCCGTCACCCGGCCGGTCCTGCGCCTCGGCGCGATCTCGTACGAGGTCTTCGTGGGCCGCCGCCGGGCCGGCCTGGCGGCCGGGACGACTCGGACCTCGTCGGCGTCGAGGACGTGGCCGTCCCACACACCGCTGACCTCGACCTCATCGCCGTCGGCGAAGCGGACCGCGTCGAGCGGAGCATGCAGCTCGACCGGCACGGGCGACGGCAGGTCGGCGGTCGGGAACGACGCCGTCACCCGGAAGGACAGCATCCCCGACCCATCCGTCGTGACCCCGTGCGCCGTGCCCCGAACGGTCACCCGCTCGAGCCGCCGGGTGGCCGGGTGGCTGTCCGTACCCGCTGGAGGGTGCGGTTGTGTGGCCTCCAGTCGGGGCTGCGGCCGGGTGAGGGCGTGGGCGAAGTCGAGGCAACTGGGGTAGCGCCGGTCGGGATCCTTGGACAGCGCTCTGGCGAGGACCGCGTCGAGGTGCGCCAGGTCCGGCCGGCGCTGCGACACCCGCGGCGGCGGGCTGCCCAGATGGTGGCTGATGACCACCGCGCGGCTGGCGTCCGGGAACGGCGGGGCGCCGGTCAGCAGATGAAAAGTGGTGGCGGCCAACGCATATTGATCCGCGCGGCCGTCGAGCGGCTGGCCGCGGAGCTGCTCGGGTGCCATGTAGCTGACGGTTCCCACCGCGACGTTGTCGTCGGTGAGATGGCTGACGTCGTCGATCTGGCGGGCGATGCCGAAATCGGTCAGCAGCACCCGGCGCCGCCGGCCGTCGGAGGCGGTCACCAGGATGTTCTCCGGCTTGACGTCCCGATGGAGCAGACGGCGCTCGTGGGCGAAGTCGAGCGCGTCGGCCACCGCGGTCACGATCTCGGCGACGTCGCGTTCGGGCATCCCGCCCGGGTAGGACTCGGCGATCGATCGGCCGGCATCGGTGCCGTCGACGTAGTCCATCGATATCCACAGCCGGCCGTCGTACTCGCCGCGGTCGAGGACACCGACGATGTTCGGGTGCCGCAACGTCGCGGCCAGCTCCGCCTCCCGCACGAACCGCGCGCGGAACTCCGTGTCCGTCGTCGAGGTCGGGGTCAAGATCTTCAGCGCATCCGACCGGGGCAACCGGGGATGCCGGGCGAGGTAGACCTCACCCATCCCACCGGTGCCCAGCAACCGCTGGATCAGATACCCGGCGAATTCCTCACCGGCGTTCAACGGCATGTCCGCGAGCCTACAAACCGGCATCGGCGCGGCGCGGTCCATCGGGTGTGACCGCAGGTCCAGGACATGGATGTCAGGGCCGCGACGCCCGGTCGGTGGTCGGCGCACCGCGGCTGAGCAGCGCGGTCCGGCGACGGCCGCGGTCCAGCGACCGCACCAGCTCACCGATCTCGGCGGGCAGGTCGTCACCGGTGACCGCGATCGCGTTCCGTTCCGCCAGACCCTGCAGAACTTCGGGCAGGTCGGTCACGGTCGGGGCCGCCGCACCGTCGAGCAGCACCGGGACGACGACCGCGTCGCCGCGCTGCAGCCCGGCCTCGACCTCGCGACGCACCCAGTCGTCCGGGTCGTCGATGCGCCGCCGGCCGTCGACCTCGTCCAGCCAGTGCGGACCGATGAGCACCAACATCACGCCACACACCCTGATCGCGCCGATGATCCGGTCGGGGAACGCCTCGCCGTAGTCGATCGAGGCGGTGTCCATGAACACCGACACCTCCCCGTAGCGCCGGACCAGTTCCTTCTGGATGGCGCGGGCGTGCCACGAGGTGTCCTCGCGGCGGTAGCTGATGAAGAAGGTGGGCGGTTTGATCGGCGCCGCCAGCTCGCCCACGTCGCGTTCCAGCCGGGCCCGCTCCCGACGCACCATGACCGCGTCGATGCCGATGACGGCCGCCGCGGTGAGGGCGAGCCCGATGATCGGGTAGGCCACGGCGACGAGCCACCCCGAGGTGAAGGCCAGCTGCGCGGCGCCGAGGAAGACGATCAGCAGCGCCACCGACCCGGCGAACGTCCACAGTCCCGCCCGGCGCGCCCCGAACACCGCGAGCAGTCCGATCAACCCGAGGATGAGCGCGATGTCGACCGCGGTGCCCGCAGAGCGCAGCGGGACATCGGCCAGCACGGTCCACAGGGCGTTGGCGTGGACCTCGACCCCGGCCATCGGGACCGAGGAGACCGACGTCACGAACACGTCGCTGACCGGGTCGGTCATCCCGATCAGGACGGCCTTGCCGGTGAACGTGTCCGGCGGGACCCGGCCCGCCATCACGTCGGCGAACGAGTAGTGCGGGAAAGTGCCTGGGGGACCGCGGAAGTCGATCCAGGCATGGTTGCCGGGGAAGTCGGCCGGGTCGGCCCCCCGGCCACCGAACAGCTCCGCCGTGCGCACCGCGAGCGTCGGAGTGTGCACGGGCGCATAGAGCATCCGGCGCAATACGCCGTCGGGATCATTCTCGACGGCCGCGCTGGCGACCAGCGAGCCCGGTGCGTCGACGACGTCGGCGGGCACCGTGATGAGTCCCTCCGGTCCGTCGTGGGTGGCCAGCAGCACCGGCCCGTCGCGCTCGACCGCGGCGAGCAGCGCGGCGTCGTTGTCGGGATCGGTGCGCCCGATGAACTGGGTGTCGACGGCGATGACGCGCGGCGCCCCGGCCCGGATGTGGTCGAGCACCGGCGCATAGAACCCGCGGGGCAGCGGGGGCCGGGTGGCCAGCGCCTGCAGCGACGACTGGTCGATCCCGACGATGACGATGTCGTCGCCGGCCGGCTGCGGACCCCGCAGCGAGAACCGCACGTCGACGCTCTGGCGCTCGAGGTCGTTGAGCGCTCCCGTCCCGTACAGCGTCAGGGTGAGCGCCGCGACCAGGCCGGCGACGATCGCGGTCAGCACGTCGCGCCGGGCCGGGCGCAGCGGCGTGATCATTGGTGGGCGAAGGCGCCGTCGGGCGGCCGCGTGGCGCTGACGAGCCTTGCGGCGCAATAGTTCACGCCCATCCCGTGCTGCCAGCACCATCCCAGCGCACCGGCGGCGTCGGGGTAGGTCGTCGAGGAGATCGTGACCCAGAGGTCCTCGGCGTCGAACGAGGTCCAGTCGCCCGACCACACGAGCTTGGCCGCGAAGCGGTCGCGCAGGCGCTGATGCTCGTCGAGGATCAGCGTGTCATCCCAGGTGAATCCGTCGTCGACGACGCCGGGGCGCTTCGCGCTCAGCTGCACCACCCAGCGGTCGGCGAGCTCGGCGCTGACGAACGGGTGGTCGCCGGCGGCGGTCTGCTCGAGCGTCCGCAGGCTGGCGGCGTTGTCGGCGGCGGATCGCGCGCCGAATCCCGTTGTCGGCTCGGTGACGACGAGGTCCGCGACGGCGGTGCGGATGATGCCTTCGGGCGGCATGCTGTTGTGCGGCCAGGGAATCGCGGCGCACTGCGCGGCGAGCTGCGGGATCTCTTCGCACCGTGGTGTTCGCACGGTGTTGACGGTGAACTGGACGCTGGTCGAACCCTGGGCGGCCACCACAGCGAGCACTGGCGTCGGCAAGGCGATGCCGAGCGTGCGGGTGGCGCCCGGTCCGACCTCCTCATCCGAACGGCCGCAAGCCATTCCGAAGCCGGCCGATTCGGGCACCCCCTTCGCGCAGGCCAGGATCTCCCCGCTGCACGGCACCGGCAGGTTGCATCTCAGGGTCAGCGGCGCATAGCCGTCCGGATCCAGCGGAACCGGTCCGCTGGACAGGATCGTCACCGCGTCCACGCCTTCGTCGCCGGGGGCGCCGTACCCGCCCGCGCTCTGGCAGGACGTCCCGCACCCGAGCCGGTCCCCGGTGGTCGCGCGGGCCTGCACCGTGGAGGGCGGCGCGGCCTGCACCGGAGCCCCCAGCGTGGCGGCCGCACTCGACGTCGGCGACGCCGCCGCGGGCGTCGACGACTTCTCGGCGGCGCCGCACCCGCTCAGCAGGGCCACGACCATCAGCACCAGGGCCAGCGGGCGCCATCGTGTGTGCGGGGTCATGGCACCCCTCTCTGTCGCGGTGTGCGACGACGGCACCGACCACATCCCGGGCGGGGATTGATCTTGGTTGACATCATCTCCGTGCGCCCCGTTCCCGTCCACGGATCGCCTCACATTCCCGTGCCCGACGGTGCGTTGGCACCGGGTCGTGGCAGGGCTCTGCCACGCTGTGCGGATGGATCTGATCTGGGGTGTCGTCGCGGTCACGGTCGCGACGTTCACGGCGCTGCTCGCGGTCCGCCGGATCCTGGCCGTCCTCAGCGGTGTGGTGTTCGCCCGGTATGTCGCGGTCGGCGGGTTGGTGGCGTTCTCCGTGCAGCGCGACGCCGAGGTGTACCGCGTGCGGTTCGAGGTGGGCGGGCCCGGCGTCTTCCACAACGTCACGGTGCAGCTGTTCGGCGCCGAAGCCGGTGGGCAACCCGCCGTGCGCCACACCATGGCCGCCGGTGACGATCCCGTCGAGTGGACGTTCCGGCTGCCCGACGACGCCGCGGGGCGCGCCTGGGTGATGGTGACCTGGGT
>JBFWOX010000012.1:33353-191935 GCA_050250295.1 Mycolicibacterium sp.
TCGGCGCCGAAGCCGGTGGGCAACCCGCCGTGCGCCACACCATGGCCGCCGGTGACGATCCCGTCGAGTGGACGTTCCGGCTGCCCGACGACGCCGCGGGGCGCGCCTGGGTGATGGTGACCTGGGTCCGGCCGTATCTGCAGGGCGTGGAATCCGAGGCGCTGGCCCAGTGGCTGCACCGGGACGGGGCTACCGGCCGCCTCTACGAATGGCGGTGGTACGCCGAGTCGACCCGCTATCTGCGCACGGTCCTCCGCTGGCTGGCGCGGCGGTGGCGGCCCGGCTCGGCGTTGTGCGAGCTGCCGCTGTACGGGCGGTGGCGGCGGACCTCGTCGAACAGCGGGGCCGACCTGCTCGGCCCGGCGGCCACGGCGCCGCCTCGGCGCTGAGCCGAGCGATTACTTCCACCGAAACCGGTAACCCCATCCGCGGCAGATGTCCGTGGTGCGCCGGAAGCGGCGGCCCTACCGGGGAGTGGCAATCATGGTTGGAACAATCATCGGCGCGGTCGTGGTCGGTCTCATCGTCGGAGCGCTGGCGCGGCTGATCCTGCCGGGCAAACAGAACATCGGCGTGATCATGACGGTGCTGCTGGGCGCCATCGGATCGTTCCTGGGGACGTGGATCTCCTACAAGCTGGGTTACTCCAACCAGAACGGCGGCTTCAAGATCATCCCGTTCCTGGTGGGCATCGTCGTCGCGACCGTGCTCATCGCGATCTACGTCGGGATCACCGGACGCCGCGGCACACCGACGCGGCCCGCGGCCTGACGGCTGGGTAGGATTGTCGGACTCCTCATCGCGGCTCGTGCCTCGCCGCTTGATCGTCGTCCAACTAGCTCTCGCGCAGCCGCACCAGCCGCGTCGTCGAGCTCTCGTCGAGCTCGACGATGTCGGCGCGTGATCGCAGGAAATCGCTGAATGACCGGAACCCCAACGACTTCTCGCTGAACGACGGGTCCATGCGTTTCATCTGCGCCTTGACCGCGGAGTTGTGCAGCCACTCGACGTCGTCTTTCTCCAGACCGATCCGCAGCGCGCGGGTCAGCAGCCCGGTCGCCGCGGTCTGGGGATCCGGCGGCTCGGGCTCGGTGTCGGTCTTCGTCTGCCGGGAGCGGCGTCGGGGTGCCGGCTTGTCGTCGTCGGCCGCGGGCTGGGTCACCGTGATCCCCGGCAGCGCGTCGTAGGTGACGAACTCGTCGCACGCGGCGGCCAACACCCGGCTCGACGACCCGGCCACCCCGATGCCCACCACATACCGGCCCAGCCGTTTGCACCGCTGCGCCAGCGCGATGTAGTCGGAGTCCCCGGCGACGATCACCACGTGCGTCAGGTCGGGCAGCCGGAACATGTCCTCGACCGCGTCGACGGCCAGCCGGATGTCCGCGCCGTTCTTGCCGTAGGCCGCGGCGGGGAACAGCTGCACCAGGTCGACGGCGCGGCCCACCAGCTGGCCGCGGTAGTTGGCGTTGATCTCCGCCGACCAGTCGGCGTAGGCGCGGGTCAGCACCAGCGTGCCGAACGACGACGCGAAATCGATGACCGCGCCGATGTCGACGGTGGCGCGGGCCAGCCGGTCGGGGAAGTCCTCGGCGGGCTTGGCCTTGTCCCGCTGGAACGAGTTGCGGCCGTTCACCTGGTCGTAGCGGGAGATCACGATGTTGTCGAAGTCGAGATACACCGCAACGCGGGTCGCGCCGGAATCGGTCATGGACCCAGTGTGGTCGATGCGGCAATCCCTACCGCCGAAAGGCCCGCACGGCGCACCATGAGAATCGTGAGCACCGCCGCGATGCGCCCCGAACCCGCCAGGCACACCGTGTTGGCCGACGCCGACAGCGCCGCATATCACTCGCTGCGGCGACGCCCGATCACCCGGGCGGAGCGCTACGAGCTCGGCAAGAGCCTGCGCCAGCGCGTCCCGCGCCGGATGCTGGCGGACTGGACCCCGCCCCCGGACCGGCCCGACCCCGTCGCCCTGATCGAGGCCAACCACCGGGGCCGGCTGGACTGGCTGATCCCGGTCCGGGTCGGGCGGATGATCGCCTCGCCGTACGGGTTCCTGCGCGGCACCGCCGTGGTGATGGCCGACGACGTCGCCCGGCTGCCCGCCACCGGCATCACGCCCGTGGTGTGCGGGGATTCGCACCTGGGGAACTTCGGTTTCTACGCCTCCCCGGAACGCGACCTGGTGATCGACCTCAACGACTTCGACGAGGCTCATCCGGGTGGCTGGGAGTGGGACCTGCGTCGGTTGGTGGCCAGCATCTGGGTGGCCGGCCGGCACAACGGTGCCGCCGAGGACGAGTGCGGCGCCGCCGTGCGGTCCTGCGTGTCGGCCTACCGCACCGAGCTGCGCCGGCTGGCCGACCAGCCGCTGTTCTCCCGCTCGTTCACCCGCCTGGACGTCGACCGGCTGGCCGGGGAGACGGCCGAACCGCTGGCCGCCGAGGTGCGCCGGTCGGCGCGGCGCGCCCGCCACCGCACCAGTGACCGCGCGCTGCCGCGATTCACCAAGGAGATCGACGGGGTCCGCCGGATCGTCGAGGAGCCACCGCTGATCACCCGGCTGCCACAGCGCGAGGCCGACGCGCTGGCCGAGGCGCTCGACGACTACCTGCCCACGCTGTCGACGCACTGGCGCCGGGTGCTGGGCGGCTACACGCTGCTCGACGTCGCGCACAAGGTGGTGGGCGTGGGCAGCGTCGGGCTGCGCGCGTATGTCGCCCTGCTGGAGGGTTCGTCGCCGGAGGATGTGGTGTTCCTCCAACTCAAGCAGGCCCGCCGCTCGGTGCTGGCCCGGTACGTGCACGGCGAGTCGGCCTGGCACGCGCACCAGGGGCAGCGGGTGGTCGAGTACCAGCAGGCCCTGCAGACCGTCAGCGATCCGCTGCTGGGATGGGCCACCGTGGCCGGCAGGCAGTTCTACGTGCGGCAGTTCCGCAACATGAAGGGCACCATTCCGCTGGACGCGATGGACGCCGACGCGCTCATCGACTACACCGGCGTGGTCGGCCAGCTGCTGGCCAAGGGGCACGCCCGCACCAGCGGGGCGTCGATGATCGCCGGCTACCTGGGGCGCTCCGAACGGGTCGACGACGCGCTGTGCACGTTCGCGCGCCGCTACGCCGACCAGACCGAGGCCGATCACGCCGCGCTGGTGGCCGCCGTCGAGCGGGGCCGGATGCCGGTCGAGCGTGGGGTCTAGATCGCCAGCTGGCGGTCGTCGCTGCCGTGCCAGGCGTCGACGGCGTCCTGCACGGGCAGGTCCAGCGCGTGGCACAGCCCGACGACGGTGCCGAAGCTGGGGCTGGGCAGCCGGCCGACCTCGATCTTGCGCAGCGTCTCGGGGGAGATGCCGGCGGTGCGGGCGATCAGTTCCGGGTCGCGGCCCGCGCGTGCCGCGCGGATCAGCGCGCCGAGGCGTTGTCCGGCCTTGACCTGCTCTGGGCTCAGCGGTATCCGCACCATGCCGGCCAGCATAGCGGTATTCAAATACCGGCGGTGGTAGTCTCGGGCGGTATAAAAATACCGATACCGAAGGGAAGTCCGGTCGTGATCGAACTCAAGACCGCCGACGAGATCGACAAGATGGCGGTGACCGGCGAGTTCGTTGCCGACACGCTGACGACGCTGTCGGCCGAGGCGCAGCCGGGCGTAAACCTGCTGCAGCTCGAGCAGCACGCCCGCGAGCTGGTGACCGCGCGCGGCGCCGAGTCCTGCTACTGGGACTACGCCCCGTCGTTCGGGCGCGGCCCGTTCCGCAACGTCATCTGCCTGTCGGTCAATGACGCTGTGCTGCACGGCATGCCGCATGACTACGTGCTGCGCGACGGCGACGTGCTGAGCCTGGACTTCGCGGTGTCGATCGACGGGTGGGTGGCCGACGCGGCCGTCTCGGTCATCGTCGGTGACGGCGCCGACCCCGCCGACCGGGCGCTGATCGAGTCGACCGAGCGCGCCCTGGACGCCGGGGTCGCCGCCGCGGTACCCGGCGGACGGCTCGGCGACATCTCCGCGGCGATCGGCGCCGTCGCCGCCGAGGCCGGCTACCGGGTCAACACCGAGTTCGGCGGGCACGGCCTGGGCCGCACGATGCACGAGGACCCGCACGTCGCCAACCGGGGGCGGCCCGGGCGCGGGCTGCTGCTGCGGCCGGGTATGACGCTGGCGCTGGAACCGTGGTGGGCGCGCGGCAGCGACCGCCTCGTCGTCGATGCCGACGGCTGGACGCTGCGCTCGGCCGACGGGTCCAACACCGCGCACTCCGAATACACCATCGCGATCACCGAATCGGGCCCGCGCGTCCTCACGCCCACCCGCTCGGCACAGCGAGTGCGCTAACCGGTGAACCGGCGCAGGAACTGTCGCGTCCGGTCCTGCCGAGGATCAACGAAAATCTGTTCGGCCGAACCGGATTCGATGATCCGACCCCCGTCGAGGAAGCACACGACGTCGGCGACGTCCCGCGCGAACGCCATCTCGTGGGTGGCCATCACGATGGTGCGTCCGGCACCGGCCAATTCGCCGACCAGGGACAGCACCTCGCCCACCAGTTCGGGGTCCAGCGCACTGGTGATCTCGTCGAGCAGCAGCAGCCGCGGATCGTAGGCCAGCGCCCTGGCCAGCGCCACCCGCTGCTGCTGCCCACCGGAGAGCCTGTCGGGGTAGGCATCGGCCTTGTCCGCCAACCCCACCCGGGCCAGCAGCTCGCGGCCGCGCTCGCGCGCCTGCGCCCGGCTGGCCCCGTGCACCACCCGCGGCGCCAGCGCCACGTTCGCCAGCGCGGTCATGTGCGGGAACAGGTTGTAGGACTGGAACACCATGCCCATCGCCTTGCGGGCCTCGTCGGCGTCGACGCGGGGGTCGCTGATGTCGCGGCCGTCGAGCAGGATCTGCCCGTCGTCGATCTCCTCGAGCAGGTCGACGCACCGCAGCAGCGTCGACTTGCCCGACCCGGACGCCCCGATCAGCACCACCACCTGATGCTCGGCGACGTCGAGGTCGATGCCGTCGAGCACCGGGCGGTCCCGGTAGGACTTGACCAGGCCGCGCACCGACAGCACCGAGGTGGCGGGGTCGGTCACAGCGCGCCCTGCCGGGTGGCCGCGCGCCGCGCCGCCCAGTCGGCCAGCCGGGCCGACGGCACCGCCAGCGCGACGAACAGCAGACCGGCCACCACATAGGGGGTGAAGTTGTAGGTGGTGGCCGAAGAGATCTGCGCGGCGCGCACCGCATCGACGGCGCCGAGCACCGAGATCAGCCCGCAATCCTTCTGCAGCGCAACGAAATCGTTGAGCAACGCCGGGGTCACCCGGCGGGTGGCCTGCGGCAGCACCACGAGCCGCATCGTCCGTCCGTAGTTCAGCCCCAGTGATTTCGCCGCGGCCAGCTGCGACGGATGCACCGATTCGATGCCGGCGCGGAACACCTCGGCGACGTAGGCGGAATAGATCAGCACCAGCGCGACCCCGCCCAGCAGCACCGGGTTGTTCGGGATGCCAGACAGCCGCAGGCCGGGCAGCCCGAACCCGACCAGGTACAGGCAGATCAGCAGCGGCAGCCCGCGGAACAGGTCGACATACCCGGTTGCCAACGCCCGCAACGGAAACCACACCGGCCCGCGCAGGGTCCGGGTCGCGGCCAGCGCGAGCCCGATGATCAGGATCGCGATCTCACACACCACCAGCACCCGGACGTTGAGCCACAACCCGTCCAGCAGCGCGGGCAGGCTCTCCCAGCCGATCCGCAGGTTGAAGAACGAATCGCGCACCCGCGGCCAGCCCGGCGAGGACGTCACCACCAGCAGCAGCACCGCGGCGAACACCACGGTCGACAGCAGTGCCACCAGAGTGGACTTGCGGGCTTGCCGCTGGCGGTAGGCGACCCGGTCGATCGCCGTCGTCACGTCAGGACGGGCGCGTTGCCTGCGCCGGCGAGCCACTCCTCCTGTAGCCGGGCGAGTTCACCGTCGGCGGTGAGCTCGTCGACCGCCTTGGACACGCACGCCGTCAGCGGGCTGCCCTTGTCCAGCACGATGCCGAACTGTTCGGTGTCCTCGGTGCCCGCGGGCAACTGGCCGACGATGGCGCCGTCGGTCAGCTCGGCCTGCACCGCGAACGCGGTCGGCAGGTCGACCACCAGCGCGTCGATCTGTCCGTTGGTCAGCGCGGCCTTGGCGTCGTCGTTGCTGTTGAACACCGCCACATCCGGGTTGACGGCCTTGGCCGCGGTGTAGCTGGTCGTGCCGACCTGCGCGCCCAACTCTAGGCTCTTCAGCCCGTCGAGGGTCGTCACCTGCGCGGCCGGTGAGGAGGTCACCGTGACGACCGCCTGGGTGACGTCGTAGTAGGGGGAGGAGAAGTCGACGGCCGACTTGCGCTCCTCGGTGATCGAGAACTCACTGAGGTTGGCGTCGAACGACTTCGGGCCCGGCGCGATGGCGGCGTTGAACGGCACCCGGACCCACGTCACGTCCTCCTCGGCGAAACCGAGCTTGTCGGCCACCGCATAGGCCACCGCGGATTCGAAACCCTGCCCGTTGGCCGGATCGTCGTCGATGAACCACGGCGGGTAGGCCGGCTGGTCGGTGCCGAACGTCAGCGTGCCCGGCGTCAGGGTCGTCAGCGTGTCCTTGGTGCACTCCGCCGAGCCGGGAGCCGGGGCCGACGACGACGCCGACGGGGTTTCGTCGGCCGGTGCGCACGCGGTCGCGGCGGTCAGGATCACCGCGGCCAGCGTGGGCAGCAGGGCTGAGATGGTGCGCATCGCGGCATCATCGCGCACCGGGGCCCGTCACGCCAGCATTGGCACCAGCGCGACCCGATGTGTCCCCGCCGGTCAGTCCCGGGGGTTGAGCCGGCCGACGATCAGCGGGTCGGCGGGGGTGAACGGGAAGTCGGGCAGGTCGTCGAGGTGGGTGTCGAACGCGGCGGCGAGCACCTCGCGGGTGTACGCGCTGGCCGAGGCGCGGTAACCGATGTCGGCGGGGAAGGGTTGGTCGAAGAAGATCAGGAAGTGCCAGTCGTCGGCGCCGATGTTCTCGATGTGGTGCGGATAGGCGCGCGGGATGAAGTACATGTCGCCGGTGGTCATGGTCCACGTGTCCAGGGTGCCGTCAGGATTCATCACGGTCATGCGGGCGTCACCGTGCTGGACGTAGCCCATCTCGGCGGTCACCGGATGCCAGTGCGGTTCCCGCATGCCGTCCTCGGCGACGCGCAGCGAGTACACCGAGATGTCCTCGAGCACCGGCCAGAACTGGTCGCGGGCGAAGCGCGCGTTGCCGCTGACGTAGTTCAGTCCCGGCGGCTGGGCTTCGATGTCGAACTTGTGCGGGTCCTTGAAGTAGGCCGACGCCGGGATCTCGGGGTCGCCGGTGCGGGCGGCGAGTTTGCGGTCGGTGGTGTCGCGGCGGATCTTGGCCAGATCGGCGGCGGGCAGGTCGTAGGTGTTGCCCAGCACCGCATCGGAGAACGCGCCGAGGCTCGCGGCGAAGCCGAAGTCCTCGGGCCGCTCGTGGCGGAAGGCGATGATGAATTCCGCGACGTCGGTGCCGATGTTCTCGATGTGGTGCAGCGAGCCGGAGGCGGCGTGGAACATCTGGCCGGCGGTGAGCACGAACGTGGAGAACCTGCTGCCGTCGTCGAGGATCGACACCAGCGCGGTGCCCGACACGCAGTAGGTCAGCTCGGTGGCGTTGGCGTGCCAGTGCGGCGTGCGCATGGCGCCGGGGTTGAGCAGCACCCGCTTGATCGACAGCCCGGACAGGATGGGCAGGTTGTCGGCCGTGACGCGGCGCATGGAGCCGAGGTCGGACTCCTCCACGATCTCGCCGTCGAGCAGCGAGGCGGTGTGGCTGCCGCGTGCGATGGCTGTCGTCATAGTGGTCTCCCTGGGGTCGTGGCCGCTGCTGGGGACCACTCTGCTCCGGTGCCGACGCGCTGTCATGGCTGTTGGCGGGTGAATCCCGTGCGGGCAGGCCGCCACCACCATTACCGGCCAGCGGTACCGGCGGCGCCACGACGCTGCTCCGGATGGCCCCGGCGGGCGGTGAAATTGAGGCAGACTGGCGCGTGTGACGCAACCGCCGCACCGCCCCGGACCACCCGGCCGGCGCGGACCCGGAACACCGCCACCGGATCCGGCGACCCGCCGGCTCCCGCGCCAGTCCCGGCCGGAACCCCTACGCAACCCGCCGCCGAGACGCAACCCACCGCCGGAGCCGCCCACTCAGCGCATCCGGCCGCCCGCGGCCGAGCGCATCCGGCCGCCCGCGGCCGCTACCGAGCGCATCCAGCGCGCCGCCCCGCCGTCGCCGCCACCACCCGCGCCGACACCGGCGCCGAAACAGGGCGAACCGCCGCGCCGCGGCGGCTTCTTCACCCGCCGCACGATCGCGCTGCTGGCCGTGCTCGTCGTCGCCGTGCTGGCCGGCGGGCTGGCCGGCGCCGAACTGTACGCCCGGCACCGGGCCGACGACATCCTCGTCGGTGTCGCCGAATGCGTCGTCGAGGACCGGGCCACCATCTCCTACGGGGTGAACCCACCGTTCCTGTGGCAGCACATCACCGGCCACTACACCAACATCTCCGTCCACACCGCCGGTGACCGCGTGCAATCCGCCGACGGGATGACCGCCGA
Organism: Mycolicibacterium sp.; assembly: GCA_050250295.1. Lineage (GTDB taxonomy): Bacteria > Actinomycetota > Actinomycetes > Mycobacteriales > Mycobacteriaceae > Mycobacterium. The sequence goes on from JBFWOX010000012.1 coordinate 41,997, forward strand.
CGTCACCCTCGAAGACGTGCGGCTACAGGACTCGGCGACCGCCAAGGGCACCATCGGGTCGCTGCGCGCCACGCTCACCTGGACCGCCGCCGGAATCAAGGACACCGTCGCGGCCAACCTGCCGGTGGTCGGCAAGCTCGTCACCGCGGTGCGCACCGATCCGGCGGCGGGCACCCTCGAGCTCGACGCCGGCGACACCAGCGTCACGGCCAAACCCGTTGTCCGCGACGGCGACCTCACCCTCGACGTGCTCGACGTCACCGGACCGTTCGCCAAGGACACCGTGCAGGGGGCCCTCGACGAGCTGACCAAGAAGCTCAACGACAACTACCCGCTGGGCATCCAGGCCGACTCCGTCGAGGTCACCTCGTCGGCTGTGGTCGGCACGTTCTCCAGCCGCGACGCCTCGATCCCCAAGGAGGACGCGGACCCCTGCTTCGCCGCGCTGTGACCGCTCAGTCCTGCACGGCCTTGGCGATCGCCACGTACCGAGTCAGCCGGACCGGGTCGGCGCCGACCTCGCGGGCCGCCGCGTGCACCACCCGCACCAGCACCCAGGCCCTGGCCCGGTCCTCGTCGAGTCCCGCCGCCTCGACCAGGGTGGCCAGCCGGTAGCGCAGTCCACCGCGAATGTGCCCGGACAGCTCGTCCCAGCGGTGCCACAACATCGCCGCCAGCTCGTAGTGCGGATCGCCGTTGCACGGCCGCGGTGAGATCGCCAGCCACGGTTCCCGCTGGGCGGCAAGCACATTGCGGTAGGTGAGGTCACCGTGCAGCACCACCTCGGCGGCCGGGGCGGCGGTGAGGTCGCGGCCCAGCGAGATCGCCTGCTCGACCAGCCGGTGCGGGATGGCCGCTCCGCGGGGCAACGCCGTCAACGCCGGCGATTCCAGACCCGCTGTCACCGAGGGCAACTGCGGCATGGCGGGCACGTGCAGGCGTCGGTACAGCGCGGCCACCACCTCGCAGGCCTGCAGGTCCGGTAGCCCCGTCAGGTCCTGGGTGCCCAGCCGCTCGACCAGCACGGCGCGCCGGTGCGGGTCGGCCCGCAACAGCCGCGCCGCGCCGTTGCCACCCCAGCGTCGTAACACCAGGTGTTCGTGCGGTGAATACCCTTCTGTAGTAGCAACTTTCAGGACAGCAGCGACTCCATCGGAGGTGTGTACGGGCATCACGACGGACTGGGACCCCGCCCGGGTGGCACCATCGGGTTGCAGCCGCCACTGGTGTGCGAGGTCTGCGGCGGCCTCGGCAGCCGAGCCGGAATCCGGCAATTGTTAACTGCCAGAGGTCGGTTGGTCGGCTTGGCGCTCCGCGGCGTGATCCTCGATGGCTTTGCCGATGGCGTGCGCGGCCCGGTCCACGAACTCGGTGCCGCTGCCGACGATCCAGTCGTAGGACGCCGCCACCGACGGCAGCTGGTCGGTGAAGTGCGGGATGACGCACTCCGCGAAGAGTTCGTAGCTGCGCAGTTTCGCCGCGGGCGGGGCCCAGTCATGGTCGAACAACAGGAAGGCGCCGAAGCCGCCGTCGCTGGCCTCGACCAGTTCCTCGATCTTGGCCACCGCGTCCTCGGGGGTGCCGATCACCGCAAATTCGGTCTCGCGGTTGTTTGCAACAATCTCGGCAGGTGTTTCGCCCTGCACCGGCCCGGCGGGCAGGATGTGCTTGAAATAGTTCGAGAACTGCGCGATCCCGTATTCCACATCGCGCTCGGCCTGCTCGCGGGTCTCGGCCAGGTGCATCGGTCCGACCAGCCGCCACTTGGACCGGTCTGCAACGTGCCCGTGCTCGAGGGCCACCTCTTCCCAGGTGTTCCAGTGCTGGGCCAGCAGGTCCATGCCTTGTTTGGCGGTGGCCGCGATCGAGAGCATCCCGATGCCGTGAGCGCCCGCCCCGCGCGGGCCGGTGGGGGAGAACGACGCGGCGACGGCCACGTCGAAGCACGGATCGCTGTAGGGCCGCAACTGCAGCCGGGCGTCCTGCAGCGTAAACCCATCGGTTTGCATGGTGACGGTCTCCCCGCGCAGCAGCCGCATGATCGCCTCCAGGCATTGCTCCATCCGGGGTCGCTGTTCGTCGGCCGGGATGCCGAGCATGTGTGCGTCGGAGGTGAGCTGGCCGGGACCGCAGCCGAGCATCACCCGGCCCCGGGTCAGGTGATCGAGCAGCACCATCCGATCCGCCAGTAGCAGCGGGTGGTGGTAGGGCAGTGAGCTGACCCCGGTGCCGAGCTTGATGTGCTTGGTGCGCTCGGCGGCGATACCGATGAATACCTCTGGCGAGGCGATGATCTCGAATCCGGCAGAGTGATGCTCACCGACCCAGGCTTCGTGGAAGCCGAGCCGGTCCATCGTGACGATGAGCTCCAGATCGCGTTCCAGGGCCAGCGTGGGGTTGTGACCGACGGCGTGGAAGGGGGCCATGAAGTTACCGAAGCGCATCGGACCATTGTGCCCGTCCCGGGCGGCGTCGAGGTGAGATGCGCAACCCTAAAGGTATCGACGGGGCGATACCGGGGTACCCGGCAAACCGCCGCGTTACCGCACCGACCGCCCACGAACAGGAGCCCGGCATTGACTGCCGACGAGATGTCCCGAGCCGACGCCGCGCCGACCAAGCTGGCGCGCAAGATCACTGGACCGTTGCTGTATCTGTTCATCCTCGGCGACGTCCTGGGCGCCGGGATCTACGCCCTGATGGGTGAACTTTCCGGCGAGGTCGGCGGCGCGCTGTGGGCGCCGTTGACGCTGGCCCTGTTGTTGGCATTGCTGACCGCCGGGTCGTACGCGGAACTGGTGACCAAGTATCCGCGGGCCGGGGGCGCGGCGGTGTTCGCCGAGCGGGCCTTCGGCCGCCCGCTGGTGTCGTTCCTGGTCGGGTTCAGCATGTTGGCCGCCGGGGTCACCAGCGCCGCGGGACTGGCACTGGCATTCTCCGGCGACTACCTGGCCACCTTCGTCGACGTGCCCGTGGTGCCGGCCGCCGTCGTCTTCCTGCTGCTGGTCGCCTGCCTCAATGCCCGCGGCATCAGCGAATCGCTGAAGTCCAACGTCGTGATGACCGTGGTCGAACTGACCGGCCTGGTCACCGTCATCGCGGTGGTGGCGGTGATGTTCGGCCGCGGCGACGGTGACCCCGGCCGGGTCACGCAGTTCCCCGACGGTGCCAGCCCCGCCCTCGCGGTGCTCGGCGGCGCGATCCTGGCCTACTACTCCTTCGTCGGTTTCGAGACCTCGGCCAACGTGGTCGAGGAGACCAGGAATCCGAGCCGGGTGTATCCGCGGGCGCTGTTCGGGGCGTTGATCACCGCCGGTGTCGTCTACGCCCTGGTCGGCATCGCGAGCTCGATCGCGCTGCCGGCCGAGGAGCTCTCGCAGTCCTCGGGGCCGCTGCTGGCCGTCGTCGCGGCCTCGGGCGTGGGGGTGCCGGACTGGTTGTTCAGCCTGATCGCACTGGTGGCCGTGGCCAACGGCGCGCTGCTGACCATGATCATGTCCAGCCGGCTGGCCTTCGGCATGGCCGAGCAGGGGTTGCTGCCCGGTGCGCTGTCGCGGGTGCTGCCCAACCGCAGAACCCCGTGGGCCGCCATCGTCGCGACGACGGCGGTGGCCATGGTGCTCACCGTGATCGGGGACCTGTCGACCCTGGCCGAGACGGTGGTGCTGTTGCTGCTCGTCGTGTTCGTGTCGACCAACGTCGCGGTGCTGGTGCTGCGGCGCGACCACGTCGAGCACGACCATTTCCGGGTGTGGACGTTCGTGCCGGTCCTGGGCGTCGCCTCCTGCGTGCTGCTGCTCACCCAGCAGAGCGCGACGGTGTGGTTGTTCGCCGCGATCCTGCTCGGGGTGGGCGCCGTGCTGCACGTCGTCGCGAAGAAGGCCGGGGCGCACCGGAACTCGGACATCCCGGCTGGGCGCTGACGGCTCAGGCCGCGGCGGGTGCGAAGTAGTCCGGCCGGGCCAGATCGGCGAGCAGGCCGGGGTGTCGCGGCTGCCAGCCGAACCGCTGCCGGGTCAGGGCGCTCGACGCAGGCAGGTCGAGGCCGAAGACGTGGCCGATGAACCCGGCGCGTTGCGCGAGGGTGTCCGCGGGCACCGACTCCACCGGCAGGGCCAACCCCTGCCCGATGGCTTCGGCGATGTCGCGCACCGGAATTCCGTCCTCGGCCACGGCGTGCAGCACCGTGCCCGCGGGCGCCTGCTCGGCCGCGAGCCGGAACAGCGGCGCGGCGTCGAGGCGGTGTACGGCCGGCCAGCGGTTGGACCCGTCGCCCGGGTATGCCGACACCCCGTGCCGGCGGGCGGTGTCGATCAGGGCGGGTACGAAGCCGTGGTCGCCGGGGCCGTGCACGGTCGGTGCCAGCCGCACCGCCGACGCGCGCACCCCGCGGTCGGCGAATGCGAACACCGCGCGTTCGGAGGCGCGCGGCATGGCCGCCGGCGCGGCCACGTCCTCGGTCAGCACCTGGTCCGGCGCCAGGCCGGCCATTCCCGAGGTCACCACCAGCGGCCGGCCGGACCCGGCGAGCACCTGGCCGAAGACCTCGATGGCCTGCCGGTCGAGTTCGGCGGCCAATTCGTACTGGCTGAAGTCGTGGTGATAGCCCAGATGGATGACGCCGTCGGCGGTGCTGGCGGCGGCGCGCAGGCGCTCCGGCTCGTCGAGACTGCCGCGCCACACCTCGGCGCCCAGGCCGGCCACGCGGTGCGCGGCGGACTCCGATCGGGCCAGGCCGAGCACCTGGTGGCCGGCTTCGAGCAGGTCGGCGACCACCGCCGAGCCGACGAACCCGGATGCTCCGGTGACGAAGAAGCGCATGGGGAACCTCCCGTGATGTCAGTGACTGTCATCGACGATAGCGTTGATGTCAGTCGCTGTCATCCCCGTTAGACTGCACACCATGAGCCGATGGCAGCCCAACGCGGCTGAGCGCCTGGAGCGGGCGGCCCTGGAGCTCTATCTGGAGCGGGGCTTCGACCAGGCGACGGTCGGGGAGATCGCCCGCCGCGCGGGCCTGAGCGAGCGGACGTTCTTCCGGCATTACGCCGACAAGCGGGAGGTGCTGTTCCAGAAGCAGTCGGCGCTGCTCGGGCTTCTCGCCGATGCGGTTGCCGCCCAACCCGATTCGAGCAGCCCACTGCAGGCCGTCGCTGCCGCGTTCGTCTCGGCGGCCCCGATGTTCGAGTCCCGCCGCGAGCAGGCCTGCCGCAGGCAGCAGGTCATCGCCGACCACCCCGGCCTGCAGGAGCGTGAGCTCATCAAGCTCGCGACCATGGTCGACGCCCTCGGCGCGGCACTGCGTGCGCGCGACGTGGACCCCCCGGCGGCCCGGTTGGCGGCCGAGGCGGGGGTCGTGGTGTTCAAGGTCGCGTTCGATCGGTGGATCGCAGACGGCGCCGAGGACGAACTCGGACCGCTGATCCTGCGCTCCTTCGACGAGCTGAAGACCCTCACCGGCAACCGGTGAGCCCGGCTAGACCTTCGTGGCCGTCACCAACAGGTACTCGGCATGGTAAGCGGTGCGGCCGGGCTCGGTCGCCGAGTTCCACTTCTCCACCAGCGCAAGGAAATCCCGGTCCAGCGCGGCGGTGCGTTCGGGGTCATCCTGGTTGAACCGATACGCGGCGATCGTCGGACCGTAGTTGCGCTTCCAGTACTCCCGGAACTCCAGCGGGCTGGCGCAGTGGTCCATCAGCACGGTCTCGCGGTGCGTCGTCAGCCCGGTCACCCGCTCGCCGAACAACTCCCGGACGTGCTCGGGGTCGCCCCACAGCGGCGGCGGGCTGGCCCCCGGCGGTGGCGGAGGAGCATACGGCTTCATGATGGCGAACAGGTTCCCGATGAACCCGCCGGGCGTCCAGTTGATCATCGCGATCGTCCCGCCCGGCCGGACCACCCGCACGATCTCGTCGGCGGTCACCTGGTGATGCGGCGCGAACATCGCCCCAACACAGGACATCACGACGTCGAAGCTGTTGTCCTGGAACGGCAATGCCTCGGCATCTGCCTCCACCCAGTCCACGGCGACGCCCTGCCCGGCGGCGTTGGCGCGGCCGGCGTCGAACAGTTCCGGGGTCAGGTCACTGGCGGTGACGACGGCTCCCGCGGCGGCGGCCGGGATCGCCGCGTTACCCGAGCCCGCCGCGATGTCGAGCACCGTCTGTCCGGGCCCGATCCCGCAGGCGGCGACCAGACGCGGTCCCAGCGCCGGGATCAACTCGGCGGCCACCGCCGGATAGTCGCCCGACGCCCACAGCGCCCGGTGCTTGGCCTTGAGTTGGCGGTCTGCCTCGGCGTCGGACTGCCCGACCGTGGCCGTGTGGGGGGTACTCATCGATGAGCTCCTCGATCTCGGATGGTGATCGGGCCAGGTGGCCCGGTGCATCCAGCATCGGCCCAGGCGGGTGCGGTGCGCATCGGGAATCGCTACCTATGTTTCGCGAAACGGCTACTCGGTTGGAATTACCCCGCTCCGCGGGCGGTAGCGGATTGCCCGCTCCGCGGGCGGTAGTGGGATTACCCGCTCCCCGGGCGGGCGGGGAGCGCCGTCAGGCCAGAATCCCCACTTCACGCGCCCGCCGCACCGCGTCGCGGCGTTTCGCGACGTCGAGCTTGGTCAGGATGGCCGAGACGTGATGGTCGACGGTCTTGACCGACAGGAACAGCCGCTCGGCGAGTTCGGCGTTGGTCAGCCCGTCGCCGAGCAGCCGCAACACCTCGATCTGCCGCGCCGTCAGCCCGGCCGGGTTGGCCAGTGTGCTGGCCCGGCGCGGCCCGGGCACGGCGGGCGCGCCCGCGGCGCGCAGGTCCAGCCGGACCTTGGCGGCGACGGCGTCGGCCCCGAGCCGGTCCAGCACGTCGAGCGCGCGCCGCGCCAGCGCCGGATCGCCTGCGTCCAGCAGCGTCAGCGCACCCTCATACGGCGCACCGAGGACCTCGAACGCGTCGGCGGCCTCCGTATGTCGGCCGCCGAGCAGCAGCCGATATGGTTCGGCGATCTGCTCAGCCGGCAGCGGCACCGACGCGTCGAGTCGCCGCAGCCACATCGCCAGCTCGCCCCTGGCCCACTCCAGCCCCGTCGCCGGTGCCTCGGCGAGCAGCGTCCGGCACTCGTCGACCCGGGAATCGGCCATCCCGGTCAGCCAGGTCCGCTCCAGCACGGCCGCTGCCACCGGCAGCACCCGCATCAACTCCCCGTACCGGCACGCCAGCCGCCACGCCTCGTCGAGCGCCCCGGCATCGTCACCGGTGCGCCGCAGCGACACCAACGCCCGGATCAGCAACGGCCAGGTGCGGGCCAGCGGCGCGCTCGGGCTGTCCAGCACGGCGTCGGCGTCGGCCAGCGCGTCGTCCCAGTCACCGACCAGCAGATGCAACCGGCTGCGCGAACCCAGTTGCACCACACGGCAAATCGGCAGATCGTGTTCGGTCATCAGCGGGATGCTGCGCTCGAGCAGCGTGGCGGCCGCAGCCAACCGGCGCTGCTCGACGTCGAAGTAGGTGAGGTTGGTGTACCCGGTGGAATACACCTCGTCGATGTGGCTGGGTCCCGCTGCGAGCACCTCGAGCAGCCGGTCGCGGGCGGTCCGATCGCCGGCCACGATCTGGCAGACGCACTCGGTCACCCGGACCCGCACCGAGAGCTCCGGGTCGTCCACCGCGGCCGCGATCTCGGCGGCCTGGGCCACCATCCGGGTCGCGGAGTCCAGCTGGCTGGCCTGCACCGCCAGGAAGGCCTGCATCGCGAAGGCGTGGCCGAGCTGGCGCAGCCGATCCCCGTCGGTGTGTGCGGTGTCGTCGTCCAAGGCGGCGATGGCATCGACGACATGACCGTCGGCGACGGACCGGTTGGCGTTGTACCACTCGTAGACCGCCAGGGATTGCAGGTCGGCGCTGACGGCGACCGGATGCCCCAGGTCGCGGCGGATCCGCATCGCGCGGTGACACGCCGAGATCGCGGCGCCGAGGCGGTCCACCAGGTAGCACTCGGTCGCCAACTGCTCGAGTACCTCGGCCTCGGCGCCGGGGTCGGTCAGCCCGCCGCGGTCGAGCGCGATCTCGAAGAACTCGCAGGCCTGCCTGTGGGCACCCGAGCGGGCCGCGGCCCGGCCGGCGTCGGCGGCCGCCGAGGTGAGCAGCGCCGTGTCGCCGGCACCGAGCGCGTGGTGGGTCAAGACCGCGGCGTCGGGGTGGCTGTCGGCGCGGTGCGCGTCGATGAACCGCCGGTGCAGCGCCGGCTCGGCGCCCGGCGGGATGACGCTGGACACCGCGAGCCGGCACAGGTCGTGGCGAAACGCCACCCCGCGATGGTCGCGGCGAATCAGCTTGGCCTCGTCGAGAACTCGCAACGCGGGCAGGGTCACCCCGAGCCGGGGCAGCAGGTGGTCGGGGATCGCGCCAGGGGCACAGGTCAGCAGATTGAGCAGATCCCAGGCCGCGACGTCCAGGCCCGCGGTGCGGGCCAGGATGGCGTCCCGGACCGTGGTCGGCAGATCGGTGCCGGGGTGGTCGAGCATCTCGCACACGAAGAAGGCGTTGCCTGCGGTCACCCGGTGCAGCCAGATCGGATCGACGTCGCGGTCACCGGCCAGCGCGGCGACGGCGGCCACGCTCAGCGCGGGCAGCACCAGCGACTGCGCGTGGGCCGAGCGGGCCACGTCGCCCAGCAGCGCCCGCAGCGGATGGGTGACGCTGACCTCGTCGTCGCGCAGGATCCCGACGATCAGCAGGTGCGAGTGCGCGGCGCGGCGCAACAGGAACCGCAACAGGTCGATCGTGCCCTGGTCGGCCCAGTGCAGATCGTCGAGCACCAGCACCGACGGCCGGTTGCGCAGGTCCTCGCACACCGAGACGAAGATGTCGTAAGGAGCTTCGCCGTGCAGCAGCAGTTCCCGGGTGGTCCCGCTGAACTCGTCGGCGAGGTCGTGCAGCGGGCCCAGCGGTCGCGGCGTGGACAGCGGATCGCACGCGCCCCATAACACCCGGGTGCCGTCATCGAGTCCGCCGACGAACTCCTCGACGAACGATGTCTTGCCCGCCCCGGACTCGCCGCACACCAGCACCGCGCCACCGCGGCCCGCGCGGGCCGCGCTCGCGCGGGCCGCCAGCTGGTCGAGTTCGTGCTCGCGCTCAGTCAGCGCCACGCCAGGAGCCTAACGGCAAAACGACGTGCTCACCAGCGAAAACACCGGCGTAGGGAGGTGGCCGAGCTCAGATGGGGAAGTTCTCCCGATGCCCGTCGTGGTGGCCGACCGCGAGCCTGGGAAGCGCCCGGCACCCGCCGGACCCGGCCATCGCCGGTAGTGAGCAACGAACTCGAGGAGTCGCTGATGCCACGCTTTCTGATCGAACGGGACATGCCGGGAGCACATGCGCTGACCGACACACAACTGGCCGAGATCGCCCGCACCTCCAACGCCACCGCGGCTTCCCTCGGGGTGCCGTACCGCTGGGTCACCAGCTACGCCGCCGGTGACAAGGTGTTCTGCGTGCACGAAGCCGACGACGAGTCCACCATCCGGGAACACTCGCGCCGCGCCGGGTTCCCGGTCACCCGGGTGACCACCGTCGCCAGCGAGTTCGGACCGGGCACTGCCTGATCGGGCCGGCCTGCGCCGCGTTTGAGCTTTCCCGAGCGGGGAAGCCCGTGCGACGTGAACGTCGTATCCGATATCGCGGGCCTGCCCATCCAGGTGGGTGCCGCGCTGCGTCAGCGGCGGTTGTTCCATCCCATCGGGGTGCTGGCGCACGGCAGCATCGAGCGGGTCGCCGCGGCTGGTGACGGGCTGCCGATGCCTTCGGGGCCGATCGTCGGCAGGGTGTCCAAGGCGCTGGGAACCCCAGGCGCCCTGCCCGACGCGGCCGGTCTGGCGTGGCGGATGCACGTCGGTGACCGGGACTGGGATGTGCTGCTGGCCACCGCCGGTGTCGGGGCGGCCGCGACGATCCCCAACCGGCTGCTGCTGCATCCGGTCACGTCGTGGCCGCAGACCCAGTACTCCAGCCTGATGCCGCTGCGCCACGCCGGCCGGCTGTGGTGGATCCGTGCCCGCCTGAGCACCGACCTCGATTCGCCGGGGCTGGCGCTGGACACCGTCGTCGACCACATCGGTCGCGGCGGGCTGTCGTTCGACGTCGAACAGGCCTGCGGCAGTGGACCTTTCCAGCCGCTGGCCCGGCTGACGCTGACGCAGGTCATCTCCACCGCCGAACGGCCGGACCACGACGTGGCGTTCGACCCGGTGCGCAACAGCGCGCCGGGAGTGCAGCTGTGGCCGGATTGGCTGCGGCGGTTCCGCCGGCTGGCGTACCGCCGCAGCCGCACCGGCCGGCATGCCGCAGCGCCCACCCGATGACGCCGACGAGAGAGGATCGACATGGGTTTTCCACCACAGCAGCAAGAGGTTCCAGGTCGGCAGTCGGCGATGACACCGGTGCCGGACTGCGGCGAGGACAGCTACCGCGGCTCGGGCCGGCTGACCGGTAAACGGGCGGTCATCACCGGCGGTGACAGCGGTATCGGCCGCGCGGTGGCGATCGCCTACGCCCGAGAGGGTGCCGACGTCCTGATCGCCTACCTCGACGAGGACGACGACGCCGCCGAGGTGGCGCGGCTGGTGGAGGACGCCGGCCGCAAATGCGTGCTGGTTCGCGGCGACCTGTCCGACCCCGCGCACTGCCGGGCGGTGATCGACCGCGCGGCAACCGAGTTCGGCGGCATCGACATCCTGGTCAGCAACGCCGCTTATCAGATGAGTCACACCGACCTCGAGGAGATCAGCGACGAAGAATGGGACTACACGTTCCGGCTCAACATCGGCGCATACTTCTACCTGGTCAAGGCGGCGCTGCCGCACATGGCGCCCGGCTCGTCGGTGATCGGCAGTTCCTCGGTGAACTCCGACATGCCGTCGCCGGCCCTGGCGCCCTACGCCGCCACCAAGGCGGCGATCGCGAACTTCTCGGCAAGTCTGGCGCAGCTGCTGGGGGAGAAGGGGATCCGCGTCAACAGCGTGGCCCCCGGTCCGATCTGGACCCCGCTGATCCCGGCGACCATGCCGGAGAAGAAGGTGGCCAACTTCGGCGACGACACCCCGCTGGGGCGCGCCGGCCAGCCCGCCGAACTGGCCCCGGTGTACGTGCTGCTCGCCTCCGACGAGGGCAGCTACATCTCCGGGGCCCGGGTCGCCGTCACCGGCGGTCGCCCGGTGCTGTGAGCCGGTCCACGTCGTCGCGGCCGACCGGCGCCAGGTACTCACCCAGACGGTCCCGGTACCACCACACCCGCTGCGTGCGCAGCTCGTGGCCGGTGCTGAACCGGTAGCGGTACAGCGTGGCGCGGATGTGCCGCGGCGGCTCATCGGGAAACGGATTGTGTGCCAACAGTTTCACCATCACCGTGTCGCCGGTGAGCAGCCCGGCCACCAGCCGGGTGAACCACGGCCTGGCGTAGGCCGGTGAGATCGCCGCGAACCACATCAGCCAGTCCAGGCGCAGATGGTACGGGCTGAGCTGGCGGGGCCGGCGCCGGACATCGCCCGGCTTGGCCTTGAATTCGTACTCCTGCCAGACGGTTTCGTTGGCCACCAGCCGATCGGCGGTGCCTTCCAGCACGACCTCGTCGCGATGCCTGCTGACGGTGCCGAATGCGCCGTAGCTGTTCACCAGGTGCAGCGGATCGAACGTGCGGTTCATCCGCTGGTGCCGCGATGCCATGTTGCGGACCGGGCCCCAGCTGCGCCACACCACCGTCGCCGCCACCCCGATCACCAGCGCGGTGAACCAGATCGGCTGGTGAGGCACCACATCCATCGGCGGCAGCACTGCGGAGACGTCGATGACGCTGAGTGCCAGCACGATGGTCAGCCAGTTCAGCCAGGCGAAGTTGCCCGATGCCACCAGCCACAGCTGGGTCGCCGCGATGACCAGGGCCGCCACGCTGGCCATCGGCTGCGGGGCGAACAGCCCGAACGGCACGATCAGCTGCGCCACATGGTTGCCCGCCACCTCGATGCGGTGCAGCGGCCGGGGCAGGTGGTGGAAGAACCAGCTCAGCGGGCCGGGGACGGGCTGGGTCTCGTGGTGGTAGTCCAGTGCGCTCAGGTCGCGCCAGCAGCGGTCGCCGCGCAGTTTGATCAGCCCGGCGCCGAACTCCACCCGGAACAGTAGCCAGCGGGTCAGCCACATCATCAGCGCCGGCGCCGCGGTGTCGTGGTTGCCGAGGAAGGCCACCAGCAGACCCGTCTCCAACAGCAGCGACTCCCAGCCGAACGAGTACCAGATCTGCCCGACGTTGACGATCGACAGATACGCCACCCATAGCAGCAGCCACAGCCCGATCGCCACCGGGCACGGCACCGCGTTGGTGAGCCCGGCGGCCAGTGCCGCGGCCAGGCCCGCCCCGCCCCAACACACGGCGGCGAAGAACCGGTCCGAGTAGTGCAGGTGGAACACGCTCGGTGAGGACCGGAACGAGCGGCCGGCCAGGAATTCGGGCACCGGGAGCAGGCCGCGAGTGCCGAGAAGCCCGCGGAACTGCCGGGCCGCACAGACGAAGGCGACCACGTAGACGGCGGCCACCCCGTGCTGCAGGATCAGCCTGCCCCACGACCAGTCGGACGCCGTCAGCCACTCCGACGCCATACCGCGAAACCTACCCGGCCCCCGGCCGGTTCAACCAGCGTGAACCGCTCCTGCCGGCACGTCCGCGGTGCCAGAATGAGCCGATGTCCGACCGCGACCCCGACGGCGCCACGGCCGACGCCACCGGCGGTCTGCAGAAGCTCAAGGTCGGCGGCTTCCGGTTCTGGTTCGTCGGTGCGCGCTGGGAGTGGTCCGACGAGGTGGCGCGCATGCACGGTTACGAACCGGGCACCGTCACCCCGACCACCGAGTTGCTGCTGTCCCACAAACATCCCGACGACCGCCGCAACGTGCAGGACCTCCTCGACCACGCGCTGCACCACGAGGGTTCGTTCTCCAGCCGGCACCGCTTCATCGACACCGCCGGCGCCGAGCACACCGTGATCGTGTTGGCGGACCGGATGATCGACGACAGCGGCGCGGTGGTCGGGACCGAGGGCTACTACGTCGACCTCACCCAGAACTTCGAGCAAGTCCGCCAAGATGCCCTCACCGGAACGCTGACCGACATCTTCGAAGCCCGGGCCGCCATCGAGCAGGCCAAGGGCGCGCTGATGGTCGTCTACGGCGTCGACGCCGACCAAGCCTTCGAACTGTTGCAGTGGCGCTCCCAGCACTCCAACGTCAAGCTGCGGTTGTTGGCCGCGCAGATCGTCGCCGAACTCGGCACGCTGCAGTTCGACGGCCCGGCGTTGCGCAACCAGTTCGACCACCTGCTGCTCACCGTCCACGAACGCGTCCCGCCCGCCGGGTGAGCCCGGGGTGTGCGCACGCCGCGGAAAGGGTATCCGCCGCGGCACAGTAGCGACTTCACGAGGATGCGGAGCAGTGGGATTGGACGTCGGACACGACATTCGGGACGTTGCGGTGGTGCTGTCGGTCGGCGGCGACGTCGATTCCAGCGCCGCCGAGGATTTCCACAAATCGCTGCAGCACGGTCTCGAACTGGCCGCCGGGCATCCGGCCAGGACGCTGGTGGTCGATCTCGGGGGTGTCACGTACTTCGGGAGCGCGGGCCTGAACGCCGTGCTGGCCTGCTACGAGCGCGGATGCAGTGACGCGGTGACGGTGCGGGTGGTGGCCCACAACCCGGAGGTGACCCGGCCCATCGAGGTCACCAAGCTCGACGGGGTGCTGCGGCCCTTCCCGACCGTCGCCGACGCGATCACCGGCGGTTGAGGTGAGCCGCGAAAGATTCTCTCCTGCAGCGGTATTCGATGCCAGCGGTGATATCGGCCGGGAACACGCCCGGGTCGACTGGGCGGCGACGCCACTGGGCCCGCCCGAGCGGTGGCCGCAGAGCCTGCAGACCGCGGTCAGTATCCTGCTGTCGTCGAGGTTCTCGATGTGGATGGCCTGGGGCCCGGACCTCACCTTCTTCTGCAACGACGCCTACCGGCGCGACACCCTGGGCCGCAAGTACCCGTGGGCACTGGGCCGTCCCGCCCGAGAGGTGTGGGCCGAGATCTGGGGCGACATCGGCCCGCGGATCGACCGGGTGCTGTCCACGGGCGAGGCCACCTGGGACACCTCGCTGTTGCTGTTCCTGGAACGGTCGGGCTACCCGGAGGAGACCTACCACACCTTCTCCTACAGCCCGCTGCGCGACGACGACGACGAGGTCGTCGGCATGCTGTGTGTGGTCACCGAGGACACCCAGCAGGTGATCGGCGAGCGGCGGATGGCGACGCTGCGCGACCTGGGGTCCGACCCCAGCGTGGTGCGCACCGAAACCGAGATCCTGCGGTTCGCCGACCGTCAACTGGGGCAGAACCTGCGTGATCTGCCGTTCACGCTGACCTACCTGTTCGACAGCGCCGGTGCCGCGCGGCTGGCCGGCACGAGCGGCATCACCGCCGGGCACCCGGCCGCGCCGGCCACCCTGTCGGCCACCGATGGCGGACCGTGGCCGGTGCGGGAGCCGGCCCGCGGCGAAGCCGTGGTGGTCGACCTGTCGCAGTACCCGGACCTGCCCGCCGGGGTCTGGCCGGACCCACCCACCCAGGCGCTGGTGGTGCCGCTGCTGCAGCAAGGCGGTGCGCCCAGCGGCTTCCTGGTCGCCGGGTTGAACCGGTACCGGCCGCTGGACGACGCCTACCGCGGCTTCGTGACCCTGGTCGCCGGGCACCTGGCCGCCGGGGTGGGACTGGCCCGCAGCTACCAGCTGCAGCAGCGCCGGGCCGAGGAACTCGCCGAGCTGGACCGGGCCAAGACCACGTTCTTCTCCAACATCAGCCACGAATTCCGCACGCCGCTGACGTTGATCCTCGATCCGGTGGCCGGGCTGCGGACCGCCGAACACCTCGACGAGGCAGCCCGCGCTGAGCTGGACGTGGTGTGGCGCAACGGGTTACGGCTGACCAAGCTGGTGAACAGCCTGCTGGACTTCTCCCGCATCGAAGCCGGGCGCGCGCAGGCGCGCTACGAACCGGTCGATCTGGGCACCACCACCGCCGAACTGGCCAGCGTGTTCCGCTCCGCGGTGGAACGCGCCGGCCTGGCGCTGAAGCTGAGTTGCGCCGAGCTCGACGAGCCGGTCTACGTCGACCGCGACATGTGGGAGAAGGTCGTCTTCAACCTGCTGTCGAACGCGCTGAAGTTCACCTTCGACGGCAGCATCGCCATCGAGGTGCGCCGTGACGGTGACGCCGCGGTGGTGACCGTCGCCGACACCGGTATCGGCGTCGCCGCCGCCGAGATGCCCCGGCTGTTCGAGCGGTTCCACCGGATCGAGAACACCCGCGCGCGGTCCTATGAGGGCAGCGGCATCGGGCTGGCACTGGTCAAGGAACTCGTCGCGTTGCACGGCGGCACGATCGAGGCCGAGAGCGCCGAAGGCCGCGGCACCACGTTCACCATCCGGTTACGGTTCGGCGCGGCGCATCTACCGCCGGATGCCGTCGAGCACGGCGGCAAGAGCCGGGTCGCCAGCACCACCGCCGAGACGTTCGTGCAAGAGGCGCTGCGCTGGACGCCCGACCCGACCGAACCGGGTGACCCCGGGCCCACCTCCCGGGCCGGCACCCACGGTGCCCAGGTGCGCGTGCTGGTCGCCGACGACAACGCCGACATGCGCGACTACCTGGCCAGGCTGCTGCGCGGCGGCGGCTACCTGGTGGACACCGTCGCCGACGGCCGGGCGGCGCTGGAGGCCATCCGCGCCGCCGCACCCGATCTGGTGATCAGCGATGTGATGATGCCGCGGCTGGACGGCCTGGGCCTGGTGGCGGCGCTGCGCGCCGATCGGCGAACCGCCGCGGTGCCGGTCGTGCTGCTGTCGGCCCGCGCCGGACCGGACGCGTCGATCAGCGGGCTGCAGGCCGGTGCCGACGACTACCTCGTCAAGCCGTTCACCGCCCCCGAGCTGCTGGCCAGAGCGCGCGCCACCGTGGAACTCGCCCGGCTGCGCAACCACCACGCCCGCTGGCGGGACGCACTGGTGGAGTCGCTGCAGGAAGCCTTCTTCGTCTGCGACGAGGACGGCGGGCTCATCGAGATCAACGCCGCGTTCCGGGAGATCCTCGGCTTCGGCGCAGACGGGCTGCCGTACCCGCCGCCGCACCCGTGGCGCCCCTCGGCCGACCGC
The DNA here is from genome assembly GCA_050250295.1 of Mycolicibacterium sp. GTDB lineage: Bacteria > Actinomycetota > Actinomycetes > Mycobacteriales > Mycobacteriaceae > Mycobacterium. Next base: position 58,228 of record JBFWOX010000012.1, read on the forward strand.
GACGCCGAGGCACACCGGCTGTTCGGGGACGCGCTGACGCAGATGCTCGCGCAGCCACAGGGCAACCTGCCCGCGGTGCCCGTCGACCACCGCGACGGGCACCGGCTATGGGTCAGCGTGAACTTCAACCACACCACCGACCCCGACAACGGCCGGCGCGTCGTGGTCGGCACCCTGCGCGATGTCACCGCCGAGCGGTACGCCGTGCAGCGCGAGACGGCGTTGAGCGCGCTCAACGAGCGGCTCGCCCAGGCCGACACCCTCGACGACGCCGTCGGAGGGGCCGCCGATGTGCTGTGCCGGGTGTGGGATGCACGCCGGGTATCGGCGGTGACGTTCCTCGGGTCCGTCGACGACCCGGAGCCGCAGATCGTGGGGGCGGGCGTACCGCCGACCCCGTGGCCGCAGCTGTCGCCGAGCGCCAGGGCGGCGCTCACCTCGGCGCCGGCCGGTGGGCTGCTGGTCCCCGACACCAGGGAAGCGGGTGCGGCCAGGATCGCGCTGCAACACCCGCAGGGCGTGCTGGTCCTCGAGCTCGAACTGCGCGATCCGCGGACCTTCACCGTGGAGGAGCGCACGCTGCTCACCGTGCTCGCCGGCCGGCTCGAGCAGGGTTTGCAGCGGGTGCGCCAACTCGACCAGCAGCGCGAGACGGCGCTGGCGCTGCAGCACGCGATCCTGGGGCCGGCGGTGTCGTCCGGCTTCGCGGTGCGCTACCAGCCGGCGACCCGCCCGCTGCAGGTCGGCGGCGACTGGTACGACATCGTGGATCTCGACAAGGGGCGGATCGGTCTGATCGTCGGCGACTGCGTGGGGCACGGCCTGTCCGCGGCAGCGGTGATGGGGCAGCTGCGCAGCGCTTTCCGCGCCCTGCTGCTGGAACATCCGCAGCCCGCGCAGGCGCTGTCGGCGGTGGACCGGTTCGCCGCCCGGCTGCCGGGGGCGCGCTGCACCACGGCGTTCTGCGCGGTGCTCAGCCCGGGCGCCGGCGAGATCGCCTACTCCAGCGCCGGTCATCCGCCGCCGATCCTGGTCCGGCCCGACCACAGCCCGGTCCTGCTCGACGGCGCGCAGGCCACCCCGCTGGGGCTGGCCTACCACCAGACCCGCCCCGAGGCGCGCGCGACGCTGCCGCCTGGTGCCACGCTGCTGCTCTACACCGACGGGCTGGTGGAACGACGGCGCGAGCCGCTCGACGACGGCATCACCCGGGCGGCCTCGGTGATCCAGGCCAACGACGGCGCCCCGCTCGACGAGCTGGCCCGGCTGGTGATGTCCGGTCTGGCCCCCGGAGACGGCTACCAGGACGATGTCGCGCTGCTGCTGTACCGCCAGCCCACGCCGCTGGAGCTCGAGATGGCCGCAGACGTCGGGGAACTCGCCGCCAGCCGGTCGGTGTTGCGCCGCTGGCTGACCACCGCCGGTGTCAACGCCGAGCAGACCCTCGACGTGCTGATCGCCACCGGCGAGGCGCTGGCCAACGCCATCGAACACGGCCACCGTCACCTCACCGGCGGGCTGGTCACGCTGCGCGCCACCGTCCTGGCGGACCGGCTGCACGTCACCGTCACCGACACCGGCTCCTGGAAACCTCCCGTGGCGGCCGCGCACCGGGGGCGGGGCATCGCGCTGATGCGGGGACTGATGCATGATGTCACGATCGAACCGGACGCCGCTGGCACCACAGTTCACATGCACGCGAGGATCGTTTGATGGCCACACCGCTGAGCCTGTCCACCGACAGCGCCGACGGCTCGATCGTGCTCAGGGCCGCAGGCGAATTGGACCTGAGCAACGTCGCGTCGTTCGCGGATGCCCTCGCCCGGGCGCGGCCCGACAGCGACGGTCAGCGCCTCACAGTGGACCTCACCGCGGTGGACTACCTGGACAGCGGCGCGCTCAGCGTGCTGTTCGACCATGCCGACCGCATCGAGCTCGTCGTCAATCCCATCCTGATCCCGGTACTGACCGTCAGCGGCCTCACCGACGTCGTCACCGTCAAACCTGCGTCCTCCGAACAACATTGAGCGCGGCCGGCGCCCGCGGGCGCCGGCCGGCCCGACACGCGGCTCGGCGAAGTGTGCAAAGCCGCCCGCACGCGGCGCCGGGCGCCTACGTTTGAGATCGATGGATGCGACCGCGCCGAAGGGGACCGGCGACCCGCCGTCGACGGTCGCCACGGCCGCTTCACCGTCCGGCGCCGCGGCGCCGCCGCAGGTCGACGACCAGGAGAAGCCGGGCCGGCAGCTGCACGGGTGGACCCAGCGCGTGGTCGCCGGCGTCGCCTTCGCGGTCGCGCTGCTCACCATCTGGCAGGTGTTCCGGCCGCTGTCGCAGGGCAGCCAGTACTACCTGGTGGTGTTCCTGGCCGGGACACTGCCGCTGGTGTACCTGGTGTACCGGTCGGGGTTGGGCAGGCTCGATCCGGAGGCGCGGCCCGGCGCGCTGGACTGGGTGCTGGCCGCGCTGACCCTGCTGGTGTGCCTGTACCCGATCCTGCCGCTGCGCATCGGGACCGGCGGCGGTGGCTACAACGCGTTCCTGGACCGGCAGGGACTGCTCGAACCGACCGACGTCGCCATGGGTGCGCTGCTGCTGGTGCTCATCCTGGAGGCGTGCCGGCGCACCACCGGGTGGGCGCTGCCGGTGGTGTGCGGATTGTTCCTGGCCTACGGCTATTACGGCGGGCTACTGCCGCAGAGCTGGCCGATCGCGCACGCCGGGCTGGACTTCGACCAGATCATCGACGCGCTCTACAACTCCGGCAGCGGCTTCTTCGGCACCCCGCTGGACGTGGCCGCGACCTACATCGTGCTGTTCACCATCTACGGGGCGGTGCTCGAATCCTCCGGCGCCGCCCGGTTCTTCGTGGACCTGTCGGTGTCGGCGTTCCGGCGTTCGCGCAGCGCGGCGGGGCGCACCGCGGTCGCGTCGGGATTCCTGCTGGGCACGGTATCAGGGTCGGGCACCGCCACCGCGGTCAGTGTCGGCGCGGTGACGTGGCCGATCATGCGCCGGGCCGGCTATGCGCCGGAGCGGGCCGGCGGTGCGCTGGCCGCCGCCGGGGTGGGTGCCCTGCTGTCGCCGCCGACGCTGGGTGCAGCGGCGTTCATCGTCGCCGAGTACCTCGAGGTGTCCTACCTGACCGTGCTCGGCTGGGCGATGATCCCCACCGTTTTGTACTACCTGGGGATCCTGCTGGCCGTCGAGATCGACGCCCGCCGGTTCGGCATGAAGGCCGCTCACCTGGACACCGAGTCACCGTGGAAGCTGTTGGCCCGATTCGGATATCACTTCTCGTCGCTGATCGTGATCGTGGTGCTGCTGGCCGTCGGGATGTCGGCGACACGGGCGGTGGTGTACGCCACCGCGCTGGTGTTCGCGCTGTCGTTCCTGGACCGGCGCGGCCGGCTGACGCCGCGGCGGCTGTTCGAGGCGCTCAGCGCGGGGGTGCGGGGGGTGCTTCCGGTGGTGTCGGTCTGCGCGGCCGCCGGGGTGATCACCGCGATGACGACGAAGACCGGTCTGGGCGCCCAGTTCTCCTCGGTCCTGGTCGGCGGGGTGGATGCGCTGACCGACAACCACACGCTGATGTTGGCGCTGACGGCGGTTTTCGCGGCGGTGGCGCTGGCGCTGCTGGGGCTGGCGATCCCGGTCACCGCGTCGTTCATCATCGGCTGGGTGATCATCGGCCCGGCGCTGCTCGCACTCGACGTGCCCGCGCCGGCCGCGGCGATGTTCGTCTTCTACTATTCGGTGCTCTCCGAGGTCACCCCGCCGACGGCACTCGCGGCGGTGGGGGCGTCGGCGATCACCGGGGCGCGGGCGATCCCGACGATGTGGCAGGCCCTGCGCTACGCCGCGCCGGCGTTCCTGGTACCGATCGCGTTCGTGCTGACCGATCCCGGCGAGTACCTGCTGGCGCGCGGACCGGTGATCGGGGTGATCTGGGCGTGCGCCGCGGCGGGAGCGGGCATCGTGGCGCTGTCGTTCGCCGCGGGGGGTTGGGCGCTGGGCGTCGGCGCGATGTCACGAATTCCCCGCGTGCTCAGCGCAATCGCGGCGCTGCTGTTGCTGTTCCTCGACCCGGTCACCATCGCGGCCGGGTTGGCGTGTCTGCTTGCTGCAGTCGCGTTCACCTACATCGACAAGAGGAGACGGACATGAAACGGATTTCGGCGGCCCTGGCCGGGTTCGCTGCGGTGACGCTGACGGCCGCGGTGGCCACCGGGTGCGGCGGCAGGCAGGACGCCCCGACCGCCGACAGCGGCGGCGAGATCACCTGCGAGGTGGGCTCGGACACCCGGGTCAGCATCGCCACCGGCAACTCGACCGGGGTGTACTTCGCGCTCGGCAACGCCTACGCCGAGCAGCTGTCCACCGCCACCGACGGCACGGTGCGGGCCACCGCCGCCGAGACCGGGGCGTCGGTGCAGAACATCCAGCAGCTCGTCGGCGGCAGCTACCAGGTCGCGTTCTCGCTCGCCGACACCGCGGCCGACGCCGTGCAGGGCAAGGCCAGCTTCGACGGGGAACCGCAACCCATCCAAGCGCTTTCGCGGATCTACCCCAATTACACGCAGGTGATCGTCAGGACCGGAAGCGGTATCAGCTCCATCGCCGACATGCGCGGCAAGCGGGTGTCCACCGGCTCACCCGGGTCGGGCACCGAGGTGATCGCCAACCGGTTGCTCGAATCCGCCGGGCTGAACCCGCAATCCGACGTCGCCGCGCAGCGACTGGACCTCACCAAGACCGTCGACGGTATCAAGGAGGGTTCGATCGACGCGCTGTTCTGGTCGGGCGGGCTGCCCACACCGGGGATCACCGACCTGTTGACCACGGCGCGCTCGGAGGTGGCGTTCCTCGACATCACGCCGCAGCTGGCGAAGATGCAGGAGATCAGCCCGGCCTACGAGCAGGGCGTGATCCCGGCCGCCACCTACGGGCTGCCCGCCGACGTTGCGACCATCGTGGTGCCCAACGTGCTGCTGGTCCGCGACGATATCGACGCGAACCTGGCGTGCGTGCTGACCAAGACGTTGTTCGAGCGCAAACCTCAGCTCGAGCAGGCGGTCGGCGCCGCCAAGGGCATCGCCCTGGAGACCGCACGGGACACCGACCCGGTGCCGCTCAACCGCGGCGCCGAACACGCGCTCGACGAGCTGGGGAGCTAGCCCAGCGGATGTGGCGGCCGACGGCCGGATCGGCGGCGATGCCGGCCACGTCGACGGCCTGGAACCAGTCCGGCGGGATCGTGCTCAGCTCCTGGTGCACCGCGCGGTCAGCGCGTCCGCACCATGAGTGCGCCGATCGCGCTGCCGGCCAATGAGTTCGACAGTGCGGCGGCGTCGTCGAACACCGCAGAGGCGCCGGCCTGCATCAGTTCCGCACGGGACACGCCGCCGGTGAGCAGCCCGATCGACGTAACCCCGGCCCGGCCCGCCGCCTGGCAGTCCCAGACGGCGTCGCCGACGAACACCGCCTCGGCGGCGGTCACGCTCGCCCGCTCCAAGGCGACCGCGACGATGTCGGGCCGGGGTTTGGCCGTCTCGACATCCTGGGACGACGTCACCGCAGAGACCACGTCGTCGCAGTCGAGAACCTCGCGCAGCAAAGCCAATTCATCCTCGGGAGCCGACGTCGCCAGCACCACCTGCAGGCCTTCGGATGCCACCCGACGCAACAGGTTCCTGGCGCCAGGAAGCGGAGCCAGCAGGCGGGCGGTGTCGCGGTAGAACCGGCTGTGTCCGTCTTTCAGGCGCTGACCGGCGGCGTCGTCGGTGTCCCCGGAGAGCTCCTGCACCAGCGTAAAACCGTCCATGCCGATGCAGCGGTGGATCCGCCAGCTCGGCACCTGCAGACCTTCGGCCTGGAACGCCCGCTGCCACGCGTGCACGTGCAGGTAGTTGGAGTCGACCAGCGTGCCGTCGATGTCGAACAGCACTGCCGGGCGCGGTGATTCGGTACCGATCAGGGCACCTCTACGCAGCCCACACCCGGCACACAGCCGCCACCGCCACCGGGGCCGCCGCCGCCGGTGGGGCCGCCGGGGATGGAGCCGCCGCCGCCCTCGGGTCCGCCGCCGCCGGTGGGGCCGCCGGGGATGGAGCCGCCGCCGCCCTCGGGTCCGCCGCCGCCGGTGGGGCCGCCGGGGATGGAGCCCTCACCGCCGGGCTCCGGGGCCTCACCGCCGGTGGTGGGCGCGACCGGCGTCGTTGTCGGGGTGGTCTCGAGGGTGGTCGTCTCGACACCGCCGGTCTCGGTGGTGGTGGGCGATTCGCCGCTGTCACCGCCGCCGCATCCGACGGCGAAGGTCAGCATTACGGCCCCGCCGAACAGGGCCATCGCGGTCTTGGGCTGGGATCTCATTACCTCACCTGACTCTCGGGTAGCTCGGAGCAGGTACCCGAGGGGCAGCAGCCTAAACCCGGCGCTGACTGCAGTCAGCTAACCAGAGTTATTTGCCGGAGGCGTCAGTTTTCGAGGTGGTCGGACGATCGGGCCTCGCACCGTCGTCGTCCGTACCGGCCTCGGCATTCGCGCCGTCGCTGCCGCGGTCGGCCTCATCGCGGTCCTCGAGCCGGTCACGATCGGTGTCCCGGTCACCCCCGGGCTCGGTCACCGCCTCCGTCACCGCCTCGGTCTCGGGCTCGACCTCCGTTTCGGTCCCCGGGTCCTCGCCGCCCTCGCCCGCAGCGGGTCCCTCGGTCGGCTCGGCCGCGTCGGAGGCCGCGGCGTCATCCTCGGCGGAAGGGACGTCATCGGAAGCGACGTCGTCGGAGGGGGTCTCGTCGTCGGCGCCGGCCGGCGGGTCGACAAGGGTGCGCAGCGGCACGCCGGGCGCGCCGAGATCGGGCACCTCACCGACCGTGCTGTCGCCGGGCGGCGTCGACGTCCCCGGCGTCGTCCAGGCCGGTACGACGTCGTCGAGGAAGGTCGCCGCCTGGTACAGCGGGCCCTTGAGGAAGTTGCCGCCGATGGGATCCGTCGGGCCTTCGGTGAGCAACCCGGTGAAGCCGGATCCGTCGGGGTCCTCCCAGTCCACGACGCCGTTGACCACGGCGTGAATCACCTTGCCCGGGATGGTGACCACCGCGTTGAGCAGGTCCACCAGGTCGGCGTCGGCGAGCGCCTCCAGCACATCGCGGACGGCGTAGACGGTGCCGAGGGCCGCGTTCACCACCGGCCAGACGACCAGGGCCACGGCCATCGACGCCGCATAGTCCGTGACGAAGGTGACCGGCGCAGTGATCACCGCCGACGCCGGCTGCGCCACCGCCTTGGCCACGGTGGCGACCAGCAGCTCGACGTCACCGGACTCCACGGCGGTGGCCACATCGGTGGCCACCCCGATCGGATACTCGATGAGTCGCCCGATCGCCGGGGCGGCATCCCTGGCCCGATCGCCCAGGTTCTCCAGCGATCTCGTGATCAACCCGCCGTAGACGTCCAGCACCGACGGATCGGCGGTCAGCTCGACGACCTCGTGGCTGGCGCGCACCGCGATATCGGTCGTCGGTTCGAGGGGGACCACCGTCACGGCGCCGACGGTCAGCAGCGCGACCCCCGTGGTGACATAAGGAGCCAGCGTTGCCCTCATCGAAACCCCCACGTGCGCCGTGTCCCCCGACGTCGGCGGTACCGACGATCGCGTTGACGTTACCCCAGGTAACGCAGTTCTGGAAGCGACACGAGTTTGCTGTAGCGAACCCGTAACGCGGGCTGGATGCGCCGGGCAGGCCCGCCTGAGGCTGGGTCGGTCCGGTCGGCACCGACGCGGGGCGCGACCGGCGGGTAACCTTCGGTGCCATGACCGCACTGGCGATCCCGGTGCCCCGGTGAGCGGGGGCCTGTTCGCGCTTCTCGACGACGTCGCCCTGCTGGCGAAGCTGGCGGCGGCCTCCGTCGACGACGTCGGCGCGGCCGCCGGCCGGGCCACCGCGAAGGCGGCCGGGGTGGTCATCGACGACACCGCGGTGACACCGCAGTACGTGCACGGCATCGCTGCCGAGCGGGAACTGCCGATCATCAAGCGCATCGCCATCGGATCGCTGCGCAACAAGATCGTGTTCATCCTGCCCGCGGCGCTGCTGCTCAGTCAGTTCGTGCCGTGGCTGCTCACCCCGATCCTGATGCTCGGCGCCACCTATCTCTGTTACGAGGGCGCCGAGAAGGTGTGGGCCCGGATCACCGGCCACGACGCGCACGCCAAACCCGTCGCGGCCTCCGGGCCCGACGCGGAACGGTTCATGGTCACCGGCGCCATCCGCACCGACTTCATCCTGTCCGCCGAGATCATGGTGATCGCGCTCAACGAGGTGGCCGACCAGTCTTTCCTGCCGCGGCTGATCATCCTGCTGGTGGTGGCCCTGGTGATCACCGTGGCGGTGTACGGCGTGGTGGCCGGCATCGTGAAGATGGACGACATCGGGCTGAGCCTGACACAGCGGTCCTCGGGATTCGCCAAGAAGGTGGGCCGTGGCCTGGTCGCCGGGATGCCGAAGCTGCTGTCGGCCTTGTCGGTCATCGGCACCGTGGCGATGCTCTGGGTCGGCGGCCACATCCTGCTCATCGGGGTCGACGAACTGGGGTGGCACGCACCGTACGGGTTGGTGCACCACGCCGAGGAATACGTGCATCACGTCGCGGGCGTCGGCGCCGTGCTGGCTTGGCTGGTGAACACCGCCGCTTCCGCGGTGATCGGGTTCGTCGTCGGCCTCGTCGTCGTCGGGATCGTGCACGTGCTGCCGTTCCGCCGCAAGGCCAAGGACGCCGCGGCGCATTGATCACGGCTGCGGGTAGGGTGCAAAGCGTCTGTCGAACGCCAGCTTTCGCAGTTCGAGCAGGTGTCGTCGCAGCAGCGGGGTGACGTACGGGGTGGTCGGCGGCAGCACGGTGCCCAGTTCGGACAGCGGCACCACGACCGAGGTGACGGTCGGGGTCAGCTCGGAATCCTGGTCGAGGTCCTGGAATCGGATCGAGACGGTGCCGCGGTTCAATCCGCCGGTCGACACCCAGTTGTGGACGCCGGGATCCTCGGGCGAGATCACGATCGTGTAGCTGCCGTCCGGATTCGCCTTGGCCTGCGCGATGTTCAGGCTGGTCTGTTTGGTGCGGTAGTCGTCGGTGACGGTCCACAGGTTCGTGACCGGCACCGTGAAGTAGCGGGCGCTGTTCGGGGTGATCGTCACGACCAGCGCCTCGGTGTCCGCGAGCGAGAAGTAGCCGGCGCTCTGCAGTTGGGTGGCCAGGAACTCGGCGTTGCGGGTCGGGTCTTCCAGCACATTGGGTTGGGTGCGGGCACCGGTGTCGGGGTCGGTGGTGGCGACCTTGATGTACTTCGCCTCCATCGACAACCCCAGGGCCATCACCGCCGCGGTGACGGTGCCCCGCAGGATCGCCGGCGGGTTCGTCATCGGGGGGATGAGCGACACCAACGTGGTCAGCAACGGGCTGTTGGCGACCGTGGGGCCCAGCAGCGGGATGGCGAACCCGCCGAGCTGGCTGAACAGACTGTTCGGCGGACCGGCGACCCGCTCGATGGCCAGGCTCATCGGCGACTGGGTGTTCCAGTCCGACAAGGTGTTTCGCACCGCGATCAACGTCGACTCCGCGGTGAGCTGCAGGTGGTTGGTCTGCCCGGGGCCGGCGGGTGCGGAGCTGACGGTGATGGTGAACGAGCCGTCGGGTTCGATGTGCAGGTCGCGGCCGCTGAGGTAGCCGGCGGTGACGCCGGAGAGCCCGGTCAGGACGCTGAAGCTGGTGTCGGCGGGCGGTGCTCCGAGGAACCGGCCGGTGATGACGTAGGTCGAGGTCTTGTTGACACCCATGAACCGGTAGATGGTGTCGGGGTTGTCGTAGAGGATCCGGGAGCCGCCGACGGTCTGGCCGTACCAGGTGTGCGGCGGTGCGACCTGGGTGACCACGGTCGGTCGCATCGAATCGAGCAGCTGCTGCTGGAAGGCCGCCCCCATCGCGTACTCGTCGACCGCCTGCCGGAGCTGGGCCAGGTTCTCCCAGTCGGGCCCGCCGATCGCCTGGTACTCGCGCTGCGCGGTGGCCAGCCAGCCGACCGTCAACACGAACTTCATCAACCGGACCGGCCAGGTGGCGACCGTCTCGGCGGCCAGCCGTTCGGCCTCCAGCTGCTCGGGCGTGCCCAGCGGGCTCACCTCGACGGCCGGGGCCGCCGTCGTCGACGCCGTGGTCGGCGCGGCGGCGAGCTCGCGGCGCGCCGTCCCGGTCACCGCCATCAGTGCGGCCGCCGGTGCCGCGGGATCGTGCGTGTCCCGCGCACTGTCGGGGTCGCTCGGCGCGGCCGGCGCCTCGAGGCTCACCATGGCGGGTGCCTCGCCGGAACCCGACTTGCCGGCCTCGGACGCGTCCCCCTCGGGCTCGTCGGCTTCGGCCTCGGCGGGCGCGGCGTCGTCGTCGGCCGGTTCCCCGGCCTCGTCCTCGGGATCCTCCTCGGCCGACTCCTCGTCTCCGGACTCCTGGTCTTCGGACTCCTGGTCCTCGGGACCCGCGCGGGGCCCCGTCTCCTCGGGGTCCTCGTCGTGACCCGTGTCGGCGGCCCCCGACGCCGAGCCTTTCGAGTCCGGGCCTTTCGAGTCCGCGCCTCTCGAGTCCGCCGCGGAAGACGAGGTGTCCGAGGCCGTTGACCCGTCGTCAGCGTTGGCGATGGCGGGACTGTTGGCGATGGCCAGCCCGATCCCGAGCGCGACGGCGAGCCCGCCGACCCGGCCCACCAACCGGCCGGCGCGCAGCCGAGTTCGGGCGCAGCACGGGCGGTCAGGCGTCGTTGCCAAGGTCCGGTCCTTCCGTTCCTCACCGGGACCACGGCCGGAACGGGCGGTGCTCCCTGCCCGGTACGGTAACGCCGCGGCCCGGCGGCACGGACCGAAACGGCCCAGCTCAGCCCTCGTCGGACTCGCGGTCGCCGATGAACCTCAGCACGGCGGCGTCGGCGCTGGTGAAGCGGCCCACTTCCTCGCCACCGTCGCACTGCACCAGGGCCACGGTGACGGTGGTGGCGGTGCGGCCGACCACCCGCCAGTGCGCGCCGGAGTCCTCCCAACGTTGTAATTCGGCGATCCGATCGACGTCCATCCCTCCACCATGGCAGCCTAGGCTGGCGTGGTGAACGCTGCCCCCGCCGTCGCCGCGCTGTTCCTCTGGCTCGGAATGGTTCTGGCGATCTCCTTCCTCGAAGCACCGCTGAAGTTCCGCGCCCCAGGGGTGACCACCCAGATCGGTTTGGGTATCGGGCGCTTGGTCTTTCGCGCCCTCAATGCCTGCGAGCTGGTGCTCGCGGCGGTGATCGCCGTGTCCTTCGTGGTGTGGCGCCCCGGCGCCGGCGCCATGGCCGGGGTCGCCATCGCGGTCGTGGCGCTGCTGGTGCAGCTGGTCGCCGTGCGGCCGATGCTGGCCAAGCGCTCCGACGCGGTGCTCGCCGGCAGCGACGGACCGCGGTCCCGGGCGCACCTGCGGTACGTGGCCCTGGAACTGGTCAAGGTGGTCGCGCTGTCGGTCACCGGCATTTTGCTGCTGCTCTAGCGAAGGTAACCCTGCCCTTACCTGCTCGGGTAAGCTGCTGCGTCGATGACCGACATCCACGAGGCCGCACAGCCGGTCCTGCCACGTGAGCTCACCACGATTCCCGACGAGGTCCGTGCGGTGCCGGCACCGCCGACCCCGGTGGTGGACCAACCGTACCGGCTACGGATCGCCGACCCCACGGCCGACGCGGAGCTGGTGTCGGAGTGGATGAATCGGCCGCACCTGGTGGCGGCGTGGGAGTATCCGTGGCCGCCGCAGCGGTGGCGCCGCTACCTGCAGGCCCAACTCGACGGCGAGTACTCCCGGCCGTTCATCGGCAGCTTCCGCGGCCAGGACGTCGGCTATCTCGAGATCTACCGTGCCGCCAAGGATTCCATCGCAACCCGCTACCACGCCGACCCTTTCGATCTGGGTGTGCACGCCGCGGTCGCCGACGAGCGGCTACTCAACCGCGGGTTGGTGCCGCTGCTGTTGCCGAAGGTGGTGGCCAGCCTGTTCGAGATCGAAACCCGTTGTCGGCGGGTGATGTTCGACCCGGACCATCGCAACAGCGGGGCGCGCCGGGTGTGCGAGTTCGCGGGGTGCGCCTTCCTCGGCGAACACCAGATGTCCAACCGCCGGATGGCTCTCTACGCGCTGCCCCGCACCCCCGACGACGTGCCCGCGGTGCGGGCTCAGTCGGAGGCCAGCGGTCCGATCGTCTCCTCGTAGCCGGCGAAGTCGGGTTTCATCGCCGCGGCCACCAGCTCCCAGAGCACCTCGTCGGTGCCGCCGCCGACGCGGGCCAGCTTCATGTCGCGCCACCACCGCCCCAGCGGGGTCTCCTCGACGAGATACCCTGCGCCGCCGAAGATGTGCATGCACTCGGAGAGCACCTCCTCACCCAGGCGGGCCGCGGTGACCTTGACCGCCGCCGCCGCGCGTAGGTCCAGCCGGCCCTGCGCGGCGATGCCGGCCAACCCGTGCCGCAGCAGATCGACCCGGGCCTGCAGATCGGCCATCCGCATCCGCAGCGCCTGGTGCTCGAACAGGGTCGCGCCGAACTGCCGGCGCTGCACCATCCTGGCGTGCGTCACGCCGAGCACCCGCTGGCACGACGACGCCACCTGGCCGGCGATCGACATCCGCTCGTGTGCCAGGCCCCACGAGATCGCCGCGAGCCCGGTGCCCGCCCTGGCCACCAGATGGTCCGCCGGAACCCAGGTGTCGATGTGCACGGCGGCGGTATCCAGCGGTCCGGCACCCACCTTGCGATAGGGCCGCTGCACCGACACCTGGCTGGTCGGAACGGCGATGACCAGGACGTTGCCGTGCCTGCTGGTGGGGTCGTGGTCGACGCCGCGAGCCACCACGATAATGTGGTCGGCGATGGGGGACAGCGACACGAACTTCTTGATCCCACGGATCTCGTAACCATTTCGGGCAGAACGGACTTCGGTCTCGACGATCTGTAGGTCCGAACCTCCGGACTCTTCTGAGGCACCGATGCACAGCACGGCGTCCCCGGCGATGGCCTGCTCACAGATGTCTCGGAGGTGATCGGACTTGCCGAACCGGCGCAGGATCGCGATCGCCGAGTCGTGCAGGCTGACCCCGACGCCGACACCTGCGGACCCGAGGTGGCCCAGCTTGAAGGCCAACTCGTTGAGCTTGCCAACATCGGGGTGCTGGTTGCCCGGCGCCCCCCACTTCGCCCGGAACACCCCGCCGGCGCCCAGGTGTTCGATCAGTTCGCGTGGGAACTGTTCCGCGGCTTCGGCTTCGGCGGTCCAGCGGACGATCCGCTCGTCGAACACCTCGGCCAGCAAGCTGCGGTAGTCCTCTAGGGTGGTCTCGACGGCCATGGTCATGCGTGCAGTGCCTCCAGGTTGTTCTTCACGTGCAGGCGCCGGAGCTTGCCCGACGAGGTGCGCGGCAGCGTTCCCGGGGCCAGCAACAGCACCTCGGCGGGCACCACACCGCAGTGGGATGCCACCTGCTGCACCAGTTCTCGGCGTGCGCCCGCCTCGTCGGGCCCGCGGAACTCCGCGGCGATCACCAGGCCTGGCCGGGCCGAGTTCGCGTCGGCGCTCACCGCCACCACCGCGCCTTCACGCACCCCGCGCACCCGGGCGGCGACGCGCTCCACCTCGCTGGGGAACAGATTGCGTCCGGCCACGGTGATGAGCTCCTTGATCCGGCCACACACCACCAGCCCGGCGTCGGTGAGATAGCCCAGATCCCCGGTACCGAACCACTCCCCGGGTGCCAGCGGCTGCTGGCCGAGGTAACCCGTCATCATCGACGTGCCGCGGATCTCGACCTCGCCGATCTCCCGGTCGCCGGAGACGTCGGCCTGCGGGGCCGGTGCGATCCGGATCTCCATGCCGGGGATCGGCGCACCGAGCACGGCGTGCCGGCTCATCGAAGATGTTGCGGGATCGACCAGTTCATCGACCACCAGGCCGGTGCCCACTGCGGGGGAGGTGACCGCGCAGGTCGACTCGGCCATGCCGTAGGACGGTGCGGCGGTGCCCGCGTCGAGGCCGAACCGCGCCATCTCCTTCAGGAACAGCTCGAAGCCGTCGCAGTCCACCGGCTCGCCGCCGTTGAGGGCGAACCGCAGGTTGCCCAGATCCACCTCGGGCGCGCGGCGGGCGTACTTGCCCAGCACGGAGTAGGCGAAATTCGGTGCTGCGGTGAGGTTTGCGCGGCTCTCGGAGAGCCAGCTCAACCACCGGAACGGGGATACGGCGAACGCCGAGGTGGGGGCCAGCCAGATCTCCCCGCCGGACAGGAATCCGGTCAGCAGGAACGTCAGGCCCATGTCGTGATAGAGGGGCAGCCACGTGCAGCCCACGTCGACGCTGGAATCGACCGCGGTGTGTGCCACCACGGCGGTGACGTTGTTGTGCACGGCTTCCGGCGAGAGCAGCGCGGTGCGCGGGGTGCCGGTGGACCCCGCGGTGCCCTGCAGGACGGCCGGGGTGCCCGGCGGCGCCGGCGCCGCGGGGAAGGTCGTCGAGCGCACAGCATCCCCGATCAGCGTGAGATCGTGGATCGTGGCACCGGAGGTGTTGGCGCGCAACAACTCCAGATGCTTGCCCTGGGTGGCGATCTGGGTGACGCCGATGCCGGCGAACCGCTCGGCGGTGGACCGCGCCCACTGCGTGTCGTCGGCGCCGCGGACGGGGCCGGGCAGGATCGACAGCGACCGTCCGGCCAGCCAGGCCCCCTGGATCGCGGCGACCAGTTCCACCGTCGGGTCGCCGACCAGGCCGACGGCGCCGGCCGGACCGTGGGCCAGCCGTTCCGCGATGTTCTCGGCCCGCGCGTGCACCTCCTGCCAGGGATGCCGGACCCACTGTCCGGCGGCGGGATCGAGTACCACCAGATCGCGCGGTGACGTCGTCATCGTCCGCGTCGCCGCGGCCGCCAGCACGCTCACTGGCCGGCCGGCACCTTGGCCAGGATCGCCGCCTCGAGGTCGCCGACCGTGTCGCAGGTCAGCAGGTCTTCCTCGGACAGCGCCACCCCGATCTTGTCCTCGATGGCCACCATCCCGACCGCGAAGGCCACCGAGTCCAAGCCGACGTCGTCGATGAGCCGGGAGTCCCGGGTGATGCGGCTGATGTCGACGTTGAGGTCGTCGCGCAGGATCTCGGTGAGGGCCGCGCTGACCGTTTGCTGGGAAGACGTCTGCATGCGGTGGGACGTTACACCGACAAGTAAAGGTAGGCTATGCTTACCCCGCTTGCGGGATCACCCGAGCTGCAGGCCGCCGCGGCGGTGCGGGCCATCGACCGCGACGGCCGCTGGGACCGGCTCGCAGGTCACCAATCCGTCCCGCTCGGTCAGTGCGTCGACGATCTCGAAGCTGGCCGCGATGTTCGGTGCGGTGTCGACCATGACCGTGGTCACCGGCACGTGCCGGGTCAGTTGCAGGAACCGGTCGCCGTGCGGGGTTTCGGTCCCGACAGCCGTGGTGTGGAAGCCCCAGATGCCGCGCACCGCGGTCGCACCGCTGGCATGCGCGGAGTCCTTGAGCCGTGCGATCAGCGCGCGGTGGATCGGTCGGCCATCGGACAGGGTGTCCTCGGCGGTGCGCACCGTCAGCTTCTGCCACCGTGCCCCGTCGTCGGCGGGCGTGCCGAGGAGCCGACCGCCGCTCTTGCACACCAGCACCGGCTCGATCGTCACCAGCGGATCCGGCCACATCTGCCGCAGGGTGTCGAGCGCGGCCGCGGCCTGCTCGGCGCGGCCGACGCCGGAGACGAGCAGCGGCACGTCGGCGTTGCCGCCGAAGAACCGGGCGCGTCGGCGCTGCCCGGCGATGGTGCCGTCGACCCCGAGCATCACCTCGGCGCCGAGGAACTCGCACCGGTGCAGCACGTCGCACGCCGCGACGTAGCCTGCGGTGCCGGCCGCGCGGTGCCCGCGGCCCACGTACAGCGACAGCCGCACCCAGCCGGTGCCCGGCCGCGCGTCGCCGCGCGCGAGGGTGACGACGCCGCGGGTGGTCAGCGCGGCGAGCTCGTCGGCGACGGCGGTGACGCGGTCTGCGGTGTCGACGGCGCACACCACCACCGGCGGGTCCTCCGACAGGCTCAGCGAGCGGTCGCTGCGCGCGATGTTGGTGGGCCCGAAACTGGCGATGCCGCGCAGCACCACGCCGGTGGCGATCGAGCGGTCACCGAGCAGGTCCAGCATGGCGTCGGCGAGGAACCGACCGCCGCTGCGCTCCCGTTCGGCGAAGTACGCGGTCAGCGTGGCAAGGCCGCTCACAGCGCGGCCCCCAGGGTCTGGCCCAGCCACGCCGCAGGCAGCCCGAGCGCCACGCTGATGACGATATTGGCCAGCGCGGAACGGATCTGGCGTTCCTCGGCCAGCCGCTGGGTCTCCAGCATCCAGGTGGAGAACGTGGTGTAGGACCCGACGAACCCGGTGCCGGCCAGCAGCGCCAGGTGCGGGCTGAGCACCAGCCCGGCCAGGAATCCCAGCAGCAGCGCCCCGCTGATGTTGACCACCAGGGTGCCGACCGGGAACGGCCGGGACGCCCGGCGGGAGACCTCACGGTCGACGACGAAGCGCGCCGTCGCGCCCAGCCCGCCGAGCGCACACACCCCGAGCCAGACCAGCGCGACGCTCATCGGCGCACCCGGCCGCGGCGTACCAGCGCGGTGGCCAGGGACAGCGCGAGCAGTCCCGCGACGATGCTGGCCGCGAGGTAGCCGGCGGCCAGGCCGTAGTGCCCGTGCTCGAGCATCTTCAGCGTCTCGACCTGCATCGTGGAGAACGTGGTGAGGCCGCCGCACACGCCGGTGCCCAGGAAGGGTCGTCGATAGCTGGACACCGGCAGCCGTTCCAGCAGCCGGGTGACGAACCAGCCGAGCAGGAACGCACCGACGATGTTCACGGTGAACGTCGGCCACGGCCACTGCCCGGGGTCGCGGGCGGCCAGTTCCTCGAAGCCGGCCCGCGCCAGCGTGCCCAGCGCCCCGCCGGCGAAGACGGCGGCGAGTTCGCGCCGGTCGTAGGACATGACGAGCAGTATGCCGACCCCGCCGGGTTCTGCGGGGGAGGCGGGCATAGCAGAATCGACGGTATGGCGGCCAACCCCCGCGCCGGTCAGCCGGCGCAACCCGAAGACCTCATCGACGTGGCCTCGGTGGTGACGGCGTATTACACCGTCGCCCCCGACCCGGACAACGTCGACCAGCAGGTGGCGTTCGGCACCTCTGGGCATCGCGGATCGAGCCTGGACGCGGCGTTCAACGAGGCGCACATCCTAGCCACCACGCAAGCCATCGTGGAGTACCGGGCTGCGCAGGGCACCACCGGGCCGCTGTTCATCGGCCGCGACACCCATGCGCTCTCCGAACCGGCGTGGGTCTCGGCGCTGGAGGTGCTCGCCGCCAACGACGTTGTGGCGATGATCGATTCGGCGGACCGCTATACGCCGACGCCGGCGGTCAGCCACGCGATCCTGACGTTCAACCGGGGCCGCGAAGGCGATCTCGCCGACGGGATCGTGGTCACCCCGTCGCACAACCCGCCCCGCGACGGCGGGTTCAAGTACAACCCGCCCAACGGCGGGCCCGCCGACACCGACGCCACCGGGGCGATCGCCCAACGGGCCAACGAGCTCCTGCGCGGCGGGCTGCGGGACGTCAAGCGCATCCCGCTGGCGCGGGCGTTGGGCACGGCGCAGCGGCACGACTACCTCGACGCCTATGTCGCGGACCTGCCCAACGTCGTCGACGTGCACGCGATCCGCGCCGAGGGCATCCGAATCGGCGCCGACCCGCTCGGCGGCGCGAGCGTCGACTACTGGGGTGCCATCGCCGAACGGCACAACCTGGACCTGACGGTGGTCAACCCGCTGGTCGACGCGACGTGGCGGTTCATGACGCTGGACACCGACGGGAAGATCCGGATGGACTGCAGCTCGCCCAACGCGATGGCTGCGCTCGTTCGAAAAGTGACCGGCGACGCTGACTCCTACCAGATCGCCACCGGCAACGACGCCGACTCCGACCGGCACGGCATCGTCACCCCCGACGGCGGCCTGCTCAACCCGAACCACTACCTCGCGGTGGCGATCGACTACCTGTTCGCGCACCGCCCGGACTGGGCGGCCAGCACCGCGGTGGGCAAGACCGCGGTCAGTTCGTCGATCATCGACCGGGTGGTGGGCGGGCTGAGCCGTGAGCTCGTCGAGGTGCCGGTGGGTTTCAAGTGGTTCGTCGACGGGCTGATCGGCGGCACCATCGGGTTCGGCGGCGAGGAGAGTGCCGGGGCGTCGTTCCTGCGCCGGGACGGCTCGGTGTGGACCACGGACAAGGACGGCATCATCCTGGCGCTACTGGCCTCGGAGATCCTGGCGGTGACGGGGTCGACGCCGTCGCAGCGCTACGCCGAGCTCGCCGAGAAGTACGGCGCCCCAACGTATGCCCGCATCGACGCGCCGGCCAACCGGGAGCAGAAGGCGCGACTGGCCAAGCTCTCGCCCGAGCAGGTGACCGCGACCGAGTTGGCCGGGGAGCCGATCACCGCGAAGCTGACCAGCGCGCCGGGTAACGGGGCGCCGCTGGGCGGTTTGAAGGTGACGACGGAGAACGCGTGGTTCGCCGCGCGTCCGTCGGGGACCGAGGACGTCTACAAGATCTACGCCGAATCATTCCGCGGCCCCGAGCATCTCGCCGAGGTGCAGGACGCGGCCCGCGAGGTCGTGAACAAGGTCATTTCGTGAGGGTCCTTTCGTGAGCTCGCGGACGGAGGGCGACTGTCCCCGCTCCGCGGACGCGACGAAGCAGCGGTTGCCCCGCGAGGTGTGGGTGCTGGTCGCCGCCAACTTCGTGGTAGCGCTCGGGTACGGGGTGGTGGCCCCGGTGCTGCCGCAGTACGCGCGGCACTTCGGGGTCAGCATCAGCGCCGCCACTTTCGTGATCACCGCGTTCGCGGTGATGCGGCTGGTGGGGGCGCCGCCGGCGGGGCTGCTGGTGCAGAAGCTGGGGGAGCGCCGGATCTACATCAGCGGCCTGATCATCGTCGCGCTGTCCACCGGGGCGTGCGCGTTCGCCGAAACTTATTGGCAGCTACTAGTTTTCCGGTCACTCGGTGGGGTCGGCTCGGCGATGTTCACGGTGTCGTCGCTGGGGCTGATGATCCGGATCTCGCCGCACGACGCGCGCGGCCGGGTGGCCGGCTTGTTCTCGTCGGGGTTCATGGTCGGTTCGGTCGGCGGCCCGGTGCTGGGCAGCCTTACGGCGGGTCTGGGCCTGTCGGCGCCGTTCCTGATCTATGGGGCGGCGCTGTTGGTGGCCGCCACCGTGGTGTTCGTCAGCCTGCGCAACTCGTCGGTGGTCGACCCGGCCAACGGGGACAACGGTGCTCCCGTCCCGTTCCGCGCGGTGTTCCGGCACCGGGCGTACCGGGCGGCGCTGTTCTCCAATTTCGCGACGGGCTGGGCGTCGTTCGGGCTGCGCATCGCGTTGGTGCCGCTGTTCATCGTGGAGGTGCTGGGGCAGGGGCCGGGGGCGGCGGGGCTGGCGCTGACCGCGTTCGCGGTGGGCAATATCTCGGTGGTCATCCCCAGCGGCTACCTGTCGGACCGGCTGGGCCGGCGCATACTGCTGATCGCCGGCCTGACGCTGGCGGCGGTGTCGACGGCGCTGGTCGGGTTCACGACGTCGCTGCCGGTGTTCCTGGTCGCCGCGGTGGTGGCCGGGGCGGCGACGGGCATCTTCGTCTCGCCGCAGCAGGCCGCGGTCGCCGACGTGGTGGGCAGCAAGTCGAGGGGCGGGACGGCGATCGCGACGTTCCAGATGATGGCCGACTTCGGCTCGATCGGCGGCTCGCTGCTGGTGGGGTTGATCGCGCAGTACACCTCGTTCGGGTGGTCGTTCCTGGTCAGTGGCGCGATCCTGGCCATCGCCGCGGTGGGCTGGGTGTTCGCCCCGGAGACCAGGCCCCGACCGGCTACCGAGCACACCCCGGCCCGCCCACTCGGTCCGGAGGCCGGCGGCGAGGTCCCCTGACCTGCGATTTTGAGCGGAAACCCTTCGTGGTGTAGCTTCGATGAGCACAACACGGGGCTATGGCGCAGTTGGTAGCGCACCACACTGGCAGTGTGGGGGTCAGGGGTTCGAATCCCCTTAGCTCCACGTTCGAGAACGCCCCGGTCGTCGACTGGGGCGTTTCTCGTTGGGTCTCCCGCAGTTCTCCATGGAATCTCTCTGGACTCTTCAAGTACCGCGCGCCAATGCCCCGGATCATCGGTGCCATGACTACACGCAGGTATATCGGTCCCGTCACCACCCTGGCGGTCGTCGGTGTCGTCGGCACCGGGCTGTGGTTGGCGAACGTCGCCCAGAACCCCGCTTCGCCCACCCCGGCCGCGGAGGCCTCGTCGGCCCCCGCGGCCGTCGCATCGCCAGTGCCCGCGGTCGCCGCATCGCCCGCGCCGGCTGCGCCTGCCGGGCCTGCCGGGCCTGCCGCGCAGGAGTTCCCCGCTAAGGCCGAATATGTCGGGAAGATCCCGCTACCGGGGCGCGTGCTGAGCGTCGAGATCAGCGTCGACGGGCAGAACGCCAAGGCGTATGCATGCGACAACGCCGGGATCGAGAGCTGGTTGTCCGGCCCAGCGGTCGACGGCGCCCTCCGGCTGACCGACACGACCGGCGCCGATCGGCTCAACGGCCAGCTACGTAACGGGTCGGTCGTCGGCACGTTGTGGATCGGCGAGCGCAGCTGGGAGTTCGAAGCCCCGCGGGTGGTCGGCGACTATGCCAACTGAGGCCGACATCGAGACCATGCCGTTCCGGGCAGCGACCGCCCGCAGCGGTGTCGCGTTGCTCGCCGCCGTCGCGGCCGGGGCGTTGGTGGCCGTCGGTCTCGGCGTCTTCGGGAGAGTCCACGAGCCGCAGTTCTTCGCGATCAACGTGGCCGGTTTCTCCAGTCCGACGTCGGTCAAATCGTGGATGGCCACGCTGTCCGTGGCGCTGGGACTCTTCCAGATGGGTTCGGCGGTGGTCATGTACCGGCTCGGGCCGCGGGGTCGCGTCCCGGCGTGGATCGTGCCCGCGCACGTGTGGTCCGGCCGGTTGGCCGTACTGGCCAGCGTCCCGGTCGCCGTGCATTGTCTCTATGCGCTCGGGTTCGCCGGAACCGACACGCGGGTGCTGTTCCATTCGCTGTTCGGATGCTTCTTCTATGGAGTGTTCGTCACGAAGATGATCCTGCTGACGCGTAGGGGATTGCCGGGCTGGGTCATACCGCTGGCCGGCGGCGTCCTGTTCTTCGCCCTGGTCTATGTGTGGTTGACCTCGGCGCTGTGGTTCTTCCAGCTCAACGGCCTCGTCATCTAGACCCTCGTCCCCAAGGAATCAGCATGACTGACAGCAAGTCCGGGCTCACCCGGCATCAGTTCCTCATCTCAGCCGGTCTCACCGGTGTCGCTTTCGGCGCTTCGGCATGCGCCGGGTACGGACAGCAACCTGCCGGTTCGGCGGTCAACACCGCTGCGGCCCAGCCTGATTCACCCTCCGATGCACCTGCGCCCGCTGTCGTGGCGGCGACCCCGATCGCCGCCACGGCGGACGTTCCGGTCGGTTCGGGGGTGATCGTCGACGATATCGTCCTCACCCAGCCCACCGCGGGCGACTTCCGCGCCTTCTCCGCCGTGTGCACCCACGCGGGCTGCACGCTGGCCGGCGTGGCCGACGGAACGATCAACTGCCCCTGCCACGGAAGCAGGTTCAACCTCGACGGCACCGTCGCCACCGGACCCGCCAAGCGACCGCTGGAGGGCAAGGCCGTCGCGGTGAACGAGGGTGTGATCACGGCGGGCTGATCAGGCATGGGCCCTGCGCGGTCGGGCATGCTCGCCGCGTGGAGGCACGCCGTCGGCGCCACGTCCCTCGCGCAGTCCGCGCAGTCGTAGCCCGCGCCGTCGTAGCCCGCGCCATCGTAGCCCGCGCCGTCCTCACCCGCGGCGGTCAGGCCGCTTGGTCTCCGGGTGGTGCGGGCCCGTCGGGTTGGCCGGTGTCGTTTTCTGAGGGGCTGTCGGGTTCGGTGTCGCCGGCGGCTTCACCGTTAGCGGTGCTGTCGGCATCTGGGGGTGGGTCATCGGGATTCGTGTCGGATATCTGTTGTCCGGCTTCGGTGTTGGCGGCAGGGTGTGTGGCGTCGGGGTGCGGGTCGGAGATGTTGGTCTCGGCGCAGCTGGTGTGGTGCGGTGGTGGTGGGTCCGGTGTGTGCTCGTGTACCTCGAGACCGTCGTCGTCCGGCGTTGCGTCGACTCCGGCCGGGTCGGGGATGTCGGGACCCTCGGTGGGTTGGTGGGTCGGTGGTGGTGCTTTCGTATTTGTCTCGGGGGCTGGGTTTCTCACAGGGGCGTCGCCGTCTGGTGGTGGTGGTGGTGTGTGCTGTTCCGCGTGGCGGGCGTCGTCGCCGTGGGCGGGGACTTGGTCCGGGGGTGTTTCCGAGTTCGCTTGGTGTGCTTGGTGATCGGGTTCGGTGTCGTGGGTGGGTGGAGGGGTTTTTCGGGGCGGTGGTGGGTGTTGGTGCGGGTTTGGCCGGTGTCGAGGTCGGGTGGGGGGATCCATTCGACTTCGTGGTTGTCGTTGACGCGGGTGGTCCAGCCGTTCTGGTCGGTGTTGACGCTGCGGTTGTGGGGTCCGCAGGCCAGTGCGAGGTCGTCGACGTTGGTGTTGGCGCCGTCGGCCCAATCGGCGGTGGCGTGGTGGACTTGGCAGCCGTAGGCGCCCACGGTGCAGCAGGGTTTGGTGCAGCCGCCGTCGCGGGTGGAGCTGGAGATGCGCCAGCGGACGGTGAGGACTTCTTTCCAGGATGTGGCGCCCATCTGCTGGGGTGTGGTCTCGGTCTGCAGCCGTGCCAGCAGCCGGTGACCCATGGTGGGCAGTTGGCAGCTCAGGGTTTCCAGGTCGTCGAGGGCGGTGAGCAGTTCGTGGCGGGTCAGCAGGGCGGTCTGGCAGGCGGCGACCTGGTCGAAGGCGGTAGGTAGCCCGCTGATCGCGGCTAGCAGGTCCGTGCTCGACATGCTCCGAACATACATTCGACCACCGACAGGTCCGGGGGTGTTCTCCGTCCCGAAGGAAGTTGGCGGTATCTGGTTGACCGTGTGTTTTCTGCCATGGGTGGGTCAATCTCTGCCAACCGCAATAAACCCTCTGACCTGCCCGTTACACCAGCCAGACCACCACAGGACACACACACAAAAGGGGAGAAGAAGACATGAAGACCTTCACCATCGCCACCGCCGCCGCCACCGGACTTGCCGCCGCCGTCCTCGGACTGGCCGCCCCCGCCCTGGCCGCCCCCACCGCCGGCGGCAACGCCGCCGACACCATCAGCGCACTGGAAGCCCAGGGCAACCGGGTCATCGTCAACCGGCTCTCCGACGCCCCGCTGTCCCAAGCCTCCGTCGTCGGGATCAACCGCGGCAGCGACATCCGCTCCACCGTCCAAGACCACCGCAACGACCGCACCTACCAGCAGACCGTCACCGGCCACGTCTACTACCTCGACATCCGCTGACCCACCACACGAAAAGAGCGGCACCCCCACCAAAAGGGGGCGCCGCTCTTCACGGGTGATCCCCAGGACTCCCGGGACGTCACGTCCGCCCGCCGAGATGCTTCGCGAAGAAGCGTGAGATCGCCTCCCACATCTCGATGGTGTTCTCCGCGTTGACCGCGCCGTGGCCTTCATCGGCCTGGACGAGGTAGTCCACCTCGACGCCGCGCTCGCGCAACGCGTTGACGAGGTTGTCGGACTCCGCCTGCACGACGCGCACGTCGTTGGCGCCCTGGATCACCAACAGCGGTGTGCGGATCTGGTCCACCTTCGTGATCGGCGAACGTGCCCTCATGTCGGCGAGCTGTTCGGGATCATCGGGGTCGCCGACGTAGGCATGCCAGTTGTTGGCCAGCTGCGGCCGAGCGATCGGCGGCAGAGTGCGCATGAAGTTCGCCAGGTCCGAGATCCCGACGTAATCCACTGCCGCGGCGAAGACATCGGGCGTGAACGTCACCCCGACCAGCGCCGCATACCCGCCGTAGGAGCCGCCCAGGATCGCCACCCGGCCCGGATCGGCGTAACCCTGCTCGACCGCCCAGTTCACCCCGTCGATCAGGTCGTCGTGCATCTTGCCCGCGAACTCGCCCTTCGCCGCGTGCAGGAACGCCTTCCCGAATCCCATGGACCCGCGAAAGTTGACCTGCAGCACCGCATATCCACGATTCGCCAGCACCTGCACGTGGCCGTCGAAACCCCAGCCGTCCCGGAACCACGGACCGCCGTGCACGACCAGAACGAGCGGCAGCCCAACGGGTTCCAGCCCGACTGGCAGCGTCAGATACGACTGCAACGGCAGCCCATCGCGCGCGGTGATCGTCACCGGTCGCATCGGCGCGAGCTGCCCGGGATCCAGATGCGGCAGCGGCCGGAACAGCAGCCGGCTCTCCCCGGTGCGATGGTCGTACAGGTACGTCGCGCCGGGGTCGCGGTCGTGGTTGAACCCGACGATCCACCGCTCGCCGGACGCATCGGACGACAACGCGCCGATATCGCCGTCGGACAGTTCCGCCACATTCGCCAGGATCTCGGCGAATCTGGCATCCAGAGCCCGGATCACCTGCCGCTCACCGTAATAGCGCACACCCAGCAGGGCCCCGGTGCGGCGGTCCTGGATCAGCGGTGCCGGGAAGAGGGGGCTGACCACCGCCCGCGGGTCGACGTCGAAACTCGGGTGGCTGTCGACATCGGTCTCCTCGCCGGTGGACAGATCCACGCGCACCAGCCGGGTCCGGTCGGTGCCCCGATTCGATCCGAGCCACACGCCGGTGCCGTCGGGGGTGAGCACCATCGGGTGGATGCCCACGGGGTAGTCGCTGCCGTCGAACCGGACGATCGGTCGCAGCGTTTCCGTGTCGCCGTCCCACCGGGACAACTCCAGATCGCCGTCCGGGCTCAGAGCTGTCGCGAACACCTCACCGCTGTCGCTGGTCAACCAGCCGTTGACATTCCCCGGGTTCTTCGCGATCAGCGTGAGTTCCCCGGTGGCGACGTCGAGTTCGAAGACATCGAGCAGGGTGATGTCCCGGTTGTTGATCATCACCGTCGTCCTGCCACGCTTGACATCCCGCACCGGTAGGGCCATCGCTCCCGGGAACGGGGTGAGGTCGACGGTCGGTACGTCCGGGTCGTCGAGATCCACGCGGTGGATGTGCCAGTTCTCGTCTCCGTTGGTGTCCTGCAGGTAGATCAGCCAGCGCGGGTCGTCGGTCCACTCGAAGTGCAGGATGCTGCGGGTGCCGTCGGCGGTCACGCGCCGCGGCTCTCCCGATCCGGGCTCGAGACTCTGGATCCAGACGTTGAGCCGATTCTCCGACGGAGCCAGGAACGCCATCCTGGTGCCGTCCGGGGAGATTTTCGCGGCCGCGCGCGTGGGCGGGTCGAAGAAGTCCTTGACGGGGATCAAGCCGGGTAGTGCCATCGTGGTCCTTTCGCGGGCAGGGTTGACCGCACCGTCGTGGTCGCTGACGACGGTGGTGACGTGCTGATCGGTTGTAGGGGAAGCTATTCCACGACGGGACCACCCAGACGGCCGTTGGTGGCATCGCGTATCGCACGGTCGATCAACGCGAGTGCCTCCTCCTGGGTGACTTTCTCCTTCTCGAGGATCGCGCGGCGTCCGACGTCCTCGTCCACCACGCGGAACGCTGCGGTGACGGCGGCGGCGCACAGCCGGGCGGTGAGGTCGTCGTCGGGCAGTCGCAGCCGCCGCGCGACGACCGGGACGAAGCCGCGCTCCATCTCGTCGTGCACCATCAGGTAGGCGGTGCGCAGTGCCGGCTCGGTGGCCGACAGCGTCGCTATCCGCAGTGCGGCCACCTCGTCGGCGATCTCCTGTTCTGTCAAGGGATTCCGAACCATGTCGGCGGCCATGTGCTCGGCCAGGGACAACTCGTCGGGCCAGCGTTGCGCCAGCGCGATGAAGCGCTTGGCCGACAGTGCCAGCACCGGTTCGACGCAACTCTCCTTACTGCGGAAGTACCGCCAGATCGTCCTGGTCGAGAGCCCAGCCGCGGCGGCGATGTCGTCACCGGTCGTCGCGGCGACGCCCCGTTCCCAGAACAGCTCGCAGGCATGGCGGGCCACCTGCAGGCGCGCCTGCGCCTGCTTGTCGCCGGTCGTGCTCGCTGCCGCCGTCATGGTGTCGGGACCTCCTGTCACTTAGTGACAGAGCCACAGTGTCACTTAGTGACAGCGCGGTCAAGCGTGCCAGGTCAGGCGGCTGATTCTCCGACGTGGGGCCGAGCCAGATATTTAACCGCCCGAAGCGCAGCCGCCGCGAGTCGTCGCGGCGGCGCTCGAACATTTGCGCCTCGACTCCCACCGCTCGACGCTCGTCAGATCGGCAGGTTCGGGTCGTCCACCCCGATGGTGCGGCGGCCCTGGAAGAACCGGACCATGTCGGTGGGGCCGTGCCCGCCGACGCCCGCGGAGTTCCAGAAGGTCTGCTCGCTGCCGTCGGCGAGGTCGGCCAGATTGCAGCCGTTGACCCGGATCTCGCCGGCGGCGATCCGGGCGGCGGTGGCCATGGCGGCGTCCAGGTCGGTGCCGAAGACGAATCCGGCCAGGCCGGTCTGGGGGCCGTTGGCCGCGGCGACGGCCTCGTCGACCGAGCCGACGGGATGGATCGACACCGCGGGGCCGAAGAGCTCCTCGGTGGAGGCCTGCGCCGGGGCGCCGACGACCAGGATGGGGGACATGAACCACCCGGGCAGGTCGGGCAGCGCGGCGGTCTCGATCGCCCGCCCACCGTGACCAAGCAGGTCGGTGATGTTGTGCCGCAGGCGTTCCCGGTGCGCGGAGTAGGCGATGGGCCCGACGTCGGTGCCCTCGTCGAGGCAGTGCCCGACGGTGAGCCCGGTCAGTTCGGCGGTCAGGGCGTCGACCAGATCGTCGTGCAGGTGCGCCGGCACCAGGATCTTGCCCGGTGCCTCACACCACTGACCGTTGAGCTTGGTCATGCCCGCGGCCAACGCCGCCGCCGTCGCGGCGATGTCGACGTCGGCGAGCACGATCGCCGGGTTGTGTCCACCGAGTTCGAGTTGTACGGCGGTGAGGTGCGGCGCCGCCGCGCTCGCCACCGCACGGCCGCCGGCGCCGCCGCCGGTGAAGGAGATGGCCCGGATCCGCGGGTCGGAGGCCAGCTGCGCACCGACCGCGGCACCGCCGTGCACGAGCTGGAACACGCTGGGCGGCAAGCCCATCGAGTCGATCACCGACACCAGGACCTCGGCGACCAGCTGGCAGCCGGCGGGAGCCCATTCGGAGGGTTTGAGGATCACCGGGCAGCCCGCGGCCAGCGCGCTGGCCAGTTTGGCGACGGCGACGAAGGTGGGGGCGTTCCAGGGCGCCAGCACCGCCGCCGGGCCCAGCGGGCGGTGCAGGATGCGGACGTCGCGGCCGCCGGCGGGCAGCACGGTCTGCGCGCCGATCGCGAGCATCTGATCGCGCGCCGACCGCACGCGCGGCGGTAGGTACGACGTCATCTGGGTCGCCACCCGCAGCGGATTGCCGGTGGCCATGGCGTCCTCGTAGGCGAGGTCGTCGGCGCGTTCGGCCAGGCCGTCGGCGAGCGCGTCGAGCAGCTGCACCCGGACCTCGAGTGGGGTCACCGCCCAGGTCTGGGCGGTGTGCAGGTCCGCGGCCGCGCGCAGCGCCCGCTCGACCTCGGCGGCGTCGGTGGCCGATTGGGGTTGGCGCGGCTCACCGGTGTTGGGATCGGCCAGGGTCGCAGGCAGTTGCGCGGTGGGCGTGCGCCACCGGCCGTCGATGAAGTCGGTCTGGGCGAGCGGGGTGCGCAGCAGCGGTGTGGAGGTCACTGGGGTTGCCTTTCCGGGAAAGCGGTGCGGGTCAGGTGGTGTGGATGGAGCTCGCTGTCCCAGGTGTTCTCGCCCAGGGGCAGGGCGGCGAGTTTGAACCGCTCCACCTTCTGGGTCGGGGTCTTGGGCAGCTCGGCGACGAACTCGACGTAGCGGGGCACCATGTATGCGGGCACCAGGGCGCGGCAGTGCGCCAGGATGTCCTCCGGTGCCGGGTCGGCCCCGGGCTGGGGGACCACGAAGACCTTGATGTCGTCCTCGGACAGCTCGCTGGGGACGCCGACGGCGGCCGCCTCGCGGACGCCGGGATGGCCGGCCACGGCGTCGTCGACGTCGGTGGCGGCGATGTTCTCCCCCCGGCGGCGGATGACGTCGTTGCCGCGGGCGACGAAGTAGAGGTGCCCGCCGGCATCCAGGTAGCCCAGGTCTCCGGTGTGGAACCAGCCGCCCCGCAGGGCGTTTCGGGTGGCATCGGGCATCGCGAAGTACTCGTTCATCACCAGGCCCGGCTCGGATGAGCTGATGGTGATCTCGCCGACCGTGCCGGGCGGCACGGGGTTGTCGTCGGGGTCGCGGATGCTGACGTCGTACTCGGCGATCACCCGGCCGCACGATCCCGGCCTGCGGGGTTCGTCGAGCGGCTGGTAGGCGGGCACGCCGGCGTCGGTCAGCCCGTAGACCTCGACGAGGGGAAATCCGAAGCGGCCCTGCCAGTCCGGTTCACAGGCGGGCATCGGCACCCCCCACGCCAGGCGGACGGCGTGGTCGCGGTCGGCGGGGCTCGGGGGTTGCTTCCACAGGATGTTGGCCGTGGCCCCCATGAAGTTGAACACCGTGGCCCGATAGCCGCGGATCTCGTCCCAGAACCGCGACACCGAGAAGCGCCGCGACAGCGCGGCGGTGGCGCCCGCGGCCAGCGCGGCACCGACGGTCAGGGTGGCCGCGTCGATGTGGAACAGCGGGAACGGGGTGTAGAGCACATCGGTGCTCCGCAGCCGCAGGTACCGGACGTGCAGCTGCGCCTGCCGCAGCAGGTAGTGATGCGACAGCACACAGGCCTTCGGCACGCCGGTCGACCCGGAGGTGAACAGCATGGCCGCCGGCGCCAGCGGCTCGAGGGGTTCCAGAGCCGGTGCGGCCGGAGGCAGGTCCGCCAGCCGATGCGGCGAGCCCGGCGCGGTTCCGTGCCGCAGCACGGGGGCGTCGGTTGCGGGCAGGGCGACGTCGGCGTCGGCGACGAAGGCCGCCGGTGCGATGAGGTCGATGCACCGGCGCAACAGCGGCGGGGTGAGGTCGCGGTTGACCGGGACGCTGACCACGCCGATGCGGTTGAGCGCCAACCACACCAGCACCTGGTCGATGCCGTCGGCCATCACCAGCATCACGCGGTCGCCGGTGCGCAACCCAAGGCGCTGGAAGCCGCCGGCGAGGTCCTCGACGCGGCGGTGCGCCTCGGCGTAGCCGATCGCTCCCTCGGCGGTGCGCAGGAAGTCCTGTCGTCCCCGGGTGGCGGCGTGGTGGGCCAACAGGTCGGCGAGGCCGACGGCGCCCTCGGCCGTCACGGGGCATCCTCGGCGGGGACGACCACGGTGCCGACCGCCGACACCGCCAGGATCGGTTCGGGCAGGACCCGGCCCCGGGTGCTGCCCTCGCCTGCCGACCGGGTGACCACCCGGGCGGTGAAATCGATGTCGCGGCTGCGGTTGCCGACGCGGGTGACGGCGGCGGTGACCTCGACGACGTCGCCGGCGCGCACCGGCTGGTGGAACGTCACGCGGGAGTAGCCGGCGAACAGGCCCTCGTCGCCGTCGTGCTGCAGGCAGACGTCGGTGGCGATGTCACCGAACAGGCCCAGCACGTAGGCACCGTCGACGAGGTGGCCCGCGTAGTGGGCGCGGCTGTAGTCGACGTAGCGGCGGTGGGTGAGGGTGAGCGTCACCGGATGCCCGCCTCGAAGTCGACCACGATGCGGATCGTGGTCGGTTCCGCCATGGCGGCGAGGCCGTCGTTGATCGCCTCGAAGGGGATCTGGTCGGTGACCATCGCGTCCAGGTCGAGGCGACCGGCGGCGTAGTGGTCGCAGAACACGTCGATGTCGGCGAGGAACCGGTTGGCGCCCATGTAGGCGCCCTGCAGGACGCGGTCTCCGTAGATCAGCTCGTCGGCGGGGATGGTGAGCGTCCTGCCCTCCGGCATCAGGCCGAGGATGGTGGCGACCCCGGTGGGTGCCAGTGCGGCGAAGGCCAGTTCGGCGGTGGCGGGATGGCCGACGGCTTCGAAGGCGCGGGTCACCCCGGCGGGCAGGATTCGGCGGATGGCGGCCAGCGTGGCCGCCGGGTCGGGGTCGGCCAGGACCGTGTCGGTGGCGCCGAACCGTTGTGCGAGTTCGAGTTTCGCGCCCAGGGCGTCGACGGCGACGATGCGGCGCGCGCCGGCCAGCCGCGCACCCTGCACGGCGGCGATCCCGACGCCGCCACAACCGATGACCGCGACGGTGTCCGCGGGGGTGACGTGTGCGCCGTGCAGCACCGCGCCGACACCGGTGGTGATGCAGCAGCCCAGCAGGCATGCCACCGCCGGGGACACCGCGGGATCCACCCGCGCCAGGGCCTGTTCGTGCGCCAGGAACCGTTCGGCGAACGCCCCCACCCCACCCAGGGAGGCCACCGGGGTGCCGTCGGCGGTCACCACGCGCGGCTGCTCGCGCAGCCGCATCGCCTCGACCCGGGCGCACTGGGTGGGCCGGCCCGAGACGCAGGACGCGCACGCGCCGCACGGGGGCGTGACGGTGGCCACCACCCGGTCGCCGGGCCGCAGCCGGGTCACCGCGCCGCCGACACGCTCGACCACCCCGGCGACCTCGTGACCGAGCACCGCTGGAGTGGTGATGGACAGGGCGCCGGTGACGTAGTGCCGGTCACTGTGGCACAGTCCGGCGCGTTCGGTACGGACCACGACCTCGTGGTCAGTCGGCTCGTCGAGGAACAGCGTCTGCATCCGCAACGGCTTGCCGGGCTGTTCGAGCACCGCCGCGCGGATCGGGTTGCGGGTCATCGGAGCACCTCCTGGCCGCTGCGCGCGACGCGCAGCATCTCGCCGATCGTGGTGATCTTCTGGCGGGGGCCGCGGGCCCGGGCGGCCCGTTCGTGCTTGTCGATGACCTGCCAGTCGGCGAAGTCCAGCGCCTCGGGCTTGCGGAGTTCGACCAGGGTGTCCAGGGCGTCGGCGTCGGCGCGGGGTTCGACCAGCCGGCCCGCCGTGTAGTCCTCGATCAGCGCGGCGACGGTCTCGGCGGCGCAGGCCTTGTTCGTGCCGATCCCGCCCGACGGCCCGCGCTTGAGCCACCCGGCGGTGTAGACGCCGGTGACCGGCGTGCCGGTGGCGGGGTCGAGGACCCGACCGCCGGTGTTGGGCAGCGTGGCGGTGGTCTCGTCGAAGGGCAGCCCGGGTAGCGGCGCCGCCCGGTAGCCGATCGCGCGCAGCAGCAGCCCGCACGCCAGATCGGTCGTGTCGGTGGTGGTTCGGGTGCGCGCCGGGCCGCCGTCTTCGGCGATCAGCTCATTGCGTACCACCCGGACCCCCGTCAGCCGCTCGGTGCCGAGCGCCTCGACCGGCGAGCTCAGGAACCGCAGCCGGATCCGCCTGGGCGCCCCCGACGGTGTCCTGGTGGCGATCTCGTGCAGGATCTCCATTTTGAGCCGCACGACGGGGTCGTCCACGGTGGCCGGGTCGGGCAGGGTTTCGGGGTCGTCGACCAGGACGTCGATGCCCTCGGTGTGGTCCAGCGCCAACAGTTCCGGGGTGGTGAACGCGGCGTGCTCGGCGCCGCGGCGGCCCAGGACGACGACCTCGGTGACGGCGCCGGCGGCCAGCGCGCGCAGCGCGTGTTCGGCGATGTCGGTGTCGGCCAGGGCGTCGGCGGGCACGGTAAGGATGCGGGCCACGTCGAGTGCGACGTTGCCGTTGCCGACGATGACGGCGCGCTCGCCGCTCAGGTCGAACACGTGCCCGCTGTGGTCGGGATGACCGTTGTACCAGCCGACGAAATCGGTGGCCGGGTGCGACCCGGGCAGGTCCTCGCCGGCGATGCCGAGGCGCCGGTCGTGCGCGGCACCGGAGGCGTAGACGACGGCGTGATGGTGGGTGAGCAGCTCGTCGTGGGACACGTCGGTGCCGACCGCGACATTGAGGTGCATGGTCACGCCGCCGCGGGCCGCGGTCGTGGTGAACTGGGCCGTGACCGCCTTGGTGGTCGGATGATCGGGCGCCACGCCGTAACGCACCAGACCCCATGGCGCGGGGAGCCGTTCGAAGACGTGCACGTCGACGTCGAGGCCCTTGCGGTTGAGCAGGGCTTCGGCGGTGTAACAGCCGGCGGGGCCGGAACCGACGACGGCCACCCGCAGTGGCTGAGGCTGGTCCAGCTGCAGCGGTGCCACAACCGGTTTGGGCCTGCTGGGCGGATAGTCGGCCCGGGCGGGATCGTCGTAGTAACGCTGGTTGACCTCCAGGTAGCGTTCGTCGGCGCCGTCGAGTTCGAAGTCGGGGTGGATGGCCTCGACCGGGCACACATCCACGCAGGCGCCGCAGTCGATGCAGTTCTGCGGGTCGATGTAGAGCATCTCCGCGCTCGCGTAGTCCGGCTCGTCGGGGCTGGGATGGATGCAGTTGACCGGGCACACCGCCACGCACGACGCGTCGTTGCAGCAGCTGCGGGTGATGACGTAGGCCACGGTCAGACCGCCGTCTTGACGAAGACGTTCTTCAGCTCGGTGTAGCCGTCGATGGCGGCCAGGCCGAGTTCCCGGCCGAACCCGGACTGCTTGCAGCCGCCGAACGGGGTCTGCACGCGCACAGAGGAATTCGAGTTGATCGACAGTGTTCCCGTCTCGACCCGGCGGGCCACCCGCAACGCACGGCCGACATCGTTGGTCCAGATCGACCCGCTCAGGCCGTACACCGTGTCGTTGGCCAGCCGGACCGCGTCGTCCTCGGTGTCGAAGGGCAGGATCGCCGCGACCGGGCCGAAAATCTCGTCGGTGACGATCCGCGACGACGGGTCGGGGTCGACCACCACGTGCGGCGCCATCCAGAACCCGGGGCCCTCGGGGGCCTCCCCGGCCACGGTCGCCTCGACCCCGGGGGGCAGGAAGCTCTGCACCGATGCCCGGTGCGCGGCCGACACCAGCGGCCCCAGCACGGTGCGCTCGTCTTTCGGATCACCGATGCGCATGCCGCGCGCTGCCGCGACGAAGCCGTCGACGAAATCGTCGAAAATACTGCGCTGCACCAGGATCCGGCTACGAGCGCAGCAGTCCTGGCCGGTGTTGCCGAACACCGCGCCGGGCGCCTCGGCGATGGCACGGTCGAGATCGGCGTCGGCGAACACCAGGCTGGCGGACTTGCCGCCGAGCTCGAGGGTGATGCGCTTCATGGTGTCGGCGGCGGTGCGCATCACCTGCCTGCCGGTCTCGGTGGAGCCGGTGAAGCTGACCTTGGCCACCGACGGGTGTGCGGTCAGCACGCTGCCGACGGTTCGGCCCGGGCCGGAGACGACCTGGACCAAGTGCGGGGGCAGGTCGAGGCCTGCGACGAGCTCCCCGAAGCGGCGGGTGGACAGCGGGGTCAGGTCGGCGGGCTTGACCACCACGGAGTTGCCCGCGGCCAACGCTGGGGCGATGTTCCAGGACGCGATGGGCAGCGGGAAGTTCCACGGCGCGATGACGGCCACCACGCCCAGCGGCTCGCGGAAGGTGAAGTCGACACCGCCCTCGACCGGAATGGTGTCGCCGAGGATCTTGTCGATCACCCCGGCGTAATACCGGAAACACTCGGCGACACCACCGATCTCGGCGCGGGCATCGCTGATCGGCTTGCCGACGTCGGCGGATTCCAGCCCGGCCAGGTCCTCGACGTGGGCGTCCACCGTCGCGGCGATGGCCAGCAGCGCGTCGCGGCGCGCGGCCATCGGCAGCGCGATCCAGTCCCGCTGCGCCTGCGCGGCCCGATCGACCGCCTGCTCGGCGGCGGCGGTGTCGGCGACGGCGAACTCCGTGATGACCTCCTCGGTCGCCGGATTGATCACGGTGTTCACAGCAGACATAGGATGTCCTTCTCGGTGGGGGTGCACGACCGGCGTTGTCGAGGTATCGCCGCATGTCGATGACGTTGAACTGTTCACCTATGGTCGAGTGCCTGCCGGTGAGCTTCAACGTGCGCGGCGCACTGTGACCCGGGCAACCATGTGCATGGTGCACACAGACGGCCGGTGGTGACGGGGCTTACAGTTCGTGAAACAGCCCGTCGGATCGAGGATTTACATGGCAACACCAGCACCAGTCGGCAGCGTCGAGGCGCTCAGGGCCTTTGTGGACGAGTATCAGATCCACACGTTCAAGATCGGCGGAGTGGACCTCGACGGGCTGTGGCGGGGCAAGCGGGTCTCCCGGGACTACTTCCTCGAGAGCGTGCACGAGAAGGGCACGTTCATCTGCAACATCCTGTTCGGCTGGGATCTGCAGGACGAACCCATCTCCGATCTCGCCTACACCGGCTACGACACTGGATATCCCGACATCAACCTGCGCCCGGACCTGAGCACGCTGCGGTTGGTGCCGTGGGAGCCCGGTGTGGCGTCGGTGATCTGCGACATCTACGAGCGCGACGGCCGGCCGCTGGACATCGCGCCGCGCACCGTGCTGAAGTCGATGATCGCCCGCGCCGAGGATCTCGGCTACGGTGCGATCGCCGCCTACGAGTTCGAGTTCTACCTGTTCAGGGGAACGGCGCGGGAGCTGGCCCGGCGCGGGTGGCGTGACCTCGAGCCGATCAACGAGGGCAGCCACACCTACAGCGTCTACCGCGACACCGGCACCGAGTTCCTCATCGGCGAGGTGCGCCGTCAGCTGGCCGAGTACGGCGTGTTCATCGAGGCGAGCAACAGCGAGCACGGCCCCGGCCAGTTCGAGGTCAACATCCGCTATTCCGACGCGCTGGCCGCCGCCGACAACGCGATGCTGCTCAAGCACACGATCAAGGAGTTGGCCGCCAGCCACGGCTACACCGCGTCGTTCATCGCCAAGATCAACCCCAACTGGGCCGGCTCATCCGGGCACGTCCACCAGAGCCTCGTCGACCGCGACGGCGCACCTGTGTTCGCCAATCCCGAGAACCCGGGCCAGCTCAGCGAAGTCGGCTCGCAGTACCTGGCCGGGCTGGTCGAGCACGCCGCCGAGCTGACCGCGATCTACCTGCCGACCATCAACTCCTACAAGCGCACCGAGGGCGGGCAGTGGGCTGGGTCGAGCTCGACCTGGGGTCTGGACAACCGCACCGTGGCGATGCGCTCCATCCCCGGCGCGGGCGGCAGCGCCCGGATCGAGAACCGCATCGGCGGCGCCGACGGCAATCCCTATCTGGTGATCGCCGCCAACCTGGCCGCCGGCCTCGACGGCATCGAACGCGGCCTGACCCCGCCGCCGGCGATCGAGGGCAACGCCTACGACCTGCCCGCCGGAAAGGCTGCGCTGCTGCCGAACTCGCTGCCGGAGGCCACCGACAAACTCAGCGCCAGCATCTTCGCCCGTAAGTTCCTCGGCGACCGGTTCGTCGACCACTTCGTCGCCACCCGGCGCTGGGAGATCAAACAGTTCGCCGCCACCGTCACCGAATGGGAAGTGGCGCGCTACCTGGAACACATCTAGCCACCGCACACACCGGCGCCGACGCGCTGGACCCCACACACCCGGCGCTGCGGTGCCGGGTGGGCGAACCACACCTTCATCCAGTCGACCACAGGAGTATTCATGCAGTCCTACCAGGGGCTCGTCGCAGCCGTCACCGGCGCCGGATCGGGCAACGGCAAGGCGATCGCCGAGACACTGCTCGCCGAGGGGGCGGCCCTCGCGCTGCTCGACATCAAACCGGATTCGTTGCAGGACACCGTCTCTCGATTCGACAAGGCGTTCGCCGTGCAGGCCGACGTCGCCGACGCCGACTCGGTGAATGCCGCCGTGGCCGCCATCGCCGACAAGTTCGGGCGCCTCGACCTGCTGGTCAACAACGCGGGCATCGTGCGGTCCAGCAACTTCGCCGAACTGCCCCTCGACGAGTGGAACGAGGTCTTCGCGGTCAACTCGACCGGGCCGTTCCTGATGAGCCAGGCCGCCCTGCCGCTGCTGCGCGACGGCGCCGCCGCCCGCGGCGACGACGCCACCTCGGCCATCGTCAACATCACCTCGGTGGAAGCCCACATCGTGATCTCCAGCAGCGGACACCCCCAGGTGCACTACAACGCCTCCAAGGGCGCGCTGCTGCAGCTGACCCGGGCGCTGGCCATCGAATGCGCCTCCGACCGGGTCCGGGTCAACGCGGTGGCGCCGGGCTTCATCGAAACACCGTTCACCACAACTGTTCTGGGCAACCCGACGGTCAAGAACTGGCTGCTGGAGCGCACCCCGATGGGGCGCATCGGCAAGCCGGAGGACGTCGCCAACGCGGTGGCGTTCCTGGGCAGCGAGAAGGCCAGTTGGGTCACCGGCACCACCCTGTTCGTCGACGGCGGCTGGACGGTCTACTGACATGGGCCGGCCCCTGATCGCCGTGTCGACCGGGCGCGAGGTGATGGCGACGGCCTTCGGTGAGATCGACTGCACCAAGCTGACCGCCGCCTACACCGACGCGGTCTACGACGCCGGCGGTCAGCCGGTGATCATGCCGGTCGTGGACAACCCGCCGCCCGGGCTGCTCGACCGGATGGACGGGTTGGTGCTCAGTGGCGGGGGCGACATCGACCCGGTGCTCTACGGGGAGGCCCCCGATCCCAGCGTCTACGGGATCCGCCGCGACCGCGACTCGTTCGAGGCCGCGCTGTACCGGCACGCCAGCGCGCTCGGCCTGCCGATCCTGGCGATCTGCCGCGGCATGCAACTGGTCAACGTGCTGCGCGGGGGCACGCTGCTGCAACAGGTCCCGGGGCACTGGCAGGAGAACCCGGCGTCGCGGCCGCTGCACTGCATCGACGTCGCCGCGGGCAGCGCGCTGGCCGATGCGACGGCCGGTGCGGCGGCGGTGGAGGTCAACAGCTACCACCACCAGGCGATCGGCGTGCTCGGCGTGGGACTGTCGGTGGCGGCGACCTGCGGCGAGGTCATCGAAGCCGTCGAGGACCGCGCGGCCGACGTCGTCGCGGTGCAGTGGCACCCCGAGCACATGCGGGCCACCCCCCACCAGCGGGCCCTGTTCGAACATTTCGTCAAGCGTGCCGCGGCCGCCAGGTCCGCGGCGTGAAGGAGAGTCAATGATGCCTGAAAAGCACGTAACCGCTGAGGAATTCGACTTCCACGGGCCCGCCCTGGACAACGTCTTCGACACCTACCGGACGCTTCGGGAGCAGTGCCCGGTCGGGCACAGCGACAAGCACGGTGGCTTCTGGTTCCTGACCAAGAGCGAGGACATCTTCGCCGCCGAGCAGGACCCGGACACCTACTCGGTGGCCCCGTCGATGCTGCTGCCCGCGTTCGGCACCGACGTGCCGCTCATCCCGATCGACATCGACCCGCCCGCGCACACCGACTACCGCAAGCTGCTGCTGCCGCTGTTCACCCCGAAGGCCACCGCGCGCCTGGAGGACGGAATGCGCCGGACCGCAAAAGAACTGGCCGCCGAGGTGGCGGCCAACGAGGTGGTCGACGTGTCGGCCGGGTTCGCCCGCCCCATGCCCACGATCGTCTTCAGCCGGTTGGCGGGCTTCCCCGAGAAGGACTGGCCCAAGTTCGACCACTGGGTCGACGACATCATCTACGAGCGCACCGTCGACCCCGAGCGGGCCCGGCGCGCCAGCCAGGACGTGATGGACTACTTCGACGCCCTGCTGCGCGAGCGCGCAGGGGACTCCGACACCGGCGACCTGATCGGGCATCTGCTCAACGTCGAGATGGCCGGGCGCAAGCTCACCCACGACGAGCTGCTGTCCTACTGCTACCTGCTGTTCCTGGCCGGCCTGGACACCACGGCCTGGGCCATCCGGTCCAGCCTGTGGTTCCTGGCCCAGCACCCCGAGGAGCAGGCCACGCTGCGCGAGAACCCCGACCGGATCCCGACCGCGGCCGAGGAGTTCCTCCGCACCCTGTCCCCGGTGCAGGCCATGGCGCGCACCTGCAAGGCCGACGTCGAGGTCGGCGGCAGGCAGATCAAGGCCGGTGAGCGCGTGGTGCTGGTGTTCGGGGCGGGCAACCGCGACCCGGAGGTCTACGACGACCCCGACGAGATCAAGATCGACCGGGAGAACAACCGGCACTTGGCCTTCGGCGGCGGGATCCACCGCTGCCTCGGCTCCAACCTGGGGCGGCGCGAACTCGTCGTCGCGCTGGAGGAGTTCCTGGCCGCCGTGCCGAGCTTCGCCCTGGCCAACCCCAACGAGCAGTGGCACGGCGTCGGGCCGTTGACGCTGCGGATCGGACGATGACCATGTACCACATCTCGGTCGACGCCGGCCGTTGCCAGGGCCACGCCCGCTGCCTGGCCTTCGCGCCCGACGTCTTCGACTTCGACGACGAGGGATACGCCTTCGTCCCCGACGACAAGTCCGACCGGGCGGACCTCGACGAGGACCTGAGGTTGGCCGTGGCCAACTGCCCGGAGCGCGCCATCATCGTCAGCGAGGTGTCGCACGCCGGTTCGTGAGCAGCGGGCCCGCGCTACCGTGATGGTCATCGACGAGCAGCGACGGCGGAGGTGAGATGGACCCCACCACCTCCGCCGGGCGCTCGTCCCGCGACGACCAACTGGCGCTGATGACCGAGCGGCTCGTCGCCGCCGAACGACGCGCCCACACGCTGGCCGAGCTGAACCGGCTGCTCGCCCAGGGCCGCGACCCGATCCCGTTCGCCCAGCGCGCGGTCGACCTGGTGATGCGCGCCACCGGCGCGGCGGGCTCGTTCGTCTACCTGTGGGACGCCCAGCTGGAGCGCCTGGTGCTGCGCGTCGCGACGACCGGCAGCCAGGCCGCCCACGTCGACGAGATCACGCTGCGCCTCGGCGAGGGCATCACCGGCTGGTCGGCCCTGATGCGCCAGACCGTCGTCATCCACGACAACCTGCACGACGATCCGCGCTTCGCCTCGTTCGCCATGCTCGACGAGGAGCGGTTCCGGTCCATGGCGGCCGTGCCGATCGTGGCGCCCGGCGGCGACGTGCTCGGCGTGTTCAGCCTGTGGTCGACCGAACCGTCGGTCTTCCAACCCCACGACGTCGACCTGGCCACCGAGGTCGGCGGTCTGCTGGCCAGCGGTCTGCTGCAGGCCAGGACCGTCGAGGACCTGCGCCGCCAATCGGCGGCCGCCCGATTCCTGCTGACCGTTCCGCCCGATGCCACCACCTCGCTGCAGCGCTGCCTGGACGTGCTCGCGGGGGCGATCCGCGAACAGGTCGACGCCGCGCTGTGCACCATCGAACTGGCCGACCGGGCCGGCACCGAGGCCCCAGCCCGCCCGGGGGTGGCGCTGCACTCGGGCGCCGACGCCGGGCTGCGGGTGGCCGCGCGTTCGGTGCGCACCCGCGCCGACCTGACCGACCTCACGCAGCGGCTCGGTCCCCGCCAGGACAAGTTCACGACGACGTTCGGGCAGCTGTTCCCGCTCGGCGCCATCAATTGCTATCGCGATCGGCCGTTCTCCGACTCCGACGTCAGCATCATCGAGGCGCTCGCCGCGCAGACCGCGGCACTGGTGGCCTCGCTGAGCAACCCCTCGCTGACCACCCCGCTGGCCGGCCGGCTGGCCAATGCCGCCAACCGCCGCGACGCCGAGCGGCTGCTGCACGACCTGGGCTGGCGGCGCGGGCTGACGCACGCGGTGTTCGTGCGCATCCGGTCCGCCCACTACGGCTCGCCGGGCACGTTCGACCGCGCGGTGGGCGCGCTCGAGGAGGCCTGCCGGTCCTTCGACGACGTCGTCGTGGTGCCGTCGGCGCCGACGGTGTCGATCCTCATCCGCCACCAGCCCGATCAGTGGAAGAAGTTCGAACACGCCCTGCGCACGGTCTGCCGGTCGCTGCGCACCGACGCCGGCATCGTGGTCGCCGCCGGGATCGGCACACCGGCCACGGAGGCGCCGCAGCTCCTCACCGCCCTCGAAGACGCCGAGACCGCGGCGCAGTGGGCCGACCTGCTCGACGAGCCCGTCGTGCACCACCAGGACATCGCACACCTGCGGATGCTGCCCAAGGTGGCCGTCGACGCCGGCAACGGCCTGCGCGAGGCGCTGAACAGGTTCACCGAACTAGTGCGCTACGACGTGCGCCACGGCACCGCGCTGTCGCAGACGCTGGACGCCTACCTGGCCAACGGATGCTCGATCACCGACACCGCCGCGGCGCTGTACATCCACCGGAACACGTTGCGGCAGCGACTCGGTCGGATCGAGGAACTGACCGGGCGCGCCACCGAGGACGCCGACGACTGGACGGTCGTCGCGTTGGCGGCCCGGCTGTCGCTGGCCGACGGGGTACCGGCCGCCGTGCCGCCGTACGTCGACGGCGACCTGACCGACTGATCCGCTCGATACCGCGACGGTGGCGCACCAGGTGTGCCACCGTCGGGGTCGAGCCGCGAGCAACTGCTCACTCGTCGGGGAAGGCCTCCATCATCTCCTCGTCATGCAGTCGGCCGATAGCCGCGAAGCGTTGCGGTGCGGCGCGTTTGAGCCACAGCGCGTACCCGAAGCCGCCGAGAGCGATGACGGCCACGTACAGCGGGATGAGCTTCACGACGAGGGCGTCGGCACCGGCGAGGAAGGTGAGGTTGCCGATCAGCAACACGATGATCGCGAGCTGGGCCAGCGCCCCGACGCTCGGCGCGATCAGCGTCTTCCAGTAGTCGGCGTAGCTGAAGCGGCCCACCCGGTTGAAGTACCCGATGACCGCCAGTGACACCAGCAGCTGGACCAGGATCACCGACAGGGTGGAGAAGATCGGCAGCCAGGTGCCCAGGTGCAGCAGTGGATCGGCACCGCCGAACGCGAACAGCGCCACGGTGATGATCGCGATCATGGCCTGCACGCCCGCGGCGATGTGCGGTGACTTGTGCACGTGGTGCGTGCGGCCCAGCACCCGCGGCAGGATCGCGTCGCGGCCCAGCGAGAAGAAGTAGCGGGCGGCGTTGTTGTGGAACGCGAAGGCGCAGGCGAAAAAGCCCGAGATGACCAGGAAGTCCATCGCGGTCCGGACGAAGTGCCAGGTGTAGGTGTCGGCGAGGACGAAGTAATAGTCGCCCACCAGCGTGTTGGCCTGGTCGGGGGCATTGCTGCCGAACCCGACGACCGCC
Organism: Mycolicibacterium sp.; assembly: GCA_050250295.1. Taxonomy (GTDB): domain Bacteria; phylum Actinomycetota; class Actinomycetes; order Mycobacteriales; family Mycobacteriaceae; genus Mycobacterium. The sequence goes on from JBFWOX010000012.1 coordinate 99,508, forward strand.
GCGTACGCCGCGAAGGTGTAGAACACACCCAGCGTGGTGACCGCGATGTAGGTGGCCCGCGGGACGCTCTCCTTGGGGTCCTTGGTCTCCTCGCCGTAGATCGCGGTGGTCTCGAACCCGATCCACGACCAGAAGGCCAGGAAGAAGCCGATGCCGACGGCCGGGGCCACCGCCCACTCCGCCGGGTTGAACGCGGCGGGCATCTGCCCCTCGGCGCCGCCCTTGCCGATGGTGAACACGCACACGACGAACACCACGAGCACCTCGAGGGTGAGCAGCACCGCCAGGATGCGCGCGGTGAAGGTGACCCGGAAGTACGAGATGACGAACATCAGTGCCAGCGCGGCGATGCTGCACCAGTACCACGGGACCTGGACGCCGAAGTGGTTGGCGAGCAGCGCGGAGGTGAAGTAACCGAATCCGCCGGAAATGGCCGCGGAGATCATGCTGTACGCGGCGGCGATCGTCATACCGACCGCCAGCCCCATCGGCTTGCCCAGGCCCTGGGCGGTGAACGTGTAGAACGCCCCGGCGGAGGTGATGCGCTTGGCCATCTGGGCGAAGCCCACCGAGAAGATCAGCAGGATCACCGTGGTGGCGGCATAGGTCAGTGGGGTGGCCAGCCCGGCGCCGCTGCCGAGCGAGATCGGGATGTAGGTCGACGCGACCACCAGGGGTGCCGCGGCTGCGGTGACCATCAGCACGATGTGCAGGAAGTTGATCGAACTGCGCAGCAGTTGCGTCGACGTTCGCGTCGGCTCCGACGCGGTGTCAGAGTCGGATACTTGGGTCATACAAGTGGCCTTCCAGCGACGATAGGTCGGGTCACGGACCGTTGTGACGCCGACCACGTGACGCTAACGATCGCGGCAACCGCGTTGAATGTGCACTGAGCACATAAGCGGTGTACCTCTTGTGCACCGCACACATCTGGTCGTGTCCGCCGGCCCAGCACCATGGAGTGGTGCCGACGCCGGGTCGGTCGACGATACGAAGGGACTCGATGAACCCCGCCTCCGAGCGCCGCCTGCTCGTCGTCCACCCCGACCCCAGGGGCCCGCTGGACAACTTCGACCGTTGGCTGACCGAGGACGGGGTGCGGGTCCACTCCATCCGGCCCTATGCCGGCGACCCGGTGCCCACGGACCTGCGCGATGCCGGCGCCGATGCGCTCGTCGTCCTCGGCGGTGCCATGAGTTCGCTCGACGACGACCGGTATCCCTGGCTGGACGACATCCGTGCGCTGTTGCGCAGCGCCCACGCCGAGGACCGCCCGGCACTGGGCATCTGCCTGGGCGCCCAGCTGATGGCGCAGGCGCACGGCGGCAGGGTGGAGGTCGGGCGCAACGGCACCGAGGGCGGGCTGATCTGCGTGCGCTGGCGCGAGTCGGCCAAGACCGACGATCTGCTCGCCGACCTTCCCGATCCGTTCCTGGTGGGTGCGATGCACAGTGACGCGGTGGTCGAGCTACCGCCGTCGGCGAGCTGGCTCGCCGAGTCGGACCGCTACCCGCACCAGGCCTTCCGGGTCGGTGCCCGGTCCTGGGGTCTTCAGTTCCACCCCGAGGTCAGCGTCGAGACGATGCGGATGTGGGTGTCCTGCATGGCAGACGAAGGCGCCGACGTGAGCGACGTCGCACACCGCACCGACGAATTCGAGCACAGGCAGGGCGCCGTGCGGGCGGGGACGTCAGCGCTGGCGCGCAGGTTCGCCGGCATGATCGGCGCGGCGGGGTAACGCCCGGGTCACCCGGTGCCGCCGGCGAGCTCCCGCGCCCACGCCATATGACCCTGGAAGCCGAGCGATTCCGCCATCGTGCGGTAGCGCCGGGCCAGGCCGGGGGCGCCGGGATCGCCGGCTGCCCGGGCCAGCATCGTGCGCTGCCGCAGCAGCGTGATGGCCACGGCCGTCGAATCGTGGTCGGCCATCGTCCTCGCCAGCCGCTCGACCGCCCGTCGGGCCTCGGCAAGGTCACCGCGGGCGTCCCGGTCGAGCAGTGTCTGCACCAGCACCCCGGTGGCCCACAGGGCGTAGAACGGATAGACCCGGTACAGCTCGTCGACGGCGGTGCGCAGTGCGGCGACGGCGGCGTCGGGGTCGCCCCGCCGGGCGGTTTCCCGGGCGATCCACACGTCGGTGGCCGGGATGAGGAACAGCGCACCCTTGCCCAGCCACAGCTCGCGGGTCTGCATCATGAGGTCCAGCCCGTGCCCGCGGTCGGCCTCGTCGTCCTGATCGAGCAGGGCGACCGCCCAGGTGTAGCCGGCCAGCCCCAGTGCGCGGTCGGTGCTGGCGCCCAGTGCGGTCTGTACCGCGTGCGCACCCGCGGCCAGCATTCGGTCGTCGGCCGGGAGCAGCCCGTACTGCATGGCGAACCCGTAACTCCAGGCGATGGTGGCCGACAGCGTCTCGGCGTTGCTGCGGCGGGCCAGCGCGACGGCGTCGTGCAGGTCCTGGCACCAGCCCGGCTGGCCCAGGCACCACCGCGAGGTGCCGCGGAAGGCCAATGCGATGGCCAGCGGCGATCCGATCCCGAAGCCCGCACCCCTGCCGGGGTCGCCGGCGGCCAGGTCCACGATGGTCTGCGACCACCGCAGGATGTCGCCGAACTCCAGCACGCCGTGCCAGGTGCAGAAGGCGACGGCGGCCAGGCCCATCGCCGGGGCGGGATCGTCGATCGACTCGAGCAGCGCCATCTGCTGTGACGACACCCGCGCGGCCTCGCGCACCCGCCCGGCGTACATCAGCTCGGTGGCGGGCCCGCTCATCGCGATGGCCAGCGAGACCTTGTCGCCGGCCGCGCTGCACAGTTCCTGCAGTTCCGCGAACCGGCCCTGGCTGTCCCGGATCTCCCGAGCCTGGATATCGGTGGCGCACAGCATGGTTCGTGGGGCGATGCGCTTGGCCACCTGGTCGGGGGTGTCCACGGGGAGCCGGTCGGCGATCGTGGTGGCCCGCTTCCAGCTGAGCCGGGCGGCCGCCAGATCGCGGTTGGTGAGCCAACCGCCGGCCCGCATGTGCCAGTCGTAGGCCCCGGCCAGGTCACCGGCGGCCTCGAGGTGTTCGGCGATCAGTGCCGCGTTGTCCTCCACCGAGCCCGCGGCGCGCTGCTGGATCGCGCCGGCCAGGCGCCGGTGCCATTCCGCGCGATCCGATTTCAGCTGTGATTCGTAGGCCACCGCGCGGATCAGCGGGTGCCGGAACGCGTACTCGCTCCCGGTGGGGACCGTGTCGATCAGCTCCGCACGCAGCAGCTCGTCGAGCACCGCGTCGATGCCCAACGCGGACAACAGCTGCGGCTCGAACCGGGCTCCGATCACCGACGCCGCGTTCAGCGTCGCCCGGGCCGGCGCGGTGAGCCGGTCCAGGCGGGCCTCGATGGCCGCGGCGACGGTGGCGGGCACCCCGACCTCGGCGGCGTCGGTGCGGCAGGTGTAGCCGCCGGGTTCGCCGCCGAAAGCCCCGCGCTGCACCAGCTCCCGCACGATCTCCTCGACGAAGAATGGGTTGCCCGCACCCCGCTCGGCGATGACGGCCGCCAGCTCACCGACCGAGGGATCCGATCCGATCAGCTCACCCAGCAGCGTCTTGACGTCCGAATCCGCCAGGGGGGCGAGGATCAGCGGGCGGGCACCGGGTAGCCGCAGCAGCGGACCGTCGTACTCGGGGCGGGAGGTGATCAGCACCACCGACGAGGTGCGTGCGATCACCGCAAGGAAATCGGCGATCAGGGTCTCGCTGACCGCGTCGATCCAGTGCGCGTCCTCGATGACGAACAGCGCCGGGTGGGTGCGGGCCAGCGCGACCGTGCTGATCAAGCCCGTCAACCGGCTGCGCCTGGAGTCGGGATCCAGTTGGGGCACAGGGACGCTCGGGTCCACGATGCCCAGTAGATCCTCGAGCAGGTGGACATCTAGCGGGTCGGCGTCGGGTAGCTGGCGGCGCACCAGCGTGCGTGCGGTGTCGGCGTCGACGCCGGTGACCCCGCGGCTGGCCCGCAACAGCCGGGTCACCGCGTAGAACGGGATGTCGCGGGCGTGCGACTCGCAGAACGTCCAGAACACCTCCATGCCGCGCCCCGCCGCCAGCGCTGCGGCCTCGCGGGCCACCCGGCTCTTGCCGATGCCGGGCGCCCCCACCACGTTCGCCACCCCACCGCGGCGCTGCGCCGCACCGTCGAGCATCGCCGCCAGCGCCGCCATCTCCGGACCGCGGCCCACCAGGCTCGCCTCGATGCGGCCGGGCGCCTCCTCGCGCGGCCCGATGCCGGTCAGCCGGCGCGCAGGCACCGGACCGTCGCGGCCCTTGATGTGCACCGACTCCGGAGCGGCCAGCGCCACCTTGTGCTCGACCAGCCGGGCCGTCGCCTCGGACAGCAACACCCCACCCGGGGGCGCGGCCGATTCCATCCGGTGGGCGAATCCGACGGTGTCGCCGGTGGCCGCGTAACGCGGTGCGCCCGAACCGATCTCACCGGCGATCACCCGGCCGGAGTCGAGGCCGACCCGGACCCGCAGGCTCACCCCGTCGCGATGCCGGACCACACGGTCCATCTCGGCCGCCTCGTGCTGGACGGCCATGGCGGCAAGACAGGCCCGGTACGCGTGGTCCTCCAACGCGGTCGGGGCGCCGAACAGCGCCATCACCCCGTCGCCGGTGTACTCGACGGTGCCGCCGTAGCGCCGGACCGCGGTCGCCGCCCGTTCGACCAGTTCGGTGACGAGGTCGCGCAGCCGCTCCATGTCGAGGGCGGCGGCCAGGTCCATCGACCGGACCATGTCGGCGAACAGCACCGTCACTTGCTTGTATTCGGCTGCTCGGGTGGCCACCCCCACCGGGGCTCCGCACTGGCTGCAGAACCGGGACCCCGGCGGCAGGGCCTGCCCGCACGACCCGCACGACGGCAACGTGGTCGTCGGTGCACCGCGCCCGTCGTCGGTGTGGGGCTCCACGTCAGTATCGTGGCACCGCTTCCGGGCGCTGTCTGTCGAACCGGGCCGTTGGGCGGGGGAGGGTCGTCAGCGGGCGAGCGGCTTGTAGAACACGATGCCGTTGCCCTTGTTGTCGTAGACGACGGCGCGGCGCTCGTGCGCGTCGTCGTACGGGGCCTTGACGATGCCGCCGCCGGCGTCCTCGATCGCCTTGGCCGCGCCGTCCACATCGTCGGTCTTGATGCCCACCACGACCTGGCCGGGGATCGGGTGATCGATGGAGGTCGCCAGCGCCAGCGTCACACCGCCGCCGTCGAGCGCCGCGAAGTGGGCGCCGTCGCGGAACTTCAGCGGGAAGCCGAGGGTCTCGGTGTAGAACGTGATCGACTCCTCGAGGTTGTCGGTCGACAGCACGATCATCCGGACCTGGGGTTCACTCATCTGTGCCTCCTCATGGCAGTCAAGCGGTGGGGCCCGCGCCGGGGGTCCGGCGGTTCCCATCGAAGGATCTTAGGCACCGTGGTCGCGCGCCCCCGGGCATCACCACCCGCACCGGCCGGGGATCGGCGGCCGTTTGCGGCGGACCTGACCCGAGTCAGCGACGGAAATCCGGTTCTTTGGCAGTCGGCGTAGCTGTCTGATTGTCGGGCACCCTGTGGCATTTCTCTGATCCCGCCGTTTACTAGAATGTCATTCTCGAACTCATTGAGATGGTTGAGAATTGGCACTGACGTCCGGCCGGCCTGTGGCGGAGGCCGCTGGCGCCGGTTGGCGTCGGGATTTGCCGGATTTTCATTCTCATGTGCATTTTTGTGGTTACCATGGGTGTAACTGCAGAGTCGGGAGGTCCGTGTGCGCGCGAGATGGCCAGATGGGCGCAGATGGCCGCGGATCGCCGGAGCCACCGTCGTCGCGGTCCTCTGCGCTGCCTGCGGCCAGGACACCGGCGCCGGGGAGGTCGAGCGGGACTACAGCGACGTCGTCCACGTCGTGACGTTCTCCTCGCTGGAGCCCGGCTGGGACGCCACCACCGCCGAGTTCGCCGCGACCGACGGCCGCGGCCTCGAGGTGGAGATGGGCTCCTCGGGTGACATGGTCACGGCCCTCGCGCAGGGCAAGCACGCCGACATCGCCTACCTCAACGACGCCGATGACATGGCCGAGCTGGTCAAGGCCGATCTGGTCCCGGACGACTGGGACAACGGGACCACCGGCGGTTACCCGTTCAGCTCGGTCGTGACGATGGTGGTGCACCCGGGCAACCCGCGCGGCATCGGCGACTGGCCCGATCTGCTGCAACCCGGCCTGGAGGTCGTCACCCCGAACCCGGTGCGGGTGGGCTCGGGGCGGTGGGCCCTGCTGGCGGCCTACGCCGCGGCCAGCCACGGAAACCTGAACCCGCAAGCCGGCCACGACTATCTGCGGCGGCTCATCCTCGAACACGTGGCGTTGGGTCCGTCCACGACCTCGCAGGCCACCGAGGATTTCCTCAACGGCCGCGGGGACGTGTTGCTCGTCTCGGAGGCCTACGCCCTGCACATGGTGCGTGAGGGACTCGACGTCGAGGTGGTGACGCCGCCCGAGACGCTGCGCACCGACTTCGCGCTGGCCATCACCAACGACGGCCTGGAGAAGCCGGGATCCACCGAGCTCGCGGAGTTCCTGTTCTCCCCGCGAGGCCAGCAGCTGTGGGCCGAGGCGGGCATCCGCCCGTCCGCACCCGTACCCGGGGTCGAGTTCCCGACCCCGCAGCGCCTGTGGACGATCGAGGACCTCGGCGGCTGGGATGCCGTCGCGCCCCGGTATTTCGGGGCCAACGGATTCATCACCGACCTGTTCGAGAAAGCGACCCAATGAGACCCCGCGAGCGACTTGCGATGTAGACCACGCCGGCGGTCCCACACCCGGGTGCCGGTGCACGCCCACGACGACAGTCCAGCAGGGGAGGGCGCATATCGCAGGTTGCTGGACCGTAGCCTGCTGCCGGTGTGCACCCACGACGGCGATGTCATGACCTATGCCAATCGCGCTGCGGCGGTGATGCTCACCGGTTCCCCGGACGCGACAGTGGTGGGCCGCCCGATCGCCGACTTCATCCACCCGGATTCGCTGGCGGCGGTGCGCGAGCGGATCTCGCGGATGCGCGACGGCGACGTCACCCGGGCCTCGGAGATCACCGTGTTGGGGCCCGACGACACCACGCGCACGGTGCCGGTCGTCGCGGCGCGCGACACCCGGCACGGCCTGCCCCGCTACGAGGTCCTGTTCTACGATCCGCTGTTCGGCACCGCCGCCGACGACCCCCCCGCTGCCCGCACCGCCGAGGCGATCATCAACACCGACCGGGACGGCATCATCACCGGCTGGAACACCGACGCGCACACCCTCTACGGCCGCGCCGGACCCGACGTCATCGGCTCACCGATCGACGAGATCGTCGGAGCTGCAGTACCTCTCGATGACCTCACCGCCGCGGGCGCCCGGCGGGCGGCCACCCACGTCCGGGCCGACGGAGGTACCGTCGCGGTGCGGGTCCTGGTGGTGCGCAGCGTCGACGGGTTCGTGCTCAGTGCGACCGCTGACGTGGTCGCCGACCGGTCCGGCTGGCGCATGCAGGCGCTGCTGGACCTGATCCACGAAGGCGTGGTGGTGATGGACAGCGAGGGCCGGGTCGAGTACATGAACGCGGCCGCCCGGCGGATGTTCGGCAGCCAGGCCCGCGACCTCATCGGGCTGCACCACAGCAGCGGGGCGCTGGACCTGCCGATGTTCGCCCCGAACGGCGAGCAGATCAGCACGGAATCGCATCCGATCCGCTGGATCCAGAAGACCGGGCTGAGCCTGGGTGGTGACGTGGGGATCGACCGCCTCGACGGCGAGCGGGTGTGGATCAACGGGCACGGCGCGTTGATCGACCCGGACGATCCGGTGCACTCGTCGGTGCTGTTCTCGTTCACCGACATCACCGCCCACCACGACGCGCGGACCCGGCTGCTGCACGATGCCACGCACGACGCGCTGACCGGCCTGCCCAACCGGGTGCATGCGCTCAACCGGGCCGCCGCCGGGCTGGCCCGGACCGGCCCGGGGCGGCTGGCGGCGGTGTTGTTCATCGACCTGGACCGGTTGAAGACCGTCAACGACCGGCACGGGCACCCGATCGGCGACGACGTCCTGCGGATCGCCGCCCAGCGGATGCGCGCGGCGGCCAGGGCCGACGACGTGGTGGCCCGCATCGGCGGCGACGAGTTCGTCGTGCTGTTGATGGGGGCGGTCGCCCCGGGCGAGGTCGACGCGATCGCCCGCCGCCTGCACGAGGTCCTCGCCGACGAGGTCGTCGTCGGATCGTTGCGGTTGCGGATCGGGGCCAGCATCGGCATCACGACCATCGCCGACTGCGAAACTCGCACGCTCGCCGAGGTCCTCCGCGACGCCGATGCCGCGATGTACCGGGCCAAGGCCCGCGGACCGGCCAACACGGCCCACTTCCACCCCGACCCCGCGGGTTCCTAAAGGCCGCCGCGGCGCGGGACTTTCGTCCCTCGCCTGGCGTCAGCGGTGGCGATAACGTCGACGTAGCAGACGGCAACAGTCCGTCGGTCCATCAAGGAGGCACACCGATGTCCACGAATCCCGAACCTCTCGGCGTCATCGTCGGAGTCGACGGCTCGGCGGCGGCGCGGGTAGCGGTCGACTGGGCCGCCCGGACCGCCGCACGGCGCAACGTTCCACTGACGCTGGTGCACATCCTGCCGAGCGCTGCCGTGCAGGGCTGGGTGCAGGTGCCGCTGCCGCCGTCCTTCTTCGAGGACGAGCAGCGTGAGGCCCGCGACATCCTCGCCGACGCCCGCGGTGTCGCCGAGGCCGCCGCCGGCGGTCCCGACGCCATCCGCCTCGACGAGAAGATCCTGTCCGGTCAGGCCGTGCCGGTGCTGTCGGATCTGTCCAAGGATGCCGAGCTGATCGTGGTCGGCAGCCGCGGTCTGGGCAACTGGGGACGGCGGCTGCTCGGATCGGTCAGCACCGGGCTGGTCCACCATGCGCACTGCCCGGTAGCGGTGATCCACGACGAGGACCCGCTGATCCCGCATCCCGACCGGGCCCCGGTGGTGGTCGGCATCGACGGGTCGCCGGCCTCCGAACACGCCACCGCGATCGCGTTCGACGAGGCCTCGCGCCGCAACGTCGACCTGATCGCCGTACACACCTGGAGCGACGCCGGCTACGAGCTGCCCGACCTGTCCTGGTCGCAGGTGCAGCCCGAGGAGGACATGCTGCTCGCCGAGCGGCTCGCCGGGTGGCAGGAGCGCTACCCGGACGTCCCCGTGCGCCGGGTGGTGTGCCGTGACCAGCCGGCCCGCCGACTGCTGGCGGAAGCTGAGAACGCCCAGCTGCTGGTCGTCGGCAGCCACGGCAGGGGCGGGTTCGCCGGGATGCTGCTCGGCTCGGTGGGCGCGGAGGTGGTGCAGTCGGCGCGGATCCCCGTGATCGTGGCCAGGCGGTCATGACCACCGGCCGGGCGCGCCCTTGGCTGGCGACGGCAATGGCGTTGGGCGCGTTGGCCATCGGCTACCGCTCCCGGATCCGGCCGTGGATGTACACCTGGGGTGCCACCCGCGCCGAGTGCGCCGAGAAGCTCCCCGGCGACGAGCTCGTGGATCCGGGGCGGCCACACACCACCCGGGCGGTCACCGTCGACGCCGGACCCGAGGACGTGTGGCCGTGGCTGGCCCAGATCGGTGAGGACCGCGGCGGGTTCTACAGCTACAGCAGGCTCGAGCGCGCGGTCGGCGCGGACATCCACAACGCCGAGGTCATCCACCCCGAGTGGCAGGACCTCACCGTCGGCGACACCGTGTGGCTCGCGCGCCGCGGCGGCGAGCGGGGACGGCAAGTGGTCGCCGCCGTCGAGCCCAAGTCGCATCTGGTGCTGATGACCCCGGCCGACTACGACCGCGTGCAGCGCGGCGAACCGGCCGGGGGCAGCTGGTCGTTCCACCTGCGCCCCGAGGGCGGGCTGACTCGGCTGCTGGCGCGCGGCAACGGCGGCTACACCGGCAACGCCGTCTACGACATCGCGCACTTCGTCATGGAGCGCAAGATGCTGCTGGGGATCCAGCACCGGGCCGAGCGGTAGCTCGCTGAGCGTTACCGGGCGGTCAGCCAGGCGTACCGCTGGACGTGGTGATCGGTGGAGCCGAACTCGAACTGCAGCGCGGTGAGCCGCTTGAAGTAGTGCCCGACGGCCAGCTCCTCGGTCATGCCCATGCCGCCGTGCAGCTGGACCGCCTGCTGGCCGACGAACCGGGCCGCCCGGCCGACGGTCGCCTTGGCCGCCGAGACCGCTCGGGCCCGGGTCGCCTCGTCGGCTTGCAGGTTGAGGACCGCCAAACGCGCTGCAGCGGCGGCTTGTTCGACCTCCATGTACATGTCCACCATGCGGTGCTGAAGCACCTGGAAGCTGCCGATCGGCTGGCCGAACTGCTGGCGGTGCTTGGCGTAGTCGACGGTGTCGGCGAGCACCTTGCGCATCGCGCCCACCGCCTCGGCGCACACCGCGGCGGCTCCCTCGTCGCGTGCCCGCGACACCGATTGCCACGCACCGCCTTCGGGGCCGAGCAGGGCGGCCGCGGGCACCCGCACGCCGTCGAACTCGAGATCGGATGCGCGCCGGTCGTCGACGGTGCGGTAGTGGTGCGCCATCAGACCCGACACCTCATCCTTGACGTCGACGGCGAACAGTGAGATGCCGTCTTCGTCGGCCGGCTGCCCGGACGTCCTGGCGGTGACCAGGACAGTGTCGGCCAGCGGAGTGCCCACCGAGACGATCTTCGAGCCGGTGAGCACCCAGTGCGCGCCGTCGCGCTCGGCGCGCGTGGAGACGTTCTGCCAGAACTCACCCGATGTCGGCTCGGTCGCGGCCAGCGTGACGATGGCAGAGCCCGAGACGATCCTGTCCACCAGCGCGGCGGCCAGATCGCCGCCGGCACGGCGCAGCAGCCCCGCCGCGACGACCGCGGTATCGACGTACGGTTCGACCACCAGTGCGTGCCCGAGCGCCTCGGCGATGAGCATCATCTCGACCGGGCCGCCGCCGATGCCGCCGTACTCCTCGGGGATGGCCGCGCCGAGGATGCCCAGCTCCTCGGCGAACGCCCGCCAGATGTCGGGCTGCCAGCCGGCCCCGGTCTTGGCCGCCGACCGGCTCTTCTCCAGGTCGTAGCGGGTGGCCAGGAATCGGGTCAGTCCGTCGCGCAGCAGGGTCTGTTCGTCGGTCAGGGTGAAGTCCATTTACAGCCCCAATGCAGCTTTGGCCAGGATGTTGCGCTGAATCTCGTTGCTACCGGCGTAGATCGAGCCGGCCCGGTCGTTGAGGTAGCGAAGCGGTGCCACCGCCTGCCACGGCTCCCCGCTGACGTAGTCAGCCGCAGGCGGCTCGAAGTCGGCGATCGGCCCGCCGGGGCAGGTGGCGTGCGGTTGATACACCCGGCCGCGCGGGCCCGCCGCCTCCATGGCGAGCTCGGTGATGGCCTGGCTGAGCTCGGTGCCGAGGACCTTGAGCATCGAGGACTTCGCGCCGGGGTTGCCGCCCCCGGCGACCACAGCCAGCACCTGGTACTCCAGGATCTCGAGCACCTCGGTGCGGATGCGCGCATCGGCGAGCTTGCGGGCGAACGCCGGATCCTCGATCAGCCGGCCGCCGGCCGGGCCGGGCGCATCGGCGGCCACCGCGGCGATCTCCTCGGCCATCACCTGCAGGCCCGGAGCCACCGCCCCGCCGCCGCGTTCGAACTCCAACAGGTACTTGGCCACCGTCCAGCCGTCGTCGATCGCACCGATGACGTTGGTCTTCGGGATCCGCACCTCGTCGAAGAACACCTGGTTCTGCACCTCCTCACCGGAGGTCATCACCAGCGGCCGGATCTGGATGCCCGGCGTGGACATGTCGACGAGCACGAACGTGATGCCCCGCTGCTTCTTGTCGGTGCGGGTGGTCCGCACCAGGGCGAACATCCAATTGGCCTCGCGGGCATGCGTCGTCCAGATCTTGCTGCCCGTGCACACCAGGTGGTCGCCGTCGTCGCGGGCGGCCATCGACAGCGCGGCCAGGTCCGAGCCCGCCTCGGGTTCGGAGTACCCCTGACAGAAGAACACCTCGCCGGTGAGGATCCGCGGCAGGAAGTAGTCCTTCTGCTCGTCGGTGCCGAACTTGATGATCGCGTGGGCGACCATCCTGATGCCCATCGGTGACAGCGACGGGGCGCCGGCGAGCGTGGATTCCCGGCTGAAGATGTAGTGCTGGGTCAGGGTCCAGTCGCAGCCGCCGTAGGCGACCGGCCAGGCCGGCGCCGCCCAGCCCCGTTCGTGCAGGATCCGCTGCCATTCCATGCTGGCGTCGTGGTCGGAGTAGACGCTGGTCATGAGCCGGCCCGCCCGGCGCAGCTCCGGGGTGAGCTTCTCGTCGAGAAAGGCGCGCACTTCATCGCGGAACGCGAGGTCGGTCGGTGACCACTGCAGGTCCATCGGGTCCCTCTCTGCTCGGGGCTCCACACAGAGTAAACCTAGTTAGTTATGTGGTGGAGGGTCGGGGGTTGCGGACGGCCCCGCCGGGGGCTTCGTCCGCCATCGCGGCCACCCATGCGTTCCTCGGTTCCGGCATTGTTGCCACTTTTCGGTGGCAACTTCGCAAAGTTGCGTACTCCGATCTGCTTCGTTGTTGCCACGGCCTCTGATGGCAAATCCAGATGCCGAGAATGGCAACGGATTGGGTCGAATCGGTTTTTACCGCTATCCTTACTCGGTTCGTTTGAATTAGGTATTCACATCGACAATCAAATGCGATAACGGCAAATTCAAGGGAAATAACCGTGGAGTGGGATCTCGGGTGGGACGACGAAGTGGACGTCGTGTGCACCGACGCCGGCGTCGCGGGCCTGGCCGCGGCCATCGCCGCGGTCGAAGCCGGGGCCGAGGTCTTCCTGGCCGACGCCTCTGTTCACCAGTCGCTCAGCGCTCCATTGAACCAGCGAGGCTGGTTCGACCCCGACACCGAACACAGCGAGTCGGCAGCTTATCTTGCCGAGCTGAGCGCCGACCTCGATCTGGCGATATTGCGTCAGGTCGACCCGGATCTGCCGATCCGGCTGGTACGGGCGCACCTTGCCCCGGCCGGAAAGGGCGTGCCGCCGCTGTTCGGGTCGGAGCTGCGGCAATGGGCCGCACGTTGCATCCCGTCGCCGTCGGGATACATCTACACCCGGATGGCCGACCGGATCTCCACCGCCACGGAGGCCGCCGACGGCGAGCGGTTCGACGTCGCCGAGATCGGCACGATGACGCCCGACCCGGACGACGTCGCCGGTTCGGTCACCGGCTGGCTGTGGGATCGGGCCCGCGACTGCGGGGTGGTCGCGGAGTCGCACATCGCATTCGACCATCTGGTCATCGCCGAAGGCATGGTCGCCGGGGCGGCGTTCCGCACCGCGGACGGACAGGTGACCGTCCGGGCGCGCCATGGCGTGCTGCTGTGCCGCGCCGGTTTTCCCGGCGGCGCGTCCACGCTCGCCCCCGGTGCCGTGGGCGCGGAGTTCCGGGTGGCGCTGGTCGGCAAGGCGGCCAGCCGGTTCGGCCGCGTCGAGCTGCTCACCTCGGATCCGGCGGCCTCGGTCAGGACGTGAACGGTCAGGGCTGACGGCTCAGAACGTCAGCGGGATGCGTCCCTTGGCCAGCAGCGACTCCATCGCCGGGCCCGCGATCGGGCGGGACAACAGGAAGCCCTGCGCCCGATGACATCCGTGGCGCAGCAGTGTGAGCGCGGCGGCCTCGGTCTCCACGCCCTCGGCCACCAGCTCCAAACCGAACGCTTCGGCGAGCGCGATGACGGCCCGCACGATCGCCAGGTCGCCGGGGTCTGACCCGAGTTCGCGCACGAAACTCCGGTCGATCTTCAACGTGTCGACCGGCAACGACTTCAGGTGCGACAACGCGCTGTACCCGGTCCCGAAATCGTCGATCGCCACCCGCACGCCGGCCTCCTTGAGCCCGGCCAGCGTGATCCGGGTGGTCTCGATGTCCTGCACCACCACGCTCTCCGTGATCTCCAGGCACACCGATCCGCGTTCCAGGTCGAACTCCTTCATGATGTCGGCGACCGAATCGACGAAACCGTCGGTGACCAGTTGCACCGGAGAGACATTGACCCGGAGCACACAGTTCCTGCCCACACCTCGCGACAGCCAACCGGCGTATTCGGCACACGCGGTGCGCAGCACCCACCGGCCCAGCTCACCGGCGAGGTTGATCGACTCGGCGACCCCGATGAAGGAGTCCGGGGACAGCAGGCCGCGGGTCGGGTGCTGCCAGCGCACCAGGGCCTCGGCGGCCAGCACGTCGCCGGTGCGCATGTCGACCTCGGGTAGGAAGTGCAGCAGCAGCGCGCCGTTCTCGATCACGCTCTGCAGGTGCAGCTCGATGTCGTTGCGGAACTCGCTCTTCATCGACATGTCGTCGGTGAACAACGCGACCTGGTTGCCGCCCGAACTCTTGGCGGTCAGCACCGCCTGGTCGGCGCGTCGCAGCAGGTCCGATGTGGCGTCCTGGCCCGGGATCCCGAGCGCCACCCCGATGCTGACCGTGCGGGTGAGCATCTCCCCGTCGATCGACACGCGCTCCCGCAGCGCCGCCTGCAGCCGGTAGGCCAGGGCCTCGGCCTCCTCGGCGGCCATCGGGGTGGTGGGCACGACGACGAACTCGTCGCCGCCGAGCCGGGCGATGAAATTCGGTCCGTCGGCGCCGCGGCGAAGACGCTCCGCCAGGACGCGGATGAACCAGTCGCCCGCGGTGTGGCCGAGGTAGTCGTTGATCGCCTTGAGCCGGTCGAGGTCGAAGAACAGCGCCGACACCGGGCCCGGTTGGCCCTGGGCGAGGCGCTCGTCGAGGTGCGCCAGCAGTGCCCTGCGGTTGTAGAGCCCGGTCAGGTCGTCGTGCTCGGCCAGGTAGCGCAGCTGCTCCTCGGCCTGCACCCGGGCCTGCACCTGCGCGAACAGCGAGGCGATGGCCTCCAGGGCGCTGAGCTCGTCGGGATTCCACTCGCGGTCGCCGAACTTGATGAAGCCGATCGCACCGGTGGTGACCTCGCCGGACAGCAGCGGCGCCGCCGCCATGGACGTCGCCGGGATGGACCGGCTCTCCTCGATGCGCTTCTGATAGTCGTCGGTGGCGGGCTCGGGTCGCAGCACCACCGGTTTCTTGGCGTGCTCGGACACCGCGAAGACCGGGTCGGCGTCGGCGAAGTAGACCAGCGCGAGCGGGTCCGGATCGGGGATGTCGGGCCGGACCGGCCATTCGGCGATCAGCCTGGAGGCCCGGATCGAATGGTCGTTGTACCGGAGGAAGCTGGCGTCGACGCCGAGGAAGGAGTTGAGATCGGCGAGCACGCGCTGCGTGACCTGAACCGACGTTGCCGCGGTCGCCGCCATCAGCTGAGTGGCCACGGAGGTGACGACCAGGTCGAGGCTGCGAGGGGATGCGTTCTCTGACATCGTGCAGTCAGACTACGGGTGGCGCAGCCGTTGCGGCCGGGCGCCGCGAGCAACGTGTCGGTGGCGACAGCGCCGCGACCTGTGGCAGGAGCGCGCTGCGGGTGACACCAGACGGTTCGGCTGTCAGCTGACCAACGCCCGTCGGCATAGCGCTGAGCAGCACCGCGAATGGCGTTGACAGCTCGGGAGGTTCGCCGCCAGGGCGGCCGCCGGGCCGAAACCGCAGGGTCGGCACCGCGGCAGGGTGACCGATCCGGTGTGCCGAAGTGCACATCCGGCTGATCCCGCGACCTCGCCCCGCGCCGGGCTTACAACGCTTGGTCGCGGAGTGAGCCGCCGGCCGCGGCCGCCGGCATCGACCGGTCCATGGCGAGGATCTCGTTGAAGATCTTCGACACCTGCGCCGGCTCGGCGTGCTGGATGAAGGTGCGCCGGTCCCACCACATCATCTTGGTGCGGTACCGCGGGTCGGGATACGGCGTCGCCGGGATCGCGGCGACGACGCCGCCGGAGGACTTCCATTTGTCCAACACGTGGGCCGCCGACGTGGCCATGCAGAACTGCAGGTCCATGGCGGCCATCGCCTGGAAGGCGGTGCGCGCCAGCACCCGCGTCACCCCCTTGGAGCGGTCGGCGTCATCGGTGACGAACGCCGACTTCATCTCCAGGATCCCGAACGGGACCCGGTCACTGATCATCTTCCGGACCGCCGTCAGCCCGGGCTGACCTTCCCATTCGACGACGGCGTGCGAATCCTCGGGGCAGGTCAGCGGTCCTTTCGCGCGGACCCCGCCGATCACCCGGCCCTCGCCGTCCAGCGCCGCCCAGAACAGTGCGGTGTCGTGCCCGTCCCGGATGGTGTCCATCTCCAGCGCGCACTCGACGCCGTGCTTGCGGTAGCTGCGTTCGGCACCGCGAAGGTATTCGTCCCATAAACCGGGGTCCAGATCGGGCTGCGACATCACCAACGTGCATTCCGCGTCGTCGTCCCACCAGCTGTGCCGACGGGAAAGGCGGAATTCGTTGAGGGGGGCGGGCTCGAGTGGCGCGATCGACATGTTTTTCCCATCGTTGGGCAGAAGGCGCAAAGCGGAAGCGCCCGGCTGCCTACCATCTGTTTTCGGCTAGGGGGGTGAATACGACAAGATCAGTATGTCGCGTTACGACTCGAATTCCAGCTAGCCGATGAATATTTTCTCATTTCCGGATTGTCTGTTAACAATCCGGTGGCTCCACGGTGTGCCCGTGATCTGCGCTCGGCAAGCTCGAATTCGGGAGACTTGACTGGTCTCGACGGCGCAATTCAACGTCAGCGAACCCAGGTCGAGTGGACTTTTATCATTTCAGGTGCTCGGGCGGCTTTTGGAAGCCGATTCGCTAACGAGGCACCTGAGCCGTCGGTATTCGGGCCGGGCCTCACAGCGGGTCGGTTCGCGGCCCCGGCGGACGCTCCCGCGGGCCCGGTGATTCGTCGATCTGACCACTTAGCTACCTCGCACCGGTGCAACCGATGGCACGACCGATGGCCAACCGTCGGTCAATACCGCTGGGGCGCTGTGGCACTGTGAGAGCCGCACCATTTCGACTCGGAGATATCGAGGCCGCCCCGGCGGCCCCGGCCACAGGGAGGTAGCCGTGAAGAAGTTCAACGATCTGGCGGAGTTCGTCGCCGCCGAAGGCAGCGAGCTGGGTCCGACGGAATGGCTGGAGATCACCCAGGACCGCGTCAACTTGTTCGCCGATGCGACCGATGACCATCAGTGGATCCATGTCGATCCGGCCCGCGCGGCGGAGGGGCCCTTCGGCGGCACCATCGCGCACGGGCTGCTGACGCTGTCGCTGATCCCGCACTTCACCCATCAGCTGTACTCGGTCGGCAACGTCGCCATGGCGATCAACTACGGCTACAACAAGGTCCGGTTCATCACGCCGGTCCGGGTCGGCGCCAAGCTGCGGGCGCGCGCGCAGATCACGGCGATCACCCAACTCGACAGCGCCGTGCAGGCCACCTTGGCCACGACGGTGGAGATCGAGGGTTCCGACAAGCCGGCGGCGGTGGCCGAATCGATCGTGCGGTTCATCGGCTGAGGTCGCGCCGTTCACGAGCGTCAGCCGCCGTTGACGTACGTCAAAAGGGCTCGTAGATTGCCTTTCGGCGTGAGGAGTGACGGTCCATCAGGTCGGCGGGAACTGGTCCTTCGGTAACCCGAACGGCCACAGCAGCGCCTACCGGTCGCTGCACATCGACACCTCCAGGCCCGGCTGTCACTGCGCGACTACCCGATGCCCGGGCGGTATCCGGAGTTCCCGCACCACTCCCAGGTGAAGGCCTACCTCGACGAGTACGCCGACGTGTTCGGGCTGCGCGAGGCCATCGAGTTCGGCAACGGCGTGGTCCGCGCCAGCCGCTGCGACGGGCGCGGTGCGCACGGTGGCTGGCGGATACTCGCCCAGGCCGGTGCCGAGCGGCGCTTCGACCTCTTGGTCGTCGCCAACGGACGGATCGTGCCGAAGTACATCGCCGGGCGTCCGGGTGACACCTTCTGGCGGACCACGCCCTATCTACCGCTGTCCTGACAGCGCAAGGCGGTGCAACTCGTCGCGCCGATGCTGGGCACCGATCCGAGGCGCTACGGCCTGCCGCCGGCCGATCACAAACTGTTCGAGGCCCATCCCACCCAGTCGGTGGAGTTGCCGCTGCGGCTGGGACCCGGCGACGTGACCCCCAAACCCAACGTGGCCCGCCTGGACGGACACACCGTGCACTTCGTCGACGGCAGCAGCGCCGACTTCGACGTGATCGTCTACGCGACCGGATAGAACATCACGTTCCCGTGCCCGGACTTCGTCAGCGCACTCGACAACCACATCCGGCTCTACAAGCAGATGTTCGTGCCCGGCATCGACGACCTGGTGTTCATCGGGTTCGCGCAGGCGGTGCCGACGTTGTTCCCGTTCGTCGAATGCCAGTCGCGGCTGCTGGCCGTCTACGCCGTCGGCCGCTACGCGCTGCCGTCCGTCGACGAGATGGAACGGACCATCGACGCCGACCAGCGACTGCACGCCGGGCACTGCACCGACCGGCCCCGCCACACCCAGCAGGTGGATTACTACGTCTACGAACACGACCTGCGCAAGCGCGAACTGCCCGCAGGCCTGCGCCGCGCGCAACCGGTGGCGCGGTGACCCGGCTCCAGGTCCGCTTCCGCAGCGGCCAAGACCTCTGCAACGCTTGGCATTTCACCAGTGGTGAGGCCGGACGGCCGGTCGTGGTGATGGCGCACGGATTCGGCAGCACCAAGGACTCGGGCTGGCACCGTTCGCCGAGCGGTTCGTTTCGGCCGGCCTCGACGTGTTGGCCTTCGACTACCGCGGCTTCGGTGACTCCGAAGGGACACCACGGCAATCGCTTTCGGTCGCCCGCCCGGCGGGGGCACCCGTGGTTCGACAAGGCGGTAGCCGACCAGATCGCGTTCCTGGCCCGGGTGCTCAGTACTGCGTCGAGCCCAGGTCGACCGGGATCGCTGCGGCCGTAACGTATCTCGACTCGTCACTGGCCAGCCAGCACACCGCGTCGGCGATGTCGTCGGGTTGAGCCACCCAATCGGGCAGGAACGGCGTCATCATGTGCGACAGCGCCGGGTTCGTCTCGGCGGCGCGGGTCAGCTCGCTCACCATGTCACCGGTGCCCATGCCGGTGTTGACCGGGCCGGGGTGCAGGCTGTTCACCCGGATCGCGTGCTTGCCGAGCTCGGCGGCGAACGCGCGCGCCATCCCGGTCACCGCGTGCTTGCTGGTGGTGTAGTGCAGCATGAACGGCTGCATCTTCATCCCGGCCGCCGAGCTGATCAGGATGATCGAGCCGCCCCGGCCGCCGGCGATGATCTGGTCCGCCCCCGCCATCACCGTGTTCCAGGTGCCGGTCACGTTGACGTCGATGACGTCGCGGAAATCCTCCGGGCGGATCTGGTCCCAGGTCTGCGGGGCGGCGATGCCGGCGTTGGCGACGATGACGTCCAGCCGGCCGAACCGTGCGACACCGGCCGCCACCGCGTCGCGCAGACCGGCGGCGTCGCGGGTGTCGACCGCCGCGGTGTGGATGCGTCGGCCGGTCTTCTCGACCAGCCGCACCGTCTCGTCGAGATCCGCCCGCGTCGCGGAGTCATACCGCACGCACGGCGGCAGCGGCCCGGCGATGTCGACGGCGATGATGTCGGCGCCTTCGGTCGCCATCCGCACCGCGTGCGCGCGGCCCTGCCCGCGGGCCGCGCCGGTGATGAACGCGACCCGGCCCTCGAGCCTCATCGCGTTCCTCTGCTCTTCGCGCGAGCGCTCATCGTGACGCCGCCCTGACGAGTCCGCCCCCGATGATCAACCGCTGGATCTCGCTGGTGCCCTCGTAGAGCCGCAACAGCCGCACGTCGCGGTAGATCCGCTCCACCGGGACATCGCGCATGTAGCCGCTGCCACCGTGCACCTGGACCGCGAGATCGGCGACCTTGCCCGCCATTTCGGTGCAGAAGAGCTTGGCCACCGATGGGGCGATCCGGCGGTCCTCGCCGCTGACCCACTTGCTCGCGGCGTCGCGGACCAGCGCGCGGCCCGCCATCACCCCGGTCTGCTGGTCGGCGAGCATCGCCTGCACGAGCTGGAACTCGCCGATCGGGACACCGCCTTGGGTCGCGGTCGCGGCGTAGGCCACCGACTCGTCGAGCGCGCGCTGCGCCGCGCCGACCGACAGCGCGGCGATGTGCACCCGGCCCCGCGCCAGCGAGGTCATCGCCGCGCGGTAACCGATGTCCTCGGCGCCACCCACCAGCGCGCCGGCGGGCACCCGGACGTCGGTGAAGCTGACGTCGGCCGTCCACGCCCCTTCCTGTCCCATCTTCTTGTCCTTGCCGCCCACCTCCACCCCCGGGGTGTCGGCGGGAACGAGGAACACCGCGATCCCGGCGCCGTCGGCGTCGGCGGGCCGGCACCGGGCGAACGTGATGAACAGATCGGCGGTCGGGGCGTTGGTGATGAACCGCTTCTGGCCGTTGATGATCCAGTCGCCGCCGTGGCGCTCGGCGGCGCTGCGCAGGCCGGACGGGTTCGAGCCCGCCCCCGGTTCGGTGAGCGCGAACGAGGCGACGACGTCGCCGGAGGCGATGCGCTCGAGCCACGCCGCCTTCTGTTCGTCGGTGCCGTAGCCGACCAGGACCTGCCCGGCGATGCCGTTGTTGGTGCCGAACATCGAGCGCAACGCCAACGACGTGTACCCGAGCTCCATCGCGAGCTCGACGTCCTGGGCCAGGTTCAACCCGAGGCCACCCCACTGCTGGGGGATCGCATAGCCGAACAGGCCCATCGCCTTGGCCTGGGCGCGCAAATCGTCGGGCACCCGGTCCTCGGTCAGGATCTCCTGTTCGCGCGGCACCACCGCGGAGCGGACGAAGTGGCGAGTCTGGGCGAGGATGTCGCGGAAATCCTCGTCGCCGACGTCGGCGGTAGTCATCGTGGGGGTGCTCCTGTGCTCGGGCCCGTCAGGGAACAGCGGGGGCGCAGTCGAGCCAATATCGTATATGAAATACGATCATCGCCTGGACGGTGCGTCCGGTTCTGTCGGTCACGAGGATGGGTGGACGAAGGTGTCGTTGCTGTCAGGTCGAGTCGCGGTGATCACCGGGGGAGCGCAGGGGTTGGGCCTGGCCATCGCACAACGCTTCGTGGCCGAGGGTGCGCGAGTCGTGCTCGGTGACGTCAACCTCGAAGCCACCCGGGCCGCCGCCGACGAGCTCGGTGGCGCGGACGTCGCTCGCGCGGTGCGCTGCGACGTCACCAGCTCGGCGGAGGTCGACGCGTTGGTCGCCGATGCCGTCGACGGTTTCGGCGGACTTGACATCATGGTCAACAACGCCGGCATCACCCGCGACGCGACGATGCGCAAGATGACCGAGGACCAGTTCGACCAGGTGATCGCGGTGCACGTGAAGGGCACCTGGAACGGTCTGCGCGCCGCGGCCGCGGTGATGCGCGAACAGAAGCGCGGCGCGATCGTGAACATGTCGTCGATCTCGGGCAAGGTCGGCATGATCGGGCAGACCAACTACTCCGCGGCCAAGGCCGGCATCGTCGGCATGACCAAGGCGGCGTCCAAGGAACTGGCCTACCTCGGGGTGCGGGTCAACGCGATCCAGCCCGGGCTGATCCGCTCGGCGATGACAGAAGCCATGCCGCAACGCATTTGGGACTCCAAGGTGGCCGAGGTCCCGCTGGGGCGGGCGGGCGAGCCCGAGGAGGTCGCCAACGTCGCGCTGTTCCTGGCCTCGGACCTGTCGTCCTACATGACCGGCACGGTCCTCGAGGTCACCGGGGGGCGTCACCTCTGATGCGCGATGCGGTCATCTGCGAACCCGTGCGCACACCGATCGGGCGCTACAACGGGATGTTCAAGGCGATGACCGCGGTCGAGTTGGGCGTCTGCGCGCTGCAAGGCCTGCTGGCCCGCACCGGGGTGGCGCCCGAGGCGGTACAGGACGTCATCGTCGGGCACTGCTACCCCAGCATGGAGGCCCCCGCGATCGGGCGGGTCATCGCGCTGGACGCCGGCCTGCCGGTCACCGTCCCGGGCATGCAGATCGACCGCCGGTGCGGCTCCGGCTTGCAGGCGGTGATCCAAGCGGTCCTTCAAGTGGCGACTGGCGCCAACGATCTCGTTGTCGCCGGCGGCGCCGAATCGATGAGCAATGTGGTGTTCCATTCGACGGACATGCGCTGGGGCGGTGCCAGGACCGGCATCACCGTGCACGACGCGCTGGCCCGCGGGCGCACTACCGCAGGCGGCAAGAACTACCCGGTGCCGGGCGGGATGCTCGAGACAGCGGAGAACCTGCGGCGGCAGTACGCGATCCCGCGCGAGGAACAGGACGAGCTGGCGGTGCGCTCGCATCAACGGGCCGTCGCCGCGCAGAAGGACGGCCTGCTGGCCGAGACGATCGTGCCGGTCACGGTACGCGGCCGAGGCGGTGACGAGGTCATCGACACCGACGAGCATCCCCGCGCGGACACGTCGGTGCAAACCCTGGCCAAGCTCGAACCCGTTCTCGGCGCTTCTGATCCGGACGCCACCGTGACGGCGGGCAACTCCAGCGGGCAGAACGACGCCGCGTCGATGTGCCTCGTGACCACCCCGGAGAAGGCCGCGGAACTGGGCCTGCGCCCGCTGGTGCGGCTGGTGTCGTGGAGCGTGGCCGGGGTGGCGCCCAACATCATGGGCATCGGTCCGGTGCCGGCCACCGAAGCCGCCCTGCGCCGAGCCGGGCTCGGGCTCGCCGACATGGATCTGATCGAACTCAACGAGGCGTTCGCCGCCCAGGCGCTGGCCTGCATGCGCGAATGGCGGTTCACCCCAACCGATCTGGAACGCACCAACGTGCACGGCTCGGGCATCTCGCTCGGCCACCCGGTCGGGGCCACCGGCGGGCGGATGCTCGCCACCCTGGCCCGCGAACTGGACCGGCGCGGCGGTCGCTACGGCCTCGAGACGATGTGCATCGGCGGCGGTCAGGGCCTGGCCGCGGTGTTCGAAAGGGTGACGGCGGAATGACCAGACTCGCGCAGACGCTGGGGTTGACCGAGTACCAGACCGAGATCGTCGCCACCGTGCGGCAATTCGTCGACAAGGAGGTCATTCCGACCGCGCAGGAGCTCGAGCACTCCGATACGTATCCGCAGGCGATCGTCGACGCGATGCGGGAGATGGGGCTGTTCGGGCTGATGATCCCGCAGGAGTACGGCGGGCTGGGCGAGTCGCTGCTGACCTACGCGCTGTGCGTGGAGGAGCTGGCGCGCGGGTGGATGAGCGTGTCGGGGGTGATCAACACCCATTTCATCGTCGCCTACATGCTCCGCCAGCACGGCACGGACGCGCAGAAGCAGAGGTTCCTGCCGCGGATGGCCACCGGGGAGACCCGGGGCGCGTTCTCGATGTCGGAGCCGGAGCTGGGGTCCGATGTGGCGGCGATCCGCACCCGGGCCCGGCGCAACGACGACGGCACGTACACCCTCGACGGCCAGAAGATGTGGCTGACCAACGGCGGCAGCTCGACGTTGGTGGCCGCGTTGGTGCGCACCGATGAGGGCGCCGACAAGCCGCACCGCAACCTGACCGCGTTCCTGGTCGAGAAGCCGGTCGGTTTCGGCGAAGTGGTGCCGGGCCTGACGGTCCCGGGCAAGCTGGACAAGCTGGGCTACAAGGGCATCGACACCACCGAGTTGATCTTCGACGGGTACCGGGCCGAGGCCGCCGACATCCTGGGGGAGGCACCGGGGCAGGGGTTCTTCCAGATGATGGACGGGGTCGAGGTCGGGCGGGTCAACGTGTCGGCGCGGGCGTGCGGGGTGGGGATCCGGGCGTTCGAGTTGGCGGCGCGGTATGCCCAGCAGCGCAGCACGTTCGGCAAGCCGATCGCCGAGCATCAGGCGATCGCGTTCCAGTTGGCCGAGATGGCCACCAAGATCGAGGCGGCGCACCTGATGATGGTCAACGCGGCGCGGCTCAAGGATTCCGGCGAGCGCAACGATGTGGCTGCCGGGATGGCGAAGTACTTCGCCAGCGAGGTCTGCGCGGAGGTGACCCAGCAGAGTTTCCGCATCCACGGTGGCTACGGCTACTCCAAGGAGTACGAGATCGAGCGGCTGATGCGCGATGCCCCCTTCCTGCTGATCGGCGAGGGCACCAGCGAGATCCAGAAGAACATCATCAGCAAACGCCTGCTCGCCGACTACCGGATCTGAAACCCCGTGAGCATCCCCGAGTTCGCGGCCCGGCCCCAGTTGGCCGAGGACGTCGCACGCTTCGTGCGCCGGCGCATCTTCGAGGGCACCTACCCGGCCGGGCAGTACATCCGGCTCGAACAGCTCGCCGACGAACTCGGCATCAGCGTCACCCCGGTGCGCGAGGCTCTCTTCGGGCTGCGGGCCGAGGGCCTGCTGACCCAGCTGCCGCGTCGCGGCTTCGTCGTGCTGCCGATCACCCGGCGCGACATCGCCGACGTCGCCGACGTCCAGGCCCACATCGGCGGCGTGCTGGCCAGCAGGGCCGCTGACCACATCACCGACGAGCAGCTGCAGACACTCGGCGCCATCCAGGACCGGCTGGAGGCCGCCTACCGCGCCGACGACCACGAGGCCGCGGTGCGCCTCAACCACGCGTTCCACCGCGGCATCAACCTCGCGGCGGCCTCGCCCAAACTCGCCCAGCTGATGGGGCAGATCACCCGTTTCGCGCTGGAGACGGCCTATCCCACGGTCGAGGGCTGGCCGTCGCACGCCACCCGCGATCACCGGCTGTTGTTGACGGCGCTGAAGAACCGCGACGGTGACGCCGCCCGGGCGGCCATGTCGGATCACCTGCGCGCCGCCGCCACTCCGCTCATCGACCACTTGACCCGACGCGGCGTCGTCGACCCCGGCGATAACATACTGTAAGTCTTACAGTCCGATTATCGACGAAGAGGCGGGTCATGGGCAACGGCTCCACGGGCGGCCCGACCGCCGTCCTCGACGGCGTACGCGTGCTCGACTACGGCCGGTTCATCGCCGCGCCCTGGTGTTCGGCGCTGCTGGCCGACATGGGTGCCGACGTGGTGCGGGTGGAGAAACGCGAAGGGGGCGAGGACCGTTGGGTCCAGCCGGTCACCGACGGTGGCGAGGGCGGCACCTTCCTGCAGTGCAACCGCAACAAGCGCTCGCTGACGCTGGACTCGACCACCGCCGAGGGCAGGGTGATCACCTGCAGGCTGGTCGCCGGCGCCGACATCGTGGTCGCCAACATGCCCGCGGCGGCGATGCGGGCCAGCGGACTGGACTACGACACGCTGCGGGCGATCAACCCCGATATCATCCTGGCCAGTGCCACCGCGTACGGCGAGGGCGGCCCGTACAGCGACCGGATCGGCTTCGACGGCGCCGGACAGGTGATGTCGGGCGCGGTGTACCGGCAGGGGCTGGCCGACCAACCGATCCGAACCGTGGTGCCCTACGCCGACTTCGGCACCGCGCTGACGCTGACCATCGGCGTGATGATGGCGCTGTACCACCGCGACCGCACCGGTGAGGGTCAGCACGTACAGGGGGCGTTGCTGCCCACCGCGATGATGCTGTCGAACGCCTTCCTGATCGAACGAGACCTGCTCGGCGCGGACAAGCCCCGGATGGGCAACCGCGGTACCTCGGTGGCGCCCTGCGACCTGTACCGCACCCGCGACGACGGCTGGGTGCTGCTGCAGATCGCTGGTGCGCCCATGTTCACCCGGTGGTGCGCGCTGGTCGGCCGGCCCGAGCTCGTCGACGATCCGCGTTTCGCCGACGACGACCTGCGCTGGCGCAATGGCGACGTGCTCAACGACATCATGGCGCGATGGTGCGCCGACAAGACCAAGACCGAGCTCCTCGCACTGCTGGAGTCTGCGAAACTGCCTGCCGCACCGTTGCACTCGCCGCAGGAGGTGCTCGACGACCCGCACGTGGCGGAGATGGGCTACCTGCAGCGGGTACCGTTCCCCGGTGCGGCCCATGATGTGCCGCTCATCGAGACCC
The DNA here is from genome assembly GCA_050250295.1 of Mycolicibacterium sp. Lineage (GTDB taxonomy): Bacteria > Actinomycetota > Actinomycetes > Mycobacteriales > Mycobacteriaceae > Mycobacterium. Next base: position 125,562 of record JBFWOX010000012.1, read on the forward strand.
CGTTCCGGCTCTCGGCCACCCCGGGCACCATCCGCAGCCGCGCCCCACTGCTGGGCGAGCACACCGAGGAGATCCTCGGCGAGATCGGCTACACCGGTGACCAGGTCGCTCGGCTGCGGGAGCAGCGGGTGGTGTGACGGTCAGTGCAGGGCGGCGCGGACCGCGGTCAGATCGGGTTTGCCCGACGGCGTGCGCGGGATCGCCTCGGTGAGCACGACCTCGGTCGGGATCTCGTAGTGTGCCAACCGGGTTCGCAGATAGGTCAGCAGCTCGTCGGGATCGGCGTGTCCGCCGGCGCGTAATTCCACCATGGCGACCGGCGTTTCGCCAAGGCGCGGATCCACCCGGCCGACGACGACGGCGCCGGCGACGGCGGGGTGGGTCTCCAGCGCCGATCTCACGTCGTCGGGCATGACCTTGAACCCGCCGCGGTTGATGGCCTGATCGGCGCGGCCGAGGATCCACACGAAGCCGTCCTCGTCGATGCGGGCCAGGTCGGTGGTCTGCAGCCACTGTCGGCTCTCCGCGAGCTGGGCGGGGATGACCTCGAGCAGTCCGGGTTGGCCGGGCGGCAGCGGCCTGCGGTGCTCGTCGACGACGCGCAGCGCGGCGCCCGGGTTGGCCCGGCCCACGCTGCCGCGCTTGTCGCGCCAGTACTTCTGGTGATCGGCGAGCGTCCAGCCCGCCACGCCGCCGCCGAATTCGGTGGCGGCATAGGAGATCAGCACGGGGATGCCGAACTTAGCGGTGAACGCGTCGGCGTCGTCGGCGGACAGTGGGGCGGTGCCGGAGGTCACCACGGCGATCCCGGCGAGGTCCCCGCGGGTCAGGTCGGAGTGCAACACCATCCGCAGCGCGGCCGGCACCAGCGACACCGCGCGGGGCCGGTGTTCGCGCACCGCGTCGGCCCACCCCTGCAGGTCGAACTTCGGCAGCAGCACGAAGGGCCGGGCCTCGGCCAGGCACAACAGGATTCGGTAGACCCCGCCGATGTGTACCAGCGGTGAGTTGACGATCGCGACGCCGCGGCGCAGCTCGGTCGGGCCCGGTCCCGAGGACAGCACGCTGCGGGCGAGCATGTCATAGGTGAGCTCGACACGCTTCGGCGGCCCGGTGGTGCCGCTGGTCAGCATCGACACCGCCACCCCGGGCCGGTCGTTCACTGGGCCGCGGGCGCCAACGCGGACCTGTGGTGCGTCGTCGAGGCCGGCGATGGCGACGGTGGTGGCCGTGCTGTCCGGGGCCAGTGATGCGAGGTCCTCGGGGGTGCCGATGAGCGTCGGCAGCCGCAGCGCCTTGATGTCGGCGCGGGTGCGGGCGTCGCCACGGGCCGGGTTGATGGCGACGACGGTGCCGCCGCCGGCGAGCACGCCCAGCAGCGCGGCGACGTGGCCGGGTGTATTGCGCAGCATGATCCCGGCGCGGTCGGTGCCGACCACTGTGCGGATGCGCCGTGCCACGGTGTCGACCTGCCCCCAGGTGTACCACCGGTGTTCGAACTGGATCGCGCCGGCCGCCGGGTCCAGGCTCAGAACGCCGTCGATGCGCTGGGACAGCGGATGGCGCATCAGCGGATTCGGGGTGCACGTTTGGGGATCTCCCGTTGTGCCAGTTCGGTCTTGGCGATCGGGTTGCCGAGCCGGGTGTAGATCAGCCCTTGGTCCATCGCGGCCCGGTAGGGCTTGTCCAGCGACTCCCAGATGGCCTTGACGGTGCCCTGGGTGGCCGTCGGCGGTTTGGCGGCGATGGTGGCCGCGATCTCGTGCGCCCTGGACCACAGGTGGGTCTCGTCGACCACCTCGGTGACCAGGCCGATGCGCAGCGCGGTCTGGGCGCTGACGCGTTCGTCGTTGCCCATCAACGCCATTCGCAGTGTGTCGCCCAGGCCGATGCGGCGCATCAGACCGATGGGTTCGAGCGCGGAGACCAGGCCCGCGCTGACGTGGGAGTCGAAGAACGTCGCGCCCTGTGAGCAGATCACCACGTCGGCCTCGTTGACGAAGTACAGCGCGCCTGCGGTGCAGATGCCCTGCACCGCGCACACCACCGGCTTCCACATCTTCTGCCACTTGGGGCTGAGCAACTCGCCGGGATCCTCGTGGTTCCACACGATGTCGGGTTGACCGTAGCGGCTCCTGACGTCCAGGCCGGCGCTGAACGCCCGCTCACCGGCCGCCCGCAGCACGACGGCGTTGACGCCCTCGTCGGCCTTGACGGTGTGCCAGGCGTCGCGCATCTCCTGACACATGGTGCGGTTGAACGCGTTGAGCACCTCGGGCCTGTCGAGCGTGATCGTCGCGACCCGGGCGTCGTGGTCGAGGTCGAGCAGGATGGTCTGGTAGTCCATCGGGTTCCTCACCGGCACTGCCAGACGGGCGCGCGTTTCTCGACGAAGGCCCGCGGCCCCTCCTTGGCGTCCTCGGTGCGCACCACCCGCTCACGGAACGTCTCGGCCAGGATCTCCCCCTCGAGCAGCGGCAGGTCCAGTGTCTTGTGGATCGCCAGCCGGGTGCCCCGGACCGCCAGCGGGGCGTTGAAGTTCACGATGTCGGCGATCTCGTGGGCGCGGTCGAGCAGCGCGTCGTGGTCGACCACCTCGGTGATCATCCCGAGCTCGTAGGCGCGCTGGGCGCTCATCCGTTCGTGCTTGCCCATCAACGCCATCCGCAATGCCACCGACCGCGGCAGCGCGCGGGCCAGCCGGACCATCTCCCGCGCGGCGACCAGGCCGATGCTGACGTGGGGGTCGAAGAAGGTCGCACGCTCCGAGGCGATGACGATGTCGCCGGTGGTGACCCAGTCCAGCCCGGCGCCGCAGCAGATCCCGTTGATCGCGGCCAGCACCGGTTTGGCCATCCGCCGGAACGGGGGAGTGCCCTCCTGGGGGGCTTCCCACTGGTCGTAGGTGGACAGGTAGGGCCGCTCGTAGACGACCTTGCCGTCGGCGGGGATCTCGGTGACGTCGGCGCCGGTGCAGAACGCCCGGCCGGTGCCGGTGACGATGATCAGCCAGATGCCGTCGTCGTTCTCGGCTTCGTCGTAGGCGGCCCGCAACTCGGTGATCATGTGCGGTGACAGCGCGTTGAGCGCTTCGGGCCGGTTCAGCGTGATCGTCGCCGTGTGGCCGTCGACGTCGTAGCCGATGGTGTCGTAGTCGTGCGAACTCACGTGCCTTCTTTCGTCAGCTGCCCGTTGTCTGCCCGTCATCTGCCCTGGAAGCGAGGCGCCCGGCGGGCCCGGAACGCGGCCAGCCCTTCCTTGAAATCATCGGTCCGGCAGGATAGTTCGAGGCTGGCCAGCTCGTGGGCCATGGATTGCGGCAAGGTGGCCAGTGCGCTGTGGCCGATGGCCGCCTTGGCCAGCCCGATCGCGACCGTCGGGCCGGTGGCCAGCCGGGCCACCAGTTCCTCTGCGGCGGCGTCGATCTCGTCGGGCGGTGCGGCGTGATGGATCAGCCCCCAGTCGGCGGCCTCGGCGCCGGTCACCTTCTCGCCGAGCATCAGCATGCGCTTGGCGCGGGCCACCCCGGCCAGGCGGGGCAGCAGCCACGTCGAACCGGAATCCGGGCTGAACCCCCGGTCGACGAACGGCTCCCAGAAGTTCGCATCGGTGGCGGCGACGGTGAAGTCCGCGGCCAGCGCGAGGTTGGCGCCGAGCCCGACCGCCCAGCCCCGCACCGTGCAGACGACCGGCAGCTGGATGGTGGCCACCAGTTCGACGACGCGGTTGGCCTGGAGCGGGACGCGCCGGACGAGATTTCCGGGGCGAGGTTTGCGATCGGCGCTGTTGGTGCTCGCCCAGTCCGCGCCCGAGCAGAAGTCGGATCCAGCCCCGGTCAGGTGGATCACCCGCAGCGCGTCGTCGGTGGCCGCTCGGGTAAGGATCGCGATGAGCTCGTCGATCATCCTGTGGCTCAGCGAATTACGCCGTGCGGGTCGGTCCAGGGTGATTCGCAGGACGGCGCCGTCGCCCGCGGTTCGTACCGCGCCTGTGTCCGCGTCGTCACGCACCGGGCACCGTCCCTTCGGCACTGCACCGCGAGCTATACAGATAGCCATACAGTTAGTACTACAATTACTATCCTGTACAACTTAGCAAGGAAAGGCTGTCGAGGGAACAGTGTCGTCTCAGCTGCCGACGCCGCGCATTCGCCAGCCGCGGGTCGCCGAACTCGTGGCGTCCCGGCTGCGCGGTGACATCCTGGCCGGCCGCCTCAAGGAGGGCGACGTGCTGCCGTCACAGGAGGCGCTGTTCGCCGAGTTCGGGGTCAGCCCACCCGCGGTGCGGGAGGCCATCCACATCCTGGAATCCGATGGCCTGGTCTCGGTGCGGCGCGGCAACGTCGGCGGGGCCGTGGTGCACCTGCCGTCGGCCGAACGCACGGCCGAGATGATCGGCATGGTGTTGCAGACGCGCTCGGCGACTCCCGCCGACGTCAGCGAGGCGCTGCTGCACCTGGAGCCGATCTGCGCCGGGATGTGCGCGGCCCGCGAGGACCGACTGACCGAGGTGGTGCCGTTCCTGCGGGCGGCCATCGATACGCAGGTCGAACAGTTCGACGTCACGGCCCGCTACGTGCCCAACGCGCGCCGCTTCCACGAGGCGATCGTGTCGCGGTGCGGCAACGAGCCGATGATCCTGCTCATCGGCGCGCTGGAGGTCATCTGGTCGGCGCACGAGTCCGCGGTGTGGAGCGACGAGTACCAGCCGGGGGATCCGATGCGGCCCACCACGATGGCCGCGGCGCTGCGCGATCACCGGCGACTGCTCGACGCGATCGTCGAAGGGAACTCCGTACGGGCGGTCCGTCTTGCGCAGGATCACCTGGCGGCCGCGCGACGCAACACGCTGGCCGCCGGGTCGGACCGGACCATCGAGGCGAAGCTGATCGCCGATCGCGACAGATGAAAAACCCGGCAACCATGAGGAATTCGTCATGACAACCACCGGCGACCATCGGGTGCTCTTCGATGTCGACAAGGACAAGCGCATCGCCACCATCACGCTGAACAACCCTGCGCAGCGCAACGCCTACGACGCCGCGATGCGTGACCTGCTGGCGCGCTGTCTGGACCGGGTCGCCGAGGACGACGATCTGACCGTGGTGCTGCTGCGCGGATCCGGCGGGGTGTTCAGCGCCGGGGCGGATATGAACAACGCCTATGGCTGGTACGGGCAGTCGGGTTCCGGTGCGCCGACAGGATCCGGTGAGCGGCGGCCGAGCCAGCGCAGGCGGCTGACCGTGGACCGCAAGACGTTCGGCTTCTATCACGACCTGATGGGTTTCCCGAAGGTCACAGTGGGCGAGATCACCGGGTACGCACTCGGCGGGGGCTTCGAGATCGCACTGATGACCGACATCTCGGTGATCGCCCGCGACGCCAGGATCGGCATGCCCGCCACGCGTTTCCTCGGGCCGGCCCTGGGCAGCCTGCACATGTTCTTCCACCGGCTCGGGCCCGTGCTGGCGCGCCGGCTGCTGTTGACCGGCGACGTCATCCGGGCCGGCGACGTCGAGCATCTGGGCGTGTTCACCGAGACCTGTGCCCCCACCGCGGTGCCGGCCCGGGCGCGGTACTGGGCCGAGAAGGCCGCGAAGATGCCCGCCGACGGCGTCGTCATCGCCAAGGAGGCGTTCCGGCTCGTCGAGCAGGGCCAGGCCTACCAGGGCGAGGAGGTCACCAGCTACCTCATCCACGCCTACGGCACGAACCTGCAGTTCGCCCCCGGAGAGTTCAACTTCGTCAAGACGCGCGCGCGGTACGGCACCAAGGAGGCGTTCCGGCTGCGGGACGAGCATTTCCACGTCGCCGAGCCGGACCCGGATGGTCCGTGATCCGGCCCACCTACTACCAGCGCTACAATATCTGCTAGTTTTGTAACGTCTGTCCGCCATGGAACCGAGGTCGAGAGCATGCCAACACCCGTCATCGTCGGTGCTGCCAGGACGGCCATCGGCCGCTCGTTCAAGGGCGCCCTGGTCAACACCCCACCCGAGACGCTGATCACCGCGGTGCTGCCGGAGATCATCCGGCGCTCCGGTGTCGACCCCGCGGACGTCGACGACCTGATTTTCGCCGAATCCCATTACGGCGGCGGTGATCTCGCGCGTTATGCGGCCGATGCGACGGGGCTGGCGCACGTGCCGGGGCAGTCGGTGAACCGGCACTGCGCGGGCAGTCTGACCGCGATCGGCAATGCGTCGGCGCAGATCGGCTCCGGGATGGAGCGCGTGCTGATCGCCGGTGGCGTGCAGTCGCTGTCGATGACGCCGCTGGTCAACTGGCGCATCCCAGGTCCGGAGCTGAAGTTCGAGGAGCGCTGGATGCCGCCCACGCACGTGGAGACGCCCGACGCGCCGACCCGCGACATGTCGATCACCGTCGGCTGGAACACCGCGCAGGCCGCGGGCATCACCCGCGAGGAGATGGACGCCTGGGCCGCGCGCTCACACCAGCGCGCCGTCGCCGCCATCGACGCCGGCAAGTTCGTCGACGAGATCGTCCCGCTCAAGGTCGAACAGTTCGATGGCACGGTGGTCGACTTCAGCGTCGACGAACACCCCCGCCGCGACACCACCGTCGAGAAGCTCGCGGCGCTCAAGGTGCTGCACCCCGAGATCGAGGGCTTCTCGATCACCGCGGGCAACAGCAGCGGCACCAACGACGCGGCGGCCGGCGTCGCCGTCGTCGAGGCCGGCTACGCCGCCGCCAACAACCTCGACGTGATGGCCACCGTGCGGGCCTGGGGTGCGGTGGGGGTGGCCCCACGCGACACCGGGCTGGGCGGGGTGAAGGTCATCGGCAAGGTCCTCGACCGTGCCGGGCTGGACCCGTCGGACGTGACGCTCTGGGAGATCAACGAGGCCTTCGCGTCCGTGCCGATCGCGGCGGTGCGCGAGTACGGCCTCGACGAGCAGCGGGTGAACTTCTCCGGAAGCGGTTGCAGCCTCGGCCATCCCATCGCGGCCTCGGGTGCGCGGATGGTCACCACGCTGGTCTACGAGCTGCGCCGTCGCGGCGGCGGCATCGGGGTCGCCGCGATGTGCGCCGGCGGCGGCCAGGGCGGCGCGGTCGTCGTCGAGGTCTGACCCGACCGCTACCACGCACCCTTCGCCGAAATTGCATTCCAGCAGGAAAAGTTCGAGTGGCGCCCTGCTGGAATGCAATTTCGGCGAAATGGGGGGACCTGTCAGCGTTTGCGCGCGGTGCTCTTGGTGGCCTTGCGGGCGGGTTTGGCGCTCGTCCCGATGAGCCGTTCGGCGTGACCGAGGATGCACTGCAGGCCGAACTCGAAGTTGCGGTCGTCCGGCGCGCTCAGGTGGTGGCCCTCCCGGGTGACCGCGGCCAGCAGCGGCGCGCTCTGCGGATCGAACGCCATCGTCTCGTCGATGTCGCCGTGGGCGTCCTCGCCGGCCAGGTTCTTGTCCCGCAGCCGCTGCAGCACCACCGAACCACGCACGTGCACCGAGATCGCCGAGTAGGTGTCGAAGGCGTCGTCGGGTGAGAGACCCGCCTCGACCAGGCTGCCGATCGCCTTCTCCACCTCCTGCGCGCCCACTTTCGCCGCGCGCGGGCTCAGCGCCGAGCGGATCAGGATCAGGTCGGCCAGGATCGGGTTGCCCAGGAAGGTCTCTCGCATCGAGCGGGCGTGATTGGCCAACGTCTCGCGCCAGTCCTTGGCCTCGACGTAGGGCGTGGCGAAGGCGTACTGACTCAACGCGCGGTCGGTCATCGCGTTGAGCAGGTCGTCCTTCTTGCGGAAATACCAGTAGATGCTCGTGACGCCGACACCGAGGTGCTTGCCCAGCAGCGGCATGCTCAGGTTGTCGATGCCGACCTGCTCGGCCAGTTCGAAGGCGCCCTTGATGATGTCGTCGGGGTTGATGGATCCGCGTTCGCGCCGTGGCCGCTTCTGCGCGGCCGCCTGCTTCGCCACTGTCGGGCACCTCCATCGTCTCGATGCTGCGTGAGCAGCCGCCGAAGCGGCATAGTAGTCCTGCGTCCGGCGACAGCGGCCACGCTGGCCTGCAGCTTTGCCGCCGCGTCGCGGTGTCCCCGCGTCCGCGACCTTACCGTCGGGGTGCGGACCGGCCGCTGCGGTCAGCGTTCCGCCCTTTTACCGTAAGTCCTATAGTAAGTTTTTCCGGCATCGGCGACATCGGAAGGTGAAGGGCGACAGGTGGCAGACGAGGTTCTACTGGAACGCCGAGACCGGGTGCTGATCATCACGATCAACCGTCCGGAGGCGCGCAACGCGTTCAACCTCGCGGTGGCGCGGGGGCTGGCCGACGCCATGGACGAACTCGACGACACCCCCGAGCTGTCGGTGGCGATCATCACCGGGGCCGGCGGTAACTTCTGCGCGGGCATGGATCTCAAGGCGTTCATGGCCGGCGAGGTGCCCGCCATAGAGGGTCGCGGCATCGGCTTCACCGAACGGCCCCCGCGCAAACCGGTCATCGCTGCGGTGGAGGGTTACGCGCTCGCCGGTGGCACCGAGATCGTGTTGGCCACCGACCTGATCGTGGCGGCCAGGAACGCGAAGTTCGGCATCCCCGAGGTGAAGCGGGGGCTGGTGGCCGCCGGCGGCGGACTGCTGCGGCTGCAGAAGCGGATTCCCTACCAGAAGGCGCTCGAGCTCGCGCTCACCGGCGACAGCTTCACTGCCGAGGAGGCATCGGCGTGGGGCTTCGTCAACGTGCTGACCGAACCCGGCGAGGCGCTGGACGGCGCGCTGGCGCTGGCCGAACGCATCACCGCCAACGGGCCGCTCGCGGTGGCCGCCACCAAGGAGGTCATCGTCAAGTCGGCAGACTGGACCGAGGCCGAGATGTGGAAGAAGCAGGGCGAGATCGTCTTCCCGGTCTTCTCGTCCAAGGATGCCAGGGAGGGCGCGACGGCGTTCGCCGAGAAACGCAAGCCGAACTGGACGGGGTCCTGACCGGCCCACGCACCGCCGAATGGACCTGGGCCTGCGGGACGCCACCGCCGTCGTCGTCGGCGGCGGCAGGGGCATGGGCCTGGCCGCCGCGCATTGCTTCGCCGACGATGGGGCGCGCGTCGCGCTGATCGGCCGGTCCCGCGAGGTGCTCGACGCCGCCGCTGCCCAACTGCGGCAGCGGGGCAGCCCGGACGCCGTCGGCGTGGTCGCCGACATTGCCGATGAGGCGGCCGTCGAGCGGGCCTTCGCCGCGGTGGCCCGGCGGTGGAACGGTGAGCTGAACATCCTCGTCAACGCCGTCGGCCCGGCGGTGCGGGGCAGTTTCGACGACCTGTCCGACGCCGACTGGACCCGGGCCGTCGACGAGGGCGCGATGGGCATGGTGCGCTCCGTGCGGGCCGCGCTGCCGCTGCTGCGGGCCGCGGAATGGGCGCGCATCGTGAACTTCTCCGCCCACTCGACCCAGCGCCAGAGCGTCATCCTGCCGGCCTACACCGCGGCCAAGGCGATGGTCACCAGCATCTCGAAGAACCTGTCGCTGCTGCTGGCCCGCGATGAGATCCTGGTCAATGTGGTGTCACCGGGCAGCATCGCCTCCGAGGCGCTGGTGGGCTGGGCCGAGTCGGTGGGTATCGACGGTTCCGATCCGTACGCGTTGATGTCGGCGATCGACGAGCATTTCGGCCATCCCGCGCACCTGCCGCGCGCGGGTCTGCCGGCCGAGATCGGCCCCGTGGTGGCGTTCCTGGCGTCCCGGCGCAACTCCTACATGACGGGCGCGAACGTCAACGTCGACGGCGGCAGTGACTTCACCTGACGGAACCGCGGTTCTGAGGATGGATATCGGTGTAGTGCAACGACTTTCGCCATCGGTGTGCCGGCCCGACCCGGGCCGGCGTACCACCAGGACGAGCACCTGCCCGAGCCATTACCGATAGGTGTACAGTATGGGCATCTATCAGGCGGAGGAGGTCTGTCGGTGGGTGCTGTCGATCGGGCCGCGGAGCCGGTCCTGTTCGATCTGCGCGACAGCGGCGTCGCGGTGCTGACGCTGAACCGTCCGGAGCGGATGAACGCCTGGGGTGGCGGTCTGGCCCACGCCTTCTACCGCTGCATCGACCGTGCCGAGGCCGACCCCGCCGTCCGGGTCATTGTGCTCACCGGCAACGGCCGGGCGTTCTGCGCCGGCGCCGACATGGGCGACTTGGACACGATCGGCGAAGCCACGGAATCCAGCGACACCGACGTCACCCAGCTCGTCGGGGAACGGCACCCGCACTTCGTCACCGAACTGCGCACGCCGCTGATCGCGGCCATCAACGGGGCGTGCGCCGGGATCGGGCTGACGCAGGCGCTGATGTGCGACGTCCGCTTCGCCGCCGCCGGCGCGAAGTTCACCACCGCGTTCGCCCGCCGCGGTCTGATCGCCGAGTACGGCATCTCTTGGATCCTGCCGCGGATCGTCGGGTGGGGCGCCGCGCAGGACCTGCTGCTGTCCGGACGTACCTTCTCCGCCGAGGAGGCCAAGGCGCTCGGCCTGGTCAAGGACGTCGTCGCGGCCGAACACCTGATGACGCACACGCTGGCCTACGCCGAGGACCTGGCCCGCAACTGCGCCCCCAGCTCCCTGGCGGTGATCAAGAGCCAGCTCTACCGGGACGCGTCGCGAAACCTGCACGACGCCAGTGCCGATGCGGAGAAACTGATGCACGAGTCGATGCTGCGCCCTGACTTCATCGAGGGCATCACCGCCTTCTTCGAGAAGAGACCGCCGAATTTCCCGCCGCTGAAGGAGGACACGCCGTGACAGCGGACCAGCCCCTGGACTACCAGGCGATCGACGTGGACAACCACTACTACGAACCGCTCGACGCGTTCACCCGGCACCTGCCCAAGGAGTTCCGCAGCCGCGGGGTGCAGATGCTCACCGACGGCAAGCGCACCTACGCCGTGTTCGGCGGTGTGGTCAACCACTTCATCCCGAACCCCGCGTTCGACCCGATCATCGAACCCGGTTGCCTGGACCTGTTGTTCCGCGGGGAGATCCCCGACGGTGTGGACCCGGCGTCGCTGATGAAGGTCGACCGGCTGGCCGATCACCCCGAGTACCAGAACCGCGACGCCCGGGTGGCCATCCTCGACAAGCAGAACCTCGAAACCGTGTTCATGCTCCCGACATTCGCCTGCGGCGTGGAGGAAGGCCTCAAGCGCGACATCGAGGCCACCATGGTGTCGCTGCACGCGTTCAACCTGTGGCTCGACGAGGACTGGGGATTCAACCGGTCCGACGGCCGGATCCTGGCCGCGCCGATCATCTCGCTGGCCGATCCCGAAAAGGCCGTGGACGAAGTCGAATTCGTGCTGGACCGGGGCGCCAGGATCGTCTGCGTGCGGCCCGCGCCGGTACCCGGGGCGGTCAAGCCGCGTTCCCTCGGCGACCCGGCGCACGACCCGGTGTGGGCACGGCTGGCCGAGGCCGGGGTGCCGGTGGTGTTCCACCTCTCCGACTCCGGCTACATGGCGGTCCCGGCGCTGTGGGGCGGCAGCGGCGTGTTCCGCGGTTTCGGCAAGCGTGACCCGCTCGACATGGTGCTCATGGACGACCGCGCGATCCACGACACCCTGGCCTCGATGATCGTGCACCAGGTGTTCACCCGGCATCCGGACCTGAAGGTGGCCAGCATCGAGAACGGCTCCTACTTCGTCCACCGGTTGATCAAGCGGCTGAAGAAATCCGCCAACACCGCGCCCTACCACTACAAGGAAGACCCGGTCGAGCAGCTCAAGAACAACGTCTGGATAGCGCCGTACTACGAGGACGACGTCAAGCTGCTCGCCGACACCATCGGGGTGGACAAGATCCTGTTCGGCTCGGACTGGCCGCACGGTGAAGGCCTGGCCGACCCGATGGCGTTCACCGCCGACATCCCGCAGTTCCCCGAGTTCAGCGCCGAGGACACCCGAAAGGTCATGCGCGACAACGCCCTCACCCTCGTAGGCAGCTCCATGGCTTCTGTTCCCCTTCGCAGCGGTGGGGCCTGACGGTGCCGGAGTGGACCATCGGCGGTGTCGTCGACGCCATCGCCGACGCGGTACCGGACCGGCTGATGACGGTCTGCGGAGCGCGCAGGAGCACCTACGCCCAGACCGCGGAGCGCACCCGCCGGCTGGCGAACTTCCTGAGCGCCAGCGGTATCGGTGCCCACCGGGAGCGCGACGGTCTGCACGGCTGGCAGTGCGGGCAGGATCGGGTCGCGCTGATCATGCACAACGACCTGTACCCGGACATGGTGATCGGCGCGCTGAAGGCCCGCGCGGTGCCGGTCAACGTGAACTACCACTACACCCCGAGAGAAGTCGACGAACTGCTGGCCTATCTGCGGCCGCGGGCGGTCATCGCGCACCGGTCGCTGGGTGCGAAGTTCGCCGACGTCCTGCCCGGTGCCGGGGTGGACCTGATGATCTCCATCGACGACGGCGGCGGCGCGCCCGAGCCCAGCGGTGCGGTGTCCCTGGACGACGCGCTGGCCGCCGGCGGCGTCGACCGACCGATCGCGCCGTCACCCGACGACGTGATGATGATCTGCACCGGCGGCACCACCGGCCGGCCCAAGGGCGTGATGTGGCGGCAATCCGACACCTACGTCGTCTCGATGAACGGGGCCGACCACGAGTCGGTCGACGAGATCGACGCCAAGGTGGCGCACGCCGGTCCGCCGTGGTTCGCGGTGTCCCCGCTGATGCACGCCGCCGGGATGTGGACGGCCTTCGCGGCGCTGCTGAGCGGGCAGACCGTGATCCTCTACGACAGGCCGACGCTGGACGCGGCGGCGGTGCTCGAGACCGCCGAACGCGAGCAGGTCGGGCTGATGACGATGGTCGGCGACGCGTACGCCGCGCCGCTGATCGCCGAACTGCGCCGCCGCCCTTACGATCTGTCGTCGCTGTTCGCCATCGGGACCGGCGGGGCGGCCACCAATCAGCGCCACCAGGACACGTTGCTCGAACTGCTCCCGAACATCACGCTGATCAACGGCTACGGGTCCTCGGAGACCGGGAACATGGCGTTCGGGCGCAGCGTGCGCGACGACCGCAAGGAGACCTTCGAGCGGCGGGACGGGGTGGTGGTGCTGTCCGAGGACCGCAGCCGGTTACTGCGGCCGGGCGAGCGTGAGGTCGGCTGGGTGGCGCGCGAAGGGCGGATACCGTTGGGCTACTTCGACGATGCCGAGGCCACCCGCGGCACCTTCCCCGAGGTCGAGGGCCGTCGCGTGGTGATCTCCGGGGACCGGGCGGCCCTGGAGGCCGACGGCACGCTGCGGCTGTACGGGCGGGATTCGCTGGTGGTCAACACCGGTGGGGAGAAGGTGTTCGTGGAGGAGGTCGAGGAGGTGCTGCGCGCACAGGGCGGCGTCGCCGATGCGCTGGTGGTCGGGCGCGACAGCGACCGCTGGGGGCAGGAACTCGTCGCGCTGATCGAACCGCAGCCGGGTGTCGACGTCGACCCCGATGCGCTGCGGCTCGCCTGCACGACCGCGCTGGCCGGGTTCAAGGCCCCCAAGGAGTTCGTCGTGGTCGACAGGGTGCGCCGCCTGGGCAACGGCAAGGCGGACTACCGCTGGGCCAAGGGCCGGGTGGCCGTGGTGGGGCAGCCATGACCCAGAATGTGAGCATGGGGCAGCCATGACCCACCGCGTCATCGATTGCCTGGTCAATGTCCACTTCGGTGAGACCGCCAGCCAACCCGACTACATGCTCAAGGTCCGCGACGACTACTTCAAGGGTCCGCAGTCGCTCTACGACCAGGTCGAACTGCCGGCGCTGCTCGACGAGATGGCCGAGCACGGTGTCGAGAAGGCCATCCTGATGGACAACCTGGCCAAGCCGTCGGTTACCGCACGCAAGTTCGTCGACGAGCGTCCGGACAAGTTCGCGCTGGCGGTCGGCGGGATCGACCTGCTGCGCCCGATACCGTCGCTGCGCGAGCTGTCGTCCATGGTCGCCGATCTGCCCATCGCGTATGCCGTTGTCGGGCCGAGTTTCTGGGGCGACGGGGCGTACCCGCCCAGCGACGCCGTCTACTACCCGCTCTACACCAAGTGTGCCGAGCTCGGGCTGCCGCTGTGCATCAACACCGGACTGCCCGGCCCGCCGATCCCCGGCGAGGTGCAGAACCCGATCCACCTCGACCGGGTGTGCGTGCGCTTCCCCGAGTTGAAGCTGTGCATGATCCACGGCGCCGACCCGTGGTGGGAGCTGGCGATCCGGCTGCTGATCAAGTACGCCAACCTGCGGATCATGACCTCGGCGTGGTCGCCGAAACGGCTGCCGGAGAGCCTGCTGCATTTCATGCGCACCCGCGGCGCGAACAAGGTGATCTTCGCCTCCGACTGGCCGGTGCTGCGGCAGAGCCGCGTCGTGCCCGAGGCGCTGGCGCTGGAGCTGCCGCCCGAGGTGCTCGACAAGTACCTGTACCACAACGCCGACACGTTCTTCTTCAGCCGCGCAGAACAGGAGACCTGACCGTGGACCGGTACGAACTGCGCAGGCTCGACTACAGCCTGTCCGAGGACCATCAGGCGCTGCAAGCCGCCTACAAGGACTTCTTCGCTACCCACTGCAGCATCGAGACCGTGCGCGCGGCCGAGGGGTCCGGGGTCGACAAGAACCTCTGGGAACGGTTGTGCGCCATGGGCGCGACGACGATGGCGGTACCGGAATCCGCCGGCGGGGACGGCGCCACCCTGGTCGACCTGACCCTGGTCGCCGAGGAACTCGGCCGGGCGCTGGCGCCGGTGCCGTGGATCGACCACGTCTGCGCGGCACGGCTGTTGGCCCGGTTCGGCGCCGCCGACGCCGACGTCGTCACCGGTACCCGGCTGGTGTCCCTGGATCCACAGCAGCACAACACATCCGGGATCCGGCTGATCCCGGCGGGCTCGGTGGCCGACCACATCGTCGTGCGCGAGGGGGACGAGGTGGTGCGGCTGACGTTCTCGACGCGGCCGGCCGGGGTGGACAACATCGCCAAGCTGCCGATGGCGTGGGTGGACCCGGCGGGCGCGGATGCCCGCACGGTGCTCGCCGCCGGGCCCGACGCGCTCGCCGAATATCAACGCGCCCTGGACGAGTGGCGGCTGCTGACCGGTGCCGCGCTGGTCGGCCTGGTCGAGGCGACCATGACGATCGCGGCGGAGTTCGCCAAGACCCGCTACACCCTGGGTGTACCGATCGCCACGCTGCAGGCCATCTCCCATCCCCTGGCCAACATCGCGATCACCGTGTCGGCCGGTCGCAATCTGGCCCGCCGGGCGGCGTGGTTCCTCGACAACGAACCCGAGGAGCGCCGCGAGCTCGCGCCGTCGGTGTTCGTGTTCATGGCCGAGGAAGCGGCCAAGGCGGCCACCATGGCCGTCCACGTCCAGGGCGGTCTCGGGGTGTCGGCGGAGGCCGCCGCGACCGCCTACCTGGTGCGGGCCCGCGGCTGGCCGCTGGCCGGCGGTGATCCTGGCGTCGTCGCCGCCTATCTCGCCGGGATCGTCGCCGAACGCGAAGGACAGGACTGAGCAATGGATTTCGGGCGGGTACCGTTGTCCGACGAGGACCAGAGGTTCCAGGACGAGGTCCGGTCGTTCCTCGCCGAGATCGTCACCGAGGACGTGATCCGCCGGGACCGCGAGACCGGGGACAACTTCGACGAGGGCGTCCACCTCGCGCTCGGGGCGGCCGGCTACCTGGACCGGGACTGGAACCCCGCCTCCGCGCGGCCGTTCACCCGGCTGCAGCGGCGCATCTGGGAGCTGGAGAAGCGCCGCGCCCATGTGCCGTGGGTGACGTCGGGGACCACGGCGATGATCGCCAGGTCCGTCGAGAAGTTCGGCTCGGCGGACCTCAAGGACGAAGTGCTGCCGCGGGTCTACAGCGGGCACGTGCGGCTCTGCCTGGGCTACACCGAACCCGAGGGCGGCTCCGACGTGGCCACCTGCAAGACCCGCGCGGTCCGGGACGGGTCGGGCTGGGTGATCAACGGGTCGAAGATGTTCACCACCGGCGCGCACAACTGCCAGTACGTCTTCCTGATCACCAACACCGACCCGAGCGCGCCGAAACACAAGAGCCTCACCATGTTCCTGGTTCCACTAGCCTCGCCCGGCATCGAGATCCAGGGCATCCGCACCGTCGACGGGGACCGCACCAACATCGTCTACTACAGCGACGTCCGCGTCGACGACCGCTACCGGCTCGGCGCGGTCAACGACGGCTGGACGGTGGTACGCGAACCGCTCAACGCCGAACACGGGGCGGTGGAAGCGGCCGACGACGGCCTGGCCGACGTGTCGATCATGACGCACCAGGCGATGTTCATGGCCGACGCGGTGGACAAGGCCGCCGCCCGGTCGACCGTCGCGGACCCGAACGGGCGCAGGCTGCTCGACGACGGTGCGGTGGCCTACCGGCTGGGGCGCAGCGTGGCCCGGCTGGAGGCGTCGCTGTCGGCGCCGTCGATCTTCGGCAGGGTGGCGCTGGCCCAGACGATGCGCGACATCTCACCCGATCTGATGGACATCCTGGGCGCGGCGTCGGCGCTGCCGCAGGGCACCGACGGCGCCGCCGACGACGGCGCGTCGGAGTACATCTACCGGTTCGCGCCGCTGGTGGGTATCTACGGCGGCACGCTCGAGGTGTTCCGCAACATGATCGCGCAGTACGTCCTGGGCCTGGGCAAGCCGAGCTACGCACCCCCGGCGGCCAAGACGTAGCGGTTCTCGCCGAAATTGCATTCCAGCAGAGGGTTACTCGAACTTTCGCTGCTGGAATGCAATTTCGGCGGGGAGGGGGTGGGGCTCAGAGGGCGGGGAGGGGGGCTCAGGTGGTGAGGATCGTCGCGCCGGCGGTGCCCGGCGCGCCGTACAACTGAGCGAAGCCGACCTTCGGGTGACCGGGGATCTGCCGGTCGCCGGCCTGCCCCCGCAATTGCCGGACGATCTCGTGCACCTGCCGCAGACCCGACGCGCCGATCGGCTCGCCGTTGGCCAGTAGCCCGCCGTCGGTGTTGACCGGCATGGTCCCGCCGATCTCGGTGGCGCCGTCGACGATCAGCTTCTCCTGCTCGCCGTCGGCGCAGAACCCGGCTTCGGCCATGTGGATGATCTCGGCGCCGGCGTCGGTGTCCTGCAACTGGATCACGTCCACCTCGGACGGTCCGATACCGGCCTTCTCGAACGCGGCCCGGGACGCGTACACGGAGGGTGCCACATCCTCCTCGACGGGAGCGAACGTGGTGTTGACCTCGTAGGCGCCATATCTGCGGGTGCGGATCTCCACCGCGCGGACGTAGACCGGTTTGCCCGTGTAGCGGTGCGCGAGGTCGGCGCGGCACATCACCACCGCGGCGGAGCCTTCGTCGGGGGAGCAGAACATGTACTGCGTCAACGGATAGTTCAGCATCGGCGAGTGCAGGACGGTGTCCTCATCCATCGGTGTGCGGCGGAACGCGTTGGGGTTCAGCGCGCCGTTGCGCAGGTTCTTGGTGACGACCTTGGCCAGCGTGCGCTGGCCGATGCCGTGGTCGTGCAGGTAGCGGTTGGCCTTCATACCGAAGAACTGGGTGGTCAGGTATTGGCCGTTCTCGGCGTACCAGCTGGGCATGCCGACCAGTGCCGGGTCTTCGGTGAACGCACCGCGCGGGTGCTTGTCAAGGCCGACGGCGATCCCGATGTCGTAGTCGCCCAAACGAATTCCGTCCGCACACACCTTGGTGGCGCTGGCCGCGGTGGCGCAGGCGTTGAACACGTTGGTGAACGGGATGCCGGACAGACCGACCATGCCGACGATCGCGTCGGGGTTGGCGACGGTCCAGCTGCCGCCGACGCCGAACTGGATGTCGGTCCACGAGACCCCGGCATCGGCGACGGCGGCGGTGATGGCCTCGACGCCCATCTGCATGGCGCTCTTGCCGTCGAACCGGCCGAACGGATGCAGCCCGACCCCGATGATCGCGACCTCGTGCATCGTGGCATCCTCTCCCGTCAGCTATCCGCGCCGGCGCACCAGCTGGGCCTGCTGGACGGCCGCCACCGGCCCGGTCTGGTCGAACAGCATCCCGCGTGAGACACCGACTCCGTCGGCGCCGTAGTGGTTTTCCGAACGCACCCCGATCCACGGCCCGTCTGGCAACCGGTTGATGTGCACGGCCAGGTCGGTGTTGAGGAACGTGTAGGCCCCGGTGTCGAGCCGGCTGCCCATCCCGTTGGCGATGTCGGCGACGGCGAACAGCCGCTGCGCCGGGGTCATCTCCTCACCGGCGACCAGGTCGACCAGCGGCCTGGCCCAGCACTCGGCCTGCTCGCTGTGCAGGATGTCGTTGAGCCAGCGCCAGTCCAGACTCTGGATGTAGGTGCGCTCGGTGTTCTCGTCGGGCAACCGGCGTCGGCCCTCGGCGACCGGCCGCAGCGGGGTGGCCGGAGACGGGGGCAGCGCCAGCGGCTCCGAGCGCAGGAAGCGCCACGCGGACGCGGTCGCGACCGGCCGCGGTGTGCCGTCGGGGCCCGCGGCGAGCATCTGCGCGCTGATCAGTTCGATCCTGCGGCCCGGTCGTTCGACCTCGGCTCGGACCCACAGGTCGCCGGTGACCGGGACCGGGCCCAGCAGGTCGACGACGACGCGGCTGAGCCGGGTGTCCGCACGCGCCGCGTATCGTTCGGTCGCCCGCACCAGGAGTGCGGACACCGGTGCGGCGTTCTGCATGTCGGGCCCCCACGTGCTGATGACGTGGTCGGAGGCGGTGAACCGCTCCCCGCGCGGGTCGTCGGTGTCGACGAGGTCGTAGTAGGCGTCGGTCACGTCCGTCCTGTCTTGCACGCGGTGGCGGCCATCAGCAGGATAGGGTGAGATTTACTGAAAGCACAACCGGATGGATTACAGGAGATGGTCGCCGAGAGTCAGGCCGGGTCGATGAGCGCACGGAACCGCTCGGCGGGGAAGACGGTGGCACCCGCGTCGCTGACCCGCTCGGACAGCGCCCGGTCGGACGTAGCGACCCGGATCTGGCCGGGGTGTGCGTCGGCGCGGACCAGCCGGACGATCTCGTCGTCGGCCGAATTCGGTGCGGCGGCGGGCGCGCTCGCCACCGTCACCGCCGTCGCCTCGATGGCCGGTGCCGGCGGACGCTCGAACACCACCGTCACCTGCTCGCCCTCGGCGATCGCCCAGCGGTCGAGGTTGGCCACCAGCGTCGCCATCGCCCGGTGGCGATCGCGCCACCAGCCGTCGGGCCGTGACCCGATCACGTTCATTCCATCGACAATCCAGCGCATCGTCCGCAGACTAGCGAAGTAGCCCCGTGCAGGGAGGTGGCCAACGTGGTTGAGAAGACGGATGTGGTTCAGAAGGTGACGTTCTGTCGGATCTGCGAGCCGCTGTGCGGCATGGTCGCCACCGTCGAGGACGGCAGGCTGGTCGCGTTGCGTCCCGACAGGGAGCACCCGCTCTCGGCCGGGTTCGCCTGCCAGAAGGGCATCGCGTTCACCGAGGTCGTCAACGACCCCGACCGCGTCACCACCCCGATGCGGCGGACGGCCGACGGCTTCGTGCCGGTCAGCTGGGACGAGGCGCTCACCGACATCAGCGCGCGGCTCACCCGCGTGCTGCGCGAGCGCGGGCCGGGCGCGGTCGGCTGGTACATGGGCAACCCCGGGGCGTTCAGCTACGCCCACGTCGCCGCCATCATGACGTTCATCAAGGGGCTGGGCCGGCGCACGCACTTCTACACCGCCTCCTCGCAGGACACCAACAGCCGGCTGATGGCCAGTCAATTGCTCTACGGCACCCCGACCTCGGTGCCGATCCCGGACCTGACCCGGACCGACCTGCTCGTCGTCATGGGGGCCAATCCGGTGGTGTCCCATGGCAGTTTCCTGACCGCGCCGCGCATCAAGGACCGCATGCACGACATCGTCCGGCGCGGCGGCCGGGTGGTGGTGATCGACCCGCGCAGGACCGAGACCGCGGCCCAGTTCGAATGGTGCGGCATCGTTCCCGACACCGATGCGCTGCTGTTGTTGTCGATGCTGCAGGTGATGTTCGCCGACGATCTGGCGCACACGCGTGAGATCGATTCGCAGACCGAGGGTCTGGACTGGCTGCGGGCCCAGGTGGCACCGTTCCCGCCGGAGGCCACCGCGGCGCGCACCGGCGTCGACGCCGATGTGGTGCGCGAGCTGGCGCGCGATCTCGCGACGACGCCGCGTGCGGCGGTGTACGGCCGGCTGGGCACGTGCGTCGGGCGGCACGGCACGCTGACGTCGTACCTGATCGACGTCGTGAACCTCGTCGCGGGGAATCTGGACCAACCCGGCGGTTCGGTGATCGGCGGTATGGGTCTTCCCGGCCAGCGGCTGGTCAACATCGGCATGGGTGCGCTGCTGCGCCGCACGTACCGGCGCGGACGCTCCCGCATCGGCGGGTTCCGGGCCATCATCGCTTCCGAGCCCGCGGCGCTGATGGCCAAGGAGATGACCACCCCCGGCCCCCGCCAGCTCCGCGCGATGTTCATCAGCGCGGGAAATCCCGTGCTGTCGGTACCCAACGGCGACGAGCTGGCCACGGCCCTGGACTCGCTGGAACTCGCTGTCGCGCTGGACTTCTACCTGACCGAGACGGCGGCGCACTGTGACTATCTGCTGCCGGTGACCACGATGTACGAACGCGACGATTTCCCGCTGGTGTTCCAGCCCTTCCAGGTAACACCGTTCCGGCAGGCCACCGAGGCCGTCATCGCGCCGGTGGGGCAGGCCCGCCAGGAATGGCAGATCGTCGGCGAGCTGATCCAGCGGATGTCGGGGCAGTCGCGGGTCTTCGGTGCCGTCGCCGCATCGGGACGGGTGTTGCGCCGGCTCGGAATCCCGTTCACGTCACGACGACTCGCCGACGGGATCATCCGGGCCTGTGCGGGTGGTGACCGGTTCGGGCTGCGCCGCGGTGGGCTCACCTTCACCCGGCTGGCCCGGGACCACCCGCACGGCATGGTGCTCTCGCCGCACCTGCGCACCGGCGTGCTCGCGGAGGCGATCGCCTATCCCCGCGGCCGGATCCGGTTGGCGCACGACGACATCGCCGCCGAGATCGCGACCATGGTGCGCTGGGAGCAGCCCGACGGATACCCGTTGCGGATGGTCGGGATGCGCGAGCAACGGTCGGAGAACTCGTGGATGCACAACGCGCCGTTGCTGATGCGGGGGGAGCGGGGACAGCACGGGTTGATGAACGCCGACGACGCCGCGGAGCTGGGTGTCGGCGACGGCAGCGAGGTCCGGGTCAACTCGCCCTACGGGCAGATCACGGTGCCGGTCACGCTGACCAAGGACATCGTGCCCGGCGTGATCGCGCTGCCGCACGGCTGGGGTCACGACGGTACCGGCGGGTGGCGGGTGGCCAACCGGGCCGGCGGCGCCAACGTCAACCGGCTGACCTCCAGCGACCCCGCCGACGTCGAGAACCTGGCCGGGATGGCCTGGCTGACAGGTGTGCCGGTGCGCGTCACCCCTGCCTGACACTCGCCCCCAGAGGGCACCCCTGACTCGCCGAAATTGCATTCCAGCAGGCCTTTACTCGAACTTCCTCTGCTGGAATGCAATTTCGGCGAGAAGAAGAGCGGGGGCGAGGGCGACGCGCACGAGGGAGCGTGGGGTCAGGCGATGGCGCCGCTGTCCTTGAGGGCCTCGATGCGGTCCCAGTCCAGGCCGATCTCGATCAGCACGATCTCGGTGTGCTCGCTGGCCTGCGGGGCCCGGGTGGTCTGCAGCGGCTCGTGGTTGAACTGCACCGGGCCGCGCACCACCTTGAACGGCTTGCCGCCGTCGGCAGCCTCCACCTCGACGACCATGTCGTTGGCCAGGGCCTGGTCGTCGGTGCCGAGGTCGACCAGGCTCTGGAACGGCGCCCACTGGCCCCTCATGGTCCTCAGATGCCGGCGCCAGTACTCGAACGGCTTGCCGCGGATCGACTCGGCGATCAACTCCACTGCGGCCGGGGCGTTCTCGATCAGCGGCAGCACATCGCAGAACCGGGGGTCGTCGGCGAGCTCGGGCAGCCCGAGGTGTTCGAACGCATCGCGGATGTAGCCGGTCGGGCTGACGATGCACAGGTTGATGGTGCCGCCGTCGGAGGTCTGGTAGTTGGCCATGAACGGGTTGACCGACGCCGTGGCGCCCGGCATCAGCGAGCGCATGGTCTCCCCGGTCTCCATGCCCTGGGTGACGCTGGCCCCGGCCGCCCACCACGCGGTGCTCAGCAGCGACACGTCGAGCTCCACCGCCTCGCCGGTGCGTTCCCGGTGGAACAGCGCCGCCGAGATCCCACCGGCGATGTTCATCCCGCCGATCGAATCCCCGAACGCCGGGATGCCCTGTGGCAGGGCACCTCCGATCTCCTCGGGGGTCAGGGCGTGGCCCACCCCGCTGCGGGTCCAGAACGCGGTGCCGTCGAATCCACCGACGGTGCGTTCGGGGCCCTTGTCGCCGTAGGCGCTGCCGCGAGCGTAGATGATGTCCGGGTTCGCCGCGCGGATGTGCTCGACATCGAACCTGTTCTTCTGCCGAGCCTGGGGCAGGTAGTTGGTCAGGAACACATCGGAGGTCTTGGCGATCTCGTAGAGCACCTCCTGCCCGTCCGGGGTGGACACGTCGATGCCGACGCTGCGCTTGCCGCGGTTGGGGTGCTCGATGAGCGGATGGCGGTCCGGATCCAGTTGGAAACCACCCATATTGATGAAACCGCGCTGGGTGTCCCCACGCAACGGATGTTCGACCTTGATGACGTCGGCGCCCCAGTCGGCCAGGATCGCGCCCGCGGCGGGCACGAACGTGAACTGTGCAACCTCGAGGACGCGCACGCCCTCCATCACCTTGACCACGTCGATTCCCTTCCTGTCTCCGCCTGCAGGGCAGTGTAGCCGAGTAGCGATACTGTAATCGTTACCGTTGGTCATCCAAGATCGTTCGTGGAGGAGGTGCCGGTGTCCGACGCCGTGGTCCAGCGCGCCGAGACCAGCCTCGACTGGGGGCGCCGGGCGGCGCAGCGGGCCGAGCGCAGGATGCTGATCGCCGGCGAGCTCGTCGACGCCGCGTCCGGTGCGCAGTTCGACAACTTCAGCCCCGCCACCGGCGCCGTCCTGGGTCCGACCGCCGCCGCCGGCGAGCCGGACATGGACCGGGCGATCGGCGCGGCGCGCACCGCGTTCGACACCGGCGACTGGTCGACCAACCGGGCGCTGCGCACCCGCTGCCTCGACCAGCTGCAGTTCGCCCTCGAGGCCGAGAAGGAGCAACTGCGAACCGAACTGGTGGCCGAGGCCGGCTGCCCGGTGCTGACCACCGAGTCGGCGCAACTGGAGTGGCCGCTGGCCGACGCGCTGCGGTACCCGACGCAGCTGATCGACACCTTCGAATGGGAACGCGTGCTCGACGGCGGCGGCCTGTTCGGTGAGCGCAACATCCGCACCGTGGTCAAGGAACCCGTCGGCGTGGTCGCCGCGATCACGCCGTCGAACTTCCCGATCGAGGTGATCCTCAACAAGCTCGGGCCGGCGCTGGCCGCGGGCAACACCGTCGTCCTCAAGTCCGACCCGCACACGCCGTGGAACGCCACCCGGCTGGGCCGGCTCGTCGCCGAGCGCACCGACATCCCGCCCGGTGTGCTCAACGTGGTCACCACCCCCGACAACGACGTCGCCGCCCTGCTGGGCACCGATCCGCGCGTGGATCTGGTGTCCTTCACCGGGTCCACCACGGTCGGCAGGCAGCTGATGCGCCAGGGTGCCGACTCGATGAAGCGGATGTTCCTCGAACTCGGCGGCAAGTCGGCCGCCATCGTGCTCGACGACGCCAACCCGGCGGTGATCGTGCCGACCGCGGTCGGGGTCTGCGTGCACGCCGGGCAGGCCTGCGCGGCGACCAGCCGGATGCTGGTGCATCGGTCGCTCTACGGCCAGGCGGTCGCCGACATCACCGCGGCGTATCAGGCTGTCCCGGTGGGGGATCCGGTCGATCCGGGCACGTTCGTCGGGCCGGTGACCAGCTCCGCGCAGCGGCAGCGGGTGCTGGCCGCGATCGAGGGTGCCCGCCGCGACGGCGCCGAGATCACCGCCGGCGGCGGCCCGGCCGCCGGGTTGCCGCAGCACCTGGCCGGCGGCCACTACGTGGCCCCCACGGTGATCACCGGTGTGGACAACAGCGCCGCGATCGCCCAGCAGGAGGTGTTCGGCCCGGTGCTGGTGGTGCTGCCGTTCGACGAGGACGACGACGCCGTGCGGATCGCCAACGACAGTGCGTTCGGGCTGGCGGGCGCGGTGTGGTCGCGCTCGGCCGAGCGGGCGATGGGCATCGCGCGCCGCGTGCGCACCGGGTCCTTCGGCGTCAACGGCGGCATGTTCTACGGCGCCGACGCCCCGTTCGGCGGCTACAAGAACAGTGGCCTCGGACGGCAGTGCGGCATCGAAGGATTCGGGCAGTACCTGGAGACCAAGACGATCGCCCGCCGGGAGCGCCGGCCGGGCTGATCAGGCTTTGCGGAACGTCACCGGCAGCGCGGTCGGTGACCGGAACGGCTGACCGTGGATGTGCGGGTCGGCCTCGGTGACCAGCTGGATGTCACGCAGCCGCGACAGCAGGCACTCGACGGCCACCCGGGTCTCCATCCGGGCCAGGTGCAACCCCATGCAGGTGTGCTCCCCGGCGGCGAAGGAGATGTGCGGCACCGGCGTGCGGAAGACGTCGAACTCCTCGGAGCGTTCCCAGCGACGCTCGTCGCGGTTGGCCGAGCCGATGCAGACATCGATCACCGAGCCAGCGGGGATCGGCACCCCGGCCACCTCGGTATCCTCGGTCGCCAACCGCTGCACCGTGGTCAGCGGGGTCTCGTAGCGCAACCCCTCTTCGATCGCCGGCCCGATCAACCTGTGATCGGCACTGACCGCGTCGAACTGGTCGGGATGGGTCAGCAACAGGTACAACAGGTTTCCCGACGACCGGTAGGTGGTCTCCAGCCCGGCCGGCAGCAGCAGCCGCAGGAACGAGTAGATCGCTTCGTCGCTGAGCCGGTCACCGTCGATCTCGGCGCGCACCAGATCGCCGATGATGTCCTCGGTCGGCGTACAGCGGCGTTTCTCGATCTGGCCGAGGAAGTAGTCCTTCAGCGCCGCCGACGCCTCGAACGCCCGCTTGTAGCTGACCGCGTAGCTGATCAGCTCCACCGCGCGCTTGCGGAACCACGGCAGGTCCTCGGCCGGCAACCCCAGCAGCCTCGAGATCACCCGGGTCGGGAACTCGAAGGTGAAGTCGCCCACCAGGTCTGCCCGGCCGTCGTCGACGAACTCGTCGATCAGCGCGTTGACGACCGGACGCACGATCTCGGGTTCCCAGCGCGCCAGCGAGCGCGATTTGAACGCCGCCGACACCAGATTGCGGTGCTCCCAGTGCGGTTTGCCCTCCATCGCCAGGATGGTCGGACCGATGAACAAACCGATGGTGGAGTCATAGATCGTGGAGTTGAACGCCTTGCCGTCGCGGAGCACCCGGTTGACTGCCTCGAAGGACACCGCGGCATAGAGGTTCTCGGGGCGCAGCGAGTCCGGTGTCCTGGACCAGTCCATCACCGACCCGCGGAACACGCCGCCCTGTTCGCGCCGCCGCGCGAACAGGGGGTAGGGGTCGCGCAGGTCGATCGGCTCGTCACTGGTGACGTCCCGCACCGGGGTATCCACGTGGCCTCCCGTCGGCGCCCGGCTGGCGCGCTGCTACACCGACATACTGTAATAGTTACAGTATGTCGGTGTACAGTTGTGGGACCGCTCGGTCGGGAACCGGCCGACCGACGGTGGTCCGGTCACGCTGAATCCGACGGAGGTCTCTGCCCATGGCAGCACCGTTCGACGACCGCCGCCACCCGGGCACGCTCACGGCCGCCGTCGAACACCAGCGCCGGGCATTCGTCGCCGACGGCCCACCGGATGCCGCCCTGCGCCGCAACCGGATCGATCGGCTGCTGGCTCTAGTGCTGGACAACACCGACGACTTCGTCGACGCGATGGCAGCCGACTTCGGCACCCGGCCGCGCGCCGGGTCGCTGTTCGCCGAGATCATGGGCATGCTCTCGGTCATCGAGCACACCAGAGCCCATGTGCGGCAATGGATGAAACCCGTCACGGTGCTGCCGGTGGCACGCCCGTTCGGGCTGCGCGGCGAGGTGCATCCGTCGCCGCTGGGCGTGGTCGGGATCATCGGGCCGTGGAACTTCCCGGTGAACCTCGTCATCCTGCCCGCCGCAGCGGCTTTCGCCGCGGGCAACCGCGTGATGATCAAGATGTCGGAGGTCACCCCGCGCACCGCCGAGTTGATGAAGACCCTGGCGCCCGCCTACTTCGACCCCGCCGAACTGACCGTCGTCACCGGCGACGCCGAGGTCGCGGCCCGGTTCGCGGCGCTGCCGTTCGACCACTTGTTCTTCACCGGGTCGCCGCGCGTCGGGGCGCTGGTCGCGCAGGCCGCCGCGGCGAACCTGGTGCCGGTGACCCTCGAGCTGGGCGGCAAGAACCCGGTGGTGGTGTCGCCCCACGCCGATCTGCACCGCGCCGCCGCGCGCATCGCGGCCGCCCGCATGATCAACGGCGGGCAGGTGTGCGTGTGCCCGGACCACGTCTTCGTGCCCGCCGGCAGGGTCGAGGCGTTCGTGGCCGTCGCCCGCGACACGTTGCGCGGCATGTTCCCGTCGATCCTGGCCAACGACGACTACTGCTCGGCGGTCGACGAGGCCAACTTCGACCGGATCGTCGGCCTCGTCGAAGACGCCCGCGCCAAGGGCGCCCGGGTCGAGACCGTGGCACCGCCGCACGAGGTGCTGCCGGACCGCAACACGCGCAAGATCGCGCCCACGCTGCTGCTCGACGTCGACGACAGCATGCACATCGCCGACGAGGAGACCTTCGGGCCCGTCCTGACCGTGCGCCCCTACACCGAGCTGCGCGATGTCGTCGACTATCTCATCGCACGCCCGGCCCCGCTGGTGGCCTACTGGTTCGGTCCGGACGACGCCGACTTCCGGACCTTTGTGTGCCACACCCGCAGCGGCGGAGTGGCCCGCAATGACTTTGCCGCCCAGATGATTCCGTCGGCGGCGCCGTTCGGCGGCGTCGGCCGCAGCGGCACGGGCGCCTACCACGGCAAGGCAGGCTTCGACGCGTTCAGCCACTACCGCACGGTCGTCGGCAGCGATCTGCCGGTCACGATCACCGGCCGCGCGGCACCGCCGTTCACCCCGGTCACCCGCATCGGCACCGCCCTGAGCCTGCAGCTGGCGCGGCGCCGGACCCGGCGGCGGCTCAGGACGCGGTGACGGCCTGCTCGCGGGCCCACCGATAATCGGCCTTGCCGGCCGGGCTGCGCTCGATCGCCGGCCGGAACACCACCGCCTTGGGCAGCTTGTAGCGGGCGATCACCGTCGCGGCGTGCTCGATCAACTCCCCGGCCGTCGCGTTCGCCCCGTCGGCGAGGGCGACGACCGCGACCACCTCCTGGCCCCAGCGCTCGCTCGGCCGGCCGGCCACCACGACGTCGGCGACGGCCGGGTGCGAGGCGATCGCCGACTCCACCTCCTCGGCGAAGATCTTCTCGCCGCCGGAGTTGATGGTCACCGAATCGCGGCCCAGCAGTTCGACGGCGCCGTCGGCGAGGTGGCGCGCGCGATCGCCGGGCACCGAGTACCGGACTCCGGCGATGACCGGGAAGGTGGCCGCGGTCTTGGCGGCGTCGCCCTTGTAGCCCAGCGGCACGTAGCCGCGCTGGGCCAGCCAGCCGATCCCGTCGTGGCCAGGCGCCAGGATCGAGCTGAGATTCTCTGCGGCGACGAAGGTATCGGGTCCGGCGTTGAACGTGCCGGTCGATACCGCGCCCGGCGCGGACATGTGCGTCATCTGCGCGCCGGTCTCCGAGGATCCGACACCGTCGACCACCATCAGGTTGGGCTTGGCGTCGATCAGGCGTTGTTTGGCGGTCGGCGTCAGCTGCGCACCGCCGTTGGCCACCACCGCCAGCGAGGACAGGTCGACGTCGGTGCGCGCGAACGCGTCGGCCAGCGGGCGGGCCATCGCGTCGCCGACGACGGTGACGGCCAGCGCCTTCTCCCGCTCGATCGTGGCCACCACGTCGTCGACGTCGAGGTGGCTCGTGACGGCGGAGAACACCACGGTCTGACCGGTGTTCATCGCGGTGAAGACCGCCCACTGCGCGGCGCCGTGCATCAGCGGCGGCAGCACCATCAGCGTCGAGGTGGGCGCCGTGGCGCAGCGCTGAGCGAGGTCGTCCAGCGTCGTGACCAGCTCGCCGGTGTAGAGGCTGCGGCCGCCGAACGACGTCATGAAGATGTCGTGCTGGCGCCACAGCACGCCCTTGGGCATGCCGGTGGTGCCGCCGGTGTAGAGCACATAGAGGTCGTCGGGCGACGGCTCGACGGGCGGCGGTGTGGCCGGGCCTTCGGCCACGATCGACTCGTAATCCACGGCACCGGGCAACAATTCGATGCCCGAGTCATCGGCGATCTGGATCAGCAGCTTCAGCGCGGGCAGCTCGGCGCGCACCTCGGCCAGCCGCGGCGCGAACGCGGCGTGGTACAGCAGCGCGGTCGCACCGGAGTCGGCCAGCAGGTACTGCAGCTCGGCCTTGACGTAGCGGTAGTTGACGTTGAACGGGGCGACACGGGCCCGCCAGGCGCCCAGCATCCCCTCGACGTACTCGGGCCCGTTGTGGGCGTAGATGCCGAGCAGGTCTTGCCCGACCTCGTGGCCCGCCAGCTGCGAGCGTTCGGTGTGACAACCCAGGCCTCGGGCGTGCAGGAACGCGGCCAACCGGGTCGAGCGCTCCACGATCTGCGCATATGTGTAGCGGCGCTCGCCATGGACGATGAACTCGCGGTCGCCGATCACCGCCGCGACGGCGTCGGCGGCGGCCGGGACGGTGAACTCTGTCGGCTCGGTCATGGCAGGGACTCTAGACGGACAGATGCCCGGAGTGGACAGGTGCCTGGATACTGTATGGTCATGGTGCGGTCGTCCAGGTGCCGAGCAGCGCGTCGGTGGTGGTCACCCTCGCCGGCAGGGCCCGTCGACGCGGCGCCGCAGCAGGCAGTGCACGAGCGCGGTGATGGGCGGGCGCCATCAGCTCCGCGGGCCTCACCGAGCGGGAACCTCGTAAAACTGTTGGGCCCATTTCCGCATCGTCATATAGGGTTTCGCGTCGATCTTGGCCAGCGGCGGGTGCTCGACGTACTTCTGATAGCGCCAGATCTCACAGTCCTCCCACACGGTCTTGAGGAACTGCCGCTCGACCTTCTCGCGAACCTCAGGTGGCGGCGCGTCCGACGTCTCACCGGCGACCTTGGGCCACCAGATCGAATAGAAGATGTCGGAGACCTCGTCGTCGACGGGGGTGCACGCGAAGATCAGCCGGTGGTTCGAGGAGCCCTCGAAGGCGCTCACCGCGAAACCCAGGCCGCTGAAGTGGCTGTGGATGTTCAGCGCCATCGCGTCCGGGTCGTCGCTGCGGGGGTCGGGCCAGCCGGTCAGGAACCGCCACTCCTCGTCGACGTGTTCCCAGTGCAGGCACACCGGGGTGACCGTCGCCTTGTGCACGTACCGGAAATGTGAACTGTCCGGGCCGTTCTCGGCAACGATCTGGGGATGCACCGGGATCGCGTCGGCTCGGCTGGAGAACTCCGGGTAGGGCCGGTAGTAGGCGCTGGGGTCGGTCTCGAACTGCGGGAACTTGTGGAAGAGGTCGGGGATCTCCCACCTCGGCGGCTCGCCCGCGGGCTGGTGCCACACGAAGATGCACCCGTACTGCTCCCGGACCGGATACGACCGCAACCGCAGCGCGCGGTTGGGGCGGTCGGGCTGATACGGGATGTAGGTGTTGTCGCCCTTCGGCCCCCACCGCCAGCCGTGGAACGGGCACTCGATGCAGTCGCCGACGACCGTCCCGCCGTGCCCGATGTGCGCGCCGAGGTGCTTGTAGTGTGCCTCCAGCACGTGCAGCTGTCCGGCCTTATCGCGATAGGCGGCCAGGTCTTCCCCGAAGTACCTGAGCGCCTTGACTTCACCGATCGGGTACTCCGCGGACCACCCGATCATGAACCATCCGGTCACCTTCCAGGTGAACGGGACCTTCATGGGCGACCCCCTGCCGCGGCGGATCGGCCGGATCCGCACACACGTTTCTCTGGACGTCGATACTGTAACAGTGACAGTATGGTGAGCCCGGAGGAACTCAGTGACGAGCGAGCATGGCCGATTCGATGCGATCGTTGTCGGTGCGGGGTTCTCCGGACTCTACGCGCTGCACCATCTGCGGGCGCGCGGGCTGCGCGTGCGGGTGCTCGAACGCGAGAACGCCGTCGGCGGCCGTGGTTGGTCAACCCTTATCCGGGGGCGCGCTGCGACATCGAGAGCATCGAGTACTCCTACAGCTTCTCCGAGCAGATCCAGCAGGAGTGGATGTGGCCCGAGACCATGCCGGCACAACCGGAGATCGAGGCGTACCTGAACTTCGTCGCCGACCGCCTCGACCTGCGCCGCGACATCACCTTCGACACCGAGGTCGTCGCGATGACATTCGACGAGGACACCGCCGAGTGGCTGGTGGCGACGGCGACGGGGGAGTCGTTCGTCGCCCCGTTCGTCGTCGCCGCCACCGGCATCCTGTCGGTGCCGTTGGAGCCGTCGATCTCGGCGATGGACACCTTCACGGGTCAATCCGTGTTCACCAGCCGCTGGCCGCACCACGGAATGGACCTGGCGGATCGTCGAATCGGGGTGATCGGCACCGGGTCCACCGGTGTGCAACTGATCCCGGTGGTGGCGCGGGACGCCGCTCACCTCACCGTGTTCCAGCGGTCCCCGGCGTACACGTTGCCGGAGGTGCGCGCGTTCGAGTCGGGTGAGCTCGACGAACTCGAGGCCCGCTACCCCGAGATCCGCGATGCGCAGCGCGAGCACCCGGGGGGTGCGGCGCGGCATCGTCACCGACCCGGACACTGCCAGGGCGCTGACCCCGACCTACCCCTTCGCGTGCAAACGCCCGATCATCGACCAGGGCTACTACCAGACCTTCAACCGCGAAAACGTGACTCTGGTCGACCTGCGCACCGACCCGATCGTGTCGGTGCGGCCCGGGATGATCGAGACCGGGCGCGGCCTGCACGAGTTCGACGTCATCGTTTACGCAACGGGTTTCGACGGGATGACCGGCGCGCTGCGTTGCATCGCCGTCCGCGGCCGGGCCGGGTCGTCGCTGGGGGAATTCTGGGCCACCGAGGGACCGCTGAGCTACCTCGGCATGGCCGACCATCCAAGGTCCCGGAAGCCCCTCGGCGGCAGCGATTTTCGTCGCCGCGATGGAGCAGAACGTGGAATGGATCGGTGCCTGTATCGCGCACCTGCGCGAGCAGGGCTACCGGACGATCGAGGCACTGTCCGACGCGCAACAGGACTGGATCGACCCGGCCACCGCGCTGGTGGCGCCCACCGTGCTGGTCCACCCGTCCTGTCACTCCTGGTACAACGGCGGCAACGTGCCCGGCAAGAAACGCATGTACATGGGTTACACCGCGGGCATCCCCGAGTACCGCAGACGGTGCGACGGGATCGCCGCCGACGGTTACACGGGGTTCAAGCTCGCGTGAAGTAGGCCATGGCAGGATCACCGGGAACCGGCACATGCGGCCGCGAGCAAGGAGACTGGGCGTGACACGGGTGCTCGACGAACTGGGGTTCTATCTGCTGGCCGGCGCCGGGGGCGACGGTCCGGCCACGTTGATGGACGAGGCGCGCCGCGGTGAGGAGCTCGGCTTCGGCACCGCCTTTCTCTCCGAACGGTGGAACGTCAAGGAGGCGTCGTCGCTGACCGGCGCCGCGCTCGCGGTCACCAGCCGCATGCAGATCGCGACCGCGGCCACCAACCACAACACCCGGCACCCGCTGATCACCGGATCGTGGGCGACCACGATGCACCGACTCTCGGGCGGACGGTTCACGCTGGGCATCGGCCGCGGCATCGGCGCGATCCACACCGCGTTCGGCATCCCGGCGGTGACCACCGCGCAGATGGCGGATTTCACGCAGGTGATGCGCAGGCTCTGGCGCGGCGAGCTGATCTTCAACCACGACGGGCCGCTCGGCACGTACCCGGTGCTGTTCCTCGACCCGGATTTCCGCGAGGACATCCGGCTGGCGATCGTCGCGTTCGGCCCGCAGACCCTCGCACTCGGTGGGCGCGAATTCGACGACGTCATCCTGCACACCTACTTCACCCCGGAGACGCTGCAGCGTGCCGTCAGGACGGTCAAGGACGCCGCGGAGCAGGCGGGCCGGGACCCGGCGTCGGTGCGGGTGTGGTCGTGCTTCGCCACCGTCGGCGACCACCTGCCCGAGGAGTTGCGGCTGAAGAAGACCGTCGCCCGGCTGGCCACCTACCTGCAGGGCTACGGTGACCTGCTGGTCAACACCAACGGCTGGGATCCGGCTGTGCTGCAACGCTTCCGCGACGACTCGGTGGTTCAGTCGATCCCCGGCGGCATTGACCACAAGGCGACCGCCGAGCAGATCGAGCACATCGCCACGCTGATCCCAGACGAGTGGCTGGAGCCGTCGGCGACCGGCTCGCCCCAGCAGTGCGCGGACCGGGTCCGCAAGGAATTCGACTACGGCGCCGACGCGGTGATCATGCACGGTGCCACCCCCGACGAACTGGAGCCGATCGTCGCCGCCTACGTGAGTTCGGCGTGATACGCGTCGCTGAGCGGTGACGAGCACGCCGAAGCCGCAGGGGGTCAGGGCGTGATGACGGTGCGGGCCACCGGCTCGGCGGCGGCCTGGCGGCTGTAGAGGCCGCGTTCGAGCGCGTCGAGCAGCACGTCGCGGGTCTCCTGGGGGTGGATCAGGTCGTCGAAGCCGAGATGGCCGGCCGACCGGAACGACGCGTCGACCTCGGCCTGGCGCAGCTTGGTCTCCACGTCCTCGGGGGCGTGCGACGCCTTGCTCAGCGCCGCGGCGCTCATCGCGCCCATCGTCGCGCCCGGGTACGCGAACGTCGCGCTCTGGTTGTCGAATCCCAACAGCGACATCACCATCGACCCGAACCCGTACGCCTTGCGCAGCGTCACATGCAGCTTGATCGTCGTCGCTGCGGTCTGCGCGGCGAACATCCGAGCACCACTGCGCAGCACGCCGGTGCGCTCCGAACGGCTGCCGGGCAGCATCCCCGGGTTGTCGGCGAGGAAGACGATCGGCACGTGGAACGCGTCGGCGACCGTGATGAAATGCGCTGCCTTGTCGGCGGCGTCGGCGTCGATGGAGCCGGCCAGTACCTTGGGCTGGTTGGCCACCACCGCGACCGGATGCCCGCCCAGGCGCGCCAGCGCGGTGATCATCGCCGGCCCGAACGTCGGCTGCACCTCGAACCAGTCGGTGTCGTCGAAGACGATGTCGAGCACCTTGCGCATGTCGTACACGCGGCGGTTTCCGCGCGGCACGATGTCCAGCAGCTCCGGGGTCGGCCGAGGCGCCGCCGCGTCGTCGGCCGGCCGGTCCGGCGGATACGACCAGGCGCTGGACGGGAAGTACGACAGATAGCGCCGGATGTCGCCGAGCGCCGCGGCATCGTCCTGGCCCAGGTTGTGGATGACCCCGCTGGCCAGCGCCACCGCCGGCCCGCCCAGGTCCTCTTTCGAAATCTCCTCGCCCGTGGACTCTTTGACCACCGGCGGGCCGGCGGTGAAGATCGCCCCCTGGGTCGTCATAATGGTCCAGTCGCAGACCGGCGCCACCAGGGCGCCGTGCCCGGCCGACGGGCCGAACAGCCCGCCCACCATGGGCACCTTGCCCGAGCACCGCGCCTGGGCCAGCAGGTCGGTCGGGGTGCGGCCGTAATGCTCACCGCTGGGCCGGAATCCGGCACCCTCCAGCAGCATCACCAACGGCACCCGGTCCCGCAGCGCCAACTCGGCGAGCCGGTAGCGCTTGGCATTGCCGCCCGGGCCGATGCTGCCCGCCAGCGTGGTGAAGTCCTCGGCGCCGACGAGCACCGGCCTGCCGTCGATCACGCCGGAGCCCGCCACGATGCCGTCGGCGGCGATGTCACCGCCGACCAGGGTGCCGAACTCGCGGAACGACCCCTTGTCCAAAAGGTGCTCGATGCGGCCGCGGGCGTCGAGCTTGCCGGCGGCGCGGTGCCGGGCGAGGCGGTCTTGCCCGCCCATGGCGCGGGACACCGCACGCCGGCGCGCCAACTCGTCGAGGGTGTCCCGCCAATCGTCGGTCCCGGCCATGCGCAGACTCCTGTCCTCTCGCGACGTTGACCTTACTGAATTGCTTACTGTAGCTTCGACCATCATGGGTGCTGGAGGCGGCCTGAAGGTGGACGCCGGCGTCGTCAGTCAACTAACCGCAGTTCCGGGCGCCGCGAGCACGCTGGAGCGGCGCGGCTACGACGGCTGCTGGACCGCCGAGATCAACCACGACCCGTTCCTGCCGCTGACGCTGGCCGCCGAGCACACCAGCACCATCGAGCTCGGCACCAGTATCGCGGTGGCGTTCGCCCGCACCCCGATGACAGTGGCCCAGATCGGCTGGGACCTGCAGGAGTACTCGCGCGGCCGGTTCCTGCTCGGGCTCGGGTCGCAGATCAAGCCGCATGTGGAGAAGCGGTTCAGCATGCCGTGGGGCTCACCGGTGGCGCGGATGCGGGAGTTCGTGGCGGCGCTGCGGGCGATCTGGGCGTGCTGGCGCGACGGCGACCCGCTGGATTTCCGCGGCGAGTTCTACACGCACACGCTGATGACGCCGATGTTCACCCCGTCGGCCCACCCCTACGGCGACCCCGAGATCTTCCTGGCCGCGGTCGGGGACCGGATGACCGAGATGTGCGGCGAGGTCGCCGACGGTCTACTAACACATGCGTTCTCCACCCGGCGCTATCTCGAGGAGGTGACCCTGCCGACGCTGCGGCGCGGTCTCGAGAGGGCCGGGCGGCGGCGCGAGGACGTGCAGGTGGCCAGCCCGTTGTTCGTCGTGACCGGCCGCGGCGAACAGGAGCTGGCGGCGGCCGCGGCGGCGACGCGTAAGCAGATCGCGTTCTACGCCTCCACCCCGGCCTACCGCGGCGTGCTGGAGCTACACGGGTGGGGTGAGCTGCAGGCCGAGCTGCACCGGCTCTCCCGCCGAGGCGACTGGGACCCGATGGGCTCGCTGATCGACGACACCATGCTCACCGAATTCGCGGTCGTCGCCGTCGTCGACGAGTTGGTGCCGCGGATCCGGAGCCGGTGCGACGGCCTGATCGACCGTGTGCTGGTGGGGTTTCTGTCATCCATCGACGAGGCGACCGTCGCGGAGGTCGTCGCACAACTGCAAGCTGGGGAGGCGCAGTGACCGTTCGCATTGCCGACGAGGCGGCCAGGGTCTTCACCGACCCCAGCGCATACGCCGACGAATACCGGCTACATGCCGCGATGACGCATCTGCGCGCCCACACCCCGGTCGCGTGGGTGGAGGTCGAGGGCTACAACCCGTTCTGGGCCATCACCAAGCACGCCGACATCATGGCCATCGAACGCGACAACACCGTCTTCACGAACTCCCCCCGGCCGGTGCTGACGACGGCCGAGGGCGACGCTCAGCACGCCACCATGGGGGTCAGCACGCTGATCCACATGGACGACCCGCAGCACCGCAAGGTCAGGGCCATCGGCGCGGACTGGTTCCGGCCAAAGGCCATGCGGGCGTTGAAAGTTCGCGTCGACGAACTGGCCGCCACGTTCGTCGACCAGATGGGTGCGCGCGGCGGCGAGTGCGACTTCGCGCAGGAAGTCGCCGTGAACTTCCCGCTGTACGTCATCATGTCGCTGCTCGGCATCCCCGAATCGGACTTCGGGCGGATGCTGACCTACACCCAGGAGCTGTTCGGCAACGACGACGCCGAACTGCAACGCGGCGCGAGCATGGAGGAGCGCGGGCTGGCGCTGTTCGACATGTTCACCTACTTCAACGAACTGACCGCGGCCCGGCGGGCTCGGCCCACCGACGACCTGGCGTCGGCCATCGCCAACGCCCGCATCGACGGTGAACCCCTGTCCGACATCGACACGGTGTCCTACTACCTCATCGTCGCCACCGCGGGCCACGACACCACCAGCGCGACGATCTCGGGTGGGCTGCAGGCGCTGATCGAGCACCCCGACCAGCTGGCCCGCCTGCAGCAGGATCCGGACCTGCTGCCGCTTGCGGTCGAGGAGATGATCCGGTGGGTCACGCCGGTCAAGGAGTTCATGCGAACGGCCCAGCGCGACACCGTGGTTCGCGGGGTGGAGATCGCGGCGGGGGAGTCGGTGCTGCTGTCCTACCCGTCGGGTAACCGCGACGAGGACGTGTTCAGCGACCCCTTCCGGTTCGACGTCGGGCGTGACCCCAACAAGCACATCGCGTTCGGGCACGGGGTGCACTTCTGTCTGGGTGCGGCGCTGGCGCGCATGGAGATCCACAGCTTCTTCGCCGCGCTGCTGCCTCGGCTGACCGCAGTGGAGCTGGCCGGGCCGCCCGAGCACGTGGCGACGGTGTTCGTCGGCGGGCTCAAACACCTCCCGATCCGCTACACCCTGACCGACTGACGCGGCCACCCCGCACGCGCCACGCGCGACCCACTCGCTCGCGCCACGCGCGCCCACTCGCTCGCGCCCACCTCGCGCCGAAATTGCATTCCAGCAGGGCCTCACTCGAACTTTCGCTGCTGGAATGCAATTTCGGCGGGGAAGTGCCGGCTGTCGGGGGTGGCGGCCGCCTCGGCGGGCTCGCGGGTGCCGGCTAGCTTCCGGAGTTGCCGCGGGCGGCGGCGTGCAGCGCGTCGAAATGACCTGCGCCCCCGCCACGCTCACCTTCCTGGTGGTGTGACAGCGCCCGGATGGAGACGTCGTGGCCTTCGGCGGCCTTGCGCAGCGCGCCGACGGTGGCCTGGTCCTTGGGGATGTGGGTGAACGGATCCCAGTGATACCAGCGCATGGCGTTCTGGTAGGTCATCTTGTCGATCTCGTCGTCGGGTACGTCGTTGGCGTCGAGCACCTCGCCGAGTTGCTCGGGCGCGCCCGGCCACATCGAGTCGCTGTGCGGGTAGTCGGCCTCCCAGCAGATGTTGTCCACCCCGATCTGATTGCGCAGCGCGACCCCGACGGGATCGGAGATGAAGCAGGTCAAGAAGTGCTCCCGGAACACCTCGCTGGGCAGCTTGGGCCCGAAGTCCTGCCCGGTCCAGGTCGAGTGCATCTCATAGGTGCGGTCCACCCGTTCCAGGAAGTACGGGATCCAGCCGGTGCCCCCCTCGGACAGCGCGATCTTGAGCGACGGGTACTCCTTGATCGGCCGCGACCACAACAGGTCCGCCGCGGCCTGCACGATGTTCATCGGCTGCAGCGTGATCATCACGTCCATCGGGGCATCCGGTGCGGTGATGGCCAGCCGCCCCGACGAGCCGATGTGCACGTTGAGCACCGTGTCGGTGTCGACCAACGCGTCCCACATCGGCTTCCAGTGGTCGAAGTCGTGGAAGCTCGGATAGCCCATCGCCGCCGGGTTCTCGGTGAACGTCAGCGAGTGCACACCGCGCTCGGCGTTGCGGCGGATCTCCTTGGCACACTCGACCGGATCCCAGATCACCGGCAGCGTCATCGGGATGAACCGCCCCGGATAGGCGCCGCACCATTCCTCGACGTGCCAGTCGTTGTACGCCTTCACCAGCGCCAGCGAGAACTCCGGATCCTCGGTGGCGAACAGCCGCCCGGCAAAGCCCGGGAACGACGGAAAACACATCGAGCCCAGGATCCCGCCGGCGTTCATGTCCTTGACCCGCTCATCGACCCGCCAGCAGCCCGGCCGGATCTCGTCGAGCCCCTGCGGCTCGAGCCCGTACTCCTGCTTCGGCCGGCCCGCCACGGCGTTGAGCGCCACATTCGGGATCACCACATCCCGGAACTGCCAGGTATCCGAACCGTCCGGGTTGTGCACCAGCCGCGGCGCCTCACCGAGGTACTTCTGCGGCAGATGATTGGCGAACATGTCCGGCGGCTCCACGATGTGGTCGTCCACGCTGATCAGGATCATATCGTCCTTGTGCACCACGACGTTCCGTTCTGTGCGCCCTTACCGTAGGGACGACAGTTTAGCCCGGCGCGGGTGGCCGCCTCAATGGATCCCCGATCTCAGGGGCCCAGTTCGACCAGGGTGTCGAGCGACTGGTCCTTGGTCTCACGCATCACCAGGATCGCGACGAACGTCAGCGCCGCCGCGATGAACAGGTACAGACCGACCCACGAGACGCCGTAGGACGCGGCGAGCCAGGTCGCGATGAACGGGGCCACGGCAGCGCCGAGGATGCTCGACACGTTGTAGGAGATGCCGGATCCGGTGTAGCGCACGTTGGTCGGGAACATCTCGGGGAGCACAGCGCTCATCGGCGCGAACGTGAACCCCATCAAGGTCATGCCGATGATCAGGAACACCAGCATGGTGCCGAACGAGGTGTCGGCCGACCCCAGCATCGGGGCGAACAGCGCGCCGTAGGCCATGATCCCTGCCGTGACGATCAGCAGCAGCCGGCGTCGGCCGATCCGGTCGGCCAGATAACCCGACACGGGCAGCGCCCCGGCGAAGAACAGCACCGCGATCAACTGCATCTGCAGGAAGTCGACGTACGGGAACCCGAGCCCGGTGCCCTCCGGCGGCTTCTTGCCGGTGCCGAAGCTCAGCACCCACGTGGTGACGATGTAGAACAGCGTGTAGGTCGCCAGCATCACGAAAGTGCCGATGATGAGCTGCCGCCAGCTGCTCCGGAAGACCTCGGCCAGCGGCGCTTTCACCTTCTCACCCCGCTCGACCGCACGCGTGAAGACCGGGGTCTCCAGGATGCGCAGCCGCACGTACAGGCCGATGACCACCATCACCGCGCTCAGCAGGAACGGCACCCGCCAGCCCCACGTCAGGAACGTGCCGTCCAGGTCGGGGCTGACATTGCTGTGGCCGAGCATCAGGATCAACGTGATGAACAGGCCGTTGGCCAGCAGGAAGCCGAACGGCGCGCCGAGCTGCGGCCACATCGCCGCCCAGCCCCGCTTACCGGGTTTCGCGGTCTCGGTGGCCAGCAGCGCCGCCCCGCTCCACTCCCCGCCCAGCGCCAGGCCCTGGGAGAACCGCATCAGCGCGAGCAGGGCCGGGGCGACGAGGCCGACCTGTGAGTATGTCGGCAGCAGGCCGATCGCGAACGTCGCGATCCCCATCAGCAGCAGCGAGGCCACCAGCGTCGTCTTGCGGCCGGCACGATCACCGAAGTGGCCGAACAGGATCGAGCCCAGCGGGCGTGCCACGAACGCCAGGCCGAACGTCGCCAGCGACGCCAGCAGCGCGGTGGTGGCGTCGCCCTTGGGGAAGAACAGGTGCGGGAACACCGACACCGCCGCGGTCGCGTAGATGTAGAAGTCGTAGAACTCGATCGTCGTCCCGACCATCGACGCGACCACGATCCGTCGGCGCGGAACGCCGTCGACGAGATCGTGGTCGGTGACCGCGTTGCTCATAGCTGACACCCCCGTTCGGCAGGGACATCATGCCAGCCGGCGATCTTGTTGCGCCGGTGGTACACGCAGACGCGCCGGGAACGAGCGCCGATTCAGCAGCAGCGGGCCCCCGGGTCGGCGTCGGCCTGCGCGTGCCGGTGCCGCCAGTATTCGCGTTCCGACATCGGCGCGCGGTCGGCGTGCACTCGGGCGTGGTGCTCGAGGTAGCGCTGATAGTGGTTGTCGCCCATCAGGGATTTCCAGTACCAACCGATGTGGCCGAGGACCCGGCGTGTGCTGTCGCTCGCCCATCCCACTGCTTGCTCACCTCTTTCTCGGCCGAGGTCAGGAACATGCCCGACGGGGCGAACATGCGTGAGGGCACCGGAACGTCCTCGGACAGCGGGCTGCCCCGCCCGCGGATGACCCGCAGCGCCATCACCACCCCCGCGGCGAAGACGACGATCACCAGCACGGCGAACACGATCGACAACGTGCCCTGGATGAAGGTGTTGCGGATGACCGCGTCGAGCTGCCCGGCGTCCTTGGCCGCGCCGAAGCTGGTCTGCCCGGCATCGCGGGCGTTGCGGTACTGGAAGTGCTGGGTCCAGTAGCCGACCTTGGGATCACCGGAGAAGATCTTCTGCCAGGACGCCGTCATCGTCACGATCAGGTCCCACAGCAACGGAACACCGGGTATCCACGCCCACTTCAGCAGCCGGCGTTTGATGACGACCACCGTGACGACGGTCAGCGCGATCGCGGCGAGCAGCTGGTTGGCGATGCCGAACAGCGGGAACAGCGTGTTGATGCCGCCGAGCGGATCGGTGACGCCCATCAGCAGGATCGACCCCCACGCCGCGACGACGATCACGCTGCAGATCCATGCTCCGATGCGCCAGCTCGGGTTGCGCAGTTTCTTCAGCGGCCCACCCAGGTTGCCCAGCCCGTCGGAGAGCATGAAGCGCGCCACCCGGGTGCCGGCGTCGACCGTCGTCAGGATGAACAGCGCTTCGAACATGATCGCGAAGTGGTACCAGAACGCCTTCAGCGTCTCGCCGCCGAAGACCTTGTGCAGCACCTCCGACATCCCGAAGGCCAGTGTCGGCGCGCCACCGGTACGCGACACGATGGAGTTCTCGCCGACACTGCGGGCGGCGTCGTCGATCTCCTGCGCGGTGATCGGCGCCCCGGACAGCCCGAGGCCGTTGACGTAGTCGGCCGCGCTCTGGGCGGTGGTACCTGTCGAGGCGGCCGGGGCGTTCATCGTGAAGTACAGGTGCTGGTTCAGGATCGCGGCGGTGATCAGCGCCATGATGGCGACGAACGACTCGGTGAGCATGCCGCCGTAGCCGATCAGCCGCATCTGGCTTTCCTTCTCCAGCAGCTTGGGCGTGGTGCCCGAGGAGATCAACGCGTGGAAGCCCGACAGCGCGCCGCAGGCGATCGTGATGAACAGGAACGGGAACAGCGAGCCGGCGAACACCGGACCCGTGCCCTGGCCGGCGAACTGCGAGATCGCCGGCGCCTCCATCACCGGGCGGGCCAACAGGATGCCGACCGCCAGCAACGCGATGGTGCCGACTTTCATGAACGTCGACAAATAGTCGCGCGGCGCCAGCAGCAGCCACACCGGCAGCACCGACGCGGCCAGGCCGTAGAGGATGATGCACCACGACAACGTCACCGTGGACAGCGTGAACCACTCGGCGCCCCACGACGTCTCGGCGACCCAGCCGCCGGCGACGACGGCCAGCAGCAGCAGGACCACCCCGATCAGCGAGACCTCCGAGACCCGGCCGGGGCGCAGGAACCGCAGGTACAGCCCCATGAACAGCGCGATCGGGATCGTCATCGCGATCGAGAACACCCCCCACGGGCTCTGGCCGAGCGCGTTGACGACCACCAGCGCCAGCACCGCGAGCAGGATCACCATGATCACCAGCACGCCGACGATCGCGGCCACGCCGCCGACGACGCCGAGTTCGTCGCGCGCCATCTGGCCCAGCGAGCGGCCCCGGCGGCGCACTGAGATGGCCAGCACGAGGTAGTCCTGCACGCAACCGGCGACGACCGCGCCGATGATGATCCAGATCGCGCCGGGCAGATAACCCATCTGGGTGGCCAGCACCGGGCCGACGAGCGGGCCGGCGCCGGCGATCGCGGCGAAATGATGGCCGTAGAGCACCCGCCGGTCGGTGGGCAGGTAGTCGGTGCCGTTCTCGAAAACCTCTGCCGGCGTGGCGTTGTCGTCCCGCGGCCGGACGATCTTCATCTCGATCAGGCGGGCGTAGAACCGGAAGCCCAGCACATAGGTACAGATCGCGGCGATGACGAACCACACCGCGTTGACGGTCTCACCGCGGAAGAACGCGATGATCGCCCAGGCGACGGCGCCGAGCACGGCGATGATGCCGAAGATGATCCGGTGTTTGACGGTGATCGGTGACCGGTCGACGATCGCGACCGGCGGCAGGTCCTTGTCGGTGCGGATGTAGGTGATGTCGCCGATCGTCTCTTCGGTGCGCTCCGATGGCGCGGCGGTGGGTGTGGCCACGGTGTCTCCCTCGTCGGCTCGACTGTGTGCCCTTGATCACATGCGTCTAGCCGGTACTGCGACCACGCAAACAGCGGGGTTCGGGAAATCCGGGATCGTCCTAGTCGGCGCTGGTGTAGAGCGCGCGCACGGTGTCGATGGTGTCGGCTTCGGCGGCGCTCTTGTCGTCGCGGTAGCGCAGCACCCGCGCGAAGCGCAGCGCCATCCCGCCGGGATAGCGGGTCGAGGTCTGCAGTCCGTCGAACGCGATCTCGACGACCTGCTCGGGACGTACCGTCACGACGTACCCGTCGGGCGGGCTTCCGTCTGATGTCGCGGCCGGGGCCGCTCCGTCAGCCAATTCCAGGAACCGCTCGGTCTGCCACGCCAGCATCTCGTCGGTCATCCCCTTGAACGTCTTGCCGAGCATCACGAAACCCCCGGTCTCGGGGTCGCGGG
The DNA here is from genome assembly GCA_050250295.1 of Mycolicibacterium sp. Lineage (GTDB taxonomy): Bacteria > Actinomycetota > Actinomycetes > Mycobacteriales > Mycobacteriaceae > Mycobacterium. The sequence continues at coordinate 168,136 of JBFWOX010000012.1, forward strand.
CGCCGAGGTGGATGTTCGACAGCTTGCCGGTGCGCCGGCCCGATCCCCATTCCACTGCCAGCACCACCAGGTCGAGGGTGTGCACGGGTTTGACCTTGAGCCAGCCGGCGCCGCGCCGGCCCGCCTCGTACGGCGCCGACGGTGACTTCGCCATCACGCCCTCGTGGCCCGCAGCCAGCGTGCGGTCCAGGAAGGCCTGCGCTGCCGCCGGGTCGGAGGTGACGAGACGATCCACCCGCTGGGTGTCCGGTGTGATGGCATCGAGTCGCGCGACGCGGTCGTGGGCGGGCAGGTCCAGCAGGTCGGTGCCGTCGAGGTGCAGCAGGTCGAAGAAGAACACCGACAGCGTCGGCGAATCCGGTGATGTCGCGCCGCCGCGGCGCCCGAACCGGGACGCGGTGACCTGGAACCGGTGCGGGCGGCCGTCGGGGCGCAGCGCGATGGCCTCGGCGTCGGCGATCAGGTCGGTCACCGGCAGCGCCAGCGTCGCGTCGACGACCTCGGGCAGCCGGGCGGTGACGTCGTCGAGGCTACGGGTGTAGACCGACACCGCGTCACCCGCGCGATGGATCTGCACCCGCGCGCCGTCGAGCTTGGCCTCGAACACGGCCGTACCGCCCAGGCGGTCGAGCGCATCAGCGACGCCGGTGGCCGTCTGGGCGAGCATCGGGCCGACCGGGGTGCCGACCCGCAGCGTGAACTCGGCCAGCGCCGCCTCGCCACCGCGCAGCGCCGCCGTCGCCACCGTGGGCAGCTCGCCGCCGAGCATCGCGGCCCGGCGCACCGCGGCCGCGGGCACGTCGGCGGCCTTGGCGACGGCGTCGGACATCACGCCGATCAGCGCGCCCTGGCGCAGTTCGCCGGTGAGGAGTCGGCGCAGGAACGTCTGTTCGCCGTCGGTGGCCACCGCGAACAGCTCCGCGAGCAGCTCGGCGCGGCGGGCCTGCGAGCCCTTCCCCGCTGTCGCCTTGATCTCGTCGAACCGGCGCTCGACGTCGGCGACGGTGAGCGTGGGCTCGGCGGCCGGGTCGGGCACGGTGCGCAGCGACGCCCAGCCGACGCCGATCTGGCGCTGGGTCAGCACGCCGGACAGCCAGGACACGACGATGCCGGCGAGCCGGAGGTCCGGTTCGGCCGCCGCGGCGCGCAGTAGTGCGGCGAGCCGGTCGACCTTGGCCAGCCGCGCCGACGCGGCGCCGACGTCGACGGAGGTTCGGGCGACATCGACCAACAGCACGTACCCAGCCTGGCACGAGGCACCGACACGAGCACCGCCGAGATTGCGTCCACGCAGCGAAAGTGCGAGTAGCGGCCTGCTGGAATGCAATTTCGGCGGGGGTTGGGCGCGGCGGGGTGGGCGCGCGGGCGTGGGGGATGGGGTCAGGTGACGGCGAAGGTGATCGTGTGCCAGCCCGTGGCGCCGTCGGGGACCGGGTCGGCCAGCTCGGAGGTCTGCGTGTAGCCGGTGTTGTCGGTGGCGCGCACGGCGATCGTGTGCAGGCCGGACTCGGTGGCGTCCCAGTCGAAACTCCACAGCCGCCAGGTGTCGCCGGAGTAGGCCGCGCCGAGGGTGGCCGGCCGCCACTCACCGTCGTCGATGCGCACCTCGACGGCCCGCACCCCGCGCTTCTGCGCCCACGCCACCCCGCCGAACCGCACCGGTCCGGCCGGTACGTCCTGACCCGAGCGCGGCACGTCGATGCGCGACTGCGTCTTGATCGGCCCGCGCGCCGACCAGCCCAGCCGCGTCCAGTACGCCTCGGCCCGGTCGAACCGGGTCAGCTCCAGATCGGTCACCCACTTGGTCGCCGAGACGTACCCGTACAGTCCCGGCACCACCAGCCGGGCCGGATAGCCGTGCACGACCGGCAGCGGCTCACCGTTCATGCCCACCGCCAGCAGCGCATCGGCGGCGGTCAGCGCCTCCACCGGGGTGCCGGCGGTCCACCCGTCCACCGACATCGACAGCACCATGTCCGCGTCCGGGCGAACCCCGGCCTCGGCGAGCAGGTCGGCGACCCGGTAGCCGGTCCACGTTGCGTTGGAGATCAGGTCGCCGCCAACGGGATTGGAAACACACGTCAGTGTCACGACCGTCTCCACCACCTCGAACCGGTCCAGATCCGGGAAACGGTAGGTGATTTCGCGGTCCACCAGCCCGTGGATGCGCAACTGCCAGTCCTCCCGGCTGAGCTGCGGCACGGCCAGTGCGGTGTCGATGCGGTAGAAGTCGCTGTTGCTGGTGATGAAGGACGGCAGCGCAACACCTTCGGGCTGCACCGACGCCGGGATGGGCTTGGCGGGCACCGCGACGCGGGGCACGACGAAGGCCTGCCGGTCACCGGACACCGACGACGTCAACCGGGTGAGCACCACCCCGGCGACACCGCCGAGCGCACCGCCGGCCAGGAACCCCAACGTGACCAGCGACCTTCGCCGCCCGCGATCGACGCCCTCGGCGGGTTCGTCGTCGTCGCGGAACCGCTCGGAGATCAACAGCCGCAGCACCGCCACCCCGCACGCCGCCCCGATGACGGTCGGCACCAGATCGAGCACAGTGGTGCCCGCGCGAGAGAGCACCGCCGCGCAACCGAGCGCGCCGGCCGCCACGATCAGCGCGCTGCCCACCGGCCTGCGAGCGGACTCGGCCACCCCGGCGATCGCCGCGATCCCGGCGATGACCATCAGGACCAGCACCGTCAGCACGAGTTTGTCGGCGGTGCCGAACAATTGGATGGCCCACTCCTTGACCGGCCCCGGGGTCAGCTCGATCACCGCCGAACCGACGGCGGTGCGGACGTCGGCCTGCGGACCGAACGTGGCGGCGACCAGTTGGGCGACGCCGACGGCGACTGCCGCGGCGGCGACTCCGGCCAGCGCCTTGGCGCTCCGCGTGATCATGACGCCAAAACTACCGCCGCACCGCACCCGAAATGCTGACGAAAGAATGTCGTCCGCTAGGTTGCTTTACAAATTGACCGCTAATTGGAAAGGGTGTGCAGATGGAGATCGAGGGCAAGAAGGCCGTCGTCGTCGGCGGTGCGTCGGGTTTCGGGCGGGCCACGGCCGAGGCGCTGGCCAAGCGCGGCGCCAGGGTCGCGGTGCTCGACCGTCCGCAATCCGACGGCCAGACCGTCGCCGACGGGCTCGCAGGGGCATTCCATCCCGTCGACGTCACCGACTTCGAGGGCACCGAAACCGCGCTGGCCCAAGCGGTCGAGGCGCTGGGCGGCCTGCACATCGCGGTCACCACCGCCGGCGGCGGCATCGCCGAGCGCACCGTCAAGAAGGATGGCCCGCACAGCCTGGACAGCTTCCGCAAGAGCATCGACCTCAACCTGATCGGCACCTTCAACGTCAGCCGGCTGGCCGCCTGGCACATGTCCAACAACGAGCCCGTCGACGACGAGCGCGAGGAGCGCGGCGTCATCATCAACACCGCGTCGATCGCGGCGTTCGAGGGGCAGATCGGCCAGGTCGCCTACACCGCGTCCAAGGCCGCGATCGCCGGCATGTGCCTGACCATGGCGCGTGACCTGGGCAGCCTGGGGATCCGGGCGCTGGCCATCGCGCCCAGCCTGTTCGCCACCGGCCTGACCCAGGGCATCCCCGACGAGTACGCCACCGTGCTCACCAAGGACGCGGCGTTCCCCAGGCGGCTCGGCAAGCCCGAGGAGTACGCCAAGCTGGCGCTGGCCATCGTGGAGAACCCGATGCTCAACGGCCAGTGCCTGCGCCTGGACGCCGGCCAGCGCTTCGCCCCGAAGTAGCCCCCGCGTAGCCCCGAGGGTTCGGCGTGGAAATCGTCGCGCAGCGGCGAGGATCACGCCGAACTCACTAGGGTGGGCACCATGGCCACCGTCGCCGATCACGTCGTCGCCACTTTGCGGGCCAGCGGGATCACCCGCGTCTACGGTCTTCCCGGCGACAGCCTCAACGGTTTCACCGACTCGCTGCGCCGCGACGGCACCATCTCCTGGGAACACGTGCGGCACGAGGAGACCGCGGCGTTCGCCGCGGCCGCCGACGCCGCGTTGACCGGACAGCTCGCGGTATGCGCGGGCAGTTGCGGGCCCGGCAACCTGCACCTGATCAACGGGCTGTTCGACGCGCAGCGCAGCCGGGTGCCGGTGCTGGCCATCGCCGCGCACATCCCGCGCGCCGAGATCGGGTCCGACTACTTCCAGGAGACCCACCCGCAGGAACTGTTCCGCGAGTGCAGCGTCTATCGCGAGATGGTCAGCACCGCCGAGATGCTGCCGCGTGTCCTGCACATGGCGATGCGGGCGGCGGTCGAAGAACGCGGCGTCGCCGTGGTGGTGGTGCCGGGGGAGATCTTCCTGCAGAAGGCCGCTCCCGACCGTTGGCAGGACCGGCCGCTCACGCCCACCCGCTCGGTGGTGCGCCCCGACGATGCGTCGCTGCGTGAGGCCGCCGCGATCCTCGACGCGGGGCAGGCGGTCACGATCCTCGGCGGGGCCGGCGTGGAGGGCGCCCACGACGCGCTGGTGACGGTGGCCGCCACCCTGAAGGCACCCGTCGTACATGCGTTGCGCGGCAAGGACTTCATCGAATACGACAACCCCTACGACGTCGGCATGACCGGGCTGCTCGGCTTCGCGTCCGGCTACAAGGCCATCAAGGAAGCCGACACCCTGCTGATGCTCGGCACCGACTTTCCGTATCAGCAGTTCTATCCCGACCACGCCAAGGTCATCCAGGTCGACATCCGCGGTAGGCACCTCGGCCGGCGCACCCCTGTCGATCTGGGTCTGGTCGGCACGGTCGCCGACACCCTGGCTGCGCTGCAGCCGCTGCTGCGCGACAAGACCGACTCCGCGCACCTCGACCGCGCGCTGCGGCACTACCGCAAGACCCGCAAGACACTCGACGAACTGGCCGTCAACGACGGTGACCGCACCCCGATCAGGCCGGAATACGTTGCGGGACTGGTGAATCAACTTGCCAGCGACGACGCGGTGTTCACCGCCGACGTGGGCTCGCCGGTGGTGTGGGCCGCCCGCTACCTGACAATGAACGGCCGACGCCGGCTGATCGGCTCGTTCAACCACGGCACCATGGCCAACGCGCTGCCGCACGCCATCGGCGCGCAGACCGCGTTCCCGGGCCGCCAAGTGGTCGCGCTCGCCGGCGACGGCGGCCTGACGATGTTGTTCGGCGAGCTCATCACGCTGCTCCAGAACCGGCTCCCGGTCAAGGTGGTCGTCTTCAACAACTCGTCGCTGAACTTCGTCGAGCTCGAGATGAAGGCCGCCGGGATCGTCAACTTCGGCACCGACCTGACCAACCCGGACTTTGCCGCCATCGCGCAGACGATGGGAGTTTTCGGCCGACGCGTCGAAGCGCCCGCCGAACTGCCGACCGCGCTGGCCGACGCGTTCGCCGTCGCCGGACCGGCCGTCGTCGACGTGGTGACCGCCCGCCAGGAGCTGTCCATCCCGCCGGCCATCACCGCTGAGCAGGCCAAGGGGTTCTCGCTGTACGCGATCCGCACCATCTTGGCCGGGCGGGCCGACGAACTGCTCGACCTGGTCACCACCAACGTCGCACGGCGCATCCTGGACTGATTCCCCGCCGATCGGTGCGATCGCCGCTAATGTTTGCCCATGCGAATCAAAGCGTGCTCGGCGCTGGCCGCCGTTGCAGTCGTGCTCGCGGCCTGCGGCAGCCAGACCCCGCAGGCGCCCGCTCCTGAGACGGGTCAGGCGAGCACACCCACCAAGCAGGAGATCACCCCGCCGGACATCAGTAACGTCCGGATCAACGGCGACGAAACCGACCCGATCAACCAGATCGTGATGCAGGCCATCGCCGATCTGGAAATCTATTGGGGCACACACTTTCCCGAGCTCTACGGTTCGGAGTTCAAACCCATCGAGGGCGGCTACTTCGCGGTGTACCCGTCGTCGGGGGAACTGCCGCCGTGCGCCCGAGAGGCCGCGGACATCGCCAACAACGCGTTCTACTGCTTCAACCAGGACGTGGTGGCCTGGGATGCCGAAGGCCTGCTCCCGGACCTGCAGTCCCGGTTCGGCGACTTCGTCATCCCGGTGGTCATGGCCCACGAGTTCGGCCACGCGATCCAGGGCCGGGCCAACTTCAACGCCCGCACCGTCACCGAGGAACTGCAGGCCGACTGCTTCGCCGGCGCGTGGTCGCGGCACGCGCAGGATGACGGCATCTTCGACGTCAACGCCGCCCAGCTCGACAGCGCGCTGGCCGGGGTGCTCGACCTGCGGGACAGCCCGGGCACCAGCAAGTTGGATCCCAACGCGCACGGAACCGGGTTCGACCGGGTCAGCGCCTTCCAGGACGGCTACGACCACGGGCCCCAGAGCTGCAAGACCTACCGCGACGACGATCCGATGGTGCTGGCGCTGCCGTTCAACGACGAGGACGACGAAGCCAGCGGCGGCAACGCGCCCTACGACTACGTCGTCAACACGGTGCCTTATGACCTCGAGGACTACTGGAGCCAGGTGTATCCCCAGCTCTCCGGCGGCCAGCGGTGGGTGCCGGTCGCGGGCCTGGAGCCGTTCGACCCGGCCGACCCGCCGATGTGCGGTAACCAGAGCGCCGAAGACTATGCGCTGTTCTATTGCATCCCAGACGATTACGTCGGCTGGGACAACAAGGTCGCGATGCGCCAGGTGTACCGCCAGGGTGGCGACTACGCGGTGGCCACCCTGCTGGCCACCCAGTACGGTTTGGCGGTGCTGTACCGGCTGGGCGAGGAAGCAGACGAGAAGACCGCGACGCTGCGCAGCGACTGCCTCGCCGGTGCGTACACCGCCAGCGTGATCCTGCACGACCGCCCGGACACCAGTACCTTCGCGATCTCGCCCGGTGACCTCGACGAGGGCATCATGGCGCTGCTGGTGTTCCGCGGTGACGGCGACATGGAGCGCCAAGGCGCCGGGTATACGCGGGTTTCGGCGTTCCGCGAAGGCGTGATGGAGGGCGCCGCACCCTGTCTGGGGCTCGAAGCCTGACCGGGCCGGGCTTGGGTGGCAGCAGGACAGTGGCACCATGACGGAGGTGACCCTGACCGAGGCCGACACCGACGCGCTGGCGCGCTGGGTCCGCCGGTCCGGGATCGGGTCGACCGTCGGCGATGTCGAACCCCTCACCGGCGGTTCGCAGAACATCGTCGTGCGGCTGCACGTCGACGGCCGGCCGATGGTGCTGCGCCGCCCGCCCGAGCATCCGCGGCCGACGAGCGATGACACCATGCGCCGCGAGATCGCGGTGCTCAGAACGCTGGCCGGAACCTCGGTGCCGCACCCGGCGTTCATCGCAGGCTGCGAGGACCTCGACGTGATGGGCGTGGTCTTCTACTTGATGGAGGCCGTCGACGGGTTCAATCCCGGCACCGAGGCCGACGGCGCCTACGTCCGGGACCCGGGCATGCGGCACCGCGTCGGGCTGTCGTATGCCGCCGGGCTCGCGCAGCTGAGCAGTGCGGCGTGGGAGGGCAGTCCGCTCGCGGCGCTCAAGCGGCCGGGATCCTTTCTGGCGCGTCAGGTTCCGCAGTTCATGCGGCTGCTGGAGAGCTACCGCCACGAGCGCTACGCGCCGGAGTCCTTCCCGTCGGTCGGTGTGCTGGCCGAGTGGCTGGAGTCCGAGCGCCCACCCGATGCCGCGCCGGGCATCATGCACGGCGACGCGCACCTGAACAACGTGCTGCTGCGGCGCGATGTCCCCGAGCTGGCGGCGTTCATCGACTGGGAGATGTGCACCGTCGGTGACCCGCTGCTGGACCTGGGCTGGATGCTGGTGTGCTGGCCGCACGACCCGAACCCGATCAACGCCGGGTCGGCGCTCGCCGAGCTGGGCGGCCTGGCCGCCCGCACCGAGTTGTTGGCGGCCTACCGCGACGCCGGCGGCCGGTCGACCGAGCACCTCGACTGGTACCTCGCGATGGCGTGTTTCAAGCTCGGCATCGTCATCGAGGGCACCTGGTCGCGCTATCTGGCCGGGCGGGCCAGCGCCGAGGCGGGTGAGCGGCTGCACGTCTCCGCGCAGGAGCTCGTCGAGCTGGGTACCCGAGTCGCGCGGGGCGACAACCCCTTTCGGTGACCGTTAGCGGTAGGTGTCCCAGCCCAACTTGGCGGCCAGGGCCAGACCGGCGATGCCGATGGCCACCCGCATCGGACCGGCGGGGGCGTGCCGGACGATGACGGGGCCGAGCCGCGAGCCGATCAGGCAGCCCAGCCCGAGCGCGGCGACGGCGAGCCACTGCACCGGGGCGGCGATCGCGAAGATGATGGCGGCGACGCCGTTGGCGGCGCCCAGGATGACGTTCTTGCCGGCGTTGGCCCGGGGCAGGGTGGCGCCGCCGGCCCGCAGGAACAGCGCGAGCAGCATGACGCCTGCCGCCGCGCCGAAGTATCCGCCGTAGATGCAGATGGCGAACACCGCGGCGCCCTCGAGGATGAGCCGGATCCGGTCGCGGCGGTGTGAGGCGACCCGCGCGTCGGCGGTGGGTCGGGTGGGCAGCAGGATGGCCAGCGCGGAGCCGGCGAGCAGCACCGGCACGATCCTCTCGAACCCCTCGGCCGGTGTGGACAACAGTGCCACCGCACCGAGCACCCCGCCGAGCCCGGCGAACGGCAGCACCCGTCGCAGCCAGGCGCCCTGGCCGGCAAGTTCGGGCCGGGACCCCAAGATCGACCCCACGCCGTTGAACACCAGGGCGACCGTGTTGGTGACGTTGGCGGACACCGGCGGCAGACCAACGACGAGCAGTGCCGGGTAGGTGGCCACCGAGGCCAGCCCGGCGATGCTCCCGGTCAGTCCACCGAGGATTCCGGCGCCCAGCAGCAGCACGGCGTCGGTCCACGTCACCGGCACCATTGTGCCGAGTCGAACTCGGTTGCGTGCACCGGGCCGGGGCGGCTAGCATCGCCACCGTGCCGAGGCGACTCGTAGTAGCAACCCGCAGCGGGGTCTGATCCTGACCGACCCCTCGCTGTGGGTCGTCGCTACTTCGTCGGTCATTTTCCCTTCGGGTGAGAAAGCCGGCACATGCAATCCTCCATCGCTACCGACACCATCGCGTCCTCGTCATGCTTCGCGGCACACGTGGACGGGCCGATGCCCCGCGCGTTGCGTGAGCAGGCGACGCGGCAGACATTCGCCGAGTTCACCGAGCAGTTCGCGCCCACCAACGGGCCGCTGCGGATGGGGCAGTGGGCGTGTGTGGACTCCGATCGGCCGGCCAGCCGGCTGGGTCCCCAGGCGCGCAACTACGAGGCGACGCTGGCGGTGGGGGACCGGATCGGCACGTCACGTGCCGCGGCCTGCGGGCCCGTCGCCGCGCTGATCGCGATGCTCTACGACCGCGGGGTCGCCGTCGAGGTGACCGCGTTCCATCAGATGTCCGCGGGCAGCCACACCGCGACCTTTGTCCGCGGCCACGACGGGCGCCGCTCGGAGTGGGCGATGGGGTGGTCGCAGGATCCGACGCAGTCGGCGCTGCGCGCGGTCATCGCGTGCGCCAACCGGCTGGTCACCCTCGCCTGAAACCCCGGCCTGGGAAACCCCCGCCGAGATTGCGACCACGCAGAGAAAGTGCGAGTAGCGGCCTGCTGGAATGCAATTTCGGCGGGTGAGGGGCCGCGGGTGAGGGGTCAGTGCAGCGGGCGCAGCACGATCGGCATGCCGTCGACAGGCACCGACATGCCGCCGTGGTCGTACCACGGCTTGTAGCCGGGATGGACGAGCTCGAGCCGGTACTTGCGGAGCAGCCGGTGCATCACGGTCTTGATCTCGAGCTGCCCGAACACCATGCCGATGCACTTGTGCGCACCGCCGCCGAACGGAGCGAAGGCGTAGCGGTGCCGCTTGTGCTCGCTGCGGGGTTCGGCGAACCGCTCGGGGTCGAACTTCTCCGGGTCGGTCCACAGCTCGGGCAGCCGGTGGTTCAGCGCGGGCCAGGTCATGATCGCGGTGCCCGCCGGGATGTAGTGGCCCAGCAGTTCGGTATCGCGCACAGCCTGGCGGAAGTTGAACGGCAGCGGGGTCATCATCCGCAGCGCCTCGTTGATCACCAGGTCGTAGGTCTCGAGCTTCTCCAGCGCCTCGATGTCCAGCGGGCCGTCGCCGATGCGGGCCGACTCGTCGCGGCAGCGGTCCTGCCACTCCTGGTTGGCGGCCAGGTGGTAGGCCATCGTGGTCATCGTCGACGTCGAGGTGTCGTGGGCCGCCATCATCAGGAAGATCATGTGGCTGACGACGTCCTCGTCGGTGAAGCTGCCGCCATCCTCGTCCCGCGCGTGGCACAGCACGCTGAACATGTCGGTGCTCTCCGAGCGCCGCTTCTCGGCGATGCGGGCGTTGAAGTAGTCCTCGAGGGTCTTGCGGGCCTGCAGCCCGCGCCACCAGGTCAGCGGCGGCACCGGCTTGCGCACGATCGCGTTGCCCGCCCGGGTGGTGGTGGTGAACGCCTCGTTGACGGTGGTCAGCAGTTCCTTGTCGGTGCCGGCTTCATGCCCCATGAACACCACCGACGCGATGTCGAGGGTCAGTTCCTTGACGCGGGGATGGAACAGGAAGCGCGGATCATTGGCGACCCAGTCGTTGGCGATCACCTGCGCGGCCACCGAATCGATGTGCTCGACGTAGCCGGCCAGCCGGGTGCGGGTGAACGCCTCCTGCATGATGCGCCGGTGATAGAGGTGGTCCTCGAAGTCGCGCAGCATCAACCCGCCCTCGAAGAACGGTCCGATGACGGGATCCCATGCTCGCTGGGAGAAGTCCTTGTTGCGGTTGGTGAACACGGCCTGGGTCGCGTCGGGTCCCAGCGCGGCGACGGCGGGCAACACCTGCGAACCCGAGTAGTACACCGGCCCCCACCGGCGGTACTGGTGCACGATGAAGTCCGGTCCGCCGCGGAACATCTCGATCATGTGCGCGATGATCGGCAGCCCGTTGTCACCCTTTACCGCTTTCAGGCCGCTCCCGGCGGGCGGCTCAGCGAGCGTGATCTCTTTCCACTCATGGTCGAGCAGCCGCTTCTCCAGCAGCCCCATGCCCGGAAGCGTCACCGGTGTCGGCTTCAAACGCCGTTTTGCCTGGTCAAATAGGTATTCCGCGGTGTTGATCGTCGCCATCGAACACTCCTGGGTAGACAACGCTGTCGACAGTGTCAGCTCTCCTCTATCCTGATAGGCATACTTGACGCACGTCAAGTTTTGAACCAGGCGAGTTGCGATGCGAAGGTCTACAGCCATGACCGCAGAATTGACTCCGGAGCCGGAGGATCGCCGCAGTCGCGGTGACCGGCAACGCGACGCGATCGTGACCGCAGTCCGTGAGCTGCTGCACGAGCGCTCGTTCGCGGATCTGTCGGTCAGCACGATCAGCGAGCGCGCCGGGGTGGCGCGCTCAGGGTTCTACTTCTACTTCGATTCCAAGTACGCCGTGCTGGCCGTCATCGTCGCCGACGCCCTGGCGCAGCTGGACCAACTGACCCACGACTTCGCGCCGCGGGAAGCGGGGGAGTCGCCCGAGGCGTTCGCCAAGCGGATGGTCGGCTACGCCACCACCGTGTTCGCGTCCAACGACCCGATCATGGGCGCCTGCAATCTCGCCCGGGGCACCGACGCCCAGATCCGCGAGATCATGGACGATTTCCAGGACACCGTCGTGCACAAGATCGTCGGGCTGATCAAACAGGACTCCGGGGCCCGGCCGGTCTCCGACGACCTCACCGGGCTGGTGCGCACGATGGTCGCGGTGACCTCGATGACGCTGGCCCGCGACAGCGCCTTCGTCGGCCGTACCGAGGATCCCGCGGCCGCCGTCGAGATCGTCGAACGGCTGTGGGTCGGCGCGCTGTGGGGCGGTACCGACTGACCCGCCCGGCCCGCGGCTTCGCCGGGCGCACCCGGCCGCGGCGGTAGGGTCGCCGGCATGGCGCAGCGCGGGGTCTTCGAGCAGGGTTTCACCGGCAAACGATGCTTTCTGACCGGCGCGGCCAGCGGGATCGGGCGCGCGACCGCGCTGCAGCTGGCGGCTCAGGGTGCCGAGCTGTACCTGACCGACCGCGACGCCGACGGGCTGGCCGCCACCGTCGCCGACGCCCGCGCGCTGGGTGGTGTCGTCGCCGCGCACCGCGCCCTGGACATCTCCGACTACGACGCGGTGGCGGCGTTCGCCGCCGACATCCACACCAGCCATCCGGCGATGGACATCGTGATGAACATTGCCGGGGTCTCGGCGTGGGGCACCGTGGAGCAGCTCACCCATCAGCACTGGAAGTCGATGGTGGACATCAACCTGATGGGACCCATCCACGTTATCGAGACGTTCCTGCCGCCGATGGTCGCCGCGGGCCACGGCGGGCACCTGGTCAACGTGTCCTCCGCGGCCGGGCTGATCGCGCTGCCCTGGCACGCCGCCTACTCGGCGAGCAAGTACGGCCTGCGGGGGCTCTCGGAGGTGTTGCGCTTCGACCTGGCCCGGCATCGCATCGGGGTGTCGGTGGTGGTGCCCGGCGCGGTGAAAACCCCACTGGTGCAATCGGTCCAGATCGCCGGGGTGAATCGCGACGACCCCCGTGTGCAGTGGTGGACCCGGCGGTTCGGCGGGCACGCGGTGTCACCGGAGGTGGCTGCGCGCAAGATCCTGCGCGGGATCCAGCGCAACCGCTACCTGATCTACACCTCGTCCGACATCCGGGCCCTGTACCTGTTCAAGCGCACCCTGTGGCTGCCGTACAGCATGACGATGACGCGGGTCAACGTGCTGTTCACCCGGGCGCTGCGCCCGCACCCGCGCCCGAATCCCAAGCGCCGCTGAGGTTCACCGCTTACCCCAGTCCCATGGGGGTGTGGTCAGCAGGCCCTGGTCGACCACCTTGGTCTCGCCCCAATCCTTGTACAGCTCGATCTCCCAGGCGTCGGCGTCCGACCCGATCGGCTCGGCGCCCAGGCAGCGCCGCAGCGTCTGCGAGTGGGTCACCACCACGACCTGGGTGCGCGCGGCAGCGGCGCTGATCAGCTCGGCCAGCGGCGCCACCAGGTCGGGGTGCAGCGACGTCTCGGGTTCGTTGAGCACCATCAGCGACGGCGGTTGTGGGCTCAGCAGCGCTGCCGCCCACAGTAGGAAACGCAGTGTGCCATCGGATATCTCGGTGCTACGCAACGGGCGCAGCATCCCGCGCTGGTGCAGCTGCAGATCGAAAAGGCCGTCGGTGACCGACACCGACACCGTCGCGTCGTCGAATGCGGCGGCCACCGCGCGGGCCAGATCGTCGGTGCCGGTCTCCAGGATGGTCTGCACGGCTGCGGCCACGTCGGAGCCGTCGTCGGCCAGCACCGGTGTCCTGGTGCCGATCTGGGGCCGACGCGCCGGGGCGTGGCTGTCGGCGCGGAAGCCGTCGTAGAACCGCCAGTCGCGCAGGCGTTCCCGGACCATCACCAGCTCGGGGACCGCGCCGGCCCAGTCGGCCAGCACGCTGCGGTGCGCGGGCAGCGCGCGGCTGAGCTCGTCGAACCCGGTGTCACCGGCCACCTCGACGAGCCCGCGTACCCGGCGCACAAGCGTCGCGGCCGGCCGGGCCACCGGGCCGGCGAAGACCAGCTCCCGTTTGATCTCCGGGTCGAGCTGGAACGCCGTCTGGCGCGCCTGCGGTAACCCCAGATCGATGAGGTAGCCGAAATCTTCTGAGGCGTAACCCAGTTCGAGCGAGACCGGTCGGGTGCGGGGGCCGCCCTGGGCGGTGCCGGTGCGGCGGGCGCCACCGAGATGTTCCGGACCGGCCCACATCGCCGATTCGACGCCGCCCTCACGGGCGAAGGACCCGATCACCTCGCCGCGGCCGCAGTCGGCGAGAAGCCGCAGCGCCCGGTACAGCGAGGACTTGCCGGTGCCGTTGGCGCCGGTCACCACGGTGAGCCGACGCAGCGGCAGGACGAGTTCGCGCAGCGAGCGATACCCGCGGATCGCCACCGTCTGCAACATGAGACCCGACGCTATCCGCCCGCGCCGACAACGGAGGCATCGGCCATGGCCAACTCCAAGCGCACACCCAGCAGCCGCACCGGCCGGTCCAGTTCGAACAGGTCGAGCACGTCGTGGGCGGTACCGACGATGACGTCGGCGTCGGTGGTCGCGGTGGCGAGCTTGCGGATCTTGGTGCGGGTGTAGAAGGTGTTGGTCCGCACCGTGACCGCCACCCTGGTCACGATACGGTCCTGCTCGACGACCTCGGCGACGGTCTGGCGGGCGAGGTCGGCCACCGCGGCGTGCATCTCGGCCCGGTCGGTCAGATCCGTCGCGAACGTGACGACGTGGCTGCGGGACCGCGGCACCCACGGTTCGGCGCGCACGGTGTTGTCCCCACCGCCCTTGGCCAGCAGCAGGATCCACAGCCCGGTCGTCGGCCCGAACGCGGCGGTCAGCACCGCCGCATCGGTGCCGGCCAACTCGGCTACTGTGGAGATTCCCATCGCTGCAAGCTTTTTCGCGGTTCTCGGACCCACGCCCCACAGGGCGTCGACGGCGCGGTCACCCATCGTCGCCATCCAGTTCTCGTCGGTGAGCGCGTGGATGCCCGCGGGTTTGCCGAACCCGGTCGCGACCTTGGCCCGCTGCTTGTTGTCGCTGATACCCACTGAACACGACAGCCCGGTCTCGGTGGCCACGACATCGCGGATCCGGTCGGCCAGTGCGATCGCCGCGCGCAGGTCGGCGGTCTCGGCCGCGACATAGGCCTCGTCCCAACCCCATACCTCCACGGGGTGACCGAGGTCGCGCAGCAGCCCCATCACCCGGTCGGAGGCGGCGTCGTACGCGGGCGGATCCGACGGCAGGAAGGTGGCGTCGGGACACTTTCGGGCGGCGGCGCGCAACGGCATCCCGGCGTGCACACCGAACTCGCGGGCCTCGTACGACGCGCAGGTGACCACCTTTCTCGGTTCGGTGGGATCGCCGCTGCCGCCGACGATCACGGGCAGGCCGACCAGTTCGGGATGGCGTTGCAGTTCGACCGAGGCCAGGAACTGATCGAGGTCGACGTGCAGGATCCAGCCGACCGGCGCGTCGGGGCCGGTCATGATCCGCAGAGCTTGCGCGCCACCGTCTCCCAGCCCTCGGCGAGGTCATCGAGCGTGCGACCGCGGTGCAGTTCGTGCCAGACGTAGTCCACGTCGAGCAACGCAAGCAGGGCGCTGGCTTGCACGTCGAGGTCGCCGGTGGTGCCGGCATCGGCGAGGAGCACCCGGATATGGCTGTGGTGCAACGTTGTCGGTGCGTTGAACCGCATCTGCGGATCGCGGCCGATGTCGGCGAGCAGGGCGTGATGGGTCTCGACGAACTTCAGGCGTTCCCGGCCGTAGGCCAGCAAGCGGACCAGCGGCGGCGCGTCGGGACCCAATGGCGGGGGGCCGAACAGGAACTGCTGCTGCATGGCCTTCTCGTCCTCGTCGAGCAGCACCACCATCAGCCCGGCACGGCTGCCGAAGCGCCGGAACAGTGTGCCCTTGCCGACCCCGGCGGCCGCCGCGATGTCGTCGGTGGTCACCGCATCCGCGCCGCGTTCGTCCACCAGGCGGCGGGCGGCGTCCAGCAGTAGCATCCGATTGCGAGCGGCATCGCCTCGCTCAGGCGGGGTGGATTCGCTCACCGGCAACGACGGCAGCCGGTCAGACAGGTTCACCCAGCAACTTTAACTCAGCCGGAATATATCGGACTCGGGTCCAGTTGGGCCCGTGGCAGGATCGTCGGAAACGATGAAGGGACGGACATGTCGGACGGCACGGTGTTGATCTTGGTCGGGAGCCTGCGTGCGGCCTCGATCAACCGTCGACTCGCCGAGCTGGCCCTGGAAACCGCGCCGGCCGGTGTCACGCTCGAGTGGTTCGACCGGCTGGGGGAGTTGCCGCACTACAACGAGGACATCGACACCGAGTCGGTCGCCGAGCCGGTGGTGGCGCTGCGCGCCGCCGCGGCCCGGGCCGGTGCGACACTGGTCATCACGCCGGAGTACAACGGCAGCATTCCCGGCGTCCTCAAGAACGCGATCGACTGGCTGTCCCGGCCGTACGGCAATGGCGCGCTGAAGGGCAAACCCCTTGCGGTGGTGGGCGCCTCGCTCGGCCAGTACGGCGGGGTGTGGGCGCACGACGAGACGCGCAAGTCGTTCGGTATCGCCGGCCCGCGGGTGGTCGACGACCTGGAGCTGTCCATCCCGACGAAGTCGTTGGACGGCAAGCATCCGCGTGAACACGCCGAGGTGGTCAGCCGCCTGCGCGACATCATCGGCAAGCTCGTCGCCGAGATCGACTGAGCTCCTCCGTCCCGGTCAGGCGCAGCGGGTGCTGCCGCCGTCGATGGTGTATTCCGCGCCGGTGATGTAGGCCGCGCGATCGGAGACCAGGAACGCCACCAGCTCGGCGACGTCGGCGGGCCGGCCCGGCGCACCCAGCGGAATGCCGCCGATCGACGCCATGATCTGGGCCCGGGCGGCGGTCACGTCCTGGCCGGTCATCTCGGCGATGCGCTCGGCCATCTCCCGCGCGGACTCGGTCTCGACGTAGCCCGGTGACACCGCATTGACGCGAATCCCGTTGGGCGCGAGCTCGTTCGACAACGCCTTGCTGTAGATGGCCAACGCCGCCTTGGCGGCGGCGTACGGCACCGTGGTGGGTAGCGGTGCGCGGCGCTGTACCGACGTCACGTGCACGATCGCGCCGCGGCCCCGGGCGATCATCCCCGGCACCAGTTCGCGGTCGATGCGCACCGCCGCGAGCAGGTTGAGGTCCAGTTCCGCCGCCCAGTCCGCATCGGTCAGGCCGACGATGCCGTCGTGCTGGGCCGACCCGCCGGCGTTGTGCACCAGGATGTCGACGCCGCCGAGCCGCTGCAGCGCCGCTGCCGCGGCCGTGTGCGCGCCGTCGGGGGTGGCGACATCGGCGCGGATGTCGGCATCGGCCCCGGAGCGCGCGACCGTCAGCACCGCGGCGCCGGCTCCGGCCAACCGCTCGGCGATGGCGCTCCCGATCCCGCGGGTGCCGCCGGTGACCACTGCCCGCCGCCCGTCCAGATCCGCCGTCATCGCGTCGCTCCTCTCCGTAACAATGATATAGAGATACTATAGCGATGTGAAAGCAGTTGTGGAGGCCGCGGCCAGCGCGCGGGATCGGCTGCTGGCCGCGGCCGCTGAACTGCTCGACGCGGCGCAGGGGGCGCCGGTATCCACCCGGGCGATCTGTGATCGGGCCGGGGTGCGCGCGCCGACGCTGTATCACCACTTCGGCAACAAACAGGGGCTCATGGACGCCGTCGTCGAGTACGGGCTGGGTCAGTACGTGCCGGCGGCGGACTCGGGAGATGTGGTGGCCGACCTCCGCCGCGGCTGGGACCAGCACGTGCGCTACGGCTTGGACCATCCGGCGTTCTACGCCCTGCTCTACGGCCGGATCGCCCCCGGTCGGCCGTGCCAGGTGACCGCGGTGGCGCAGCGCCAGCTGCTGGTGCTGCTCGAACGGCTCGACGGCCAGGGCCTGCTGCTGACCGCACCCGCGGACGCGGCCCAGCAGATCGTGGCCGCCAACGTCGGCATCACGCTGCAGTTGATCGCTCAGCCGGAGGGGACGGCTGACCTCGAGTTGTCCCGCGCGTTGCGCGAGACGGTGCTGGCCGGAGTGATCGCCGCTCCGGCGTTGGGCCGGACCGGTGCGGCCCGTGGGGCGGGTGTGGTTGCCGAGGCTGCGGGTGCGCTGGCGACGGCATTGGCCGAGGCCGGTGACAACGCCGGCCTGAGCACCGGCGAGCGGGCGTTGCTGGCCGAGTGGCTGGGGCGGCTGGTCGTTTGCTGAGCCCGGCCGGGCCCGCGATCGGCCGCCGACGACGTGTCGGTGCCTACTGGTAGACCGGAGGCGTGCGCTCCGAAGTTGTCCTCGACGAGGGCCGACACGCCGTCGGCGCCGCGACACACCGCAATTACCAGGCAAAATTCCAAACGTGTGATTACGACGATCTAGTATGTGGTCTACTGACCGAGCACAACATCTAGTGTCTGACGTAGAGAGCGACGAAAGACGCGTGCGGAGCTCGACGGGGAGCCGGAGGGGAAGTTTCGTCCTCGGTTCAGCGTTGGAAACCGCGACGTCGAAATCGCCTCGCCGGCGGTTCGTGGGTGTGGTGCGCAGTGACCATTAACCACCGGTCGTCGGAAAAAATTTTCGCTGAGGGAGGCTGCTGAATGACTGTCACCGTGTACACCAAGCCCGCTTGTGTGCAGTGCAACGCCACCTATAAGGCGCTGGACAAGCTCGGCATCGAGTACGACGTCGTCGACATCTCCCTGGACAACGAGGCCCGTGACTACGTCATGGCCCTGGGCCACCTGCAGGCGCCCGTGGTGGTGGCCGGTGAGGACCACTGGTCGGGGTTCCGGCCCGACCGGATCAAGGCGCTGGCCGGGGCCACCGCCACCACCGCCTGACCGTCGGCCGAGCAGACCCTGGAGCGCAGAACGGATCGGAGAGGGCGATGAGTGATCTCGTGTACTTCTCCAGCGTGTCGGAGAACACCCACCGCTTCGTGCAGAAGCTGGGCATCCCGGCGATCCGGATCCCGCTGCGGGAGCGCATCGAGGTGCATGCCCCGTATGTGCTGCTGCTGCCGACCTACGGCAAGGGCAGGGGCGACAGCCCGCGGCTGGACGCCAAGGGGTACGTGCCCAAGCAAGTCATCGCGTTTCTGAACAACCCGCACAATCGGTCCCTGATCCGCGCGGTCATCGGGGCCGGAAACACCCAGTTCGGCGCAGAGTACTGCTTTGCGGCCACCTTGGTCTCGCACAAGTGCAACGTGCCCAACCTGTACCGCTTCGAATTAATGGGAACCCCGGACGACGTGGACGCCGTTCGCGCGGCACTGGAAAACTTCTGGAAGGAACAGACGTGGCACCAACCGTCACAGCTGCAGAGCCTGTAACCACCGGGGCGCACGCGCTCCCGGGGGAAACGGACTACCACGCCCTGAACGCGATGCTGAATCTGTACGACAAGGACGGCAAGATTCAGTTCGACAAGGACGTGCAGGCGGCCCGGGAGTACTTCCTGCAGCACGTCAACCAGAACACGGTGTTCTTCCACAGCCAGGACGAGAAGCTCGACTACCTGATCGAGAAGGACTACTACGAGCGTGAGGTCCTCGACCAGTACTCGCGCAACTTCGTCAAGACGCTGCTGGACCGCGCGTATGCCAAGAAGTTCCGGTTCCCGACGTTTTTGGGCGCGTTCAAGTACTACACGTCCTACACGCTGAAGACGTTCGACGGGAAGCGCTATCTGGAGCGCTTCGAGGACCGGGTCGTGATGGTGGCGCTGACGCTGGCGGCCGGGGACACCGCGCTGGCCGAGAAGCTCGTCGACGAGATCATCGACGGCCGGTTCCAGCCGGCCACCCCGACGTTCCTGAACTCGGGCAAGAAGCAGCGTGGCGAGCCGGTGAGCTGCTTCCTGCTGCGCATCGAAGACAACATGGAGTCCATCGGGCGCTCCATCAACTCGGCGCTGCAGCTGTCCAAGCGCGGTGGCGGGGTGGCCTTGCTGCTGACCAACATTCGTGAGCACGGCGCCCCGATCAAGAACATCGAGAACCAGAGCTCGGGCGTCATCCCGATCATGAAGCTGCTCGAGGACTCGTTCTCCTACGCCAACCAGCTCGGTGCCCGCCAGGGTGCCGGGGCGGTGTACCTGCACGCGCACCACCCCGACATCTACCGGTTCCTGGACACCAAGCGCGAGAACGCCGACGAGAAGATCCGGATCAAGACCCTCAGCCTGGGTGTGGTGATCCCGGACATCACCTTCGAGCTGGCCAAGCGCAACGAGGACATGTACCTGTTCTCGCCCTACGACGTCGAGCGGGTGTACGGGGTGCCGTTCGCCGACATCTCGGTCACCGAGAAGTATTACGAGATGGTCGACGACGCCCGGATCCGCAAGACGAAGATCAAGGCGCGCGACTTCTTCCAGACGCTGGCCGAGCTGCAGTTCGAGTCGGGCTACCCGTACATCATGTTCGAGGACACGGTGAACCGGGCCAATCCGATCGACGGCAAGATCACCCACTCCAACCTGTGCTCGGAGATCCTGCAGGTGTCAACCCCGTCGGAGTTCAACGACGACCTGTCCTATTCCAAGGTGGGCAAGGACATCTCGTGCAACCTGGGCTCGCTGAACATCGCCAAGGCGATGGACTCACCGGACTTCGCCCAGACCATCGAGGTGGCGATCCGGGCGCTGACCGCGGTGAGCGACCAGACCCACATCACCTCGGTGCCGTCGATCGAGCAGGGCAACAACGACTCCCACGCCATCGGCCTGGGTCAGATGAACCTGCACGGCTACCTGGCCCGGGAGCGGATCTTCTACGGCTCCGACGAGGGCATCGACTTCACCAACATCTACTTCTACACGGTCTGCTACCACGCGCTGCGGGCGTCGAACAAGATCGCGATCGAACGCGGCAAGGCGTTCAAGGGGTTCGAGAACTCGAAGTACGCGAGCGGCGAGTTCTTCGACAAGTACACCGATCGGGTGTGGGAGCCCAAGACCGACAGGGTGCGGCAGCTGTTCGCCGACGCCGGCATCCGGATCCCGGACCAGGAGGACTGGAAGCGGCTCAAGGAGTCGGTGCAGCAGCACGGCATCTACAACCAGAACCTGCAGGCCGTCCCGCCGACCGGGTCGATCTCCTACATCAACCACTCGACCAGCTCGATCCACCCGGTGGCGAGCAAGATCGAGATCCGCAAGGAAGGCAAGATCGGTCGCGTCTACTATCCGGCGCCGTACCTGACCAACGACAACCTGGAGTATTACCAGGATGCGTACGAGATCGGGTACGAGAAGATCATCGACACCTACGCCGCGGCCACCCAGCACGTGGACCAGGGCCTGAGCCTGACGCTGTTCTTCAAGGACACCGCCAACACCCGAGACGTGAACCGGGCGCAGATCTACGCGTGGCGCAAGGGAATCAAGACGCTGTACTACATCCGCCTGCGCCAGATGGCCCTGGAGGGCACCGAGGTGGAGGGTTGCGTCAGCTGCATGCTGTAACGTCTTGAGCCCCAACATTATCGAGGTACTCGGCGTTACCGCGCTGGTTTTCGGCGTCGTCGCCGCGTTGTTCGCCCTGATCTACGTGTGGGAGAAGTGGGTGAAGGGCACTCGGCTCGAACAGCGCATCGATCGGTTCTTCGACCGCATCGGTGAGCTGTTCGACCGATAGCAGCGCGCGTGCGGGCGGTGCTGGGCGGTGCCTGCCCATACGTGCCCATCCGCGAGCGTGCACCCACGGTAGTTCGACGACCCGTTTCACGACCACCGGTGCACGCTCGCAGTCAGAGACGGGCCGGGCAGCGATGAGTCTCGGGGTCATCCCCGGTCTGCCCCTGCGACAGCATCCTTGTCCAGGGATGCCCCAGGCACATCGAAAGGCACCCGGACATGCACGCACCGATCTTCGTCAACCTGCCCGTCGCCGACATCGCCCGCTCGCGAGCGTTCTTCGCCGAACTCGGCTACGCATTCAACGAGCAGTTCTCCGGCGACCAGGCCGTCGTCGTCGTGCTGGCCGACAACGTGTTCGCCATGCTGGTGCAGCGGGACCTCTTCGACTCCTTCCACCCGGCGAAGACCGCGGACGCGGCCGAGGTCAAGGAGTGCGTCGTCTGCCTGGGCCTACCGAGCAGGGCAGCGGTGGACGCCCTGGTCGACCGCGCCATCGCCGCGGGCGGCACACCCGGCGACACCGAAGACGACGAGTTCATGTACGGCCGCAGCTTCAACGACCTCGACGGCCACTCCTGGCAGATCTTCTGGCACCAGTCCGACGAAGCCGACTCCGGAGTCACCCCATAGTCACGGCCATCGCCATCGCCGCGCCGAATACCACGGTGGGAGCGGCTATTCCGGCCAGGAACCCCACGCCGAACCGCCAACCGCCGGCGGTGAACGCCAGCAGCGCCTTCACCACGAGGTTGGATCCCAGCGCCGCGGCGATCGCGATCAACGCGGCGTCGACGCTCACCTCACCCTTGGCGGACAGGGTGGCCGCCGCGATCGCGCCGGCGTGCGCGTCGGCCAGGCCCGCGGCCAGCGCCGCGAGGACGAGCCCGTTGGAGCCGAGCGCGTCGGCCGCCCACCGGCTCACCAACAGTGCCAAAGTGAGCACCGTCGCCAGCAGCAGGGCGGGCCGCAGCGCGAACGGTCGGCTCGCGGGCCCCTCGGGAGCTTCATCGCCGTCCGCCGTGCCGCGGACGGCGCCCCGGTACACGAACGCGGCGACGCCGGCCAGCACGACGGCGCCCGCGAGCACCGGAGGCCACAGCCGGCGCAGCACGTCGACGTCCACCACGCCGATCACGATGACCAGCTGCACGAACGTCGCCAGGCTGGCGACCAGCGCGGCGGCCAACGGGGCGCGCAGGCCCGCCTCCGTCCTGCTCAGCCGCCCCATCGATGCGGTTGTCGCACTTGCCGATACGAACCCACCGGCCATCCCCGTCACGAGCAACCCGCGTTGCGGGCCCAGCGCCCGGACGCCGATGTAGCCGACCCACCCGATGCCG
Organism: Mycolicibacterium sp.; assembly: GCA_050250295.1. Classification (GTDB taxonomy): domain Bacteria; phylum Actinomycetota; class Actinomycetes; order Mycobacteriales; family Mycobacteriaceae; genus Mycobacterium. Next base: position 190,754 of record JBFWOX010000012.1, read on the forward strand.
GTCAGCAGCACGACCAGCATCCACACCCGCGACGGGTTGAGCACGCCGTACGGGCCGATCGGCTGGTTCGGCAGCAGCGGCAGGATGACGAACGCGACGACGAAGAACTTGATCGCATCCTCGAGCTCGACCTCGCTGATGACGTCCCTGGCGAAGTGGTGGATGCGGGCCTTCGACACCAGCAGCACCACGACCACCACGGCCAGCGCCACCGCCTGAGCCGGCCGGGTGTAGGCCAGCGCACCGAGCAGGTAGGCCACCAGCGCCGCGATCTCGGTGGTGGTGCCGGCGTCGTCCTTGCTGGTGCGGAAATAGGCGAGTGCCATCAGCGCCGCGACGCCGATGGAGCCCGCCGCCACCGCGGAGATGTCGATGCTGGCAGCGACCGCCCCGACCAGGGACAGCAGCGCGAACGAGCGCGAGCCGGCGGGCAGCGTGCGGTTGTCGCTGCGTTCCCGCTCCAGGCCCAGCAGCAGCCCGATGGCCAGCGCCACCAGGAAGGGCTCGAACTGCTGCCATTCCATGACGACGCCCCTTCGCCCCAACGGCCGATGGGCCGTCCGTCGCTGCGATCACATTATGAAGAGGAAGTGCGCCGTGCGGCGCCCGAACACGTCACCGCCCGGTCGCGGACCGCGGCCTCCGGGAAAGCTCAGAGCTCGCGTGCCTGCTCCGCGCGCAGTGACTTCAGCCGCCGCTCCTCACGGAGCACGTCCTGGTAGTTCGCACGTTCGGCGACCAGCCACTCCGGTTTGTCCGCCAGCAGCGCGGTGATCTCGTCGGTGGTGAGCGCCTGCTCGATGCCGCCCCGCTTGAGGCCCGCGATCGACACCCCCAGCTTGGCCGCGACCAGGTTCTTCGGGTGCGGCCCGTTCTTGCGGAGGTCCTGGAGCCACTGCGGCGGATCCGCCTGCAGCGCCGCGAGTTCGGCGCGGGTGATCGGGTTGGCCTGGAACTCGGCGGGGGTCGCCGGCAGGTAAACGTCCAGCTTCTTGGCCGCCGTGGCGGGCTTCATGGACTGCGCGTCACTCATGCTGCACCCCCGCAGGCTCGTCGATTCGCTCCGCAAGCGTCGCTCATGCGCTGTTGATTCGCTCCGCAAGCGTCGCTCATGCGACGAAGCCTATCGGTACCCTGATGCGGTGAACGCGCCGTCCTTGAGCCTCGGGTACGTGCCCGGCG
>JBFWOX010000012.1:192035-193375 GCA_050250295.1 Mycolicibacterium sp.
GATTCGCTCCGCAAGCGTCGCTCATGCGCTGTTGATTCGCTCCGCAAGCGTCGCTCATGCGACGAAGCCTATCGGTACCCTGATGCGGTGAACGCGCCGTCCTTGAGCCTCGGGTACGTGCCCGGCGCGACGCCCGCGAAGTGGGCGCGGACCTGGACGCAACGCCACCCCGACGTGCCGCTGCGGTTGTGTGCGGTCACCGCGGCCAAGGCGGCCGACGCGGTGCGGGCCGGCACCGTCGACGTCGTGCTGCTGCGGTTGCCGGCCGATACCTCCGGGCTGGCCGTCATCCCGCTCTACGAGGAGACGACGGTCGCGGTGGTACCCACCGATCACGTGCTCACCGCAGCCGACGAGATCACCGCCGCCGACCTCGACGGCGAGCCCACGCTGCGTCCCCTCGACGACGTCGTCGGCTGGACGGTCGGCGCGCCGGTCGAGCACCGGCCCGAAACCACCAAGGACGCAATCGAATTGGTTGCCACTGGGCTGGGCGTGCTGATCGTGCCGCAGTCGCTGGCGCGGCTGCACCACCGCAAGGACCTCACGTACCGACCCGTCGCCGGCGCGCCCACCTGCCCCGTCGCGCTCGCCCTGCCGACCGGGCCGCAGTCGGTACCGGTGGCGGAGTTCATCGGGATCGTGCGCGGACGCAAACCCGGGACCTCCCGGGGGCCGGCCCAGCCAGCACCGAAACGCACCGCGCGGGAGAAGACGCTCGCCAAGCAGGCCGCCCGCGCCGCCGCGGGCAAGACCGCCCGGCAACCGGCCAAGCGCGGCCGACGCTAGCGGATGGTCACCGAGCCGTCGTCGTTGATCACCCACGCCGGCATCACGGCCACCTCCCACACGTGGCCGTCGAGATCGGTGAAGTAGCCGGAATAGCCTCCCCAGTACGTCTTTTCGGCCGGTTTGACGATCGTCGCGCCGGCGGCCCGGGCCTGGGCCATGGCCTCGTCGACCTCGGCCTCGGATCGCTGGTTGATCGCGATGCTGATGCCGCTGAACCGGCCGTCGACGGGCACTCCGGTGTCGACGGCCAGCTCGTCGCGGCCGAACAGCGTCAGCGCGATGCCCGGCAACTGGTAGAACACCACGCCGTCATAGGCTCCGGCCGCGGTCCAGCCGAGTCCCTCCTCGAAGAACCGCCGCGATGCCACGACGTCGTCGACGCCGAGCGTGACCATGCTGATGCGCTGTTCCATGCGACCGACCTTAGCCTCGATCCACCGATGAATTGGCTGGTCAGTGGGTGTCGGAATGAGGAAAGTGCCCTTTGAGCTGGGAGGATTGGTGTTCTCTACGCATCAATCAGGCCAGTTCAGAAAGGCACTTCCGGT
>JBFWOX010000013.1:0-165575 GCA_050250295.1 Mycolicibacterium sp.
ACACCCCGGCCATTGCTACGTAGAGGTACACCCCGGCCGCTGTGCTGACGGGGGCGCCGGCCGCGCTGAGGTCGGATACTCCGGTGGCCTTGAGTACCTCGCCGCCGGCGATGGTGAACACCACGGAGCCCAGGGCGAGCATCACCGTCACCAGTCCGGCGATCGTGCCCTGGTGCTCGGGGGCGGTAAGGTCGACCGCCAGGTTGTAGCCGGACGCGCTCATCGCACCGGCGGCAACGCCGAGCAGGACGGCGCAGAGGATCGCCGCCGGCAGCACCGATACGCCGACCAGCATCGTGAACGTCGCCACCGACCCGACCGCGATCCCGGCGACCAGGGGGACCGCGGGACCGTAACGCCGCCCGGCCAGCCATCCGGCGCACACACCACCGGCGACGATGCCGAGATTCGGGACGGCGAGCAGTATCGCGATGGCCTCGCCGTGGCCCAGTCCGTACCCCAGGCCGAGTTCGGCGGGCACCTGGGCGACGATGCTCATCAGTTGCAGCATGCTGCGGAACGACCCCGCCGCCAGCAGCAGCGTCGCCAGCGTCAACAGCATCGGGCGGCGCAGCGCCCGGAGATCGACGATGGGGTCGTCCACCCGCAGCGCGGAGAAGACCCACCAGCCCATCGCGACAACGCCTGCGGCCAGCAGCGCGATCATGCGTGCGTCCAGCCAACCCTCGGCTCGCCCCAGGCTGAGGTAGGCGAGGATCGCGCCGAGGCCACCGCCGAGCAGGAGCGCCCCGGTCACATCGATGCGGGCGGGGGTGCGGATCGGCGACTCCGGGACGAAGCACCGGACACATATCGCGGCACCGGCGGCCAACAGCGCCGCCGCGACGAACACACTTTGGTGCCCGAACGCGTCGATGAGTGGTTTCATCAGGAACGGTTCGACGATGCCGACGATCGAGGATCCGGAGGTCAGGACTCCGACGAGGGTCATAGCCACCCCCGGCGCGCAGATCTGGCGGACGAGCGCGACGCTGAGGAACACCGCTGCGAAGGCGGCGCCCTGGAGGAACCGGCCGGTCAGAAAGAGCCAGAGGTTCGGCGCGACGAGACACACCACCGCACCCACGCCCGCCAGCAGCAAGGCCGCGATGAGGATGCGGCGCTTGCCGAGGACATCGGAACTCTTGGCCAGCAGCGGCGACCAGATCGCGCCTGCCAGCATGACGCTGGCATTGAGCCAGGCGGCCTGATCGGTGTCGAAGCGATCCAGCAGCTGGGGCAGGACCATCAGCGGCGAACCGACGACCACATCGGCGAGAACATTGGCGAGGATGAGGACGGCGGCCCACAGCAGCAGACGTGTGCTCCAGGTGCGAGTCCCGGCAGCCGGAGTGGCTTGGGCGACGCTCACGTCTGCCGGCTGGGGCAGCGGTGAAGATCCTGTGCGGACAGGGACAGATCGGTGGCGGCCGCCCGACGTTCGGTTCGCAGCAACCTGTCGAGGCCGTGCCGCTGCAGCCATGGCAGCACCCTCAGCATGATGTTGCGGCGCACCAGTTGTCCGCGCGTGCGTGCCAGCACGGTGGAATCGGTTCGCAACGCCAGCTCTTGGTTGCGGGTCACATAGTCGCGCAGTCGGCGTTCATAGCGCTCGAAGGCCGCTTCGGGTTGGTCGTGCCGAGCCAGTTCACTGGCCAACACGTAGGCACCGGCGATCGCGATGCTGGTGCCCTGTCCGGACAGGAACGCGGGCGCGTACGCGGCGTCGCCGACGAGCGTGACCCGGCCAGAGCTCCAGCGGTCCATGCGGATCTGGCTGACGGTGTCGAAGAAGAGGTCCTCGGCGGTCGGCAGGGTGTCAATGAGTTCGTCGGTGCGCCAGCGATCCTCGGCGAAGGCCCGGCGCAGTTCGGCGACGATCCCGTTGACGTCGTGTCGGTTCACCGTGCCGGGGGCCGAGTGCACGGCCGTCATGAACACCCGTGTCGGGCCGTCATCGGCGGAGCGTTCGACGATGGCGGTGCGCCCGGGGTGGGAGTAGAGGTAACCGGTTGCCGGAGGGAACATTTCGTTCGACATATCCCAGATGCCCACGTAGGCGCCGAGGTGGTGGAGGAACTGCTCTTCTGCGCCGAAGGCCAGGGCGCGGACATTGGAGTGGATCCCGTCGGCCCCGATCACTACGTCGAACGTCTGGGGGCCACGATGGCCGAAGGTGACGTCGATCCCGGTGTCGGTGGGGGACAGGGCGGTGATGGTGTCGGCGAACACATAATCGACGCGGTCTGCGCCGGCGTCCACCAGAACCCGGGTGAGCGCGCCCCGGGTGATCTCGACGTCGCCAGGGTCGTTGGCGAGCCGGCCGAGATCCACCCGCGACAGGCGACGTCCGCCGGGGGTGAGGAAGTCCACCGGGACATGCCGGTAGTGATTCGCGGTTATCTGCTCGGACAGCCCCATCCGATCGACGACTTCCATTGCAGCGCCTCGAATGTCGACGGGGTATCCGCTGGTGCGCAGGTTGGCGGCACGTTCGATGACGGTCACCTCCCAGCGGGCCTCCGCGAGCCAGTACGCCAGGACAGGCCCGGCGATACCGGCGCCGCTGATCAATGCCCTTCGAGGGGTCATGGCGTCTCCCTGTTCCGGTGCCACGATGACGCTGTCATGCCGGGCACCGCGCCGACGGGGTGCCCAGCATTAGCTACGTATGTGTCGCTTAGGCCCTCGACGCTACACAGATGCGATAAGCTACGCAAGTGTCCTCTAATGCTGTGACCGGACAGCGCCGCCGCGGCTCGGCGTTGGAGTCCGCGATCCTTGAGGCGGGCTGGGACCAGCTCGTGGAGGCCGGCTACGAACGCTTCACCATCGAGGCGGTCGCCACGCGTTCGGGGTCGGCCCGGTCGGTGCTGTATCGGCGGTGGCCGTCCCGGCTGGAGCTGCTCGAAGCGGTGATCCGTCATCGCGGTGCAGCCGACCGGATTCCCGTTCCCGACACCGGAACCCTGCGCGGTGACGTGCTGGCCGCCATGACCGAGTTCAACGACCGGCGATCGCGCATCATCGGACTCATCGCCGCACGGCTCGGCGCCTACTTCGAGGAACCGAACGGATCACCACAGCAACTGCGCGCGCTGTTCATCTCCCACGGGCCGACCGCGATGGAAACCATCGTGCAGCGCGCGGTCGAACGGGGTGAGCTCGCGACGGTGCCCCCCGATCGCATCGTCTCGCTGCCGGCTGATCTGGTGCGCCACGAGATGTTGATGACGATGGCCGCGGTGCCGGCCGAGGCCATCCGCGAGATTGTCGACGATGTATTCCTGCCGCTGGCAACGAACTTCGGTAAGAATGGTCGATGATCTCAGTGGCGTGCACTACCGGTCGGGCGCCGAATTCGATGGGGATCTCGTGACGGCAGAGCGCTAGGATGGTCATCATGACGGTGGTCCTGGTGCACGGCAATCGCGAGGTTGATGCGATCTGGGATCCGCTCGTCGAAGCTCTCGGACGCAGCGATGTGTTGCGGTTGTCCCCGCCGGGCTACGGCGCCCCGCTGCCCGACGACTTCCCGGCCACATTCCTCGCCTACCGTGATTGGCTCGAGCGCGAACTGGAGAGCATCGAAGGACCGATAGACCTCGTCGGGCACGACTGGGGTGGCGGCCACGTGGTGAACCTTGTGATGCATCGGCCTGAGCTCGTGCGAAGCTGGGCCAGCGATGTGCTCGGGATGTTCGACACCGATTACGTCTGGCACGACAACGCCCAAGTGTGGCAGACGCCTGGCGACGGTGAGCAATTGGTGAACGCCATATTCGGTGGGACCGTTGAGGATCGAACCGAACGAAATGTCTCGTTGGGAATTCCTGTCGACATCGCACGGGCGATGGCCCAGGCGCAGGGCCCGGCGATGGGCCGGGCGCTTCTTCGGTTGTACCGTTCGGCGCGCCAGCCGGCGTTGGCCGAAGCAGGTCGAGCGCTGGAGAACGCCGCAGCGCGGCCGGGTCTCTTCTTACTCGCCACTGACGACCATTTCCTGGGCTCCGACGAGATTCGCCGCCGGGCGGCAGGTCGTGCGGGCGCCCGCATCGCGGTTCTCGAGGGCCTGGGGCATTGGTGGATGGTGCAGGACCCCGCCCGGGGCGCGGCCGCCCTCGCCGACTTCTGGAGAACGCTAGAGGCTTGATCATCCTGTAAGACAGGAATTTTCGCAGTCGACCGCGGATGTGGCGTGTGGATGACCTACACCCGCCCGGTGGGTTTGTCGTCAGGGGCGTGGCGCGACGGGACCCAGCGGGTCGGAATAGCGGGACCTGCGGCTCCAAGCCGAGCCGCACGCGGCCGGCGGCCGCAATGAACAGTGCCGAATGGTTGGTGTGCTGCAGCGCGGCCATTCCGTCGCGGAAGATGCGCTCGATCGGATTGGTGCGGTACAGGGCGGCGGAGCCGACGATCTCGTACAACTCCACCAAGGTCTGCCGGCTGACGTAGGCAGCGTGTGCCTGCCGCCTGAGTGGCCTTGCGGCCATGATCGGGGCGACGACCGCGACCTGAGCAGAATATTCCTGCCCGGTAACCGTGACCGTTAGGGTGTCCGGCATGACCGAACAGCTTGACGCCACCCATCCCGACCTGGTCACCGTCGGGGTGCCGACGCACTGGTACAACCTGGCGGCCGAGCTGGACGAGCCGATCCCGCCGCACCTGCATCCCGGCACCAAGGAGCCGCTCGGCCCGGATGACCTCGCGCCGCTGTTCGCCAGCGGGCTGATCGCGCAGGAGGTGGCCACCGAGACCTACATCGCGATCCCTGAGGCGGTGCGGGAGATCTACGCGATGTGGCGTCCGTCGCCGCTGATCCGGGCCCGGCGCTTCGAGAAGGCCCTGAACACCGGGGCTCACATCTACGTCAAGTACGAGGGTGTCAGCCCGGTGGGCAGCCATAAGACCAACTCGGCGGTGGCACAGGCCTACTACAACTCCGTCGACGGGGTGCGGAAGCTGACCACCGAGACCGGAGCCGGCCAGTGGGGCAGCGCGCTGTCGTTCGCCGGGGCCCAGTTCGGCCTGGAGATCGAGGTGTGGCAGGTACGCGCGTCCTATGAGTCCAAGCCGTACCGGGGTCACCTCATCCGGACCTATGGCGGCACGGTGCACTCGAGCCCCTCGACGCTCACCGAATCCGGGCGGGCCATCCTGGTCAAGGACCCCGACACCACCGGCAGCCTCGGCATGGCGGTCAGCGAAGCCGTCGAGGTCGCCGCGGCCGATCCCGAGGCGCGCTACGCGTTGGGCAGCGTGCTTAACCACGTGGTGCTGCACCAGACCGTCATCGGCCAGGAGGCCGTCGCGCAGCTGGCGCTGGTGGAGCCCGGCGGTGCCGACATCGTGTTCGGTTGCGCCGGAGGCGGCTCCAACCTCGGTGGGCTGTCGTTCCCGTTCCTGCGGGAAAAGATCCACGGCCGGTCGGACCCGCGGGTCGTGGCCGCCGAGCCATCCGCCTGCCCGTCGATCACCCAGGGTGAGTACCGCTACGACCACGGCGACGTCGCCGGGCTGACGCCGCTGCTGAAGATGCACACGCTCGGCATGGAGTTCGTGCCCGACCCGATCCACGCCGGCGGGCTGCGCTACCACGGCATGGCGCCCGCGCTCAGCCACACCGTCGAGCTGGGTCTGGTCGAGGGCGTGGCGATCTCGCAGCACGACGCGTTCGCCGCCGGTGTGCAGTTCGCGCGCACGCAGGGCATCGTGCCGGCCCCGGAGTCGACGCACGCGATCGCGGCCGCGGCCCGCCACGTCGCCGACGATCCCCGGGAGCAGGTCGTGGTCATCGGGCTGTCCGGTCACGGTCAGCTCGATCTGCCCGCCTACGCGGAATACCTCGACGGCAAGCTCTGATCCGGCGGTTGCGGGCGGGACTATCCTCGGCACCAGGCATTTCTCGGGGAGGTGAGTCCGGTGTTCCGTCGGTGGTCGCGGCGTCAGCCGATCGAGGCGACCCTCGAACAGATCGAGCATCGGGTGCTCGACGAGGTCCATCTGGCTGCGTGGGTACGCCGCGTGGCGTGGGTGGCCGCGGCGGTGTTGGTGGTGGCCGGGGCCATGGTCTGGACCCTCGGCTGGGGTATGCCGCTGGCGACGTCCACACTGGGCGTCTGCGCTGCGATCTGTTCGGCCGTCGCGTTGCGGCGGCGCCGGTTCCGGTGGTGCGTCGCGGCGGCCTACCTGTCCGGGCTGTCGACGGTCGCCGGTGTCGGCGGGTTCTGGTGGTCGCGGACCCGCTCCGCGGATGCGATCCTGGCGGCCTCGGCCGGTGTGGCCGCGGTGGCTGCGGCGGCCCTCACGGCGGTGTGGGTCTCGGTGGCCATCACCCCGGTGAAGGATTCGCAGCCGGACATGCGGCAGCCCCCGAAGCGTCGGTGGGGGGTGCGCGAGAGCGGCGACACGACGATCATCTGGCCGCCGCCGTCCGCGGGTCCGCACCGTCCCGATCAGAAGTAGCCGGTTGAGCAGTTTCGGCATAGCGCTTCGCGAGTAGCCGAGAACCCTTCATTCTGTCACAATGACGAATAGTGTTGCGGTGGCGGTGAATTGGGGGAGCGGCAGCCGATCGGCCCAGCGGTTTGGAGGTTGACCCGGCTGTCTCAGCGCACCGGTGACCCCGACCGCAGGGCCGTCAACCTGCTTGCGGTGAATGCGGCTGCCCGGTCGGCCATGCCGTTGACACCGTACTGGTGGTGCGGACCGTGGGTCTGGGTGGGGACTGTGCCGGTGCAGACGGCATCGCCGGGCGCGCAGAGTTCGAGCGCTTTGGTCGCATAGGCGGGACCGACGTGGATGTTCGCGCCGTACTTCTCCGCCGACCAACCTGCCGGGGTTCCGAACAGCACCACGGCTGCCACCGTGTCGGCGGCGCCGGCGGGCAGCGGAGGGGCCGCAGCAGCGCGGGCGACCCCGGTCGGCACCACACCCGACGTGGCCAGTGCCGTCACCGCCGCGCCTTGGGAGTAGCCGCCGAGAACCAGCTGGGTGTTCGGGCATGCCGACAGCACACCGCGTACGTGGTTGGATTCGTCGCGCACGCCTTCGACGACGTTCATCTTGAACACCGTGCCACCGGTGAAGTTGCTGCTCGCCGGATAGTTCACGCCGTGCACGCCCACCGTTCGCGGAAATGCATGCACGCGTAGGGAATCAACGAATCGCTGGCCGACGCCGCCGACGCCGGGCGGCTCGGCGGTGCCCCGAGCGAAGACGACGTCGATGTCGGGGCATGATTGCGAACCGGCTGTCGGGACGATGGCCGGTAGCGCGGCGATGGCCAACGCGGTAGCGACGACCGTTCGCCACACCAGTCGCATCCCGAACGTCACAGATTCCCCCCGAGCTCCTGCTTCAACTATGGCAGAGTCCAGAATCGGCGGGCGGGTGGGGGATCTACCGGTGGCAGCATTCGGATGCCATTGGGGTGCAATGCAATATGACCAAGCTAGCGACCAGTATTTTGTCACTGTGACGTTTAGTGGACGGTGGAGCGTTAGACGGTCCGCGGAATGGGGTGGGGTTCCGTTCCGGCAAGGGAGTGACAAGTCGCGCCGTCCAAAATCGAGTGGCGGCACGACTGAGGCAGGTTGTTCACGTGTCGGCGCGTCCCAATGACAGGCGGTGAGAAGCGCAGCGGCCAGTTGTCCCGTGCAGCAGGTGGCGCCGAACACCGGATTGCTGTTGCGAGTCAGGGTAATTGAGCCAGTCCACGCAGGATCAATTTGTCACTGTGACGTTTTGTGACACCTGGGGAGGACAGTGGTGAGTGGCGATTCGAGGCTCCGAACGCTACGACACACACCGCTAGAGGCCCGATAAGCGGGACGGCCACATGAGCCCGAGGCGTCTAGGAGCTCGTGACGACAAGGGGCGCGGGGCGATCGGCGAGTTCGATCTGACTTGCCTGGCCTTCGCTAGGGCCACGGTTGGCCCGGCGATGAAGTCGGCGCCTTTGGTCATGCCTAACCCGCGGGCCGGCGGCCACCTGATCTGCGGATAACGCACTACCGATAAGCCACATTATGTCAAGTTAACTACGCCGTTTTCATCGGATGAATCACGGTCGTTCCGAACGGCCCTCCCCGCACGGGACGAGGGAGAACTTGGCGCGCACGGCGGCGGCACGCGTCACCGCCAGGCCAGCTCCGGCGCGACGTGCGTCAGCAGGCTTTCGATCACGTGCGCGTTGTAGTCGACGCCGAGCTGGTTGGGAACTGTCAGCAGCACAGTGTCGGCCGCGGCGATGGCTTCGTCCTCCGCGAGCTGCGCAATGAGCTTGTCAGGCTCCCCCGCGTAGGTCTTGCCGAAGCGAGCTGTTGCGCCGTCGAGGAAGCCGACCTGGTCGGTGCTGTCCCGGCTATGCCAGAACAGCTGCCTGTCCAGGTCGCTGACGATTGGAAAGATACTGCGGCTCACTGAGATTCGCGGCTCGCGCTCATGACCGGCGGCCTTCCAGGCGTCGCGGAAGCGCTGGATCTGCTCGGCCTGTAATTGATGGAAAGGTACGCCCGTGTCTTCGGTCAGCAGCGTCGAACTCATCAAGTTCATGCCCTGCTGTGCCGCCCACTCGGCGGTGGCGCGGCTGCCCGCGCCCCACCAGATCCGCTCGCGCAGCCCCGGAGAGTGCGGCTCGATCCTCAACAAGCCCGGCGGGTTCGGAAACATCGGGCGCGGGTTCGGCTGCGCGAAGCCCTCCCCCTTCAGCACATCGAGGAACACCCGAGCGTGTTCGCGGGCCATCGCCCCACCGTCGACGTCGTCCGCGCTCGGCTCGTAACCGAAGTAGCGGTATCCCTCTATCACCTGCTCGGGGGATCCGCGGCTGATGCCCAGCTGCAGTCGGCCACCCGAGATCAGATCCGCCGCACCAGCGTCTTCCGCCATGTAGAGCGGGTTCTCGTAGCGCATGTCGATCACGCCCGTTCCGAGCTCGATGCGGTAGGTGCGGGCAGCCGCCGCGGACAGCAACGGGAACGGCGAGCCGAGCTGCTGGGCGAAGTGGTGTACGCGAAAGTAGGCACCGTCAGCACCGATCTCCTCCGCGGCGACGGCGAGTTCGACCGACTGCAACAGGGCGTCGGTCGCGGACCGGACACGCGAATGTGGACTGCCCGACCAGTGCCCGAACGACAGGAAGCCGATTTTCTTCACGCGTAACAGTAACCAGCCGCAGCAAAGATGAATTCCTCACCGGAGCACGCCGCGTGCTCCCCCGTGCACCCAACACTCATCACCACACCGCGCGCCCCTCGCGCCCTGAGTTGTCGGTCGAGTGCAGTCGGCCGGGTAGCGCAGCCCGGTCTCACGTAACAGCAGTATCTACTGCAATCGGAGTGAGCCGGTCGCGGCCGTAGCAGCGATGCCCATTGGCGCCGGCCCCTGAACGTGTCAGCAACTCGATTTCGTCGTAGTAGGCAGCACATGCCCGCTCCCCGGAATTGAGTCCGGCGGTATACCGTCCATTTGTGCTGGTTGGCGGGGCCACCGACGGCGGTGGCGCGATCGAGCTGGTCGGGCGTCGGGAAGAACTTGCGTTGCTCGACAGATTGATGCTGGCCATAGAGGGGGGCGAGAGTCGCGCGCTGGTCCTGCGCGGTGAGGCGGGGGTGGGTAAGACCGCGCTGTTGGACCATCTGGCGGTCTCGGCGGCCACATGCCGTGTTGTCCGTACCTCGGGGGTGCAGGCCGAGATGGAACTCGCCTTCGCAGGTCTGCACCAGTTGTGCCGCCCTCTGATGGATCACATGGAACGACTGCCTGAACCCCAGCAAGGCGCGCTGAGCACCGCACTCGGGATGACAGCCGGACCTACACCGGATCGCTTCCTCGCCGGCCTCGCGGTGTTGAACTTGTTCTCCTACGCCGCCGAGGAACGGCCGCTGCTGTGCCTGGTAGATGACGAGCAATGGCTGGACCAGGCATCGGCTCAGGTGCTGGCTTTTGTGGCGCGCCGCCTGGTCGCCGAGTCGGTAGGGCTCGTATTCGCCGCTCGCGCTCCCACTGATTCCTTAACCGGTCTGCCCGTGCTTGTTGTCAACGGTCTGCGCGGTACTGATGCGCGCCTGCTGTTGGAGTCAGCGTTGGTGGGCCCGATTGACCGACGCATTCGCGACCAGATCATTGCCGAAACGCGCGGCAACCCGCTCGCCTTGCTGGAATTGCCCAGGGGGTTATCCGCTGAGGAGTTGGCGGGCGGTTTCGGACTGCCCGAGGCGGTGCGATTGTCCGGTGATGTCGAGGCTGCATTCCGCGCAAGGATCGACTCACTACCTGCGGAGTCGGCGCGGCTGTTGCTGTTAGCGGCCGCCGACCCGACCGGCGATGTGGCCTTGATGTGGCGTGCGGCAGATCTACTCGATCTCAGCGTCGAGGCTGCGGCACCGGTGGTCGAAGCCGCGTTGGCGTCGTTCACCAGCCGCGTGCGGTTTCGGCATCCCCTGGTGCGTTCGGCGGCCTACCGTTCGGCCGTGCTCGCCGACCGCAGGGACGTGCATCGGGCGCTTGCCACCGCCACCGATAGCGAGACGGACCCGGACCGGCGGGCCTGGCACCGCGCACTTGCTGCGGTCGGTCCGGATGAGGCCGTCGCCGCCGATTTGGAGCGTTCAGCGGCGCGGGCACAGGCCCGCGGTGGTGTCGGTGCCGCGGCGGCCTTCTTGGAGCGCGCGGCGATGCTGTCGGCGGCCCCGGAGCAGCGGGCCGAACGGGCGCTGGCCGCGGCGTCGGCGAAGATCCAGGCCGGTGCGTTCGAAGCCGCGTCGGATTTGTTGACGCTGGCTGAGAGTGGGTCGTTGACCGATGTGCAGAAGGCACGGACAGAACTCATCAGGGGGCGGATTGCGTTCGTGACCAGTCGAGGTCGTGAAGCTCCACCGCTGCTGCTGGCGGCTGCCAACAAGCTCGTCGGAGTGGACGTGCGCCTGGCCCGTACAACCTATCTGGAGGCGATGGCCGCGGCGATGTTCGTCGGGCGCTTGGCTGACGGCGGCAGTGTCGTCGACATCGCCCGAAGCTTGGACGCTGATCCGCCTCCGCCAGGTGACGACAGCCCGTCAGATCTGCTACTGGATTGGTTGGTCGTGCAGTTCAGCCTTGGCTACGTCGCGGGAGTCCCGTGGTTGCGCCGCGCGCTGAGCGCTTTCAGCGCTGACACCTCCACCGATGAACACCGCCGATGGATCTTCCTTGCCGGAACAGCGGCCCACTTCGGCTGGGACGACGCCAGGTTGGACATTCTGACCGCCCATCACGTCGACGAGGCACGCGCAGTCGGCGCGCTCAGTGACGTCCCACTGGCTCTGAGTGCCCGCGCCATCGCGCTCATCTTCTTCGGTGATCTGGACGGCGCAGCATCTGTGGTCGACGAACTGCATGCCGCGATGGAGGCCACCGGAAGCAGTCTTGCCCCATACGCCGAGCTGGGCGTTGCGGCCCTGCGTGGTCACCAGGACCGGGCGACGGCTCTGATCGCGGCCACGGTGGCGGAAGTGACTGCACGCGGGGAAGGCAACGGACTGACCGTGGCGCGGTGGGCGGAGGCGGTTCTGCATAACGGCCGCGGTGACTACCGCAGCGCATCGAAGGCAGCCCAGCAGGCTGCCGACTTCCCCCCGGAGCTGGGAGCCTCGAACTGGGCGCTACCCGAACTCGTCGAAGCGGCGGCCCGCACCGGTGCGGCCGATCTCGCCGCGGACGCCCTCACCCGCCTCGAACACATGGCGGCTGCTAGTGCTACACCGTGGGCCCTGGGTTTGGCTGCGCGCTCGCGTGCCCTGGTCAGCGATGGCGAAGCGGCGGAACGGTGCTACCGCGAGGCGATCAATCGGCTGAGCGAGACCCGGGTGCGTGCAGAGCTGGCCCGCGCACATCTGGTGTACGGGGAGTGGCTGCGCCGCGAGCGCCGCCGCAGCGAGGCACGCAGGCAGCTTCGTGATGCGCACAGCATGTTCTCGGAGATGGGCATGGGGGCCTTCGCCGACCGCGCACGACGAGAGCTCGACGCCGTCGGTGATGTACCACAGAAGACCGACCCGACGGTCGCTAGCCAGCAACTCACCGCTCAGGAGGCACAGGTGGCGCGTATGGCCAGGGATGGGCTGTCCAACGCGGAGATCGGTGCGCGGTTGTTCATCAGTGCCCGCACGGTGCAATACCACCTCAGCAAAGTGTTCTCGAAGTTGGGGATCACTTCGCGTGCGCACCTCGACCGCGTGCTGCCCTAAGACGGCGGCACGCGCACCGTTCCAGTACGGACTGGCCTGTCGCACTGTCGGGTGGCGGATACGCATGCAGGTGCGCCAGCGGGATGCTCACTACGAGCACAACGAGTCCCGAGAGGCGTCACATGACCAAACCTGTTTCCCGATCGCAGCCAGCCGAGACTCTGGGCGCGCCGATGATGAAGGCTGTTGGGGTCACCCGCTACGGAGGCCCCGAAGCGCTGGAGCTCGTCGAAGTGCCGCGGCCACAAACCGGCCCGAAGCAGATCCGAATTCGGGTGCACGCGGCCACTGTCAATCCCGGCGACTTCGTTCTGCGCAACGGCGAACTCGATGAGGTGCTCAAAGCGGGTCCGCTGACCGCTCCGTACATCCTCGGCATGGAGGCGGCCGGTGTGGTCGACGAAATCGGGCCAGAGGCCACCACCGACCTGCAGGTCGGGGACAACGTGATGGCCATCGTGATGCCCATCGACGCGACCGGCGGGGCGTACGCCGAGTATCTCGTCCTCGACCCGGATCAGATGACACGTGTGCCGGTAGGGGCCACCTTTGCCGAAGCCGCCACATTGCCCATGAGCGGGCTCACCGCTCGACGCGCACTCGACCTGCTAGCCCTCGATGCCGGTGCGTCGATCGCCGTCATCGGGGCCGCTGGCGCGGTCGGCGGTTATGCCGTTCAGTTGGCGAAGGCGGACGGGCTCCGTGTGATCGCCGACGCGGCGGCCGCCGACGAAACGCTTGTCGCGAGTCTCGGTGCCGACCAGATCGTCGCGCGCGGACCTGAAGTGGCGCAGCGGATCCTGCAGTGGTGGCCAACCGGTGTCGATGCCGCCATCGACACCGTCTCTCGGGGTGAGGAGATCGCGGCCGCGGTGCGCGACGGTGGACAGGTCGCGGTGATACCCGTTCCACACAACGGGGTCTTGGTACCCATCGAGCTGGGACGTGGCATCACTGTGCAGCAGGTGTGGGTGCCCGAATACACCCACGCCTACGACAAACTCGACGCACTGCGCGTGCTCGCCGACAGCGGCCAGCTCCTACTGCGGGTCGCCCGGACCTATCCAGCTGCTGAAGCAGCCCAGGCGCACCGGGCTCTGGCCGCCGGCGGCGTCCGCGGTCGCCTCGTCCTTGTCTTCGACTGAGCGGAGATGTTCACATGAGACCTATTGGTGTCGGCATCATCGGGGCCAGCCCGGACGGCGGGTGGGCAGCGGCCACTCACGTGCCGGCCCTGTCCGCACTCCCCGAATACGACTTACGCGCAGTCGCCACCAGCAGAGCCGAATCGGCCAAGCGCGCATCCGCGCAGTGGGGCGTCGACGGTTTCGACAGCCCCCTCCCCTTGATCGAGCACCCTGGAGTCGACCTGGTGGTGGTTGCGGTGAAAGTGCCCGACCACTATTCGCTCATCGTGGAGGCGCTCGCCGCCGGAAAGATGGTGCTGAGCGAATGGCCCCTGGCGCTGAACCTGGCCGACGCCGAAGACCTGGCCCGAAAAGCCGCAGCCGCAGGGGTTCCCACGGCGATCGGCCTTCAGGGGCGGTTCGCGCCCGCAGTTGCCACGATGCGTCATCTGGTCAGCGAGGGCTACCTCGGTCGGGTGGTCGCCACCAACCTCGTCGGCTCGGGAATGGCTTGGGCAACGGGGGCACCCAAAAGTCAGGCGTACGCGTTCGACGCCCGCAACGGCGTCACCGCTGTGCGGGTGTCCACCGGGCATGCGCTGTCCACGTTGACCCATGTCCTCGGCGGTATCACCTCCGTGACGTCGGCCCTAGCTGTCGGCAGCGACACCGTCGAGCTGGACGACGGAACCCGAATCCCGGTCACCTCGCCGGACCAGATCGCACTGAGCTTGCGGTTGATCAGCGGCGCCGTCGGCACAGTGTTCTATCGGGGCGGGCTCTCGCGGGCCGGTGATCTGCGGTGGGAGATCAACGGCACCGAAGGCGATCTGCTGCTCACCAGTCCGGCCCGCAACGGCAACATACCGGCAACCGAACTGGTGCTCGCCGCAGCCAACGGTACTGCAACACAGGTGGTTCCGATCGGCGCACCAGACCCTGATGCCGCGATCGGACTGACCGGCCCCGCCAGCCCGGTAGCCAAGCTCTACCGGGCTTTCGCCAACGACCGCGCACGCGGCACGACCGACGCGCCGTCGTTCGACGATGCCGTCGAACTGCACCGACTCCTGGACGGCATCGAACGCGGGCATCTGCCGTGATACCACTGCCCGCGACCAGACTCGTCGACGACGCCGCTGACCACGTCCGCGCGGTGGTGCATCCCGAGATCTACCGACACAGCGTGCGCACGTACCTGCTCGGGATGGAGGCGGCCCGCCGCGACGGGGTCACCGACATCGATTCGGAATCCTTGTGCTTGGCAGCGCTTTTCCATGACTGCGGTACCGCACCGCTGTACAACGGCCCGGCCCGTTTCGAGATCGAAGGTGCCGACGCTGCGGCACGGTTTCTGCGCGCATATGGGTGGGCGCCGGCGAGAATCGACCCCATCTGGGAGGCCATAGCGTTGCACACCACCCCCGAGATACCGGAACGGCGCGGGATGATTGCACGGTATGTGCGCATCGGTGTGCAGATCGAGTTCGGCTCAGCCGGCCTACGGCAATCATTCGCCGAAGCCATCGAGGCTGCGGAGAATAAGTATCCCCGCCAGTACGTGGAGGAGGTCCTGCAGGGGCTTGTGATCGATCAGGCGCTGGCACGACCGCAGAAGGCTCTACAACCCTCTTGGGCCGCGGATCTGGTCCGTCACCATCGACCGGGCCGGCAAGGGATCAACCCGGGTT
Organism: Mycolicibacterium sp.; assembly: GCA_050250295.1. Taxonomy (GTDB): domain Bacteria; phylum Actinomycetota; class Actinomycetes; order Mycobacteriales; family Mycobacteriaceae; genus Mycobacterium. Next base: position 15,055 of record JBFWOX010000013.1, read on the forward strand.
TCTGATTCCACGGCCCCCGGCCATTACGCGCTTAAGGAAAATGATGCCCGATCCGATCGAGTTCGACTTCGTCACCATGAAACACCGCGAGGCTGAATGGGCTTTCATGCTCTCTGGCAGTGCCCGCATCGCCGCCATCGACCAGCGCGGATGCAACTTCATCGACGACGTCGGGCGTGGCGACCTGTGGAACTTCCGGTCCGGCTCTCCGCATTCCATTCAGGTGCTCGAAGATTGCGAATTCCTGCTGGTCTTCGACGACGGCAACTCCTCGGAGAACGAGACATTCCTGGTAACCGACTGGTTCGCACATACCCCAAGAGATTTCCTCGCCAGGAACTTCGGCGTCCCTCAGTCGGCGTTCGACGACATCCCCACCGCAGGCGAGTTGGAGCGCAGCCGCTACATCTTCCCCGGCGAGGTTCCGGGTGTTCTGACCGCCGACATCGAAGCAGTCCAGTCCCCCCGCCACCATCGCAGCCATGCGCAAAGACCAACCCCTTCTGATGCCCTGACAAACCAAGGAGTAGAAATATGCCCACAATCACGACCAGCGACGGCGTGAAGATCTTCTACAAAGACTGGGGCACAGGCCAACCCATCGTCTTCAGCCACGGCTGGCCGCTGAGTTCCGATGACTGGGACAACCAAATGCTGTTCTTCCTGCAGCATGGATACCGCGTCATCGCACACGACCGACGAGGACACGGACGGTCTGCACAAGTCTCCGACGGTCACGACATGAACCACTACGCCGATGACCTGCTGGCAGTGGTCACGCACCTCGATTTGAACGACGTCATCCATGTCGGGCACTCATGCGGTGGTGGGGAGGTGACCCGTTATCTGGCTCGCCACGGCGAGGACCGTGCTTCCAAAGCCGCATTGATCTCTGCCGTGCCGCCACTGATGGTGCAGACCGACGCCAACCCCGACGGCCAACCCAAAGCCGTATTCGATGATCTGCAGGCCCAACTCGCAGCCAACCGGTCGGAGTTCTTCCGCGCCGTGCCGTCAGGTCCGTTCTACAACTTCGATAGGGGCGGTATCGCGCCGTCGGAGGCACTGATCGAAAACTGGTGGCGCCAAGCCATGATGGGCAGCGCCAAGGCGCACTATGACGAGATTGTCGCCTGGTCGCAAACCGACTTCACCGATGACCTCAAAAAGATCACCATCCCGACCCTGGTCATGCACAGCACAGACGACCAAGTCGTACCCTACGCCGCAGCAGGCCCCAAGTCCGCCGCACTGCTGAAGAACGGCACCCTGAAGACATACAGAGGCTTCCCGCACGGAATGCCCACCACACACGCCGACACCATCAACGCCGACCTGCTGTCGTTCCTGAAGTCCTGAAACGGGGAGCCTACGATGAGCATATCTGCACTGACGCCCCCATTCACCGTCGAGACAGCGACCGCCAAAGTCCGCGCCGGCGAGGACCTCTGGAACACCCGCGATCCCGAGCGAGTCGCGCTGGGCTACACACCGGACAGCCGGTGGCGCAACCGTTCCACCTTCGTGCACGGTCGCGACCAGATCGTGGACTTCCTCACCGACAAGTGGGCATCCGAACGCGACTATCGACTGATCAAAGAGCTCTGGGCCTATAGCGACAACCGCATCGCCGTCCGCTTCGCCTACGAGTACCGGGACGCGCAGGGGCACTGGTTCCGGGCCTATGGAAACGAAAACTGGGAATTCGACACCAACGGCCTGATGAGAACTCGGCACGCCAGCATCAACGACCTCACGATCAAGGACACCGAGCGGCTGTTTCGTTGGGACAGCGCAGGGGTGCGCCCCGACGGTCATCCCGGTCTGAGTGAGCTGGGATTATGAGCGACCCCAGAAGGACAACGACCGGTTGGACAATCGCCGAGAACGCAACACCCGGTGCTGCGTGCGGCCGAGCAGCGCAGCCCTCCCCGGTCACCGACGAACCTCTCCACCAACGGAGCTCTGTGACCTCCGGGAGCGCCGAAGCACATGGCCGTGAGATTGCCGGTTCCGCATCAGTACAGCTCGGCCACTCGGACCTGGTCGTGCGACCGGTGGGCTTGGGCTGTATGGGAATGTCACAGTTCTACGGCGAGGCAGACGACAGTGACTCTGTCAGGACAATCAGAGCAGCGATCGACCTCGGCGTGAACTTCTTGGACACCTCGGATGTGTACGGCGCCGCCGATGTCGCCAAAGCCCAGGTTGTCCGCGGTTTCGGACACAACGAACGTTTGATCGGCGAGGCGACCAAGGGCCGGCGCGCATACATGGTGCTGGCAACGAAATTCGGCGCGAAGGTAAATCGGGACGGCAACACAATCACCTACGACGGCCGCCCCCAGTACGTGCGTGCGGCGTGCGAAGCAAGCCTGCGGCGGCTCCGCACCGATGTCATCGACCTCTACTACTGCCACCGCATCGATCCGCATGTACCGATCGAAGACACCGTAGGAGCAATGGCCGAACTGGTCCTCGCCGGCAAGGTGCGTGCCCTCGGACTCAGTGAGGTCGGCGAAGACCTGATCCGTCGGGCACATGCCGTGCATCCCATCACTGCTCTGCAGAGCGAGTACTCCCTGTGGGAACGTCGCCTCGAGAAGGGGATCATCGCTACGTGTCGCGAACTCGGAATCACCTTGGTGCCGTTCAGCCCGCTGGGTAGATCCGCACTGACCGGTACCATCAATCCCGATGACACTTTCGCCCCGAATGACTTTCGCGCGACGAACCCAAGATTCTCCCCGGCCAACTTGGCGATCAACCTCGAACCAGTGACGGTGTTGAAGGAACTAGCAACCGCCAAGGGATGCCGACCAGGACAGTTGGCGCTAGCCTGGCTACTTTCACAGCCGCTCGAGGTGGTCCCGATCCCGGGGACCAAACGCATCGAGTACGTCCGTGAAAATCTCGCCGCTACAGCAGTAGCGATCAGCGCCGACGAGTCCGCCTACCTGAGTAAGGTCTTCGCGCCGGGACGAATCGTCGGGGCTCGATACACAGCCGAACACGCCCGCTCTGTGGCGGACTGAGCAATCCTGGGACTGGCCGGTCGCACTGTGCACTGAACGCGGAGACCATATCGGTCACATCCAGAGGCCTGTCCTCCGCAGCGGCTCAGCGTCAACTCCGTAACAGCAACCAACGCCCGTGACCAATTGCGCGCTGAACGGCACTGACATTCGCGCCGACGGAACACGTGACAACTATAGAAAGGCTGTCAGACAATGCGCTTCGCCTTCAAGACATCCCCGCAGAACACCACCTGGGCGGACATGCTTCACGTCTGGCAGGCCGCCGACCAGATCGAGATCTTCGAGTCCGGATGGACATTCGACCACTTCTATCCGATCGTCGGCCCCTCCTCGGGGCCATGTTTGGAAGGCTGGACCACACTCACTGCGCTGGCCCAAGCCACTTCCCGGCTACGCCTGGGCACTCTGGTCACCGGCGTGCACTACCGGCACCCGGCCGTCCTGGCGAACATGGCTGCAGCACTGGACATCATTTCCGGTGGCCGACTGGAGCTCGGCATCGGCGCCGGATGGAATCAGGAGGAATCCGGCGCATACGGAATCGAACTGGGCACCGTGAAAGAACGCCTGGACCGTTTCGAAGAGGCGACACAAGTACTGATCGGTTTGTTAAGTCAACCGGCCACCACCTTCGACGGCAAGTTCTACCAGCTCGACAACGCCCGCAACGAACCCAAAGGGCCGCAGCGTCCACACCCGCCCATCTGCATGGGCGGCAGCGGCGAGAGACGCACACTGCGTATCGCGGCGCGCTATGCCGATCACTGGAACTTCGTACAGGGTACCCCCGAGGAATTTGCGCACAAACGCGACGTGCTCTCGGAGCACTGCGCCGACATCGGCAGGAACTTCGCGGAGATCACCCTGTCCGCCCACATCTGGCTCGACCCCGAACATGACTACCAGAAGCTGCTTGCCGAGGTCGCGGCCTTCGGCGCGGCCGGGATGGATCTGGCGATCATCTACCTGCCTCCACCTTTGCACCCTTCGGTGTTAGAACCCCTCGCATCTGCAATCGATGCGTCCGGACTATCTCCAAAGGTCTTCTCATGACGCGTGTTTGGTTCGTCACCGGGTCCTCCCGCGGCTTGGGCCGCAATTTGGTCGAAGCAGCTCTGAACGCCGGGGATACCGTGGCAGCGACAGCGCGCCGGCCCGAACAATTAGCCGACTTAGTGGAACACCACGGCGCGCGAATTCTGCCATTGGCGCTCGATGTCACCGACGCCGCGGCCGCCAAAACCGCCGTAATAGCCGCCAAGGAGCGGTTCGGAAGCCTCGACGTGATCGTCAACAATGCCGGCTACGCCAATGTCGCACCGATCGAGACCGGCAGCGACGAGGACTTCCGAGCCCAGTTCGAGACGAACTTCTGGGGTGTCTACCACGTATCAAAGGCGGCGCTGCCGATTCTGCGGACCCAGGGTGGTGGACTGATCATCCAGATCTCGTCGATGGGAGGACGCGTCGGTGGCTCCCCGGGCATCGCCTCATATCAGGCGGCGAAATTTGCGATCGACGGGCTTTCTCGAGTCCTGCAAGCAGAGGCAGCACCGTTCGGCGTACGAGTCCTCGTCGTCGAACCCAGCGGATTCGCCACGGACTGGGCCGGGCCGTCGATGCGCGTCCACGACCTGCCCGAGATGTACGCCGAAACCGTCGGCGTCATGTCAGCGCTCCGTCGCAGTGAATCCATCACCGCAGGAGATCCAGCCCGCGCCGCCGAGATCCTCGTGCGGATGACGCGGCACAACGATATTCCGTACCATCTGCCACTCGGCGTCAATGCCGTGGAAGGGTCCATACGCCAAGACGAGGTCCTCCTCGACGAGGACCGCAAATGGGCGGCAGTCGGACGGTCTGCCGATTTTGCCGAACGCTATCCCGTGGAGTTTCCCTCCGACCCATCCTGCTAAAACCCATCCCCAAAACACCGCCGAGCGCAACCACGCGTTGGCTGTCCATTTCGCCTCCTGCGCACGCGGGACACAAGTGAGGCCACCGGTAAGTCTGCGATCGTTCCGCCCGTTCTACAGGCGGAATATGCAGGGTTACCAGTACGGACTGCATAGTGCAACAGGTGAATCATCTGCCTGACCTCTTGCCAGCACCGCCCATCCCGTTGTGTTCCTCTGCGTTGCAGAATTCTCGTCATGGTCTCACCGAGAAGACCGGCGTCGAACCGATCGTTGTTTGACCCAACCGCGCCTACGGGTCTAGCGCTCGAGCGGCGGAATAGTCGTATTCCACCGGGCGCCATCGCAGAAACACACGGCCTTTGGTCAATCGCTTGGCCGCTTCGTCGCGGCCCGTTAGGCCATCTGCTTCGCTTACCTGAGAACTACGTTCGACCTCTCCCCTGCACGACCTGAACGATCTGCGGTACCACGGCGGGGTTCTCGATCGTCGACGGTATGTCGGGCTGTTGTCCGTCGACGATCTGCCGCAGCGTCCTTCGGAGGATCTTGCCGGAGCGGGTCTTCGGCAACCCGGGGACGATATCGACGCGCGACAGCGACGCGATGCCACCGATCCGAGCGCGGACCAGGCCGGCGAGCTCGTCGGGCAACTGAGCCGTCCGACCCGTGTGCGAGGTCGCTGCCACCACCAGCGCATGTGGCACCTGTCCCTTGAGGGCGTCGTGCGCACCCACCACCGCGCACTCCGACACACCGGCGTGTCCCCCGATCACCGCCTCGACCTGTCCGGAGGACAGTCGGTGCCCCGCCACGTTCATCACGTCGTCGGTGCGGCCCAGGATGAACAGGTAACCCTCCTCGTCGAAGTATCCACCGTCTCCGGTGAGGTAGTAACCGTCGTAGGTACTCAGATAGGCGCGTCGGAATCGGTCTGGGTCACCATAGATGGCAGATGAGACGCCAGGTGGCAGAGGCAGTTTCAGGCACACCGCACCTTCTTCGCCGGGAGGGAGCTCCGCGCCGTCGGCGTCGAGGATGCGCACGTCGTAACCAGGGACGGGGACGGTGGCCGAACCCGCCTTGGTCGGCATCGGCGCCAGACCCAGCAGGCACGACGCGATGGGCCAGCCGGTTTCCGTCTGCCACCAGTTGTCGACGATGGGTACGTCGAGATGTTCACCGAGCCACTGGTAAGTGTCGGGGTCCAGCCGTTCACCGGCCAGGAACACCGCTCGCAGCGCGGACACGTCGTGCGCCGCCACCATGTCGGCAGTGGGGTCCTCACGCCGGATGGCTCGGATCGCGGTGGGTGCGGTGAACATGGCGTTCACCGAATGCTCGGAGATCAGCCGCCAGAACGCCCCGGCATCGGGAGTGCCCACCGGCTTGCCCTCGTACAGCACGGTGGTCGCGCCGGCGATCAGCGGTCCGTACACGATGTAGGAATGACCGACCACCCAGCCGATGTCGCTGCCGGTGAACATCACCTCCCCCGGGCCGATGTCGAAGATGTTGGTCATGGCCCACTGCAGCGCGACAGCGTGCCCGCCGTTGTCCCGCACGATGCCCTTCGGGCGCCCGGTGGTCCCCGAGGTGTACAGAATGTAGAGCGGGTCCGTCGCCCTCACCGGTACACACGCGATCTCACTATGGGAGAACGACGCCAGTAGGTCATCCCAGTCGACATCGCGATCGCCCATGATCGCCTGTGCCTGGGGCCGCTGCAGTATCACGCACCTCTGTGGCTCGTGCCGCGCCAGCCCGAGCGCCTCGTCGAGGATGGGTTTGTACTCGACCACCCTATTGGGCTCGATACCGCAGGACGCCGCCACGATGACCGTCGGCTCCGCATCGTCGATGCGGGTGGCCAACTCCGCCGCCGCGAACCCGCCGAACACCACCACATGCACTGCTCCGATCCGCGCGCAGGACAGCATCGTGACGACGGCTTCGGGAATCATCGGGCAGTAGATGAGCACCCGGTCACCGGGCTGCACACCGAGCGAGCGCAGCGCAGCCGCACAATCCTTGGTGCGCTGCAACAGCTCTGCGTAGGTCAGTGTCTGCTGGGATGCAGTGACCGGCGAGTCGTAGATCAACGCCGGCGCTTCCCCATGGCCCCGCAGCACATGCCGGTCGAGCGCGTTGAAGGCGGTGTTGAGGACACCGTCGCCGAACCAGGTACCGCCCTGCAGGACCGACGTCGGTGTGGTCCACCAGTCGATGGCATCGGCGGCCGCCCGCCAGAACTCCTCGGGTGCGGCGAGGCTGTGGTGATGGGCGGCGGTGTAGACGATGGTCATGGGGTGTCCCGGTCCTTCTCGATGGTGATGACGCTCTTGCCCCGGATCTGCCCGGCCGCAAGCTGTTCGAGTGACGTCGGAAGCTCGTGAAACGACAGCTCGCTGATGTCGGGGGTGAGGTGTCCTGCGGCGAGCAGGTCGAAGATGGCGTTCTGACCCGAGCGCATGAGGTCGGGGTGGTGGTCGCGGTACAGCGACCAATGCAGCCCGGCGATGGTGTAGTTCTTCACCATGGCGTGGTTGAGCGCGGCATGCGGTATCTCACCGCCGGCAAAGCCGACCACCACGATTCGGCCTTCGAAACCGATGTACTTGGTGGCTTGCTGGAAGGATTGCCCACCCACGGATTCGAGGACGACATCCGCTCCGCGCGGTGCCAGTCGCCGGATCTCGCCGACGACGTCGCCGGATCGATCGACGACGTGATGCGCCCCGAACCGGGTCGCGGCAGCCGCCTTGCCCGCTCCCGAGGTGATGGCGATGACGGTGGCTCCCGCGGCGCGCGCGACCTGTATCGCCGCCGAGCCGACACCACCGGCAGCGGCGGTGACCACCACGGTCTCCCCGGGCTGGACGGCCGCGCGCCGATGCAGGCCCAGCCATGCCGTCAGGTGGGTCAGGTGTGTAACAGCTGCGGTCGTGTCGGTGACATCAGCCGGAACGGAGTGGCAGTGATTGGCCTCCAGGACCGCGACATCGGCGAAACCCCCATGAGGTAGCACCGGTTGGCCGACCACCCGCGCACCACTGAGTGCTGCGCTGACCCCGGGGCCGACGCGTGTGACCCTGCCGCACACCTCCAATCCCGGGGTGAAGGGTGGGTCGGGGTGCTGTTGATACTGGCCGCGGCACAACAGGACGTCAGCGAAGTTGCACGACGCCGCCAGCACCGCCACCTCGACCTGCCCTCGCGCCAACGTCGGTGGGTCCACGTGGTCGAGGCGTAGCACCTCGCTCGGTTCACCGTGCCGGATGACTCGCCAGGCCCGCGGCATGGTTCAGACCCGGCCCTGGTCCGGGGATGTGGCGCCGACGAGGTGCACCGTATTGCCGAATACTTCTTCGCCACGGCCCATCTGCGCATGCGAGAGGCCGATGTCGGACATCGGCAGCACCCTGCCCAAACCCGGGTTGATCTTCCGCTCGAGGACCAGTCGGTTGTAGGCGATGGCCTGGGCGTCGTTGGTGCCGTGCGAACCCTGGAACCGCTTCTGGCGAGTCCAGTGGTAGCGCAGGTCCACCATGGCGTCGAATCCGGTTGTGCCCGCGCAGATCACGACCATGCCACCGGGTCGACAGACGAAGCCGCTGGTAGGAACGGTCGCAGCGCCGGGATGCTCGAACACGATGGCGGGGTCTTCGCGAGAGCCGGCGATGTCCCAGATCGCCTTCCCGAAGGCCCGGACGCCGGCGGTCCACGCCTTTTGCCCGGCCGCATCGTCCACCAGCGGCGGAATGCCCCAGTGGTCGAACCGGCGACGGTTGATGTAGCCGATCGCGCCGAATTTCATGGCATAGCGACCGCGCTCGTCGTCGGACACCACGGCGATAGCACGACCACCGGCTTCCCGCACCAGTTGGCAGGCTTGGGTGCCCAACCCACCGGAACCGCCCCACACCAGCACCAGGTCGCCGTCGGTCACCGTGTTGCCTGCCCAACCGTGCAACATCCGGTAGGCCGTGGTGCCCACGAGCGTGGGCGCGGCAGCTTCGGCCCAGCTCAGATGAGCAGCCTTGGGCAGCACCTGGTGAGCCTGTACGCGGGCGAACTGGCCGAAGGACCCGTAGTTGGTGTCGTAACCCCAGATCTTGGCGCTGGGCGCGAGCATTTGATCGCCTCCGCCGGTGATCCACGGATCCTCGACGTCCCACACACCCGGGTGGATGACAACTTGATCGCCGATGCTGACGTCGTCCACACCGTCGCCCACCGCGTAGACGATGCCTGCGGCATCCGAACCGCCGATGTGGAAGTCTTCGGGCTCCCCTCGACGCTGCCGCGTCGCGACCTGATCGACCGGGTAGCCGCGCGCGGCCCACACATTGTTGTAGTTGACTCCGGCCGCCATGACAGCGACGAGTACCTCGCCTCGACCAATCGTGGGCGTGTCCACGACTTCATGCGCGAAGGCCTGCGCGGCATCGCCATAGCGCTGAGGACGAATCACTTGAGCGTGCATTCGCCGCGGCACCACACCAAGGGGAGGCAGGGTGCCGATATCGTAGATGTCGGCGTTCGGGTCGGTGACCGAACGCCGGACCGGCTGGGTGGTCGTCATCGACACTCCTCACAATTAGTTCGATGGATTTGCGACGTTCGAAGTGAAGCAGTCGGGGGCCTGCGAGTCAATTCCATGTTCCGGCAAACTGTTTCACTTATCTGTCCTCGATCACATTGGTGGACAGTCACATCGGCCCCTCCCAGGGGCTAGCGGGTGTCACAACCCATTGACACAGTGACGATCCTCACTTACTCTCATTTGAGATTATCTCATATGAACCGGCGGAGGTGCGGAGTTGTCCAATATCGGTCTGTTCTACGTCGGAGCGGTGCTGTTGCTCAACGGGCTCTCACTCCTGGGAGTCATCACCTTGCGGGCCGCCGCACCGATGAATCTGTTCGTCGGTGCCCTCCAGTGTGTGATCCCGACCGTGCTGATGCTGCAGGCGGACAACGACGGCACACTGCTCGTGCAAGCCTCGGGCCTGTACCTGTTCGGGTTCACCTACCTCTTCGTCGGTATCGCCGGCCTCACCGGCCTCGACCTGCATGGACTGGGCTGGTTCTCGCTCTTCGTGGCGGTCGCCGCAGTCAGCTATGCCGGCGTGTCGGCGTACGCACTGGGCGACTTGTTCTCCGTGGTGTTGTGGCTGAGCTGGGCACTGCTGTGGGGGTTGTTCTTCCTGCTGTTCGCGTTGAACCGCACCGCCGTCCAGACCTTCACCGGTTGGTCGACGGTTCTCCTGAGCCAGGCCACCTGCACTGTCCCCGCCATGGCACTGCTCGCTGGTTACCAGCCCACCCAGACCGGGACCGTCACGCTGGCGGGGACGGTCGTCATTCTGATCGGCGTCGCGGCGGCACTGAGTCGACGTGCATCGGCCGTCGGGGACACGGCTGCGCATCGGACGCTGGCTGACGCCGCTTGATCCTCAACGACTTTCGTGTGTACCAGAAGTAACGACACAAAACAGAAGGAGAAGCACCATGCGTCATGGCGACATCACCTCTAGCCCGGATACCGTCGGGGTAGCAGTGATCAACTACAAGATGCCCCGATTGCACAACACCACCGAGGTGATCGAGAACGCTCACAAGATCGCCGAGATCGTCCGCGGTGTGAAACCCGGTTTTCCCGGCCTCGATCTGATCGTGTTCCCCGAATACTCCACGCACGGAATCATGTACGACGAGCAGGAGATGTACGACACCGCGACAACGGTGCCGGGGCCGGAGACCGAAATCTTCTCGGCCGCATGCCGCGACGCCGGGACCTGGGGGGTGTTCAGCATCACCGGCGAGCGCCACGAAGAACACCCGAAGAAGCCCCCGTACAACACCCTGATCCTGATCAACGACCGTGGTGAGATTGTCCAGAAGTACCGGAAGATCCTGCCCTGGACCCCCATCGAGGGGTGGTACCCGGGTGACGGCACCTACGTCGTCGACGGCCCGAAGGGCCTGAAGGTCTCGCTCATCGTCTGCGATGACGGCAACTACCCCGAAATCTGGCGGGACTGCGCGATGAAGGGTGCCGAATTGATCGTGCGCTGCCAGGGCTACATGTATCCGGCGGTGGAGCAGACGGTCACCATGGCCAAAGCCATGGCCTGGTCCAACAATGTCTACGTCGCCGTGGCCAACGCTGCCGGCTTCGACGGGGTGTACACCTACTTCGGCCACTCGTCGATCATCGGGTTCGACGGGCGCACGCTCGGCGAGACCGGGACAGAGGAGTTCGGCATGCAGTTCGCGCAGTTGTCGGTTTCCGCCATCAGGGAAGCCCGGCAGAGCGATCAGTCCACCAACCACCTGTTCAAGCTGCTGCACCGCGGCTACTCCGGCGTGAACGCCGCCGGCGACGGCGACCGGGGCATCGCCGAGTGCCCCTTTGACTTCTACCGGTTGTGGGTGACCGACGCCGAGAAGGCCCGAGAGAACGTCGAGAGCTTCACCCGTGACACGATCGGAGTCGCGGAGTGCCCGGTGGGCACGATCCCCTACGAGAAATCCGTCGACGCCTGACCCGACCGAGGCGGCGCACCCAGCCACACTGGCTGGGTGCGCCGTCTTCTCGGCGTACTGGGCTCGAATGGTCGGGGTGTAGGCGTATCGCTCAGCCGAAGAGACGACGACTTATGTGTCCGAGCGGGTCATCATCGACCGATATGAGTCAACAGGGTCGATCGACAGCACCTCGACGCCTTCGGGACGGTAAGTGTAGAAGAAGTTCCTGCCGTCCTTGCGGACGTCGATCAACCTGACTGCGCCACGATATCCGTGCGCGCCATCTCGTCGACCGCAGCGATGCGCCGTAACAGGTCGAGGCGCACCGGGTCGGCAGAGCTTTGTACGACGTTTGAAGCTATCGCGGCCGGGTGTACGCCGGCAAGCCCGTCAGTTTGTCCCGCCGGCCCATACCGGGGGGCGACGATCGGTCCATGGTGCGGCGCGTTCCAGCTGGGCGGCGAGCTGCAGCAGAAGACGTTCGCCGCCCTGTCGTGCCACGAATTGCGCACCAAGGGGCAGTCCGGTGGCCGGATCCGATGACAGGGGCACCGTCATGGCAGGAAGCCCCGCAGCATTGGCGAAAGCGGTGAACGGGGAGCCGGTGAACAAGCGCTCGGTCCACCGGAACCCGTCCAGATCATCGGTGGATGTGGTGTAGGCCCCCACCGGAACCGCCACATCCGGCAAAGTCGGCGTGAGCAGAACGTCGTAGCTCTCGAAGAACGGTGCCACGTTTCGGGTAACGGTGTTGCGAGCGTCGAGCGCGCGGATGACGTCGACGGCGAGCAGCGACCGCCCGGTCCGGTGCACGGCCAACGTCTGCGGTTCGAGCGTCGTGCCGTCGATCGGGCGTCCGGTGGCCGACCCCGCATCGTCGATCCATGCGGCCACGTTCGCCGACCAGAGCACTGCGCTGTCCCGAACGAACTCACTCCAGCCGACTCCCAGGGTTGGGGTTGCCAGTTCGACACGGTGGGAAAGGCTTTCGCAGAGCGCAGCGACCACTGAGGTCGCTTCCCGCACCGCCGCGGTGGCCGGCAGGCCGCCCCACCCGTCCAGCATCAGGGCGATTCGCAGGTCGGCAGGGTCGTGCTCGATGACCGACAGGTATGACTGATCCGGTCCAGGGACGTTGAACGGAGCGCCGGGATCAGCTCCGGACACCGCGTCCAACAGCGCCGCGGTGTCACGGACCGACCGACTGACGCCCAATTGCGCAGCCAGGCCGCTGACCGCCTCGTCGAGTGCGGGCCCGTTGCTGACTCGCCCACGCCCGGGTTTGAGACCGAAGATCCCGCAGCTGGCGGCGGGGATGCGAATCGATCCTGCCGCGTCGGTGGCGTGCGCCAGCGGGACAGCGCCGGCGGCGACGATGGCCGCCGATCCACCGCTGGACCCGCCCGCCGATCGCGTCAGGTCCCACGGATTGCGGGTGATGCCTGTCAATACGGACTCAGTGATCGTGCTCCAGGCGAATTCCGGTGTGGTGGTGCGCCCCACGGGCACCAGTCCAGCGTCGATGAATCGCTGCGCCAGAACAGAGTTCGTCATCGCAGCGTTACCTTCGGCCAATCGGCTTCCCAGTTCGTTGCGGCGACCCGCCAGGGTGACGCCGAGATCCTTGACCAGGAAGGGGACGCCGGCCAGCGGCCCGCCGGCATGTTGGGCCACCGACAGCGAATCGGTGTCGGCTGCCCAGGTCTCGATCACGGCGTTGATCTGCGGGTCGACCGCGTCGATGGCCGCGAGCGCGGCCTCGGCCAGTTCGGCCGGGCTGGCCTGGCCGTCAGCCACCAATTCGGCAAGTCCTATGGCATCGAAACCGGCGTACTCGTCGATCCTCATCCTGCGATCCCTTCACGCGTATTCATCTGTGGTTCACGTCGTTCAGCGGTCACACTGACGCCAAGCGGCGATGCGACAGCGTGTACAGCCAGGGGTACGCCGGGGCGGTGCCCCATCTCGATCAGCTTCTGGGCGATCGGTTCATTGAGTTGCACCCGCAGCGCTCGCTTGAGACCCCGCGCCCCGTAGACCGGGTCGAAACCGCGGTCGATCAGCATCTCCACCACCGAATCGTCGACCGTGAGATCGACCGAACGGCGCTGCAAGTTCGCGGTCAGCAGCCCGATCTCGCGCTGGGTGACCGCTCGGGCAGATGCTGGGCTGAGGGCGTCGAAGATCACCGTCTCGTCGATGCGATTGAAGAATTCCGGATCGAAGAAGCGTTCGAGCGCGGCGACGATCACCGCTGAATCATCAGAGTTACGCTTACCCCACAGCGGACGGCGCCGCCGCCGTTGTTGCAGCTGTGCAACCTCTTTCGATCCGAGGTTGGAAGTCAAGAACACGAAGCTGTTGCGGAAAGAGATGCGCTGCTGGCCATTGGCCAGTCGGAGTTCCCCGTGGTCGAGTATCTGCAGCAACGCTTTGAGCACAGTCGGATCGGCTTTCTCGACTTCGTCGAACAAGACGATTCCCGGTCGGTAGAGATCGCCCTCGATGGTGGAGCGGTCGAAGAGACTGTGTGATTCCTTACTACCGGAGTAGCCGGGTGGCGCACCCGACAGCGAGGCCGCGTAATGCTCTTGAGCCAAGGCGTTCATGTCGATGCGGCACATGTCATCCGGCCCCGATCGAAGCTCAGCGGCGACGCGCCGAACCAACTCCGTCTTCCCCACTCCGGTCGGCCCGACCAACAAGAGATTCGCCAACGGTCGACCCGGATCGGTGAGGCCCGCCCACGACAGCGTGAGGGCCCGCACCACGGCATCGACGGCACCGGCCTGACCGAGGATGCTCGCACCGAGGCGAGCCGTCAAGGCCGCCGGATCGAAACCACCATCCACTGACGATTTCCGATCCCTACCCTCGTTGAGTTCCTGTATGCGGTCGGTGACAAAAGGCATCTGGGCTCCTGCCGAGGCGCGAAAGAGCGAACGAACCGTCGCCGGTATACTCAAATGAGACTATTTCATTTGAGGTGCGATGTCAACGCGGCCGACTGATGTGCCGGGTCAGCCGAGAGGTGCCAACGTGGTCACGATCTCCAGGTCAAGGCCGTTCCCTGCGGCCAGGTGCACCGCTTGGTGCGCGCGCCGGCCGCGAAACTCGACGGTACCCCTGGGGCCTTCGTAGGCCATTCCGTCCATCGCCGCGTCGATATCGGCCACCGCCGCCGAACCCGCCCGCTCGATGAGATTCGCCAGCAGATACCCGCCCTCGTAACAGGACTCGGAGACCACGCTGATCGGTGGTCCCCCGGCCCCGTGCAATGCGTAGTACCTACTGGTGAGATCCATCGAGTTCGCGTCGACGAGGGACCTGAAGTACGACGCGGAGACAAACAGATTGGCAGTTGCCGCGGCCCCGCTGGCCATCACCATGTTCTCGTCCATGAACGGGGTGAATCGCACCAACCGCTGGTCCAGTCCCGCTTCGGCGAAGCAGCGGTTGAACGCCACCGCGTCGTGACCCACCAGCAACATCAACACCCCGTCGCAGTCGGTGTTGGCGATCTTTGCGATGACCTGCTTGATCTTGTGATCACCTAGGTCGACGAACGCCTGACCCACGATGTCGAGATCCAACTCGCGAGCGAAAGTCTGCACCGCCACAGATGAACGGCGGGGCCAGACGTAATCATCGCCCACTACGAACCAGCGTCGCGACCCCAGGTTCTCGCGCATCCACCGCAGCGCCGGTTCGATCTGCAGTCGCGGCGTCTCGCCACCGCAGTAGATCCCGCCGCGGGTCTCGCCACCTTCGTACAGTGCCGGGTAGACGTAGGGCACCCGATCGGCCACCACCGGTGCCAGCGCATGGCGGACAGACGAGATGTGCCAGCCGGTGACCGCGTCGATCCGGCCCTGCGAGATCAAGGTGCCGACTTCCGCTGCCACCCGACCGGGCTCATCGCCGCCGTCGACCAGCACGGCCTTCACCTCACGCCCGAGGATGCCGCCATCCCGATTCAAGTCACGGACGACGAGCTCACTCATGGCTTCGCACGACGGCCCGAAAAGCCCGGCAGTGCCCTGTAGCGGCACCACCATTGCGATGGTGAAGTCCGGCGTCCGGACACGCCGGGGAGCGTCTATCATCTCAATTGAGAGTATTTCGGACGGGATTTTTTTTGGCAAGGGGTAAGGCGATGGGAAACTTGGCCATAACACTCACACGGGCCGCACGTGTGCTGGCAGCTGACCTCGACGCGCTCCTCAAGCCGAGTGGGCTGGCCACCGATCACTGGCTGGTCCTCCACGCCCTGCGCGAGGAAAACGGGCTGACCATGACCGAGCTGGTCGAACGCACGGGGACCAACAGCGCCACGCTCACGCGCGTCGTGGACAAGCTGATATCCAACGCCCTCGCCTACCGTGAGGTCGACGGAGCGGACCGCCGGAAGATCCGCGTCTACATGAGTACGCGAGGAAAGTCGTTCCATAACAAACTGGCAGGCAGCGTCGCTGACTGCGAACGCGCGCTGATCGAGCGCGGAGACATCGCTGCCGAGGTCATGCCCGCGTCACGCTGACCCAACATCGTCCTGGCGCGTGCGAGTTCACACACTTTCGTGGACAGTGAGCCGCCCTCACAAGGGTTCCGGGTGTCGCGGCCAGGTTGGTGGAATGGCTCGGGCCCGTCCGGTCACGCGGCCCAACTACGCAATCGCAAGCTGGGATTCGGCCCAGAACCGCTCGATGACGCCGACGAGGTCGTCAGGGCATACCTCAGGCACGTAATGGCCGACGTCGTCGAAGGTGACGTTACGAACGTCGGTGCAAAGCCGCTGCATGGTGTGGAAGAGGACGTCTCCGGCGCCTCGCGCGCCGCTCACCGTGAGTGTGGGTGCGGTCAACCTGCTCTGGGCCCGACGCCTGCTCGCGGCGCGACCCTGTTCGCTCAACATGGCCCGGTAGTAGTTCATCCCGGCATCCACGGCTCCGGGCCTGGCAAGGATTCGGACGTACCCGTCGATGGCATCGGCGGTTACGTCCACTGCCGCCCCATCTTCGCGGGACCGAAGAACCAGGAGAGGAATTCGCGTTCGCGGCCGTTGATCAACATCTCGGGTAAGCCAGCGAGCCGATTGAACCCGAAATGCCAGGAGTGTGTGTTGGTGTGGTCGTCGGGCCAGTCCTGAGGCGGCGGCGTGATCCCGGGGATGGCTGCGGGACGCCCCCGCGCCATCAAAACGCTCGTCGATCCGCGCGGGTTACATGAGAGGCCGGTCCGCGGAGGGAACCGATGACACCTCCGTACGCGGCTCACGGACGAGAACCAACACTCCACGAGGCAACCAGACCTTAATCTCCAGGAAACCCACCGCGCGTTTCCTCAGGGCAGACTCCGTTTCATCCTGAGAGTCTCCCCTGGAGGATGTGTGACAACTGTTTCGGTTCCCCCGTTCTTGGTCACCACCGGCTTCTGGAAGAACCTTCCGCAGATGCCGCTGGACGAGTATCCGGGCACCAAGGGCTACATCGACGACGTCTACGCCAACCCCTACGGCGTGCCGATGTGCTCCGGCTACTTCGAACTGGAGAAGACCGACGCCCCGCTGGACTACTACTACGACTACGACGAGATGAAGGTCGTGCTCGAGGGCGAGTTCCGGTTGGAGAACGTCGACACCGGCCAGGTCGAGATCGCCCGCGCCAAGGACGCCATCTTCTTCCCGAAGGGCTCCCGGATCCTGTTCTCCACACCCGACCGCGCGCTGGCGTTCTACGTCGGATACCGCTCGTTCGCGCCGTAATGCTGTTGCGGGCCAACGCCGAACGCTATCGGGTACGGCCCGGCGGAATCACCGCCATCAAGGTGTTCGGCGGTGACCGGTTCGACGTCGTGGACCTCTTCGGCCGCCAGGCCGCCGAGATCACGGTGCTCTCCGCCGATCCCCGAGCCGTGCCCGACACGGCCTCCAACGCGCCGGCCACCGTGCTGCGACGCCTCGTCGGCGACAAAGACACCGAGGAGGGCTACGCCGCCTCGATCATCCTGGCGAAGCTGACCGAGCACGGCATCGAGCAGGCCGGCTCGACGGCCACCCGCCTGTTCGGTGACGACTCCCCCGCGGCAGCGCGGGAGAGCTTCGCCGTCGACTCCGCCGCCGTCGTACTGGTCGCCGCGCCCGCACGCCCGATGTACGTCGACAGCGAGCAGCAGAACCCGCCGTCGGATCTGTTCGTCGAAGTGCTGCGGGCGGCCACGTCTCCGCGCGACGAACAGCCCGAACTGCCCACTCCCCTCGCAGAACCTCTGTGGGAGAGCAGGATCGACGCGTCCACCGCGACGGCGTACGAGGTGCGGGCGGGACAGTTCATCCAGATCGTCGACGTGGCGGGACGGCAGTGCTCCGACCTGTTGGCGTTCGACGCCCGCGCGCTGGGCGACGGCCACGAGTACGGCCTCGACGCCACCATGACCCGCACCCTGCTGGGCGCGGCATACCCGACACCGGGTTTGTCGGGGAAGTTCTGCGACGGCCGAGGCCGCCCATTGCTGGAGGTGGTGCGCGACACCGTCGGCCGTCACGACACGTTCGCGTTGGCCTGCACGGCGAAGTACTACGCCGACATGGGCTATCCCGGGCACGTCAACTGCACCGACAACTTCAACGCGCAACTGGCGAAATATGGCGTGGCGGCCCGGGCCGGATGGCCCGCGCTGAACCTGTTCTACAACACCGCCTTCGACGCCGACCTCCAGCTGGTCGCCGAGGAGCCGTGGTCGCGGCCCGGTGACTACGTGCTGTTCCGCGCGACGGCTGACCTGGTATGCGCATCGTCGGCCTGCCCCGACGACATCGACCCCGCCAACGGGTGGCAGCCCACCGACATCCATGTCCGCGTGTACGACTCGACGAGGAGGTTCTCTGTGGCGGTCGGACACCGACTCACAGCCGACGCCGACCCCGTGCTGACCAAGCGCACCGGCTTCGCCGACCGCACCGAGCAGCTGACCCGCCGCTTCGTGGACTACCAGGGCTACTGGCTGCCGGAGAGCTTCGACAATTTCGGCCCGCACCATGAGTACTGGGCCTGCCGCGAACGTGTGGCGGTGATGGACCTGTCGGCACTGCGGAAGTTCGAAGTCCTCGGCCCTGATGCGGAGCAGCTGCTGCAGGCGACCGTCACCCGCGACATCCGCCGGCTGTCCCGTGGGCAGGTGGTGTACTCCGCGATGTGCACCGAGTCCGGTGGCTTGGTCGACGACTGCACGGTGTTCCGGCTGGGCGACAACAACTTCCGCTTCGTCGGCGGTGATCCGCACGACGGGGAGTGGCTGCGTCTGCAGGCCCAGCGGCTGGGCCTGCAGCAGGTGTGGATCAAGGACTCGTCGGACCAGCTTCACAACCTCGCCGTGCAAGGCCCGGCCAGCCGCAGCCTGCTCGACGAGCTGATCTGGTCCCCGCCCACCCAGCCACCGCTGCGGGACCTGGGCTGGTTCCGATTCCTGATCGGGCGCCTCGGCGGCCCCGACGGCCCGCCGCTGCTGGTGTCCCGCACGGGATACTCCGGTGAGCTGGGCTACGAGGTGTGGGTGCACCCGTTCGACGGCCCCGCTCTGTGGGACGCCGTGTGGACCGCTGGCGAGCCGCACGGCCTGGCGCCACTGGGCCTCGAGGCCCTCGAGATGCTGCGTGTGGAAGCCGGACTGGTCGCGGCCGGCCACGAATTCGACGATCAGACCGACCCGTTCGAGGCCGGTATCGGCTTCACCGTGCCGCTGAAGACCACACCCGAGGATTTCGTCGGCCGCGACGCCCTCGTCGACCGCAAAGCTCACCCGCAGCGCATCCTGGTGGGGTTGCGCCTCGACGGCAACGAGGTGGCCGCCCACGGTGACTGCGTGCACATCGGCCGCACCCAGGTAGGCGTGGTGACCAGCGGTGTGCGCTCCCCCGTCCTGCGAGCCAGCATCGCGTTGTGCCGCATCGCCGTGCAGCACAGCGCACCCGGGACCGCCGTCGAGGTCGGCAAGCTCGACGGCTACCGCAAACGCCTGCCCGGCACAGTCGTTCCCATTCCCTTCTACGACCCCGAGAAGAAACGCCCGCGTTCCTGAGGAGGAATCTCAATGACACGAACCGCCATCATCGGTGCCGGCCCGTGCGGACTGGCGCTGCTGCACGCCTTCGAGAAGGCCCGCTCCGACGGGGCCGACATCGGTGAGGTCGTGTGCTTCGAGAAGCAGTCCGACTGGGGCGGGTTGTGGAACTACACGTGGCGCACGGGCCTCGACGAACACGGAGATCCGGTGCACGGCAGCATGTACCGCTACCTGTGGTCCAACGGCCCCAAGGAGTGCCTGGAGTTCGCCGACTACACCTTCGACGAGCACTTCGGTTCCCCCATCCCGTCGTTCCCGCCACGTGAGGTGCTCTACGACTACATCGTCGGACGGGCCAAGAAGAGCAATGTCCGCGAGGCCATCCGCTTCGACACCGCGGTGCGCGGCGTCGGCTTCGCCGCCGACACCCAGACCTTCTCGGTCACCAGCGAATCTCTCCCCGACCAAGCGCTGATCACCGAAGCGTTCGACTACGTGGTAGTGGCCAGCGGTCACTTCTCGATGCCCTACGTGCCGGAATACCCAGGCTTCGAGTCGTTTCCGGGCCGGATCCTGCATTCGCACGACTTCCGCGATGCCGCCGAGTTCACCGGCAAGAACCTGCTGATCCTGGGCAGCAGCTACTCGGCGGAGGACATCGCGCTGCAGACGTTCAAGTACGGGGCCAAGTCGGTGACCGTCGCCTACCGGAACGCGCCCATGGGATTCGGTTGGCCGGAGGGGATCACCGAGGTGCCCGCGCTGCACCGCCTCGACGGACGCACCGCGACGTTCGCCGACAGCACCACCCGCGACGTCGACGCGATCATCCTGTGCACCGGCTATCTGCACCACTTCCCGTTCATCGATCCCGAACTGCGCCTGGCCACCGCCAACACGCTGTATCCGGGTGGGCTCTACAAGGGGGTGGTGTGGCCCGCCAACCCCAAGCTGCTGTACCTGGGTATGCAGGATCAGTACTACACGTTCAACATGTTCGACGCGCAGGCGTTCTATGCGCGCGACGTCATCCTGGGCCGAGTCCAACTGCCCGACACCGAGATCATGGCCGCCGACATCGACCGTTGGCTGACCAAGCTCGCTGGAGTGTCCGGCTGCATGGCGCAGATCGACTTCCAGACCGACTACGTGCGTGATCTTCTGCCGCTGTCGGACTATGACGACTTCGATCTGGAGCTGGTGCGTCAGCACTTCATCGCCTGGGAGCACGACAAGGACGAGAGCATCACCGGCTACCGGAACAAGTCGTTCTCGTCGCCCTGCACGGGCACGGTGGGCCCGGCGCCGCACACGGCCTGGTGGGACGAGATGGACGACAGCCTGGCGAAGTTCCTGAAGAAGTAGCCCCTCTCCGGGTTATCCCTTCATGGCCACGGTCGACCAGATGGTGTTCATCTCCGGTGGATTGTGGGGCATCATGTGGCCTGGACAACCCGGACCCGGATGTGGCCCGGCCCGGTGCTCGGGCGCGGCACCTCGACGAGCTGCAGGACCTCCGGGCCGCCGTAGCGGGTAACCCCGACGGCCCGCATCATCGCGGTCACAGCACCAGCTCACTCAAGCCGGGGTGGTCGGAAGGACGTGGCCCGCGGGCGTCCCAGTGGAACAGCCGTTCGGCCTCGGTGATGGGGACGTCGTTGATGGAGGCGTGCCGGGTGTGCATCAGTCCGTCTGCGTCGAACTCCCAGTTCTCGTTGCCGTAGGCGCGGAACCACCGCCCTGAGCCGTCGCGATACTCGTAGGCGAACCGGACGGCGATCCGGTCCTCACCGTGCGCCCAGAGCTCCTTGATGAGCCGGTAGTCGAGCTCGGATTCCCATTTGCCGATGAGGAACTCGACGATGGCCGGGCGGCCCTGCAGGAAGGTGGAACGGTTACGCCACCGGCTGTCCGGTGTGTAGCCAAGGGCGACGCGCTCGGGGTCCCGGGTGTTCCACAGGTCCTCGCCGGCGCGCACCTTTGCGGTGGCGGTCTGCAGCGTGAACGGCGGCACGAGTGGCAGGGTCATGGTGGGTCCTCGGTGGTCGCAGGGCTGGTGAAAGCTCCAGGCCATGGTGACGCGCCGCCGCTGCCGTGCGCATCCGCCAGTGCACAGTGCAGGCGGCCAGTCTGCGGCAGTACACGGCGTCGGACGCATCCGCACCCGCCGTAGGCTCACGGTATGCGCACTGTGACACTGGCCGCCAGCACCGCGGCGATGCTGACGGTGGGGCTGGCGGTCTATGCGGCGTTGATCCTCGCTGGCATCGCGGTGGCTCTCGACGGTGCCCGCCGGCATCGGCGACGCCGGGCGATCGCCGCCGCGGTGTTGGTTGCGGTGCTCACCCTTGCGGGGCTGGTTGTGGCGATCATCAGCAGTGTCGCGTGAACCCACAGATCTAGGCCTCCACGTCATGGTGGGGCGTGGCACCCACTGGCCAAGGAGATTTGACACCACCGGCTCATGGCCGACCGCACCAGGACTGTAGGTCCCTGGACCCCGACTTGACACCGGGCCACGCCCGCGTACAGTACAACTATACCGTGCGTCATACTTAGTGAGGTTGGTACGAGGCACCGCGTCGGCTTCGGAGACTGTGCGAAAGGCACTGAACTATGGTCCAAATGGCTCGCCGCAACGACTCTCGCGATCGCATGATCGCGGCAGCTCGACGGTTGTTCAGGGAGCAGGGCTATGTCGGCACTGCGCTATCCGACGTGTTGGACCAGAGCGCGGCGCCGCGGGGATCCCTGTATTACTACTTCCCGGGCGGCAAGGAGGAGCTGGCTGTCGGGGTGACCTCGGACTACTCCGCCGATTTGGTGTCCCTTACCGACGATATCGCGCGAGATACCGACTCGGCGGCCGATTTCGTCTCCGCGTTCTGCGGTTACATTCGTGACGAGTTCGCCACCACGGGTTACCGCCGCGGCTGCGCTATCGCTCCGATCGTCATCGAGTCCACCCCAGACTGCGAAGTGCTCAGCGAGGCAACGCGCGAGGGCTTCGTGGGCATCCTTTCCGCACTGGCCGCCAGATTGACCGAGAAAGGAATCTCCGCGCGGCAGGCTGACAAGCTGGCGTCCAACATCATCGTCACCATAGAGGGCGCACTCATCGTGAGCCGAGTGCTGCGCAGTCCCGCGCCATTCAACGACGCCATCGAGGCGCTCACCTCGACCACGTCCTCAGCCGTCGCGCCAGGCTAGGTCGTTCCCGCTGGGTGCCGCGCTGCCGTACCACCTCGTCAGTGCGCGACCAGCACGAGACATGTGCCCACCGAAAACGGTTCGGGTGCAGCAAGAAAGTACGCAACGAAAGGAAACATCATGCCGCTCTACCAGGTCGACACCATGAAAGGCCGGCTGACCGCCTCGGCGAAGACGGAGCTCGTCAACAAGATCACCGACATCCACTGCAGCTTCACCGGAGCGCCGGAGGCGTTCGTCAATGTGGTGTTCCGCGAGTACACCGAGGGCGACTGCTTCGTCGCCCGCAAGCCGGAGGGCCGTTCGTTCCTCGGTGGCCAGATCCGGCACGGACGCTCCGTGGAAACGCGTCAGGCGATGTTGAGTGCGTTCAGAGACATGTGGGTGCAGATCACAGGCCAATCCGAGGCCGAGCTTGTCGTCGCCCTGGCCGAAGTGGATCCCCGAATGGCTCTAGAGGCTGGATTGTTCATGCCTGAGCCCGGCCATGAGGAGGAGTGGTTCGAGGAGCACCATGCCAGACTCGCGGAGCTGGGCGTACAGGCCGGCTGACGCACCCAGAGCGGCGGCTTGTCGCGGGCAACCCATGACTGCCCTTCAGGCCCGATGGGGAGGGGCTGACCGATCCGCGACAAGTCGCTGCTCTACCGTCTCGGCCCGGCACTGGCCGGCAGTGACATGGTCAGCATGGAGATCGCCGCATCGAATGGGCCGGGGCTGCGCAGTACCCGGCACAGGATGAGGGCCCCTTCCATGCTCGTCAGGATGTTGATGGCGATGGCCTCGGCGTCCGGATCCGGGACAGCCTTCTCCACGAGGCGTGCGGTCAGAGTCGCGATAACGTCACGGAAACCGCGGGAGATCACGTCCGTCAACGCCTTTGACGCCGGTGTGGACTCGACGACAATCGGTGCGACCGCGCACCCTTCCCGGTAGTCGCTCGCCACGATGTCTTCACGGAAATAGGCGAGGAACTCTGTGACAAAGTCCTGTGCAGTGTCGGTTCTGCCTGCGGTGCGATTGATGTGGGTGATGACATCCGCGCTGTACCGCAACACCACCTCGGTCGCCAATTCCTCCTTGCCGCCCGGAAAATGAAAGTACAGAGAACCCCGCGGCGCCTGACTCTCGGCGATCACATCAGACATCGCCGTGCCGATGTACCCGTGCTCACGGAAGAGTCTGCGCGCAGCGCTGATCATCCGATCCTTGCTGTCGCTCCGTGCTGCCATACCGACCATCATACATATTAAGGAGCCGATTCAGCCGTCGGACCCATGAGGTAGAGTATGACGGACGGTATAGTCATTGCTGATGGCCGTTGGACCTTCGTCGCGTGTGCCCGGCAAGACGATGGTGCATCGTGAACAACGCTTCGCCGACCAGGAGATAGATATGACGTCAAACCCGTTGGAGTACAGCGTCTTCATCGCCGAACCCATCCCCCAGAACACCACAGAACGTGTACCGAACGGTGACCGTCGGATGTTCTCACCGCTGTCCATCACCATGATCTCCGGCCAAACAGATGCGGTGCTGGTGGACCCGCCCCTGACGATCGACCAGGCCGAGGCGGTTGGCCAGTGGGTCGCTTCCACGGGAAAGAACCTCACTCATATCGTCGCAACCCATGGCCACGGCGATCACTGGTTCACTGCCAATGTGCTCGCCGAGCGGTTTCACAGTCACGTCGTCGCTGCGGCGGGCACCATCACCCAGATGCATCGCAACGTCGCGATGCGGCCCGGTTTCTGGGATCGTCTGTTTCCCGATCAGATACCCGACACACCCGTCACCGCGATCACGCCACCCGGCAACCGGCTGACTCTCGAGGGCCATGACCTCCACATCGTGGAGGTGGGCCACAGCGACACCGATGACACCAGCGTCGTGCACGTACCCGATCTGCAGCTCGTCGTCGCTGGTGATGTCATCTACAACGGCGTGCACCAGTACCTCGTCGAATCCGCTGACGGCGGTCGCGATGCCTGGCGCAAAGCCATCGATCTCGTCGAGAAACTCCATCCACGCTGGATCGTGGCGGGCCACAAGAACAAGGAACTCGACGACGACGCCGTGCGCACGATCGCTGCGACCCGCGGTTACCTCGACACCGTGGATGCGCTAGTGCCCGAGCACGACACCGCCCTGTCATTCTTCCGGGCGATGCTCGAGCGGTATCCACAGCTTCTCAACCCCGGCGCGCTGTGGGGTGGCGCGCAAGCGCTCTATAAATGACGGCCCATCACCGAAGCCAACGCCTATGTCGTGACCTTCTCCATCTGGGTGCCGCAGCAGATCTCGGCATGTCCGCACCCTTCGTCACACGAACACGCCACCTCGTAGACGAGCGACGTCTCGCAGTGTGTGCATCGGTAGCGGTCTCCGGCTCGTCGCTGATCATCGGCCGCTGGTTCCGCCAGCCACGCGAGCCTTTGACTGGGCAACGCCACCGGCATGATCAGCAGCGGTTGCGCACCGCGAAATGGCCTGATGTACGGCATCCCCGTGGTGGTGTCGTGTCCGATGCCCTTGGTCAGGTCGCCGGCGCTGGCCGGGAACACCATCATCAGATGTGGCCCTGCGCGATACCAGTCCTTGCCTTCAGGCGGGACGGTCGCCTCGGGATGATCGAAGTCGGCCCCGGCTTCACCTAACAGCATGTAGGAAATGCCGATTCGGTCGATGGTCGGCGTTTTGCCTGCGAACCAATCACGGAACCACTGCATCGTGGTCTGGTCGCCACACATCGGGGCCGGCCAGGGGGTGTCGGGAGGAGTGGGCATGCAGGTCCACTCCGGGCTCCCTTCCCGCAATACCGTCATGTCGTAGTCGACCACGGTGGCGATCGCGGCGATGTGCGGAGGCGCCGCGCGGAGGGCGTCGGCGATCTTTTCCTCGGCGGTAACTGGTTTATGATGGGGCATTGCAGTTTCCGTTCTGGTCGGCGATTTGCGACAGCGTATCTGGGCTCGTGGCACTGGCGGGGGTCGTTTCGTCACACCGTGCGTCGGGGCCCGAGTCCGTTTCGAGCATGTGCGCGACTACGTTGGTGGCGACCCACTGACGCAGGGGGTCGAGCGCGCACAACAACGACTCCCCTCGCTCGCTGAGGCGGTAGTGCACCTGACGGGGATGGCCCTCTTCACGCCGAGCCACCAGACCGTCACGCGTCAGATCGCGAAGGGTCGACCACAACATCTTGTTGGAGATTCCGCTCAGTCGTCGGCTCAGTTCGCCGAACTGGATTTCGCCCCGATTGCTCGCGAGAACCTGCAAGATCGACGCGGCCCACTTCTTACTGATCCGCGTCAAGAGCTGTCGCGTCGCAGCGTCGACAACACGTGACTCGCTGGGGCTCGGCCTTGCGCCCCAATCCACCTCTCCGGCAGCAGAGATCGCTGTAATGGTGATCGACCCGGTGGTCATATGGCCCTCCTACTCCCCTACCGACCCGGCGGCCCAGCCTCGCGCGGGGCACGCATCAGCGACCGACGAACTGCGCCGGCTGCCGGGCGAAGAAGGACTCCAGGCCGATGCGCGAATCCTCGGTACCGAACAGCTCGATGACGGTCGGGACGAGATGGGCTTCGGCCGCCGCTTCGCCGTCCCGCTGGGCCAGCCGGGCGCTGTGCAGAGTGGCCTGAACTCCCAACGGCGCCTGCGCGGCGATCACCTGCGCGAGCGCAACCGCGCGTGTGACGTGTGCATCGTCGGCCACGACCTCCTGGACGATGCCGATACGCAGGGCCTCCGCGCTGTCGAACTCCTCGGCGGTGAGCATCCAGCGCATCGCGTTCCCCCACCCGGCAGCACGTGGGAAGCGCAGCGTGGCACCGCCGAACGGATAGATCCCCCTGGCGATCTCGAGCTGAGCGAATGTTGCGCTCTCTGCCGCCACGACGATGTCGGAGGCCAGCATCAGCTCGATGCCCAGGGTGAGACACTTGCCGTGCACGGCGGTGACGAGCGGTTTCGTCAACCGCCGGCCATCCACCTGCCAAGGGTTGATCCCGCCCTCGGGCACTTGCAGTGCGCCATCCTGCAAGCTGGGAACGACGTCGGGCAGGTCGAGCCCGGACGTGAACCCCTTTCCCTCGCCGTAGAGCACCCCGGCTCGTAGACCATCGTCGGTGTCGAGCTTGCCGAGCACTTGGGCGAGCTCGCCGATCATCACCCTGTTGAATGCGTTCCGCTTGTCGGGTCTGTTGAGTCCGATGACGAGGACGGCACCGTCACGCGTGACGGTCAGGGTTTCGTAGTTGTCGATAGTCATGCGAGGTACCTACTTTCGGAGGGGTCGTAGACAATCTCGCCGGCGTCGATGGACTCCGCGAGCGAACCGATGCGGCTGAGGTGATGTGCGCCGTAGAAGTCGGCCTCGGCGAGACGGCGAGCGCTGTGGTCGCTGGGTTCGGCGAGAGCGGCCACGAGTATGCGGGCGTGCATCCATCCGCCGGCGAGCAGCCCCCACGACTGCAGGTAGGCGACACTCGCGGCGTACGCGTCGCGCTTGCGGTTCTGCTCACCGAATTCGAGCAGCGTGCGGGTGGCACGCAGGGTCGCGGCAACCGCGCGCTCGAGGCGGCCTGCGGTGCGTTCGACGACCGGATGATCTGATTCTCGTAGCGTGGCGATCGTCGCGGTGACCAGGTCCGCGGCCGCGGCCGCGGTCTCGCCGCCATCGCGCAGCACCTTTCGGCCGACGAGGTCTTTGGCTTGGATCGCCGTGGTGCCCTCGTAGATCGGCAGGATCCGGGCATCACGCAGATGTTGTGCGGCACCGGTTTCCTCGATGTAGCCGGCGCCTCCGTGCACCTGAATCGCGTCGGAGGTGACCTGGACCGCGGTTTCGGTGAACCAGCCCTTGAGCACGGGCACGAAGAACTCGGCCAGACTGGCAGATTGCGGGTCGTCGGGCGCTTCGTCGAGCCAGGCCGCCACCTGCACGGACACCGCACGCATGGCCGAGACGCGGCTGGCCATCGACATCAACAGCCGTGCGACGTCCGGGTGCTCGGCGATCGGCGCCTGCGCCGGACGGCCCAGGACCGGGCCCTGGACGCGTTCGGCAGCGTAATCGCGAGCCTGCTGGTAGGCGCGGTCGGCCACCCCCAGACCCTGCACGCCGGCGCCCACCCTGGCGATGTTCATCATCACGAACATCGCCATCAGGCCCCCGTTCAGGCCGCCGAGGAGGAAGCCGGTCGCGTTTTCGTACTCGAGGACGCAGGTTGCGCTGGCGTGGATACCCAGCTTGTGCTCGAGGGCCAGGGTGCGGACGGCGTTGCGCACCGTGTGATCGCCGCCGGGATCGGGCAGGTATTTCGGCACGAGGAACAGGGACAGACCGCCCATGCCCTCGGGTGCATCCGGCGTCCGCGCCAGCACGAGGTGGATGATGTTGTCGGCCAGGTCGTGATCACCCCAGGTGATGAAGATCTTCTGCCCCTTCACCGCCCAGGTACCGTCGCCGTTCGGCCGCGCCAGGGTGCGGATGGCACCGAGGTCGGTTCCGGCCTGTGGTTCGGTGAGGTTCATGGTGCCGGTCCATCGTCCGGAGACTAGGTTGGGCAGATAGGTCGAACGCAGCGCGTCATCAGCGGCGGCGTGGACAGCTCCGATGGCGGCGACGGACAGTCCCACGACCAGCGACAGGGCGACGTCCGCGGCGCACCAGATTTCGTTGAGCGCGTTACCGAAGACCCACGGCATTCCCTCGCCACCGGCCTCCTTGGGCGCATAGACGCTCATCCATCCGGCGTCTCGGAGCGCGTGGTACGCCTCGATGGTTCCCGGCGGGGTGGTCACCTGGCCGTCAACGAGCATGTTGCCCAGGCGATCTCCGATTGCGTTGAGCGGGTGCCAGCTCGCCAGCGCGACGTCGGCGGCACCCGAGAGTATCTGCCGCAAATCGTCGACCTTGTACTCGCCGGCGGTCGCCAGTTCGAGGACGTTCGCTCCGTCCACGACGTGGCGGAGCAGGAAGTCGTAGTCGTCCACGGGTGGTTGATACATGTGTGGTGTGTCCTTCGAGGCAGTTGGCAACAGGTCATAGATGGATGCCGACGGTGGTGCTCAGCCCGCCGTCGAGCGGGATGAGGGCGCCGGTCATGAACGTGGTGGCGCGGGATGCGAGATAGATTGCTGCAGCAGCGATGTCATCAGGCTCTCCGAGGCGTTTCACGGGGCTCGCGGCACGCAACTCGGCACCGACTTCCTGCAGCGTGCTCTCCATCATCTTGGAGGGGAAGGGCCCGGGTGCGATCGCGTTGACAAGGATGGTGGGGGCCAGTTCCGCCGCGAGATGACGCGTCACGTGGTGGATCGCTGCTTTCGATGCGGCATAGGAGTAGTTGCCGAAACCGGGCACCACGATGCCGTCGATCGAGCCGATGTTGATGATCCGTGCGGGATCGTCGGAGGTGGAGGATTCCTCGAGCAGTGGGCGTGCTCGTTGGGCGAGGATGAAGGGGGCCTTCAGATTCACCGCCAGCACTTTGTCCCAACCCGCCGCAGGGAAGTCGTCGAAGCGTGCACCCCATGTCGCGCCGGCGTTGTTGATGAGGATGTCGAGACGCCCGGATTCACGGTCGCTGATCTCGCCGATCAACGCGGCGCACTGCTCCTCCGAACTGACGTCGCACGGGATCGCGTGTACCTCGCCGAGCGGCGAAAGGGCGTGCTGTGCCTGCGAACAAGCGTGTTCCTTGCGTGACGACAGGTAGACGCGCGCACCCGCGCGCAGTAGTCCCTCGGCGATCATGTATCCGATGCCGCGGCTTCCCCCGGTCACCAGCGCGGTCTTCCCCGCAACCGAGAAGATGTCGGCGAATCCACTCATGCTTTCCCTTCGGCAATTCCCGTCGCAGCACCGAACTCGCGGGGCTGTTTCGTTCGCCTAGACTAAATCGTCTAGACTGAATCGTCAATAGATGGCGCTGCGGGACGGCCTCGGGGTCGGTCGCCCTATACTCGGGGGCCGCATGGGGAACGCGTTGAAAGGCGGGGATATGACCGGTTCGCAGAAGGCCGCGCTCCCCCACAAGGAGGCACTCCTACGCAGTGGAGCGAAGCTGTTCTACGACTACGGCTTCCACGGCACCACGGTCGACGCGGTGCTCGCCGACGCCGGCGTGCCGAAAGGCTCGTTCTATCATCACTTCGGCTCCAAGGACGTGTTCGGTCAAGCCGTACTCGACCGCTACATGGCCTTCCAGCGCGATCTGTTGGCCAAGTGGTCGTCGAAGAAGAACCTCTCGACGCCCGATCGGCTGGTCGGCTACGCGAAGGACATGGCGCAGATGTTCGTCAAGTCCGGATACCAGCGCGGATGCCTGGCCGGCAAGTTCTCGACGGAGGTCGCCGCCACGTCCGACGTGTTCCGCGACCAGTTGAGCTTTCACATCGAAGCGTGGACCACCCAGGTTGCGGCGCTGCTGGCGACCGGCCAGGAGCAGGGCGACGTCCGAACCGACCGGTCGGCACAGGAGATCGCTGAAGCGGTGCTGTCGCTCATCCAGGGAACCTTCGTGTTGGCGCTGTCGACTCGCGACAAACACACCCTCGCGACGCTCGTGACAACCCTGCTACTGCTCGTCGAACCACCGGCGTGACCGTTCTCACTGCCCGCTCATTGCCCTGTTCAGCTTCTGCCAGCGCACCGCCAGCGCCAGCTCCACGGCGTGCGTCAGCCGGGTCAGGTCCATACCGGTGATCTCGCGGATCCGCTTGACCCGGTGGTTGACAGTGTTGACGTGCACGAACAGCTCTCTGGCCACGCGCGACTGGGACAGGTCGTTGGCCAGCAGCGCCGCCACCGTCTCCATCAGGTGCGGGTAGTCCGCCAACGGCCGCAACCGGGTCTCGACCAGAGTGTCCGCGACCGCCGGGCGGCTGCTGAGCAGGATCTCGATCAGCGCGTCGTGGTAGCTGACAACGGTGCCGCCGCTGTTCGACGTCCCGGCTGCGGCGGCCCGCGCAGCCTCCATGGCCTGCCGGCACGATTCACCGGCACTCAGCAGACCATCACTGAATTGCCCTATCCCGCAGTAGATCACGGTCGCGTTGGTAATCGCAGACAACGCCTGCTCCAATACCCGTTGCGGATCGGCGTCGGGTGAGCGCAGCGCGGTGATCGCCACGGTGGCCTGACCGACGTCGCCGAACAGCACCTGGCCGGTGTGCGGCTGCAGTTGGACGGCCAGGCGGCGGCGCAACCGGTGCAGGTCCAGCGGGTCGGTACGGGAGTCCCCGAGCAACGCGAAGGCGAACCACCGGCCGTCGGCATCGATCTGAAGGGTGTCGGTCCACTGCTGGAACTCCGCCGTCGTCACCGGATGGCCACTGGTGAGCGCGTTGACCAATTCGTTCTCGGTCCGACGCCGTGTCGCCTCGATCGCCGAGGAGGTCTCGCGGTAGGCGTTGATCATCTCGTCGGTCATCAGGTCGAAGGTGGTGATGACCAGATCCGCGCGGCGGTTGGCCTGCTGTTCGGGCCACTGCCGCGAGTTGGCGAACAGGTCCAACAGGATGACGCGTTCCGTCGACCGATAGGCCTGGATGACCGACTCCAGCGGCACCGACTGGCTGGCTCGCCGCGAGCCGAGAGCACGCGCTGCCGCCATCTCCTGGACCGTCGGTCCGCGGTCTCGGTGCAGCACCTCCACGGCCAGATCCAGGTTCGCCCGCACCGACGGAAGCAGCTCGGAGAGGTCGAA
Source organism: Mycolicibacterium sp. (assembly GCA_050250295.1). Classification (GTDB taxonomy): domain Bacteria; phylum Actinomycetota; class Actinomycetes; order Mycobacteriales; family Mycobacteriaceae; genus Mycobacterium. Next base: position 46,534 of record JBFWOX010000013.1, read on the forward strand.
GCGATCCTGCGAGTAGCCGGGGTAGATGTTCCACATCAGCGCGGCTGCCCGCTTTGCCAGTGCATCCAGATCGGGCGCATAGTGCGCAGCGGATTGTGAAACCATCACAATACTCTACGTGCAACGTTGGGCATCTACGGATCGACTTGGGTGATCACACACAGCAGTGTGGTGGGGGGCACGACGAAAAGGCACAGGAGGCTTGCTGAGCATGACCGTGATCGACGACATCGAACGCGATCTCACCACCCCCACCCCCGAGCTCATCGACGAGATCGCCCAGCTCGACGGGGACATCGTGGTTCTTGGAGTGGGCGGCAAAGTGGGGCCCAGCGTGGCCATGATGGCTCAGCGCGCCATCGAGCAGGCCGGTGTGGACAAGTCGGTGTTCGGCGTCGCCCGGTTCTCCGACCCCTCCGCCTTGGCGTCCCTGGAGCGGGCCGGCGTCACGCCGGTCCGGGCGGATCTCACCGATGACCTGGAATTGGCGGGGATCCCGGACGCGGCCAATGTGATTTTCATGGCCGGCAATAAGTTTGGGACCGTCGGCAACGAGCACTTCACCTGGATGATGAACTCCTACCTGCCGGGCCGAGTCGCACAGCGATTCCGCGGCTCGCGCATCGTGGTGTTCTCCACGCTGGTCACCTATCCCTTGGCCGACGTCGCCACCGGCGGATCGCGGGAGTCCGATCCACTGGGGCCGATCGGTGAGTACGCGGCCTCGTGTGTGGGGCGCGAGCGCATCTTCGAGCACTTCTCCCACAAGTTCGGCACGCCCGTGCTGCTGTTCCGCCTCGGCTATTCGATCGAGACCCGGTACGGGGTACTCCAGGAGATCGCCCAGGCAGTGCACGACGGCACGCCGATCCCACTCGACATGGGGCATGTGAGCGTCATCTGGCAGGGCGACGTGGCCGAGTACGCCATCCGGTCACTTCGGCTGGCCAGCAACCCGCCGCGGGCACTCAACGTCACCGGCCCCGAGATCGTGTCGATCCGCTGGCTGGCCGAGCGCTTCGGCGAGAAGTTCGGCCGTCGCCCGGTCTTCGAGGGCGTCGAGAGCGGTACCGCCTACGTGATGGACGGCACGCATTTGCAATCTGAGTTCGGCTACCCGCATACCACGGTGCCGCAGATGATCGACGCCGTTGCCGAATGGGTCGGCGCAGCGAAACCCTTGATCGGCAAGCCGACGAAGTTCCAGCAGCGCAACGGGGCCTTCTGATGACGATGACCCGCAGCGCGTTCGAATCGGTGGTGGGCGCCGGCGCGATGATCAACTGGATCAGCGTGGCCCGCGACGACCTGCCGGTCTATGAAGACTGGTACAACTTCCAACACCTGCCCGAACGGGTGTCCACTCCCGGATTCCTGCGTGCCCGTCGGTTCGTCGCCGCCGACCAGCAACCGCAGGGTGAGCCCGCCATGATCGACTACCTGACCCTGTACGAAACCGTCGATGTCCACGTACTGGCCTCCCCGGAGTACCTGCGGCGTCTCGACAACCCGACCGAGCTCACCCTGGCGGTCGTCCCGTTGTTCACCGAGTTCCGACGCGCGGCCTATCACATCACCGTGGCACGCGGCGACGGTTCGTCCGGCCGCGTCGTCGTCGTCGAGGTCCAGCCCGGCAACGAACTTGCGACGTTACGAGATGCTCTGGCGAGCAGTGTGTTCCAGGAACTGATCAACGAGCACCGGGTGGTCGCAGCGTCGCTGTACGAACCTGACATCACGGTCAGCGATGCCAAGAGTGCGACGACCGAGGGGCGCTCGTCCGGCCAACAGCAGACGTCGTCAGCGGTGGTCCTGATCGAACTGCACAGCGGGGTGAACGCCGATGCCCTGGCCGCGGACCTCGCCGACAGAGCTACCCGTGCCGGGGCACGTTTCGACCAGGTCCGCCCCGCCCGGGTGTTCGAGCTGATCTACGAATTGCGTTCCGCCACCACGTCATACCCAACTGCGGAGACATCATGCGAATAGCCAACCTGAACAACCGGCTCGTCCTGCTGCGCGACGGCGGCGCAGTCGACGTGCACACCGCCAGCGCGGGACGATACGGCCCTGACCCGCAATCGGCCTTCGCGGACTGGCCGGGCTTCTGCGCGTGGGCGCTGACGGCGGACGGTCCCGCGCACGCGTACGCCACCACCGATCTGGGCGCACCGGTCCCCTGGCCCACGCAGATCTTCGCGATCGGTCTCAACTACGTCAGGCACGCCAAGGAGTCCGGGCTCCCGCTGCCCGAACAGCCCATGGTGTTCACCAAGTACCAGAGTGCTCTCACAGGTCCCACCGGCCGTATCGCGCTCACCGGTGACACCGTGGACTGGGAGGTCGAGCTCGTCGCGGTGATAGGCACCCCAGCCCGCCACGTCGACGTCGCATCTGCGTGGGACTACGTGGCGGGGCTCACTGTGGGACAAGACTTCTCCGACCGGGCGGTCCAGCAGGCCGGCAGCCCCGCGCAGTTCAGCCTGGGCAAGTCGTTCCCCGGCTTCGCCCCAATCGGACCGGAACTCGTCACCATCGAGGAGTTCGACGACCCCGACGATCTGCGGGTCATGACCGAACTCAACGGCACCGTCGTGCAGGACTCCCGGACCTCGGACCTGGTGTTCAGCGTTCCCGAGCTGATCGCCTATCTGTCGGGCATCGTCACGCTGCTGCCTGGGGATCTCATCTTCACCGGCACGCCAGAAGGTGTCGGGCTGGGTCGTACGCCCCCGAGCTACCTCGCGGACGGCGACACCGTCGTCACCACGATCGAACGGATCGGCTCGATGCGCCACGACATGTACATGCCGGAAACCCTGCTCACCTCATCCGCACTGATCGGCAGGGGCGCGTCATGACCAGATCCGTTGATGCCGCAGGCGTGGTGCCTTCGCCCGGCGTGCTCACCGCCGCCACCGCGTACACGCCCCGCGAGCGTCGGTTCGTGTTGATCTTCGCCGTCGTGGGTGCGCTCATCGAGAGCATGGAGCTCAACCTGCTCAGCTTCCCGATGTCCGATCTGGCCGCCTCGTTCGGCGTCACCAATCACGACGTGGTCGCGGCCATCACCGCGCAGAGCCTGGCATCGATCGTCGGTGGCTTCCTGTTCGGTTGGATCGCCGACAGATTCGGACGCAAACCGTCCTACATCCTGTTCACCGGCACCTACTCGATCGCCGCGATCGTCGGCAGCGCCCTCAGCGACTTCGACATGTTCGTGGTGACCCGGGTGATCGCCGGTGTGGCCATGGGCGGTGCCTTCGGGGTGCTCTTCGCGATGTTCGCCGAGAGCTGGAAGTCCCGCAAGCGCGGGTTCATGGGCTCGGTGCTACAGGCGATGTTCATCGCGGGCCAATTGCTGACGCAGCTCATCCTGTTCCTGACCCTGTCGGTGTGGGGTTCCGACGCCGGGTGGCGGATCGGCTTCGCCGTGATCGGTGTCGGCTGCTTGGGCGTCGCTGCGGCCGCTTACTTCTGGCTACCGGAATCCACTCTCTGGCAGGCAAGCCGGCAGATCCGCCGCGACAAGACGCCGCCACCGGTCACCGACGGCGACGACCTGCGGGGCAAACGGCTGGCGCGCGGTGCGGTGTTCCTGACCATCTGCACCACCGGTGTCTTCGCCGCCAGCTACTCCTACATCACGTTCGCGCCCACCTTCCTGCGCACCACGCTGGGGATACCCCTCGGGATGTCGACGCTGATCCTCACGGTCGGCACACTGGTCGCGATCGCCAGCTACATCGTGTTCGGGGCTTTGTCGGACCGGGTCGGTCGGCGTCGATCCACGATGTACGCATGCCTCGTCGGGGTGGTCGGTTTCGTCGGCTTCGCCTTGTGGAGCACCGGATCTCCCGCCGTGGGGGTGGCCGCGCTGGCGGGCACCGCGATGGGGTACGCCGGCTTCGGGGTCCTGGGGACGTGGATCTCGGAGTTCTATCCGACGCGATTCCGGGCATTCGGATCGAATGCCACCTACTACGTCGCCCGAGGAGTCGGTTCCGGCCTGTACCCGCTGGTCGCCCTCACCCTGGCGGGCGGCGACCTTCGACTCGCCCTGGCGCTCGGAGGGATCGGCGCAGCTCTCGGCCTGCTCGGCTGCCTTTTCGTGCCCGATACCGCGGGCCGCACCATCACCGCCGAATGACCTCACCTGAAAGGAGCCCCGAGATGGCTGACACGATGGCCGCCGCAGTCTGGACCGGTGCGGGCAACCCGCTGCAGGTCGAGCGCATCCCGGTACCGCAGCCCAAACAGGGCGAGGCGCTCGTGCGTGTCCTCTCGTGCGGGGTGTGCCACACCGATCTGCACGTCATGAAAGGTGAGGTCGCGTTCCCGTCACCGGCGGTGCTCGGCCACGAGATCTCCGGCACCGTGGTCGCCCTGGGCCCGGACACTGCGCCGGCCCGCGGGGTGGACGTCGGCGCCACGGTGGTGGGGGCGTTCATCATGCCGTGCGGCGAGTGCCGGCAGTGCGAGCGCGGACGTGACGACATGTGTCTGCCGTTCTTTGCGATGAACCGGCTCAACGGCACGCTGTATGACGGGACCACCCGGCTGTTCCGGGAGGACGGCTCACCGCTGGCCATGTATTCCATGGCCGGGCTCGCCGAGTACTCGGTGGTGCCGATGAACGCGCTGGCACCGTTGCGCGAGGAGGTCCCGGTGGAGGCGGCCGCCATCCTCGGCTGCGCGGCCTTCACTGCCTACGGCGCCGTCCATCAGACCGCGGCGCTGCAGCGTGGAGAGACCGTCGCCGTCGTCGCCACCGGCGGGGTGGGCTCGAGCATCGTCCAACTCGCCCGGGCCGCGGGCGCGCAGACCGTCATCGCCGTCGACATCGACGACGAGAAGCTGGCCGCCGCGCAGAAGCTGGGCGCCCATCACGTCGTCAACTCCAAGTCCACCGACGCGGTCGCCGCGGTCCGCGAACTCACCGGCGGCGCCGGCGTCGACGTCGCGTTCGAGGTGTTGGGCCGTCAGCAGACGTTCGAACAGGCGGTCAAGATGCTCACCGACGGCGGTCGCATGGTCGCGGTGGGTATCGCCGCGGGTACGTCGACGGCGAATGTCGAGATCACGCCGCTGGTGCGCCGCGGTCAGCGGCTGATGGGGTCGTTCGGCGGACGTACCCGAGAGGACCTTCCCGCGGTCATCGACCTGGCCGCCACGGGCGTGTTCTCGGTCGAGGACACCGTGACCCGGACGTATCCGCTGGCGTCGGTGGGTAAGGCCTTCGACGCGCTCGCCCGCGGTGAGATCCAAGGCCGCGCGGTGATCTCGATGGCCACGTGAGGTGAGATCCCCGCGGTCGGCGGTCCCGCAGCTGCGGAGGATGCGATCACGCCGGATTTAAGTCTTGCCGCGGAGGGTTCCGTCGGCAGAAGCTGGCCCCTCGTGTCTGTTGCGGCCGTTCGGATTCGCTCGGCCGCCCGCGTTCAGACCTCACCGACCGGAGGACAGATGAGCTACAACCGCGCGATGCAGAAGGCGCGACTTGCCGACGTTCCCAGCGACGCCCACGGGCTGATCTCCAAGCGCACCGCCGAACTCGACGGTGTGTCGGTGACAGAGGTGACCTTCGCCCCGGGAGCTCGCTGGTCCAACGATCTGAAGGAGTACGCGGGCACCGACCTCTGCGAGCTCCCTCACGTCGCCCTGGTGGTGGCGGGAACACTCGCGGTGCGCATGGCCGACGACACCGAGGAGTCCTTCACCGCTGGGGACGTGATGCTGTTGCCTCCCGGCCACGACGCATGGACCGTGGGTGACACAGCATGCACCTTCGTCGAGTTCTCTCGCGGCAACGACTACTACGCGGACTAGACATCTGCGCTGTCATCGCGCAGGGACTGAATCATGGTCTGTAGCGCGCGGAACACCTGAGCCTGTTCGGTTTCGGACAAGCCCGACAGCATCCGGTCTTCGACAGCCCGGACCGCCGACGTCGCCCTCTGCAGGCTCCGGCGGCCGCGAGCCGTGAGCTGGGTGGGGAGGACCTTTCCCACGGGCGCCGCCTCGGGTCGGGTGACGTAGCCCTCGCGTTCCAACGCCTGGAGAAGCACGTTCATGGACTGCCGGGTCACGAACACCCCCCGGGCGAGGTCGGAGCCCGAGAGACCCGGTCGTTGTGCGAGCAGCTCCAGGCAGGCGTAGCGGGTGACGCTCATCCCGAGCGGCCTCAGCACGATCTCCATGGCGGCGCGCAAGGCACTCGAGGCCTCCTTCAACGCGTAGCCCACCGACGTCTCAACGGTGATCCCGCCGTCGCCTTGACTCATGTCAGCATTCTGACATAGGTTCGGGTATGTCAGAATACTGACATGACGGAAAAGGAAAGCGCATGCCTGTTATCGGCCCCGACTTCATCTCGCTGCAAGCTCGCGACCTCGCCGCCTCCCAGGCGTTCTACGAGCGCTACCTCGGCCTGGTCCGCTCCCCCGCCGGGCCCCCGCACGCCGTCGTCTTCGAGACCGAACCCATCGCCTTCGCCCTGCGCGACGTAATTGCCGGCACCGACCTCGAAGCCGTTGCCCAGCCCGGTATCGGGACCGCAATCTGGTTGCACGCCAACGATGTTCAAGACATCCACGACGCACTCGTGGCCGACGGGCACACTGTCGTGTCCGCACCCGTCGACGGCCCGTTCGGTCGAACCTTCACCTTCGCCGACCCGGACGGCTACCACATCACCCTCCACGACCGCACCAACTAGCCGGGCCGCGGCGGGCGTCGTGAGGCAGAGTCTGCTAGCTCACCTGTTCACATCGGAATGAACTGGGTACGGTCTCCGGGGTCACATTGCCCGCCAACAGGATGATGCCGGAGGCGCTCTGCACGACACCGTCTTGGACGTAGAAGTACAGGTAGCCGGTCGACCCGTTGACGGCGTAGCCGCCATCGGCGCCGCCGCCGGCGGAATCCGCACTGGCGATCAGTCGGTCGCCGTTGGCCGCCGCGAGATCGGCATAACTCGAGCCGCCGGTGATGCCGGTGTCCAAGAGGGGGCTGTCAACTTCACCGCTCACGCTGATCTGCGAGACCACGCCCTGCGCGTTGACGTAGATGTATCCGATCGGAGCCGAGTCCTGGTAGGAGGGATCGTCCTCGTGCAGCATGCCGGTCCAGTGGAAGACCGGGTAGTCGCAGTATTCGCTGTCCCCGCGCACGATCCCGTCCATGGCTGCGAGCTCGGCCGTCGACATACCGAGCTTGACGGGTCCGAACCCGTCGAGGCTCAGCTTCCAATCGGCAAACCGGGGGTCGATCTGGATACCCGAGTCGTAGGTCGGAGTGACGCTCGTCGATGTCATTGGAGCAGCCGTATCCGATCTGCTCTCGCCGTTGAGCGCGGAAAACGTTGTTGCGAGGGCGATCACGACGACCAGCGCGATGGCCACCGACAGGTATCCGCAGACCAATCCCGCAACGGCCAGCCCGTGCCCACGCTCCCTGGTCCTTTTGATCTGTGACAGCGCCACGTGGCCCAGCACGATGCCCGCGGGGGCGAAGACGAACGCCATGACCAACGACAGCATCGCCAACACATTGGTGGACCCCGCGCGCGGATCGGCAGCGCTGGGCGGTTGTCCGTAGGAATCGGGCAGCCACAGCGGCCACCCGACGGGAGCGGGCCCCCATTTCGGGTCCGGCTCCCAGCCTGTCGGCGGCGTCCACCCGTCTCGCGGTACCGGCCAATTCGGTGGTGGGTTGAATCGCACGGAGGGGTCTCCTGGTCGGTACGAGACGGGCAAAGGTCGGCCCGATCATAATCAATGCTCATGCCGACCGTCGGATCTTGACGGCAACCGATGCCGGGCCGGCCGACGCGAACGGCGTGCCGCGCCGGCACGGTGCGACGGCACGGCGCGGGAGGCTGTGGTGATCAGCCAAGCGGCACCTCCGGGGTAGGTGCGTGCGCCGATCCTGGCATCGCGCACACTGGACGCGCATCCAGAGCCAATGGAGGAACGGTGCCGAAAACCAGCCCTATGCCTGAATACGACGCCGAGTTCGACTACATCATCGTGGGCGCGGGCAGCGCGGGCTGCCTGCTGGCCAATCGGCTCAGCGCCAACCCGGCTCACCGGGTGCTGTTGATCGAGGCCGGCGGCAGGGACAACTGGTTCTGGATCAAGATCCCGGTCGGCTACCTGTACACCATCGCCAACCCCCGCACCGACTGGTGCTTCACGACCGAACCCGACCCGGGTCTGGCCGGGCGTAGCATCATCTACGCACGCGGCCGTGTGCTCGGCGGCTGCTCGTCGATCAACGCCATGATCCACATGCGCGGGCAAGCCTCGGATTACGAACTGTGGGCGCAGGCCACCGGTGACGACCGCTGGCTCTGGGGTGGCCCCGACCGTCCGGGCGAGACCCTGGCGATCTACAAGCAGTTGGAGGACTACTTCGGCGGCGCCGACGAGTGGCACGGCGCCGGCGGCGAGATCCGGGTCGAGCGGCCGCGGGTGCGCTGGAAGATCCTGGACGCCTGGCAGACCGCCGCGGCCCAGCTGGGCATCGCGCCGATCGACGAGTTCAACCGGGGCGACAACTCCGGCAGTGCGTACTTCCATGTCAACCAACGGCGGGGCCGGCGCTGGTCGATGGCCGACGCGTTCCTGCACCCGATCGCCCACCGCGGCAATCTCACCGTCTACACCGAGACCCAGGCGCTACGGCTGCTGATGGACGATCAGGTTCGCGAGGACCAGCGTCGCGGTGCCTGGACCACGGCGCGACACCGCGCCACGGGCGTGCAGCTGCTCAAGGACGGCGAGATCGTCGACGTCCGCGCCCGCCGGGAGGTGATCCTGACCGCCGGGGCCATCGGCTCACCGCACCTGATGCAGCGCTCGGGCCTTGGCCCGGCCGGGCTGCTCACCGAGCATCAGGTGCCGGTGGCCGTCGATCTACCGGGAGTGGGTGAGAACCTCCAGGACCATCTCCAGCTTCGAACGGTCTTCCGCATCCAAGGGGCGCGCACGGTCAACACGCTGTATCGGAACTTGATCACCCGGGCGGGCATGGGGATCCAATATCTGCTGTTCCGGTCGGGGCCGATGACCATGCCGCCGTCCACGCTGGGAGCCTTCGCCAAGAGCGACCCGGCGCTGGCCAGCGCGGATCTGGAGTGGCATGTACAGCCCTTGTCCCTACCGAAGTTCGGCGAGGCCCTGCACCCCTTCGCGGCCATCACCCCCTCGGTCTGCAATCTGCGCCCCACCTCGCGTGGTCACGTGCGGATGGCGAGCGCAGATCCGCTGAGCAACCCGAAGATCCTGTGCAACTACCTGTCCACAGACACCGATCGTGACATCGCCGTCCGTGGTCTACGGATGACCCGGCAGATCATGGCGGCACCGGCCCTGGCCCGCTATCAACCGGAGGAGATGCTGCCCGGCCCGGAGCTGGTCAGTGACGACGATCTGGCCGGGGCGGCTCGTCTGCTGGGAACCACCATCTTCCACCCGGTGGGCACCTGCGCGATGGGGGCGTTCGACTCCCGCGGTGTGCCGCGGTCGACGGCCACGGTGCTCGACACCGACTTCCGCGTGCACCGCGTCGCCGGCCTGCGGGTCGCCGACGCGTCGGCCATGCCCACCATCACCTCTGGCAACACCAACGCACCCGTCATGCTGATCGCCGAGCGGGCCGCGCGGGCGATCCTGGGAACGACTGCCGCTGGGTGAGGTTCGCGCTACCGTCGCGACCACACACAGCAATCAGCCTCGATCCGATCGGAGCCACGATGGCCAAGGCCATGCAGTTCGACGAGTACGGCGGCACCGACGTGCTCCACCTGGTCGACGTCACCCCACCGGCGCCCGGCCCGTCCCAGGTCCGGATCTCGGTCCGGGCCGCGGGCGTCAACCCCATCGACCGCAAGATCGTCGCCGGTGACATGCGCCAGCTGATACCGCTCGAACTGCCGGCCGGCGTGGGCTCGGACATCGCCGGTGTCGTCGACGCCGTCGGGTCCGCTGTTGCGGAATGGTCCGTCGGCGACGAGGTGCTCGGGACGTCGACGACGCCGTCGTTCGCCGAGTACGCCCTCGCCGAGGCCGCCAACCTCGTGCGTAAACCCGCCGACGTCAGCTGGGAGGTGGCCGGCTCCCTGGCCGGCGCGGGCGGGACGGCCTACGCGGTGCTCGAGGAGCTCGGGGTGTCGGCGGGTGAGACGCTGCTGATCCACGCCGCGGCTGGGGGCGTGGGCACGTTCGCGGTGCAGTTGGCCAGAGCTCGCGGCGCGGAGGTCCTCGGGACCGCAAGTGAACGCAACCACGCCTACCTCCGCTCGCTCGGCGCCACACCGGTGACCTACGGTGACGGCCTGGCCGAGCGGGTGCGCGCGGCGGCCCCCCGCGGAGTCGATGCCGTGCTCGACGCCTCCGGGCGCGGTGAGATCCCGATGTCCATCGCGTTGACCGGAGAACCGTCGAAGGTGTTGACGCTGCTCGCCTTCGACGCCGCCGACACCGGCATCCAGATCCATGTCGACGGGGCCGGGCGCCATCTCGCCACCGGTCTACATGAACTGATCGGCCTCATCGAGCAGGGCCGCCTGACCGTCCCGATCGCCCGTTCCTATCCGCTGACCGACACGCCGGCCGCGCTGGCGGCCATCGGTTCGGGACACGGGAGCGGCAAGACTGTCATCGTGCTATGACGAGTCACGTTCGCGCACTGGCGATCTGACCTTCGGCATCGCGGTCCTCAGCCGGTGAAACCCTCGCCGGAGGTCGAACCGTCGTGATGGCTGAACGTGATAGCGATGTCGCGGCCGGCGGCGATCTTGTTCAGCATGGCGATCCGTTCCCGCGCAGCGGCGCCGATCTTCTTGCGGTGCTCGCGGATCGGGTTGGACCACGGCAGCCGGTCGGCCAGCATGGCGACGCGGACGTTGAGCCGGGTGAGCTGCTCGAAGGTGCGGACCCGCCGTTCCCAGTCGTATCCGAGCGCCTCGAAGAGGGTGTCGGCGACCATGGCCTCGATCTGTTGGTAGCCGAAGACGACGCCGGCGGGCGCGAACGCGAGGGTGGCGGTGATCTGGTTGGCGTAACGGGCCGTGAAGGTCCGCAGCCATCCGGGCAGCGCCTCGGTCAGGGTGCGCAGGTGCTCGGGGCCGGCGATTGCGTCGACCAGCTCGGCCCGCCACGGTGACGGGTTGCCGCCACGGGCGAGGACGTAGTTCAGCGACTTGATCAGATCCAGGCCGCGCTCGGCGTGCAGGCGCTCCGGTGCGCTCCACAGCCTCCCGGAGTACGTCGAGTTCAACAACTCTGTCGGCCAGCGCTTTTCGCGCCACAATCGCAGTAACAGCGGCGAGACCGCCGCGTTGCCTGCAAAGCAGCTGCCACCCCTGGGGCCGAAGCCACCAGTCGTCGCCTCGGAGAAGTCCGCGGATGTCGCCTCGACGGAACCGTCCGGGTCGTACTCGCCGTCGTCTGTGCTCAGCAGCGGCGCTGCACAATGACCACACCGGCCATCCCGCAGATTGAGAACGAGCAACCGAGTTCTCGGGTTGTCCAACGGCCACGTCGCTGGCAGCGCCTGAACCGTCATGGTTGTTCACCTCACCATTCACGCTGTGGGCCGGTCCGCTACCGCCTACAGGTGTGGACGATCCTCGCATCGAGCTCTGACACGGACACGACAGTTGAAGGACTATGAGTGAAACCGTACCGGCGAGAGTCTTTCAGCGCTGACCCCCAACTCGACGAGGTCGGCGGGGATCGCCTCGTCGCGGATCATCGCAGCTGCCATGCGGGCGACCGAAGGCGCGGTCTGTATGCCGTATCCCCCCTGGCCCGCCGCCCAGAAGAAGCCGTCGATACGCGGGTCGGCTCCCACGACGAGGTTGCCATCGGGACTGAACGTGCGAAGGCCGGCCCACGATGTGCGCACAGAGCGTGCCTGCAGAGTGGTCGCGGCCCGGATCAACTCCAGCGCTCTGGCGATCTCGAGGTCATCGGGTTTGGCGTCATACGGTTCGCAGGGCGTGCGATCAGCCGGTGAACACAACAGCTGTGCACCCTCCGGTTTCATGTAAAACGTCTCGTCGATGTCGTAGAGCAGAGGTCCCGGTTCGCCGTCCGTGGCTGAAAAGCCCTCTGAGTCAATGGTGAACGCCGTGCGCCGCCGCGGTGTGAGCCCCAGCGGGACGAGCCCGGCGACCTGCGCCACCTCGTCTGCCCACGCGCCCGCGGCGTTGACGACCAGAGCCGCCGACAGCGGTCCCCGGACCGTGTCCACCCGCCACAGCTCCTGGACACGACGTAAGCCAGTGACCTGTGCGTTCTTGAGAACGGTGCCGCCGCGAGCCCTGAATCCTGCGATGAAACCTTGCAGTAAGGCGTTGGCGTCGAGCTCCTGTGAATGGTGTTCGCACAGTGCGACGTCCGCGAAGAACTCTGGACACGCGTACGGGCAGGCCGAGCGGATCTGGGCGGCATCGATCAGCTCGAGCGCGGATTTCGAGCCGCCTAGTTCCACGTAGAGTTCACGCAGTCTCTCTCCCCGTCCCGGGACGGCGAACTGGATGAAAGGACGAGGGGTCATGAGGGGCCGGGAGAAACCCTCCGGCGGCTGCTCGAGGAAGGCGCGACCCCCGATGGTCAGTGCGCGAACGTCCGGCCCACCATAGGATTCCAGGAACATTGTGGCGGAACGGCCTGTTGCGTGGTAGCCGAGTGCGCCCTCGGCCTCCACAAGGGTCACACGTCGATCGGCGGCCAGTTCGTAGGCCAGCGAGGCGCCGGCGATGCCCCCGCCGATGACCACGGCGTCGTAAGAACGCTCGGTGATCGAATACTGCTCATCATCAGTCTCTTGGAGAGGCGCGCCCTTATTCACTCATCACCTGCCCGGCCTGTTCCATCCACTGCCGCCGTGCCGGCCTGCCCAGATACCACGTTACGACCACGCCACTGATGATCCACAACAGCACGGCCAGCGGCGCCCAGCCCGCGCTTCCTTCTGGCAACGGATACACGGACTTGTATGCGACCCAGAGAAGCGCGGCGCTGGAGAGTGCCGGTAGCATCGCGTGGAGCACAGGGTTGAACTCGGCGCGGTGTTCTCGGCGGTAGAGACGCCACACGGCGAGGTTTCCGATGCTGTACACGAGCGCCATCACCAAGACGACGGCGAGTCCGACGACGACGAGGGTATCCAGCGGACCGAGGAGCAGTCCGCCAGCGACGCACACGATCAGCGTGATCACCGTCTGCAACGCAATGCCCCCGACGGGTGTGTGGAAGCGCGGATGGATCCGGGCCAGCGGTCGGGGCAAGGCCCCGACCCGCGCCATTGCATAAAACACCCGCGTGGAGGCGTTCTGCGCGGCAATGGACAGCGCGATGACAGAGTTGAACACCGCCAACAGGACCAGCAGCCAAGCCCCGTCCCACAGGCGTGCCGCGAGGGTGAACAGCGGTGACCCGTCACCGGCGAGACCGTCGATGTCATCGATGCCCCAGCCGATCATCACGCCCCAAGAGCAGAAAACATAGACGACAACGGTGATGAGGATCGAGATGACGATGGCCAGCGGAAGGGTTCGGCGTGGATTGCGGGTCTCTTCCGCCAGCGGGGTGACCGTCTCGAAACCGGTGTAGAGGAAGACACCGAACACGACGCCGAGGTACAGCGCGGTGAGGCTGGGCGCGTTGCCCGGGTCGAAGGGCGCCCAGCTGAAACCGCCGGGTCCAGGCGACAAGAGGCCGTGGATGGCCAAGGCGGCGATGATGACCACCTCGAGGATTCCGACCACGACGACCGCGCGGGCAGAGACACTCATGCCACGGAAGCTCAACACGGTCACCGCGGCGACACCGACGAGTGTGATCGCCCACCATGGGACTGTGATGCCGTACTCACTCGCCAGCGCACTCTCGGTGATCTTTCCCGCGAACATCCACACCGCGCCGATGAGCAGGGGGTCGTAGAGGAAGTACAACCACGAGGTGAAAAACCCGGCGCGTGGCCCGACACCGCGCGAGACGTAAGTGAAGTAGCCGCCCGCCGACGGAAGGTGTTTCGCCAACTGCGTCAGGCAGATTCCCAACATCAACACGATGACGCCGGCGATGGCGATGGACACCGGTGCAGCCACCAGGGTCACCGCGAAGATCGCGGCAGCGGAGAACGCTACGCCCGTCGCAGGTGCCATGTGAGCGATGGCCTGCATCAGGACACCGATCACACCCATCTCCCCGCGCAGACCCGACGGGCTCGCCGCCTCGTCGGCATCGGCCTGAGCTCGGGTGTAAGCGTTCGGCGGTCCTGAGCGCGTAGACGACATGACAGCTCCTGCTCGATCAATTGTTGGTAGGTCTGAAAAGCATACCTACTATAGGAACGTTCAAGGGCCGATTCCGGCGAAATCGTGGCCCGGGTCGACGGGTCTGGATTGCCGGTCAGGTCAGGTGATCGGCGACGTCACTCAGATGTTGGGACATGGTGCGGGCGGCCTTGTCGGGATCCTGACTGCGCAGCGCTTTGATGATCTTGCGATGGTGAGCTACCGAGCGGAGTCGCATCTCGTCGAGTCCGATCGCCAGGAAGGGAAGAAACAGGGCCGCTCGGGCATCTTCGACCGCGCGGCGAACCAGCCCCGACTCGGCGGCTTTGGCGATGATCAGGTGGAAGGCAAGATCGGCACTGCGGAACTCGCCCACCGAATCGGTATGCGCCATCACTTCGGTCACCTGTTCGAGGCGTGCCAAGTCGTCCTCGGTGATGCGCGTGGCCGCTCGCCGGGCAGCCAACCCTTCTGTGGCGACCCGGAATTCATAGATCGCGGACAGGTCGGAATCGCGAGCTTCGAACCAGCGGGTACGTTCGTCGGGGGTTGGTTGGAAAGTACGGACGAACACGCCGCCGCGCGGACCGCGCAGGATGTCCAGATAGCCTTCGCCCTTCGCCTGCTGCAACGCTTCTCGGAGCGTCGACCGGGACACGTTGAGGATCTCGGCGAGCTCGCGTTCGCGGGGCAGTTTCGAGCCGGCCGGGAAGATGCCCAGGTGAATGGCGCGCTTGAGATGTCGCGCCACCACTTCCGACGCCGCCGGCGTCTCGACGGGACCCAACCCGAACGCGTCCATCTCATCAGTCACCATTGACCCATCCTGCCCAGTCGGTACGTCACATTGCGGTAAGAGCCGTCGATGTCGGCGGCGTATTCACCCGGCCGGAAAGTACACGGTCTTCACCTCGGTGTTGGCCTCCAGTGCTTCTAGGCTGTACTCACGACCGACACCTGAGTTGCGGTACCCGCCCATCGGTGCCTGGAGATGGACAGAGGTATTGCCGTTCACTGCTACCGCCCCGCACCGCAGTGTCCGCGACACGCTGACCGCGCGCTCGACCTTACTCGTCCACACCGACGCTGCCAGGCCGTATTCGCTGTCGTTGGCCAGGTCAATGGCCTCCTGGTCCGAGGCGAAGGTTTCGACGGTGACGACCGGACCGAACAGTTCTTCACGAGCCACGCGCATCGTTGCCGGATCGACGTGGTCGAGGACCGTGGGCGGGTAGTACGCGGACGCCGAGTTGCCGCCCGCGGGTACCACACCACCTGTGACCACCCGGGCACCGGCAGCGACTCCTTCGTCCACCATGGCGGCCACCCAGTCGCGATGGGGGGCCGAAATGAGCGGACCGATGACGGTGGACTCGTCGAGCGGGTCCCCGACAATGTAGCCTTCGGCCGTCCCGGCGAACCGCCTGACGACGTCCTCGGCGACCGATTCGTGCACGAGCAGGCGGGATCGCGCACAGCAGTCCTGCCCCATCATGCCGAAAACTGCTTCGGGCGCCTCTGCTGCGACCCGGTCCAGATCGGCATCGTCGAAGACGATGGCCGCCGACTTCCCACCCAACTCCAAGGTCATACGTTTCATGTGAGACGCTGCGAGGCCCGCGATGGCCCTGCCGGTGCGGGTCGAGCCGGTGAACGAAATCGCTCCGACAGCGGGGTGGGCGACCAGTTCCGCCCCCACCGTGCCGTCGCCGTTGACCACGTTGACGCATCCGGGCGGGATGTCGGCTTCCAGGGCCAGTTCCGCGAAGCGCAACGTGGTGAGCGGCGCTAGCTCAGAGGGTTTCAACACGACCGTGTTTCCCACCGCGAGGGCTGGGGCTGTCTTGAGCGCGGCCAGAACCAAGGGTGCATTCCACGAGGTGATCAACGCGGCGACACCGATGGGCTCCCGCACGGTCATCAGCAGGCCATTGCCGTCGTGGGGGATCGTCCTGCCGCCGAACTTGTCGACCGCGCCGGCGAAGTAACGGACGAGCATGTGTGCGCCTGTCGCCTGTGCGCGAGTCACCGTGATGGGCATGCCGTTCTGACTGCTCTCGAGCCGCGCCATGTCCTCGGCGTCGCGTTTGAGTAGATCAGCGAGCACGAACAGCCTTCTGGCTCGCTCGGAGGGGGTGATCGACGCCCACAGCCGTTGTGCCGCAGCGGCCGTGGTGACCGCGCACTCGACATGACGGGTGTCGGCGGCCGCGACGGTGCCGGCCGGCCGTCCGGTGGCAGGGTTGATGACGTCGATGGCGTCTGCCCCATCGGGCCGCTGGTCGCCGATCAGCAAGCGGTTATCGCGCAAGTCCACACCGGAATCACAACGCAAGGTATCCCCCGTCCACGATGAAGGTCTGGCCCGTGCAGAAGCTGGACTCGTCCGAGGCCAGGAACAAGGCCATGTTCGCGATGTCCTCCGCGGTTCCCCACCTGCCCAGCGGCACATACTTGGCGAAGGCGTCGCGATCTTCGGCGGGCATGCGCTCGACCAGCGGTGTGGCGATCGGCCCGGGGACGATGCAGTTGACCCGGATGTTCTCCGGCGCGTGCTCGACCGCCAAGCTCCTCGTCAACGCCAGGACCCCACCCTTGGCCGCCGTGTAGGCATCCGAGGCGCCGTGGCCGACCCGGAAGGCCGCGACCGACGAACAATTGATGATCACTCCGCCGCCCCGGCGGCGAAGGGCGGGGATACCGAAGCGTGCGCCCAGGTAGGTGCCCTTGAGATTGATGTCGATCGTGCGGTCCCACATGTCCTCGGTGAGCAGCGGTGACGGCGCGTCCGTCTCGCCGACCTGATAGCCGTCGACTGCGTAGCGCCAGTACCCTGCATTGTTGTAGAGCACGTCGACCCCGCCAAAACTGTCCTCGGCGGCTTTGACCATGGCCTCGACATCCGCGGCGCTGCTGACGTCGGCCCGGAAACTCACCGCTTTCCCGCCAGCACTATCGATTTCGGCGCACACCTCGTCCAACGCGGTGTCATTGACGTCGGCGAGGACGACCGCGGCCCCCTCGGCCGCGAACCGCAAGGCGGCCGCTCTTCCCATCCCGGAACCGCTTCCGGTGATGACCGCAACCTTGTTGTTCAAGCGCATCTCACACCTCCTCGAAGTAGCGTCGAATCTCCCAGTCGGGGATGTTCTGGGCGGCATGGTTGTTCCATGTGTGTTGGTCCTGCTCCCGCCCCGCGACGTAGAGATCAACGATGGCCGGACCCAACCAGTCCTTGGCGACCCGTGAGTTGCGCAGGCGGCGCACGGCATCTGGCAGAGAGTTGGGCAGTTCGTGACCGGCTGCGCGTGCGCCCGGGTCGCCGGGGTCGTCACCGCGTTGGATGGCATCCACTCCGCCTGCGAGGCAGGCGGCAATGGCGAGATAAGGATTCAGATCCGCCCCCGGGCGCCGGAATTCGAACCGACACGCCTTGGCCTCCGTCGTGATGGCGCGCACCGCGCTCATGCGGTCATCCCAGCCCCAACTCGGTTCGAGCGGGACGAACTGGCCGGGCGCGTACCGCCGATAGGAGTTGACGAACGGCGCGAAGATCGCGCCACACTCGTCGGCGACCCGCATCAGTCCCGCTGCATAGCTGAGTCCTTCGCGGGACAGGCTGTTGGGCGCCCCGCCCCAGAACACGTTCTTCCCGTTGCGCAACAAGCTCTGGTGCAGATGCCCTGATGAGCCCTGTTCTCCGGGGATGAGTTTGGCCATGAAAGTGACGAAGAGGCCGTGTCGGCGGGCGACGTCACGCGCGAGTATCTTGAACCGCGCGGCCGCGTCGGCGGCCACCAGCGCCGGCGCCGGCGCGGTAGCGGCTTCGAGCATTCCGTTGCCGATCTCGGTGAGCAAGGTCTCGATGTCCACTCCGCCGTAGCTGCGCATCCCCTCCAGGAGATCGGTCGCGAACTCGCTGTGATCGCTCCACCGCAACAAGCTGTACCCCTGTTTGGTCCGGGACAGCCGGGTCATTCCCGCGACGTCCCCGTCGATCCGCGCGCGCTGCCCTGCCTCATCCGCACGAAAGACCCAGAACTCGTACTCGACTCCGAAGACGCCTTCGTAGCCGGCCGCCCCGGCACGGTCGACGACATTGCGCAGCACACTTCGCGGATGCATCGGGTGACGGACTCTGTCGGCCCTCACCCCATCTCCGATGACTGCTGCCACACCGGCCTCGCCGGGAACGAGGCGCAGTGTGTCCCAGTCCAAATCGATGAACAGATCGGGAAATCCGGACTCCTCACGGCCGATCGGGACATCGATCATGTCGTCATCGAGCGTCAGAGCCAAATAGGCTTCAGGGAACGCCAGCGGCTTGCCGCCGAGCGCCTTCTCCGCCAACACGTGCTTGCCGCGCAGGCACCCGTTGATGTCCGGTGTTTCAACCCGAATGCGATGTATCGCTGCATCGCCAAGGGTTGCCACCGCGGCACTGGCCCGCTCAGATCCGCTCACCCACAGTCTCCTTTCGAGCGCAGCTTTCCTTCGCGGCGTCGACGAGCCACCGCAGTACCGGATCGACATCGGAATAGAACTCTGGATGCCACTGCACCCCGATCGCAGCGCATCCCCGCACTTCGATGCCTTCGATCACCCCGTCATCAGCTTCTGCAGTGACGCGAACGCCCTCGCCGAGAACATCGACTGCTTGATGGTGCAGGCTGTTCACGTCGACCCGTGATCCGTACAGTGCCGCCAGGCGGCTGCCCGGTCTGATGGTGACGCGTTGGTTACGGGTCGACGCGGGTAGGGCCCGTGTGTTGTGGCGCCCTTCATCGATGTCGCCGACTGTTCCGCCTCGCGCCACATTGAGCACCTGGAGTCCTCGGCACGTGCCCAGTAGCGGTTTCTCGCCGAGCATGGCCAGTTGCGCCAGCCGTACGTCGAATTGATCTTGCGGCAGGTCGTGGGCCGTGGACGCCGGCGTCACCGATCCCCCGTACATCGTGGGAGAGACGTCGAGTCCGCCGCTCAGGATGAAGCCGTCCAGCCGTTCGACCAGATGCGCGGGGTCGGCTTCGCGAGGCAGATAGACGGCGGTCGCACCGACCTTTGCGAGACTGTGCGCATACGCGGCGAAGAACAGATCGACCGACTGGCCGCCCAACGCGTCCTGCCGATCCGGGTGCGTAACCGCAGAGTCGTAGCGACGGCCGGTCACTCCGATGATCACCACTTCGCCCTTTCAAAGTTCATTAGGTATGAATACCATACCTAATAGCGAGGCTCGGGCGAATGCGAAAACACGTAATGGACACGGCGCCCCCGTCGCCGCACACAGTTGCGCTGTCAGTCCTCTTCGTCGTCGTCGCGGTGTGCAGCCTCGATCACCTCGGGCGGCACCGGCCTCTGTAACCAGGCCCGGATCCGCAACAGTCCGCCGGCGATCGTCCCGACGGCGAACACTGCAACGACGATCCAGAGCGCAGTGGACATGGAGCCATTGTGCGCCTGCCGCCAGCCGATTTGAACCTGTCGCTTGACCGAGCGGATCACCCGAGAACTAGTGTTGTGGCGATGCAACGAGCTGCCGTCGACACCGCCACGGCAGTGATGCAGTTGCTGCAGGCGGGTCGGCTCGTCGATATCGACGATCTGCGCGCCGCGGCACTGTGCGACGTGATCTCCGTAGAAGCCTTGCGTGATCCCTGGCAGAAATTGCTCACCGCACACGGACCGATCACGTCGGTCGGCGCACCACTCTGTGAGCCGGTCGGGCCGCACATCACGGTCGTGAAGATCCCGGTGACGTGTGAACGCGGTGCATTCGCGGTGGTCGCCATGACCGACCAGGACGGTGGGCTGCTCGGCGTGCAGTTCGGGCCGCCTGAGGCGGCCGAACCGGTGCGACCCTGGCAGCCGCCGTCCTACGCCGACCCGGCCGGCTTCGCCGAATACGAACTGACGGTTGGCTGCGCACCGTTGGAAACACCAGGCACGCTGAGCGTGCCTCACACGCCGCGGGCGTTGCCGGCCGTCGTCTTGGTACCGGGTTCCGGCCCCAATGACCGGGACGCGACGATGGGCCGCAACAAGATCTTCAAGGACCTCGCATGGGGCCTGGCGAGCCGGGGAATCGCGGTGCTGCGGTTCGACAAGGTCACCCACACCCACCACGACGCATTGGCGGACGTCACCGAGTTCACCGTGGTCGAGGAATACGTGCGCCCTGCCGTAGCGGCGGTCCGGCTGCTGCGTGACCACCCCATGGTCGATGCCGGGCGGGTCTTCGTGCTCGGTCACAGCCAGGGCGGGACGCTAGCACCGCGGATCGCGGCGGCGGAACCGTCCGTCGCCGGGCTGGTCGTGCTGGCCGGCGGCACCCAACCCCCGCACCGCGCCTTGCTGCGCCAGCTCCGTCACCTGGCCACCCTGCGCGAACCCACGGCCGACCCCGACGCCGATCCGACCATCCAGACGATCAGCCGGCAGTGCGCACTGATCGACAGCCCCCAGCTCTCCGCCTCCACCCCGGCCGACCAGTTGCCGCTGGGTGTCCCAGCGCCGTACTGGCTCGATCTGCGCGACTACGACCCGGTGGCGGTGGCCGCGCAGATCGGCAAGCCGATGCTGATCCTGCAGGGTGGTCGCGACTACCAGGTGACCGTCACCGAGGACCTCCCCGGTTGGCAGACCCGCCTCGCCGATCGTCGCGACGTCACCATCCGCACCTACCCCGCGCTGAACCATCTGTTCTTCACCGGCTCCGGTCCGTCCACCCCCGCCGAGTACGAACCGGCCCAGCACGTCGAGGAGACCGTGGTCGTCGACATCGCTCGATGGGTCACCAGCGGGCAGGCATGACAGCGGCCGGCCTGGTCTGAGAGATCTTCCCGCACAGGCGTTCTAGCCGTCGAAGAGCGCGAGTGCTTCGTCGATCATGCGATGGCCCTGCCTCTCGAAGGGTTCATCACCGACGTGAAAGGCCCATACGGCGGTGCCGATCGCGGCGTGTACGGCCGACATTCGTCGCTGCTCGGGGACGCGCGGATCGAACCCGTAGCCGCTGAAGAATGCATCCTCGAGTTCGCGGTCGAGCCTCCACTGTTGAACTGCTAGCCGATCGAAGTCGCTGATCGCCGGCCGCCAGGCGAACCGTCCGAAGTCGATGACCTTGACCACGCCGGCATCGATGAGCCAGTTCCTGGGCTGCCAGTCGCCGTGGGTGGGGACCACCGCCCTCGGCTCAGGGCGATGGTCGGCGAGTATCTGACGTAGCCGGGTCACCCGATCTGGCGAAATGCGGTGTTTCTTGTCGAGCCAGCCAACGGATTTGGTCACTGCGTCGGCATCCCAGTCCGCGTCGATGCGTTCTGCCTGACCGTGGAACACCCGCGCGAGCTCACCGGCTTGGTAGTACGTGTCCGGGCTTGACTCGGCGCCCGATCCCTCGACCAACGAGCCCTCGAGGTGTCGAGTGACCAGGATGTTCGCGTCTCGGTCGTAGTGCAGGAGGTGAGAGGCACGGCCGGCGCGGGCCAGGCCCTCGGTGAATCCTCGATAGGCGGTGATCTCGCGGGCGATGTGATGGTTGCTCGGGCCGGCGGCCTTGACGATCACCCGACCGTTCCCGGAATCGACGTCGAGGACTGTCGAATCCCCCAGTTCCCAACTCATGTCCCGGATCAGGCGCGGGTTGGGGAGCCAGCGCGCGATGTGGGAGGCCTGGAGATCGGTAAGTCGCCTTTGGTGCCATGGCTCCATCGGATCACGGTAATGTGCGGGCCGGCACGTCCACCGCCCGGTTCCCACGCCGGTGCGGACGGCGGGCCGGTCAGTTCGGAGTCGGTGGGATCAGCATGGTCTGCCAGGTTCGCTCCCCGGCCTCGCCGTCGGCGAGGTCGGCCCGGGTGTAGATGTTCCCGTCGGGTGCGACGTAGTCGCCGGTGTCCGGGTCGTAGGGGACGACGGCGATCGGCGGGGTTGGTTCGGGTTGCGACGCCGGTGGCGTCGCCGACGACGCAGGAGCGCGTTGGCTCTCCCCGGGGCCCAGGTGCGGGATGTCCTGTCCCGACAGGGTGGCGTTCGGGTCGCCCTTCCAGTTGTAGCCGTCGTTGAGGGGCACGTATTGTTCGTCGCTTTCGCACATCCACCAGAACGGGGCGCGCTTACCGGGCCGGGTCTGGCACGGGGTGTTCTTCGCACCCCGGACGTTGAACGGCGAGTCCTGCGGTGTCCGGCAGTACAGGGCGCCTTCCGGGCGATCCGGGTAGTCGGTGGCGGCCGGCGTGCGGCGTTGCCGGGCCGGAAGGTAGCCGGTGGTGCACGGCGGCGGCAGGTTGAAGTTCAGCTGCATGTCCAGAAGACCGGCGGCGTAATCCTGTTTGGTGTTGAGATTGGCGACACCGGTGGCGCCGAGGCTGGCGACCCCCTGCGGTATCAGCACCAGCATCTGTTCGAGGCCGGCGTGGTAGTCCAGGGCGACCTTGCCGACGGTGACCAGATTCGCCAGTACGACCGGCAGCGTCGGCTGCAACCGCTCGAGGAGCCGGCGGGCCTCCTCGGCGGCCGGTGCGCCGTTGTCGATCAGCCCGGCGAACGCTTGGTCGTGGTCGCGCAGCTGGGTGGTGATGGTCGCCAGGTTCGCGGCCCAGGCGCGGATCGAGCCGGCCGTCTCGGCCTGGGTGTCCAGGACCGGGCTGGACTGGTCGATCAGCGCGGTCAACCGGTCGAGGTTGGCGCGCGCGTCGATCGCGACCTGGCTGGACCCTTTGACGATCCGGGACAGCTCCGGGCCCAATCCGCCGATGGCGGTGTAGGACTCGTCGATCACCGTCTCGAGGCTCTCGCGCGGGATCGCCTGCAGACCGCGGTTTGCGTCGTCGAGCAGCGAATCGATGGATGGCGGCACGGCGGTGTCCGCCCGGGCGATCACGTCACCGTCACGCAGCGGCGCGGAGTCCCCGTCGCGGGGCTCCAGCGCGACGAACTGCTCACCGATCGCGGTCTGGCTGTGGACCTCGGCCCGCAGGTTGGACGGGATGTCGATTCCCGACCGCATCGACAGCACGGCCCGCACGCCGCCGTCGTCGCCGAGGTCCACCGCCTCGACCTTGCCCACCTTGGTGCCGCGGTAGGTGACGTTCGCACCGGGATACAGCCCGGCGGCGCGTTCCAGATCCAGCGCCACCGTGTAGCGACCGACACCGAACATCGCCGGCAGCCGGATGTAGCCGAAGGTCATGAACGCCGCGGCGACCACGGCGATGACGGTGAACACCGCCAGCTTGATCAGGATGGACCTGGGCAGGTGCATGTCAGCGCCCCTGATCGAGGATGTACGGCACCACCAGCGGGTTCCCCGCGGTGTACGGGCTGGGCATCTGACCGATGGTGCGGCCCCACTGCATCTCTAGCTGGGTCAGTTCGCCCTCGAACCGGGTTCCGGTGAGGAAGGCGCTGTCGAGTCGGCTCAGCGTGAGGTCCAGCACCAACGTCAGGTTGGCGAAGTCGCCGCGCAACCACTTCTCCAACCCGTCGGTCGGGAACGGAAAGGAGGCCAGCAGGCCCAACGACCGGGTCAGCGCCGGTCCGGCGTTGGCCAGTGAACGCAATACGGGCGCAAGCGCTTTGAGTTCCCTGACCAGGTTCTCCTTGGATTGGTTCACCGAGTCGGCGACCACCGCGCTGAACCGCCCGAGCCGGTCGAGCGCCTCGGCGAGGTCCTCGCGTTCGTCGCGCAGCACCGCCAATGCCTGAGGGATGGTTTGCAGCGCGCGGTCGACCACGGGCTTCTGCTCGGCGAAGAGGCCCGCCACCCGGTTGAGGCTTTCGGTGGCGTCGATGATGTCCGCGGTCTGGACGTCGAGGTTGCCGACGAACCGTTCGGTCTGCTCGATCAGGCTGCGGAGGTCGTTGTCGCGGCCACGCAGCGCGGTGGAGAACGTCTCCACGACGTCCTGGAGTTGGCCGACACCACCGCCGTTGAGGAACAGTGATACCGCGGCCAGTGTCTTCTCCGCGGTGGGATAGCTCCCGGCGTTCTGTAGGGGTATCACGGCACCCGCGCGCAGTCGACCCTGCGGGGCAGCGTCGGTGGGCGGCGCGAGTTCCACGTGCGGCGAGCCGAGCAGACTGGTCTGGCCGAGTTTGGCTGTCGCGTTCGCGGGCAGGTCGACGTCGCCGTTGATGCGCATGGTGACCAGTGCGTGCCAGTCCTGCCGCTCGATCGTGGTGACGCTGCCGACGGTGACATCGGCCATCCGCACCCGCGAGTTCGGTTCCAGCGTCTCCACGTTCGGCATCTGCGCCTGGATCACATACGAAGCCGGCCCACCGCCCTCGGTGCCCGGCAGCGGCAGCGAGTTGAGGCCACGCCACTGGCAACCCGACAGCGCGGCCGCGACGGCCACCGCGGCGACGGTCGCGAGCGCCCGTGCCCCCCGACGTACGGTCATGATCCAACTCCCGGGGGCAGCATCATCCCGGGCAGCCCGGCGCCCGGATCGGTCGGTGTGGCCGGCGCCGCCGACGGGGGCGGCGCGGGCGCTTCGGCCGCCAGCGGACCGGCGGCAACGGGCGCGGTGTCCGCCGGCGACGCCGACGGGGCGGGCGGCACGAAGTCCGGACGCATCCAGTCCTCGCTGAACGTCACCTCGTTCGGGCGGGCCCGGGCGCCCACGGGGAAGAACGGCGGTATCGGGGTGCCGCTGAACCCGAGCGGGCCGAGGAAGTTGTACTGCCGGTTCTTCATGATCGGGGCCAGGTACTGCACGCACAGCTTCGCCGACTGTTCGGCGTTCATCCGCGACGCCGCCTGGACGGCACCGCAGATGAAACTGATCGGATTGGCGAAGTTCACCCCGGCGAGCGACCCGTTGATGGAGCTGTGGGCCGGCTGGTAGATGTTGACCACGTTGGCCAGCGCGTTGGGCGACAGGTGCAGGGTCTGCTTGAGGTCACCAGAGCTCTCCCCCAGTGCCGCAGTGACCTCCGCGAGCTTGTCGAACGTTGTGCCGAGCGAGTCGTGGTTCTCGGCCAGGAAACCGCGCAGGTCGGTGACCGCGGTGTTCAGGTCGGTGACCGCGGTGCCGATCTCGCCGGGATCGTCGGCCAGCAGGGCGGTGACCGCCGCGAGGTTCCCGTTGAGTTGGCGCATCAGGCCGGTGCTGTTCTGCAGCGCGGACACCAGGATGGACAGGTTCTCGAGCGTG
Source organism: Mycolicibacterium sp. (assembly GCA_050250295.1). Classification (GTDB taxonomy): domain Bacteria; phylum Actinomycetota; class Actinomycetes; order Mycobacteriales; family Mycobacteriaceae; genus Mycobacterium. Next base: position 72,007 of record JBFWOX010000013.1, read on the forward strand.
CCGAACAGGTCACCGGATCGGTCGGCGAGGATCGACAGCGATTGCGACAGCGCGATCATCGACTCCCGGATCGCCGGCCCCTGACCGCGCAGGTTGTTCGCGACGGTGGTGACGAAGGCGCCCAGGGTCGACACCCCACCGGGTCGGGTGGGAGCCAGCGTGGCGTTGAGTTTCCGGAGTTGCTCTCGCAGGTCGTCCCACTCCACCGGGACCGCCGTGCGCTCCTGCGGGATCACGGCCCCGTCCGGCAACGCCGGCCCGGTCGTGTACACCGGAGTCAACTGGATGAAACGCGCGGTCACGATGGTCGGCGAGAGGATGACCGCCTCCGCGTCGGCGGGAACCTTGTACTTGCCGTCCACCCAGAACGTGATCTTCGCCCGCTGCGGCTGCGGCTCGATCGATTCGATCTTGCCGACCGGCACGCCGAGGATCCGGACATCGTCACCGGGATAGATGCCGGTGCTGTTGTCGAAATACGCTGTCAGGAACGTCTTCTGAACGGGCGCCGAGCGCAGCACGAACAGCAGCGCGCCGATCAGCGCCACCGTCAGCGCGAGCGCGATCCCCACCCGTGCCACCCCCACCCGCGTCACCCCCGCCCCGGTCATGGCGTCACCTGCCCGGCTGCCGGGTCTTCGTTGGGCGCAGGGTGGTACACCGGCGACGGGGTGGGTTCGACACCTTCGGCGCCGGGCAGCGGCGGCCCGGGTGGCGGGCCGCCGGGTGGCGGTGCCGGCAGTGGTGCCCGGTAGGGGTAGCAGCCGGGCCCGGGTGCGGGTGCGCCGGGCGGCCCGCACGCGGTGTCCCCCGGGTTGCCGGTGATCGCGTCGGGCAGGGTCAACGCCGGCGCGCCGCCCTGGCCGGTCCGCGGATAGGGTATCGGCAGGGCCGGGGTGGCCGGCTGCCCGGTCTGCGGCTCGGTGAGTTCCGAGGGCAGCATGATGTTCGGGTCGAGGCCGAGGTCGGAGAACGCGGCATCGATGAACGGCTGGATGAACTGGCCGGGCAACAGGTTCCCGATGTAGATGTTGAAGAACGGGCCCGAGCTCACCGACTCGCCGAGCGACATGGTGAAGGTGTTGAGCCGCTTGATCGCGTCCTGCAGTCGCTCCTTGCGGTTGGCGACGATGGTGAGCACCCCGTTGAGTTTGTCCAGCGACGGGCGCAGCTGTTGACGGTTGTCGGCGACGAAGCCCGACACCTGTCGCGCCAGGCCGGACAGGTTGCCCGACACGGTGTCGAGGGCCGCGCTCTCGGACTGCAACTCGGCGAGCAGGGCATTGGACTGCCGGATCAGCGTCACCACCTGTTCACTGCGCTCGGCCAGCACCCCGGTCACCTTGTTGGCGTTGGCGAGTAGGTCGCGAAGTTGGTTGTCCCGCTTGTTGATCGACTGGGAGAACCGTCCCAGACCGTGCACCGCGGCTTGCAGGTCGGGTGGGGTCTGGGCGAAGGTGTCGGCCAGCGTCTGCAGTGACTGTGACAGTTCGGTGGTGTTGAGTTCGTCCACGGTGGTCGCGAGATCGCCGAGGGCGTCGGTCAGCTGGTAAGGCGCGGTGGTGCGCTCGACCGGGATGGCGCCCGCCAGGTCACCGTCACCGCGGGGTGTCACCTCGAGGACCCGGGCCCCGAGCAGGTTCTTGGTCTTGACGGCCGCTTCGGTGCGCTCACCGAGGTGCACCGCGCTGTCGACGCGGAACTCGACGAGGACGTGCGAGCCGTCGAGCGAGATGCTCGACACGCTGCCGATCTCGTAGCCGGACACCTGCACGGCGTTTCCGGGGGTCAGGCCGCCGGCCTCGGTGAAGTACGCCGTGTAGGACTTCTCCGAGCTGACGACCGGCAGGTGCCGGTACTGGAGCACGGCGGCCACCGCGGTGACGGTGAGGGCGACGCCAACCGCTCCGACGACCAGCGGATTGCGCTCTGAGAAGGGTTTCATTTCGGAGCGCACCGTCCCGTCGTCTGGCTCGCGACCTTGACGAACACGGGTTGTCCCCCTTTGCCGTTGAGCTTGAGCACCACATCGCAGAGGTAGTAGCTGAAGAAGTCGCCGTAGAGTCCCTGGCGGCCGAGCATCCGGTACTTGTCGGGCAAGGTGTCCAACAGTTGGTCGAAGTACTCGTGGTCGGTCAGCACGACGCCCGAGGCGCGGTCGTTCTCGGCGACCACCTCCCTCAGCGGCGCGCGGGACTGGGCCAGCAGATCGGCGACGGTGCCGCTCGCGTGATCCATGTGCGCCAGTGCGGCGCTGATGTCGCTGCGGCGAGCGGCCAGCCCGTCGATGAGTTCGGACAGCGAGGTGACCGCGGTGTCGAACTGCCGGCTCTGCTCGTCGAGCGAGCCGAGCACGGTGTCGAGGTTGTCGATGACCTCGCCGATCAGCTCGTCGCGGTCGGCGAGTGTGCCTGTCACGGAGGCGGTCTGGGCGAGCAAGGACGAGATGGTGGCGCCCTGGTCTTGGAACGCGCCGATCAGCTGGGTGGAAAGCGTGTTGACCTGGTCGGGGTTCAGCGCCCGGAACAGCGGGCGGAAGCCGCCGATCAGGGCGTCCAGGTCAAGTGCCGGTTGGGTACGGTCGACGCCGATGGTGCTGCCCGGCGCCAGCGTGGCGGTGCCGCCGGGCCCCTGCTCCAGAGCCAGGTACCGGTCACCGATGACGTTCTCGTAGCGGATCACGGCCCGGCTGCCCTCGGTGAGCACCACAGACGAATCGGTGCTGAACTCGACCGCCAACGTGGTGTCGCGTTGCAGCGAAACGGTTGCGACCTTTCCGACCTCCACCCCGGCGATCCGGACGAAGTCGCCCTCCTGCAGGCCGCTGATGTTGGTGAACAGCGCCCGGTAGCTGTTCTCGTCCTCGAATCGAAGCTGGGCGAAGATGGCGAACAGTGCGAATATGCCCAGCAGGCACACCAGCGCGAACGCTCCGAAGCGCCAGATCGCCCCCATGACTGTGTGTTTCACGAACCTGGTTCCTTCGCTGCGATCACGGTTGCGAGACGTCGGGGCCGGCGGCCGGTGCCGGAGATGGTCCGGCGAGCGCGGCGGGCGGTGGTGGCGGCATGTCGGCGGGGACGACGGGGGTGCCCGGCACCGGCACCGGCGGCGGGGTTCCGGCCGGCGGTATGCCCGGCCACAGCGGCACACCCCCTGGCCCGTACAACGGCGCCCCGTAGGGCGGCATCCCCGGCGCGGTGACCGGGCCGATGGCCGGGCCGGGAAGACAGTCGCGGATGCTCGGAGGCTCCGGCACCGCCCGGGTCACCGGCAGGAAGTTGGCGTAGCAGGTCTGCGGCGCGATCCCGGGGTTGGGACGCAGGTCCAGCCCGGTTCCCCACCCGGTGTTGGTGATCAGCTGACGCACCGGGAACCGCTTGGACGGATCCGGGAGCGATCCGCATCCCGGTCGCCCGCCCGGGCCGCCCTTGGCCGCGACGACCGGCAGGTTGTCCGGGTACCGGTACATGTCACTGCCGAAGAGCAGCGCCGAGTCGACGACCTGGGTCCTGCCGTCGGCACCCGTTGCAGGGAAAGCCACGTTGTCGAGCGTCCATTTGGCCCCCACCAGGGTGCAGGTCAGCGCCGGGTCGTACTTCAGCAGCAGGGCTGTGGTCGGCTCCAGCGTGTTGATCGCGTCGACGAACGTCTGCTGATTCGGGGCGAGGAGGTCGGTGCCGGCGCGGCCGAAACCGATCGTGTTGAGCAGCAGGGTGTCCAGGGCCGAGGCGCGTTCGGTGATGGTGGAGCTGGTGGTGCTGGCGGTGTCGAGAACGGTGACGATATCGGCGCCGGCGGCGGCGTACGCGTCGCTGAACTCCTTCAGCGACCGCCAATCCTGGCGGATCGTCTCACTGCGCGGATTGAGCTGCAGCAAGGCTTCGTTCGCGTCGGTGATTGCCTCGCCGATCCGTTCGCCCTGGCCGCGGAAGCCCTGTGACAGTGCGCCGAGCACCGCGTTGAGCTTCGCCGGATCGATGCGATCGAGCAGCCCGACGAGGCTCTCGAAGACCGTGTTGACTTCGGTCGTGACGTTGCGCGACACCAGGACCGCGCCGGCGGCCAGCGGCGCCGAACTGGGCTTGTCCGGATAGATCAGGTCGACGTACTTCGCGCCGAACACCGTGGTGGCGCGGATCTGCGCGCCGACGTTGAGCGGAATGCGCTCGGCCTGATCGGCATCGATGTCGACTTCCAGCGCGACGGGTTCGCGGCCACCGACGATGCCCGACACGTGCCCGACCTGGACCCCGTTGAGCATCACCCTGGCGCCGGGCTCCATCACCAGGCCGGCGCGATCGGAGGTGACGATCACCGGCACCGACGAACGCAGTGCGCCGGTGTAGGACACCGCCGCACCGGTCACCATCGCGACGACGACGCCGAGCAGGATCACCGTCCACCACGCCGCGTGAAGCCGCGACTCCCCTGTCCTGGTTGCCATGTCAGATCGCCAGGTGGAAGTTGCCGGATTGGCCGTAGACGGCCAACGAGACCAGCAGGAGCACGAAGATCGCCGACACCAGCGACGCCCGGACCGCGCGGCCGACGGCCTCGCCGACCCCGGCCGGCCCGCCGGAGGCGGTGTACCCGTAGTAGGTGTGGATGAGCATCACGACGACGGCGATCGCGATCGTCTGCACGAATGACCACAACAGGTCGCTCGGGATGAGGAACGTGTCGAAGTAGTGGTCGTACACCCCGCTGGACTGCCCGTACAGCACGATCGTGCCCAGCCGCGCCGCCGCGAACGCCATCAGCGCGGCGATGCAGTACAACGGGACGACGACGATGACGCCAGTGAGGACGCGGGTGGAGGCCAGGTAGGCGATGGAACGGATGCCGATCACCTCCAGCGCGTCGATCTCTTCGGCGATGCGCATGGCGCCCAGCTGCGCCGTGGCGCCCGCCCCGATCGTCGCCGCCAATGCCACTCCGGCGGTCGCCGGCGCGATGATCCGAACGTTGATGTAGGCCGACACGAAGCCGGTGAGCGCCTCGACGCCGACGCCCGAGAGCTGGTTGTACCCCTGGACGGCGATGATGGCGCCGGTCGACAGGGTGAGGAATCCGACCACGACGACGGTGCCGCCGATCAGCGCCAGGGCGCCGACGCCGAGGCTCATCTGGGCGATCAACCGCACGATCTCGGCCTTGTAGTGGACGACCGCGATGCCGACGGACCGAATGGTCAACGCGTAGAAGAGGGTCTGCTCGCCGATGCGGTTCCATCCGGTGCCGAAGGTGCCGGCGAGGCGGCGCAGTCGCGGACGCAGGGTGCTCGGGGTGGCCCCGACGCTGATCGTGTCGGCCATGGTCAGATCCCGAACTGTCCGGCGGTGACCAACAGGTTGATCACGAACAGGGCGACGAACGAGTAGACGACCGTCTCGTTGACGGCGTTGCCCACCCCGGCCGGCCCGCCGCCGACCGAGATGCCCTTGTAGCAGCTGATCAGTCCGGCAGCCAGGCCGAACAGCGCGGACTTCAACAGCAGGACGTAGACGTCGGTGGCCCCGGTCAGCAGGGTCAGCCCCGACACATACGCGCCGGGCGTGACGTTCTGGACGTACACGGAGAAGAAGAACGACCCGGCCAGCGAGGCGAGCGAGACGATCGCGGACAGCAAGAACGCCACCAGCCCGGCGGCGAGCACCCGCGGCACGACCAGCGTCTGGATCGGATCGACCCCCATCACCCGCAGGGCGTCCAGCTCCTCCCGGATGGTGCGGGCCCCCAGATCCGCACAGATCGCCGTGGCCCCCGCACCGGCGACCACCAGCACCGTCACCACCGGGCCGAGCTGTGCCAGCGCGATGCCGGCGCCGGAGCCCGCGGCGTCAGCGGCACCGAAGTCCATCAGCAGCACGTTGAGGGTGAAGGCGTTGAGCACGGTGAACGGAACCGCGAGCAGCAGCGCGGGCAGGGCCGATACCCGGGCGACGAACCAGCACTGCAGCAGGAACTCCTGCAAGGCGAACGGCCGACGCGGGATACACACCAAGGTGTCCAGTGCCATCGCATAGAAGCCGCCGATCCCCCGCAGCGGCTTCAACGCCACCCCGCCGCTCATCAGACCCCGCTCCGGGTCCCCGTGACCGGCGCGCCGCACGACATCGAGGCCCGGTCATCCACCGCAACGTTGTGGTGCATGTCGTTGATCGCCGCCCATCGAATCCCGTTCATTGAATAGAACTAAGTAAAGCTCTTGGTTGAGGCACGATACGGGGGCCGTTTCTGGTTAGTCAAGACACAGATCGCGATGAGACGTGAGGGCCGCCTCCGTCAGGCTCGGGTCTTTCCACAGCGCGGCCGCGGCGATCAGACGCTGTACCGCGGGCTTGGATCGTGCAGGGTTCCACACCAACTCGGTGCGGGCCAACGGCGGGCACCCACGGAGTGTGAGGAACCTCGAGTTCGGGCCCAGCGTCCTGCCCACCGACAGCGCGGTGACGGAAACGCCGAGCCCCGCCTCGACGAGGCCCAGGCTGGTCTGCAGTAACCAGGGTTGTTGAACCGGGCGCGGCGTGAAACCTCGTTCCCGACAGTAGCCCTCGATGGTCTCGCGCAGTCCGCCCCGCGGGTTCGGCTCGTTGAGGATGAAGTCGTCGTCGGCCAGCTCCTCGATATCGATCTCGGACCGGCCGGCGAGTCGATGGGCGGCGGGAACAACGGCGATCAGCGGCTCTTCCAGAAGCGCGATCACTCCCAGGGCTTCGTACGCGCGAGGCTTATACTGTCGGACGAAGCCCGCGTCACTGTCGCCGGCATCGAGGGAGCGCACCACCTCGTCCGGCCGTCGTTCGGTCAGCCGGATCTGGTGGCCCGCCGCCGACCGGTGGTAGTGGCCCAGCACCTGGGGGACGACGTGGGCGAACGTCGACGGCACGAAGTCGATCCGCAGCGGGTCGACGGAATCGGCCACCGCGCGGCACCGTTCGACGCTGCGATCGAGCTCTGCGAGGATCCTGCGCGCGTCGTCGCGGAACGCCGCGCCCGCAGGTGTCAGGGCGATCTGCCGCCGCGATCGGTCGATCAACTGGACGCCCAATTCTCGTTCCAGGGCTGCGATCTGCCTGCTGAGGGGTGGCTGGGCGATGTGCAGCGCCGCCGCGGCCCTGGCGAACCCGCCATGTTCGGCGACCGCAAGGAAGTACCGCAGGTGTCTGAATTTCACCGGCGATCGATACCCATGGAGTATGCGTCGGGATCATCGAGAAGTATTGGACGTGGGGCGTCGCACGACCATACCGTCAGTCCAGAGTTGTTACCTGCCAACGCTGATCCGGAGGGCTGATGAAGATCACCGATGTCGCGGCGATCCCGGTCTCGGTCGTCACTCCGCCGGCCAAGCGCGTCCGGCTCGCCATCGGCACCGCGGTCAAGCGCGACGCCGTGATCGTGAAGGTGACCACCGAAGACGGGGTGACCGGCTTCGGCGAGTCCCACCACGGCCGGGCGCCCGGCGCGGTGGCCCATCTGGTGAACTCGACCATCCGGGAACTGGTCGTCGGGCGGGACGCCTTCGACACCTGCGGGGTGTGGGACGCCGTCTACCGCAAACAGCTGGCCAGCCATGGACTCGGCGCGGCAGCGGCCATCGCGCTCAGCGGTGTGGACATGGCGCTGTGGGATCTCCGCGGAAAGGCATCCGGTCTGCCCCTGTATCGACTTCTCGGGGGCGGCGCACGCACGATCCCGGCCTACGCCGGCGGAGTCGCCCTGGGCTATGACGCACCCACCGCAGTGGCCGAGCGGGCAGGGGCGTTGACCGCCAGTGGTTATCGGGCCGTCAAACTCCGTGTCGGTGATAGCGCCCACCGTGACATCGCGCGCATCGAGGCGGTCCGGGAAGCCGTCGGCGGCGTCGAGATCCTCGTCGACGCGAACTGTGGTTACCACCTCGCCGACGCTCGCCACGTCATCCCACATCTCGATCGTCTCGGCGTGGGCTGGCTGGAAGAGCCGTTCGCCAGCCACGACCACCGATCGTATGCAGCGGCTGCCAAGGCCGGCCGCGTTCCGCTGGCTGCCGGCGAGAACCACTACACCCGATTCGAATTCCACCGCCTCATCGACGACGGGGTCGTTTCCATCCTGCAGCCCGACCTGTCCAAGGCCGGTGGAGTGACCGAGGTCGTCCGGATCGCGGCGATGGCGTCGGCCTGGAAGATCCCGATCCACCCGCACACGTCGATGACCGGCCTCAACATGGCTGCCACCGTCCATCTGCTGGCCTCCATCGACAACGCGGGCTACTTCGAAGCCGATGTCTCAGAGTTCAATCCGTTCCGAGACGACATGGTTTCGCAGCCCTTCTCCGTTGATGACGCGGGATGCGTGCGGCCCCTGGAACGCCCTGGCATCGGTATCGACGTCGATGAAGCCTTTCTGGCCGCGCATCCCCTCATCGACGGCCCCTCCTACGTGTGACGCCGCGGCGACGGGATCAGTCGGGTTGGGCGAGGAGCCCCGCGGCGGAGATCCCCGCCACGGCCGCGGCCTCGTCGTTGTCCGAGGTGTCGCCGGAGATACCGACAGCACCCACCACCCCGGAATCGGGATCGCGGACCAGGACGCCGCCCGGAACGGGGATCAGCGCTCCCCCGACCGCTGAGGTGACCGCGGCGATGAAGAACGGTTGCTGCTCGGCGCGCGCCATGATGGACCGGGAACCCATGCCGAGGGCCAGGGCGCCGTGCGCCTTGCCGAACGCGATCTCGAAACGTTTGATCGACGAACCGTCCTCCCGTTCGACGGCGACGACGTGTCCGCCGGCGTCGAGAACCACGATCGTCAGCGGTTTGAAGTTGTTCTCCGCGCTGTGTGCGCGGACGGCGGCGACGATGTCGCGGGCCGCGGTGAGTGCAATGGTCAACGCTTTCTCCCTGCGTTCAATTTTCTTGCCGCGCCCGATGACGGATGGTTCGGTCCATCCGTCGGGCCCGGAACAGCCGGAGCTGGGTTGCGGATCGTCGCGACGTCAGGACATCCACGAGCACGATGGCGATGAGTAGGACGCCGGTGAGGATCGCCGTCAGGTACGGGGCCACGCCCAGTGCGGTCAGCCCGGTCGTCAACGTCTGCAAGATCAACGTGCCGGCGACGATGCCCCCGACTGTTCCCACTCCCCCGGACAACGCCACCCCACCGACCAGTACCGCGGTGATCGCTTGTGTCAACAGCCCGCCGTAGGCGGTCGGGTCGGCGCTGCCGGACGCCAAGGCCTGCATGGAACCCGCCAGCGCCGCGGTGGCACCGGACACCGTGAACGCGACCATGATCACCGGCGCAGAACGGATTCCCGCGGCGGCGGCCTCGGCTCGCCCGCCGCCCACCGCGTAGAACTGCCGTCCGAAGCGCGTGCGCCACAGCAAGATCGCGAGCACGACGCAGATGACGATCGCCAGCGAACTGGACGGGCGCAGCACGAACGCCAGTTGCTGATTGAGCATCTCGGACGACGAGAGGTCGGCGACCAGGACAGTCCTGTCCCCCGCGAGGACCCGAGCCGCGCCCCCGATCGCGATCAGCGTGGCAATCGTCAGTACCAGCGAGTTGAGGCCGGTGCGTGCGACCAGCCAGCCCTGGGCGATACCGATCGCGGCGCCGACCGCCGCCGCGATCAGGACCGCGGCGGCCAGGCCGAGGCCGCTGACCGTCGCGCCGATGACAGCGCCGAGCGCGGCGGTCGAACCCACCGACAGATCCAATTCGCCGACGATCATCGTCAGACCGACGCCCACCGCCACGATCCCGATCAACCCGAATCCGATGCCGATCGAGTACATGGCCGATGTGCCGCGGAAACTCGGGCTCAGAACCGCGAAGACGGCGTAGAGGGCGAGCAGGACGAGCACCCGGGTGGCGACCGGTCCACGGATCAGGCGCGCCGGGCGTTGGGCACCGACTGTGGGTGACACCACGGTGGCGGTCATGCTCTCACCTTTCCGATCCAGTGGTTGCAGCTGACGACGGCGAGCACCCCGACACCGACGAGCAAGGTTCTGGCCCCGACGTCGAATCCTCGAATGACCATGAAATTGTTCAGAAGCGCGATGAGCAGCGTTCCCCCGACGGTGCGCCCGATCGAGCCGCTGCCACCGGCGGCCGGCGTTCCCCCGACCACCACCGCGGCGATGACATCGATGTCGATGCCGTCGAACCCGACGGCGCTCGCCTCCCGCGTTTGCGCGGCGTTGCAGATCCCGACGAAACCCGCTGCCAGCGCGGTGATCGTGAAAACACAGACCGCGATGCGCCGCCGGTTGATCCCGATGTCGGCGGCAGCCAGGCCGTTGGCTCCCAGCAGCGTGACCTGGCGCCCGAACACGGTGTGTCTGAGCACGACTGCGGCGACGAGCGCCGCCCCGAGGAACCAGTAGACCTGGATGGGAATCCCGAACGGTCGCGCGCTGCCCAGCCAGGCGCCGCCGTCTCCGCGGATGTACACGTTGCGGTTGTCGGTGATCGCCACGGCGATCCCGGCCAGCGCGATGCCCGCTGCCAGGGTCACCACGATGGGGTTGCCGCCAAGACCGACAGCGAGGCCCTGTGCGACGCCGATCAATCCGACGACGCCGAGCGTGACGAGCAGAGCGGGGGCGGTGCTGAGGACGTCGACGGACAACGCGAACACCACACCACCGGTGACGGCTGTCGCTCCGACGGACAGCGAGAAGTACATCCCCGCCACGGTGATGAACGTGACCGCCACCGCGATGATCCCGATGTAGGAGCCCGAACGCAGGACAACGATGGCGTTCTCGAGCGTCCGCATCTCCGGTGTCGCCGCAAGGGCCCACAGGGTGGCGACGCCTGCCGCGGCCACCAGCAAAATCCGGACCTGCGAGCCTTTCGCCGAGCCGATCATTCCTGCGGCCACACCGGCGCGGTGCGTCACGGTGTCCATTGGCGTTCCGGTGTCCATTGACGTTCTGCCTCTCGGTCCGAATACGGGTGGGTCACCTCGGCGAGAAGGTCACCGGCGGTGACATCGTCGGCGTCGTGGACCGCGATGACCGCGCCGCGATAGAACGTGACCACGCGATCTGCGAGGCCATGAACTTCGTGGATGTCGGAGGACCCCACGATCACAGTCATCCCGTCGTCGGCCAGGCGGCGTAAGACCGTGTAGATCTCGGCACGGGCGCCGACATCCACACCACGCGTCGGTTCGTCGACGATGAGCAGGTGGGGATCGATCAACAGCCACTTGGCGAGGACGACCTTCTGCTGGTTCCCGCCGCTCAGCGTGCCGACTCGGTCGTTCATGCGGTCAGCCCCGACGGTGAACTTCGCCGCTGCGGTCACCGACGCAGCATGCTCGCTGCGCCGATGGATGAAGCCGAACCGGCTCACCGTGCCCAGCGCGGGCGCCGAAACATTCTGTACCACTGAGAGTTCGGCGAACATCCCATCTCGTTTGCGATCGGGCGAGCAATAGGCGATGCGGTGCCGCACGGCGTCACGCCGGGACCGGAGATCGCACCTGCGGCCTTCGATCTCGACGCTGCCGGACCCGTCGTCGGCCGAACCGCCGAGCAGGCGGAGGAAAGCGCTTGCACCCGAGCCGGTCTGCCCGGCGACACCCAGGATCTCGCCCCGGTGCAGATCGATCGACACCGGCTGGCGCAACGCCGCGCAGGAGACATCCCTGATGCGCACGGACGCCGGTGAACGGACCGGACGCCGAGCCGGGTAGAGGTCGTCCACCGGACGTCCGATCATCCGCTCGACCAACTGCCCCGCGCTGACTCCCTGTGGTGTCACCGGTTCTTGGCTCACTCCGTCGCGGAAGATCACGATGCGGTCGGCGAGCTCGAGGATCTCCTCGAGCCGGTGGCTGATGTAGATGACGGACCGGCCGGCGTCGACGAGACGGCGCACCACCTGCTTGACGCGCGCGATCTCGTCGTCGTCCATGCTGGCGGTGGGCTCGTCCATGACGATCAGCTGCGCGTCGCGCGCCAACGTCCTGGCGATCTCGACGAGTTGCTGAGTGGACACCGGCAAGGTGCCGGCGATGGTGGCCGGATCCAGGTCGCCGAGGCCCACCTGGTCGAGGAGCGCCGCGGCGGCATCGTGGCGTGCCCGCGCCCGCCACCAGAACCCGGTGCGGTCATCGCTGATGAGCATGTTCTCGGCGACCGTCAGGGTGGGGATGATACTGAGTTCCTGCTGCACCACCGCAATGCCGCTGTCGACGGACTTCTTGGCGTTCCACTCCGAGCCGACGTCTCGACCGCCGACCTCGATGCTTCCCGTCGTGGCCTTGGTGAGGCCGGACAGGATCTTCACGAACGTGCTCTTGCCCGCGCCGTTCTCACCTACGACGGCTACGACCTCTCCGGGCCTGATCGTCATGGTGACGGATTTCAGCGCCGCGACCCGGCCGTAGGTCTTTCCGAGATCCTGGACCCGCAGAACGGGGGTGGCGTCGGCGTTACCGGTGGTCATCAGTACACGCACAACTGGTCGAAGTCGTAACCCCACAACCTGAACCCGCCGATCGCTGCCTTGTCGATGGGTGGCGTCGGGATGAAATTGCGTCGGAACACCTCTGCGCCCGCCTCGGGCGGCGCATCCGGTGTCGCTTCGGCGGTGTGGTCGCCGTCGACGACCTGCTGACCGTTGTCGAGGAACCGCTTCAACGTCAGACCGGTGTGTTGGCCCTCGAGCACGGCGCCCTGCACCGCGGACGCGAATTGGGTCCCGTTCTCCAAGCCCTTGGGTTCGCCGGCGCAGTTGCCGCCGACCACCATCACGTCTTCGCCCGGACGGTAGCCGGCTTGTTCGAGTGCCTGGATGACGCCTTGCGCCACCCCGTCGCCGGTCGCGAAGACGAGATCGATGCCCTGTGCCCGATTCTTCGGGATGGCCGCGGACATCGCCTCGAACCCGGCGGTCTGATCCAGTCCGCCCGATTGCACGTCGATGATGGAGACGCCCGAGGTTTCGAGGCCTTGCCTCAACCCGTCGATCCGATCGATGGAAGCCCCATAGCCTGAGCCGAAGTCGACGGCCACGAGGTTGCCGCCCGGCGAGTGCATGGGCACTCCCCTGTCGGTCAGCTGTTGCCGTGCGGCGAGGATGTTCTCGGCGCCGATCTGCCCGATGCCGACATCGTTGACACCCGAGTAGTAGGCGTAGTACTGATCGGCCTCCGGCGGCGGGAGTTGGTTGACGGCCACCACAGGTGCGCCGGACCGGGACAGCGCCGCCATGGAGGCCACACCGGCGGCGTTGTTGTTGGGCCACCACAGGTAGGCCACCGGCTTCGTGCCCGAACTGAGGATCTGTTGTACCTGCTGGTCCTGTTCGGTCTGGCCGTTGGAGCTTTGCACCAGCCGTACCCGGTATTCCGAGTCGCTCAGCGCGTCTTCGACGCCCTTGGCCCACTGTGCCAGATAGGGAACCGAGGTTGACGGCATGAAGACGACCACTTCATTGCTCGCCGATCCCGCAGTGGTCCCGCCGCCGGTGCAGGCGGTGAGCGTCAGGAGCACCCCGCACAACGACGACGCCAACGATTTCCTCATGATGTCACCAACTTTCATGATGTCACTGGGCTCCCACGTTGTGTTTCAGCAGGAACCCGGCATCGACGAGGATGGAACTTCCTGTGACATAACGCGATTCATCGGATGCTAGCCACAGGATGGCATTGGAGATATCCACGGGCTCCACCCACGGAGTCGGTAGGGCGTTCATGGAGCCGGCAGCCCGGGAGAAGTCCTCGACGTTGGGGTTGTCGGTGTCGGGGAAGAATTGCCGGTACACGGCCTCGTTGTGGATCATGTCGGTATTGGTGAACGTCGGGTGCACGGTGTTGACCCGGATGCTCTTGTCGGCCAGCTCCAGCGCCAGGGCCTTCATCAGCCCGACCACACCGTGCTTGGCCGCGGTGTAGTGGGCCAGCGTCGCCGAGCCCGCAACGCCGTATGTGGAGCTGGTCAATACGATGGATCCGCCCGTCCCGGTGTCGAGCATGTGCGGTATGGCGGCTTTGGCGGTCTGCCAGACTCCGGTCAGGTTGGTGTCGATGACCTCGCGCCACTGCTCGTCGGTCAGCTCCCAGGCCTGGCCGAAGCTGATGACGCCGGCGTTGGCGCTCACGATGTGCAACCCTCCCAGTTCGGCGACCGCCTCTGCTACGGCGGAGCGCACGGCCGCACCGTCGCGAACATCGGTCTTGCTGGCCACGATTCGCCGATCCAGGGCTTCGACCGCCTTGACGGTGTCGGCCATATCGGATTCCGCCGCCAGCGGGAACGGCGAGGTGGGCACCGTCTCGCAGATGTCGAGGGCGATGATGTCGGCCCCTTCCTCGGCCAGCCGCACGGCGTGCGCTCGGCCCTGTCCGCGTGCCGCACCGGTGATCAGTGCGACCTTGCCCGTAAGCCGTCCCATGACATCTGCTCCTTCGTCGGCGCTGTTGAACGTGTTGTGTGATAAGACAATTGCTGAGCACCATGTAACGGCAGCGCGGGGTGTCCGTGCTGTCAAAGAAGTGGACAGTGTTCAGTGCGCGGCGTTCACCGGGTGGAGCGGGCTCGCCGGATGCGGTCGGCGATCACCGTCACCGGGTTGACACCGTCGCGCTGGGCGCTGATGACGACCGCCGACAGCACGATCAGGCCCCGCGCCACGCCCTGCGCGTACGAACTGAGGTCCAGCAGCACCATGCCGTTGCCCAGGATTCCCAGGAACAGGACACCCAGGAAAGTGCCCACGACCGAGCCGCGGCCACCGAACAGACTTGCCCCGCCGATGATCACCGCCGAGATCGCCGTGAACTCCGCTCCGGCGCCGATGGTGGAGTCGCCGGAACTCAGCTGGGCGGACACCAGGATGCCGGCCACCGCCGCGGCGGTTCCGGTCAGCACGAACACCAGCACCCGCACCCGGGCGACGTTGATCCCGGACAGCCGGGCGGCGTCGGCGTTACCACCCACCGCGAACACGGATCGGCCGAACGTGGTGCGCGTCAGCATGAACCAGCACGCGGCGAGGAACGCGAACATGATGATCGCCGGTATCGGCACACCGAGGATGTCGCCGTTGCCCCACGTCGTGAAACCGGCGTTGGTGATGCGGATCGGCACCGCATCGGTCAGCATCTGCGCCAGCCCGCGCAGGATGCTGAACAACCCGAGGGTGACGATGAACGATGGGACATCGAAGACAACCCGGATGAGGCCCGAGAACAGGCCGACCGCACCACCGACGACCAGCACCACCACCGCGGCGACGGGCAGCGACCACCCGTGCTGTGACACCAGGACCCCGAACAACGCCGATGCGAAGGCCATGGCCGATCCCACGCTGATGTCGATCTCTCCTGCGACGATGACGAACGTCATCGCGAGCGCGATCAGGCCGACGAACGCGGACTGTTGGAGCACGTTGAGGAGGTTCTGCGCGGTCAGGAAGTACGGCGCGACGACCGACAGCGTGACGAACAGGGCCACCGTCGCCAGCGTCAGACCCCAATGATCGAAATGCCTGAGCCGCTGGGCCCACGTGCCGGGCGGATCCGTGCGTAACTCGGTGAGCGCAGTGGTCATGACGATTCCTCGATTCTCGCCATGGCGGACGGGCGGTGTTCGCCCATCGCCAGCATCATCAGTTCTTCTTCGTCGATGTCGCGCAGGTCGACGTCAGCGATCAGGCGTCCGTGCCGCAGCACCAGCGACCGCGTCGCCAACCGGTACAGTTCTTCGAATTCGGAGGTGGCGAAGATGGTGCTGATGCCCGCCGCGGACAGTTCCAGCAGAAGGTCGTAGATCTCGCGTTTGCCTTGGACGTCGACACCGCGTGTCGGTTCGTCGAGCAGCAGGACGGTCGCGCCGTTGGCCAACCAGCGGCCCAGGACCACGCGTTGTTGGTTGCCGCCGCTCAGCGTCGACGGTGGGTCGGCCAGGCGCCAACGGACGCTGAGCCGCTGCATCACATGGCTGAGCAGTCTGTTCTCCCTGCGGGCGGACAGCACGCCCGCGACGCTGATCGACGGGAGCGATCCCATCGAGATGTTGCTCCCGATCGGCAGCGACATCGCCAGCCCGTGGGTGCGCCGGCTCTCCGGCGCCAGCCCGATGCCGTGCCGTCGCATCCGGGCCACGCTCCGCCGGCCGGTCGGGACTCCCCTGACGATGACGTCTCCGGTGCTGGGCTGAGCGCCCACGATGGCCTCCAACAGGCTGGTGCGTCCAGAGCCGAGCACTCCGGCGACCCCGAGCAGCTCTCCCTGGGTGAGGTCGAACGAGATGTTTGCCAGCGCCGCATTGCTCAGCCCCCGCACGCTCAGGACGACGGGCGCCTCGGGGTCCGTCGCGGGAAGCTCGCCGGGATCGATCTGGCGGCGCCCCGTCATCATCGCGAACATCGACCGGGTGTCGGTGGACGCGAGGTCAACGGTGTCGACCAACTGTCCGTCACGCAACACGGTGGCCGAGTCCGCGACGCGGTGGATCTCGTCCATCCGGTGCGAGATGTAGACCACGGCGACGCCGGTGGCGGCGAGCTTGCGCACCAAGGCGATGAGTTCGTCGCCTTCCTGGACCGACAACGAACTGGTCGGCTCGTCGAGGATGAGGACCTTGGCGTCCTGGCCGATGGCCCGGGCGATCTCGATGAGTTGTTGCTCCCCGATGGACAGCGATCCCACCCGGGCCCCGGGGAGCGCTCGGCTGTGGACGCGGTCGAGCAGTGCGCGCGATGCCGTCGCAAGGCCGCGGCGGTCGATGACGGAGCCGGCCTTGGTGGGCCACTGGCCGAGGAAGATGTTGTCGGCCACCGTCAACCCGGGCACCAGGCTCAGTTCCTGGTGCACCGTCGAGACACCGGCGTTCATCGCATCGGCGGGGGTGCGGAGGTGGACCTGCTCACCGGCGACATGGATCTCGCCCGCGTCGGGGGCCACCACGCCGCTGATGATCTTCACCAGCGTGGACTTGCCGGCACCGTTGAGGCCCATGAGCGCCCGCACCTCCCCCGGCGCAACGCTCATGCTCACGTCGCGCAGGGCCTGCAGCGACCCGTAACGCTTGCACAGACCCTCGACGCGGATGGCGGGGTGGCTGCCCGTCATCGTGCCCGCGTCACTTCCGCTCATCGATGTACGCCTGCAGCGTCGAGATGTCGGTCGCCGAGTACGGCACCGCCGGAACGTAGACGATGTCCTCGACCGGCGGTTCACCGTCGAGCACCCTGACCGTGGCCTCGACAGCCTCTGCGCCCAGGGTCCGGGCGTCCTGGCCCGCGGTGAACAGCAGCGCCGGATCGTCTTCCAGCATGAGCCCGGCGATCACCGTGGTGATGTCGATCCCGAAGACGTGCACGGTGTCTCGCCGGTCCGACTTCACCGCGGTGGCCGCCCCGATGGCGCTTCCCTCGTTCTGGCCGAAGATGATGTCGATGTCGGGGTTGGCGGTGAGCATGTCGGAGGCCAGGGGCTTGGCCTTGTCCACCACATAGCCTTCCTGCTTGGCGACCACCTCATAGGAACCTGGCTGCAGGGCCGATTCGAAACCCCGCTGCCGCGAACCGCAGATCGCGTAGCTCTCGTCGCAGCTGAGGATGCCGATCTTGGCGTGCCCGTTCAGCGACTCGGCGATGTACTTCGCCGCCGCCTCCCCCGCGGTGCGGCCCAAGCCTTCCTGGTCGGAGGTCAGGTAGCCCGAGATCAGGCCGGGGCGAGCGCTTTCCTCGATGCACGTGTCATAACAGACGACCTTGATCCCGGCGTTCACGGCGCGCTGGACAGCGGGGATCGACCCGCTCTCGGAGATCGGGTCGAGCAGGATCGCGTCGACGTGTTGGGTGATGTAGGTGTCGATGATCGAGGCCTCTTTGGCGACGTCACTGTCCGAGGTGTTGATCTTCAGGGTCACGTTGGTGCCCTCGACAGCGCTCTGCATGCCGTCGGTGTATTCGTTGATGATGGGCGAGGAGAACAACGTCGTGACGCCGATGACGTATTCGCCCTCTGCTTTGGGGCCAGCCGAGTTCCCGCACGCCGTTACGGTTATCACCAGGGCGGCGGCCAGCGCCGCGCCCGCGACGCGTTGTGAAGATTTCATGGTTGTTTCCTTTGTCTGGACGGTATTCGGCTGGTGAGCCGGACGCGGGGACGGTCAGGACAGCTGGGCCAGGCGTTGTGCGGCGATGGCCGGCACGCCGCGCGGCGTGTTGAAGAAGCCGGCGTCGACGGTCAGGTTGATCCCGGTGATGTAACGGGCCTCGTCGGAGGCCAGGAACAACACGGCGTTGGACACGTCCACCGGTTCCACCCACGGAACCGGCAGCAGATTCATCGCCTGTGCAGGGAACTTGATGTCCTCCACCGTGGCGCCGGGCGCGCCGCCGGCGAACATGGTCGCCACCATGTCGTTGAGGAGCATCGGCGATCCCACATTGCCCGGGCATACCGTGTTGACCCGAACGTTGTAGGGGCCCATGGTCGCTGAGAGCGAGCGCATCAGACCGACGACACCGTGTTTGGCGGCGTTGTACGGCAGCATCCCCACCTGCCCCAGCAGTCCCGACACGGACGCGGTGAAAATGATCGACCCGCTGTTCTGCGCAACCATGTGGGGCAGTACCGGGCGGGTGGCGTTCCAGACACCGGTGAGGTTGGTGTCGATGGTGTCGTTCCAGTCCTTCTGGTTCCAGTTGTCCCACGACTCGGCGATGAGAATGCCATGGTTGACTGCCAGCACGTCGATGCGGCCGAACTCGTTGATCGCTTGGGCGACCACCTCTTCCATGCGGTCGGCGTCACGCGCATCAGCCTTGACCGCCATGCACCGCTGATCGTGTTCTTCCACCAGGCGCTCGGTTTCGCGGAGGTCCTCTTCGCTCGCCAGGGCGTATCCGACGTTGTCCATCTGCTCGCACAGATCGGTGGCGATGATCGTCGCACCTTCCTGCGCGAGCCGGACGGCGTGTGCGCGTCCCTGACCTCGGGCAGCTCCGGTGACCAAAGCTACTTTTCCCGCAAGACGTTTCACGTCACACGTCCTCTCTTCACCCGCTTGTGATGCCTGTCACGTGATTTGTGACAACGCCATGTTGGCAGTGCGCAACGGCGGATGATCGTAAGGATTCGCTACAGCGGTGCCATGCACACAGTGGACGAAAAACGCTTCTGTACAGCGCTATTCGCAACATATCTGGGCGACGTAGCGCGCCACACGTCGGTGCACGGCGAACAACCGGCTGGGTAGTTCACCCAGCCGGTCGCGTCACCGTCTGTCTTCGCGGGCTACTTCGCGAACGGGTTACGGCTCTCGCCGGTGAGCTCGATCCAGATCGTCTTGGTCTCGAGGAACTCCTTGACCGCCTCCACACCGTTCTCGCGGCCGATCCCACTGTGTTTCATGCCTCCGAACGGTGCTGCGGGTGCGATCACCCGGTAGGCGTTGACCCAGACGGTGCCGGCATTGATGGCGCCGGCCACCCGGTGTGCGCGATGGACGTCACGCGTCCACACGGCTCCCGCCAGTCCGTACGGGGTGTCGTTGGCCAGTTCGATCGCCTCGGTCTCGGTGTCGAACGGCACCGCGGTCAGCACCGGTCCGAATATCTCCTCGCGGAAAACCGTCATCGACGGGTTCGCGTTGGAGATCACCGTTGGTTCGACGAAGAAACCACCGGAGGGCGGTTGGCCACCGCCGGTGAGGATCTCGGCGCCCTCGGCGCGCGCGGAGGAGCAGTAACCGAGCACCCGGCGCAGCTGTGCGCCATTGGCCAGCGGACCGATGTCGGTGTCAGGATCAGCGGGATCGCCGA
The DNA here is from genome assembly GCA_050250295.1 of Mycolicibacterium sp. Taxonomy (GTDB): domain Bacteria; phylum Actinomycetota; class Actinomycetes; order Mycobacteriales; family Mycobacteriaceae; genus Mycobacterium. Next base: position 91,804 of record JBFWOX010000013.1, read on the forward strand.
CCACCAACTGGGAGGCCCGCTCGGCCACCCGACGGACCACCTCGTCATGAATGTCGCGGTGGGCGATCACCCGGGATCCGGCGATGCAGTTCTGTCCGCTGGCCGAGAAGATGCCCGCCATGACCCCATTGACCACAGCTTCCAGATCAGCGTCGGGAAAGATCACCTGCGGCGACTTGCCGCCCAGTTCGAGGCTGACGCGAGTCAGGTTGTCCGCAGCGGCTTTCGTGACCGCGATCCCGGTCTGGGTGGACCCGGTGAACGAGATCTTGTCGATACCCGGGTGCGCGACCATCGCTTTGCCCACTTCGGGTCCGAACCCGGTCACGACGTTGACCACTCCGCCGGGCAACCCGGCAGCCTCCAGCAGGTCGACCACCTCCAGGGCCGTGGCCGGTGTGTAGTCACTGGGCTTGACCACCACGGTGCATCCCGCGGCCAGAGCCGGCGCCAGCTTGTAGGCCAACATCAGCAGCGCCGAGTTCCAGGGCACGATCGCACCGACGACCCCGATGGGTTGCGGGCGGGTGAAGACCGCGAAGCCGGGTTTGTCGCTCGGGACAGTGGCACCTTCGATCTTGTCGGCCAACCCGGCGAAATAGTGGAACCACTCCGGCATGTAGGCCGCCAGGCTACGGGTCTCCCGGATGATCCGGCCGGAGTCGCGGGTCTCGATCTGCGCGAGGGGCTCGGCGTTCTCCTCCAACAGGTCTGCGGCCCGGCGCAGGATGCGCCCACGTTGCGTCGCGGTCATCTGCCCCCACGGCCCGGTGAGCGCCGTGCGGGCCGCGCGGACGGCGCGATCGACGTCGGCGGCGGTGCCGTCGGGGGCTTGCGCCCACGGAGCGGCCGTGTAGGGGTCGTCGGAGGTGTACACGGCCCCGCTCGTGCTTCCGACCCGTTCGCCACCGATGATCATCCGGTAGTCGACGAGCGTGCGCTGTTCGGAGATGGTCATCAGTGGTCCTCCAGATCGGGTGATGTGAACGGCGTGAGAGCGACGTCGACGGCGACCGATCCTCGGCCCGCCGGCATCACGAACACGGGGTTGACGTCCAAAGATTCGACGGCCTCAGCCACCACGGGGGCTGAATTGCTCAGCCGTACAACGAAGTCCACGAAGCTGTCGATGTCTCGTCGGGCGGCGCCGCGGTAGCCGTCGAGCAGAGGGTAGATGCGCAGCCGTCGTAAGGCGGTGTGCACCGCGTCGGGAGTCAGCGGTGGCACCAGCAGGGCGGTGTCGGCGAGCAGCTCGGTCGCGGTGCCGCCCGCCCCGACCATGACGACGTTGCCGACGGCCGGGTCGTGGACCAGCCCGACGCTCATCTCGAGCCCGTCGTCGAGCATCGGCTCCACGATGAGCCCGTCGACGGTGCCGACCGCAGCGCCGTCGGCCCCCGCGGCGGCCAGCATCCGGGTGGCGGCGGCACGCATGGCGGGCGCGTCGGCGATGCCGACCTGGACGAGGCCATGCTCTGTCTTGTGCGCCAAGCCCTGTGCGGACAACTTCACCACGACGGGATAGCCGATGGCGTCGGCGGCTTCGACCGCATCCCCCACGGTGGTGACGAGGCGGCCGTCGACGACCGACAGGCCCCAGCTTCGCAATGTTTGTTTACCGACCCACTCCGAGAGTGGTCCCGGTCCGTGGACCGGCAAGCACTCGTCTGTGGCAGGTTCACACACCTGGGTGTCGGTGCCGTCGGCGCGGGAAGCAGCGTCGTGGAATCGGGTGTGGCGCACCAGTGCACCGAGGGCCACCATCGCTGCGGAGGTGTCCTCGAAGGTGGGCAGACCAGCGGCCGCGAACTGCGCGGGTCTGGACGGGTCGCCGGCGATCCAACAGACGACCACGACCTTGTCCGTGCGCCGGTCCAGGTCGGCGACATCTGCCAGGATCTGATCCAGGTCGTAGTAGGAGCCCAGGATGCCCAGGGCCAGCACGATGATGTCGACCCCGGGATCGGCTTCGACAGCACGGATGGCCTCCCGGATGAGCTCCGGGCGGCTGAGGAGTTGAGCGGTGACGTCGATCGGGTTGGACACCGCCGCAAAGGCCGGCAGCGAGGCGGTGAGCCCCGTGAGAGTGGCGGGCGAGAACTCCGACAGGGTGAGGTCGTTCTCGGCGGCCTCGTCGGCCAGCAGCACGCCCAGCCCGCCACTGTTGGTGATCACCGCCACCCGATTACCCCTCGGTCGCTTGGGACTGGCGAAAAGCCCTGCGAACTCACTCATCTGGCGGGGGTTGCGGGCGCGCACGATGCCGTGGCGCTCGAAGAACGCGTCGATGACCCGATCTTCCTGGGCCAGCGCCCCGGTGTGTGAGGACGCCGCGCGCGCCCCTTCGGAGGAGGTGCCCGCCTTCAGGACCAACAGAGTCGTTCCGCGGCCCCGCGCCTCCCGCGCTGCGTCGGCGAGGACCGGTGCGGCCGCGAGGTTCTCGAGGTAGATCTGCACCACCCGGATGTCGGGGTCGGTGACGACGTGCGCCACCAGATCGGCAACCCGGAGATCTGTTTCGTTCCCGGTGGCGGCCCAGTATCGGACCCCGCCTCGGCGGCTGAGGGACAGCTGGGTGAGCACTGCTGCCATGGCCCCGCTCTGACTGATCACCGCGGTGGACCCGTCGGCCACGCCCTCGGCCGTGCCGAACACCGAGGAAAAGGATGCGGCCAGGCCGGATCCGACGTTGGCGACGCCCTGACAGTTGGGTCCGAGTATCCGCATCCCGGATGCGGTGGCGATCTCACGAACCTCGTTCTCGAGCAGTCGGCCGTCCGGTCCGGTCTCGCTGAAACCTGAGCTGACGATCACCGCGATCTGCACGCCGACGGCCGCCAGGGACCGCAGCGCCGCCGGTACCTGCGGGGCCGGGAGGGCCACCACGGCGAGCTCGATGCCGGCGTCGCCGGGCAGTTCGTCGATCGACGAGACGGCCTCGACACCCTGCACGCTGGACCCGGATCTGTTCACCAGGAAGAGCCGACCGGCATAGCCGTAGCGCAGCAGATGTGCGAGCAACCGGCCGCCGATCTTGGTTCGGTCCGCTGAGGCGCCGACCAGGACCAACGACTTTGGATCGAAGAGTGCCGCGAGGACACCCTGGTCGGTGTCCGTGTGGTCTCGGTCTGTCGACAGCGTCTGATTCATGGTCACCCCTGTCCGGTCGGGTCGAGGGTGGCGGTCATCACCACACCCGTGTCGGTGACGGCGTCGAAACGGGGGCGGTCGCCCTTTTCGGCCACGTTGATGCGGATCTCGACGCCGGTGTGCACTGGTGCGACGAAGGTGATGTCCAGCCGGGCGTCGAGGCGGCGGCCGGGCAGGGCGATGCCCACCGCCCGCTCCATCAACGCCACGAGCAACATGCCCTGGACCAGCGTGCGCCCGTAGCGGGTGCCGGCAGCGTAGTCGGGGTCGGTATGGATCCGGCCGTCGCCGCCGCTGACCGCACCGAATGCGTCAAGGTCGGACTGGTCGAACGTCCTGCGCAGCACCTCGGTCATCGCGCGCCTCCGCGGGGCGCTGAGAACCCCCACAGGTAGCGGCTACGGGTGGTGCACACGGCCCGCCCCTGGTGGGTCAGGACCGTCTGCACGTCGACCCGTCGCCGGTCACCGTCCGCCTCGGCGCTCACGACCGTCACCTCGGCATCGAGCACGTCGCCGACCCGCGCCGCCGGCGAGTGCACGGTGATGCTCTGGTGGGTGTGGATCGTGCCCTGCGCCATCCTGCCGCCCAGTGCCCGGAACATGGGCAGGAAGCTGGTGTACACCCAAGGGGGCACGCCGGCACCGATGCCGGGCGGCGGTCGATGCGACGGATCGAGCACACCCTCGATGTGCGCGACCGTCGCCGGGTCCAACGCGTAGAAGGAATATCGCGCCACTCCGGGCTCCAGCTCGTCGAATGGGATGTCGCGCCAGCGCGGCGAGTCCTGGGACGCCATGGTGAATGAACCAGCCTTCGGGGATTCTCGTGATCTCGCACGCCGCGGGACGGTCAGAAACCTCACGGTGATGTGCTTGCCACAAAGCAGTGTGTCGGCGTCGTGCCGGCGAGGCTTGTTCAAGTTTCTTACGAGCTGGGCCGCCCTGTGACTGGGCGCGGAAGAGGGGCCGGATGTGTAAAAATTGTTGACTTCGTGACCGCCGTCACGTCAGTCATGGTGGATGGTGCACGAAGGACGTGAGGAGTGACGGTGCACGGTCGAGTCGCGTGGGAGACGTTCCAAACCGGAAGCGAGCCGGCAGAGCTGCGCGAGGACATCCTCGCGTCGTGGCGCCGCTCCCGGCTCAGTGGGGTGAGCCCCCATTCCGTCGATTTCCTCCGTGTCGACATCGACGTGGAGAGCCGATTCGCTCGGATCGCGATCCCCTTGATGAACGAGATGGCCGAGCTGCTCTCGGGTACGGAAACGTGCCTTGCCATGGCGAACGCGGCGGGCAATGTGCTGTGGCGCTGGGCGCCGGACTCGCACCTGCGCACCGCGCTGGATGACGTCGGCCTACTTGTCGGTCACTCGTTCGGCGAAGAGTTCATCGGCACCAACGCCGTGGGGACCTCGCTCGAGATCGGCAGGACCGCCGCCATCCGCGGCGAGGAGCACTTCCGCGAGTCGTTCCACCGGTTCAACTGCGTCGCGACACCGGTCATCGACCCCATCACCGGGCGGGCCCTCGGGACGATCAACCTGACGTGGCCACCCGGGTCCGCCGAAGACACGTTCGCGCCGATCGTCCAGAAGATGGCCAGGGAGATCCAGGGTGCGCTGAAGGAGGCCGCCGGGGCGCGCGAACGGCGCCTGCTCCAGGAGTTCCTGGACGCCAGGGCCAAGTGCACGCACCCGGTCGTCGCGCTGAACAGCGAGCTCATCATCGGCAACCACTTCGCCGCCGACCCGCACTTCCGCCATGACCTGCTGTGGGACCGAGTGCTCGACAGCGTGGGCGGCGGTGCCGCCCGGATCGACTCCCCCGACGGCACCACCGCGACGGTGCGGGCGATATTCGACAGCCGCAGCATCGTCGGCGCGGTGCTCGTGTTCGATCGCCCCGGAGGTGGCGAGGGTGCCGCCGACGGCCGGTCCGGCGCGACGGTGGTGCGGGCCTCGTTGACGGACACCCTCCGTGAGATGGTGCGTCAGGACCGACGCGTGGTGCTGCGTGGCGAGCCGGGGGTGGGCAAGAAGCACGCCCTGACCGAGGTCTTCGGGGCAGCCTTCGGCGACGCCGAGGTGAGGATCCTGGACGGCTCCCACCTGGTGCACGACAGTTCCGATCAATGGTTCGGGATGCTGCGACGCGGCCTGGCGGCGAGCGCCCCGTTGATCATCACCCACCTCAACGACCTGGACGCCAAGTCGGTACGAGGCATGGCGAGCGCCATCATGGCCGCGACCGATCCGCCTCCCCTGGCCGCGACGGTGACCGTTGATCCCGGACAACCCGTCGAGTTGATCACCCCGCTCCTGGACGTCCTGGGCGCCACCGTGTTGGACGTCTGCCCACTGCGGACCAGGGTCGACGAGATCGAGCCGCTGATAGGAGGGTTCGCCGACGGGCTGAGGGTGTCGGCCGCGGCTCTTGCCGAGCTGCAGAAGTACTCCTGGCCGGGCAACATCGCGGAACTTCGGCAAGCGCTGCGGACCGCGGTCGCACGGTCCGACGGTGCCTGCATCCAGCCTGATGACCTACCCGAGCATGTCCGTAGCTCGGTGTGGGGGCGACGTCATCTCACCTTGCTCGAGCGGGCCGAAGCCGAGGTCATCACCCGGGTGTTGAACAACTGCAACGGCAACAAGACGGTGGCGGCGAAGGAACTCGGGCTTTCCCGGCCCACGCTGTACGCGAAGATTCGGGCCTACCGCATTTCGTCGGCGGCCGGTGCGCGTGACGTCGCCGTGGGGGTCCGCTGAGACAGCGAAGCTGGGACGGCGTCGGCCCCACCACCCGGCGTTGTCCGGTAGATCTCGAGTGTCCTGGATCAATCTCGGAACAGTTCGGCCAGCGTGGCCGGCACCTGTGCTGAGGTGGCCACCTTGCGGAAGTGACCCCCGGTGGCACGGGCGAGATCGCGCCCGACTCGTTCATCGTGTTCCTCCGAGTCGTCGAGGAGGACGTCGACGCGGGGCCCGCCGACCACGAGTGGGCGGGGGTCGGGTCCGGCGTTGTGCACGCAGTCGCTGAGCAGGATGATGCGGGCGTCCTCGGCGGGCCGGCGGCCCAGTTCGTCGGCGGCTGCGCCGAGTCCGAAGCCGATGTTGGTGAGCCCGCGGGCCCGGATCGCCAAGACCAGCTCGAGCACTTCGTCGGGGTGATGCCGGTCGCCCGGCTGCACCAGGACGGCGGCGTCAGACCAGAATGCGGTCACTCCGACCGCGTCGTTGCTCGGCCCGCCGAACAATGTTCCGATGGCCGCCGCGGCTGTGCGGATCCGCTCACCGCTCATGGAGCCCGATACGTCGATGAGCAACATGATCGACCGGGAGCGTCTCATGCGGCGGCGCACGTAGATCTGGTCGTCGCGGACCTGCCGCCCGACCAGGGCCGGTCCGATCAGGCGGTCGGTGTCGATGTCGCCGCCCCGTCCGTCCCAGCGGACCGACACGAGCTCGGGTCCGCCCATGCGCAACCGCGATTCCGACGCGGGGTCGATCTGCACCTGGTGCATGAGCCGCCGCGCCTCGGGGCGATCCGCCGCATCGTCTTGCTCGACATTTGAGAGCATCCCGATGTCGTCGGTGGTCGCCGCACTGGTGCGGTGCCGCGTCCCGTCGTCCGTAACTCCGGTCTGGGCTCGCGCGGCGATCGTCACCACACCGCGTCCGCCGCCGGAGCGCACGTGCAGGGTCGGAGCCTCGGTCAGTTGTTTCGGGCGGCGTCGCAGCGGTGCGAACGTCGGCGTGGTGACGGCCGAGGGCAGCGGTGCGCCGCTCGCGGTGCCTCTTCAACCGGGCGCGCGACCCAGTGCCGGCGCGAAGTACTGGTCGAGGATCTGGTCCAAGATCTCCTCGACGGTGATTTCCGCACCGCGGTGCAGGTGCACCCGCCCCGACAGACCAAGCCGGGTGGCGTCGCGGAGCACCTGTACGTAGCCGGGCTGGTGATGCGCTCCAGGGTCGGTGACCGACGGGATAGCGACCTGCCGCATCGCCGCGAGCCGCTCGACGACCATGGCGACATCGATCGCTCCGCGGACGCTGCTGCCCTGTCGCACATCTGGCCAGCTGCGGGTGGCTCGGGTGATCGCGACGGCATCGACAACGGTGTGGCTGTCGCGGTCGCCGAGATGCCGCGCGACGATCTCCTGCTCTTCGGACTGGCTCTGGTAGTCGACGCTGAGCCGGCACATACGGTCGAGGATCGACGTGGACAGCCTGCTGGTGCCGAGGTTGTCGAACACGTTCATCGACGCGATGAGCCGAAAGCCGTTCTCGGCGGCGAACGTTCCGACACGCGGGACCATCACGCGCCGTTCCGACATCGCCGCCAGGAGGGCGTTGATGGTGTCCTCCGGGGCACGGTTGAACTCTTCGACGTACAGGATCCCGCCCTGGGTCATGGCGTCCACCAGCGGGCCGGGGATGAAGGAGGCCGCCGAGTACCCCGACGCCAGCACCTGGGACGGGCTGTGGTGGCCGATCATCACCGAGGGTGTGAGGTCGGCGTTGCCCTCCACGAGGAACATCGGCACCCCCCACTCCCCCGCGATCGCGCGCAGCAGCGTGGATTTCGAGGTACCCGGAGGACCTTCGAGCAGGACGTCGCGACCCGCTGACAGCGCGGCGCTCAACAGTTCGAGCTCGCCCGACCGGCCCACCACGCGCGCTGCCACCCGATCCCGAGTTCGGTGCTCGGCGTCGGGATCGGTCGCCGCCGGGTTCATCGACAAAGTCACCGTCGCGTCTCCCCGGACTTTCTGCGGCAGAGGCTGTGATGTCTCATGCTCAGCTCTTCAGCGCGAAACCTTCGTAGTTCCGGTCTTCCACGTCGGCCAGGATCGACCGATAGGTGGACAGACCGCCCATGTAGAAGCGGGCCGTCTTCGGCTTGCCTTCGATGTTGTGACCGAAGATCCACGATTCGACCTTCGGGAAAAGGGTTGTGTTCGCGATGTCTTCGCACTGGGCCATCCACTCCTCTTCGGCCGCGTCCGTCGGCTCTATCAATGTGTGCGGCCCCTCCTCGAGGAAGGCCACGGTGCGGGCGATCCACTCCACCTGAGAGGAGATCATGGGCGGGTTGTTGCAGAAGCTGCTGTTCGGTCCGAAGACGGTGAACATGTTCGGGAAGCCCGCCACCGTCAGGCCGAGGTAGCCCCGGGGCGCCTTGGCCCAATGGTCGGCGAGCTCGACGTTGCCGCGGCCGCGGATATCGATCGGCCGATAGCTGCCTTCGACGGCGTCGAAACCGGTGGCGAACACCAGCACATCCAGCCCGATCTCGGTACCGTCGGCCAGTGCCAGGCCCTCTGTGGTGGCCCTGGCGATCGGATTCTCGCGGACGTCGACCAGCGACACGTTGTCGCGGTTGAAGGTGGCGTAATAGCCGGAGTCACACACCGGTCGTCGTGCGTAATAGTCCTTCGGGGTGAGTTTGCGTGCTGTCTCGGGGTCGTCGACGATCTCGGCGATCTTGCCGCGGATGAAGGCGGCGGCCGCTTCGTTGGCTTCGGGATTCGATCCGATGTCGCTGAACGTCCCGAACATGAAGTAGAAGCCACCGCCCTTCTGCCAGGCCTCTTCGAAGATCCGCTGCCGTTCCTCTTCGGACACGCTCATCGCTGGGACCGTGGACTCTTCGAATCCGAAGGCCAACCCGGATTCGTAGACGTCGTCCCAGATCTTGCGGTAATTGCGTCGGATGGTGGCGATCTCGGCATCGGTGAGCGGCTTGTTGCCGAGTGGGACGCAGTACTGCGGGGTCCGCTGGAACACGGTGAGGTTGCCGACCTGATCGGCGATGGCGGTGATGAGCTGCACGCCCGTCGATCCGGTGCCGATCACGCCGACCCGTTTCCCGGTCAGGTCCTGGCCTTCGGGCCAGTTGCTCGTGTGCAGGACTTCACCGGTGAAGGACTCGATGCCCTCGATATCAGGAACATTCGCCGCCGAGAGCGGACCCAGCCCCATCACCAGGTATCGGGCGGTGACGGTCTCACCGGTATCCACGGTGACCCGCCACTGGTTGAGCGCTTCATCGAAGTGCGCGCTGGTCACCGTGCTGTTCAGCTGGATGCCCGGCGACAGACCCTTACGGTCTGCGAAGTTCTGCAGGTATTGGAGAACCTGAGGCTGGGTGGCGTAGCGCGTCGAGAGGTCCTGCTGTTGGAGGATCTCGTCATCGAACGAGTAGGCGTAGACGTAGGTTTCGCTGTCGGATAGGGCGCCGGGGTAGCGGTTCCAGTGCCAGGTTCCGCCGACGGAGGACCCCTTCTCGTACAGGCGGACGCTCAGCCCCAACTCGTTGTGGAGCTTGTGCAGTGCATACAGGCCGCTGAATCCCGCGCCGACGACGACGGCGTCGAAGTGTGAAGTCGACTGTGACATATCCATCCGATCTCAAAAGGGGCAGTGGGTGTTGGTGAGTGCCAGTCAGTGCCGGGTCCACAGCGGGAACGCAACGAATCGCGCCCAAAACGTCTATGGTTCATTTGCTTTGGCGTCCGGCGTGCTAGCGATGTTACGAACGGCCAATGGTCGCGCGCTGTTGAGATTCTTGACAGTGAGCACGCTCGGTGAAGGTTCCGCGGGGTGTCGAAGACGTGGGGTGTTCAAGAACTGAACACCGACAGCGCTGCGGGAGATCTTAGGTTCAGGGGTGCAGACACGAGCGTGATATCGAGCACGCCCAGGGCCGGCCGACCCGGCGCACAAGTCACCAGAGACAAGTCACACGGGAGGATCGATTTAGATGAAGCGTTTGGCCGGCAAGGTCGCCTTCGTGACCGGCGCGGCGCGCGGGCAGGGCCGCAGCCACGCCCTTCACCTCGCCAGCGAGGGCGCGGACATCATCGCCATTGACGTGTGCGAAGACATCGACACCGTTCCCTACCGCGGAGCGACCACCGAGGACCTCGATGACACGGTCCGTCTGGTCGAGAACCTGGATCAACGCATCGTGGCGGCAAAAGCCGATGTGCGCAGCCTCGATCAAGTGCGGGATGCGGTTGCCTCCGGTGTGCAGGAACTCGGCCGGCTCGACATCGTGGTCGCCAACGCCGGAATCTGCACGATCGCCAAGACGCTGGATATCGAACCCGCCATGTGGCAGCAGATGATCGACATCAATCTGACCGGCGTGTGGAACACGTTGAAGGCGTCGGTGCCGTCGATCCGGGAAGGCGGCAACGGTGGTTCGGTGATCATCACCAGCTCGGTGTCCGGCCTCAAAGCAGTGCCACAGCTCGGCCACTACACGTCGGCCAAACACGGTGTCGTCGGTCTGGCCAAGACGCTGGCCATCGAGCTCGGACCGGAGTTCATCCGCGTCAACGTGGTGTGTCCCACCAACGTCGACACCGACATGATCAACAACGACGTGATCCGCAAGATCTTCCTGTCGCACCTCGAAAACCCCACTCGCGAAGACGCTCTCGACCCCAGCTCGCCCTACCATGACTTCCACGTGATGCCGATCCCGTGGGTGCAAGCATCCGACATCTCCGAGGCGGTGGTGTTCCTGGCCAGTGACGCGGCGCGTTACATCACCGGGATCACGCTGCCGGTCGATGCCGGCTGCCTGATCAAGTGAGCGGTGAACCGGTCAGTGGCTTCGGGGGTCTCACCGGTGCCGTGTGCGCCGCCGCGTGGGAGGTCATCCAACCCGCGATAGAGCGTGCCGCCACGATCGGCCTGACCGAGCGCCGGGCCGGCTGCATCGTCGTTCTGCCCCCAGCGCCGTTTCGTGACACGCGGGTGGTCGACCAGCCCGACCCGGTCTTCATCGGTCTGCTGCAGCGCACGGCGGACCCGGACCTCTACCGAACGCACGCCCTTGCCAAGGCACAGGTTTCCTGGCTGACCGGACTGCCGAGCCGAGAGGTCTACCACTCGGCGCCGCATCTGTACCGGCCGGGCATGACCAAATGGGGTGGCAGTGTCGTTCGCGACGGTCTGATATGCGCCTTCAGCGGCGTTCAACCATTTTTCGACGAGATGATCGCCGGCTGGATGGCCGATACGGTGATCGCCTACTGCCGGGATGCGGCGCCGCGTCAGCAGTGGCCGATCGATCCTGGGTTGGTGCCGGTCTCACGGCGCCAATAGTGTTTGTCGATAAGTACTTTGGCGGGTTGTCCCGGATCCGACCGTCGCGGCTTGCTGCCCCCGGGATCGGCATCTTCTTCGCCCTGTCCCGACGGCACACCGCGTGGGTACCGTGGCGGTATGTGGATCACGATCGCCAAGATCGCGCTCATCGCCTTCCTCATCGGCGGGTGTGCGGCCCTCGTCGTCGTGTACCAGGTGCGCCGCCGTCGCGGCATCACGGGGTGGGCACCGACCAGCGTGTCGCGGTACAGCGAAGCATTGGGCGGCAGCCCACCACCGACGCCACTGCCCGAGTGGGTGCACTGGACCGATGACCAGGGTGAATCTGGCGGCCCGCCGCCGGGTGAATCTGGCGGCCCGCCGCCGGGTGAATCTGGCGGCCCGCCGCCGGGTAGATCTGGCGGCTCGCCGCCGCGGTAGGGCGCCGGCCGCATGCCGCGCGGCAGGAGGCCCGACCGGCACCCGGTCGGGCCTCCCGCGCGCCTGCATCGCTCCGCCGTCCGAGTAGCATCGGCCACTGCAGCCAGATCGCAGGGACCCAGGGGACGAACGCCTATGCCGTGTACAGCGAGGTTTGCATGATGTCGAGTCCCTCAGGACGTGGTCGCGGTGCCGCTCAATAGGTGGAAGGACCGGGCTCGTCAGCCTGCGCCGAGCCCCGTGCCGAGCCCGACCGTGCCCCCGTGGTTCCTGGCCGCGCTGACCCAGGGGCCCGAGCATTCCGAGATCGACGTCGACGGCTGCCGCGTACACCTGCGCACGTGGGGAAGCCGGGATCTGCCGCCGCTGATCCTCGTCCATGGCGGCGGTGCCCATTCCGGTTGGTGGGACCACATCGCACCGTTCTTCACCCAGACCCATCGTGTGATCGCACCGGACCTCAGCGGCCATGGCGACAGTGGATATCGCGAGAAGTACAGCCCGCGCACATGGGCACGCGAAGTACTCGCGGCCGCAGCGGCAGAGGGGCCCGCCGGCCGGCCAACCATCGTGGGCCACAGCATGGGCGGGTTCGTGGCCTCCGCAGCGGCCAGCCACTATGGCCGACAGATCGACAGCATCGTGGTCATCGACTCGCCACTGCGGGACCAGGCGCCCGAAGAGGCGACGCTGCGGGACCGGAAACGGCACGCGAGTGGTTACCGCTCGAAGGAGGACATCCTCGCCCGATTCCGACCCGTGCCCGCCCAGGAGGTGGTACTCCCCTATATCTGGAGCCACATCGCTGAGCAGTCGGTACGGAAAACGCCGTCAGGATGGTCGTGGAAGTTCGATCCCGCGGTCTTCGACGTCAGCCTTGCCCGGCAACCGGCGAACGAAGAAAAGCTGGAGCGCTCGATGGCCGAGATGCCCTGCCGCATCGGGTATATCCGATCGGAATCCGGTCTGGTCTCGCCCGAGATGGCAGAGCGCATCCGCAGCATGCTCGAGCTCAGAGGACCCTTCGTCGAGCTCGCCGAGGCCGGCCACCACCCCATGCTCGATCAACCGCTGCCCCTGGTCGCCACCCTCAGGACGCTGCTCGAGATGTGGTCGATCACCTAGTTCGGCGCGCTGGAGGAGGAGGTATCGCGATGGATAACGACGGTCCGAGCCGAACAGCTCTCATCACCGCCTACGCTCGGGCGTATCACCAGATCGCCGATCAACCAACGATCTTCCCCGACCCACTGGCGGTGCCGCTCCTCGGCACCGCCGCCGCCGAGCTCGCCGAACTGAGCGCACGCACCGATGACCAGATCGGCGCGGTGCTCAACGACCGGACCCGGCGGCTGTTCTTCGCCGCCCGTTCCCGGTTCGCCGAGGACACGATCGCGGCGTCCGTCGCGGCCGGTACCCGCCAGGCCGTCATCCTCGGTGCCGGGCTGGACACTTTTGCCTACCGCAACGCGAACCCAGACCTGCGCGTCTTCGAGGTCGACCATCCCGCCACCCAACAGTGGAAGCGCCGCCGTCTGGCGGCAGCAGGGATCGACATCCCGTCGACGGCGACCCTGGTGCCCGTCGACTTCGAAACCCAAGACCTGGCAACGGAGTTGGAGTCCACCGCATTCACCCGCACCGAGCCGGCGATCTTCGTGTGGTTGGGTGTGGTGTTCTACCTGACGCCGAACTCCGTGCACACCACCCTCGGGTACATCGCCGGGCAGGGCGGGCCGGTCTCCGTCGTCCTCGACTACCTGCAGTCCGCGACCAGCGACGAGGACCGAGCGCATCAGCAAGCCAGAGCCGATCGACTCGCGACGATCGGCGAACCGTTGATCAGCTACTTCACACCCGACGAACTGTCCCGGGACCTGCACACGTTCGGCTTCACCGACATCGACGACCGCAGCGGACGGGCCCTCGTCAGCGCATACCTCGGGGAGTCGGTGGACACCGGAGAGGAGTCGGCCCGCGTCCTGCGGAGCAGCCGGGTACTGCGGGCCACCAGAAGGTAGCTGGCGCACCTCCCTGACCACCGAGTTCCGTTCCATCGCAGAGGGTTTCGACTTCACGGGCGTGGAACGCCTGCTCGAGCGGGGGGCCGACATAGCGCCTTCGCATGGCTCATGCGTTCCCGATATTGACCATGATGGACTTTTCTTGTGTGTAGTAGCTGAGCTCTTCGATCGCATGCTCTTGGCCGATGCCGGACGCTTTGCGAGCCCCGAACGGCATGCCGTCCGGGCGCACCGAGTGGTCATTGACCCACACAACACCCACGTCGAGGCGGCTGGACGCGCGGTGGGCCCTCGCGAGATCGCGCGTCCACACACTGGCGCAGTGACCGTAGACGACCGAGTTCGCGATGCGAATGGCCTCGTCTTCGTCGGTCCACCTAAGGAGACACGTCACCGGGCCGAAGATCTCCTCCGTGGCGATCTCTATTGTCGGGTCGGTGATCTCGAACAACGTCGGCTCTATGTAGAGTCCCTTGGCGAGGGCCGGATCGTCCACCGGGCAGCCTCCCGCGAGCAGGGTGGCACCGGACCGGCGTCCCGATTCGATGAACCCCAGGACGCGGTCGTATTGGGGGCGGGAAACGATGGACCCCATATCGGCATTTCGATCCCATGGCAGGCCGGGGCGAACCGCAGCGAGCTCAGCGATCAGTCGCTCGCGGTACTCGTCATAGATGTCGTCGTGGACGAGTAGGCGCGTGGCTGAACTACAGGACTGGCCTTGAATTCCCAGGTTGAGTGCCTTGACCCCACCTCGGGCCGCAGCAGCCACGTCAGCATCGGGAAAGACGACCATCGGGTTTTTCCCGCCAAGCTCGAGCGTGTAGGGCACTGAACGTTCAGCACATTGCACCGCGACCCTTTTGCCGGTCTGTGCGCTTCCTCTGAAATGAACCTTGTCGACCAGAGGATGGGCCACCAGCGGGGCGCCGCAACGTGGGCCGAAACCGGTGAGGACGTTGATGACCCCCGGCGGAAAAATGGTCCGACTGAGCTCGGCCAGCTCCAGGGTTGCCAACGGCGTGTATTCCGACGGCTTGAGCACCGTCGTGTTACCGCCGGCCAACGTGACGCCGAGTGCGTGGGCGGCGAACCGCAGCGGCCGGTTGAACGGGATCGGATGTACCACCACTCCGTACGGCTCGCGCACTGTGTAGGTCATGCGGTTGGGGTCCAACGCCACTGAGGTACCGCGCATCTGACGGGCAAAGCCGGCGTACATGCGAAGGAAGTTCGCGGCGTGGTCGACATCCTCTCCGATGACACGGACCGTGCTGCCCGAATCAACCGTGTCGATCATGCGGAGCCGATCACCGTGTTCGAGGACCCGGTCGGCCAACTCCATCAGCATCTCGTAACGCTCGTCGGCGGTGGTCTTCGACCACTCCCGGACGAAGGCGTCGTGGGCTGCCCGCATCGCTCGGTCGACGTCGCTCTCGGTTGCACTGGCGACTCGTCCGATCCGCTCCCCGGTCGCCGGGCAGACGACGTCGGTGGTCATCCCCTCATCGGGAGGGACCCAACGACCGCCAATGAACAGTTGGCCGGGAGCTTGCAGATCCAGGGCGGGAGTGGCCGTCATACCGCGGTTGCGCCTCTCAGTTGAAGATTGTATCGACCATCGACGATAGACAAGACAGTCGCGCATGTCGAGACTGACTACCGCGAAAAGGTCGTGCAATGCCGATCTTTCAGCGTCATATGACGGTGCTGCCTTGACAGTCGGGTAAACAGAATGAAACAGTTGCACGTAACGAGACGACGGAGGGATTGGTGTGACTGACCTTTCAGGTGCCGCAATGCTGGTGGACTATTTGGTCAAGGAGGAGGTGCCCTACGCATTCGGCGTGTGCGGCCACGGCATCCTCGGACTCTTGGACGCGTTGTACGACCGGCGCGAGAGCATCCGGACCATCACCACCCAGGACGAGCAGGCGGCCGGCTTCATGGCTGACGCCTACTACCGAGTCACTCATCGACCGGCGGTGACCTACACCTCGTGCGGGCCCGGATCGCTGAACCTCACTATGGCGGTCGCCAACGCGTTCTACGACTCGTCTGCGTTCATGGCCATAACGGGCAACGTGCCGACCAGTCAGTTCAACCGCGGGCCCTTCCAAGAGACAGGCCGGCATTTCCAGGGCGACTTCAACAACGTGATGCGGCCGTTCGTCAAACGCACCTATCAGGCCCCCCGACCCGAGATGATCCCACTGATCGTGAGCCAGGCATATTCACGCATGGTCTCCGGGCGTCCCGGGCCGGTGCACATCGATGTGCCGTTGGATGTGTTCGTCGAAACAGCGGACGTGGCAGTGCCTGATCCAATCGTGTTGCGGGGTGGCATCTCCTGGCGGAGCTCCGGTGAGCCGTCCTCGGTCCGACGCGCCGCTGAACTGCTGCTCGGCGCTCAGCGGCCCCTGGTGCTGGCCGGTAATGGTGTCGCTCTCTCAGAAGCAACGCAGGAATTGCGGGATCTGGTGGAACTGCTCAACGTCCCGGTCATCACCTCACCCTTGGGCAAAGGGCTGATCGATGAGCGATCACCCCTGTCCCTGGGGGCAACTGGGCGCAATGGCCCCTATGCCGCCAACGAGGCATCGCGGCAGTGCGACGTGATCCTCGCTATCGGCACGCGGTTCGACGATCGGCCCACCAGCTCCTGGATCCCCGGGATGACCTACAACATGCCCCCCACTCAACTCATCCAGGTCGACATCGATCCCGACGAGATGGGCCGCAACTATCCGCCGGCCGTCGGGATCATCGGCGACGCGAAGTTGGTGCTGCGGCAACTCATCGCCGAACTGCGGGACGGGGCGGACGAGGCTCGCACCCGCCATGACGACTGGGTCGAGCAGACGGCGGTGTGGAAGCACAAGTGGGCCGAGGCGTTGGCGCCCGATCAGCGCAGCGATGCGATCCCCGTCAGGCCGGAACGTCTTGTCGACGACCTTGGCGCGGTTCTGCCGGACAACTCGATCATCCTGGCGGACGTCGGGGTTCACCACAATTGGCTGGTGCAGCAGCTGGAGATCGGTCCGCGTGCGCAGTTCCTGCAGGCGTGGGGCTATGCCGCGATGGGATTCGGTGTCGCAGGGGCCATCGGCGCTCAGTTCGCCGCACCTGACCGGCCGGTGGTCGCGGTGTGCGGCGACGGCGGATTCCTGATGACAGCCAATGCGGTCGCCACTGCGGTGATGTATGACCTCCCGGTCACCTGGGTGGTGTGGAACAACAACGGGTACGGCTCGATCAAGGGCCAGCAGGCTGGATTCTTCGGCGCGGACCGGGAGATCGCCACCAGGTTCCGCAAGCATGGCGACGGTGAGCTGATCAGTTCCGACTTCGCAATGCTGGCGCGGTCCATGGGAGCTGACGGAGTGGTGGTCGAACGACCTGCCGACCTGGCCGAGCAGCTCCGGTGCGCGATCAGCTCTGACCGCCCCACCGTGGTGGAGGTCCGCGTCGACGCGGAAGTCTCCCCGCTGGCTACCGGTAGCTGGTCGCTCCCGCCGCTGCCGGGACCGCCGCCGAACTGGTCACCGGCGTGACCGCCGGACGATCGCCGGCCGCCCCGGCTGCCACGGAATGAGCCCACCGGACGGTGGGACGGGTGCGCCGGGTCCGCTCCATGGGCTACGTGTTCTCGACATCGGAACCGTTTACGCGGCGCCGATCAGTGCGATGCTGCTCGGAGATCTCGGCGCCGATGTCATCAAGGTCGAACACCCGAACGGCGACCCCGCTCGAACCCACGGCGAATCGGTGTGCGGTGAGGGCCTGTGGTGGAAGGTCATCGCGCGCAACAAGCGCACTGTCACGCTCGACCTGAGCAACGAGGCGGCCGTCGAACCTTTCTTTGGTCTGGTCCGTCGGGCCGATGTCCTGATCGAGAACTTCCGGCCCGGTGTCCTCGAGGCGTGGGGTCTGGGCCCCGACATCCTGCACGAGATCAACCCGCGGCTGATCATCCTGCGTCTGACGGGATTTGGACAAGACGGCCCTTACGCCCAGCGGCGCGCGTTCGGCACCCTCATCGAGGCGATGAGTGGCTTCGCCCATCAAACCGGCATGCCGGATGGCCCGCCGACCCTGCCGCCATTCGGGTTGGCCGACGGTGTCGCGGGCATCGCGGGCGCGCTGGCGTGCGTCAGCGCGCTCTATCACCGCGACGCCGCAGGCGGAGACGGGCAGGTGATCGACATGTCACTGCTGGAGCCATTGCTCGGCATCCTCGGCCCGGGCCCTTCTGCTTTTCAGCAGTTGGGAATCATCCCCGGTCGGTTCGGCAACCGTTCACCCAACAACGCCCCGCGGAATGTCTTCCGTACCCAGGACGACCGATGGGTGGCCATATCGTCGAGCACGACCAGCGTCGCACGGCGCGTGATGTCGGTCGTTGGATGTCCCGGTATCTGTATCGAGCCGTGGTTCGAGTCCGCCCGCGGACGCGCGCAACACCATGAACTTCTCGACGGCATGGTCGGGCGTTGGATCTCCCGGCACACCCTTGCAGAGGTCATACGGGAGTTCACCGAGAGCGGTGCGGCCGTCGCACCGGTCAACAACGTCGCTGATCTGATGGGCGATCCACAAGTCGTCGCGCGCAAATCGATCATCGAGGTGCACGACGAAGACTTGGGCACCCTCGCCATGCAGAATGTCATGTTCCGCTTCGCGAGAACGCCTGCCTCCATTCGCTTCCCTGGACGCCGACTCGGCCAGGACTCGGTAGCCGTCTTCGAGGATCTACTCGGCATGTCGGCTGCCGTGGTGGAGGACCTGAAACGGCAGGGAGCGATGTGAGACACCACATCCGGAGCTTCCTCTTCGCGCCCGCATCACGGGAAGATGTGTGCATCAAGGCAATGCACGCGGGTGCCGACGCTGTGGTACTGGATCTCGAGGATTCTGTCCCACCGTCGCTGAAGACTACCGCGCGCCAGACCGCGGCCGCGCTGCTGGACCAGCATCCTGCGTGGGTCCGTATCAACGAACCCATGGGCCCTGATGCCGCCGCGGACCTGGACATGTTGGCCCACAAAACGATCGGCGTCCGGGTGCCCAAAGTGGAGACCCCTGAAGCGGCTGAATGGGTCGTTGCCAGGGCCGCAGGTGTGCCTGTGGCCTGTGCGATCGAGTCAGCGCGGGGGTTGTACGCAGCACACGAGATCGCCTCGGTCACCGGGGTCGCTCTGCTCACCCTTGGCGGTGTCGACTTGCGCCGGGATCTGCGCGCGGATCCCGGCAGCGCCACGTTCGATCATGCGAAGGCTCAGTTGGTGATCGCCTCCAGGGCAGCCGGATTGGCCGGACCGGTCGATGCGGTGTGTGTCGACCTCGATCGCGACCAGCAACTACGCCATGAGTGCGCCGCAGCGCGCAGTGCGGGCTACTCGGGTAAGAGCGCGATACACCCCCGACAACTAGCGGTGATCCATCTGACCTTCGGTCCAACGGAGAGTGAACTAGCCTGGGCCAGAATCGTTGTCAGCGAGTTCGAGCGCTCGGGCGGATCGCCCGTACGCCTGCCCTCCGGCGAGTTCGTCGACTTGCCGGTCGCTGAGCGCGCACGTGACATCCTGCGATACGCGCCGGGGTTATCCGATCCCGACGCCGGTCCGCACACGCAGTAGGGTCCATCCGCTGCACTGCGGGAAGAGTAATCGACAGCCGCGGGGCACGCACCCCCGGGTGCGCCGTACCGCCGCCGGGCCACGCGCCACGCTCGTACGAGGTCTCAACTGGGCACCGACTCGGCCATCACGAGAAGTTTCACCTCGGTCATCTCCTCGGCGGCGAACTCTGGGCCTTCGCGACCCACGCCGCTGGTCTTCACTCCGCCGTAGGGAAGATGATCGAGGCGGAAGTTGCTGGAGCGGTTGACCAGCACCGCGCCGGATTCGATGCCGGTCATCACCCGCATGGCGACGTCTAGTGACGCGGTGAACACCGCCGACTGCAGACCGAACCGCGTCGAATTGGCCAGTTCTATCGCCTCGTCCACGGTTGTGTACTCCTGCACGACCACCACGGGACCGAACACCTCCTCGCACACGACGCGGCTCGAGGGCGGTGCTCCGAACACCACGGCAGGCGACAGCTGTGCATTGACACGTTCCCCGCCGAGAACCCGGGCCCCGGACCGTTGCGCCTCGTGCAGCCAGTGCTGAACCCGTTCTGCGGCCTCGGCGGTGATCAGCGTGCCGACATCGGTGTCCGGATCCAGGGGATCTCCGACCCGCAGATCGGCAACACCCTCGACGAGCCGGGCACCGAACCGGGCGACGATATCGCGATGGACGATGATCCGCTGGACCGAGTTGCAACTTTGTCCGGTGTTGGAAAAACCGCCTGCCACACACGCTTTCACCGCTGCCTCGATGTCGGCGTCGTGGTGGACGATGTTGGGCGAGTTGCCCCCGAGTTCCAGAGTCACTTTCCGTAGCCCAGCAGCCCGACGGATCGCCTCGCCCGCAGCGCGCCCACCGGTGAAGGTCAGCATCCGGACCCGTTCGTCGTCCACCAGGTGGGCGCCGGTTTCGGACCCACCGGGCACCACGTTCACCGCACCGGCCGGGGCACCGGCGCGTTCCATCAGGCGGGCGACGTCCAGGGCCGAGAGTGGCGCCTGTTCCGAGGGCTTGACCACCACCGCATTCCCCGCGGCGAACGCCGGTGCGACTTTGTGCAGCACAAGGTTGAACGGGGCATTGAACGGGGTGATCGCTCCGATGACTCCTACGGGTTCGCGAACGGCCAGGACCAACAGGCCGGCGCCTTCCGGGGCGGCCGACGCGGTGAAGGTGCGCCCCGTGAGCGTCTCGGCAGCCGTGGCCGCAGCCCGCAACGTCCATGCCCCGCGCCGGACTTCCCGCAGGGCGTTCTTGACCGCTTTGCCGGTCTGGACCGAGATCGTCGATGCAAATCCTCTGGCGTCCTGCTCGACCAGGTCCGCGGCAGTCCGCAATATCGAGGCGCGGGCACTCGCCGGCAGCTGCGCGATCTGCCGCTGGGCCGCGACGGCTGAGGACACGGCTTCGTGCACGGTGGGCCCGTCGGTGCGGGCGACCGAGGCCAGCTCCGTACCGTCGTAGGGGTTGCGGAGTGTGACCCATTCGGAGGCAGTCCCCGTTCTGCCGTTGATCCAAGGATGAACCTGTTCGACTCGAGTAGCACTCACGTGGGCAGCTTAGCGTAGAATGGGACTGTTGCATATACAAAATATCGCAACTGTCTCATATTGTGAGGGAGCCGACTTTGACACCCGGTGAAAGCACCCAGGACGACGCGCCAGCCGCGCCGCCTTCGGCCACGCGCGGCGGCGGTGAACCGCAGGGCTCGGTCGTCGCGCTGCGGCGCGGCCTGAGCATTCTCGATGTGTTCTCCAAGCCCAGCCTCGAACTGGGCGTGAACGAGTTGGCCAGGATGCTGGGCCTCCACAAGAGCACCGTCTCGCGGCTGTGTCTGACGCTGGAGGCGGCCGGCTTCCTCAAACGAGACGAGTCCACGCAGCGGTTCTCGCTGGGTCCGCGGGTATATCAGCTGGCCGGGACCCCGGCTCAGGCGATGGACCTGCGAGCGACGGCCCGCCCGGTCCTCGACGAGCTGGTGGCGTCCTGTCGCGAGACCGCGTCGTTGACCGTCGTCCAGGGTTACGACATCGTCACCATCGACGTCGTCGACGGCCTGGACGCCGTGCGGATGAACTCGCAGGTGGGATCGCGCGTCAAACTCCATGCCAGTGCGGGCGCCAAGGCACTCCTCGCGTGGATGCCCGAATCTCAGCTCGACGAGATGTTGGCACGCAACGACTTCCGCCGGTTCACCGCAAACACCCTGGCCGATGCCGACGAGTTGAAACGCAACCTCGCCGAGGTGCGCGAGCGCGGTTACAGCGAGGATCTCGAAGAGATCGAGATCGGTCTTCGCTGCGTGGCGGCTCCGGTACGCGACCATGAGGGCAAAGTGCTCGCGGGCGTGAGCCTTTCGGGGCCGCGTCATCGGATGACCCCAGAGGTGATGGCGCTGCTGGGGAGGCTGGTCGTCCAGAGTGCGGATGCCATATCGGCGCGGTTGGGTGCCCCACCGCCACAGCGCACGCGGGACGCGAGCTAGGGCGCAAACCTCGATCGACGGCGCGCGATATCCTCCGCACCCTTGCGACGGTGTTCTATCTGACGATACTGTTTCATTTCACAGAACATCGTCCTAAGAGGGAGCAATGGGTAACGGCATCGAGGAACTCGCCACGTTCGCAGCGACACTCAAGTTCGGCGACTTACCGTCGGCGGTCCAGTCCCGGGTCAAAGCGATCACCATCGACACGCTGGCCAGCGCGATCGCCGGACGCAACGGTGACGAGACGACGCAGATCGAGGCACTGGGGCGGGCACTCGGCGATCACGGTCACTCCACCGTGCTCGGCGGTCGACCCGCATCGTCGGCGGCGGCCGCTCTCATCAACGGATATCAGGTCACCGCAGTGACCGTGTGCGACATCTACCGGCCCGCGCTGTGTCACGTCACCCCGGAGGTCGTCCCGCCCGCCCTGATCGTCGCAGAACAACGGGGCTCCACCGGTCCGGACCTGCTCGCGGCGATCGCGGCAGGACTCGAGACCACGACTCGAATCGGTCGGGCGGTGAACTACCAGGCATTCCGAGATCGCGGCTGGCACTCACCGGGGGTCATCGGTCCGTTCGGCGGTGCCGCTGCCGCGGGACGATTGCTCGGTCTCGACCCGCTTCGCCAACGTCACGCATTCGGGTTGGCGGGCAGCCAGGCTGCCGGGACATTCGCGCATTGGGGCACCCCGACGATCAAGTTCCATCAGGCCCGCGGCTCCCTGTCCGGCTTGATGGCCGCTTTTCTGGCTGAGCAGGGGTTCCTGTCCGCGGCGGACGTTCTCGCTAATCCCGACGGCGGGCTCTTCCATGCCTACTCCGACGGCGGGTCACCCGATCTCCTCGATGCCGACCTCGGCCAGGACTGGGAACTCGACCGGATCGGACTGCGCCGTTGGCCTGCAGCGAGCTCGATCCAGACGATGATCACCAGCTTGTTCGCGCTGCTGGCAATGCATCCGCTGGACCCGGCCGACATCGAGCAGGTCAGTGTCGAGCTGTCCCCTACCGTGTTCGGCATGCACGGGGCACTGCCCTGGTCGACCAAGTTCAGCGCCCAACTGTCCGCCCCGTTCGTCACCGCGGTCGTGCTTCACGACCGCCAATGCTGGTTGGATCAGTTCACCCCGGAACGAATCACCGATCCCCGGTTGGACGAGTTCGCACGCCAACAGGTCACGGTCACGGAGAACCGCGACTTGAGTGGCACGAGCTGTGTCATCCGCATCCACACCACCGACGGCCGCGTTCTCGAAGACTCTCGTAGCGTGCCAAAAGGTGACGCCGACGACCCGCTCACGATGTCCGAAGTAGAAGAGAAGTTCCGTGAAGCGGGCCACGGCGTGCTCGACGGCGACGTGGTCGAGCAGGCATTGGAGCTCTGGGGCGACATCGAGAACTGCCGAGATGTCACACCGCTCGTCTCCATGCTCGGACGCGCGTGAAGTCGTCCTCCTGACCGGCCGCGGTGCCCCGCATGTCCCCTCGATGTGTGGGGCACCGCGAGCGCGGGTCATTCCCGAGGCGACCTTCGAGGGGTTCCCGCCAGGGCGAACATCGCGGCAGCGACCGCCATGCAGCCGCTCCCGGCAAGCCACGTCACCGGATACGAGGTTGCATCGACGAGGACCTCGCTCAATGCCGGCATCGTTACGCTGCCGCCGAAGACACCTGCCAGCACGATGCCGGTCGCTCGACCCGCGGCACCCCGGTTGCGATCCACGATCACCAGATGCATCAGCCCGGGCCAACTCCAGCCGACGCCGACGGCCAGCACGACACCGCAGGACATCAGCACGGGTGTGTGTGCCGACGCGGCGAGCAACGCGGTGCCCATCGCGCCGACGATGACCATGGCCGACGCGCAACGCAACGGTGCGCGGGACCGCGCCGCCCGACTGACCCGATCGAGGGCAACCCCGGACCCGACCCGCAACGCGACACCTATCGCCCCGGCGCAGGCCAGCACCAGGCCGGCCGTTCCGGCGTCGACGCCGTATGCGGCTGCGAAGCTGACGAAGTAGATCACCACGCTGGTGGCCGTGCCCGTGGCGAGGAAAGCCGCGACAGCGAGCGCGGCAACCAGGCGTCGGTCGATGACGCCGGCCGGCGACCGGGCTCTTCTTGGCCGGCTTTTCCGGATGACGAGCAGTGCCACCACGGTCGAGCCGATCACCAGCACCGCACACGCCGCGAACGCCATCCGCCATTGCCCCGCAGAATCGAACAGCGGGACGGCCAACCCGGCGAGCATCGTCGCGACCGGCACTGCCGACTGTTTGATGCCGAATGCTGCTCCGGCGTACCGGGGCGAGCCCTGATCGGCCAGTACGAGATTCCCCGAGGTCTGGGCAAGCACGTTCGCTGCGCCGGCGAGACCCATCAGCGCGACGGCAGGCCGGGGGTCCCCCAGCCCGGCGAGTGTCGCTGCGGCTCCAGCGCTCGCCACGGCGGCCAGCGTCAACGACCACGCCGCACCGACGCGGTCGGCGACCACGCCTGACACCGGCGCCGACAGCGCCGAGCATGCGAAGAACACCGTGACGGCAGCGGTGACGTCGAGCCGTTCGAAACGTGGATCAGCGCCCAAGGATCGTGCCATCGAACCCATGACGAAGACCGGCAGCGTGGTCGCGGCCAACACGAAGCCGACCGACAACAACGCCGCGACCGGAAACCGCGTGTGGCGGGACCGGGAAACGTCGGGGCTCGGTCGGTACCCCTGTGGTCTCGGTGTCCCTGCACCCGCCATCCCTTGGCCGCCTTCCGCGTATGAGCCGGTCGCACATCGGTTGCCTGTGGCGATGCAGAACGTTTCCCGTTCTCCGACATACGCCAACCTACAGAAATGAGACAGTCTCGAAAATCGTATTGACAAGAGACGTGAGTCACAGTCAGGATGGGTGTCGCGACATGCCGATCACGCATCCTCGCCGCGTTATCCGAAACTGTCCCGCAGAACGCCCCGGCGTTTGCGGCCGGCCCGAGACCTAACCAGTCCAGGAAAGGGACGTACTCCATGAGAGCAGAATTGATGTCGTTGACGGCGGTGGCGGTGTTCGCCGTTGCCGGCTGCGGGACCACCAGCAGTTCGGCGAGCGACGTGGCCAGCTACCCGGACAAGAACGTGACGGTCATCGTGCCCTTCGGCGCCGGAGGCGGAGCGGATTCGTCGTTCCGGGCGTTCCAGACCGTCGCTGAACCGCTCGGCCCGACCATCACGGTCACCAATGTCGAAGGTGCCGGAGGCGTCACCGGTTGGACGCAATTCCTCAACTCCGAGCCTGACGGCTACACCCTGTCGCTGGCCACGCCGCCGTTCAACATCGTGCCCAAACTCCTTCAGCCAGAATCGACGCCGTACAGTCTCGACGACTTCACCTATATCTGCACCTATTCCGCCTCACCCGACACGATGTACATGAATGCGAACGAAACGCGGTTCTCTGACCTCGACAGCCTGATTGCGTACGCGCGCGAGAATCCGGGTCAGGTGACCGCCGGGGTCACCGGCGCGGTGGGGACCGACGCGATACACGTCTACCGGCTGCAGGATCTGGCCGGCATCGAGCTGCGGATGATCCCGTTCGACAGCGCCACCGACGTCACCGCGGCGGTCGTCTCTGGTGACGTGGATCTTTCCTTCTCCGACCTGTCGTGGGTGACGCTCGCCGCCAACGACCTCTCCCCCGTCGCCATCGCCACCGAGGAGCCGCTGACGGAGCACCCAGACATTCCGACGTACACCCAGTCGGGCATCGATCTCGTCAGTGTCCGGCTGCGTTCGCTCTCCGCACAGCCCGGCACCCCAGAACAAGTCTTGAGCTACTGGGAAGACATCTGCCGAACGGTCACGGACGATCCGCAGTTCGCTGCCGAACTCGGCAAGACCGGCCAACCCGTCCAGTTCTACGACGCTCAGCAGACCCGGGACGTGGTGGCGCAGATGACCGAGACCATTCAGGCCGTCATCGACGAGCAGGGCCTCGCGACCAACTGACCATCCACCAAGAGCAGGACGGGGGTTGGTGCGCATCGCGCGCACCGACCCCGTCGGTTCGACGTGGACCAACGAGCTTCGGTGGCATGGCGCCGTAATGGAAAGGACCGCGACCACACATGTGGCAGGACATAGTGCATGGCCTGGCGAGCAACTTCGCTCCGTCGACACTGCTCATCATCGTGTTGGGCACGATCTTCGGTGCTGTGGCAGGCGCGTTGCCAGGTATCAGTTCGGTTTCGGCTATGGCGCTGGTCCTTCCGATCTCGTTCAGCCTGGAGCCCGCCCAAGGGCTCGTGCTCTTGGGAGCGGTGTACATGTCGTCGGAGTTCGGTGGCGCGATCCCGGCCATTCTGCTCGGCACCCCGGGGGGATCCGGTGCCGCGTGCACCATGCTTGACGGCTACCCGATGACCCGCAAGGGCGAAGCCGAAGACGCTCTGTACCTTCAGCTCTTCGCCGGGGTGATCGGGGGCATCACAGGAGTTGTCATCCTCCTGTTCTTCACTCCGGTATTGGCCAGTCTGGCCCAGCGACTGGGACCGCCCGAATTGTTCTGGGCGTCTGTGGCGGGACTCGTTCTTGTAGCATCACTTTCAGGACGAAACATCCTCGGGGGCCTGATCGCCGTCTGCATCGGAGTCTTGCTGTCGATCCCGGGGCAGGATCCGACCACAGGGCAGCTTCGACTCACCTTCGGCAGTCCAGATCTGGTGGGCGGCCTACCGGAAGTTCCGATCCTGTTGGGTATGTTCGCCGTCGCAGCGGTGCTCGAAATGCTCGGGCATCCCGACGATTCCCTGGCGCCGCTGACCCGACGCCCCGGAGTGATCCGCTACGTTCTGAGCCGGATGTGGCAGATGAAGTGGCTGTTGTCCTGGACCAGTGTGGTGGGCACGGTGGTGGGGCTGACTCCCGGCGCCGGCTCTTCAGCTTCGGCGTTCGCCGCCTACTCCGAAGCCAAACGGCTGTCGAAGACACCCGAGAACTTCGGAAAAGGTGCCTGGGAAGGCGTGGCCGCCCCGGAGGCCGCCAACAACGCTGTCGTCGGCGGATCCCTCATTCCCCTGCTGGGACTCGGCATTCCGGCGTCGGCTACCGCGGCGATCATGTACGGCGCGTTGACCACACACGGGATCGTGGCGGGACCTCAGCTCTTCGAGACCCACTCGACCGTCGCCTACACGTTCATGACCGGATTGCTGATCGCCGTCGTGGCGATGCTGATCCTCGGACTGTCGACGGTTCGGTACTCCGCAACGATCTGTCGGGTTCCGGTCCGTTACATCGTGCCGAGCGTCTTGGCGCTCACTTTGCTTGGTGCACTTGCCCTTCGCAATAATCCTTTCGATGTTGTCGTGACGGTGGTGTCGGGCGCAGCGGCGTTCGTGCTGCACCGGCTCGGAGTGTCCTGGATCCCGATGGCGCTGGGCGTCGTCCTGGGCGGCATGATGGAGCAGCGATTCCAGCAGTCGGTGTTGGTCGCCCCGTCACGGGGCGGTCTGTTCGAGTACTGGATGACACGTCCAGCCACCCTGGTCCTGATGGGTATCGTCGTACTCCTCTTGGTATCCGGAGTTCGATCGGTCATTCGTGACCGACGACTGCACGTTCGCGAGACCGCGAGCGTGGCCGCGGCCGGCGATCCCAAAGGGGTGCTCGACACGTTACGACTCGACGATGACCCCACCGCTGACGCTGTCCCCGACGACGATCAACACCGTTGGATCACTCACCGGACCGGCAACCTGCTCCTCGGTGGGGGCGTCATCGCCGTCGCCGTTGCGGTGGTTGTTCTCTCCAGTACGTGGGCGTCCCGGGCGCGACAGCTCCCTCTCGTCCTGGCAGTGGCTCTGACGGTGCTGGCCGGTATCGTGCTCTTGCTGAACATACGGAATTCCGCCACCGCTGAGCGAGACAAACCTCCCTTCGCAGGGGTGCCGTGGCGGCGGTGGTTGCTCGTGGTCGGCGGTCTTGTCGCGGTCGCACTCACTCAGTCGGTGTTCGGACTGATGCCGGTGCTGGCTGTCTTCATCTTCTTCGTCGTCGTGCTCCTTACCGACAGGTCGAAGCCGCTAGGGCGCACCGTCCTGAGCGCGGCGCTGTGTTCAGCGGTTGTCGTCGCCGCGATCTATGGCTTCTTCGTGTTGTTACTCCACGTCGCGGTGCCGACTGGCATCTTCTTCTGACCGCGCTTTCGTTACCCATCACCCTTAGCGAGGACTCGATGAGCGCTACCCTACCCCCCGCGTTTCTGGGCACGAACATTGCCGTGTGCTGGCTGTCCGACGTCACGTCGGCGGAGGGCAACCAGCACGCACGGTGGACCGTCCTGCACGACATCGCAGATATCGGTGCCGGGTTTGCCGTTTCGGTTTCGCCGCCCGACGGGGCCGACCACCACGTTGCCGACCTCGAAGGTGTCCCGTACCGACTGCGGACATTCCAGCAGGGTCCCTACGTCGCGGACAGCTCCCCAGAAAGCGAATTCGTCCTAGCTGTGGCGCTCTACGTCCCCGATGACACCTCCAGAATCGATTGTCGACGCTGGCTCGACGAGGAGCATGCCAGGCGTCAACTCGAAGTCGCCGGCACGCACTGGTATGCCGGATACGAATCGGCCGCCGGTCCCTTCAATTTCCTCAACCTGTGGGGATTACAGAAGCCGGAGGTCATCGCCACGGAAGCGTGGGCGGCGGCCCGGGACACGCCATGGCGGACAAGGCTCCTCAACGAGGGCATCGTCCACACTCGACGAGCGCTGTTCGGGCGGGCGAGCGAAGGCGTGGCATCCGCATGACCGTCGGTTCACGGAATCGTTGCCGCGTCATCGTCGTCGGCGCGGGCAATGCGGCACTGTGTGCTGCCCTTGCGGCGCGTGAGGCCGGCGCGTCGGTTCTGGTGCTCGAACGAGCACCGATCGACGAACGAGGTGGCAACACGGCATTCACCGCTGGAGCCATGCGATTCGCCTACGATTCCGTGCAGGAAATCATGGAACTGGTCCCGGATCTGAGCGAGAACGACCTCGCGGTCACTGACTTCGGCGCGTATCCTCAACACGCGTTCTACGAGGACCTGGCCCGTGTCACCGAGTACAGAACTGACCCTGACCTCGCCGATTGCCTGGTGTCTCAAAGCCTCGACACGCTGCGTTGGATGAAGTCCCACGGTGTCCGATTCATGCCCATCTACGGCCGGCAGGCATTCAAGGTCGATGGCCGCTTCCGGTTCTGGGGTGGTCTGATCCTCGAGGTGTCCGGCGGCGGCAAGGGGCTCGTCGACACCCTCTTCGCGGCGGCCGAACGCGATGGGATCGAGATCGCCTATGAGGCGCGGGCAGTCGACCTGTTGATGCGCGACGGACGCACCGCGGGTGTCCGGGTGATCAGGAGCGGAAGAACCGAGGAGGTCATCCCTTGCGACGCGGTGGTGCTAGCCAGCGGTGGGTTCGAAGCCAACACCGAGTGGCGCACCCGCTACCTGGGGCCCGGTTGGGATCTGGCGAAAGTCCGGGGCTCCCGGTACAACTTCGGTGACGGTATCCGAATGGCGATCGACGCCGGGGCTCAGCCCTGGGGTCAGTGGTCGGGTGCGCACGCGGTCGGCTGGGATTTCAACGCACCAGCATTTGGCGACCTAGTCGTGGGCGATGGATTCCAGAAACACAGTTATCCCTTTGGCATCTTGGTGAATGCGCGGGGCGCGAGGTTCGTTGATGAAGGGGCCGATTTCCGCAACTACACCTATGCCAAGTATGGCCGCGAGATACTTCGCCAACCCGGTCAGATCGCTTGGCAGATCTTCGACAGCCAGGTGACGCACCTCTTGCGCGACGAGTACCGGATCAAAACGGTCAGCAAAGTGAAGGCGAACACGATCGCTGAGTTGGCCCGTGGCATGGACGGTGTTGACCAAGATCGACTCATCGCCACGATTCATGAGTTCAACGAGTCCGTTCGTACCGACATGGAGTTCGATCCGAACACGAGAGACGGACGTGGCACCCGAGGGCTCACGATCAACAAGTCGAACTGGGCCAACCCCATCGTATCGCCGCCCTTCGAGGCCTATGCGGTGACATGTGGCATCACATTCACCTTCGGCGGCGTGCAAATCGATACCGAGTCCCAGGTACTCGATACTCGACAGCGGGTCATCCCAGGGCTTTTCGCATGTGGCGAGATGGTGGGAGGCATCTTCTACTTCAACTATCCGGGAGGAAGCGGGCTCACCAGCGGATCGGTGTTCGGCCGGATCGCCGGACGCACCGCAGCGGAATTCGCTGCCGGGCTAGGCTGAGCATCCGCTGGCGGAGGTCCAATCGCAGTGCCGACCCACAGTCCTCGAATTCCGTGTTCGGCGTTCGAATGCTTGTGTCTTAGACGACGGAGAAGTCGAATCGCATCGCATTGTGGTACGTCTCCCCCGGCCGCAACGCCGCACTGGGAAAGTGGGGTTGGTTCACAGCATCGGGAAAGGTCTGCGTCTCCAGAGCTAATCCCGCGAAGGCCGGATAGGTCGCCATCGGGGCCTTGCCGGTCACGCCCGCGAGGTATCCACCGGTGTAGACCTGCACCCCCGGCTGGTTCGTGGACAGGGTCAGCCGCCTCCCACTCGCCGGATCGGTCACGACCAGCACAGGCCGCACCCCACTGCCGTCGAGGACCCAGTTGTGGTCGTAGCCGGTATTGCCCACGCGCGCAACGTTCTCGCCGATCGGTGTCGCGGTACGGAAATCGAACGGTGTGCCCTCGACGGCGGCGATCTCACCTGTGGGCAGAAGTTCACGGTCGACCGGAAGATAGTGCGCGGCCCGAACTTCCAGCACGTGGTCGAGGATCGTCCCCGCGTCATGGCCACCCAGGTTGAAGTAGGAGTGGTGCACGATGTTGGCGACCGTCGGCGCGTCCGTCGTCGCCGTGATGTCGATGACCAGTGCGCCTTCTTCCAGTCGGTACCGCACTCTGGTGGTCAATGCACCGGGATAGCCTTCCTCACCGGCCGGTGAGATCCGCCAGAACGTCACCTCCGACGGTGCCGGTCTTTCGACCGCCCAGATCTTGCGGTCGAAACCCCGGGTGCCGCCGTGCAGGTGGTTGCGCCCCTCGTTGATCGACAACTGGACCGGCGTGCCGTCGATGGTGAGCCTTCCCTGCCGTATCCGGTTGGCGAAGCGGCCCGCCGTGGCGCCCATGTAGGTGTCGTCGCGGGACATCTCTTCGAATGTGCGCCGCTGTAACACGATGTCGTCAGTCGCGCCGTCGCGCCCCGGCACGTGCAGCTCGAGCAGGCGGGCGCCCAGGTCGGTGAGTACAGCACGGTAGGCGCCGTCGGTCAGCGTGATGAGCTGCACCTCGAATCCGTCGACCGTCCTCGTCTCGATCATCGCCGCGTCTCCTTCGTCTCACCTGTGAACCCGCCGTCGGCCCGTCGTGATCCCATCGCCCGATCCGCTCCTGGGGTCTACGCTACTGCGCAACAACGTCGTGCCAGCGTGCGAGCGAGGTCAGGACACCCCGGTGAGCCAACGAAATCCAGCCGAGACGATCGTCCGGCTTCCCGACGAGATCACGTGGAACACCGCGCCGGGCACTGCTCCGGAATCCGTCGAAGAAGCGGTCCTGGCCGGCGGCGAGAACGACAGCGGGCCCTATCTGGTGCTCATGAAGTGGTACCCCGGGTACTTCAGCGCGCCCCACTTCTACCGCACCGACCGACTGTGCGTGGTGCTCTCGGGCACCTGGTGGGTCAACAGCGGCCCGGACTTCGACCCTGAGCGTGCGGATCCGGCGCCGGCCGGAACCTTCGTCAGGCGCGTGGCCGGCACCGCGCATTACGACGGCGTGCCGGCCCACGCCACCGAGCCCGCCGTGATCGCCGTCTCCGGCGTCGGGCCGGTGCACCCAGACCTGGATCGATCCGACCCAGCCCTGGCTACGCAACGCCTGACACGGCGAGTCCGACGCATTGGCAGAACCGTTGAGCGGCAATGGGATCAAATCTCCGGCAGGGGTTGGCCCAGGTGGTGGCCGAGACGCAGCTCGTAGTCGCCGGGCTGATTGCGTCCGGCGGCCTCCGCGACGGCGCGTCGACGCTGCGAACCCGGCCCGGAACGACGCCACGTACATCTGCAGCGAGGACAGCATGTCCTCCGGTGACGGCAACGTGTGCCGATGGATCTGCTGCTTGACCGCGGCGATGGAGTCTGTGTCGTAAGAGGCGATCCGCCGGGCCAGAGTGTCCACGAGCCCGTCGAGCGCCCCGTCCTTGACGGCGCGGTTGACCCACCCGTACCGCTCGGCCAACTCTCCCGGATAGTCGTCGCTGGACAACGCTACCTCCAGCGCCCGAGCCCGGCCCATCAGGCGCGGAGGTGCTCGGGCCCACCACCGCCGGGAAGAGTGCCGCTGGCGGTTTCCGGTTGGCCGAACAGTGCCCGATCGCTGGTGAAGCGCATGTCCATCGCCTGGACGAGTTCGGAGCCGATACCGCGGACCCGGCCCCGGATCTTGGCGATAGACGCCACGGGTGACCGGGAGAGTCGGATGCTGGTGTCGACCGTCAGCGGGTATCCGGTCACCCCGAGGTTCGTCGGTGTTTCGGCGACTCGGGAGGTGTCCTAGTGGTTGCCGTGCATCGAACGGCGGGAACGCGATGCGGCATCCGAAACACCTGGCCGACCTCGTGCAGTCGCGCACCGTCGAGAGGCTCGCGCACCCACCCGGTGTCCTCGATCGTCTGGTGGTTGGTCGGACTGACCACCGGCGGATCGCACACTCATCGACTTGCATTGCCGCGATGTCCCCGCCGATCGGGCCTCTAGAACAGCGTCAGCTGCCTGGCGTCCGGCCCGCCGAACCGTTGTGGGACCGGACGCTGGCGCACCACCACCGGCCACCAGAACCACCGGCCGAGCAGCGCCGCGATCGACGGTGTCATGAACGACCGCACAATCAACGTGTCGAACAACAGACCCAGCGCGATCGTCGTCCCGATCTGTCCGAGCACCAACAGGTCGCTGAAGATGAACGACGCCATCGTGAACGCGAACACCAGCCCCGCCGCCGTCACCACCGAACCGCTGCCCGCCATCGACCGGATGATGCCGGTGTTGATGCCCGCAGGGATCTCCTCCTTGAACCGCGACACCAACAGCAGGTTGTAGTCCGACCCCACCGCCAGCAGCAGGATCACCGCCAACGGCAGGATCACCCAGTACAGGTCGATGCCGAGGATGTGCTGCCACAGCAACACCGACAGACCGAACGATGCCCCCAGCGACAGCGCCACGGTCCCGACGATGACCAGCGCCGCCACCAGGCTCCTGGTGATGAACATCATGATCAGCAGGATCAGGCTCAACGATGCGATCGCGGCGATGATCAGGTCGTAGTGCGCCATGTCGGCGATGTCCTTGTAGGTGGCCGCCGTACCGCCGATGTAGATCTTCGACCCCGCCAACGGGGTCCCCTTCACCGCCTCCTGCGCGGCGTGCCTGATCCTGTCGATATGCGAAATGCCCTCGGGGGTGGCCGGATCGACGTCGTGGGTGATGATCATCCTGGCGGCCTTGCCGTCCGGTGAGAGGAACAGCTTCAGGCCGCGGATGAACTCGGGATTGCTGAACGCCTCCGGCGGGAGGTAGAAGCTGTCGTCGGTGTCCGACGCGTTGTACGCCTCCCCTATCGTGGTCGCGTTCTCCAGCGCCGCCGCGGTCTGATCGTAGATCCCCGACGTGGTGGCGTGATTGGTCATCGTCAGGTCCCGATTGGTCTGCTGCGACGCGATCTGCGGCGGGATCAGCGCGAGCAGCTTCGGTTGCAGC
This sequence comes from Mycolicibacterium sp., assembly GCA_050250295.1. Classification (GTDB taxonomy): domain Bacteria; phylum Actinomycetota; class Actinomycetes; order Mycobacteriales; family Mycobacteriaceae; genus Mycobacterium. Next base: position 125,477 of record JBFWOX010000013.1, read on the forward strand.
TCATCGAGTTTGGCGATGCTGCCCGAGACGTTGGCCAGCTGGTCGGTCAACTGGTTGATGCCGTCGAGGGCGTCGAACAGCGAGCGCAGCGCGAAGCAGATCGGGATGTCGTAACAGTGCGGCTCCCAATAGAAGTAACTGCGCAGTGGCCGGAAGAAGTCGTCGAAGTTGGCGATCTTGTCGCGCAGATCCTGTGCGACGGCGACCGTCTGTTGGAACGCCTCGCTCTGCTCGTGGGTGATCGCGCTGGACTGCTGCTGCAACGCATACTGCGAGCGCAGGATGTTGATCGTCTTGTCGATCTCACCGACCTGCCTGAGTAGATCGGCCGCCCGGTCCTGTTGGAACGGCAGGTTGTTGATCTGGGCGGCGCTGTTCGCACTGAGCTGGAACGGGATCGACGTATTGTCCAGCGGTGTGCCCAACGGCCGGGTGATCGACTGGACCTGCGCGATGCCGTCGGTGTGGAAGACCGCCTTGGCCACCCGCTCCAACAGGATCATGTCGGTAGGATTGCGCAGGTCGTGATCCGCTTCGATCATGAGCAGTTCGGGGTTCAGCCGGGCCTTCGAAAAGTGACGTTCCGCAGCGGCATAGCCGACGTTGGACTTGGCGTCGTCCGGCATGTATTGGCTGACGTCGTAACTCACCGTGTAGGCCGCCAGCGACGCCAACCCGACGAAGGCCAGGGCCAGCGTGGCGACCAGGATCGGCGCGGGCCACCGCACGATGGCGGTGCCGATCCGCCGCCACCCCCGCTTGGCGGTCCGGCGTCGGGGATCCAGCAGCCCGAACCGGCCCCCGATCACCACCACCGCCGGTGCCAGGGTCAGCGACGCGGCCAGCGCGACCAGCATCCCGATGGCCGCGGGCACGCCCAGGCTCTGGAAGTACGGCAACCGGGTGAAGTGCAGGCACAGCACCGCCCCGGCGATGGTCAGCCCGGAGCCGAGGATGACATGTGAGGTGCCATGGTACATGTCGTAGAAGGCAGCTTCGCGGGCCATGCCGTCGTTGCGCATCTCGTGGTAGCGGCCGAGCAGGAAGATCACGTAGTCGGTTCCTGCCGCGATGACCAGCAGCGTGAGCAGGTTCGTCGAGTACGTCGACAGGCCGATGAGACCGCGGTCGGCCAGGAACGAGACGATGCCGCGCGCAGCGGCCATCTCGACCAGCACGGTGATGAGCGCCAGCAGCATCGTGACCGGCGAGCGGTACACGATCAGCAACATGACCGCGATCACCCCGACGGTCAGCGCCGTCACCAGCACGGTGCCCTCGTTGCCCACCTCGAACTGATCGGCGATCTGCGCCGCCGCGCCGGCGACGTAGGCCTGGACACCCGGCGGTGCCGGGGTGTCGGCAATGATGTCGCGCAGCGCCCCCACCGATTCCAGGGACAACGCCTCCCCCTGGTTGCCGGCCAGGAAGACCTGCACGTAGGCCGCCTTGCCGTCGGGGCTCTGGGAGCCCGCAGCGGTGAGCGGATCGCCCCAGAAATCCTGCACGTGCTGCACGTGTGTGGTGTCCGCGGTGAACCGCTTGACGAGTTCGTCGTAGTAGGCGTGCGCCTCGGCGCCCAGCGGCTGCTCACCTTCGAGCACGACCATCGCGGCGCTGTCGGAGTCGAACTCGTCGAACACCTCACCGATGCGCTGGAACGCCTGCAGCGACGGTGAATCCGGGGAACTCAACGCCACGTTGTGTTCTTCGCCGACCGCCTCGAGCTGCGGTACCAGTGCATTCGACAGGCCGGCGACGGCCAACCAGAACAACACGATCGGCACGCAGAGCCGACGAATCCATCGAGCGACGCGGTCCGTCGCGGTCGGGCGCGTAGCCTCCTCGGTGCTCATCGGGGTGCTCATCCGGACTTGTCCAGGCAATAGGTGTAGGCGTTCAACGCGTTGACCGTTCTCTCGTCCTTGACGACGTCGTCGATCACGATTCGGCAGCCGATGGAGTCGCTGTCGCCCTGGGCCGAGACGTTGACGAACACCGCCGGCTGTGTGGTGGTGTCGTCATAGGCCCAGGGCAAGGGCACATCGTCGGCGCGCTGAGGCTGGGCGTTGACGTCCAGGTAGGTGATCGTCGCGGTGGTGCCCGGTGGCCCGAACACTTCGAGCACCACGTGTTTCGGGTTGAACGGCACGATCTCGTTGGCGGCCCCGCTGGGCGTGGACACCACGTCCTGGGCACCGAAGATGCCGTTGAGGCGGTACACGGCGAATCCCGCGAGCGCGACGACCACCACCGCCACCAGCGGCATCCACCGCCGCCTCAACCGGCGACCGATGGAAAACCGTTGCATCCGCGACCCTTTCAACCCGCGGTGGCACGCCGACCGACGGGATGACACCTGGGCTACATATCAACCAAATTGACAGTACGGTACCGCGCCGAACCGGACAAGCGCCATCCACATGACCCGGCGGGGCGATGCGGCCACCGAGATCGCATCACTGGGGCGTGCCGCCCATCCACCACTCACCGCATCGAACCGGCGATGCTGCGTCCGCCGCACACGGTGATGGTCTGCCCCGTCAGATATCCGGCCTCGCGAGCGGCGAGGAAGGCCACCGTCCGGGCGATGTCCTCGGGCCGGCCCACTCTGCCGACGGGGATGGAGCGCCGGACCCGCTCCAGGATGTTGGCCGGCAGGGAGTTCGACATCGGTGTCTCGACGAAGCCGGGCGCGATGCAGTTGACGGTGACACCGTCGGCCGCCAACGACAGCGCCAGGCTGCGACTGACCCCCGCGATCGCTCCTTTGGAGGTGGCGTAGTTCGACGAACCGTAGTTACCCAACCAGGCGCGTGACGTCAGGGAGATGACGCGCCCGGTGCCGGACCGACGCAGTGCCGGCATGGCCGCCGCGGTGACATTGAGCATGCCGATAAGGTTCACCTGGAGCACCTGCTGGAACGTCGCCGCCGTCATCGTCTCCACGCGCGCGTCCTTGAGAACCCCGGCGCAGTTGACGACCACGTCGAGGCCCTGGAAGCGCGCGACGGCCGCGTCGACCGCTGCGGTGACCGACTGCGGATCGGTGAGGTCGGCTGGGAGACACGTGACGTCCGCGGCGGTGCCGGTGACCTCGGTCAGCAGCGGGGCCAGCGACTCCGAGGATCGGTCCGAAAGCGCCAGCGCGTACCCCAGTTCGGCCAGATGGGTGGCGATCCCCCAGCCGATGCCGCCGGCGGCTCCGGTGAGGAGTGCCCGGCGGGGGGCACTGGACGGTGTCGGGCTGCTGGTCATGGGTGTAGCTTTCCCAGGCTCGTCTGGCCGGTGACATAGATTTCCTGGCCGGTCATCGTGCCGGCGTCGTCGTCGAGCAGGGCGGTGATCATCACCTGCAACGCTGGATCGTCCGGCGTCTGGTCGAAGAACAGGATGTGCGCCGTGGCGCCGTGACGTTGCAGTTCGATGGCCAGCGACCGGACCAGGCTGATCAGTCCGCCGGTGACGGCCGCGTCCAGGGGTCGGTCCGGATCGCCGAGCGCAGCCAGCGCCGGAGCGACGACGATCACGCGGCCCGCGTGTTCGACGACCGCACCCCAGTGATGCTGTACCGCGGCGAAGGCTGTTCGCAGCGGGCCCAGGACGGCTTCGTCGTGGACGGTGGGGTCCAGCTCCTGGGCGTTGTCGCTGCCTGGGTAGACCAGCAGCAACCGCGGGTTTGACGGCGGGCGCATCGAGAGAGTCCTGGCGTCCAGCCGGACAGTCGCTATCGTCGAGATGTTCATCGCGTCAACACTTTCCGGGTTCTGGTTCAGCGGCTCTCGGGGTACCGGCCGCGTCCAGACCCAGCTCGGCCAGTGCGATGGCGCGAAGCTCCGTCTTGGGCACCTTGCCGCTGGCGACCCGCGGCAGGTCGCCGCCTGCCCGGTACAGCACATGATGGGGCGCCTTGTACTTGGCTGCGGTGTCCCGGATGTGGTGTCGAATGGCCTCGGGGGGCACGGTTTCTGGATCGGCATCGACGAAGACGACGATCGCCTCACCACGGGCCGGGTCGGGAATGCCGACGGCATGGACCTCACGTACGCCGGGCACCTGGCCGGCCAGCACCTCCACCTCCACTGGGCTGACGTTGATACCACCGGGTTTCATCAACTCGGACAGCCGTGAGTGGAAGTGCAGGTAGCCGCGATCGTCGAGCCAGCCCAGATCTCCGGTCCGGAAGAACCCGTCCGCGGTCAGTGTCTGGGCGGTCCGTTCGGAATCCTTGTGATAGCCCCGCATCAGGTGGCCGCGGATCAGGATCTGGCCGACCGTGCCCGTCGGCACGGCCAGATCGGTGTCGGGGTCGGCGATGCGGATGTCCCAGTCGGGCAGCGCGGTACCGATCGTGTCGTCGCGCAAGTCGATCGGGTCGTAGGCGTCGGTGAGCGCGCACAAGCCGTAGGACTCGGTGAGCCCGTAGATGCTGGTGCCGAGGTCCAGGCCCAACTCCGTTCGCGCCAGCTTGCGGTCGGCGGCACTGAGACCGAGTACGCCCTTGCGCAGCACCAGTCGGCGAGTCCTGTGGTCAGGGTGGCCCACCAGGCTGCGCGTCATGTTACCCAGCCCGTAGTAGGCCGTGCACTGCTCGCGTTCGAGGATCTGCAGCGCCTGTCCGGGCTCGTAGGCCTCCATCAACACCACGCAGGCACCGTGGGTCCACGTCGCACCCAGCCCCTGGATCACGCCGAGGCCATAGAACAGCGGCGTGGCCAGGAAAGACCGATCGCTGGCATCGAGGGCTTGGCGTTCCCCGATGTTGAACGTGTTGATGATCATCGGATGGTGCTCCAGAGCAACACATTTCGGTTTCGCGGTGCTACCGCTGGTGAAGATCAACAAGGCCAGGTCGTTCGGGCGGACCCGGTCCTCGGCGGCGGCGAGCTCGTCGTCGCTGACCTGGTTCCCGGCGGCGAGGAACTGCGGCAGCGGCACCGCGCCGTCGAGCCGGTGGTCCCCGAGTTCGACGATGGTGCGCAGCAACGGCAGATCTGGATCGCCGAAACCACTCCCCGACCGGGAGATCGTCGATGCCGGAATCGCGTCGGCCACCAGCGGTGCGTAGTCGGTGTCGCGGAGCCGGTCGGCGAACAGCAGCAGTTTGACGTCGGCGTGGCCGAGCGCGTACCGCAGCTCGTCCTGGCGATACCAGGTGTTGATCGGCACGGTGACGGCGCCGATCCGCGCCGCCGCCATCGCCGCGTACAACCAGCTGGGGCGATTACCCGACCAGACGGCGATCGCGTCACCGTGACCGATGCCCTCGGCGAGGAACGCCTTGGCGAACCGGTCGACTTCGAGGTCCACCTCGCGGAACGAGTGGTCGCACCCGTCGAACGAGATGGCCGGCCGGTCGGGTTGGCGGTCGGCGAGCTCATGTAACAGCGCGCCGAGCGTGGTGGCGCTGGGGGCTTTGGTGGTCATCGCGCCTCCTGATGGATCTGCACAGTGCTCTGCCGGTGCGTCGGCGCCGGCGGTACCGGCAGGCCCGGGGTGTCGACGTCGAAGGCCAGCACCCGTCCACCCTTCGCGACGGTCACGACCAGGGTGGTGAGCTCGGGGCCGGCGAAGCATACGCTCGTCGGCATCGTCTGCACGCCCAGGTCGAGGCGCTGCGTCAGTCGGCCGGCGGCGTCGAAATAGGACACCGCGCCCGATCTGCTGCCGGCCACCCACACCCCCGCGGCGGTGTCGACGGCAATGCCATCGGGAGTGGACACCGACAACTCGGTCGCGCCTGTGTCCCGGGTCAGGCCGGCGGAGGTGACGGTGTACCGGCGCACGCGGTCGCGAGCCGTTTCGCTGACGTAGAGGTCGCCGCCGTCGGGACCGAAGGCGATGCCGTTCGGAAAGTACACATCGTCGAGCACAGGGACAGCTTCGCCGGTGGCGGGTTCAAAGCGCCATACCCGTCCGGGGAGAGCATCGGCGCCGAAGCCGTGGCCGTCCGGGTCGGTGAACCACAGCGCACCGTCGGGACCGCAGGCGCAGTCCGACGGGGCCACCACCTGTCCCCGCAGCGCGGTGCGTGGGGCGACGACACCGGCAGGGTCCCAGACCTGGATCGAGGGGACGACACGGCGGGTGGACCGGCTCGGCATCGCGGTCCCGCCGTTCTGCGTGATCCACAGCCGGCCATCGGCCGCCGCCGTCATGCCGTTGGGGCCGCCTCCCGGTTCGGCGGCGGCGACCGGGTCACGTCCATCGAGGAAGACCTCGTAGATGGCGCCGCGACTGAGGCTGGTGACGAACAGTCGGTGTTGTGAGGTCCAGACCGGGCCTTCGGTGAAACCGATGCCGGTCGCCAGCGTGCGGGCCTCGGACATGCTGCGGTGCACGAACTCGGTGGATCGCCGCCGGGCGGGGCGGCGGTGTCCGTTGCCACCGGATTGTGCCGTGTCCGCGTGTCGTGGTGCCCACCCGAACCGGGATGGCGCGTGGTCGCCGGGGGGTACGTTCGGGGTCCTGCTGTAGCGCGGCGCAGGGGCGGGCTCGATCCGGTCGCCGCGCAGCAGCGCCTCCCGGGAGCTCATGTGCCCGTCGGCCGGTGCCTCCGTCAGACTCAGGACCGGGGTCACACAGGCGTCCAGGCCGGCGAACACCGCCGTCCACTGCGCGCGGGTGCGGGTCGCGAAGATTCCGGCGAGACGCTGCTTCATCGCCGGCCAGGATCCCCGGTCGTGCTGGTCGGGCAGCTCCTCGCGGTCGAGCCCGAGGCCCTCGAGCAACCGTCGGTAGAACGGTGCCTCGATGCTGCCCACCGCCATGAATTCGTCGTCGGCGGTTCGATAGACGTTGTAGAAGTGCGCACCGCCGTCGATGCTGTTGGTACCGGGCCGGCCAGCCCACTCGCCCGCCGCGACCCGACTCCAGATGCCGGTCATCAAGAGGTTCGCACCGTCGATCATGGCGGCATCGATCACCTGTCCGCGGCCGCTGCGGCCGCGTTCGTAGAGGGCGCACAGAATGCCGTTGAGGAGCAGCATCCCACCGCCGCCGTAATCACCGACGAGGTTCAGCGGGGGCGACGGTACCTCGCCGCCCCCGGCCATCGCGTGCAAGGCTCCCGTCAGGGCGAGATAGTTGATGTCATGGCCCGCCGACGCGGCCAGCGGGCCGGACCGGCCCCAACCGGTCACCCGGGCGTAGATGAGTCGGGGGTTTCTCCGCAGGCACGCTTCCGGGCCCAGCCCCAGTCGCTCCGTCACGCCCGGGCGGAAACCCTCGATGAGCACGTCGGCCTCGGTGATCGCGGCCAGAGCAGCGGCCCGATCACCGGAATCCTTGAGGTCCAGCGCAATCGATGCGGCCCGGCCGCGACCGAGGATGCCGGCCTCGTCCGTGCTGTGCCCCGGCCGGTTGATCCGCAGTACCTCGGCACCGGCGTCGGCGAGCATCATCGCCGCGAACGGCGCAGGTCCGAGTGCGGCGATCTCCACCACCCGCAGTCCGTGCAGGGGGCCGTGCGCGTGTGCATCCCGGTCAGTCATCGAACTCCTCGTCGTCCAGGCTGAATGTGAGTCGAGGCGGTCCGCAGCGGTCGATGACGAACCTCGCGCGCACCGCAGCCCCCACCTGTAGTTCGGCCGTAGGCCTGCCGACCACGTTGCCGTACACGCGCACGCCTTCGTCGAGTGCCACCACCGCCACGACGTAGGGCGTGGGGAGGTCGAAGTCCGGCAGGTACGCCTTGTGGAAAGTGGCGAACGACCACAGCTCACCCGTCCCTTTCGCGGCGATCCACCGCGGTGCACCCGTATCACCGCAGTGACCGCAGCGCGCCTTGGGCGGGAACTGCGGTGTCGCGCACGCCGCGCACACGCTGATGAGGAGCCGGCCCTGCTGCAGGGCGGCAGTATGGGTATCGAGTGCGTAGCGGGCGGTCACCGCGGCGCCCCGTAGACGATCGAGGTGACAACCGGTGCCGCACAGACGTATTGAACGATCTGGGCATCCTCGACTTGACGTGGCCCGCAGTCGCGGCGCAGTTGACGGATCCCCTCGACGTTGATCGCCCAACCCTGCATGTAGCTCTCGGAGAGGTGTCCGCCTGAGGTGTTGACCGGCAGCTCACCGTCGAGGCCGATGCGGCCGTGCTGGATCCACGCGCCGGCCTCACCGGGTGCACAGAATCCCAGCCCCTCCAACGTGAACAGCACGTTGGGGCTGAAATTGTCGTAGGCCATCAGGACATCGACGTCAGCGCGGTCACAACCGGCCATCCGGTAGGCACGCCGCCCCACCGCCTCGAGGGCGCCGTGCCAGAAGTCCTCCGGCGGGAAGTCCGTGTCGCGGAGTCGGCCCTGCTGCGCGAAACCGAGGATCGACACGGCCGGGTGTGCACAGTCGCGGGCACGCTCGGCGCTCGTCAGGATCATGGCCACCCCGCCGTCGTTGATGAGGCAGTAGTCGTAGAGCCGTAGCGGCTCGACGATGTAGCGGGCCTCCAGGTAGTCGGCCAGCGAGATCGGCTCGGCGAACACCGCCCCGGGGTTGCGGGCGGCATTGGCGCGAAACGTCCGGGCGACGGCGGCGAGTTGCTCCGAGGTGATCCCGTAACGGTCGCAATACCGTTGGAACATCAACGCGTAGAACGCCCCCGGGGAGGTGATGCCGTAGGGCAGCGTCAACGACGGACTGGTTCCGTAACCCTGTGCGGCCGACGACGCCGCTGCACCGGTACCACCGTAGGTGTGGCCTGCGCTGCGGCCGTCGTTGCCGTACACCAGCGCGACGGTGTGGGCGGCACCGGCCGCGATGGCCATGGCGGCCGTCTGGATCGCGACACCGGTCATCCGACCTTCTGCCGGCAGCTGCGCCACCCACTTCGGCTCGACACCCGTTCTCGATGCCACCGTCTCGTAGCTGCTCACGCGCATGGTGAGAAGCCCGTCGACTTCACCGACCCCGAGGCCTGCGTCGGCCAGCGCACGCTGGAACGCCGTGCAACCCAGGTCATCGGCGGAGCGGTCAGGCAGGTGCCCGAACTCGGTGGTGCCGACCCCGACCACCGCCACGCTCCCCGAGAGGCCATCGAACTCCACGGTGCCTCCTAAAGTTGATCTTTGATACAAACTAGGCCGGTTCAGTCGGGGCCGTCAAACGCCAAGGAGGAGCAGGGACGGCGGACCTCGGTGCCCCCGCTGGGCGAATTGCCCGAGAAAAATCCAGGTAATCGGGTAATCGGCGTGGGTCGGCGCGTGACCTACACATTCGATCCCTCTCATCTGAAAGTCGAAAGAGGTGCCGGCAAGAGCTAGAAATTTGATCCAATCTTTGGCAGTCTGTTGTGCGCGCCACACCGAGGGCGTCGAGCGGACTCGCTCGTCGGGCCGATGGCCGATTCGATACGTCACGGGTCGGCGCCAGCCACCCGGATGGAAGGTTCGTTTGTGGGGATGTCAGCAGAGCACTCGGTTGCCGCCATGCCGCGCGTCGTGATGGCCGGGATGGCAGGCACGGCGTTGGAGTACTACGACTTCTTTCTCTACGGGACGGCGGCCGCGCTGGTGTTCGGTCCGCTGTTCTTCCCGTCCTACAGCCCGCTGGCCGGCACCCTGGCGTCGTTCGCCACCTTCGCCGTCGGGTTCCTCTCTCGTCCGCTCGGCAGCGTCATCTTCGGCGGCATGGGTGACCGCATCGGTCGGCGAAGAACGCTGGTCTTCTCCCTCGCGCTCATGGGCCTGGCCACCGTGCTGATCGGGGCACTGCCGACCTTCGACCAGATCGGTTGGGCCGCACCGGCCCTCCTGGTCACCCTGCGGTTCCTGCAGGGTATCGCGATGGGCGGCGAATGGGGTGGTGCGGCCTTGTTGCTCGTCGAGCACTCCCCTGCGCGCCATCGCGGCCTGTTCGGGAGCACCGTGCAGATGGGCGTACCCGGGGGATTGATCCTCTCGACGGCGGCCGTCTCCCTCAGCGACCACCTCTCGGGTCCGGACTTCGAGACCTGGGGCTGGCGACTGCCATTCCTGTTCAGCATCGTACTGTTCGCGCTGTCGCTGTTCGTGCGCCTGGGGGTCGATGAGACACCGGATTTCGTCGCGATGCGCGAGGCCGCGGCGCAGCGCCGACAACCGGTGCGGAAACTGCTGCGCGAACACTGGAGCGATGTCGCACTGGCCGCCGCGGTGATCGCACCAGGGGGGATCCTGTTCTATCTGGTGTCGGCCTACACGATCTCGTATGGCACCTCGATCCTGGGCATGAGCCGCACGGGCATGCTCAGCGCCTTGCTGCTGGCGTCGTGCATCTACTCGGTGACGATCCCTATCGCCGGCCACCTGAGTGACCGATTCTCAAGGCGCGCAGTGCTTTTAGTTGGATGCGCGAGCGCCGCTCTGGGCGGATTCGCGATGTTCGCATTGCAGGACACCCGGACGTGGTGGGGTGCGGTGATCGGTATCGCGGTGATGCTCGGGCTGGCACATGCCGCACTGCAGGCACCGCAGCCCGCATTTCTGGCGGAACGCTTTCCTGTCGACGTCCGGCTCAGCGGTGTTGCGCTCAGCCAGGCTCTCTCGGTGAGCGTGATCGGGGGTACCACCCCGTTCGTCGCCACCCTGCTGTTCGACTGGACGAGTGCTACCTGGCCGATCTGTTCCTGGCTGGCCGTGTGGAGCGTCGCCGGTGCTGCGGCGACCGTGTATTTGTGCCGTCGCCCGTCGCAGCTGCATGCCGACGATGGTCGGGTCGCGGGCGCCCGGCCGTCAGGAACGGCGCCAGTCTCGGGACCCCACCCGTATTCGGCCTCGTGAGGATTCGGGACTTCTGCGTGACGGCGGATGTGCGGAGTGCTCGCGAAACTCTGTTCAGTATCCGTCGTCGGCGAGGACGCCGTCGGCTCGAAGTTTGGCGATGACGTACTCCCCTTCAGCCTGGACATGACGTCGCGAGGCCGCGTCGCCGGCCTCACCGTCGCCCGCGCGCAGGGCGTCGAGGATCTGCTGATGTCCGCGGATGGCCTCTGGACTGGCCGCCGGTGGGGCCTGATAGACCTCCCGCGGCAGATTGCGGGCCATCTGCCGAAGAATCGACAGCAAGCGCCGGCTTCCGCCGGTCTGGTTGATCAGGGCATGGAACTCCCAGTTCAACGAGTGGGCCAGATCGGAATGGGCTTCGGTGTCCTGCATCTGCTGATGGAGGTCCGCGAGCCGTTCCAGGGTGGGTGGCGTGACCCGGATGGCGGCCCGCCTGGTCGCCAGTCCCTGCACCATGCCGTAGACCCGGTAGTGATCTTCGATGTCCTCGCGGTAGATGGGCACGACGAACGCACCTCGGTGCGGCTCCGACTCGATCAGCCCTTCGCTCTCCAAGGCGATCAGCGCTTCCCGCACCGGAAGTCTGCTCACCTGCAGTTCGTCGGCGATCTCGTTCTGGGGCACCCGCTGTCCGCGGGCCAGCGTGCCGTTGAAGATGAGGCTCCGGATGCGATCGATGGCTTGCCCGTTCATGTTCCGACGAACCGATCGCACCTCACCCAGGCCGGAAGTCCCGACGCGGCGCGTGGGCAGGTTCGGATGCGGCGGTGCGCCGTCGGCGGGCTGGACCATCGAACCTCCTCCGGATTTGATCAATCACGACCATGATACGGGGCCGCACCCAGTGGTCGGTGTAGCACGCCGCCGCACACGCTCGACGGCCCCACAACCTTCGTAGCCGCACTGGTGGTCGCTACATCGTCTGGTCGTGGGAATCGACAGCGGTGGGGTCTCGACGGCGCACCTCGCCATGTGTAGTGTGGGTCACACCCGTAATGTATCAAATATCCAATCTCTGAGGTCAGGTATGACGAACACTGCCACGACATCCATTCCCCGCGTTTCGTCGGCCGCCCAAGGGCGTCTGGACGCCGAGCCGCATCTCTTCATCGGAGGTCGTCGCGTCCAGGCGCTGAGCGGGCGGACGCTCGAGGTCCGTGACCCGGCCACCGGAGCGGTGATCGCGACCACTGCCTGCGCCGGCGCCGAGGACGCCGGCGCCGCGGTCGACTCGGCCAGACAAGCATTCGCGCCGACGTCACCGTGGCGGACCATGAGCCCACTAGGACGTGGCCAGATATTGCATCGCCTCGGTGACCTGATCTACCAACACGCCGATGCCCTCGCCGAGCTCGAAGTGCTCGATGCGGGCAAGGTGCGCGGTGTCGCGCGGGCCATCGACGTCGAGTTCGCCGCGCGCGCATTTCACTATTTCGCCGGCTGGCCGACCAAGATCGTGGGTTCCACGGTTCCGGTGTCGCACCCGGATATCCACGTCCGCACCGAACGCGAACCCGTGGGTGTCGTCGCGGCGATCATTGCCTGGAACTTCCCGCTGCTGCTGTGCGCGTGGAAGCTGGCCCCCGCGTTGGCCGCCGGGTGCACGGTCGTCCTCAAGCCTTCCGAGGAGACACCCTTGACGGCGTTGTGGCTGGCCGAGCTCGCGCTCGAGGCGGGCCTGCCGCCGGGCGTGCTCAACGTCATTCCCGGAACCGGGGAGTCGGCCGGCGAAGCGCTTCTCGCCCATCCCGGCATCGACAAGATCACGTTCACCGGTTCGACTGCGGTGGGTAAGCACATCGCAGCCCGGGCCGCGGACTCGGTCAAGAGGGTGACGCTGGAGCTGGGCGGCAAGAGCGCCAACATCGTCTTCGCCGATGCCGATCTGGACCAGGCGATCGCCGGCTCGGCCGGTGGCATCTTCTGGCACTCCGGTCAGACGTGCAGCGCGCCGTCCCGGCTGTTCGTGCAGCGCGCCGTGGCTGCAGACGTGGTCGAGCGTTTGACCGCCGCCGCGGCGGACCTCACGGTCGGGCACGGCCTAGACCCGTCGGTCGACTTCGGTCCGTTGGTCACCGCCGCCCAACTGTCGCGGGTTCGCGGATACGTCGATCGGGCGGAGGCCGCGGGTGCAACGGTGCACCGGGTGGGCCGGCTTCCCGATCCACCGATGGGCCATTTCCATCCACCGACCGTCATCGGTGATGTCACCGACGACATGGAATGCGTGCGGGAGGAGATCTTCGGACCCGTGGTCACGGTGTTGCCCTTCGACAGCCTCGATGAAGTGATCGTACGAGCCAACGGCGGCACGTACGGCCTTGCAGCCGGGGTGTGGACCGCCGACATCAACACGGCGCACAGAGCGACCAGCGGTCTGCGCGCGGGCACCGTGTACGTGAACGGATGGGGTCTGACCGATCCAGCGGCACCGTTCGGCGGCTTCAACCAGTCGGGGTACGGGCGGGATCTGGGCCCGGACAGCCTGGACGCGTTTCTCGAGACCAAGTCCGTCTGGACCTTCCTCAACTGACAACCATTGGTGTTCACCTCAATTCGAAAGGACCCTACGACATGAAGACACGCGCCGCCGTTCTCACCGCCCCCCACGAACCGTTCGAGATCATGGAACTCGATATCGACGAGCCCGGGCCCGGTGAAGTGATGCTCAGGGTGACCGCCGCGGGCCTGTGTCACTCGGATCTGCACATGCTCGAAGGCGATCTCGACGTCCGCTATCCCATGGTCGGTGGCCATGAGGCCGCAGGGGTCGTACACAAGGTGGGGCAAGGGGTTACCAAGGTGGCCGTCGGCGATCACGTCGTGTGCAGCTTCATCCCCAGTTGCGGCATCTGCCGATACTGCTCCACGGGGCGCCAGAACCTCTGCGATGCGGGCATGACCATTCTCGACGGCTGCATGCCGGACGGCACGTTCCGTCTGCACAAGGACGGCACCGACTACAGCGCGTTCTGCATGCTCGGTGCGTTCTCCGAATATGCGACGGTGTCTCAGCTCTCGGTGGTCAAGGTGGATCCATGGTTGCCGCTCCAGAGTGCGGTGCTGGTCGGCTGCGGCGTCCCGACGGGATGGGGCACGGCAGTCAACGCGGGCAACGTGCGCCCCGGTGACACCACGGTGATCTACGGCATCGGCGGACTCGGGATCAACGCGGTCCAGGGGGCGGTGGCCGCGGGCGCCAAACACGTGGTGTGCGTCGATCCGGTGCCGTTCAAACGTGAGACCGCCGTCAAATTCGGCGCCACACATGTGTTCGCCACCGCCGAGGAGGCCCAAGCCAAGGTCGGTGAGCTGACCTGGGGCCAGGGTGCCGACCAGGCGCTGGTGCTGATCGGTCGCATGGATGAGGAAACCATCTCCGCTGCCTTCGCCGTCATCGGCAAGGGCGCGACCGTCGTCGTGACCGGCGTCTCCAACGCCGCCAATCTGACTGTGCACGTCTCCGGCCAGGAGATGGTGTTCATGGAGAAGACGATCAAGGGAACGCTCTTCGGGTCCTCCAACCCGCAGTACGACATCGTCAAGATGCTGCGCATGTACGACCAGGGGATGCTCAAACTCGACGAGTTGATCACCACCCGTTACCGGCTCGAGGACATCAACCAGGGGTATCGGGACCTCCAAGACGGCAAGAACATCCGCGGCATCATCGATTTCGAACTGTGAGGGTGGCGCTCGCCCGCGCCCCGGCCGCTAGCTCCCCAGGAGCCGGTGCGCACCGGCGGCGGCGCGGTTGAGCGCCACGAGGTCGTCGAACGTGGTGTCGCCGTGCTCCCAGGTGTCGATGATCGTCAACACCGCATCACGCCGCATCAGCACGGAGTCGTGGTCGGCCAGCGTGAGCGCCCGCCGCAGCTGCTCGACCGTCAGCTCGGTGCAGTAGGCCGGTGCGCCCATCTGCATGCGCCAGGTGTCCTCGACCGTGCCTGCGTCGACCGGATCGAACCCGGTGTCGTCCACCAGGCCCAGCACGGCCTGTTTGGCGGCCGGATCGGTCCCGGCGACGGGCAGGGCGAGGCGGTCGACCGCCCCCTTCGGCCGGCCTTTGTCCGCAAGGGTCGTCTGGACCAGCGAATTCCACGCCCGGATCACCGGGCGTCCGAGCCGTCGCTGGACCCACATCCCTTCGGGTTCTCCCGAGTCGACCTCCGGGATCCGCCCGTCGCGGTGCGGGTAGTAGTTCGAGGTGTCGGCGACGGGCACCACGCTGGGTAGCCGGGCGAGGAGGGGGCTGAGGTCCGGCATGCGGCCGAACGGGATCGCCGTGACCAGCACGTCGACGTCGCGGCCCACCTCGTCGAGGCCGGTCGCGGTGGCTCCCGACTCGGCGGCCAGCCCGGCCAGGGCTGCGGGGCCGCGGGTGTTGGCGATCTGGACGGTGTGCCCGGCCGCGCTGAGCCTGCGCGTCAACGTGGCACCGATCATGCCGGTGCCGATGATCCCGATCCTCACGAAACCGTCCCTTCTGCGTCGTGGCCCATGGTCGCAGCGGTGCACGCCGTTCGGCGATGACGAAACGGGTCGCCATCATTACCCTCGGTGTCATGACGAGGATCGAGGTCCGCGAACTCGAGTACTTCCTGACGGTCGCCGACACACTGCACTTCGCCCGCGCCGCCGAGCAACTCGGCATCGCGCCTCCCCCACTGTCGCGGGCCATCACAGCGCTCGAACGACGTTTGGGTACAACACTGTTCGTACGGACCAGCCGCCGCGTGGAGTTGACCGAGGCCGGCCGGGTGTTCCGGACCGAGGCGCGCGCGACGCTGCGCGCGCTCGACCGCGCGATCCGCCGGACCCAGCAGGCGGGTCACGGTGCGCTGCGCATCGCGACCCCACCGGGAACGGGCGCCGGATTGCTGCGCGACCTGGTACGCGGCTATCTCGCCCGGTTCGGCCCCGACACCGTGGAACTCGTGTTCTGCAGGGACCAGACCGCGGCGGTCCGGGACGGCCGCGCCGACGTTGCGCTGGTGTGCTCGGCCGAGGACCTTACCGGCCTGGACGCTTACCCGCTGGCCACCGAGCAGCCGGTGGCACTGGTGGCCGCCGATCACCCGGTCGCCGCCGAGCGGACCGTTACCCCGGCCTGCCTGCGCCGCGACCACCGCTACACCGCCGAGCTCCCACCCGTCGGTCTGGACGCGCTTGTCGACCTGGTGGCCACCGGCCAGCTGGTCGCGGTGGTCGGCGACAGCGCCGTCGAGCGCGTCGGACACCACGTCGCCGCCGTACCGGTCACCGGCCTCGCGCCCACCGACGTCCTGCTGGCCTGGCCGGAAGACTCCCACGACCCCCGCATCAGCGGGCTGCTCGACCTTCTCGGCAACGACGAACCGGCAGCCGGCGCCCGCGCCGGCACCGCTGGCGCGTTGGCGTGATCGGGCACGCTCTCGACCCGGCCTTGTTCCGCGGACTCGCCGAACTCGAAGCCACCCAACGGGGTTGGCTTCCGCACCGGCTGCCGGGCCACGCACGAGCTCGATGCAGCGATCCGCAGGTGGCCGCCGCGGAAAGCCAACCGTCCGGTGTCCGGCTCGCCTTCCGGACCCGCGCGACGGTCATCGAGATCGACGTCCTGCCGACTCGCGTCGTCATCAGCGGTGTGCCGCCCCGGCCGGACGGCACGGTCGACCTGCTCGTCGACGGTGAGCTAACCCAGCAGCACAGCACCACCGGTGGCGACCGCGTCACGGTCGATCCCCGCACCGGCCGTACCGTCATCGAACCGGGGGCGGTGGGCACGGTGCGTTTCGACGGACTGCCCCGGGTGGACAAGGACGTCGAGGTGTGGCTGCCGCACCACGAACGCGTGGAGGTCGTCGCGCTGCGCACCGATGCGCCGATCACGATGATGCCCAGGACATCTCACCCAACGTGGCTGCACCATGGTAGCTCCATCAGCCAGGGGTCCAACGCCGCGAGCCCCAGCACCACCTGGCCCGCGATCGCCGCCGCGCAGGCCGGCGTCGACGTGACCAACCTCGGGCTGGCCGGCAGCGCGATGCTCGATCCCTTCACCGCCAGGACCATCCGCGACACGCCTGCGGATCTGCTCAGCCTCGAGATCGGTATCAACCTGGTCAACGGCGACGTGATGCGGCGCCGTGCCTTCGAACCCGCGGTGCACGGCTTCCTCGACACCATGCGCGACGGGCACCCCGTCGCGCCGCTACTGGTCATCGGACCGCTGTACTGCCCGATCCACGAGAACACCACGGGCCCTTCGGCCTTCGACCCCGACGCACTGGCCGCCGGGCGGATCGCATTCCGCGCGACCGGCGAGGACGTCGACGGTGCGGCCGCGGCCACCCCGCTGGACCGGCTCACTCTCTCGATGATCCGCACCGAACTTTCCCGGATCGTCGCGCAGCGGGCCGTCGCCGACCCCCAACTGTTCTATCTCGACGGATGCGAACTCTACGGCCCAGCCGACGCACCCGAACACCCCCTGGCCGACAATCTGCACCCCGACGCCGCCACGCACCGCATCATCGGTGAACGCTTCGCGCGCCTGGCCCTCACGGGACGCGGACCACTGACGATCCCGAATCCCGCACCACAACCGCAGTGAGCCGTGTCGGACTCCTCCGCTATCTGGCTCATTGCGAATTCGCGAGGACGAGAGAGGATTCCACCAATTTCACCAGTGCGGCGAGCCGGTAGCGGTGGGGCACGACGGTGGGGACCTCCCAGAAGGAGAAGGTGTCCGCGGCCACGGGCCCGACACAGGCGGCCACCACACCGCTGCGCAATGCCCCGACGAGGTCGTCGAGACGGCCGATGTCGCCGGCGGCCTGCATGAACACGGCGATGGCCGGGGCGGAGGTGAACGTCACGGCGTCGAGCTCGCGGTCGGCGGCCAGGGTGATCACGCGGTGCAGCGGTCTGCGATCCTCGGCGGCGTGGATCCGGTAGATGCTGACGACGTCGACCTCGGCGCCACGGCGGCGCAGCCAATCGGCGGCTGCGGCTAGGGACGCCCCGTGTTCCTGGAGCACGATGCGCGTCCCGGACAGCTCCCGGGCGCTGAGGTGGCTCAGCACGTCGCCGAAGCACTCCGATGTCGGTGACCAGTTCTCGCGAATACCCCGGCGGCGCAGGGCAGCAGCGGATTTGGGTCCACGCGCTAGCACCTCCGTGGACCCGATGGCGTCGGCGAGCGCGTCGCCGAGACCCCAGCGATCGGCGTGAGCGAACCAAGTGGTGATGCCTATGCCGGTGGTGGCCAGCACGAGGTCGACCGGCCGATGCAGCACACGCCGCGTGACCTCTTCGAGTGCCTCGGTGTCCACGACTGCGGGAGTGGCGGACAGCGCAGGCCCCCATTCGGTTCGTGCGCCCCTGCGCTCGAACATGTCGATCTGCGGCTGGGCCTTACGGGCCGCGGTGATCCCGATGCGACGACCGGACAGCGGCGAGCCACTCATTGCGCCGGGTACGGTGCCGCGCCGAGCCTGCGGCGTTCGGCCCGAATGTTGACCAGGGTGAAGGCTCCACCCAGAACGGGCACGAGCGCCAGCGCACGCGTGCGAGGCAGCAACCCGCGCGCCATGAGAGCGGTGGCCGCGACGCACAGGTACAGAGCGCCGTGGGTGGGTCCGAGAATCGCGGCGACGGGACGCAGGTGCACGGTGGCGAGGTTGAGCAGCAGGGCGCCGATGCTGACCAGCTCGAGGATCGACAGGTAACCGAGGGTGCGCAGCACCCCGGGGGACGCGGTGCCGCGACCGGCCGGGGCAGCCATCAGTACATCGCTCCCGGCCGCACGATCATCAACACCACGACCACGACCCACAACAGGTTGAAGATGCCGCCGAGCATGGCCATGCTCCGCCTGTCCGCGGGAGAAGCGCTGTGATCCAGTGCATCTCGTTGTGCTGGAATGATGCGCAGTGCCAACAGTGCGCCCGCTACGGCGGTGAGCACCATCGCCGCGAGGATCCACACCTCGGTCATCCGTCCTTGGACGATCGCCAGAGCGATCCCCGCCAGCGGCACCGCGATGGACAGCGTCCCGTACACCCGCGTCACGCGGTGCAGCAACCGGGCCGCCGATAGGTCCGGTTCCTCCGCCGGTCCTGCCGGAGAAGTCACCGCAGCCGGAGCCAACCGCGGGAACAGGCTGACGGCCACTGCGGGTGGCCCGACGAACAGTATCGCCATCACGACGTGGACCGACAACAACAGTGGCGCCATACCTTCAGTATAGTTGAAGGTATGGATGCTCGCCTACCGGCCCTCGTCTGCCGGCCCGATCGTCAGGGCGCGCAATGCGCCGGCGAGCCCGTCGGCCAGCCCCGGCATCGTCTCTCGAATGCGGTCGTCGATCGCAGCGCGCCGGTTGTGCGCCCGGGTGAGCACCTGCAACCCGGCCTTGGAGATCCGCAACGTCGAGGACGCGCCGGCCTGGGCGGTGTCGTCGTGGACGAATCCGGAAGCGGTCAGCGCCTTCACGGCGACATGCACGTTCTGCACCGAGGTCTGAGAGCGTCGCGCGAGTTCGCTGAACGACACCCCCGGGGAGGCCTTGATGTGTCCTAGCAACGCGTACTTGCGCGGGGTCAGGTCGAGCGGACGCAGCTGTGCGGTGAGCTCGGCCTCGAGTGAGTGCGCGACGACGAGCAACGCCAACATCGGGCTGAACGGGGGCGTTTCGGCCACGGGAACTCCTGCACGGGCGATCGAGTTGCGCTGCGGCCCCACATGCTAGCCCGTGCCCACCCCGTCTGGCTCCCCGTTGACGATGCCCACCGGCGCCGGGCGTACGGGGCATACGGCCGATGGGCCAGAGTGTTGTCCACGAGCCTGACGGCGCTCCTGTGCGCCGGTTGCGCAACCACGACAGGCCCGGCGCGGCCCCCCGAGCCCGCCAGCGATCCCGCCGCGGTCAATGTGCTCAGCGCTGCGGAGTTGGTGACCGCTCTGGATCGCGCAGGGTTGCCGGTGGGCGACCCGGTCGACCTCACCGACGTGGACTGTCCGTCGACGGGCTGCACGCAGAAGATCGGAACCGACACCGTCGCCGTGTGGACGTTCCCGACGACGGCGTCGGCGGCTCTCTTCCATGCGTCGACACCTCGGAGCTTTCAGGTCGTCAACGTCGTCCTCACCTACCCCGCCGATACCGACCCAGCGCAACGGCAGCGCTACCAGACGGCGCTCACCCGTGCGATCGCGTGACGTCGTGGATCAGACCGTGACGCCAAGGCGGTCCGCGACGCGTCGTGCCGTGGCCTCTCGCTGCCGGCGGACCGTGGCCAGGTTGCGTAGGCTCGCCCCGACGATGTGCGCCGGCGCGGTGTGCGGACTGCCCGCCGAGAACGGCGGCTCGGGCGCGTACTGCATCCACAGCTGGATCGTCTGGGCTTCATCGGCGCCGCGCAACCCCGCCGCCACCTGTAGCGCACCGTCGATGCCCGCGGTCACCCCGGCGGCGAAGACGAAGTTGCCGTCGACAACGACGCGCTCGTCGACGGGGACGGCGCCGAAATACGGCAGCAGATCGAACGCCGCCCAGTGTGTGGTCGCCCGGCGGCCGACCAACAGCCCCGCGGCGCCCAGCAGCAGCGCGCCGGTGCAGACGGAGAACACGCAACGGGCACCGGCAGCCTGCGACCGGATCCAGTTCAGCACCTCGTCGTCGTCCATCAAGGCTTCCTGACCGAACCCGCCGGGAATGTGCACCAGGTCCAACTGCGGCGCGTCGGCCAGCGTAGCGTCGGCAGTCAGCGCCAGACCGTGCAGATCACGCACCGGCGCTGTCGATTTCCCGTAGATCCGATAGGTCGAGTTGGAAATCCGGGAGAACACCTCGAACGGTCCGGTGAGGTCGATCTGATCCAGTTCCTCGAAGAGCAGGGAACCGATCTGCAGCGGACGGCCGGGGCCGGTCTGAGCGTTGTCGTGAGGGGCTGGATCGTGAGGGGCAGGGTCGTGAGCGGCGTTGTCGTGAGACTCCATGACCACCATCGTGCGGTGTCCCGGGCGCGCCGACGAGGGGCATTCGTGCCGGA
The DNA here is from genome assembly GCA_050250295.1 of Mycolicibacterium sp. GTDB lineage: Bacteria > Actinomycetota > Actinomycetes > Mycobacteriales > Mycobacteriaceae > Mycobacterium. The sequence continues at coordinate 146,277 of JBFWOX010000013.1, forward strand.
TTTCGTCAGGATCGAGCCAGCACCGGTGGTCACGGCGACGGTGGTGGCGTGGCCTCGATGTCGTCGATCAGCGCGGTGACGATGGGCCGCAGTCGGGTCACGACGGCCCGTGGTGAATCGCCCCGCGCGAAACGCCGCCCGCTCTCGTCGATGACGGCGAGGTAGACCCACGCCAGCCGCACGGAGTACGCGCGCAACCGGATCCGGAAGGCCTCCCCCACGGTCCTGGGGTACTCGTCGAGCAGTGCTCGGTGGATCTGGTCGGCGTGCCGGTCGATCATCGCCAGACAACTGCGCCGCACACCGGGGTTGACCGTGGCCAGATACCCGACGATGCCGCGGATCTGGTCCGGTGGGATGCGGCCGAGTCCTGCCACCACACCGAGTACGTCCCGGCGGATCACCTCCGCGGGCGATGTGCCGGCAGGTCGCTGCCGCAGCGCGGCGACGATGCGGGTGATCTCCTCCTCGTCCTGATCGAGGACCAGATGCTCCTTGGTCGGGAAGTAGTTGTAGACGGTCTTCTCGGCGACATCGGCGGCCCGCGCGACGTCGAGGACGGTGACCGCGTCGTACCCCTTTTCGGCGAACAGGCGGGCTGCTGTATCCGCGATGCGAGTGCGCATCTCCGACTTCTTGCGTTCGCGCCGTCCCACCTGCGTCAACGGAGGCCCTCCGATTCCTACTGTGGCTGTAATTTTACAGCGAAAGTACTGGACGGCCCGAACGGCAGCAAGCCTGCGCGCTGCTTCGTCGAGACACCACCGGCTTTCCCAAGGGAATTTGTACAGTCCCTAGAAACTTATAGTGCCTGTAGAAATGATGGTGTGAGTCAGACGACGGAAGGTGTGGCATGGCCGGCATCAGCACAGAAGTGACCATTCCGATGGACGACGGGGTCGAGCTGGGGGCGCGGTTGTACCTGCCGCCGGGTGAGGGACCGTTCCCGACCCTGTTCGCGGCGTCGCCGTACCGGTACGACAACGACGACATCCCGCCGAGCATGGTGTTCTTCTGGCTCGAGACCGGTCCGATCGACTTCTACCTCGAGCAGGGGTACGCCTACCTCCACGTCGACGTGCGCGGCACCGGGAAGTCGGGCGGCTCCTATGGTTTCCTCGATCGGCGCGAACGCCGCGACCTGCGCGACGCGATCGAATGGGCCGCCGCTCAGGAGTGGTCCACCGGCAAGGTCGGATCGATCGGCATGTCGTACTACAGCATGGCGCAGTGGATGATGCTCTCGGAGCGGCCCGAACACCTGGTCTGCGCGGCCCCCTTTGACGGTCATTACGACCCCTACCGTGGGTGGGCCTATCCCGGCGGCATGCTGTCGACGTTCATGTGGACCTGGTGGCACGGTTCGGTCCGCGCGGCGAACAAGTACCCCGCCAACGGATCCGGGCCACGTGATCTCGACGTCGACCTCGGCGGCTGGATCTTCGAGCACCCCGATCGCGACGAGTTCTGGGCCGATCGAGACTTCGAGGACACCTTCGCCGACGTCGACATCCCGGTCTATTCGATCGGGACGTGGGCCAAACGCGAGCTGCACCTCGGTGGCAATCTGCGCGGTTTCCAGCTCCTGGGCGGGCCGAAGAAGCTGAAACTGCTCGACCTGGCCAGCGGCGCGGAGGCCCTACGGCTGTTCGCGACCGTCCAGTTCCACCGCGACACGCTGTTGCCGTTCTACGATCACTATCTCAAAGGTGCTGAAACGGAGTATCTTTCGCGACCCACTGTCGAGTACACCCTGGCCGGCAGCGGCCGGACCCGGACGGCCGACCAGTGGCCACCCGCCGACATCGAGCATGTCGCACTGTTCTTCGACGGGACCGGCAGCGGCACCCTGACCTCGCTCAACGACGGCAGCCTGGCGGCCCGTCCGGGAGATCCCGCTGCCGCCGCCTACGACTACCCCCACCCGGACTGGGTGTCCGGGCCCGCGGTCATGACGGCACACGGCGTGGACACGCTGGCACCGACCGTCACCTACACCTCTGCCCCGCTGCGCGAAGGTGTCGACATCGTCGGCCCCGTCGAAGTGGTCCTGTTCCTGGCCTCGACCCGGCACGACACCAGTGTGGTGGTGCGGCTGTCCGAACAGCTCCCGCAGGACAGCGCCGAGCGGGCGACGGGCCGGCAACCGTCGGCGCGGATCGTCAGCAAGGGCTGGCTGCGTGCCGCTCACCGCGAGGTCGACGAGTCCACCAGCTCCGTCGGCGAGCCGCGGCGCTCGCACACCACGGCACTGCCGTTGGTTCCCGGTGAAGTCACCGAGCTGCGTGTCGCGCTGATCGGCTGTGGGCACCATTTCTCGGCGAACTCACGGATCCGGCTGGAGATCTCCTGTGCCGACAGCACGTTCACCGACGCACAGTTCCATCACGCGCTGCTGGCCAACATGGTCGGCACCGATGCGATCCATTCGGGCGTGACCCACCCGTCCCGCGTGCTGCTGCCGGTGCGGGGCCGGGACCACCTGGTGTTCAGTGAGGAAGGAAGCAGGAAATGACAGGGACGACCCAGGATTTGACCGGCCGCGTGGCATTGGTCAGCGGCGGCGGCCGAGGGATCGGTGCGGCGATCGTACGACGCCTCGCCGACCGGGGAGCGTCGGTCGCGGTGAACTACCGCTCGGACCGGGCATCGGCCGAGGCGCTGGTGTCCGAAATGCGTGGCGCCGGGCACCACGTCACGGCGTTGCGCGCCGATGTGAGCGATCCGGCGCAGTCGACGAGGCTCGTCGATGCCGTGGTCGAGGAGTTCGGCAGGCTCGATGCGTTGGCCAGCAATGCGGGAGTGGAACACTTCGGTGCGCTGGAGTCGATCACCGTGGCCGACTTCAACCATGTCTTCCACACCAACGTCGCCGGCCAGCTGTTCCTCACCCAGGCCGCGGCCGCGGCGATGAGGGACGGTGGGCGCATCGTGCTGACGTCCTCGGTCAGCGCCCGTCTGGCGGTGCGGCACCACACGCTGTACGCGGCCAGCAAGGCTGCGGTCTCGGCGATGGTGCTGAACCTGGCCCCCGAGCTGGCCGACGCCGGCATCGCCATCAACGCCATCGCACCGGGTGGGACGGCAACCGACATGGCGTCCGAGGTCAGCCACCGGTACATCCACCCCGCGCTGTCGGGAGTGGACCCGCAGACCGTGGTGAAGACGCTGTCGGCGCTCGGCAGGATGGCACAACCCGACGAGATCGCCGCGGTCGTGGCATTCCTGTTGTCCCCCGAGGCCTCCTACCTCACCGGTGCGACGATCGACGCCTCCGCGGGTGCGGGCGGGTAGCGGTCAGGGCCGCGCCGGACCGATCCGGGTCACGTCGGCCCGGTGGATGCAGGCCGACTCGGCCGCATGCGCCAGATCGACCACCAACGAGTTCACCGGTGTCGGCACACCGACCCTGGCGCCCTCGGCGACCACGGATCCGTTGATCGCATCGATCTCGGCCTGCCGGCGCAGCTCGGCGTCGAGGCGCATCGACGGTTTGGCGTCGCCGATGCGTGAACCCAGATGCCGGATGTGTTCGATGGGATCCCCGACATCGAGCGGGACACCGGCCGCCGTGGCCACGTCGATCGCTTCCTGTGCACACGCCGAGGCCACCCGCCACGCCTGCGGGGTGTCGAGGATCTGCCCGATCGTCAGGCGCTTCATGTTCTTCATCACCGGACTGCCGTGCCTGTTCGTGGCCGCGGTGGTGTTCTTCTTCCTCACCGACAGCCCGGCTCAGGCGAACTGGCTCACCGAGCAGCAGCACACCTGGTTGACCAGCGCGCTGCGGTCCGAAGAGCCAGCGAACACCCATGCGCACCAACCGACTTCGCTGAAGGCCGTGGTGCGCGACCCCCGGGTGCTCGGCATGGCGTTCGGTGCCGGCGGCCTGGTCCTGGGCGCGCTGATGCTGAATTCGGCACCGCCGGTGGCCCTGCTGGGCTTCTGCATCGGCGCGGTCGGATGCATCTCGACGCTGCCGGTGTTCTGGTCGATCACCCCGCAGCTGCTGACCGGGGTGGCGGCCGCGGGAAGCATCGCATTCGTCTGCGCCGTCGGCAACATCGGCGGGTTCGTCGCGCCGTACATGGTGGCGTTGATCCGCGGCGAAGCCGCGACGCTGGCCGACAGCACCAACGCGGTCCTGGTCAACGCCGCGATCCTGGCCTCGGGCGCGGTGATCATGTACCTGATCGGCCGCTCGTTGGCCCGGACCCGGCAGGCACCGGCACCGCGGGCTGCCGAGGACACCATCGCCACTACCGGCTAGGCACACCCCGACGCGGCGCTCCCGGTGACCCCGCCGGGGGCGCCGCCGTCGTGCGCATCCCCGGTAGGCAGCTCTGTGGCGAGCCGGATACCGATCTGGTGCAACAGGTCTCGCGAGAGAGCCGGATCGGCTGAACTGTCGGCGGTGGTCCCATCGGCCAGCGCGTGCACGCTGTGCAGACCCAGCCGCCGCGCCTCGCCGGGGGGCAGGCTGGTGCGGCCGACGACCGCCACGACCGGGCGGCCGGCCGAGCGTGCCGCGACGACCGACACCAGCTTGCCGTGCGCCGTCTGCGCGTCCAGGTGGCCTTCCCCGGTGACCACCATGTCCGCGCCGCGGGCGTGACAGTCGAAATCAAGCAGATCGAGGAAGAACTCCGCCCCCGACACGATCCGGGCGCCGAGGACCAGGCAGCCGAACCCGATGCCGCCTGCGCTGCCTGCGCCCGGCGTGGCGGCGACGCCGGGGTCCGAGGCCGTGACGAGGCAGGCGAGGTGGGCAAGCCCACGGTCGAGCAGGGCGACCTCGGTCGGCGCGGCACCCTTCTGCGGGCCGAACACGGCCGCGGCACCGTCGCGTCCCAGCAGCGGGTTGCGGACATCGGTGGCCGCGATCAGCTCGATGCCCGCCCACAACCGCAGCGGGCGCAGATCGACCTTCTCGATACTGCACAGCGTTCCCCCGGTCGGCATCACCGGCTCCCCGAGGGCGTCGAGGAACCGGGCTCCCAACGCGGCGAGCATCCCGGCCCCTCCGTCGGTGCTCGCGCTCCCGCCGAGCCCGATGACGACCCGCCGTGCGCCGAGCACGTCGACGGCATGGATGATCGCTTGTCCGAGACCGAAACTCGACGACCGAAGGGATTCCAGCCGACCGCCGGTCAGCGTGCTCATCCCGCAGCTGGAGGCGACTTCGACCATGGCGGTTCCGCCGTGGTGCGCGATCCGGGTGTGGACGGGATCTCCGGTCGGTCCGGTCACGGTGGCCTCGGCGCCGGTGTAGCCCGCCGACAGTGCGGCCACCACGCTGCCGTCGCCGCCGTCCGCCAGCGGCACCGTCGCACACGTGACCGCCGCGGCGGACGTCAGGCCGGACTGCAGCGCATCCGCGACTTCGGTTGCGGTGAGGGTCCCCTTGAACTTGTCGGGAGCGATGAGGACGTGCATGCGGCGATCAGTTCGCCGCGGCGGCGGCGAAGGCACCGATGCGGCGGGCGACGGCGCTGCCGAGCTCGGTCGTCGACGCCGTTCCGCCGAGGTCCCCGGTCAATACGGACCCCTCGGCCAGGGTGGCCTCGATGGCGCCGAGCACGGCGCGGGCCGCCGCCGGCTCCCCGAGGTGGTCGAGCATCATTGACGCGCACCAGATCTGACCGACGGGATTGGCGATGCCCTTGCCGGCGATATCGGGTGCCGAGCCGTGCACCGGCTCGAAAAGGCTCGGGAAGGTGCGTTCGGGGTTGATGTTGGCGCTCGGGGCGATGCCGATGGTGCCGGTGCATGCCGGGCCGAGGTCGGACAGGATGTCGCCGAACAGGTTGCTCGCCACCACGACGTCGAACCAGTCCGGATGCAGGACGAAGTTCGCGGTGAGGATGTCGATGTGGAACTTGTCGACGCTCACCTGCGGGTACTCGGCCGACATCCGTTCCACCCGCTCGTCCCAGTACGGCATGGAGATCGAGATGCCGTTGCTCTTGGTCGCCGACGTCAGCGATCGTCGTGGCCGCCGCGCCGCGAGCTCGAAGGCGTACTTCAAGATCCGGTCGACGCCGACGCGGGTCATCACCGTCTCCTGGATCACCGTCTCCCGGTCGGTGCCCTCGAAGATCTTCCCGCCGATGCTGGAGTACTCGCCCTCGGTGTTCTCCCGGACCACGTAGAAGTCCACGTCCCCCGGCACCCGGCCGGCCAGCGGGCTGACGACGCCCGGCAGCAGTTTCACCGGCCGCAGGCTGACGTACTGGTCGAAGTGCCGGCGGAACTGCAGCAGGCTGCCCCACAGCGACACGTGGTCGGGCACCAACTCGGGCCAGCCGACCGCACCGAAGAAGATGGCATCGAAATCGCGCAGCCGATCGAACCAGTCCTCGGGCATCATCGCGCCGTGCCGCAGGTAGAAATCGACGTTGGCGAAATCGAATTCGACGAGATCGAGGGTGAAACCGAACGCGTCGGCGGCGGCTTGCAGGGCCCGGACCCCCTCGGGCACGACTTCCTTGCCGATGCCGTCGCCGGGGATGACGGCGATCCTGTGCGTATTCACCATGGCAGGTCCTCTCTGTGCCGTTGCGGTGATGCTGATTGCTGATTGCCAGGCTAAGAAGAAAGAAAGCACGGCGATAGTCTGAACTCGACAACACTTCCTTTCCTGAGGAGAAACAATGGCGAGCCTGCCCGAGCTGGATGACTGGACGTTCTTCGACGGCATCGCCCGCGCTCGAAGCCTGACCGCGGCGGCGCGGGAATGGGGTGTGTCCGTGCCCGCGGTCAGCAAGCGCTTGGGCGCCTTGGAATCCCGCCTCGGCGTGCAGCTGGTGCGGCGCAGTACCCGGGCGCTGTCGCTGACCGACGAAGGCGTTCGGCTGGCCGAGGGCGCGGCCCGGGTGCTCCGCGAGATCCACGATGTGGAGGATTCGCTGCTCGACCCCCGCGCCGGGCTGCGCGGCCGGCTGGCCGTGCACTCCACCATCGGGCTGGGCCGGATGCACGTCGCGCCGATCCTGCGCGGTTTCGCTGAGCAGCACCCGCAGCTGCGCCTGGAGCTGGAACTGTCGGCGCTGCCGTTGAACATCGCCGGCAGCCCGTTCGATGTCGGGATCCGGGTCGGGCGGGTGGCCGACTCCCGGCTGCACGGCCGGCTGCTGATCCGGCAGCGCCGGGTGCTGTGCGCTTCCCCCGGCTACCTCGACCGGTGCGGGACCCCGCGCGACCTCGCCGACCTCGGCCGGCACAACTGCATCGTGTTACGTCAGGACGAAAGCGATTACGCCATCTGGCGTTTCGGGCCCACCGGTGCCGAGACCGCGATCCGGGTGGACGGCACGCTGCTGACCAACGACGGTGAGACGGCCACCCGCTGGTGTCTGGAGGGGGCCGGGATCATCATGCGCTCGCAATGGCACGTCGAGCCGCTCCTGCGGGACGGCTCGCTGGTCCAGGTGCTGCCCGAGGAGGCCACCCCCGAGGCCAACATCGTGGCTGTCTACCCCACCGACGTCGCCCCGGCCCGCCGGATCGGCGAGTTCCTCGACGCGCTCAAGGCCGGGTTGGCGGCCCGGCTGCCGTTCCTGGTGAACTGACCGAGAGGCTCACCCCGGCAGTGGAACACACCGTTCCGACAGCCGGCGGCGCAGATAGTCGACCAGTGCCCGCACGCGCGGCGGGGTCCGCGTTCCGGCGTCGAACAGCGCGACGACGTTGGCCTCCGGCGTCGCGACCGTGGGCAGCACGTGCACCAGCTGGCCGTCGCGCACGTAGGGGGCGACGTGCCAGACCGAGCGCATCGCAAGGCCGGCTCCGGCCAGACACCAGTCGGTGACGGCCAGACCGTCGTTGCAGATCAGGCCGCCGTGTACCGGGACGGCGATCTCCTTGCCGCCCTTGATGAACCGCCACGAAGATTCCCCTTCGTTCTCTCGCACGACCAGCAGCCGGTGGTGTCCGAGGTCGTCGAGATCCCGTGGCGCCCCGTGCTCGGCCACATAGTCGGGTGCGGCCACCACCACCCGGCGGTTGGGCAGCAGCTGGCGCATCGCCAGCGACGAATCGCGCACCCGTCCGACGTGGATGCCGATGTCGAAGCCCGGCAGCGAGGCCGACAGCGGCAGGCTGGTCAGTTCCAGCGAGCAGTCGATCCCGGAGTTCTGGCTGCGGAACTCGTGCAGGATCGGCGCGATGTGCACCCGGCCCAGGCCCACGGTGCTGACCAGGCGGATGGATCCGGTCAGGTCGTGTGGGTCCGGGTTGATCGAGCTCTCCAGATCCTTGAGCTGCTGCAGTATCTCGCGGCCCCGCAGGTGATACTGGCGGCCCTCGGCGGTGAGCTCCAGGCCACGGCCCCTGCGGTGTGCCAGCGGTGTACCCAAGCGCTGTTCGAGTGCCTTGAGCCGCCGGCTCACCACCGAGACCGAGACCCCCCAATGGCGGGCAGCCTCGGTCATCGTGCCCGCGGCGGCCAGTGTGATGAAGAAGTCCAGATCGTCGATGTCCGACGACACCTCACACCTCCTTTGCAGGTGACGCAAAGAACGTTTGCGCGCAGCGACCTTCCTTGCACCTGGCCGCAAACCTAGCATCGGACGCACTCCCGGTGCTGCGATGAAGGAGACGCCATGTCCTCGAGGTTCTCTGGGTTCCCCGGCTTTGCTGCCATCGATCACGCCGTCAACGGTGTGCGGCTTCGCGGCCGGTTCGGCGGGGATCCCGCCCAACCCGCGGTGCTGTTGCTGCACGGGCACCCGGAGTCGCATCTGATGTGGCACCGGGTCGCCCCGGCGCTGGCGCGGGACCACTTCGTCGTCGCCCCGGACCTGCGGGGCTACGGCGAGTCGGAACGGCCGGCGCAGGCCGCGGACCATTCCGGCTACAGCAAGCGGGAAATGGCCCGGGACTGCCTTGCCTTGATGGAAACCCTCGGGCACCGACGGTTTTTCGTAGCCGGCCACGACCGCGGCGCGCGGGTGGCTGCCAGGCTGGCCGCCGATGCACCGGAGCGGGTGGCTGGCGCGCTGCTGATGGATGTCGCACCCACCGTCGATATGTACGACGCCACCACGAAGGATTTCGCGGTCGCGTACTGGCATTGGTTCTTCCTGATCCAGCCGGCGCCGCTGCCTGAAACATTGATCGGCGCGAATCCGCGCGCCTACGTCGAGGGCATCATGGGTGGCAGGCACGCCGGGTTGACGCCGTTCCCCCGGGAGGTGCTCGACGGGTACATCGCCGGATTCACCGGCGCCGAGCGGGCCCGCGGAGCCTGTGAGGACTACCGCGCGGCTGCCACCATCGACCTCGAGCACGACCGGCGCGACCGGGCGCAGGGCCGCCTCATCGAGCCGCCGCTTCGCCTGTTGTGGGCCCGGCACGGTGTCATCGAACGGTTGTTCCGGCCACTCCAACTCTGGGGCGAGCTGGCCCGCACCGTCTCGGGCCGTGCCCTCGACTGCGGTCACTACCTGACCGAGGAACGGCCCGACGACGTCATCGCGGAGATCCGCAACCTTGTTGCCGCCGAATGATTTCCGGCGTGTCCCAACCCGAGAGGAAGCCCATGTCTACCCGAGCCCCATCCGTCCAATCACCTGCCGGTGTGAGCGACGCCCGCCCGGTCACCGAGACGCCTGCGCAGGGCCGGGTCCGGCAGCGCCGTATGGCGCTCGCCGCGATCGTCGGCACCGCCGTCGAATGGTACGACTTCTATCTCTACGCGGCGATGGCCTCGATCGTGTTCGCCACGGTCTTCTTCCCCGCCGTCGACCCGCAGCTGGCCGCGCTGCAGTCGCTGGCCACCTTCGCGGTCGGCTTCGTGGCCCGCCCGATCGGCGGAGTCGTCTTCGGTGCGCTCGGTGACCGGATCGGCCGCAAACGCACCCTCGTGTTGACCTTCGGGTTGATGGGCATCTCGACCGGGATCATCGGGCTGCTCCCCGATTTCGCGACCATCGGGGCGTGGGCGCCGATCATGCTGGTGTTACTGCGGATCCTGCAGGGCATGGGCGCCGGGGCCGAGTTCGCCTCCGCCGCGGTGGCCAGCTACGAGCACGCCGACGCCGGCAAGCGCGGCAGCATGGGAGCCTGGCCGGCCCTGGGCATGAACCTGGGCCTGCTGCTCTCGGCGGCAACGGTTTTCGTCATCGCCCTGTTCGGTGACGAGTTCCTGATGAGCATCGGCTGGCGCATCCCGTTCGTCGCCAGCTTCCTGCTGGTGGCCGTCGGACTGTGGGTCCGGGCCGCGGTGCCCGAGACCCCGGACTTCGAGCGTGAGACCGACCGGCACGACGCGCGCAGGAAATCCCCGCTGCTGCAGTTGTTCCGGCAGGACTGGCGCGGGCTGGCGGTGGTCATCGTCGTCGCCCTGGGGTGCACGTCGATCAGCTACATCTTCAAAACGTTCTCGTTGGCCTACCTGACCCAGTTCAAGGGCATCCCGGCTTCCGACAGCGCCCTCGGCGTCACGCTCGCGGGGATCGCCGCGGTGCTGGTGATCCCGTGCATCGGCCGGCTCTGTGACCGCTGGAGCAGCAAGCACGTCCTCGTCCTCGGCGCCGTCCTCGGCGGGGCGTGGGGCGGGATCTTCCTCGCCCTGCTGAACAGCGGCAACAGGTGGGCCATCTGGGCCGCGCTGATCGTCGGGTCCGGGATCATCGCTCCGATGATGATCGGCGCCCAGGGCTCGTTCTACAGCAGGCAGTTCCCGGTGGCCACGCGGTCCACCGGCGTCGGGACCGCCCGGGAGGCCGGCACCGCGATCGCCGGTGCGCTGGCCCCGCTCGGCGCGTTGGCGCTGGTGACGGCCTCACCGACGAACTCCACCTTCGGCGTCGGCGTGGTGCTCGTGGTGTCCGCGGTGCTGGCCATCGTCCCCGCAATGCTGGATCAGGGCCGCAAACACTCCGCGTCGAAGAACTGACCCGCCCGGGTTCAGGTGCGAACGTTCTCGTCGAGCCGTGTGACGTCGCCGTCCTCGGGTCCGTGGGCACGTCCGACGTGCGCCTCGCGGCGCATCCGTTCCACCATGTGCGGGTAGTGCAGCTCGAACGCCGGCCGCTCGGAGCGGATCCGGGGCAGCTCGGTGAAGTTGTGCCGCGGCGGCGGGCAGGACGTGGCCCACTCCAGGGAGTTGCCGTAGCCCCAGGGATCGTCGACGGTGACGACCTCGCCGTAGCGCCAGCTCTTGAACACGTTCCACAGGAACGGCAACATCGACGCACCGAGGATGAACGCTCCGATGGTGGAGACGATGTTCAGCGTGGTGAAGCCGTCGGTGGGCGGGTAGTCGGCGTAGCGCCGGGGCATGCCCTCGTCGCCGAGCCAGTGCTGCACCAGGAACGTGGTGTGGAAGCCGATGAACGTCAGCCAGAAGTGCAGCTTGCCCAGGCGTTCGTCGAGCAGCCGGCCGGTCATCTTCGGGAACCAGAAGTAGATGCCCGCATAGGTGGCGAAACGAAGCCCAGCGATAACAGCATCGGTGGTTCGAAGGTCAACCGCCCCTTCCACATCGTGCCGATCCAGTTGAAGAACTTGATGCCGGTCGGCACCGCGATCAGGAACGTCATGAACGAGAAGAACGGCAGCAGCACCGCGCCAGTGGCGTACATGTGGTGCGCCCACACCGCCACCGACAGTGCGGCGATGCCCAGCGTGGCGTAGATCAGCGTGGTGTAGCCGGCGGCTGAACACCGGGAAGATCTCGCTGACGATGCCGAAGAACGGCAGCGCGATCACGTACACCTCGGGATGCCCGAAGAACCAGAACAGGTGCTGCCACAACATCACTCCCCCGTTGCCCGGGTCGTAGACGTGCGCACCGAGGTGGCGGTCGGCGGCCAGGCCGAACAGCGCGGCGGTCAGGATCGGGAACGCCAGCAGGACCAGGATCGAGGTCACCAGGATGTTCCAGGTGAAGATCGGCATCCGGAACATCGTCATGCCGGGGGCGCGCATGCACACCACCGTCGTGATCATGTTGACCGCACCCAGAATGGTGCCCAAACCGCCGACGCCGAGCCCGAAGATCCACAGATCGGCACCGGCGCCGGGTGAATGCACCGCGTCGGTCAGCGGCGTGTACGCGGTCCAGCCGAAGTCGGCCGCGCCGCCGGGGGTGATGAAGCCGGCCGTGGCGATCAGGGCGCCGAACAGGAACAGCCAGAACGAGAAGGCGTTCAGCCGCGGGAACGCCACGTCGGGCGCGCCGATCTGCAGCGGCAGCACCAGGTTGGCGAACCCGAACACGATCGGGGTGGCGTAGAACAGCAGCATCGCCGTGCCGTGCATGGTGAACAGCTGGTTGAACTGCTCGTTGCTCAGGAACTGCAGGCCTGGCACCGTCAGTTCCATCCGGATGAACAGCGCCATCAACCCGCCGACGAGGAAGAACGCGAAGCAGGCCACGCAGTACATGACCCCGATCAGCTTGTGATCGGTCGTGGTGATCAGTTTGTAGATCAGCCTGCCGGTCGGTCCGAGCCGGGCCGTGAACGGGCGGCGCGCGGTGAGTTCGTTGAGCGCGGGTGCTTCTGTTGTCATGAGACTCCGAGCGTTCGGGGCTGCAACGGCCCGACTTTGCTCGGTGCCGGTCCCTGCGGAAAAGGGCCTAAAGTCCCTCGCTCGCCCCATCGTCGCCGGATAGGGGCCGTCGCGCGGCGATCTCGTACTCGGCCACCGACATCGACACGATCGCCGGCAGGTGAACCTCCCCCGGGCTGGTCCGGAAGGCCTCCACGGCAGCCTGCGATTCCCAGCGTTCGTACACGTTGACCCGGGTGGTGTCGAGCAGATCGGCCGAGATCGAGAAGTCCAGGCAGCCTGCTGCCCGGCGCGCCTGCTCGACCACGCCCGTACAGCTTGCGAGGTAGGACTCCCGCTGCTGCGGTGCGACCGTGAGATGGCCGGCGACGATGACCATTTCGGTGCTCCTTCTGTTGCCCGTCAGACGTGCAGACCCGGTCCGCGTGTGGAACTCATCGGCTGGCGATCAGCTCACGCAGCTCGGTGTCGAGCGCACCGGCGATGTCCGCCGCCACCGGGCCGGTGTCTTCGGCGGCGATCACGGTGATCGTGATGGTCCCGGCATACGAGAGGGCCGCGAACGTCACCGCCACGTTGCCGCCGCCACCGATGGCGAGGGGCATCATGTCGGTGACCACCGCGCCGGACAAGGCCATCCGCCGATCGGGCCCGTGCACGTTCGTCACGACCGCGTGCAGACTGCGCTGCCGGCGCATGTACCACTCGTAGGCGCCGAGCGACAGCGCTGTCCGCACGGCGACGCTGGCGACCCCGGCCAGCGCGGGATTCATCGGGGTGCCCTTGTGGTCGGCCATCACGCGAGCGACCCTTGCCACCCGGTCCCAGCCGGCGCCGCCGGTCGGGACCGCAGCGGATCTGGCCGGTGCGGTCGCCCATCTGGTCAGCCGTCGCGGGGCGGCGCATGTTCAGTGGGACACCGAGCAGCACGGTGTCGAGATGCTCGCCGCGCTCGGCGAGGTAGCGGCCGAGCGACCGGAACCCTGCCCACTGCCGGGGCGCGGTCCCTGCCGGCGGGCCGCAGCAGCGCGCAGGCCGCGGTGCGGCCGATCTCCGCGCGGCGGGGTGTGCGAGTCGGTGGTCGATGCACGATCCAGCGCGCCGCCCTGGTGAGCGCGCGGAGCCGGTCGCGCAGTGCGCCGACGGCCAGTCGACCGAACACCGTTGGGGGACACGGGAAGTCGAATGCCATGGCTGGAGGGCCGCCGTCGACCAGCGCCTCCAGCACCGACAGACGGCCGATGCCGTCGGCGAGTGCGTGCTGGACCACGAGGATCAGCGCGACCCTGCCGTCGGCCAACCCGGTCACCACGGTGGCCGACCACGGGGGCAATCGAGCGGCAGCCGCCGCACGATCTGCTCGGCGACGACGGCGAGCAACGCCGATTCGTCACCGGGTGGCGGACACACCCGGTGCTGGAGGTGCCGATCGAGGGTGAACCCGGCGTCGTCGACCCACACCGGGCGGCCGCACCCCCACGGCACTCGCAGCACCCGTTGGTGCATCCGCGGGATCGTCGTGATTCGTGCCGGGGGTCGCGATCAGCGCGGCGGGGTCCAATTCGGCGCGCGGTTCCAGCAGCATGACCGCGCCGAACTGGTTCGGCATGGCCGACCGTTGCATGGCCAGGTACATCAGATCGGCCTGGCTCAGACGGTCCAGCGGGACGGTCCTGTGGCGAACTCTCGCAACGGCTTTCAGTGTGGGCCGACGATCATGCCGGAGGCGGTACGGCCGGCCACGGTCGCGCTGCGAACCATGGCGAGCGATTCTAGATCGACGGCCGTGCACCGGGCGTTCAGAAGAGCTGTGGCGTCGGGGGCGGCACGTCGTCGAGGAATGCCGACACCATCGGCACCAGCTGCTCGGTCTGGCCGGCCAGCCCGATGTGCGACATCGCCGGCAGGATCGTCAGACGTGCCGCCGGGCTGGCCTCGAGGACGCCCGTCGCGGCGGCCCGCTCGTCGTGGCCCCCGCGCAGCGTGAACATCTCCAGGGCGTGCTCGGGCCGTACGCCGTCGGCGTCACCGACGATGATCATGGTCTTGGCCGAGATCGACCGCATCTGTTCGTCGCTGATGTTCTGGTCGTTGATGTTGAGTGCCTTCATCTTTTCCAGGTAAGCGTCGAACGCGGCCCGGTCCGGCGTGTGCGCCGTGAACGCTGCCTCGACCGGTGTTCCGGCGAACGTTTCGGAGTCGAGGTCGGCGATGGCATCGAACACCGACGGGTACCACCCGTCTTTACGGAAGGTGGCCGACAACACGACCAGTTTGGTCACCCGCGTGCGGTGGCGGATCGCCAGTTGCAGTGCGACCCCACCGCCCTGCGAGTACCCCATCACGTCCGCGCGCTCGACATCGAGGGCAGCCAACAACGCGGCGGCGTCGTCGGCGAACCGCTCGTAGGACATCAGCCGCGACGTGTCGGGGGTGCGACCGTGGCCCTGTTGATCGAAGACGATCACGGCCCGATCGGTGCTGAAGGCCTGCGCCCAGGCCGTCATCGAGCCGGTGGCCATGAACGCGCCGGGGATCAACAGCAAGGGCGGCGATGAGTCGAGCTCGCCGTAGACCTCGTGATAGAGGTCGAGCCCGTTGATCGGAAGGTGTCCACTACGCGACGGCGCCGCTCCCATTCGAGGTCCTCCTCACCCATCGGTTCTGTGTGGGTAGACCGGCAGGGCGGGACGAACTCATCGGGCAGCTACGCAGCGGGGGCCGCGGCCTCCTTGTCGTCGTGATCCGGCTCATCGGGTGTGTCGGGCGTATCGGCCGGATCGTCCGGGGCAGTGGACCCGTCGGTCGCCTCGTCGTCGGAGACAGCATCGGCAGTTCTGTCGTCCGAGACGGCATCGGCAGCTTCGTCGTCATCGCCTTCGGGAACCGTCTCGTCCTGAGGTGCTTCGGTGTCGTCCGGGTTCTGGGTGACGTCACCGACCTGCGGCGCACCTTTGGTCGCCGCCGCGGCGGTCGGTGCATCGAGGGCCGGATCCGGGTCCGGTTGGCCGTCGCCGACGGTGAGGGCGGCGGTGGCCGGCGCGGACCGTTGTGTCGTCTCCGGCGCGGCAGCCACGACCGGGATCTGCGGATCGCCCAGGGCGTCCAGCACCGCGGTCTCGGCGCCGGCGGAGATGTCGAGGACCACGCTCACCCCGCGGTCGATGACGGCACCTGCGGCGGTCAGACCGTCGTCGAGTGCAGCAGCCAGGCCGGCGACCACGTCGTCGAGCCCGGCGGCGATGCCCAACGGGAGCGCAACGACGTCGGCCGGCAGCGCGAGGGCGTCGAACACCCGGGACACCGACTCGGCGACAGCGGTGTTCAGCGCGGTGAACACGGTCGCCGCGGTGGTACCCAGACCGGAGATGAAGTCGAGCGGAAGGTGCGCCAGTCCCCCGATGGTCTGCACCGTGGTGTCGAGCGCGTCGAACCCGCCGACGGTCAGCGCCGCGAGCGCCGTCACATAGCTGGCCGGGTCCAGCGGGGCGGCCCCGATGGCGGTGATGGCCGATCGCAGCGCGGTCCCGGTCGACTCCATCACCTCGCTCAGTCCGCCGACCACGACGCCGAACGCGGCGTTCCCGGAGGCCAGTACTGTTGCGGTCACCCCGGAGGCCGCGTTGACCACGGCGAGCCCGGGCGCGACCGCAAGCCCCTGCACAGCGGCGATGACCGACTCGACGAGCGGGCTGCCCGAAGCCGCACCGAGCTCGTCGAGGAACGCGTTGAACCCGGCGCCGAGGTTGTTGAGCTGGAACGTGACCTCGCTCAACGCGATGCCGGTGAGGGTGTAGCCGGCGTCGCCGACTGCCTGCACCGCGGCGAGCCCGTTGCCGGCGAGCAGCTGCCCGCCGGCAACTCCGGCGGTGAGCAGTCCGGCGTAGTTGGCGAACGACAGCGGGTCGTTGACGACGTTGACCACGGCGATCAGCACGCTCTGCAGCGTCCCCGTCACCGCGCTGGTCACCAGCTCGCCGACCTGTGTGGTGGTCGCCGTGATGACCGGATTGGCCAGGCCGACGTTCTCGGCGAGCTTGGCGAACGCATCGGAGGACAGCGTGCGCAGCACGGTCAGCAGCGCGACCAGGGTCTCGCTGTCGGTGGCGTCGATCAACCCGGTGAACACGGTGTTGATCAGCGCCACGATGCCGTTCACGACGCTCACCACGGTCTGGCCCGGGATGCCTGCCACCGCCGCGACCGTCGCGGTGGCCTCGTCGAGCACCTCCTGCAGGGCCGCGACGAACGTCTCGATGTCGGCGGGGGTGACCGTGAGCCGGATGTCCGGTACCGCGACGTGCGGGATGGTCACCGCCGGCGGGCTCTGCGGAATCGCCAGCGGCGCAAGCGCAATCGCGCCGGCCGTGGTGAAGGCGAGCCCCGCGGTGAGGTACGAGCGAACCGATATCTGCATGGCACTGATCCCCTGGTCATCGAACGGGCGTCGGGGTCGCATCGACCCGGCGATGTCAACAAACGATGACTTGGACGGTATGCCCTCGCGCCCGGCAATGTCAACAGTCGGTGACTTCTGTGGTGCGGGGTGTCGGAGCCCGCCGCGCCCAGGGCTGTAGCGTGGCGGCGGTGAACTCTCGTGTGCCTTCCTCCGTCGCCCTGGCGTCCTGCGCCGCCGCGCTCGTCATGAGCCTCGCCGCGTGCGGCTCCGATCCGGAGACCCCGTCGACCGGCACCTCGCCGGTGGCCTCCCCGGTGGCGTCGACCGTGGTCGAGACGCCGAGCGCGGCCAGCGGCTGCCCCGGAACCCCGCCCGAGGCCGGGGTGGCACCGGAATGGACGCTGCCGGGCAGCAGCGGCAGCGTAGCCGTCACCGGTTCCACGGACGCCGCAGCGCCGAGCGTCAACGTGACCGCGCCGTTCAGCGTGGCCGAGACGCAGGTGCAGACCCTGCAGGCCGGTTCCGGGCCGGTGGTCGCCGATACCGCGACGGTCTCGGTCTGCTACCTGGGTGTCAACGGCCGCGACGGGTCGGTGTTCGACAGCAGCTACGGAAGCGCCCCGGTGGAGTTCCCGCTCGACGGGGTCATCCCCGGGTTCCAGAAGGCCATCGCCGGACAGAACGTGGGCTCCACCGTCGCCGTGGCGATGACCTCGGCCGACGGCTACCCCGACGGCCAGCCCGCCGCCGGGATCGCCCCCGGCGACACCCTGGTCTTCGCGATCAAGATTCTGGGCGCGTCGAGCTGACCTTCGGGGTGTGACCGACCGGGCTTGGCCCCCGGGGAGCCGGTGCCGCTCGCGGCGGTTCAGGCCAAGCCGGCCGGCTGGCCTCCGGACACGGGCAGTATCGCCCCGTTGACGAAGTCCGCGCCCACCCCGGCCAGCCAGGCGACCGCGGAGCCGACATCGTGGGGTTGACCGCTCCTGCCGACCGGGATCTGGGACAGGATCGCACCGAGCGCGTCCTGTTGGTCGATACCGAATTGCTGGGCGATGAGCGTCTGCTCGGCCTCCCCCAGGTCGGTGAGGATATAGCCGGGAGCCACCGCGTTGGTGCGGATCCCCCGCGGTCCGAATTCGTGTGCCAGCAGCCGCGTCAGGCCGACGATCGCATGCTTGTCGAGCACGTAGCCGCCGTACCCGCCTGCCGCGGCCACTCCCATGATCGAGGTCACGTTGACGATCGAACCCCGTCTGAGCTCGATCATCCCTGGGAGCACCGCGCGGGTCAGATGGACCTGGCCGAGCACGTTGACCTGCCATGACAGGGTGAAGTTCGTGTCGGTGAGGTCCAGGAATGGCCCGGCTCCGATGCCGGTGCCCGCGTTGTTGGCCAGCACGTCGATGATCCCGAGTTCGTCCCGCACGCGGCTGACCACGGCCGCGGCCGCGCCGGCGTCCGTCACGTCCAGCGGCAGTGCGATCGACCGGCGACCCCGTTCACGGACCAGGTCCGCGGTCGCTTCGAGCTCGTCGGGATCGTCCCCGAGGCCGACGCCTTGGATGGTCAGATCCGCCCGGCGGGTGCCGACGTCGGTGACCACGACGTCGGCGCCGGCGTCGGCGAGTGCCAGCGCGATGCCGCGCCCGATCCCCCGGGCGCGACCGGCCCCGGTCACCAGCGCGATGCGTCCGTCCAGGGGTGCGGTCGAGTACAGCGGCATGGAAACGCTCCTGTGATCGGTGAGGGATGGGTCAGATTGCACTGCGGTACTTGGCCAGGCCCGGCTTCGCCGCTCGTTCCAGCAGCGGGCGGATGCGCTGTACCACAGCGGGGCTCAGGTTGAGGATCTTGATCAGCCATTCGTCATGGCTCGGCAGGAACCGCTCGAGACGCGGTCGGTCCAGGTTGGCGACAACCGCGTCGGCGACAGCGTCCGGGCTCAACGGTGTGCTCAGGAAGTTGAGTGCTGACCCGCCGTTGGCGGCTTCGTAGCGCAGCATCGGTGTGTCGACCGCGCCGGGATGGACCATGCTGACCGCGACGCCGGTCTCGGGTCGGCGCAGTGACAACCCGAGCATGAAGGCACGTAGGCCGGCCTTCGAGGCGCTGTAGCCCAGGCTCTCGGGCAGCGGCACCAACGATGCCAGCGAGACCACAGAGATGACGTGGCCTCGCCGCCGTTGCAACGCGGGCAGCAACGCCCGCGTCAGTGTCGCTTGCCAGGGTGATGGGACCACCTGATTGCCAAGGGGATGGGACCACCGTGGCGCGTTATTGAGGATGCTTGTCGGCGGGGTCTGGGTCAAGCTGGGGCCGGGTTCGTTGGCGGTAGGACGGTCCTTCAATGACCAGGGTGTGCGCGGCGGAGGTCAGCC
>JBFWOX010000014.1:0-5182 GCA_050250295.1 Mycolicibacterium sp.
TCGACCTGCCCACCGGCCGCGACTACCTGGCGGCGATGTTCGCGGCGTTGGCCACCGACCGGCCCTACGTGCCGATCGACACGTCGTACCCGCCGGAGCGCAACGCGGCCATCCTGGCCCACGCCGGAGCCACCCACGTGTTCCGGGCCGGCGCCGGCGGTGCGGTCGAGCTCGCCGAACACGGTGACGCGCAAGCGATCCCGGAGCCGACACGGAGCGGGCCCGCCTACATCGCCTACACGTCGGGCTCCACCGGGGAACCCAAAGGGGTCTGGCAGGACCAGCGCGGCCTGCTGCACGACGTGTGGCAGTACGTCGAGGCCGTCGGGATCGGGCCCGCCGACACGATGTCGATGCTCTACTCGCCCAGCGTGGTCGGTGCGGTGCGCGACATCTACGGGGCGCTGCTGACCGGGGCCGAGCTGGTGGTGATCGACCTGCGCCGCGACGGCGTCCGGCGCGCCGTCGAACGGTTGGCGCCGGTGACGATCCTGCACGCCATGCCGCCGGTGTTGCGCACGCTGGCGCGGGAGGCGGGGGAGGTGTTGTGTCCGGCGGCGCGGCTGGTCTACGTCGCCGGCGATCAGTTCGACAGCGGCGACCTGGCGCTGCTGCGCTCGGTCAGCCCACCGGACTGCGACATCTACACCGGCATCGGGTCCTCGGAATGCTCGACCCTGTACCGGCACTGGATCATCCCGCGCGACTGGCGACCCGACGGCGCCCTGGTGCCGGTGGGCTACCCGATCGCCGAGCGCGCCGTCGAACTCGTCGACGACCACGGCGATCCGGTGCCGCCCGGTGACATCGGGCGCATCGTGGTGACGAGTGAGTTCCTGGCCCAAGGCTATTGGCGCACCGAGTCGCCGCGGCTGGCCGCCGTGCCCGGCCGCCCCGGGGTGCGCCGGTTCGACACCGGCGACTACGGCCGGCTGCGGCCCGACGGGCTGTTCGAGTTCCACGGCCGCGCCGACCGGCAGATCAAGGTGCGTGGCTTCCGGTTCGAGCCGGCCGCGCTCGAGTACGCGCTGCGCGCCGAGCCGGAGGTCGCCGACGCCCGCGTGGTGGTGCTGGCGGATCGCGCATCGCCGACCGTGGTCGCGGTCACCGAGTGCGGCGACGACGCCACCCCCGAACTGGGTGCCGAGCTGGGCGACCGGCTACGCCGGCGGCTCCCGCCCGCGCTGGTGCCGCACCGCATCGTCGCCGTCGCGGCCCTGCCGCGGTTGCCGAACTTCAAGATCGACGACCGGGCGGTGCGGGCGCTCGTCACCGCGGCCGAACCCGCGCCGGCGCCGACCCCGGAGCCCGGCTCGCCACTGGCCGCGGTGGTGGCCGCGTGGGAGGCGGTGACCGGCGCGCCGCCGGAGCCGGCCACCACGTTCGGCTCCGCCGGTGGGGATTCATTGCGCGCGTTGGAGTTCGAGGTTGTCCTCGACCGCGCCGGGTTCGTGCTGCCACCCGGCACCGTCGACGCCGGCACCACCGCGACCGACGCCGCCGCACAGGCCCGCCCGAAAGTGCCCGCGGCGGGCGGGGCCGTCGTCGTGGTGTTCCCGCCGGACGCCGATTTCGCCGGGGGCCGCCGGCTGGTGGCCGAGCTGCAGGGCAGGTGGGACGCCGAACTCGTGGCGCTGCCGCGCATCCGCGACGAGATCGGCCGGACCATGCCGTACACGCTGGGCGAGCTGGCCCGCCGTGCCGCCGACGACGTGCTGGACCGCCACCCCGCCGACGTGCCGCTGGTGCTGTTCGGGCACTCCTCGGGCTGCCGGCTGGCCTGGGAGACCGCCGCCGAGCTGATCGCCCGCAGGCGGCCGGTGGCGCTGGTGGCCATCGGGGACGGCAAGACCGCCATGCGCCGGTCGCTGCCCGCGGTGCTGTCCGGGATCCGCAGCATGCGCGACGTGCTCGACATTCCCCGCCGCGGGCTCTGGGTGTTGCGCCGGATCCGGGCCTACCGGCGCACCGCCCGGCTCGGGGTATCGGCGATGCGGCCGGACCTGGTCCGGCGCGAGTACGAGCTGGCATCGGGCTCCGGGGCCACCGTGGCGCTGCTGGCGCGGCGCCGGGCCACCGCCGCCGCCTGGGTACCGCGGCCCGCGCCGGTGCCGGTCGCGGTATTCACCAGCGACCGCTGGACCCGGTGGGAGCTGCGCCGGGCGCTGGGCTGGCGCACGCTCGGTTCGGCGGTGCAGGTGGTACCGGTGGGCGGCGGGCACGACTTCCTGTCCGCGGCCCGGGTTGCGGGTTTCGCGGATCTGCTGGGCCGCGAGATCGACTGTGCGCTAGGGGATGAGCACCACCGAGCCGACGGTCTTGCGGCCCTCTAGGTCGCGGTGGGCCTGTTCGGCGTCGCGCAGTGGATAGCGGTTGCTGACCGTCACCGTCAGCGTGCCGTCGGCGATCGCCGACAGGAGTTCGCCTGCCCGCCACGAGAACTCGTCGGGGGTGCGGGTGTAGTGGGCCAATGTCGGCCGGGTCAGGAACAGTGACCCCGCGGCGTTGAGCCGCTGCGGATCCAGTGGCGGCACCGGGCCGCTGGACGCGCCGAACAGCGCCAGCGTGCCGCGCACCGCGAGGCTGGCCAGGCTGGCCTCGAACGTCGAGGCGCCGACCCCGTCGTACACCGCGGCCACCCCGTCGCCGTCGGTCAGCTGCCGGATCCGGGCGCCGAACTCCTGCGGGTCCTCGGGGTAGTCGAGGACCTCCACCGCGCCTGCCCGCCGTGACAGCTCGGCCTTGTCCGGGGTGGACACCGTGGTGATCACCGACGCGGCCAGGCTCGTGGCCCACTGCGTCAGCAGCAGCCCGACCCCGCCCGCACCGGCGTGCACCAGCACGCTGTCGCCCTGCTGCACCGGATAGGTCGACTTGATCAGGTAGTGCGCGGTCATGCCCTTCAACAGCGCCGACGCGGCGACGTCCGGGGCCGCCGCATCCGGCACATAGGCGACGAAATCAGCTGCGGCGACACAGTATTCGGCGTAGCTACCGGCGGCCTGCGCGGTCACCACCCGGTCGCCGACGGCCAGCGCCGCGACGCCGTCGCCGAGCGCCTCGACGGTCCCGCACACCTCCATGCCCACCACGAACGGCACCTCACGCGGGTACAGCCCGGAGCGGACGTAGGTGTCGATGAAGTTCACCCCGATCGCTTCGGCCTTGATCAGCACCTCACCGGGGCCGGGCTCGGGCCGCGGCCTCTCGACATAGGACAGGACTTCGGGACCGCCGGTCTGGGCGACTTCGATGGCGTACATACCGCCATCATGCCCGTCGGTGCCGTCGGTAGAGTCGGCCTGCCATGAAGCTCGCCCGCCCCGACCTCTTCCACCCCCGCATCGTGCTGGCCGGCTGCCCGGCGCTGCCCGAGGGCGACGGTGACGACGCCGGTCTGGTGACCGCGCTGCGTGCCCGCGGCCTGCACGCCCGCTGGCTGTCCTGGGACGACCCGCAGACGCTGCGCGCCGACCTGGTGATCCTGCGGGCCACCTGGGACTACATCGACCGGCTCGACGAGTTCCTGGCCTGGACCACCCGGGTGCCGCACCTGCTGAACCCGCCCGCGGTGGTGGCGTGGAACACCGACAAGCGCTACCTCGCCGACCTCGCCGCGGCCGGGGTGCCGACCCTGTCCAGCGCGTTCTTCGCCCCGGGCGAGCCGGTCGAGATCCCGGCGGGGGAGGTCGTCGTCAAGCCCGCGGTGGGCGCCGGATCGGTCGGGGCGTTGCGGTTCACCGACCCCGTTGCCGCGGTCGCACACGCCGCCGCGCTGCAGGCCCGCGGCCAGACGGCGCTGGTGCAGCCCTACGATCCCCGCGTCGCCGACGGGGAGACCGCGCTGGTGTTCCTGCGCGGTGAGCGGTCGCACGCGTTCACCAAGGCGCCGCTGCTGCCGCCGCCGGGGCAGGCCCCGGCCTTCGACGAGTCCGGCACCTACGCCGAGGAACGCCTGCAGCCCGCCGACCCGGACGTCGAACTGTGGGACGTCGGCCACGCGGCGCTGGCCGCCGCGGCGGCGCACCTGGGCATCGCGGCCACCGACCTGCTGTACGCCCGGGTCGACATCATCGGCGGGCCGGACGCGCCCAGGCTGCTGGAGCTCGAGCTGGTGGAACCGTCGCTGGGGTGGCGTCAGCTCGACGACGACGCGCGGGCGCGCCAGCAACGCCGGTTCGCGCTCGGCGTTGAATCAGCCCTGGAGGGCCTGGGTCTCGGCCCGTTCTCGCATCGAGGCGTATAGCGCCGCGGTCGCCGCCGTGCAGGCCCCCGCGCCTGCGACGTGCAGCGCCACCAGCGCCGCCGGCACACCCGTGTAGAACTGCACCGCACCCAGCAGGCCCTGCGCAGCGACCAGCGCGACCAGCACGCCCCACCGGATCATCACCGGACGGGGCGCCCGCACCGCCAGCAGCGCGAAGCCCAGCGCCACCACCATGGACAGGTACGCCACCAACAGCGATGCGTGCGCGTGCACCAGCGTGGTGATCTCGACCTGCAGCCGCGGCACCGGCGCGTCGATGCTCTTGTCGCCGGCGTGCGGGCCCGCGCCGGTCACCATCGTGCCGGTCACCAGCACCGCGGCCAGCGTCACCGCCGACACCGCGGTCAGCTGCCGCAGCGGTTTCGGCACCCGATCGCCCCGGACGCCGTCATCGGGTTCCCCGATCTTGACGAACAGCAGCACCGCGAGCCACACCATCGCCATCGACACCAGCAGGTGCACGGCCACCGTCCACCACAGCAGCCCGGTCAGCACCGTGATCCCGCCGATGACCGCCTGGGCCACCGTGGAGGCCGGCATCAGCCAGGCGTAGACCAGCACTTCGCGGCGGCGCCGGGCCCGCCACACCGCCAGCACCACGGCGGCCGCGGTGGCCACCACGAGGAAGGTCAGCATCCGGTTACCGAACTCGACGGCCTGGTGCACGAGGTGCACCTCCGCGACCGGCACCGGGGTGAAGCTGCCCGGGAAACACTGCGGCCAGGTCGGGCAGCCCAGCCCGGAGGCGGTGACCCGCACGATCGCGCCGGTCACGGCGATGCCGCCCTGGGTGAGGATCACCAGCGCCGCGATCACGCGCTGCGTGCGCAGGCTCGGCGCCGCGGTCAACTTCACACGGCCATGGTAGAGCACCTAACTACGTGCTGTAGTAGCCCTCCGGGCTAGGTGCTGTAG